>NZ_DIHC01000049.1:0-350 GCF_002419965.1 Pseudomonas sp. UBA5706
CCGGTTCCCGGCAGATCGTCAACAAGCTGGACTCCTACGCCCTCCGGGCAGAAGCAGATTGCGGCGGATTTTGCTTTTGATTCTGGCCGAAGGCCGTAGGAGCAGAAGCAGGTTGTAGCGGATTTTGCTTGATTCTGGCCGAAGGCCGTAGGAGCCGGCTTGCCAGCGATCTGCCGGGCACCGGCAGCAAATCCGGGCGACTCGGTGTATCTGGAGTCAGGGAGCAGGGCTGATGGTGCGGTGAGAAGGGCGCAGGGCACGAAAGTCGGTTTGCGGATGTGTTCTGGTACTGCGAGGTGGCTTGGTTTTACTGCGTTCTGATACTGCGAGTGAGCTTGGTTTACTGCCGG
>NZ_DIHC01000049.1:484-26797 GCF_002419965.1 Pseudomonas sp. UBA5706
AAGCTGAACTCCTACGCCCTCTGGGCAGAAGCAGATTGCAGCGATTTTATAGCTCTTGATTCTGGCCGAGACCGTAGAAGCAGAAGCAGATTGCGACGATTTTATAGCTCTTGATTCTGGCCGAGACCGTAGAAGCAGAAGCAGATTGCAGCGGATTTTGCTCTTGATTCTGGCCGAAGGCCGTAGGAGCAGAAGCAGATTGCAGCGGATTTTGCTCTTGATTCTGGCCGAAGGCCGTAGGAGCTGGCTTGCCAGCGATCTGCCGGGCACCGGCAGCAAATCCGGGCGACTCGGTGTATCTGGAGTCAGGGAGTAGAGCATTCGGGTGTCAGGGAGCAGAAATCCGGGCAGAAGCCTGATGTGTGATAGCCAAAGGCCGAGCACTATATCGCGCAGGATGCCAAGGGGAAGTGATCCAGGGCACAACGAACATCCGCAACGCGCATCGGTATTGCAACACGTCAGCCTCAATGTACGGCGTTTGCGGCATGCCGCAGACCTGAGCCAGACCCGTCTGGCGCAACAGTCCGGGGTCAGCCGGCGCATGCTGGTGGCGATCGAGGCGGGGGAGAGAAACGTCAGCCTGGCTACGCCCGATCGCGAGGCCGAGGCGTTGGGCGTAGCCTTCAGCGACTTGATCCAGGCACCGGACGAGCGAAATCCTAGTCGTATCAACGAGGTTGCCTGGGCAGGCTCGCTGCGGGGCAGCCAGGCGGTATTGCTGGCCAAAGCCGCTGCGCGCAGCGGTGTAGAACGATGGACCCTCGCGCTGCAACCGGGCGAAGCCTGCGCTTCAGAGGCTGACCCCGATGGCTGGAACGAGCAGGTGTATGTGATCGAAGGCCGCTTGACCGTGGTGGTTGCCGGCACACCCACGAGGTTGAGGCTGGGGCGTTCTTGATGTTCTCAAGCAACCGGCCATATGCCTACCGCAACGAAGAGTCAGCCAGGCTGCGCTTTGTCAGGAGCGTTGTCTTGTAAACAGGCCAGGCAGTAGCGCCTTTCATGTCGCCGCACGTCAAGCGCTGTATCGTGGTCCAGTCTGTTTCCCCGGCAACACCTCATCAGCACTTTGCCCACTTTTCGCCCAGCAAAACGCTTCTATCCCGGCACGCTGCGCGCCTTGCATCCTTCATACCGAAACGCACCTCCCGGGGTCGTGTTTGAATCCATCCGCCTGCCCGCCATAGTTGGGCATGCGCTATCGCGGCGAAGACAAGGCGAACCACAATGACCCCAGACACCCCTCAATCCGACGCTGACATCCTGATCGTCGGTGGCGGCCTTAGCGGTACGATGCTCGCGGTGCAGCTGTTGCGGCTCCCGGGGCAGCGGCGCGTCCTGATCGTCGAATCGCGCAGCGAACTGGGTCGCGGCGAGGCCTACAGCGCCACCGAATTGGGTCACACCCTCAACGGCAACGCTGCGCGCATGAGTGTCGATCCCGACGACCCCGATGACCTGACCTGCTGGCTGAGCGATTTCATCGCCGCAGGCGGCTGGCCCGAATCGGACGTGCAGCATGTGCCGGTGGCTGAGTTGTTTCCACCTCGTGGAATTTTCGGGTTGTACGTTCAGCAACGTCTGGCCGAGGCCCGGGCAGTGGGCGCGCACCAGGGATCGAGCGTTGAGCATGTGCGCGGTGAGGTCATCGATCTGCAATCCGACGCTTCTGGCATACACCTCACGCTGACCGATAAGACGCAGCTGAGCGGACGTTTCGGTGTGCTGGCCACCGGAATGTTCGCTGCCGCACGCACGCCGCAGCGGCACCCTGACGGGAAAACCGACACGCTGAACGCCGCAGCGGTGGACCCGTGGGATGTCGAGGCGATGCGTCAGCTCGATCCCCAGGGGCGTGTGCTGATCATCGGCTCCGGCCTGACCATGGTCGACGCCCTGGTCTCACTGGAACAGGCCGGGCATCGCGGCCCCATCGATGTGTTCTCCCGCCATGGTCTGCTGCCTCACGTGCGCCGCCAGCCGCCGGGCTGGCCTGATTTTCTGGCCGCTGATCACGGCATACGCAGCCCCCGTCAACTGGTGCGTGCGCTACGTGAGCAATGCGAACAGGCGAACTCCCAAGGCATCGACTGGCAGTCGCCTCTGGACACGGTGCGGGCACATATCCCGCGGCTTTGGAGTCAGGCCACCGATCGTCAACGTCGCCAGTTCATACGCCATTTAAGGCCCTGGTGGGAAAGCCATCACCACCGTTCACCACCGCTCAGCGCGCAATTGCTGGACCGGCTGCAGCACGAGGGACGTCTGAACGTGCACGCCGCCTCGTTGCAGGCGGTAGGCAATCGCGAGGCAGGGCAGGTGCGAATCAGCCTTCGCTATCGCGGCGAAAACCAGCCGATCGAGGTGAGCGGTGAGGCCTTGATCAACTCCACAGGCATTCAATACGACTGGCGTCGGGTTGATCGCGCCTT
Source organism: Pseudomonas sp. UBA5706 (assembly GCF_002419965.1). GTDB lineage: Bacteria > Pseudomonadota > Gammaproteobacteria > Pseudomonadales > Pseudomonadaceae > Aquipseudomonas. The sequence goes on from NZ_DIHC01000049.1 coordinate 2,920, forward strand.
GCCCAAACAGTTGCTGGCACGCGGTCTGATTCAGCCAGGGCCATTGGCGCTGGGCATCGCGGCGGACCCCGGAGGCGCGGTGCTGGACGCCAAGGGGCAGGTCTGCGACCGCCTGTTTGCCCTGGGCCCACCGTTGCGCGGTCTGTGGTGGGAAAGCACCGCTGTGACCGATGTGGCGTTGCAGGCCAAGGCGTTGGCGGCGCGGTTGGTCGCGCTGTAGCCGCGCCGCATGCCGGCCCGCGAAGGCAGAGGCGCCGGTTGTAGTTGCAGCCATGGCCGTGACCCACTCGCTGCTCCAGGCGACCCACCCGTTGAACTGGCCATGCAGTAAACGCATTTGTCGCTCGCCGACCGTTCGCGGGCATTCTGGAGGCCCGCAAAACTTTCAAGCTTGATCCAGCAACCGAGGTCCTGCGCCTTCTGCCCCAAGATTGTCGCCCCAATTGCGCAGCGGGCAGGCCTGCATGGACAGGCAACCGCAGCCGATGCAGCCGTTGAGCTGGTCGCGCAGGGCTGTCAGCCCATTGATGCGAGCGTCGAGGTCAGCTTTCCAGCGTTCCGACAGCCGCGCCCAGTCTTCGAGGCTGGGGGGGCGATCCTGGGGCAGCGTTTGCAGTGCTGTCTGGATGGTGGCCAGCGCAATGCCCAGGCGTTGCGCAGTCTTGATCAGTGCCACTCGGCGCAGCACATCGCGCGGGTAGCGGCGCTGGTTGCCCGCGTTGCGCTGGCTAGTGATCAGTCCGCGGGCTTCGTAGAAGCGCAGCGCGGTAATCGCCACGCCGCTGCGCGCCGACAGTTGGCCTACGGTCAATTCCCGGGCCAAGTGGGGGGACTCGATGGTGCGCATTGCAATTCCTTGGCAAGCCGATAAATGGGCAAAAGGCGCTTGACCTCTAGTTAAGTGGAGGTTTTACCCTGCGCAGCGTCGGTTCGCAACAGGCCATGCGGCACGAGAATCGTAACTTGCATGAATGGGCCAGGCAGCACCCAGCCCAGCGACATCAGTCACCAGCGGAGAGCGTTCATGACTTCACAAGACTCAAACCTTCCCTTTAGCCAGTTCATCGAATTCGTGCTGGATGCGCGCTATCAAGCGGGTCTGGTAGCGGCCCTGAACGAGCGCATGGAGCGCTTCATCCGCACCTACCCAGGCTTCATCCGCGCCAGCGTGCAGTTGAGCGAGGATCACACTCGGGTGCTCAGCCATGTGTTGTGGCGATCCAGAACGGACTGTGAGAAGGCCTTCACTAATGCCGAGCAGGGCGAGGGGGATTTGTGGGAGATGATCCGCGCCCACCGCGCCACGGCGCTGACGTTCAATGGCTACGAACTGGTGGGGGAAACGGTCGGCCCGCGGTAGTTTCACGGACGACGAATGCATTCGCTACTGTCGCACAGCTCCAGCGGCTCCCGCAGATTCATTGCCGTTGCACTGGCTCAGGCTGGCGCAGCCTCTAGGGGAGCCGCTGTCGGTACGACGGCAGCGAAGGTGTCAGGTCAGGCAGCGGGTCTTCGGAGTCAAACCGACAACTGCATCATCCGGTCGCCCTGCAGTTGCTCGCCTGGACGTCGTTTGTTTACGGCCAGCTCACCGATTTTGATCAGCCGTGCGCGAATCACGTTGCGACTCAGGCCCAGCAGCTGTGCGGTATGCACCTGGTTGTAGTGGCTGAAGCGATACGCCGCCCGCAACAGGGCGTCTTCGACTTTTTCATGCAGGGCGCCGGCCTGTTCCTCGAACAGTTTCTGAAAGGCCCGGGCGAGCAGGGCGTCGGTGGAGTCGTCGACCAGCGCCGAGGACTCTTCCTGGCGCTCCAGGCGCAGGTTCGACAGGCGCAGGTCGCTGGCCTGAATCACCCCGTTGCGGCAAATCAGCAGGGTGTGATGGATGACGTTTTCCAGCTCGCGAATGTTGCCCGGCCAGCTGTAGGCGCGCAGCTTGTGTTCGGCATCGCTGCTGATCTGGATCGGACCACAGCCCAGGCGCTGGCTGTAGACGCCGATGAAATGCCGGGTCAGCGGCATGATGTCGCCGGGCCGCTCGCGCAGGGTGCTCAGCTCCAGGTTGACCACGTTCAGGCGATAGAACAGGTCTTCACGGAAATGCCCCGCGTTGATCGCGCGTTCCAGTTGCACGTTGGTGGCCGCCAGCACGCGCACGTTGATCGGCGTGCTTTTGCGCGAACCCAGGCGCACCACTTCACGCTCTTGCAACACGCGCAGCAGTTTGACCTGGATGGCGATCGGCAGATCGCCGATCTCGTCGAGGAACAGTGTGCCGCCGTTGGCTTCCTCGAACCAGCCGGCCTTGGCGGTCAGAGCACCGGTAAAGGCGCCTTTCTCGTGACCGAACAGCTCGGCCTCCACCAGCGACTCCGAAAAGGCGCCGCAGTTGACCGCCACGAAGGGCTGATGCCGACGACCGCTCAGGTTATGGATATGACGTGCGACCAACTCCTTGCCGGTGCCGGTTTCGCCGATGATCAGCACGCTGGCGTCGCTGGGTGCGACCTGTTGCACGTGGGCCAGCAGGGCTTGGGATTTGGGGTCTTCGAACACTTGAGCGGTGGCGCGAATCGAGGTAGCCAGGGCCGGTGAGGGCGGTAACGTGAGTAGCTGCATGGGGATCACTTGTGGTTGAAACGGGACGCTGGCGGTCATGTAGGGGCTCCTTGACTGATCGCTCCCCGGCAGGGCGCGGAAACGATCAGTTTTTGTGGGGACGCAAGCGCGATGAAACCTTACTTCTGCGGCGGCAAATCGTTGGCGATCATTTCGCCGAACGGACCGGTCAGGTTGGTGATGCCGCGCCCGGCCAGGCTGCGATACGGCTCAGGCAGCAGCGGGAATACCAGCTCGGCGAAGCGGTAGGCTTCTTCCAGATGCGGGTAGCCGGAGAAGATGAAGCTCTCGATGCCCAGGTCGGCGTATTCCTTGATCCGCGCGGCAACTTCCTGCGGGTTACCGACCAGCGCCGTACCTGCGCCGCCGCGTACCAGGCCGACGCCGGCCCACAGGTTGGGAGCGATTTGCAGGTTGTCGCGGCGCCCGTCATGCAACGCGGCCATGCGCCGTTGGCCTTCGGAGTCAAAGCGCGAGAAGGATTTCTGCGCGGCGGCGATGGTATCGTCGCTGATGTGCTCAATCAGCTTGTCGGCGGCTTTCCAGGCCTCCTCGCTGGTCTCACGCACGATCACATGCAAGCGAATCCCGAACTTGACGGTGCGACCATTGCGCGCGGCGCGTTCGCGAATGTCAGCCAGCTTCTGGGCGACAGCAGCGGGCGGTTCGCCCCAGGTCAGGTACACATCGACCTGCTCGGCCGCCAGTTCGTGGGCGGCCTCGGAAGACCCGCCGAAATACAGCGGTGGGTAGGGCTTCTGGATGGGCGGGTACAGGGCCTTGGCGTTTTGCACTTTCAAGTGCTTGCCTTCGAAGTCCACGGCCTCGCCCTGCAGCACGCGGCGCCAGATCTTGAGGAATTCATCGGTGACTTCATAGCGCTCGCTGTGGCTTAGGAAGCTGCCATCGCCACGGTTTTCATCAGGGTCGCCACCGGTGACGACGTTGATTAGCAGACGCCCGCCGGACAGGCGATCCAGCGTGGCCGCCATGCGCGCCGAAACGGTCGGGGAAATGATGCCTGGCCGAATGGCCACCAGGTAGCGCAGGCGCTCGGTCAGCGGCACCAGCGCCGAAGCGATCACCCAGGAGTCTTCGCAGGAACGCCCGGTCGGGATCAGCACGCCGTGATAACCCAGATCGTCGGCAGCCTGGGCCACCTGCTTCAGGTAATTGAGCGTCACTGGGCGTGCGCCTTGGGCAGTCCCTAGAAAATGGCCGTCGCCGTGTGTCGGTAGAAACCAGAAAACATCCATGAGAAATCCTTCGAGCGGAATCGGTGGCTTTTGGAATAAGTCGGCTATTTATAGAGGTTAGGATTTATTCCGTAAAAGAACTGAATCCCATATTTTTAGACCTTTTGGAGATATACTTGCATTTACGTTTTGAAACGCAGGCTTTATCTGCAGTGTTATTCTTGCCCGAGCTTTGATTGAACCCTCCTGTAGCTGTCCGGCTCGCTGACATGGCGGTTTCGCCGACGCCGCGGCCAGCAAGGTGGTCGGCTGCCGGGGTCGACGCCTCTATGTCCTCTACCCAAAAGAAGTCGCATGGCCTCAAAAAAAGAAGTGGCGCCCCTGCCCGAAGACCTGCGGGTATTTCTCACCGTGATCCGCAAGGCCGGTTTCGCTGCAGCTGCGGATGAACTGGGTCTGTCGCCGGCCTATGTCAGCAAACGCATCCAGATTCTCGAATCGACCCTGGCTACCCGGCTGTTGCACCGCACCAGTCGCAAGGTGGCGCTGACCGAAGACGGGGAGCGGGTGCAGCGCTGGGCGGTGCGCATTCTGCAAGACTTTCAGCGGCTGCATGACGAACTGTCCGACGCCCATTCGGCGCCGCGCGGCAAGCTGCACCTGTGCAGCTCGTTCGGCTTCGGGCGCAATCACGTGGCCCCGGCGATCTCTAGGCTGGCCGAGGCGTATCCCGACCTGGAAGTGCGTCTGGACCTGTTCGACCGGGTGGTCGATATCGTCAGCGAAGGCTTCGATCTGGAAATCCGCGTGGGCGATGACATTCCTGGCCAGCACATAGGCCGGCAACTGGTGAGCAACCGCCGGGTTCTCTGCGCGGCCCCGGCTTACCTGGACCGACGCGGCGCCCCGCAGCAGTTGGCCGATCTGGAGCAGCACGACTGCCTGGTGATTAAGGAGCGCGATAATGCCTTTGGTGTCTGGCATGTCGAATGTGACGGTGTGAAGGAAACGGTGCGGGTAAGCGGGCCCTTGTCGTCCAACAGCGGTGAGATCGTGTTGCAGTGGGGGCTCGACGGCAGGGGCGTGTTGCAACGTTCGCTGTGGGACGTCAAGCCATTTCTGGAGCAGGGCCGGCTGGTGCAAGTACTGCCGCAGTACACCGAAAGCGCCAACGTCTGGGCGGTGTATCCGACGCGGCTGGCCAATTCAGGCAAATTGCGGGCGTGCGTGGAGTTTTTGCAGGCTCATTTTCAGGGGTTGTCGTAATGAGGTCGTTTTTCACCCTGACGCCGCTCCGCTTCTGGCCCAAGCCGCTGGCGCTGGCTTGCCTTCACTCTGACTGGGAGCGGCAGCGAATCAGCAGGCGCGGAGATCCAGAGACGCCGAATGGGCAAGAGTTGCTGTCGCTGCGCAGATCGCGGGCAAGCCACGCGCCTGCATCTTCGGCAGAAGCAGCGCCGCGCATATCATGCCAGCCAGGGATTGTGCGCCAAATGCCGCTGCTCGAACGCCAGAATCTGCTCGCGCCTTTGCAACGTGCTGCCAATCGCATCGAGGCCCGACAACAGCGCGTCCTTGCTCAGCGCATCGATCGCGAACGGCATGACCCGACCATCCTGCAAACGGATTTGCTGCGCGGGTAAATCAACCTCGATCTGCGCGCTGTGTGCCTGGCTGATGACCTTTCCCAACGCCTGCACCTGCGCCTCTTGAAGCACGATGGTCAGCACGCCGTTGCGCTGGCAGTTGTCGTGGAAAATCCCCGCGAAGCTGCTGCCGATCAGTGCTCGAATGCCTGTTTGCTTGAGGCCCCAGACCGCGTGCTCGCGGCTCGAACCACAGCCGAAATTGGGCCCGGTTACCAGGAATTTCGCGCCTTGCCAGCCCGGTTGGTTGAGGATGAATTCCGGGTCCGGTTCTCCCGAAGGCACAAAGCGCAGGTCAAAGAACACGCCGCGATCCAGCCCCGAGCGATCAATACCTTTAAGAAACTGCTTGGGCATGATCACATCGGTATCGATATTAGCCGCCAGCATCGGCGCGGCCTTGCCGGTAACGCGAGTAAAGGGCTGCATCTCAAAAACTCCCCTGCAGGCTGCGAACGTCGGTCAGGTGTCCGGTAATGGCGGCCGCGGCGACCATCGCCGGGCTCATCAGATGAGTACGCGCGCCAGCGCCCTGACGGCCTTCGAAATTGCGGTTGGTACTCGACGCGCAACGGTCGCCGGGGGCCAGTACATCGTCGTTCATCGCCAGGCACATCGAACAGCCCGATTGGCGCCACTCGAATCCGGCATCGCGGAAGATCGACGCCAGGCCTTCGGCTTCGGCCTGATCGCGCACGGCAGTGGAGCCAGGGACGATCATCGCGCGCACATGGCCGGCCACCCGTTTGCCACGCACCACGCTGGCGGCGTCGCGCAGGTCTTCGATCCGGGCATTGGTGCAGGAACCGATGAAAGCGTGACTGATGACGATATCTTGCAGCGGCATGCCGGCCTCCAGGCCCATGTAGGTCAGGGCGCGGCGCATGTCCTGACGCAGGATCGGGTCGGCAATGGCTTCCGGGTCCGGCACGCTGGCGTCGATCGCTGCTGCCTGATCCGGGCTGGTGCCCCAGGTGACCATCGGTTGCAGGTCGCGGGCGTCGAGCCGGATTTCGCGGTCGAACACGGCATCCGCGTCGCTGTGCAACCGTTTCCAACTGGCAGCTGCGCGCTTCCATAACTCGCCTTTCGGCGCGCGGGGCTTGTCCTTGAGGTAGGCGAAGACTTTCTCGTCCGGGGCCATGAAGGCGCCACGTGCGCCTGCCTCGACGGCCATGTTGCAGATGGTCATGCGCGCTTCGATACTCAGGGCCGAGACCGTCGAACCGGTAAATTCGATGGCGTAGCCGGTGGCGCCCGATGCGCCGATCCTGCCGATCAGCGCCATGATCACGTCCTTGGAGGTCAGGCCGCAGGACAGCTCGCCTTCAAGGGTTACACGCATGGTTTTCAGGCGCTTGTAGACCAGCGTCTGCGAGGCCAGCAGGTGTTCGATTTCCGAGGTGCCGATACCGAATCCGAAGGCACCCAGCGCGCCGTAGGTGGTGGTGTGGCTGTCACCGGCGGCGATGACCATGCCCGGCAGAACGAAGCCCTGCTCGGGTGCGATCACATGTTCGATACCCTGGCGTTTGTCGAGCACGTCGAACAGTTCGATACCGAATTTCTCGCAGTTGTCGGCCAGATAAGAGACCTGCAGCGCACCGCCCGGATCGGCCATGGCGGCCACCCGGCGTGGATGGGTGGGGTTGACGTGATCGACCACCGCCAGCGCGCTTCGTGGTCGCCACACGCCGCGCCCGGCCTCGCGCAGCCCGCTGAAGGCTTGCGGGCTGGTGTATTCGTTGATTACCTGACGATCGATGTAGAGCAGCACATGCCCCTGATCATCGAGCTTGCACACGGTATGCGAATCGATGTGTTTGTCGTAGAGCGTTCTTGTTGGGTTCATGAGGGGCGCTTACCTGTAGGAATCACGTCCAGGCAGTCTGGACCCCCTTATCTTAGCCAGCCGAGGGTGGCCATCAATGGCCCAAAGGTGAGGGCGTGGAACATGGATCGTGATCGATAACGGCGTTTTCCCCTCCAGGTGGTTGGACGATGCATTGCATTCGCTGCCGTCGTAACCTCCTGCGTTTCCCACAAGGCCAGTGGCCTGCCGTTGTACCCTTCGATGTTTCTCACGGGCCAGGGGTCTGCCAACGTTCAAATGGGCGATTTACGGGAGCCGAAGCAAAAAAACAGGCGCTTAAGCGCCTGGGAAGGAGAGAAAGGGAAGCAGTGCGATCAGAAAATCCGCGTGAATAACCAATACAGGCCACCGGATAGCACGATCGCCGCGGGCAGTGTCAGCACCCAGGCCAATGCCAGGTTGCGCAAGGTGCGCATCTGCAGGCCCGCGCCATTGGCGGTCATGCTGCCGGCTACGCCCGACGACAGCACGTGAGTGGTCGATACTGGCAGGCCGTACATGTCCGCCGCGCCAATGGTAAGCATCGCGACGACCTCCGCCGAGGCGCCCTGGGCGTAGGTCAGGTGGGTCTTGCCGATTTTCTCGCCGACGGTCACCACGATGCGTTTCCAGCCGACCAGGGTACCCAGGCCCAGTGCGATGGCCACGGCGATCTTGACCCACACCGGAATGAAGCGCGTGGCAGTGTCGATCTGCTGCTTGAACAGATCGACCTTGCCTTGGGTGTCGGCGTTGAAATGGCCGACCTTGTGCTTGTCCATCAAGCGGATAGCTTCGGACGTCAGGTACATGTCGTTGCGCACGTTGGCCGTGGCTTCGGCCGGTACCTTGGCCAGCGAGCCGTAGCTGGCGACCTGATCGCCGATCTTGCCCGCCATCACCGCCAGCGCCGGAACCAGCTGCGGCGTTGGCTGTTTATCGCGGATGTAGGTGGCCAGGGTCTGTCGCGAATCGGCGGGGGCCGGCAAGGGCGCCGATTGGGTCAGTGCCTGTTGGGTGACCTGCGCCACGGCGGCGAACTGCAACGACTGGTCGGCCGGCATGGCGCGGTTCAAGGCGTAAGCCATCGGCAAAGTGCCCACCAGAATCAGCATGATCAGGCCCATGCCTTTCTGGCCGTCGTTGGAGCCGTGCGCGAAGGACACGCCGGTGCAGGTCAGAATCAACAGGCCGCGAATCCAGATCGGTGGTGGCGTATTGCCCTCTGGCGCCTTGTACAGCGCACGGTTCTTGACGAACATGCGCAGCGCCAGCAGCAACAGTGCGGCGCAGGTGAAGCCCACCAGCGGCGAGAGTAACAGCGAGTAGCCGACCTTGGTGGCTTGCGACCAGTCCACTCCACTGGTGCCATCGCGGCCATGCATCAGCGCATTGGCCACCCCTACGCCGATGATCGAACCAATCAGGGTATGCGACGAGGAGGCGGGAAGGCCCAGCCACCAGGTGCCCAGGTTCCATAGGATCGCCGCGATCAGCAAGGCGAAGATCATCGCGTAGCCGGCGGACGAGCCGACTTGCAGGATCAGTTCGACCGGAAGCAGGGCAATGATGCCGAACGCCACGGCACCGCTGGAAAACAGCACCCCCAGAAAGTTGAACACCCCCGACCAGACCACCGCGATATTCGGCGGCAGGGAATGGGTGTAGATAACGGTGGCCACCGCGTTGGCAGTGTCGTGGAAACCATTGACGAACTCGAAGCCCAACGCAATCAACAACGCAACGCCCAGTAGCAGGAACGGGGTCCAGGTCAACACCACCGTGCCCAGTTCATCCATGTCCTGTTTCAGGCTGAAGGCCGTGTACAGCAGGCCCAGGCCCAGTACAACGAAGAAGACCACCATCGTCCGGACGCCGGGCTTGCGGCCGAATTGAGCACTCAACCCGGCACTTTGTGCCAAGGTGCCCTTAGCCAGCGTGGGAGTGGCCATGATTCGCATCCTATTGAGAGGGGATGGTGAACATGATCATTACAAATTATGACAGGGATGCGACGCAGGTCATGTTTAGCGTCGATTTGATGCGCCGAGGGTGCAAATAAGATCAAAGGTGTTTCGTGACGAGGAGGCGCTGGATGTCGGGGGCTGCAGCTTGATGAAATCGGTTTGACGACCGCGAGCCTACAGGGGGCCGGTTTGCCGACAAGCGATCTCATAGGCGCTATTGTTAGCAAACCGGCCCGCTACAGCGGCGAATCAGACCATTGCCAGCCGCTTCTTGCGCAGAGGCGCAGCCCATGCCGTGTCGATCAGCAACTCGTCATCGATACTGAGCTCGATCTGTGCGGCATCAGCGTTCAATCGAATGTGATGCGGATCGACGGCCTTGGGAATGGCGATCACTCCGTCTTGGCGCAGCACCCACGCCAGACTGATCTGGGCCGGTGTGGCGTCGTGGCGCTTGGCGACTTCGAGGATCGCCGGGTTGTTCAGCAGATCACCTGCCTGACCGATAGGACAGTAGGCCATGAGCGGCGTGTTGGCGGCTTGCATCCAGGGCATCAGGTCGAATTCGATGCCGCGTTCCTCGGGGTTGTAGAGCACCTGGTTGGTGGCGCAGGCACTGTCTACGGCAAAGGCACTGAGTTCAAGCATGTCCGCGACGTCGAAGTTCGACACGCCCCATCGGCCGATCTTGCCCGTCTCACGCAGTCGCTCGAAGGCCTCGACGGTTTCATCCAGCGGATAGGAGCCCGGCCAGTGCAGCAGGTAGAGGTCGATGTAATCGGTTTTCATCCGTTGCAGGCTACGCTCACAGGCCGCCGGAATACCTTTACGGCTGGCGTTGTGGGGGTAGACCTTGCTCACCAGGGTGACCTGATCGCGCTTGCCGGCAATGGCCTCGCCCACCACTGTTTCGGCGCCGCCTTCGCCATACATCTCAGCGGTATCGATCAGGGTCAGGCCCAGCTCGATACCCCGCCGCAGGGCTGACACCTCGTCCTGACGTCGATGAGGGTCCTCGCCCATGCGCCAGGTGCCTTGACCGATGACGGGAACGGTTTTGTCTGCCAGTTGGAGAGTGCGCATGGGATGCCTCCTGCTGATGGGTGTGTACAGAGATCAGGCAGTGCAGACGGGCAGGGGTTCCGTTGCATGTCGGGGGAGGGCGCCTTCCATGTAGCCGCCCGGCTTGCCGGCGGCGGTGGCTTCGGGATCGCCACCGCCGACAAGCAGCACGGCTACGAGGGAATGTGTAGCTTGGCGGTTATTATCGGGTCTGCTGTGTGGCCGTGGCTTTGACCTGGGCAGGCGCTTGTCGCTCATTCTCCCAACCGCCGCCCAATGCCAGGAACAGGTCGATCTGTTCCATCGCCACCTGAGTGTTGGCCGCTGCCAGCTGCGCGGTCACGTCGGTGTACGTCCGGGTCGCCTGCAGGTCGGCGAGGAAGGATTCGCGGCCTGCCATAAAGAAGCGGTGAGTTTGATCGGCCGCCTGTTTCGCCGATTTTTCGGTATCAATCAAGGCATCGCGACGTTCCAGCAGCGCGGTGTATTGCGACAGACCGGTCTGCGCCTCGCGAATCGCGTTGAGCACCACCCCGTCGAAATGGGCCAGCGCCGCCTGATTCGAGGCCTGGGCCATGCGAATCCGTGCGCGGGCACCATTGGAAGGGATGGTCCAGTTGATCACCCCGCCAAAACCCCAACGATTGGTCGATGGCTCGCCAAGTTCCTTGAGGATACCGACGGTGCCTACCGTGGCGCCGATGCTGATGTCCGGGTACAGCTCGCCGGTGGCCACACCGATTCCGGCACTGGACACCGCCAGGCGCCGTTCGGCCTGGCGCACATCAGGACGACGCTTAAGCAGCGCGGCGCCGTCGCCCACTGGCATCACCTGCGCGATGTGGGGCAGCTCGGCGCATTCGGCCACGCCCCTGGGCAGTTGATCCAGTGGCTTGGCCAGCAGCATCGAGAGACGATAGAGCCCGGTCTTTTGCGCGGCTTCGTAACGCGGCAGGTCGGCGCGCAGGGACTTGTACTGGGTCTGCGAGCGAGTGACCTGGGTTTCGTCGCCGCGACCGGCGTCGCGCAGCCGTTGGGTCAGGTTCAGGCTCTGTTGTTGTAAATCCAGCGAGTGCAGGGCGATGTTGCGCTCCTCGTTGGCCGCGCAGATTTGCGTGTACGAACGCACGACATCGGCAACCAATGTGATCCGCGCAGTGTCGGCTGCCGCCTGGGCCGCATCGGCGCTGGCTTCTGCCGCTTCGATGCCGCGCTGCAGCACGCCGAACAGGTCGAACTGATACGACGTGCTCAGGCTCGCGTCGCCGACATTGGCCACCGGCACTTTTTCCGGCAACAGATAGGCCTGTCCGGCCTCTTGCAACCGTTGTGCGCCTGCCTTGGCATTGCCACTCCACCCCCCGGCGGCCTCGGCTTCGTTGGTCTGATAACGCGCGCGCTGCAGGTTGGCGGCGGCGACACGCAAATCGGCGCTGGAAGCCAGGGCCTGGTGCACCAGCTCATCGAGCTTGGGATCGTTGTACAGTCGCCACCAGTCCGGCGGCACCGGCGCCGATACCACGTTGGCGGAGGACCCCGCCAGTTCACCTTGCAAGTCGGCGCGATTGACGGCCGTGTCTTTGGGCAACTTGTAATCGGGTCCGACCACGGTGCAGGCCGATAGAAGCAGGCCCAGCCCGACAGACAGCAGGCACACGCCGGGTTTCATTGCGCGACTCCTTTATCCGAGGCGTTGCCTGCGTTTTGGTCGACCACCGCATCATCGATGATCGACACCGTCGCGGTACGTCCGGCGATCATGCGGAAATTGCCTGGCACTTCGTCGAAGGCGATCCGCACCGGAATGCGCTGGGCCAGACGCACCCAGCTGAACGCAGGGTTGACGTTGGGCAGCAGGTTGGAGCCGCTGCTGCGGTCGCGGTCTTCGATACCGGCGACGATGCTCACCACATGCCCACGCAAGCGGGCGTTGTCGCCGATCACCCGAATGTCCACTGCTGAACCGACGTGAATACCGTCCAGCTTGGTTTCTTCGAAATAGCCGTCAATGTGGTACGAGGCGCTGTCAACTACCGACAGCACCGGATGCCCGGCGCTGACGAATTCATGCTCCCGCGGCGCACGGTCGTTGAGGTAGCCGTCAACCGGGCTGCGAATCACCGAGCGGTCCAGGTTCAGTTGTGCGGCATCCACCGCCACCTGCGCCTCGTTCAACGCCGACAGCGCACGGGCTTCCTTGGACTGGCTTTCTTCCAGTTGTTCGCGAGCAACCAGATTACCCAGGCCGCGATCGCGCTTGTTTTCACGTTGGGCCTGCTCCCAGGTTTCCTTGCGCTCGGCCACGGTCGCCTGGGCCTGGCGCAGGGCCAGGCGGAAACGGTCCTGGTCGATGGTGAACAGCACCTGGCCCTTGCTGATGGCCTGGTTGTCGGCGACCGAGACCTTCTGGATCAGGCCGGAGACGTCCGGCGCGATCTGGATCACGTCGGCTCGTATATGCCCGTCCCGGGTCCAGGGGGCATACATGTAATACATCACCATGCGCCAGACCACGAACGCGGCGAGGATCACAACCAGCAGGGTCAGGACCATACGGCCCAGAGTCAGTAGAGGTTTTTTCATTTCATCAGGTATCGACCAAGGGTATCCACGACGCCGAGCAGCAGAGCGTATAGACCGACGTTGAACAAAGCCCGGTGCCAGACCAGGCGGTAGAAGTGGGCACGCGACAGTACGGCGTGGACCACTAGAAAAATCACATAAGCGATGCCCATCAGCACCAGAAAGGTAGGCAGGAAAATCCCGCCGATATCCAGATCACCGATCACAGTGGCGCTCCATCGATGCCATACGGGGGTTGTTCTTCCTGCTCGGCGAGCACATCCACGATCTCCACTCCCGGCAGCAGGGCCAGGCGCAGTCCGCTCAGGGCATGCAACAGATGCAGGCGCGATTCGTCATCGCCCATCCAGTCGAACGTCAGCGAGCGGCGGGCGCGGTCCATGGTCATCAACAGACCCTTGGGCGCCGGTAAACGCTCACTCGCTTTGAGGCAAGCGCGGAAATAACTGCCGACTTCGGTGGCGACCTGGCGCAGCAACTGCCGTGGTACAGCATGCACCCGCGGCATGTAGGCCAGCAGGTCGAGCATATTCAGCGCCACCCGCACCTCGCGCAGCGCAACGCCGGTGTCCTGCGCCGTGATGGCCAGACGCGGCAGGTGCTGCATCAGGCGGTCGAGCATGCGCACACCCATTTTCCGGTGTTCGGCCAGGCTCGCCTCCTCGCTCAGTGCAACGATGTCGCGCCAGCTGAACCGGGTCAGGCGTTTGGCCGCCACTTCGGTGCCGAATGGCCGCACGATCAGGGTCCAGACGAATGCAAAGGCCAGACCCGCCGGGCCCGCGAGGTTAGCATTCACGAAATTGAGAAAGTCAGCGTCGTACGCGCTCTGGATGCTGATGAAAGACGCGGTATTAACGATGGTCAGCAGCGTGCCCAGGTAGAACTTCGGCTGCACGGTCAGTGTGCCGACGCAGATGAACGGCACGGCAAATGCCAGCACCAGCATCGGAAAGTCATGCAGATTGGGCAACACCACGAACAGATAAAGGCTGGCGAAGACTACCGACAGCATGGTCCAGAAGAAGAAGCGATAGATCTGCGGGGCAGGGTCATCCATCGCTGCGAAGAAGCTGCACGCAACGGCCGCCAGCGCGACCGCACTGGCGCCATCCTGCCAGCCCAGCAGAATCCACAGGGTCGACGCGACAATGATGGCGCTGACCGAGGTGGCCACCGAGTACAGCATCATGCCTTTGTCCAGAAACGGTGACAGACGCCCCAGGCGCCAGTGACGATAGACCGCGCGCCAGGGCCGGCGATCGTCGTTTTCAATAGCAAACTGCAGGCTACGGCAGTCCTGCCACAGGTCGATCCATTCACGTAGACGATAAAGCGCGTTGGACAGCAGCAGTTGGCGACGGTCATCCAGTTGGGCTGGCGTGGGCTGCAGGCGGTCGAGCTCGTTGTGCAAGGCCTGCCAATATTCGATAGGCGCGCCCTGAGTGGTTGTTTCTACCCAGTCGCGGCATTCGAGGATAAGCGGCGCGAGGTCGGCCACCCATTCCGGGGTCCGGCGTTCCAGCGCCCAAAGTGCATCGTCCAGGGCATCGATGACCGGCAGTAGGTGAATCATGCGTCCACGCAACTCCTTGGCATTGCGCACGGTCTGGCGGTGGGCACCTTCGTGGGGTAATTGGCCGATCATCAGCTCCAGGCTATTGAAGGTACCGACCATGGCCGTGCGCAAGGCACCGACGGTTTCCGGGGTAGCGCTGCGCGCCAGAAACAGGTCACTGTAGGTGCAAGCGTCGTTGAACCATTTGCCCATGGAATCCACCAGCACCGGGGCCAGGCGGCGAGGCCAGAACATTGCACCGATGACGGCGGCGCAGACGATGCCTAGCAGGATTTCCTCGGTCCGCGACACGGCGATGTCGAATACCGCCTGCGGGTTATCCACCACCGGGAAGGAAATCAGCGGCATGGTGTAGCCCGCCAGCATCAATGCATAGCTGTTGGCTGTGCGCAGGTGCAGGGAGAGGAACAGCAGGGTGCCGGTCCACAGGGCGATGACCACCGCCAGCAGAAAGGGGGTCTGAACAAACATCGGCACCAGCACCACCGACGCTGCAGCGCCGAGAAACGTACCCGCCGCACGATAAAGCGCCTTGGAGCTGGTAGGTGCCACAAAGGGGCTGGAAACGATGTACACCGTCGCCATGGCCCAATAGGGCCGCGGCAATTCGAAGATCAACGCCAGGTACAGCGCAAGCATCGACGCGGCAAAGGTGCGCACGCCGTAAAACCAGTCGCGCGAGGGCGGGACGCCCTGAAAGAAACCTTTGAACATGTCTTTCAAGATGACAGCTCCGGCCCCATGGGGCTGGCTTTGGCGAACGCCTTGAACACCCGCAGGGTGGCCTCCAGGTCGGCTGTGGCAATGTCGCTGAACACATCCCGGCGCAGGCGGATCAATTCGTCTTCAATAGAGTCGGCTAGCGCGCGGCCTTCCTCGGTCAGGCTCAGGGCCTTGGCCCGGCGGTCGGTCGGGTCTTCGGTGCGTTGCACCAGATTGGCTTTGCCTAACTGATCGAGCAGGCGCACCAGCGAAGGACTCTCCAGGCCACATGCCTGGGCCACGGTGACCTGACGCACGCCTTCACCCAGCCGCGCGATCATCAGCAGTGGACCCGCGCAGGCTTCGGACACGCCGTAATTCATCAGCGTTGCCTGGCACACGCGGCGCCACTGGCGAGAAGCCGCGACCACGCCGCCGGTGATGTGCATTTGCAGTGAGTCTAGGGTCATGAGGGTGCCACTGATTGATCGACAGACAGGGTTTGGTTAGACGGTGAATGATTAGTCGCCGTACTATTAGGTTGCTAACTATTAATATCCTGTAACAATCCTTTTTCGTCAAATGAAATTGGGATGAATGGCACCGCGCTTCGCCAAATTGAGGGCCGCGCGCCTGGGGGCGACTTTGCACGCCCGTAATAGAGCGGCCGAGGACATCGGGAAGGCTGCCCGCACCCTGCCGAGGCGCGACTACTTGTAAAAATTGTGACCGTCTGTCGGCTTTTTCTGATTACCACGAACTTATTTTGAAAACTCTGATCGTGTCCATCCAAAAAAATGACGCCGCCCCTGCAATACGCAAGGCCCGATTTTCGCTGCCTGGGCCTGTACACCGTTAATCGGGCGTCTTAAATCAGTGATGTCGCAATAATGGCAGGGATCGTTTTTCGTCGGATTTCGGCGGTTTCTTGACTGCTGGCCTGATTAAAGAACAACCGATTCAGCCGATAGCAAAGGCGACAGGCATGGGGCGCAAAGCCCTGTTCCAGACACATCCCTTTGCTGGTGCGCATGTCGCACCCAATGAGCGCAACATGATCGACCTTGCCACCTGGAACCTTTCCGAACCTGTGGGCATCCCCGCAGCCACCATCGATACGCCGAAACTGCTCGGTGGTTACACGGATGGTTACTTCCGTTCTGGAGACACGCTGTTCTTCTGGGCGCCGGTGACTGGATCAAGGACTGATAACGCCATTTACCCGCGCACCGAGTTGCGGGAAACCTACGCCAACGGCGCGGCGCACAACTGGACCTACAGTCAGGCGGACAATTTCCTGCGCGCTGCGTTGACCGTGGACCAGGTGCCGTCGAGCGGAAAAATCGTCATCGGCCAGATTCATTGCTATGGCAGCACCGAGCCGCTGCTCAAGGTCGAGTACCAGTACAAGGAAAAAACCCAAACCGGCAACATCGTCGCCAAATTCCGCCTGACGCCGACGTCCGAGCCCGAGGTGATTCAAATCGCAACCGGGGTGCTGCTCAAGGAGCGTTTCAGCTACACCATCCACCTGACGCCATCCGGCGATTTGACGGTCACCGCCCACGACATGCAATGGGCGGCGAAACTGGATGGGAGCTGGAGCGGCAAGCAGCTGTATTTCAAGGCCGGCGTCTACACCCAGGACAACACCGGGTACGCGACCGAAGGCGGGGCTGCGACGTTCTACAAGCTGCAGATTGCCCACGACCCGAAGGCCTGAAGCCGCTTTTGATTTTGCGCACAGCCGGTAGGCGCCTGGCGTGCCGGCGATCCGCTGCGCAGCGGCAATAAACCCGCGTATGGGGCGCATCTGGCGTGGCCAGGTTGGCTGATTGGCTATCGCTTTGCGGCACATTCCCGCCAGGCGGGCGCCTACGCCTTGCGGACATTGTCCTGTGCCGCGAAGACCAGCGAAAAACAAATCCTGCCGGGCACCGGTTGCGTCACCGTCACCGCCCCTCCATGCAACTGCATGATTGCCGCAACGATGGCTAATCCCAAGCCGTTGGAATCGGAACGCTGATGGCGCGATGCGTCGCCGCGATAGAAGCGGTCGAACAGTTTGTCCAGGGCCGAATCGTTCAGGACTGGCCCTTGATTGTCCACTTCGAGCCGACATGAGTCGTCTCCTGCCACGACACGGATGTCGATGGTGCTGCCCTCATCGGCATACCGGATCGCGTTGGCCACCAGATTGCTCAAGGCCCTGCGTAGCAGCAGCGGGTCGGCTTGCAAATGACCTTCTCCCGCCGTACGCAGATTCATCTGCCGTTCTTCGGCCAGACCTTCGAAATAGCCTGCTACTCGTTGCAGTTCATCGGTCAGGTCCAGCGGTTGGAGATTCAGCGCGGCCTGAGCGTCATCGGCACGTGCGAGAAACAGAATGCTTTCGACCATGCGCGAGATGCGTTCAAGCTCCTCCAGATTGGAGGCCAGTAACACCTGGTACTCGTCCACACTGCGCGGTTGGCGCAGCGCTACTTGACAATGCCCCATCAGCGAACCCACAGGCGTGCGGATTTCATGAGCCAGGTCGGCGGAGAACTGCGTCAGTCGCTGGTAGCCGTCGGCCAGCCGGTCAAGCATGCCGTTATAAGCGTCGCTTAACTGCTGCAATTCAACTGGCGTGTCGCTGCTGTCCATGCGGCTGTCCAAGCGTGCCGGGGTAATGGCCGCGGCATGCTCGGCCATTCGCCGCAGCGGTCGCAGGCCCCTGCGCAGCAGCAGATAGCCCAACCCGGCGGTGAAGGCAAATGCCAGCGCGATGGCGAACAGGATGCGATTGCGAAAGCTCGCCAGCGTGGCCATTTCCTTGACTGCCAGGTGCGCGGCCGTCAGGTGCACGACCCTGCCACCGGACATCGCCTCCACCGTGGCGGCGCGCATCGGTACGTCCGGGTTGACGATGGCGCTGCGCAGATCGGCGGCGCTCAACGGCTGCCCGGCCGCGACCACCGGCATCGGCGGCAGCGGCGCGTGGAGTGGATTGACCAGAATCAACGGGGCCTTGTCGGGCTCGCCGATGATGAAAATGTCGTCTTCGCTGTCCAGCATGTTTTCGAACAGTTGAGGGCTGCTTTGCAGGGTGTCGAGCGTGAGGTCGTAATGCAGCAGCTTGCGAAAATGATCGAGCCGAGCCAGCACCGCATGATCGCTGCGGGTCATGATCGCGGCTTTCATGGTTTCGTACAGATACATGCCGGCGCCGGCCACAGCGAGCATCGCGACGATCGCGAAGGCCAGCGTCGAGCGCAGCGTCAGAGAGGGGGGACGTCGGGCTCGCATGGCCGCACCTCGCAGACATAACCGATCCCGCGCACGGTGTGGATCAATTTGGTCGGGTAGGGCAGGTCGATCTTGCTGCGCAGGCGCTTTATCGCCACGTCGACCACGTTAGTGTCGCTGTCAAAATTCATGTCCCAGACTTCCGAGGCGATCTGCGCTCTGGACAGCACCTCGCCTTCACGGCGCAGCAACAGGTGCAGCAGGGCGAACTCCTTGTTGGTCAGGGTGATCACCTGCTGCTGGCGGGTCACGCGGCGGCGCAACAGGTCCATCTCAAGATCGGCCAGATGAAAGTGATCGGCTTCCCTGACCACGCCGCGGCGCAGGATGGTGCGGATGCGCAACAGCAATTCGGTGAAGGAAAATGGTTTGATCAGGTAATCGTCAGCGCCCAGTTCCAGCCCGCGAATACGGTCCTGCAACTGGTCGCGAGCGGTCAGAAACAGCACCGGCACAGCCTGTTTGGCACGCAGGATTTCAATGATCTGCCAGCCATCAATGCCCGGCAGCATGACGTCCAGCACGAGCAGGTCATAGCGTTGCTCCAGCGCCATGTGCAGACCGTCAGCGCCGTGCTGGGTCCAATCGACCTTGTAGCCGGATTCGCTAAGGCCCTTTTTCAGGTACTCGCCGGTCTTGGTGTCGTCTTCGATTAGCAGGATGTGCATCGTGCGAAAGGCTCGTTTCGCGTCTCGGGCGGCATGACCGGGCGCGGTGTTGGAGGGGGAAAGGGTCAAGGCCGGTCGGATCGGCTGGATGCCGCGCTGCCTGCGAAGTGTAACCAACTGCCGGCACGCGCACGGTTACATTTTTGTCATCGGCGGTGGGCCTCGAACCCGGTGCTGCCAATGACAAAAATGTCATCGCTCGGTCATTGTCCGGTGCGGGTTTGGGGAGCAGGATGGGAGTTAGTCAAAGCCCAACTGCAACGTCTCAACTGCAACGTCTCATACCGCTCTCAAGGCAAACTGCCCTTAAGGAAAATCATAATGAAAATGAAGACTGCACTGTCCACCACCTTTGGTCTGCTTGCGTTGAGCGCGGCTGTTATGGCATCGGCCGCCGACATGCCGGTGATCAAGCCACTGCGCGGCACGGTCGATAGTGTTGAGAACAATACGCTGAACTTCACCACCCGCAGCGGCGCGCATCAGAGCATCGGCCTGACTGACAAGACCGGTGTACGACTGGTGTCGAAAACCGACGTCGGATCGATCAAGTCCGACAGCTTCATCGGTTCGGCCGCTACCCCGCAGGCTGACGGCACACTCAAGGCGCTGGAAGTCACCGTGTTCGAGGCTAGCCTGAAGGGCAGCGGCGAAGGTCATTACGGCTGGCAGAATGCTGACGGTAGCACTGGCACCATGACCAACGGCACCGTGGGCAAACTGACCCAGGCCAATGGCCGTACGTTGAGCGTGAGCTACAAAGGGGGCGAGAAGCAGCTGGTGGTGCCGGACGATGTGCCCATCGCCTACGTGGAAGCGGGCAAGGTCGACGAATTGGTCAAAGGTGCCAAGATCGTGGTATTCCCGGGCGAAGACGGCAAAACCGCGCGCGGCGTAGCGGTGGGCAAGGATGGCTTCCAGCCCCCGATGTAAAGGCAATTTGCTGACCGCAGAGTTCGCTGCGGTTTTTCACACCCTGTGGAAGATTCGCAGCGTTACGACGGTGGCGACGGCGTTGTCCGGCACGGGCCGCACTCGCCAGCGTCGTAACCTGCGCAAGCTTGCACAGGTTCGGCGGCGATTCAAAGATCAGACCGCAGCGTTTCAAGGTTTCATAGCGCCGTGTTGAGCCTTCAATCATGAAAAAAATCAGAATTCACCCCTGGCCCGTTCGCCTCACGCACTGGATCAATGCCCTTGGCATGGTCTGCATGTTCATGAGTGGCTGGGGCATCTACAACGCTTCACCGCTCTTTCGCTTTTCCTTCGCAAAAGACCTGACGTTGGGCGGCTGGCTCGGCGGGGCACTGGCCTGGCACTTTGCAGTGATGTGGCTATTGCTGATCAATGGTGTGCTCTACGTGCTGTACGGCGTGTTCAGCCGACACTTCAAGCATGACTTGCTGCCGGTCAGTCCCAAGGCGATCAAGCGCGACCTGTCCGACGCCCTGCGCTTTCGGCTCAAGCACGAGAAGGGCGTGTACAACGCCGTTCAGCGACTTATGTATTGGCTGGTGTTGGCGGCAGGGGTGTTGATCGTGATCTCCGGGCTTGCGATCTGGAAGCCCGTCCAGTTGCAGGCCTTGACCGCCGTTCTCGGCGGGTATGATTTGGCTCGCTTCGTGCACTTTGGCGCAATGGGGGCGATCGGTGCATTCACTGTCGTGCACCTGACGCTGGTGCTGCTGGTGCCCAAAACCTTGCTGCCAATGATCACTGGTGGGGTCAAGACCGTTCAAAGCGGGAGGGTCGAGCATGATTGAACCGAAAAAACGCGCCAGTGCACGCATCTGGCTGGAGCCAGCGCAACAAAGGCAGCTGGAAAACCTTCAACGCCGGCACTTCCTTAAGGGCGGCCTCACGGTCGGTGCGATGGCGATGCTCACTGGCTGCAACCTGCAGGATGGCGATCAAGTCGATAAGGTGCTGTGGACCATGTCGCGCTGGAACGATCGGGTTCAGGCCTGGCTGTTCAGCGGGCAGAAGCTGGCGCCAACGTTCAGCAAGGCGCAAATCCGCAATCCGTTCCCCTTCAATGCGTTTTACAGCGAAGACGACATCCCGGACCTGGATGTGGCCGACTGGAAGCTTGCGGTTTCGGGGAGGGTACGGGACAAAGCGTCATGGACCCTGGAAGGTCTGCGGCAATTGCCACAACGAACTGACATCACTCGATTGATTTGCGTCGAAGGTTGGAGCGCCATAGGGCAGTGGGGCGGTGTACCGCTCAAGACGTTCCTGGAGCATATCGGCGCCGATACGACGGCCCGATTCGTCGGCTTCAAGTGTGCAGACCGGTACTACTCAAGCCTGGATATGCCCAGTGCGCTGCACCCGCAAACCCTGCTTGCCCTGGACTTTGGCGAAGTTGCGCTGCCACCTGACTACGGTTACCCGTTGCGCGTACGCGTGCCGACCAAGCTGGGCTTCAAGAACCCCAAGCATATCGTCGAGATATTCGTCACCAACGACTACCCGGGCGGTTATTGGGAGGATCAAGGCTACAACTGGTTCAGCGGTATCTGATGACAGGATCGAAAACTTTGCAGACTGGGGGTTTCGACAGGCAAAAAAAATCCGCGCAGCCCTTTGTTGAAGGTGCTGCGCGGATCATCTACTACGCTGCTGACGCTATTAATGCATGAACAGTGCGATCAGGATGATGATCGGGATTGGGATACCCAGGAACCACAGAAGTAATGAGCGCATAGTCTTTCTCCTTGATCAGCGAATGTTTGAGGTGGTAGTGGCAGTAGTGGCGTACGCACGGGTTTCAAGGTAGGTCACGGCGTCGCGACGACGGCCACCCCAGATTGCGGCGAGGCTGGCTGCAAAGGCACCGCACAGCAGGGAAACGAAGGTCCACAGCGCTGTCATGGCGGCGTATTTGGCAGCTGCGTCAGCAGCTTGTTGAGCTTTAAGCTTGGCGTCGGCAACCGCTTGCTTGGCCTGACCGTAGACTTGGTCAACACGTGCCTGTGCATCAGCCTGGCTCAGATTGGTACGTTGGGCGACCAGTCGAGCCAGATAGTTGCGGTCCTCGGTAGCCAGTTGGCCATCGTTCGCCAGCGTCTTGGTGAAGATACGAACAACGACACCGCGGGCAGCGTCGTCGCTGACGGCAGCTGGGCGATCGTCACGGAACAACGTGTCAACAAAATAGCCATATTGATCGCTGCTGGTGTTGCTGGCAGCAGAACCTGCAGCCGCTGCAGCCGTACCGGCAACACCTGCTACTGCGGTAGCACCGGCTTTTACGCCGCTGCCGACCAAGCCGCTCACGGAACCGACGATCAGCACTGCAGCAACCAGCGTAGCAACGGCCCACGATAGAAAACCGTGCGCCGTGTCGCGGAAGTACACTTCATCGCCATGCATGCTCGCCCATTTCACGCGCAAACGGCCAGCAATATAGCCACCCAGGCCGGAGGCGAGGATTTGCGTCAAGGCCAGCCAAACCACGGTGGAGATACCGATGGTTTTAGCGGTTGCGCCTTCGTTTGCCCACGGCGACATCGCCGAAAAACCCAAGCCCGAACCTAACAGGACGAGAATGAGCGACAAAGCAGCGGCACCTGCGGCGCCGGCCAAAATGGCGCCCCAGGAAACCCCTGAGACATTGGAGTGTTCTTCGATTGCGGCAGGATAAGTATCAGACGTGACATTCATTGTTGTGCTGCTCCGTGCGACTAATGTTATGACTTCGCTGGAGAAGGGTGCAGCAGCTGTGCCAACTGTTGGTTTAAATAAAATTCTTATAAATCAAATAGTTAATAATGTATAAAGAACTTCCTGTCGTGCAAAATGCATGAACCTCACGTCGGGCGCGGGCGTTCTGCCCGGTTTGGGATAAGTGCAGGCTCATCAGTAGCTTGCGACAGGTCCTTCGCGTGAGAGGCTACATTGGCGTAACAATCGGGCACATTCGCCCAGCATTGAGGTCCGATGCAGTCAGCGCGTCATATTCCAAAACGCCGCAACGGGGCAGACGTATACGTCGAATTGATCCGAGCGACGCCTTGACGTCAGCTTGCTCTATAGTTTGCACCTGGATTTTTGTTTCTTCGCTTCGAGAGGTAAATCACCTATGTTTCTTCATCGTCCTTTGGAAGAAAAAGACATCCCGGCGATCTGCAACATGCCACAGAGTGTCGATGAGCTCTTTTATATGTTTCCTAAAGCGGTATTTCCGCTGACGCCTTCGCAGCTGAGTGACTCGATTGAGCAGCGCTCGGACAACACTGTGATCGAGCTGAACGGAGAGGTGGTGGGGTTCGCCAATTTCTCGCGTTACGATTTTCGCGGCCGGTGCTCCATGGGTAACGTCATCATCGCCCCGCATGCGCGTTCCAAAGGAGTCGGACGCTACATGATCGGCTGCATGATGGAATTGGCTTTCGGCAAACATGAGGCCAAGGAACTCACCGCCTCCTGCTTTAATCATAATGTGCCTGGGCTACTGTTTTACCCCAAGCTGGGTTTTAAACCGTTCGCTATCGAAGAACGCCAAGACAAACGTGGCAATCGCGTCGCGCTGATTCATCTGCGTCTTGCGCATGCTTAAGGCATTACCTGACCATTCGTCGACAGTCGTGATGATTGCCGACGGGTGGATTGGCCACGGTAATCTTCGCACCGCTCTACGGCGCTAATAGGGTTTGACCCATTGCTCGTAAAAGCGGTGCAGTAGCGCCTAGGTTTTGTACGAAAAGT
>NZ_DIHC01000050.1 GCF_002419965.1 Pseudomonas sp. UBA5706
CATGATCCCGTTTTGGGTCATCTGGCTGTACCAGGCCGAGCGCCCGGCGCTATCTGCCTTGAGAAAGGCTTCCAGCGAGAACTCGGCGTAATACGACTGGCGCTCGACCGGAGTCAGTAGCCGCTTGTTCACGCACTGCTGAATCTGGTTGGTGATGGAACTGATGCTGAATGTCAGGAATGCAATCATCTGCTGTTCCAGGCCGGTGCCCCAGTTACTGCCGGAGTCCGTTTTGCCGACCATCCACGGCGGCACGCCAAACCAGCGGCACACCTCTTCGACGCTGTAGCCGCGAGACTCCAGCAGTTGAGCATCGACCGGGTTGATACCAATCGTTTCCGGGGTGATGCCCTGCTCAAGCACCGGGGAGCGCCCGGCATTCAGCGCTCCGGATACCTGCTTCAGATAATCGCGAAACTCTTCGCGCTGCTCTGGCTTGAGCACTCGGTCGACCTTGAAGGCCACGGCCGGCAGCAAACCATTCTTGAACGTGCCGTTGGCCGCATCGTCTGCCGACATCGCGGCACCGAACACGTCAGCGCCGTAGCGAATGGCTGACAGCCCCACCCGGCCGTCCAGGCTGAATGCCGGGATGTGCAGCATGTTCTGCCGCTCGATCTGACGGCGAGCGCCTTTGCGAGGGCGGAACCAGTAACTGACCCGGCCGTCATCATCCAGATCGAGATCCACACGACCCGGCAAGAGGAAATCCAGCGCAATGATGCGCGAGCCGCTCCGGTGGATCTCTGCATAGGCGTTGCCGCGCAGCAGCATCGAGGCCACCATCGCCTGCCAGAACTGGAAAGCGGTCATGTCCTCGTTCGGGCTGGTGTGCACAACGTCGTACAGCCCGAAATCCCGGGCGTCCTTGCGCCCACCGTCGGCCTCGCGCCGATAGACCCCCATCGGCAGGCCAGCCACTGAGGTCGAGATGATACGAACACAGGACCACACCGCCGAGAGCTGCATGGCGTTGTCGACGGTGACGCGCTTGCCTGAACTGGACTGGCCACCCAGAAACTGCCCCCAGAACCCGCCGTCGCTTAGTTTGATGGACTTGCCAACCCATTCGCCTAACGAAGCGCGCGGCTTGCTGGCAGCACGGCCCAGCACGAC
Source organism: Pseudomonas sp. UBA5706 (assembly GCF_002419965.1). GTDB lineage: Bacteria > Pseudomonadota > Gammaproteobacteria > Pseudomonadales > Pseudomonadaceae > Aquipseudomonas. The sequence continues at coordinate 1,117 of NZ_DIHC01000050.1, forward strand.
CGATAAGGATCTAGTCACCGGTCAGCCCCTTTCGCACGAATCCAGCAATGAGTAGTAATGCGCCCCCGCCTGCCAGCAATGACCAGCCCAGGCCGAGCAGGACGTACACCCCGGCAACAGCGAGCGCGAAGCCGCAGAGCGCGGTAGCGATGAAGAAGTACAGTGGATTCATACGATGATCGGGTTCCTGATGGCGGCCATGAAGTCGTCATTACCCCGTCCTTCGGGGTTCAAGGAAATCAGGGTCACTGCGTTAAAAAGGGCCATCAATGGATCGATCTTTGCCGACCCGCTGGCTTGCTTGGTGATCAGGATGGAGTTCGCGCGAGGCTCGACCTTCGCGTTACCCACGCACCAGGCCATCATTGGCTGGCCGCCGTGTTTCATCCCGCCCTCTGCCAGTTTGCGTTCAGCTGTCTTGATAGCCCCGCCAAGCTTCCAGCCCTGGCTGATGGCCGCGATCTTCTCTGGCGGAATATCGCGCTCGATCATCGCGTCGTAAATCGCACCGATGCCGACCGGGTCACAACCGACCTTGTCGAGCAGGCCGGAGGCTTCAATCTGTTCGACAAGATCGGCAACGTCGTTCACGTCGTCACCGATGCGAACCGACAGCGTCAGGTCGCCTTGTTTCTCAAAGTCGTGGAAGCGCGGGGCTTCTGCTTTGCGACGTTCCAGAACCGAGGGGTGGGCCCAGGCATGCGTCCAGATCAGCCAGTCGCGGGTGCGCTTGTCCCGGCCCACCGCAGCGAAACCGAGCAAGTCGTCCAGGCCGCCGCCATCGATGCCGACATCGATCACTTCCGACATCGAAATCAGCATGTCCAGGGTCAGCACGGGTACGGCTGACGCTTCCCAGAAGTCTGCGCCAGCCCAGCGGTCCGAGCGCAGCGCCAAGCCGATTTCCACGTTCAGGTGCTTGGACATGAAACCAAGCACTTCAGCCTCACCCGCTTCCTCGGCCTTTTTCATCTCCCGGATCAGGAATTTCTCGCTGACCGAGTAACCCATGTTCGGGTTGGTGATGTAAAAATTTTCGGGGTTGCGGTGCTCGTTGGCCTTGAGGATGTGCTGCGGAAACTCGTAGATCACCGGCAGGAAGTTAGGATCAATGATCGTCCCATCTCGGACGCCGCGGGCATACTGCAACTTCTCGCGAAAAACACCGGCAGGTGGCTGGTCAGACTGCGTGGTCAGGTAGATGACGAAGCCTTCTGGCCGCGAAGCCAGACCACCGGTAGCCTCGCGCAGCATATTCGCGGCATGCGGGTTCTTGCCAAACAGATGGAGCTCGTCCACCAGGACCACTGCGGCCTTCTTGCCTCCGACGGTGTTCTGGTCAGCGGCCACCACTTTCAGGGTCGCACCAGACTCCCGGTGTGTGATCGTCCGCAGGTGGTCCTGCACGTGCAACAACGCCGCCAGTTCTTCGTCGTGCTTCACCATGTCCCGGGCCGGCGCATAGGCGTTGTTCGCCACCTCGATTGTCGGCGCCAGAATGATGAACTCTGCAGACTGCCGCCAGTTGCGGATCAGCACGGTCAGCATGATCGCCGCGGCGATGGTGCTTTTTGCGTTCTTCTTACTGATGAGGAGAAAGAATTCTTGAATCAGTCGCTCGCCGGTATCGGAGTTGTAAGCACCGAAGATGGCTCCCGCCAGATCGGTGATCCATGGCGCGCAGGATTCGCCTATCAGCGGGCTGCCGGGTGCGTCGACAATCCGAAGATCGTTCAGGACCTCCATGCACGCCCGCGCCCCGTCCGGGAACAGTGGAGGAAATGGAACCAGCGACTGACGATTTACAATCCTCGTCTCCCAGTCCGGGCACGAAGTGTCCCAGACGGGTTCGTTCATTTATTTCACCGCTCGCAAATGGCTTAGGGGTGGAGGTGCAGCACCGAACCTACCTTTAGCGGCTTTCTTGGCGGCGTTCTCCTTTTCCTCTTTCTTGCCGCCCTCGCCTTTGCGCGGATGAATGAACGGCATCAAGGCCTTCGCTGCGTCGACGCGCAGCTTCGAGTCGGTTTCGAAGTCATTCATCGTCGCAAGTAGAAACTCTTTGGGATCTGAGAAGCGCATGGCTTTACCCAGGTCGAAGCCTGCGTCGCCATGGACTTCTTCTGCATCCTCGGTAGGAGGAACCGCGATCCCCTTCGATTTTGGTGGCGCGTCCCCTTTAACAAATTTGTTAACTTTTTTGTTAACGGTTGGGGCAGCGAGCGCCGCTATAACGAACTTGTCTTTTGCCAGTCGTGCCCCTGCCTGCGCAGCGCTGGAAGCCGCGTATCCTGCGGCTATCGCTGCATCTTTATTGGACGCACCTGCCCTCTTCGCAGAGACGAATGCCTGCTTTTTCGGGGTCAGAGCCATTTAACAAAAAACCTGTGAGGGGGAAAAAATCTCTGCGTGCGGTCGGGGGCGGTGTCCGTAGCGAAAGGCCCCACGGTTTCGACCCGCCCCACCGGGGCACTGACGTGCTGCACCAGATCGGTGCGAAATCAACGAAGTAGCACGTCGATGGCGTGCTTCTACCAGCCCCCGCCCTGAGCTGCCTCTATGGCCGTCTTCGCCTTGTGGCATGGCACGCACAGCGCCTGAAGATTTGCATCATCGTCGCTTCCGCCTTGAGCGATGTTGACGATGTGATCGACTTCAAGGTCGAGCGTAACGATGCTGCAGGCTTGGCAGGTGTACTTGTCGCGCAGCAGGATCGATTCACGCTTGCGGCGCCACGGACGCCCGCCACGACCTGAGCCCCACCTGCCTTCCGCTTCAGGGGCAACCGGCGTTGCGTATTGCCGTTCTTCTGCCTGCTTCATCCGAGGCTTAAGCGCGGTGAGCCTGGACATGTTTCACGCCTCGATGGCGAGACGGAGCATCGCCATGAGGGCGCCGAGCATCGCCTTGTCTGACTGCTTGGCAATGGCAATCACGTCGGCCTCGGCCTTCGCGACTTCCGCCTGATCCTCTGCGGACATCTCGCTGACCATGCCTTTCAACTGGTAATACTCAGCCTTGTCATTCATGGGCTTCACTCAACTGTGCAGTTCGGCCAGATGCACCGAGCCACGGCCAGCGCACCGGCGTGGTCGTGGTCTTCCTGCATGATCATGGGGAATGGTGGATAGCCCGGCACGGTGACGTACCAGGACTTCTTCACTTACTTTTACTGCGTTGGATCTGCGCGTCGACCTGGTCGGCACACGTGTCGAGCAGGTTGATGGCCCGATCCTTCAGTGCCCAGAGATCCCCATTCAGCGCCAGGTCATCGTCACTAGTGCTGATGCGTTCGCACGGGACCAGCTCAGGGGGCTCGAGCCTTACCGTTGTTGTCTTTACCGGCGCGGCCTGGCTTCCCGCGCAGGCCGTCAGGCAAAGGCTGAGCAGCCCAATCACGAACAGGCTTGCTGGTGCGCTTGAGTTGTTCAAAGTCTTTCCTCGCCTGCAGGGCTTTCTGTTCGCTGGCCTTGAGCCGGTTGTTTAGGTCTGCCTGGTACGCGGCATTGCGCGCTGCTTCAGCGCGCAGCGTGGTGATCGTGGCCTGGCTTTCAAGGTTTGCGTCGAGTGCAGCCTTCTTGGCCTTCGTCTCGACGGCGACCTCAGCGCGCAGCGCGATCACGCGGTACTGTTGAATGCCAACGAGCAGTGCACCCACAAGGCCGATGATGATTGCGAGTGCGATTGCTTTGAGTACGGTCATGCTGAGTCCGCCTTGCGTCCGAGAAACTTGATGATCAACTCGCGGATCGCGGTGACGCCGATGAACCCGATCGTCCCGCCGGCGGCGACAGATAAGCTGGAAGGCCAGGCCATCCATTCGATGACGCTGCTGGCCGAAAGGCTCAGCGCACCGCAGATCAAAGCCTCAAGGACGACTCTCCACTTGTTGGCCTCTTTGCCTTCGTACAGCACGCGCAGCAGGGAAATGGTTGCGGCCATAATCGCTCCTTGCCAGAGCGGGTTCGAAAGGACAAGCCAGACCTGCGCCAGGAAGTCAGGTGTTTTTTCAGGCATCGTCGACATCCGACAGTCCACCCTTTCGGGATAGGAAAATGAATCAGCCCCGCAGCACTCCCAGCTTGGAGCGATGGGTGTGGCGGGGCTGAAAACGAGAAAGCCCCGACGAAACGCCGAGGCCATAACAAAACAAATGTGTTGTGTTAAAACAAATATGTTGTATACTGGACTCATCCAAACAACGAGGCGAGGTGATGAAGTTCAGCGAGTTCAGACGATGGTTGAAGGCCCAAGGGGTGACCTTCGAAGCAGGCAAAGGAAGCCACTTCAAAGTCACTGCCCCAAACGGCAAAAGGACAACCTTCGCGGATCACGGGGCAAAAGAAATGCCCGAAGGAACCCGCAAGGCGATCATTAAACAACTGGGGCTCTGAGAGCCCCCTTCGCCTATCTGAACGTTGAGCGACCACCTCACCACTCACCGATACAAGGGGAATCACATGTACAACTACGCAATCCGCTTCGAGCGAGACGAAGCACCAGGTCTGGCAGTGTTCTGCCGCGACTTACCCCAGCTCAACAGCTACGGTGACGACGAGCAGCACGCCATCAGCGAAGCGGTAGACGCCATCGAGACAACCTTGTCGATCTACGTGGACGAGCGCCGAACAATTCCAGAAGCAACTCCAGCTCAACCCGGCGAGCAGGTCATCTATTTGCCAGCGGTGACCGTGGCGAAGATCGTGCTGTGGAACACAATGATCGAACGGGATATGCGCAAAGCTGATCTGCGTCGCCTGCTGGGTGTTCACCAGGTGCAAGGGGATCGACTCGTCGACTTCTTGCACAAATCGAAGATGGAACAGATCGAAGCTGCATTGGCAGCCCTGGGCAAGCGCTTGGCCGTTTCGGTCGAAGCCGCTTGATGCAATCCCCAGTCAACGCCGGGGCTTGAAATAGGTGCAGGTGGCTGGTGCATCTCCAGCTCTGGCGGTGCGGATAGCTGGGTCACGTACCCCGCACTCTCATCGCGTAGCCGCCCATTGTCCGCGCGGGATTAGACGACGCCTCTACCGACTTAGCGCAGCTGCCTACGCGATAACCTGCATAACAAGCGTGTCTTCCCACGCTGCCCACCGATGCCGCCCGTATTGCAGATTTGGAGCCGAGCCATCAGTTGCCTGCGTTCTTCTCGTACGCGTGACTTACCGGCCATACCGCGTCCAGGCCCTCTCCGTGGGGCCTCTCTGGCTATGGTTATCTCAGCAGCAAATTGGAGCGGATACCTGGGAATCGAACCCTGATCAGCAGGGTGGAAACCTGTATAGCGACCTGCGGTACCCGCAGAAACGAAAAGCCCAGCGCATTGGCTGCGCTTTAGTGTGAGAGCTGATCTCAGTATCTGCAGTTGGTGTATATGTCTGTGCTAATGCACCTGACTTGGTTGCCGCTAGGAGGCGCGATCGGCGTCACCGCTGGGGCTGTATAGGGCTGGTATTGCTGGTACTGCTGATTTTGCTGCAGCAACGACTGATTCGTCTGCTGCATAGACTGGTTCAGCTGCTGCATTTGATAATTCTGCTGAGCTTGGTTGTACTGCCACATTTGGATTTGCTGGGGCGTCATTGCATCACGATACTCCTTCGCTTCCCCATCGGAGTTGTAACACATGATGCTTGTTCGGGTGAGCGCCGAAAAACGTGCGCAGTCGGAATCACCCGCCATGTAATAGTTGCCGTTGAAATAATTCGGTGCCGGGTCGCTTGCACATCCAGACATCAGCGCAGACAGCGTGCAGGCAGTGGCTGTTTGCAAGCTCAGCTTGAGGCCTAGCTTGCGTTCCCTGTTTCCTGAAAACCTCATCACAAACTTCCTTACCTATCTACATCACTTAAGCCTGAGAGACGCCTACGAAGCGTCTCTGTTCGCCGAACAATTCAGCAGGCACGAGGTAGATAGAATCGGATAGCCAGCATAGGTTCCAATGGATTTCAGATGAGGCTTAGCAGCGACGTCAGGTCAAGGCCTGTGCCGATTGCCCACCACTGGGCGCCACCTTCCAGAATGAGAAAGCCCAGCTCTGTGGCTGGGCCTCCCGAAATGTTGTCTACCAAGCCTTGACGCCCTTGGCTTTTCGGCCGTACCGCATAAGCTTGAGCATGTGTCTCAGGCGCGCCGGTTTCACCTTTTCACTTTCCGCGTGGGGATCCCAGCGCTTGAAGAGAAAATGCCTCTCGTCGATCAAGTTCAAAAGGTAGCGATGGCGGTGCCTGTGTTCAGGAAAACCAATCATCAGATCGCCTCGCAGAATATGGCTCTTCTAGAAATAAAAACCCCGCACTTGGCGGGGCTGGTAACTGACATCAGCTACAGATTTTCGAATTCTTTAATGCAGCGCTGATGTAACCATTTGCATACTGCATGCAGATCTTTATTGATATGTAGATGGTTACCAGTGTCAACATCTACTATGTCCGTTTCTGAATCAGTTTTCGAAACGGCCAAATTGATCACTACGAAACTTTTCGGTTCTAGTGTTGGATCGGGAATCAAGTCTAGGCGAATGGAGAAGTTCAAAGCCTTTCCATTTCTGACAAAAAACTCATCGTCTGTCTGGAAGGTTCCGTCCGGCATGGTCGTGCCTGCAGCGACCATCGCGACAAATCGGCTTTCATCCAGCGATTCGTCGTCTAGTGCGCCGGGAGTTCTCTGCATGTACTCGGTGAACTTTTCCTCAACCAAACTTACGATTTGTAAAAGCTCACTCCAGTACTGCTGATCCTTCTGAGCGGCTTCCATATAAGCGTTTACAAGCTGTTCGATGCGAGACATATGTCACTCCTTGTGTGCTTGGAACCCTGGAGTAGACATAATAAAAAAACCCGACGCAATGGCCGGGCTTCTGAATCGGGTGTCGCGCTGAATCAGCTGAACACCGTGGCATGAAAACAGAGCTATTCCATATGGACAACTATTTTTTCATGCCGCCTCTTTCAAGCTGTCCAGCGCGCAATCGATCCAGGCTACACCAGCCTTGATCAGCTCACGGGCCTTCATCTCGCTAACGCTGTGATGACGGCCTACACGGATCGCCGGCCACTTTGCCCCGTAGTACAACCAGACCATGTCGCCCATCTGCGTATCGCGGCGGCAGAGCCTGGCCACGGCAGCATCAACCACACCGGCAAGCTCGTCGGTGATCACGTATGACTTCGTGGTTGAGGGCATCACATCGCGCATGATCGCCAGTGACGGCGAGGTGTAATGAGGAACGCCCATCCCGTCCATACGCCAGAAACCCCACTGCTCCAGCATGTGCTCGGTGTCGCCCAACGGGCGGTGCAACGGTTTGCGAATCATCATGATCAATCCCCTGTGTAATTGCTGCCACCGGCACCGCGGCGGTTGTTCTGTTCGTATTGTTCGTGGGCACCGCCGATGGATTGGCGTGCCCTGGATAGCTCGGCGGTCACATTGCGGAGCTTCAAGCTCAGTTGCTGGACGAGCACCTCGACCGGCAACGCCTCGCCCGTCTTAGCGCAGACCCAGCCCGAGGCGTTGCAGGCAGCGCAGTCCAACTGATGGAAGACACCGCTAACCACCGTGGCGCCGCGGCAGGTGCCGCACACCATCAACGGCCTGAGTTCGCGGCGGAACGATGGGCCATGGTTCTTTTTCACTTGCACGCCTCCATCAGCCGATCATGGACGGCGCGCAGATCCATCCGAGACTTGTTGCCGCAGTACTCCCAGACGTGGAGTTCGTGACCGCTCGCTAGATAGATGACCAGACATTCGCCTTGGGATACCGACCCGCGAGTGATCGTCATCGCACTGATGTCTCCAGGATGGACGGCGACGTATCGGCGCGGATCGACCATAATCATCATTTTGAAACCTCGCCTATGGTTGATTCTTGAATAGGGTTGCAGGCTATATCCGCCGGGGCCTGTAGCGATTTGTCGGAGTCCTCAAATCTAAAGCCGGTCAATCCGAGAATGATGCTCAGCCCCTTGCCGTCTAGATGGCGGTGCCACTTCTCAAGCGCGTCACGCTTGCGAGCCATTACGTCGGACTGGATGTACACCTTCACGTTGTGGCCCATGGCGTGGTTGATCAGCAGCTCGCCGATCAAGTGATCGATCCCTATGTCAGCCCATCCTGTGCGGGCCAGCTTGCGGAGGTCGTGACTCGTCCACTCGCCCTTCCCCAAGCGCGTGAATACGGCACTGGCCTGGCTCTCGCTGAGCGGCTTGCCTCGGCGTCCGGGGAAAAGGAACGGCCCGGTGTAGCCTCGGTTCTGCTGCACTTCGCGGTACTGCATCAGCAGATGCCGTACAGCCTCCGTCAGTGGCAGGTAATGCTCCACCCGGGTCTTCGTGTCAGCCGCCGGGATAAACCAGACGTGTTCGGCCAGGCTTATGTGGTCCCAACGCGCCTGGCGGGTTTCACCAATGCGGGTGCCATGACAGAGCATCATCAGCGCCAGGATCGCGTCATTCGGGATGGGGAACAGCTCGCGCAGCAGCAGCTGGAGTAGCTCCTCGATGTGCACGCCTCGCAGCCGTGACGGCTTGACGGTGACCTTGGCCTTGGAAAAGTCGCTGAACTTGATCCCGGTCAGAGGATTGCTCGCGATCAGCCCCAGCTTGTGGGCCTGACGGAATGCCAGCGCCAGCAGCTGGAAGACCAGCCGCACGTAATCGATGGAAAGCGTTTCCTGCATCGGCCACATCAGCTCACGGTCGAGGAATGCCTTGTCGATATCGGTCAGTGATGCAGAGCCGAGGCGCGGCAGAAGGTGACACTTGATTGCGGAGGCGGCAGTGTCTTTGCGCTTGTCGGAGAGGCTGCGATCGCGCGACATGCGCTCGGCGTACCACTCCAGCAGCTCGCCTACGGTCAGCCACTTCGAAAGGTTCGTGCTCGCGCCGGCGTCCAGGCGCAGACGGATGTCGGGCAGCGCGGCGACGACCTGCTTGACGGACAGGTCCGGATAGCTGCCGATCCGATTCCACTTACCCCGCACCACCAAGAACCACGATGCCCGCGCCCGCGTTTTGGCAAAGCGCAGGTAGAGGCCTCGATGCTCATAATCACGCAAGTCTCGAACCGTCCCGGCCGATTGACGCTTGATCTCGGCGTCGCTGATCTTCACTGCTGCCGTCGTCATGCTGCCACCACTGTAGGAGCGAGTCGCAGGTAAGCGCGGATCTGTTCCATGGCGTCGAAGTGTCCACGGCACACGATCGCCAGATAGCCCTGATCGTTCAACCGGCGGATCCACGCGTACTGGCTGGCCGAGACTGCAGCGTCGTTCGGCGCCGTCGCCTTG
>NZ_DIHC01000028.1:0-175342 GCF_002419965.1 Pseudomonas sp. UBA5706
TTTTTACCGGACACTAGTGATGCAGAGCGTGGGAACGATCAGACCTGTTGACCCTGCCCCTGCAACTGCCGCTACGCCAGACGCTCCTGCACCAGCGCATTTCTGATGATCACCAGCATCGACTCGATGTTCTGGCTCCAGTCCGCCGCACCGCTGAGGCACAGGCTCTGCTGATGCAGGCCGCGCACGCTGAACAGCTCTCCCGGCGCAATGACGATGCGCTGCTCCAGCAAGCGCTCGAATACGCGGCCCATATCGACCTGGTGACGACAGTTCAGCCAGATCGTTGCGCCGCCCTGGGGCGGTTCGAAGGTCACGTTTTCGCCGAGAAAATCGTCGACCATCAGCGCCAGGTCGTCCACCCGCTGCTGCAAGCACGTGCGCAAGCCTCGAAGATGGCGCTCCAGTTGACCGGAGCTATATAAACGTGCAATGGCTTTCTGGCGAATGGGCGGCAATCGAAACGAGCGTAACAACAGCTGCCGATGCCACAAGGGTCGGGAATGCCGGGTCAGCAGGTAGCCGAACGGCGCCTCAAGGCCGATGATCTTGTCGAAAGCGCCAACGATCAGCAGCCGCTGCGGGTCGATCAGATCGCGCAACGGGGTGAAGTTCTCGTCGAAACACAGTTCGCCCTGGCTGTCGTTTTCCAGCACCCACAGCCCATGGCGATTAAGCACCTCAGCCAGGCGCGCGCGCTGATCCGGCGCCATGATGCGGCCTCGGACGGTGTCCATCCGCGACGACAGGATCGCCATTTTCACTTCGCCCTGAGCCAACAACCCGTCCAGCTCGTCGGGGTCAATCACCCCTTCGACACTCGTGCACAGCTCGATCACCCGAATGCCGAACGATTGCAGGGTGCGCAGGATATTCCACCCGCAGGGAGATTCGACCAGCACCGCACAATCACGCAACTGCAGGGCCGTGAGGACGGTGTTCAGCACGCCGGTCTTGTCCGGTCCGATGAAGACGTTGTCCGGGTGCCAGCAACGCTCGGCGCTGGACGTGTAATAGGCCGCCAGCGCGGTGCGCAGTTCGATGTCACCGAAAGGCTCAAAACGCGGGTCGGCCTGGCAGGGGTAATGCCGCATGAGGTCGCGCTCCAGAGTCAGCAGTGCGACGTCCAGCGATTGCAGAAGCGTCGGCTCATCTGCGCCGAACACGAACATGTCAGGTCGTCGCGCACTGGCCTGGTACCGCTCCAGCAGATCTTCCCCCTCGCAGTGAATATCGTTGCAGGGTTGAGGTAATGCGTAATAGCCGGATTTGGGCATCGAACAGATGCGTCCCTCCTTTTCCAGCAGCGAGTAAGCATTCTGCACGGTTGAAATGGATACCCGCAGACGTCGGGCCAGCAGGCGCAGGGACGGCAGCTTGACGGCGGGACCTTCGGGCAGCTCGTGGGTCAGCCGCGACAGGTAGCGGTAGACCCTCTGATAGGCAAAATCGGTCTTGTCTTTATTCATCGCAAACACCCCATCCATGCGCAATGCGCAGGGTCAATGAAACAAACGCGCAAGGTGCGGGACTCCGGACTTCCGCGTCCTTGCAATAAAACACTCAACGCCCGGAAATCAATTCGGCCACCGTTTCTCCGGTGCACGGATCGAAGGTCAACACCCGCGCCTTGTCCGGGTCACTGGCCCTGACTCGGGCGATGATCGAGCGCTCGTCGCTGTAATCAATACGCGCTCGGGCGTAGAGGTTCTGCAGCCCTTTAAGGCTCAGCCCGCTGACATCCACCAGCCACTGAACCACTTGATCAGGCGCCGAGTGGCCCGAAAGCGCGCGGTGCAGGTCTGCCAACGCGACCAGCATGCCGGGATGGCAAGCGCGCAAAAACGCCTCCAGCCCGGCGCCCGCGTCGACAAAAGGCGCGAACAACAGGCTGATCAGCTGTGTTTCGCTCAGGCCAAATGCCTCCTGTGCATAGCCCGCGGCCAGCATTCGGCGCTGTTCGATCTTATCGGGCTGATCATAGGCGGCCAGTGCCCGCAGGATCAGGTGCGCAGGCATGCGTTTGCGGCGCATCATCGCCGCCGCCAGTTCCAGATATTCGGCAATGCCGTCGGCGTAATCCCGACCCTGGACGAACTGCGCCCTCAGACCACGCATGTGAGCCATCAGCAGCGGATTGGCGCAGTCGGACTCACTGAAACCAAAGGCCAGGTCGTCAAAGCGAAACCCTAGGAAATCCGTGAGCAGCCGCCAGTGTTCCTCGGCCTTGAAACCGACCAGATCGGCCACAGGCAGCAACACCGGGGCCAGGGGTATGTCTGGAGGCCGCAGAACGAAATCGCTCGGCATCGACTCTTCGCCATACAGCTCGCGGTAATACACCCGACCGATACTGTCGATGGTCTTGAGCGCGTGGCCCAAACCAAGTGTGTGCCACTGCGACACACTCTGACCGTGTGCCCGCGCCAGGCGCAGGACCCAGGTGGCGTACTGTTTCTGCTCCTTGAGCGAACCGCCACTGACCACCGCATCGACACCCTCTCCCCAACTGGCGGCTCGGCCCAGAAACTGGGCCAGGCTTAGATAGCAAGCGTTGCAAAATGTGGTCCGCGCATCACCGGCGGTAAGGTGCCCGGCCAGCAGCATGTCGGAGCGGCTCTGCTCGCGCCCCGCGCTGGAAAAGGCCAGATCCGCCTCGTAGTTCTGGATGTACGGGTGATCGACCATGAGCAATTGCACCCTCGGGTCATCGTGCAGAAACAACGCCGAATAGCAGCGCTGGATATTACCCATGACGGCCGATGTCATGCCGGCGTGACGCATATTGGCGACCCTGAGCTTGAACGTGGCCGGAGCGCGAGCGGCAATGCTCAGCTGCGCGGCGCGCATCAACGCCACGACATAGGCGCTGTCCTTGCCGCCGCTGAACGCCACCAATACCCGGTAATCGCCAATACCCTCGATACCGCCGGCGGCCACGATCAAACGTTGAATCAGCAATTGCAATGCAGTTCGTTCGGCGCGATTGATATAACTCAACAAGCGTTGCAATACTTGTTGATAGACATAGTTCATGGCTTGCTCATGCATGGAACTCATAACTTCAGCACCTGGATAACTCGATCAAGCGATAACACCGAATTCTCGACGACGCGGTCGGAAAAGACGCCGATGGCCCTGTGGTTGAAGCAGCACGTTAATCCAGGGTGAAGTCAACCGTCGCTGGGCGCCCCCAGTCTCCGGCGGCTAGCGCAAGGCAGCGTTTTCCGGCGGCCGGATAAGGCGTGAAAGCGTCGTGGCATGCTTGAATAACATTCATGCGTGGATTGCAAAGAATAGTGTGACATGACTCATTCCCTGAGTGATATTTAGCGAACTATTATCGACACTTGAATGACATTTACAAGGTACAGATTATCAAGGAATACAGACCAGTTTAAACTAAGAAATTTACTTTAAACATGAATGTTTATTCAGCGTTATTAGCATGACGACAACAGCCTTGTATGTCGAGGTTATGGGCTGTAGTACCTGTGTTGATTGATCGTCAACGCGTAAACAAAAAAGCCTTCCTGACTGATCGGGAAGGCTGTGTCGGGTGCAACGTGGCCGATGGATAACGGGCGGCCACTTTGAACCGGTGACCGGATCCTCTCTGGACACCTGGCCAAGGCGTCGGTCATTCGATGAGCGCGGTGACTTGCACTCAGGCTGCGGTGACTTCTACTACCACACGACCACCCACCGGGCAGCCATCCATCAAGCGATGCGCTTCAACGAGCTGATCGAACGGGAACACCTTGATGATCTGCGGCTCCAGTACCCGGTCTGCGGTCATCTGGTTGATATCACGCAGCGCACGCTTGACCGCTGCTTCATCCTGGCTGATGCCCAGTTCAGGCTTGCCGGTAAAATTGCCCACACAGTGCACGAAGAACTGAATATTTTTCTGGAACGCTGCACACGCCGGGAATGGCGTTTGATTACCGCCTTGCAGACCATAAAGAATCAAGCTGCCCCGCGGCGCCATCACATCCCCCAGCATGGACATCTGCGGACCGCCGAGGCCATCGAGCACAATATCGACGCCGCGGTTGTCGGTGTATTTGTTGATGACCATCAACAAATCCTGGTCTTCGGTGACAACCACCTTGTCCGCACCCAGCTTGAGCAAATATTCGCGACACGCCTCGGTCTTGGTCGCTGCGATCACCTTGATGCCCAAGGCCTTGCCCAGTTGCAGAAATGCAGGGCCCGCGCAGTGGCTGGCGTCGGTGATCAAAGCGGTCTGGCCGGGTTTGGCGCGGGCCAGTTCAACGAACGCGAAATACGCAATCAGCATCGGGGTGTAGTGGACCGCCGCTTGGTTGGCGGTCAGCACCTCCGGATAACGGGTCACGGAATTGGCCGGCAGGGTAATCATCTCGCCATACACCGGATGTACGTTGGGGTCGGCGGCGGGAAAACTGGCCACCTTATCGCCGACCTTGAAATCGGCCACGCCATCGCCGACGGCGGTAATCACACCAGCCATTTCGGACCCCAGACCGGCAGGCAATCGAGCCCTGGACGATGCCAGATTTTGCCGCCACAGCACGTCGTACCAGCTAACGCCAATTGCCTGGACGCGCACCTGCACCTCACCGGGTGCGGGCAACGCGACGGGCAGCTCTTCAAACTTGAGCACCTCGGCCGGGCCAAACTGATGAAAACGGATCGTGCGGGACATTTCGAACCTCGCGTTATGAACCTTGATGCCATGAACTCTATCCGGGCGCTGCCGGTAACACTATCAGTGGCTATTAATAGTCGACATGCCTGTCATCGATTCTTATTGAAAAGCGGCCACTAGATAACCATCGAATGCCCACGTATTCAAGGCGGACATTGTTCTGTTCTCGTCAGCACAATGCAACCCGATGGACAATTTTCGGATGGGCGCAGGCCACGGCGGCGCGAAACCTGCTTGCAGATGAAGGATATCGCTTCGATGCATGAGCGCATACGGATAGGTTAGGATTGTTCGCCTCGGCGCGAGCACGCCCTGTCCTTGTAGGCTCGCAGGTAATTTAGCGATGCGCATAACGCACTTTTGCCCTTACTATCGCGCTCCTGAGCTGAACACTGGCGTGCTTTCCTGGCGGCCAACGTATCGACCCATGTTTTCGAGGCCCCCGTCATGAATCGCAACGACCTGCGTCGCGTCGACCTCAACCTGCTCATCGTGTTCGAAACCCTCATGCACGAACGCAGCGTCACCCGTGCCGCAGAAAAACTGTTCCTTGGCCAGCCAGCCATCAGTGCCGCCCTCTCCCGTTTGCGCGGGCTGTTCGACGACCCCTTGTTCGTGCGCACCGGTCGCAGCATGGAGCCCACCGCGCGGGCCGTGGAAATCTTCGGCCTGCTCTCCCCCGCGCTGGACTCCATTTCTACCGCCGTCAGCCGCGCCGCCGACTTCGACCCGGCGACCAGCACGGCAGTGTTTCGCATCGGCCTGTCGGATGATGCCGAGTTCGCGCTCCTGCCCTCACTGCTCAAGCGCCTGCGCTCCGAAGCACCCGGCATCGTGCTGGTGGTGCGTCGTACCAACTACATTCTGATGCCCGCATTGCTCTCTTCCGGCGAGATCTCCATCGGCGTCAGCTACACCAACGATCTGCCCGCCAACGCCAAACGCAAACTATTGCGCCGCAGCAAGCCCAAACTGCTGCGTGCAGACGCAATGCCAGGGCCGATCACCCTGGACGAGTTCTGCGCGCGTCCGCACGCATTGGTCTCGTTCGCCGGAGACCTGGGTGGGTTCATCGATGAGTACCTGGAAAAAATCGGACGCAAGCGTCACGTGGTGCTGGCGGTACCGCAGTTCAACGGCTTGGCGACCCTGATTTCCGGCACCGATATCGTCGCCACCGTGCCCGATTACGCGGCTGACGTGCTGACGGCAGCGGGCGGTGTTCGCGCCGAGGACCTGCCAGTGGAGTCCCGGGCCTTCGAGCTGCACATGGCCTGGCGCGGCTCACAGGACAACGACCCGGGCGAGCGTTGGCTGCGTTCGCGGATCCAGATGTTTTTTGGGGACCCCGACAGTCTCTGACGGAGCTCCACAGAATTCAAGAAAATCGTTCAAATACAGCTAGTTACACACATTTATCTTCCGTTGCCATCCGTCGTATTCCACTGGTTTCCAGTGGCCGTGGGGGCATAATTGGGGGCAAATTCAGTCACATCAAAAGTGATGCCCCCACATGTCGCCCCCAGACCAACCGCCAGCCGCCCGGCGTAAACTCAGCGACGCCTTCATTCGCGCCGTGACTGAACCGGGCAAGTATGCCGACGGTGAGGTCCCCGGTCTGTACCTCGAGGTCAGCGTATCGCGCAAAAGCGCAAGGCCGGTCTCGAAGCACTGGCGGTTGAAATATCGACTGCACGGCAAGGAAAACCGCTTTTCTATCGGTGCCTACCCGGAAATCGGCCTCAAGGCCGCGCGCGAAGCGGCCTTGAGCGCGCGCCGAGAGATCGGCAATCAGATCGCACCGCTAAAAGCCAAGTTGGCTAAAATCGAAGCCCAGCTGCGCGACGAAGAGCGCACCTTCGAATACGTGGCCAAGCAATGGCTGCATTTCAAAGCGGCCGATCTGGTGAGCAAGTCCCTCTCCGGGTTTCAAGGCGCCCTGGACAACCATGTGCTGCCCTTCATCGGCCAGAGGCCGGTCAGCGAAATCAAGCTGGAGCATGTCTGCGAGATCCTCAACAGGCTTCGCCATCAACGCACGATGGCGATGGCCAAACGCGTCCGCACGATTATCCGCGCCGTGCTGGGCTTCGCCGAAGGTCGTGGTTGGGTCGATCGTAACGTTGCCCTCAGCAACATCGAGGAGCTGAAAATTCGCCACGTGGTTTCAAGCAACCCGGCCATTGAGAAGCCGGCCGATCTTGGGACCTTTCTGCTGCGCCTAGATGACTGCGATGACGGCAGCGTTGCCACCGCGATGCGACTGTTGGTGATGTTGCCCGTCCGCCCCGGCGAATTGGCGGTCATGCGATGGGAGGATGTCGACCTGGTCGGGGCTGATTGGCGCTATGTGGTGGGCAAAACCCGCCATTTGGATAAGAACAAGCACATTGTCCCGTTGCCGGAACAAGCACTGGTGCTATTGCGTCGGCTTCACCAAATGCGCGTGGTGGATGATCAGGAACGCGGCTATGTTTTCCGGTCCCCGGTTTACCCCGGACGGCCGATTAATCCCACCTCCATGCTCAAGTCCTTTCAGCGTATCTGGCCCGAGTACGACATTACCGCGCATGGCTTTCGTGCGACGTACCGGACCATCGCGCACGAGCATCTGGGAATCGACCCCGTAGTGCTGGAACTGTCGCTGTCCCATCGTATGCCTGGGGCGCTTGGCGCCGTCTACGCACGTGCACAGCTGTTGAGCCAGCGCCGCGCTGCCGCGCAGGCGTGGGCTGACTACCTGGATCAATTACGAACAAATGCGGCGTCTGTGCTCAAGCCAATCCCCGACGCCTCCTAGGCGGATCACCGCCAGCAAAGCGCCACGCGAAGTCAAAGGACGGACTATGCTGGCGTCCTTGAGGAACGACCACCTCGATCGACGCCGCTCTGCTGAGGTCGGACCTCCTCATGAAGGAAATAGCAAGCGTCGAGCTCGCACTCCCAACGCCTGAACACCTCTGAGTTTCCCCGTAACGGTTCTTGCACGCCTTCAATGCGCGAATCTGTGATGCGATTAGGTGCCGGGAATCGACCGTCAGTCGTAGGCCAGCAGATGCGATTTAGGTTCGGTGTAGGAAAAAGCTTACATCACGACGAGCGAACCGGCCATTTACGGGGCAGACGGAAAACCATAAATTGGATCCATGAACTGAGGAACGGGATGTCCCTCAGAGGTCAAGGATGATCTGCCACTGCTCGGAACGCTGCTGACTGGGATGTTGGATGGATTTGATGGCAAAGAACCCGCTTCGGCGGGTTTTTTATTGGCGGCTAATCTTGGGGCGCTTCCGTCTGAGGGGGTAATCTGCACATCCCTACCCTCCTGTAAGACCGCTCGCAGATATCTCTGAGCACACGCAGTGGGGTCTCCACCCCATTCACCGTCTGAGCACCCGACAAACCGGCTGCACGCTGTTGCTCCGCGGCTACATCGACTGTACGGACACCACCTCGACATACCGAAACTTTTTGCGCGCGGCTTTGACAGCCTCCTGCTCGGCCAACAGCTTGCTGAGCGTGTCGGCTTCATGAATCAGCTCAAACGTTTTGCCTTCAAACTCATTCCCGACTCGCAACGTTACGCGCAACCGAGGTGTGATGGCTTTGGCCGCTTTCTTCTTGGGCGCCGACGGCACTGTTGGCTTCGTGAACACGACCTCAGGTACGGGCCCTGGAGGTGGTGCAGTAGTCACCTGCGGGGCGGGCTCAGGGGTACCGAAAAGCGCTTGGCGCATTTCTTCTTCAGTCAAATCGGGGTTCATGCATGTTCTCGGGAAATGGAGCAGGTTCCTACAGGCCATATTCTACTAGCATTGCTGCGCGGCGGTACGTACCAGCTTACCAATGGGCCTCATCCTCATTACACGAAATATGACGAACGCACCGACAGCAGAATTTAGATAACACCGGGTCTAATTTGCATGGCGGCGAAGAGCGCAGACTGAAAGCAATGGGCTAGGAGCAAAGCCGGTTTTTGTATTGCCCGTTCCATCGAGTGTCCCTAGTATGGCAATGTGCCGTGAGAGGGGTTCGTGCGAGCACTCCGCATTGGGAATGGACGAGTAACGAGGGCAAGGAATGCATATCGTGGGAGGCTTTTACCGTGAGCTTTGCCATATCCCTTCGTGGGACGCCACTATGGGGTCTGGTGCCCGCGCAGCCATGGTTGTGGCTGCTTTCTCCCCGGGGACACAGTTCACGACCTATGCAGCTGCGAACGAAAGCGTAGCGATTGCAGCACTAGAGCGCCTGGGCATTGCAACCACCGTTGCGACACGACCGAGCCCAATTGTTTTTGCCTACTTCCATCCGCTCTCATCTCCATATATTGAGCCCGCGCGCGAGGAATTGGTCCCTCAACCCCCCCTCCACGTGACAGATGATGCGGTTTTGCGCTTCGGCTTCCTAGAGGGGGACGCTGTCGTCAAAGCTTGCCGTGCGGTGTATGACCCACAGACGTGGCGTCATCCCAAGCCATTCAAACGGCTCCTCGGCAGATGAGCTTGCGCTTGTCATGAACGAGTTGGAAACATTGAGTGCCACGGGCATGGAAGACCTCGATCGCGCAGCCCATTACCTTATCCAGACCCAGGAAGCTCAAGTCGTGGTCGTGAAACAAGGCCCCTATGGCGCCAAGGTATATGACCGCTCAGGCAGCAGTACTCACGTCCCAGCGTACCGCTCAACACAAGTCTTCAAAATTGGCACCGGAGATGTGTTCAGCGCAGCCTTTGCTTACTTCTGGGCACAGATGAAAACGCCTCCTCCAGAGGCTGCGGACCTCGCCTCCCGCGTGGTGTCGCTCTACTGCGAAACCCGGACGTTCAAGTTCGATCAAGCTGCCCTCGCTTCTCGCCAACCCGTCTTTGCAACTCGCGGGGCCACCGCTTGCCTTGAGGCAGGAATCGAAGCGGTGGGGCAGCGTTTCACCCTGGAGGAAGCTCGTTTCGGGCTGGACGAGTTAGGTGTTAACGCGATATGTCCGAATGTTGAGACTGTATTCCCTACTGGCAACTGCGACACGATACTCGTCATCGATGATGCTCTCCCTCCTGAGTCGATGACCCGCACTGCAGAAAATGTTGCCAGAGGTGCAAATCTGATCGTGCTAAAAGAGCGGCATATAGCAGGCCCACAATGGCCGACTGGCACCTTGACTACGCCGGATCTCACCACTGCACTGTATTTCACAGCGTGGGCAGCGGGCGAAGCCTTATCACAGAAAACGCTTTAATGATTTCGAAAGCATGACCGTCAGGGTAGTGCAATGGAATGTAATCAGCTGAGGCTCAGTCCCACATGGCGGACATATACATCATCTATGCCAAGGAAAACCGGAAAGTCGCGGTGAAGGTGCATGATCTGCTTCGGAAGTCTTGGTCGGTGTGGATGGACGACCGAATTGTGGGTGACTTCGGAAGTGTCATCAAAGAAAACCTCCAAAAAGCTGGTTGCGTGGTGGCGCTTTATTCAGAGTTTGCAAGCAAGCCGGCGGTGACTGATGAACTTAGGTTCGCCACCAAATGCGGTAAGAACATCATCCCGCTGCAGTTGGACGATAGCGATCCACCCTATCCGTTTGGGAACCTCAGCACGGTGAATTTCCAACATTGGTCAGGCGAACCTGACCATGAAGCATTCAAACTTCTTCAGGTTAAAATCCAAGAAGTAGTGCCCCCGATTCGCCCTGCTGAAAGGTTATCCTCGCTGGAAAGCAATGCGCTGCCGATCCCTAACATTTTCATGTCGGTGTCGTCTCACGAGACTCAATTCAAGCCTGCGGAGGCATTGAGCGTGCTGAGGGCTCATGGCACGAAATCGATTCTGGTGTCTGCTTACGACCTGGGGAAATCTGATGACAACGATCAGATGATCGAGGAGATCAAAGCCTATCGTGAGGGGGGAGGATTTGTTCTGATCGATTCGGGCAATTATGAGGCAGACCGCACTGAAGACAAGTCATGGACACCGAACGAGTTCCACCAAGCGCTGCTTGAGACGCCCCACGATTGCGCATTTAGCTTTGACAATCTGGAACAAAGCAGTGATCCGGACATCGCAATCGAGGAGATTATTCAGGCATTCGAACGTGACCGTCTGCACACATCAGCGCCGGTGTATCCGATTGTGCATATCTCTCAAGATGACGATGGGCTAAAGC
The DNA here is from genome assembly GCF_002419965.1 of Pseudomonas sp. UBA5706. GTDB lineage: Bacteria > Pseudomonadota > Gammaproteobacteria > Pseudomonadales > Pseudomonadaceae > Aquipseudomonas. Next base: position 10,857 of record NZ_DIHC01000028.1, read on the forward strand.
ACCTGCCGTATATCGTTTTTGAAGTGGCCAACCGTATCCGTCCAGGCGTCATCGCTATAGCGGAACGGGAGCTGGGCCCAGGCCTGGCGCTTCGCGCTCAGACGATGAAACGCGTTAGGACTCGCCTACGAGATCTTCCTTTTTATCAGCCGATCCACCTGCTCGGCACGGGCAATCCTTGGAGCATTTCGATATTAGTGGCAGCTGGAGCCGACACCTTTGACGGCCTTGAATGGTGCCGCTTCAGCATCGACCCGAGCAGAGGGCGCCTTCACCATTTCCAACATTTCGATTTTTTCAGACACTCATGGAACAGAACCCCTCTACTTGACCTCGTCGATGTCGATTTGAAAATCAAATATGCAGGCAGGGTGGCATTGTACAATCTGGAGTACTATCAGGAGTTTGGGCAGCTGATGCATTCTATGATTGCAAGCAACGACGCGACCTTGTTCGCTACGGGCATCGGACTGACCGCCCCTGAGCTCAAAAAGTTGTTCCCGGAGATTTTTCAATGACCACCTATAGCGCCGAAGCCCTTTCCAGAGCGGTCGCGGCAGTCTGCCCGGACATCCATACGCGTATCGATACCGGAGCCGTCTCGGATGAACGACACCTGTGGTGGGAGTTATCGTGCTGCATCCTGAGCAGCCAAGTCCCCTATTCCCTTGCGATGGCGGCCGCTGACAGGATCGATGCGCAGGGCTGGCTTCTCGTTATGAAGCAAGATCACCTCGACCTTGCCCATCAGTTGTTCGAGGCGCTCAGCACGCCTCTTGACGTCGAAGGCAAGCGCCGGCTCTACCGTTTTCCGAGGGCGAAGGCTGCCCACTTGGCAACGACATGGTTGGCAGTGTCCCAAGCGGGAGGGTCCCTGAAGGCCTTGATCAGGGGCGATGTGATTGATGTAAGGGCCTGGCTTGTAAAGAACGCTTCCGGAATAGGGCCAAAACAGGCGAGCATGTTCTTGCGCAACTGTGGCGTTACCTATGATTTGGCCATACTGGATCGGCATGTGCTCAATTACATGTCGGCTCAGGGTATCTGCTCAGGCAAGCAAGTCTCGATTTCTGGATTAAACCAATATGGCAGATACGAGAATCGACTTCGTGATCATGCCCAAGAGATGGATTGCCCTGTCGGTATTCTGGACTGGGCGATATGGATTGTAATGCGTGTCGCGAACCGCAAGCAGGAGGCTGTAGTTTTATGAGCATTGTGACACTTGTTTCCGGAGGGCTGGACTCGACACTGGTTGCCAAACTGGCGCTTGAAGAGGGTCTGCAAATTTTTCCTCTCTTCATCGACTACGGCCAGCGGGCACGTAACCGTGAGTATGCGGCCTGCCAGTTGGCCATGAGAAACCTAGGGCTGCCCGAACCAGAGGTGGCGGGATTGTCGGGTTTCGGTAAATTGATCCGATCAGGTCTTACAGATCCGGGCCTTCACATAATTGACGATGCCTTTACCCCCGGCCGCAACATGCTCTTCCTGCTGACCGCAGCTGCCTACGCGTACCAAAAAAATGCCGATGCAGTCTCGATAGGCCTACTGCATGAAAGCACAAGCCTTTTTCCTGACCAAACTTCCCACTTCCTTCAACAAGCTGAGCAAATGATCTCTCTATGCATGGGAAAGTCAATCAAAGTCCTTGCGCCCTTGTCGTCATTTACAAAACAGGACGTTGTTGCTCTCGCCGAAGTCAAAGGAATATCTCAAACCTATTCTTGCCATCTTGGCGATGACGAGCCTTGCGGAGATTGCATCGCCTGCAATGAGTTCAAGTTTGAGGGAGTACAGTAATGGGGGGAAGCAGCTCTGGAGGATGGAGTCGTCTTGGTGACGTCAAGTCGCTTGAGCAAAAGGCCAAGGCAGCGCTGAATGAAGGCAAACGTAACGTATTCATCAGCTTCGCGACTGAGGACATGGATAACGTCAATTTGCTTCGAGGGCAGACAAAAAATGAAAATAATGATCTTGAGTTCAACGATCACTCTGTAAAAGAAGCTTACGACAGTGATCAGGCTGATTACATCAAACGGAAGATTACCGAACGCATCAACCGTTGTTCTGTGACGGTCGTCTATATTTCAGACAATACGGCTCAAAGCAAATGGGTGAAATGGGAAGTTGAAAAAAGCTTGGAGCTAGGAAAAAAAGTGATCGCAACTCACGCAGGGGACAGATTTAACGCCACCAAACCAATTTGGATTTCTGACTACGGAATCGACACGGTGCCCTGGTCTGGCCTTGCGAACGCACTCAAGTAAACCCATCTACACAAGAGGCCCAGATCGGGCCTCTTGTGTAGATGGGTTTACAAGGAGAGCATCACCGAGACGCTACGAAAACGTCCACTTACTGATACTGAAGGTGACAGCGATTCCAAGATGCGCTCCCACGGTACTCTTTCAGTTATCTTTGCGCGCTTCCCACTGCGTATGCTCACGCGAAAAAGCGTTCTCCGCATCACCCACAAACTTTGATAACTCCCCGTCCTCTCCCAGTCTGTAGGCTTCCTCACGGATAAGGCCAATTTCGTTGGCTGTGAGGCCGTAAGACGCCGATAGCTCAGTGAATCGCTTCGCCTGCATCCACGTCAGAATACTCGCGGCAATAGTGATAAAAATATCCGTCGGAAAATACTGAAACTCGGGATTGGCAATCTTTGACGCCGAGCACGCCAGGGCGATTCCATTGGCGGCGATCAGTCCTGCGAAAAAACACTTGGCCGCGGTGGAATTGAATTTTGCCTTTCGTTTGTACCAGTCCAGTTGATCGTTGATGCGATAATTAATATACGCATCGCGCCGTTCAGGAAAGGCTTTTGCCCTCATTAGCGTCATGGTGTTGGTGACTTGTGGCGCAGACACATGACTGATCAGTTGATTCGAGACACCTGGGTTCTGCTGAACAACGTCTCTGAGCCGACTGATCAGCAGCGATCTTGAATCCTCATCACCCTTATCAAAGGGTTCAGCGCGAGAGACATAGCGCCACGTCATCGTCTTGATGGATTCTGCAACAGCTCGCCCTGAGTACCATAATTTTTCCGGCCTTTTCCATGCCAGCAGAACTGAACTGGCTAGCGCGCCCAACAGCAGCATGGCTTGGATAGTCGCTGCAATCCAATGGGGGTAATTGATCACGGAAGCAAACGCTGCAAGCACCAGCAGCAGCAGGTTACTAAACAGTGCGCCAAAGAAATATTTTTGGGCGTCGCCAGAGAGGGTATCGACCGACTGGTATAGGCCTGGGAAGTCTGAATTCTGCATGGGTTAATCCTTATACCCGAGTTTTTTGTAGATCTCGGGTGCGTAGTGGTAGTCACCCCGTTCGCTGTTGGTTGGGTGCGTCAGAGCGTGCTGAATGATTGCTGGTGAAAATGGTACAAACACGGCACCGACATTCTTCAAGATAGGAGGACAGAGGTCAGGGTTGAGGGAACGACTACCGTCCAAGTTGATGCCGATGAGCTTACAACCTTTCTCCATAGCTACCTGAATCTCCCACCGCACATATTTGTGCTTTGATCGCGTGTCCTGTCCGATCAGAAGCGCGAAGGTGCCAGCCATGTCAATCCGCTCGCGGCATTTACGCTTTATGTAATCTTCACTTTCAGAGTCCAGCGCCATGTTCAGCTGACAATCTGCAAAATTGAAATCAATATGAGTATTCGTTCGCCACGCACCCATCAACTCATACATATGTCGATCAGTGCTGCTAAAGCCCACGAACGTTCTAGGTAATCCCATTCATTATCCTCTTCACAAATTCAGACATATTTCACCATTGTTGATGAGTTTACTTTTCATCCGGGGCAAGCGTCGCTAGCCGGTCTGCCCGAATCCTGAATAGCTCATCTTTCCCGGTCTGGTAGGTATCGATTTCCCACTGAGCTTCTGCCGCCCCACGAAACATTTGTTCAAAGCGCTCGCCCTCGTCAGGCTGCTCGCATGCAAAATGGCAGTTCGCCAGCGTTGCATAAATCCAGCGCTTATCGGGCCTCTCCATGAAGTTCTCAGAACCCAACACACGTTGAAGCGACTTCAGAAGCATCTGACGGATCTTCTGAGCACACATGAAATCGAAAATCTTCTCAGAACGCTCAGACTGAACCTGCGCGCGGAACTCAAAACATTGCGCCAGATTCTGTCCGTTGTAATAGTCACGCTTGACCTCGAATCCTCGACGGTAGTACTGAATAGCAGCATCAAGAGAATCGCGATTCCCCTCCAGTAGCCACAGACGTTTGGTGATAGCGCCTGCAATACCTACGGTTTCTGGGTCATTGGACTCGTCAGGATTCAGCTGCGCGATGATTTCGAAACCCGCCCGCAAAGCCATTAGCTCGGCTGGGAGCTTGGATTTATAGGTGTTCAGCGCTAGCTTCTGGAGAATGTTAGGTTCACCGGGTCTCATGTCACGCGCAGCAGAAAACTCCCGACAAGCCAGTCCATGCTTGCTTTGGCGCATGAACCTCTCACCTTCGCGCATGTGGCGCGAGAACCGCTGATGCGCCTCCTCTGCCTCCCCTAGCAACTCCTCATACTCTTCATCAGACATCCGCGGTGAGAGCAGTTTGGGCAAGTAGGTATAGACCGGGCTGTCAACAGCCTGAGCCGACATTACAGATCCAATCAGCGTCCCCAGATCCTTGACCGCCCTCTTCGCTTCACGTGCCAGAATGTCATCACCGAAGTGCTGGTATCGAAAGGTGCTGATGTGATTGAGATCAAAGTACAGTTTGCCCTGATCCTCGGTCATGATGATGGTCGAGTTGGGGCGGAGCGCATGACGCACGCCCAACTCATACACGGCATTCACATTTCCGGTGGAAATGTCAGCGATCACCAAATCCGCCCTGAGCAACATTTCGTACATTTTTACATCGATGATGCCTGATTGCGTGATCTCGTCGGCCCTGATGCACCTCAGGCCGTTGCTTGAAACCGCAGGCTCAATGATGGCCTCGTAAGTGGCATCGAGATCGAGAACTCTACCCGTCTCATACTCGACTTTCTTGCCGAAACCCATTACGACAAAGCATACCTTCATCACAATTTCCTATTCCAACAAGACGGACAGCGCGCAGCTACCTCTAACATTATTAAAGAATTCAGGGCTGGCATTTGGGCCAACATCGATCTGGCAAGGCGCATATAGGGTAGATCGCGACAGCGTGTGTCGGCGACCCAATCCCTCGACACACCACCCCTAAGCACCGACCAGTTTGGAAATCTCTAAGCTAAACTGACCCCTTTCCAATTTTGCGCATATCCATGTGTCGCTGGCCCTGAACCGAGATGTTCAGAATCCTGGAGAGCTGCTGCTTGGCTTTATAGTCTACCGGGTACATGTAAATGTGCTGAATGACGATCTCCTTGAGGATGCGCAGGCACACAGGATTGCTCTTCAATCTCTCAGATGTTTTCTCGATGCTTTCTGGATTCAGCTCTCGCTTGAACCGCAGCTCAATTGCCTGATTGATCAGTGTGTAGGCCGGAGAGTCCTCTTTGTCTGCAAGCTCCTTGTAGACTTCGCCTGCTTCCTTCGAGCCAATCGAACCCGCGATTTTTCGCACCACCGCGTTGATCACCCCGTATGTGAGGTGAAGGTAGGTACTTTCGGCGTATCCCTGAATTTCCCGATCACTCAGGCCCGGATCCTCAGAGAGCACATTGGAGATGAATTTGATCACCTCTGACTGCGACGAATTGGAAATCGTGATGAAGTAATCCAGGAATCGAAGTCCCGTCATCATGCCGCTATTGGCCAGCTCATAGATTGAGCCGCGCGTCATGGTTGCGTGCCGATTGCGAATGATCTGACCAGCGATCTCCATACCTTTGAAGCACTGGTTGATGTTGGCCAGTGTGTCAGCCGGGGCAATCTGGGACTCATCCAGCGGTGCTTTGCGCTCAATTCGGTCGAGGGAGCGGTTTTCCTTGTCACGTTCCTTCTGGATCTCTCGCTGCTCTAATACCAATTCAGGAATCTGCTTCATGAAGTCATCCATGAAGGACAACTGCTCTTTGGTGAGCGTCGCGCGTTCGTGCTCGGTGAAAAGCGTTGCCAGCGTGCCCTTGATCTTCGTCAGCAACCAGGAATCCTTGGTGTGATGGGTAATGAAGATCAGGATGTTGGCGTAATCCTCGCGGTGCAGATCCTTGAGCAGCAGATCAACCTGCACCTTGACGTCCTCCGACTCGGAAAAACCTTCTGCGACCTTTTTGCCGACAAAGAAGTAGTAAATATACGGGTACTTGAAGTGCATCCGTCCTTGGCGCGTCGCCAAAATCGAGTGATTCTCAAGCTTCGACATGATGTCGGTTCTGTCTACCGAAAGATAGGTTGACTCGTAGCGGTCAAAAAACTCCCCCAGCTCAGCGCTGTTGAGCCCTTCCCCCCTCATGAAAATAGCCCAGGAAATCTCGGTGAGGACGTTCAGGAATTTCTCATAGTCCTTGCCGTGGATTTTTGCTTGCTCGAAGGACTGATAGATCAGCTGCTGGTAGCAATGTCCGTATGACGTCAGCTCGATATTTTGCTGGCTGTACGCCTCAAACATCTGCATCAGCATGAGCACGTAGATAGGGCGAGGAGGAACGATGTTCCGCTTGATGATCGTGTTCAGGTGATTCTTGATGTCGTCGCAAAGCTGGTAAAGCGCAGCGTCTTCAAGCGTCTCCTCGACCCCTAAGGACACCCATTTTTTGATTATCTGCTCGCGCTTGAGGTTGCCAAAGCCTAATAAATTGGCTGGTTTGTAATGCGCCAACCCTTCAATTTCAGCGGATACATATCCAAAGGCCAGGTGGGATGTGGCAATCACGTTCTCGAAAAGCTCGTTCACACGATCGATGAAAACACTTTGATACCGCTCGTTGAGCCCGATCTCGTCCAGGTTATCGAGCAGAAGCACGACATTTTCACTGGCCAGGAATTCGTCGACGGTGAAGCCGGTGTACTGAGCCTCCACGGATTTTTGGACGAGTTTTCGAACGTCCGAGCTGGTAATCCCGGCCGCATCCACGTAAATCGGAAGATGCCCCTTAAGGGCCAGCTCTGAAAATGCCTTCTTCAAAAAGGACGTTTTCCCCTGCTGCTCCTCCCCCATCAACAGGTATCGACCGGTGTTCTGGTACAGGACTTCAGCGCTGCTGAAATCGAGCTCAAGTTCATTGTCCCGATAGTCCCTATCAACCTCGATGTCGGGCAGCACATAGATGTCGCTCAGGCGAACCCTGTCCACCTTGCGATGCACCAAGGTGATTTCCGTGTCCTGAAGCCATTCGGCACAACGATCTGAAACCTTCTTAGGCGCAACATCCTCGATGGGCATGACGTTTTGCTCCTTCGGGGTGAAAGAGTCGAGGGCAGCCTTTATGCCCTCGATCGCGCTCAGCCAAGCCTCGTCCTGATCTTCCCATTTGGAAATCGGTCGAGCGTCGTTTGGAAGCGGTTGAAACCTGGCAAATTCAGTGTCCGTCCAGTCACAAGGGCGTACGATGATCGAAATAAATAACGCTGAGCCGTTATCGTGGCGCTCCAGCGCACGTTTTACCTCAATGTCATTGCAATAATCAGAAGCCAAAAATGCCGGCGTGATCAAGAAAATGACCAAGTCGGCGGTTTCAAGCTTTTCCTCTATGGTGCCTCGCCACTCGTCACCGACGACAAGCTTGCGGTCGTGCCAGATCGTGATCGCTTTCTTTCTGATAAGCCCAGCTAGGTGCTCCCCCAAGCTGACACGATAATCCTCGTCTTTGTGACAGTAGCTGATAAAAAGCTTTCTCATGAATAAAGATCGATCCTTGCCATTTACGGTCTCACGGCTCAAAGAATCTCTAGTGCCAGCGAGCTTTAGTATTCAACGCGATAATCCCGTACTGCGTTGGCAGTACAAGGCCAGGTTGCTCAGGTGTCTGGCGATCTGGAGAGACATCCGCGCCACGACGATCAGGTACTGGGGGTTTCAAAGGTTAAAAACCTTTACATCAAGCGAGCACGAGCGAATCTTTCAAGCCGCCGTACGCCGCTATGAGCCCCGCACGCATGATTGCGTATTGATAGCACAAATACCTGTCTGCTGCCATATTTTGGATCCAAGGTGGTGAAAGCACCGCTGCCGTAGATATCACTAACAACGACTGCTATCCGATTACTGCATGAGCTAGTAGCGATGATGGAAATCAACATCCCGTCGAGGCATTAAGGGTCGAGGACGTCATCGTTGGTCAGAGAACGAGGCACTGCAAGTCTCCATGTCACATTACTAAGACTGTTATGCAACCTGGTCATTTAGTAAGAATCAGAAATCTGGTACGCGTAAGCAAGTATTCCCAACGCGATTTAAATGCATAGAGCTTCCAGTCTGAGTTGTTACCACGGAACATAGTTGGATTTGTGGCTGAGGAAAGACATCTGGAAAGTGCTGCGGAACGCTCCGCTTACGCGCGAGCAGAGCGAGCAGGTGGAAGGTGAGCGCCCGGAGCCACGATACTGAGCGGATACCGCAAGGGCTCGATTCACGCCAGCCGACGCCGCAGGCGCCCGCTCGACCAAGCCGTTAGGTTTGCCTCGATTTCAAATGGATTTAGACATGCACGATTCACTTACCATCGCTTACAACGGCCTGATCCAAAATCAGATTGAGCTCACCTCAACGCTTACGTCGATCATCGACGAAGCATCTCTACGGGGAGTGCCATCAGCTCACATCAACGACCTGCGAAGAAGGATGGAGAGCTTCGAATCTCAGCTCAACGCCCTGTCCAAGCGGTTGATGGAGCGCCACGATGGCTTGAGGGATCACCTAATCGATCGGGATCAGCCTGGCACGGCATCCACCTGAACAATGCGACCTTCAGCGACGTCATTCACCATGCCTTGAAGACGAAGCTCTTCCCTCTGGAACATCGCAATCATCCGGTGCAACGCTTGGGCATCCGGATCATTACCAGCCTGGCTCAACCTCTCAGCGATGCGCACGAGCTCCACTGCTGACCATTTCAAATCAGCGGCGATTCCCTGCAAGTCTCTTCGCAGGTTTTGGTTTGAATCGTTCATATCAGCTTCCCTAATTCCCTGTCCTACTTGGCTGTAACAGTCCACAACTGATCCAGCCTCGTCGTGTAGCTGTGGCTCATCAGATCCCTGCGCATCGCCCATCCAGGTGCCGAAGGCACACTGGCTACGCGTAATGTCCCCCTTCCCCATCGCTCATTGATGAAGTCGAGGACACTCATCACCTTATCGGCCACCGCTGGCTGCGAATGAGCAAAAAGGTCATCCGTAAACTCACCAGGCTGCCGCAAATCCATGAGCAAGACCTCGGCTTTGCTGTACTTGTACCCTGGCAGAAAGAGACGGTTGACTGCCTCAGTCGCGCTTTGGTCATCAGCCGCACATCGTTCGTTGGATACGGCAGTTCGACTAGCGCGCCGTTCGCGTACTTCGTCTCCTCGGAATTGAACATCCCTGTTCGGATGCTCACGCGGATCTTTTTGCACAGCGAGTTCTGCGCCCGAAGCTTTTCTGCGGCGCGCTGCGTGTATGTGGCCACAGCCTCTTTGATCGGCTCGATTTCGGTCAACCGGTTGCTAAACATGCGACTGCAGCAGATCTCTTGTTTCGGCGGATCCGCCTCACCCAGTTCCAGGCAAGGTGTGCCGGCGAGCTCGCGCGCAGTTTTCTCGATCACGACGCTGAATTTCTGTCTGAGTGTCCAGGCATCCGCTAGTGCGAGATCCATGGCGGTCTTGATGCCCATGCATTCAAGATGAGCCTTCATCCGCTTGCCCACGCCCCAAAACCCTCCAACGTCAGTGTTGCGCAACGTCCACTCACGCTTGGCTTGATCGCAGAGATCAACGACTCCGCCAGTCTTTTCCAAGAGCAGCTTTGCCGTGTGATTTGCCAGCTTGGCGAGAGTCTTTGTGCGAGCAATCCCTACGCCAACGGGGATACTCGTGTGTTTGAAAATGGTCGCTCGCAGCTTGCGACCAAACGCTGTCAGATCACCCGGCATACCTGTCAGTTCGGCGAACGCCTCATCGATGCTGTAGACCTCGAGCGCCGGTACCATCGACTCAATGATCATCATGACGCGCTCGCTGGCATTCCCGGACAGTGCCCACTGTAGATCCCGGCGCCACGCATGCTATCGCCCTCGATCTTCACCAGTTAAACGTGAGGTGCGCGGATGTCGAACAACTCGTCTAACGAAATGTGCTTTTCGATGTGATCCGCCGCCGGAGACGGGAAGCCGGCTGGCACATGAAACGAGTACATGGGTAGCTTTTCGCCGCCGTTTGCCAATGGGCCAAGAATGGTGATGCTCATGATGCACGCCTTGCGATGCCAAACTGTATGTATACACAGTTAACGATCTGGATCGCTTGCGGTCAATCTCATAAATGAGGAAATTCGACAGGTGACAGCATGTGCTGCGGACGCTATCCGATCTAAGAGCCGATGGATCACTACCTCAAAGAGTTGGCCGCAAAGCAACTGGTGATCAATGGTTATGACCTCTGGCCTATCGAACGGTACAACGTCGCGCCGACCACGCGGGTCGAGATCATTCGCCCTGTCGGAGATGCCCTGAGCGTCGACAAGGTGCGGTGGGGCTGGTCACCCTTTTGGGCCAAGGGCAAACGGCCTGATCCAATAAACGCCAGGGTCGATACGCTGATGACTGGTAAGCTTTTCAACCAGCTTTGGCCCAGAGGTCGCATGTTAGCACCGGCCAACGGGTGGTATGAGTGGGTCAAGGATTCAGTCGACCCCAGGAAAAAGCAGCCTTACTTCATCACCCTCAAGGAACAGATCCCGATGTTCTTTGCTGGCCTGGCCGAGGTTCATGAGGGGTTGGAACCGGATGAACGCGACGGTTTTGTGATCATCACTGCGGGCTCAGATCAGGATATGGTTGATATTCACGACCGGAAGCCTCTGGTGCTGAGCCCTGAGCTCGCCAGGGAATGGATCGATCCTGAAACCTCACCGGAGCGCGCGAAGGAAATCGCCCTGGAAGGCTGCCGACCCACAGATGATTTTCACTGGTTCAAGGTGGGCAAGGATGTGGGCAATGTGCGTAACCAGGGGCCTTATTTGATCGAACCCGCCGAAAGCCACAGGGATAACCTTCGTGACCAGCACGCTGCACGCGAAGAGAAACATGACGATGAGCAATGAACCACAATCCCGACTGTTTTTTGCCCTCAGTTGCCCGCCTGCGCTTAGGAAGACCATCTCCCAATGGCGTGCCTCGCTTTCACTACGAGCCGGTCGCCCTGTACCCACAGCCAATTTTCATCTCACGTTGCTCTTCCTGGGGTCTGTTGATACAACCCAGATAGCTGGAATCTGCGAAGCGGCGTCGAAAATCAAAGGGCCGGGGAAAAGCCTCAATGTCCATCTGGACAGGCTAGAAGCGTGGCGTAGGGCTGGCGCATTGGTGTTGTCTCCAACCGACGCGGACACCGCATTGATGCGGTTGTCGTATGCGCTGGAACAGGCAATGTTGCCACTTGGACAGGAAAAGAAACAGATGGAGTTTCGCCCTCATCTGACGCTGTCGCGTGACTATCGACTCCCGGTTCCGGAGGCGTGTAGCCAACCGGACTTCGTTCTTCGAGCCGATCGGTTCGCGCTCTACGAATCTTACAAGGGGTCGTACCGAGCTCTGGCAGAATGGCCGCTTGTTCATCCCTCCACAGTGGGATGACTCAAGCGTAGAGGTTAAACGTTGTGGGCGTGCTCATGACGTGGACCTGAGGCCTTTTGACTAGGTTAACTTGGCGAGCCATCACCGGGTTAGTCGATAGTCCAGGCAAACCCGCCGGGTAGTATGGCGTATAAGAGTTTCCATGATGAGCGACGCACGGTGAACTTCGCAGCCAAACAAATCCCCAATCTCGCCACTCCCAAGAGTCCTATAACCGTGCAAGGACAGTCCCGGCAGCACGCATAATTCCTCGATGGCCTATCAATAGAACAAAAACCAATATCAGCTCTTGAACCAATTATCATTTATATAGTCATCAAATTGGATCCAAGTTTTGATTTTGTGCCAAACTGGATTTCTTACAGTCTCCGGAATGCGGTACCTCACCCGTCGCCGGTTCATGGAAAGAAGTAAAGGGACTGACAAGATGGCCTCACTAAGGAACTACTATCACCCGATAGACGCCGCTATTCTCTGGTCGGACCTCGCCGCGCATGAGACAGAAATCGTCCAGGTCGCGCTCCGAAAGCCAGAGCTCCTGCTCAAGGAGTTTCCTCAGTGGCCGTTCCTGCACGCCTACAACGAGCGGATCTGTGATGCGATCGCTTGCCAGGAATTGCCGGCCACCTACCTCGGCCAAGCCATCAGTCCCGGCAGTCGGCTAGAACATGCCTACATGTGCATCCGTCACTCCGATCTCCGAATGTGGGTGGCCCGCTACTACCCAGACGACAAGCCCGATTTCCTGTTCAGCAAGAACACCGACCACGCAGAGTGCGTCAGCCTCGGAGCGCACCTCGCTCAACGCGCTGAATTGGAATGTGCTCGAGGGGAGTTGACCAAGCTGCGCGAGATTCATTCATCCGTGCAATTGGAGCTAAAGACGCTGACTCAGGACCATCACAATCTGGCCTCGGATCTTGAGAAACTGGACGCGCCGTCCGAGGTGTCCACGGTCGTTTTCTACGTCATTATCGGCGCCCTGCTGGACGTCACCGTCGGGAAGAATGCCGATGGCCAGGTGCAATCTGTCTACAAAAACCAAGCGGCAGTGGTGGATGCCATCATCACCCGTTTCCCCAGCCAGCCTGGATTGAGTAAACGTACCCTCGATCGGAAATTCGCCGAAGCGCATCGGCAGTTGCATCCGCCAGGATAGCTGTCTGGAGGCGATTGCCAGGCAGCGCAGGCGACTGCCTGGCAATGACTTTGCGCTGGCCAAGGCATTGACTGACTGTCACATCCCACCGCGCGCCACTCGGCGCTAAGGAGTGACACCATGCAAGCTGCCAACGTTACCGCTGCTCCTGCCGATCGGCACATCATGCGTCGTGATGAAGTGGAGCAAAAAACCGGCTTCAAACGCTCGCACATCTACAACCTCATGAAGGCTGGGCAATTCCCAAAATGTCGCCGTATCGGCACGCGTGCCGTCGGCTGGGACTCCTGGGAAATAGAACAATGGGTGCTGGCGCGGCTGACGTCAGGTGCCCAGCCATGAACGTCCTGTCGTTGATCTCAACCAAAGGGGGTGTTGGCAAGACCACGGTGGCCGCCAACCTCGGGGGGCTGCTCGCCGATTCAGGGTTGCGCGTGCTGCTGCTGGACCTGGACAGCCAGCCGACGCTCTCCAGCTATTACGCGCTACTGGCTCCCAGCAACGCAGGTAGCTACGAACTGATTGCCAATGGGATCACCGAGACCGATCAGATTGTCACGGCTACGGTCATTCAAGGCCTCGACTTGATCGTCTCCAATGATCGTGAAGCCCATCTGACCACGCTGGTGTTGCATGCGGCAGACGGCAGGCTGAGGTTGCGCAACCTGCGATCAGCCTTTGAGGAACGTTACGATGTACTGATCGTGGATACTCAAGGCGCCCGCAGCGTCGTCGTGGAGATGGCCATCCTTGCCTCCGATTGTGCGCTTTGTCCTCTGCCGCCGGAAATGCTGGCGGCCCGCGAGTTGCGCCGCGGGACGCTAGGACTCTTTGAAGAGCTTGAGCCCTATCGTTACCTAGGCGTTGGGTTACCCTCGGTCAAGCTGCTACTGAATCAGGTCAACACCAACCGCCGTGACACCAGCCTGATCATGCAAAGCCTGAAGAACACCTTTGCATCGGACCCACATATCAGTGTCTGCGCATCGACAATCCCGGACCGGGTCGCCTACCTCAATGCCGCGACGCTGGGTTTGCCCGTCCACCGGGTGGAACGCAAACCAGCACCCGGCACACGCGGCCCGAGCGCCGCCGACATCATGGTGTCACTGGCGCAGGAACTGTTTCCTCAGTGGTCCGCGAAGATCGCGGCTGTGAACAGCGACGCAGCGCTACAGGCTCCAGCGGCACGCGAAGTATGACCCTGACCCACGTCTGGGCATCCTGGTCAGAGTTTACTGACGAGACCGCCTGCCTTGTCTCCCAACTTATCGCCATCGCTCAGGATCAGACAAAAACGGCCCGCGCTGTCGTACAGCCCTAGCCTATCGATCACGAATTCGCTGACGCTCCCTTCGAAGTTGACCAGAGGCCGTGTGATGAAGACGCCCACCTCCGAAGAAATCATGCAGAAACTGCAACAGACGCACTTCCCCAGGAAGTCTGCTCCAGAGCCGCTTCTCGAGCCCCGTTTCGATGCACCGATCATCGTCTCTTTGGAGCAGTTACGCCCCTACGAGCACAATCCGCGGTTCATCCGCAATCCGCTGTATGAGGACATCAAGGCCTCCATCCGGGAGCGCGGGCTGGACCAGCCGCCCTCCATCACTCGGCGACCCAATGAAGCGCACTACATCATCCGCAATGGTGGCAATACACGCCTGAGCATTCTGGGCGAACTCTGGCAGGAAACCCGCGATGAGCGTTTCTTCCGCATCAATTGCCTGTTTCGGCCCTGGCAGTCCGAAGCGCACGCCCTCCTCGGGCACCTCACCGAAAGCGACCTGCACGGCCAACTGACGTTCATCGAACGAGCACTGGCGGTGGCCAAATTGAAAGACATGTTGGAGGCCGGCTGCGAACCGCTCAGTCAGCGCGAGCTCGCCAAGCGACTCCGCGAAGGTGGGTATCCCGTATCGCAGTCTCACGTCAGCCGCATGCTCGATACCCTGGAACACCTGCTCCCGTCCATTCCGCAGGTTCTCTACGCCGGATTGGGAAAGTCCGCGATTGAGCGGGCGATCTCCCTCCACGGCAGGGCCGAGGCCGTGTGGAATCGCCACGCCACAGACCACAGCGGTTTTCCCGCTGTCTGGATGGCCGTGCTCTCACGCTTCGACAGTGAGGTGGCCGAACTGGAGACCAGCCAGTTGCAGGACGAGCTTCTCGCGGTGATGGCTGAGGCACTGGGACAGTCGCCACGAGCATTGGCGCTGGACATGCTTCAGAGCGGACAGCGCGAATTGGGAACAGCACCTCATTTGGCATCGAACGTGAACGACGCCAGCGACCCTGGGGAGGTTAGCGTCGGAACAGCTGCCGAGGTGCCACCCGCTGCAACCGACGTTCCCTCCGTCAGCACGGCGGCAAACGGGTCCTCTCTTGCGCCCTCAGAGACCTCGATAAGCGCTGCACCTGTGAAGGAAGTCGGCGAACGGTCCGCGCCTCTGGAGCAAGCCCATTCGCCGCCGGCCGAACCGAAGCCATCGGCAAACGTCACCGATGCTGACACTCCACAGGTCAAATCGGCTGCTACCGACAGTGCAGTTGAACTGCGGCAGACCTCCGCCACGCTGGCCAGAGCGCTGGCCGACTATGCCGATACCGGCCATCTGGTGAGCAGCAGCGATAACGGGCTCGGCTTCATCCTGTCGCTGGAACAGCCCACCACGCTGACACCCCGGGGCACCGGGATCCACCTGCTCCTCGCGGCGCTCCTGCGCCTACAGGATGAAGTGATCTGGGAACAGCGTCAGCAACTCCCCGCGGCCCTGTTTGGACAACTGTTGATCGGCGCCTACGACATCCGGCTCGTGGATCGCCCTGCGCTGTCCATAGGGCTTGAGCGCCTTCCCGACGCCCAGATGGAGCAGTTGTTCTCGCTGATCCGCGCCGCCCGCCGTCTGATCGAACTCACCCTGTCATCCTCTCGCTGATACGAGGAGGTCCCCATGAGCATGACCTTCAATCTCCTGAACCACGCCATGTTGAATCAGGTGCTCCACGAGTTACGACACGGACGCCTGCAACGTTGCAAGGCTCTGGGTCTCGACGATGAAGCCATCGAGGTGCTGCAGTCGTTGCCGCCTACCACCTTGTCGCATCTGGCGCATTCCTCTATCGCCTGGGTGGAAATCAAGGTGGACACCACCGTGCTGCGGCGTCTGATCGCCCAGGCCGAGCGCGATGAGCACAACGAGAGGCTAATCAACCGTGCGCTCAAGCTCGGTGCCAGCTCCACCATCATGTACCGCTGCTTTGGCCTGGATCATTCGGAAACTGCCTTGCGCCGCCGCGTACTGAAGATCGAGACACACCGCGGCCGCCCCGTTCAGTTGAGCGAAGCACAGGAGCACGCTGTGTGGAACCGCTGGAGCCAGTTGCGAAAAGAAGACCCTGACAGCGATCCGTTGGATGCCATGTTGATGTTGGCCGAGGAGCAGCACATCAGCCTCACGTTGGTGTGGCAACAGGTCGAACTCTACGGGGGGGTATCATGCTGAAGTACTACAGCATTGACTGGCAGGACGTGGTGCGCCAGTGCTACGACGCGCTGCGCTGCAGTCTCGACAGCAGAAGTTCGCCTGGCGAGACAATGGGTGACCAAGCTCAGCACGGTAACCTCAACCCTGGCCGTATCGACTTGCTGCCCCAAGCACTGTTGCTGGACCAGCGCCTGACACCGCTGGAACGCAACACCTGGCAGATCTTGCGTTGGCTGATCGAGCAGCAGGGAATCAGCATGCCGCAGTATCAGGACCTGCAGCCTTATCTGGCCACCAGCCCCTGCGGAGGCCTGGCGTCCCGGGAAACCGTCGCTCGCGCACTCAATGTCCTGCGCACGACCCGCTGGCTCACCTTGGTCGAGCGTGCTCGCGATGAGCAGGGGTGCCTGCGTGGCTGCCAGTATGTGCTACACGATGAGCCGCTGTCGGCCGCGGAAGCGGTTGACCGCGACAAAGATTACCTGGGGTTGATCCAGCGCAACCTGAGCCACGCCAACCGAGGGATACGCAATGTCGCGAAGCACGCCCTGGCAGAAATTCAGGCTGATCCGAATGTCCCGTGTGAAGTGGTTAAAGCGGTCCAACAACTGGCCATGCCCGCCGCTCAACAGGTGCTGTCACTGAAACCGGCCGAAGCGCCAGACGCTTCCGAACGCAGCGAGATGCACCGGGTTCAGAAGCCCCAGTCGACAGGCGCATATCCCGAACCTGGTCCACAGGCCGCCGTTTTGGCTGACGTTCGGAATACCGCGCCTGGGCGTACAGTACAACAAGACCAAAGCAAAAAAAGTACAGTACCGCTCACCTTGATCGACGCGACGACGCGATGGTCCGACAGCTTGAAACTCAGTCCGGCCGAGCAGCGCATGGCCGTGCAGGCGCTGCGCCAGCTCGAACCGGAACAGCGTGAAGCCGTCATCAGTGAGGCGGTGGTGCGCTGCGCCCGGGGCGATATACGAAAACCGGTCGCCTATCTGATGGGCCTGGTCAAGCGGGCATGTCAGGGAGAGTTCACGCTGTGGGCGGGTCGCGCGCAGGTGAGCCCGGACCGATCAGCCCAGCCCGCCTCCCCGCCCCCTCAACCGGCGGCAGGACGTGCAAGCCCCGCGAAGGATCGAGCGGTGTCCCCTCTCGCTCAGGCGTGCCTACAGGAGCTCAAACGGCGTTGTCATGTCGCCACTGGAACCTAGTGGATTTGATCCCGGCGGCATCAAATCCACTGAGGTCCATCACCTGATAACTTGAGCGATCGCGCTTCGCATTGAACGGTGTGTTTATCGCAGTTGCAGCCCATGGTGGCCGCCATCCCTCGGCGAGGACACGGCAATGGTCGACCACTACCAGCTAAACTTGGGCTCGTTGCGCAGCAGTATGACCCTGACCCTGCATACCCACCACGCTGCGCGTCTGTGGCAGGGTCGCATCGCCCGCGAGGGCGTCCACGCCATCATGGGCATGGCCGGCTACATCGGCGTCACCAACCTGCTCAAGCAAGCCAGTAGCCAGGACGATCCGTTTGCTGACTGGTTCATGCTGCAGTTGGAAGAAAAGCTGGCACAGGCCAAGAGCGAGATGCTTGCCCTGACCGAGCAGGTCAGTCTGGTCGAACGCGACTTGCCCACGCAGATCGACATCGGTGACAACCTCAACATCCACCCCGTCACACTGCCACTGTTCATCGGCAGCCAATTAGGGTTTCTCGCGGTATACCTGCTGACCGACTACGACACCCTGGTACGGCGTGTGTTACTCGCCCATCACACCGCACTGATTGGCCGCAGCGACATGGAAATCTGGATCGATCGTGGCGCCCACCAGCTCCGCAGCTTGTTTGGCCTGGCGCAGCGCTACCGACTGGCCGGCGTCAGTCGCGGTGACATGGCCGCGAACAATGCGCGCGCGCGTGAGGCCGTCGAGAAGTTTGGTCTCCCGCCGCAGGACATCCTCGAAGGCACACGGCGCTCGCAGTTCGCGCCGCCCACCAACCACGGCGCCGGGGCAACCACCAGCGCTGAACCAGATCACGAGCCGCCGGAAGATCCGCCGGCCTCTGCCCTGGCGGCTTTGCCAGACGGAGGTGACGCGTGACACTCGCCGAAGCCATTGCCCGCCGGTTTTCTGCGGATACCTATCGCCAGTTCGAACAGGCTGCCTCCCTAAAAGGCCTTTTAAAGCCTTTTAAGGGTAAGGGAGACCTGGTGCAGCTGGCGGACACTCTCCTGCGCCTGAGGAGCGATGTCGCCGGACTGATGGGCGCGATGCTGGCCATCGTGGCGCAGCCACCCTTCTCGCTGCTGGACCTGCGGTTGGTGATCCAGCACAGCGTGGCGGGCACCGATTTTTTACGCTGGCGCAGCCGTGATTTCAGTTGCATGGGCGTCGGCGTGTGGCAGCAAGCCATGGCACAGCCGCAGCTGGGCCAGACAGTACGCGAGGCGCTGCACCAGCTCGAGGTCAACCGCGTGGTGCTGAATCTGCAGATGAGTGGCCTGCATTCCCTGTACCGCCAGGCGCTCGCTTCGGCTGACAAGCTGGAGACGGCGGACGCGCAGCGCATGACACCGCAATCCCCCACCGAGGAGCAGCAACCATGAGTACGTTCTTTGTCGGCGAAGGCAACATCGGCAGTGCGCCAGAGTACCAGGAGTTCAACACACAGCCTGACGAACCGCGTCGGCTGCTGCGATTGAACGTTTATTTTGACAACCCGGTGCCCCGCGAAGGCGGCTTTGAGGATCGGGGCGGCTATTGGGCGCCGGTTGAACTCTGGCACCGGGACGCCGAACACTGGAGTACGCTGTTTCAAAAAGGCATGCGCATCCTGGTTGAGGGCCGTACGGTCAAGGATGAGTGGGAAGACAGCGATGACAATGCCCGGGTGACCTTCAAGGTCGAGGCACGGCGAATCGGCATCCTGCCGCACCGCCTGGCCTCCGTCACCATGCGTGAGAAAGGCGGCGAACCGGCCAAAGACGACGGCGCGACACGCAAGCGGGGGGCCAGCAAAACCACGCGCAAACCCAAGTAGGGGTATGGACGTCAGTGGAATTTCACCCCCTCTGAACGAGGCCGCTGATCAGGCGTGTCTGGCTGGGCACATCAATGATCGAGGCTGGTGAGGTGGCGTAGCTTATGGAGCAACTCCGTACTGCTCCAGTAGCTGCGCCACCGCCTCCAGGGATTGATTCAGCGCATCAAACGCCTGCCGATGCGCCGGATTCTCCTGAACCCAGTTGATCAGCGCTGCGCGCCTTTCGCCATTGTCCGGTGCCTGTCGTAGCGCCAACAGCAGCAGGCAGGCCCTGAGCTTCAGCGCCTCACACGGTAGTTTTTCACCTCGCTGCATCTTTTTCCTCTCAACGGCCCAGCCGGGAAATCCTCCGAGATCGAGCAATACGCCCCAATGGGTTGTTAGTCAACCTCATAGGGTGTTCATACCAACAGGTCGATGAACAACCATATGGGTCGAATTGGAGAACGACTCAGTGCCAGCCAAAGATTCCAGTCCCAAGCACATTGGTAGCCAGTTGGCGAAGTACCGTCGAAAGCGCGGATTGACCCAAGAAGACGTGGGCGTTCGCCTGGACATCGGCGCTGAAGCTGTCTCCCGAATGGAACGCGGCTTGGTGGAACTGACGGTGTCCAAGCTGCTGCAATTGGCCGACATCTTCGATTGTCCTGCCGATGAACTCCTGCTGGTGCTCAGCACCCGCCCCCAGGATCAGTCGCAGGTACTCACCACCCGCCTGAAGGCACTGAAGGCTAATGACCGCCAGTTCGCATTGACCGTCCTCGATCAGTTGACCGAACACCTGGCGACCCGCTAACCGCTTTGCCTCTACTCTGCTCGATCTCCGTCGCCCCCTCATGACGACGGATATGATGGTATTGCCTTCGGCTTTTCACTGGCTCGCCACGACCCTCGCGCCACCCTGTCGCTATCCGACCGGGAGAGCCTAACCATGCGCCTGTATCTTTGTGAGAAACCCTCTCAGGCTCGCGACATTGCGCGAGTGCTGCACGCCAATCGTCGCGGCGACGGTTGCCTGCAGGGCAACGAAGTGGCCGTGACCTGGTGCGTCGGTCACCTGTTGGAGACCGCTCCGCCCGACGCCTACGATCCACGCTACAAGCACTGGTCACTGGAGCACCTGCCGATTATCCCCAACGATTGGCGAATGGTGGTGAAAGCCAAGGTGGCGAGCCAGTTGAAGGTGATCAGCCATCTGCTGCGGCGATGTACTGAGTTGGTCATCGCCACGGACGCTGACCGTGAAGGTGAGATGATCGCGCGCGAAATCCTTGAGCGGTGCCACTACGAGGGTCCGATTCTGCGCCTGTGGTTGTCCGCGCTTGACGACACCTCCATCCGCCAGGCGTTGAAATCATTGCGCCCCGGCGAGCAGACGTTGCCGCTTTACCACAGTGCCCTGGCCCGCTCCCGGGCCGATTGGCTGATCGGGATCAATCTGAGTCGGCTGTTCACCTTACTCGGGCGTCGCGCCGGTTACGATGGGCAGTTGCCGGTGGGCCGGGTGCAGACGCCGACGCTGCGCCTGGTGGTAGAGCGCGATCGCGCCATCGCCAGTTTCGTCGCGAGCCCGTTCTGGACGGTCGACGCTCAATTGCACGCGGACGACCGCCTCTTTCAGGCTCGCTGGCTACCACCACCCAAGAGCTGCGATGAAGCGGGCCGCTGCATCGATCAGTCAGTCGCCGAAAACGCCGCCCGGCGCCTGCTGAGAGCGGGCTCGGCACGGGTCGCTCGCAACGACGTAGAGTGCGTCAGCGAGGGACCGCCTCTGCCCTTCGATCTAGGTACGCTGCAGGAGATTTGCTCTGCCAAGTTAGGTCTCGGTGCGCAGGACACCCTGAATGCGGCTCAGGCACTGTACGAGACATACAAAGCGACCACCTACCCGCGCAGCGACTGCGGCTACCTCCCCGACAGCATGCTGGCGCAAGCGCCGCACGTGCTGCACGCCCTAGCCGTGAGCCACCCCGCCATCAGCCAGCGACTGCAGCATCTCGACCCGACGCGGCGCTCTCGCGCCTGGAACGATCAGAAAATCACCGCTCACCATGGGATCATCCCTACGGCCAAAGTGATCGACCTGAGCCAACTGTCCGAGCGGGAACGCGCCGTATACGCGCTGATCCGCGCGCGCTATCTCGCACAATTCCTGCCCCACCACGAGTACCTGAAGACTCAGGTCCAGCTGCACGTGGGCACTGATCAATTGCTGGCGCGTGGCAAGCAGATCCAGGTGCGAGGTTGGAAAGCCGTTATCGACGAAACTGATGCCAGCGAGCCGTCTGAACAGACCCAACCCTTGCCGACCCTGACTGAGAACGAAGCCGTCAACATTCAAAACGCGGCAGTCAACAGGCAGCGGACTCAGCCACCGAAGTCGTACACAGAGGGCACTTTGGTGAAGGCGATGAAAACCATAGCCAACCAGATGGCGGATCCGCGTCTTAAGCAAACACTCAAGGCCAGTGTCGGCATCGGCACCGAAGCAACCCGTGCGTCGATCATCCAGGGTCTGCTCGATCACGGCTACCTGACCAAGAAAAAGCGCAGCCTCGTCGCGTCGGCCCCCGCCCACACCCTGATCGAGGCCGTGCCACCCACCGTGGCTGACCCCGTACTGACGGCGTTGTGGGAGCAGGCGCTGGAGCGAATCGAGCTTGGCCAATTGAGCGTGGATACCTTTCTCGCCAAGCAGGCCGCATGGTTGGTGCAACTGGTCAATGATCACGCGTCTTTGGCGCTGCCACTGCCTCGGGCCAAGGGCCCAGCCTGTCCCATCTGCCGCAGCGCGATGCGTCAGCGCAAAGGCCGAACCGGCAGTTTCTGGTCGTGTGTGCGCTACCCGGTTTGCACGGGCACCAAGTCAGTCAAGGTCGGCGCCTCTCACAACAAGGCCAAGCCATCCAGCCCGCGTCGAACTTGACGCCGACCAGCAGCGCTGGTGTAGTGAATGAGCCCCCTCGCCGATTGGCGAACCGAGACCGATTCGCTCCGGGCAGCTCGGTCAGACTCACAGAGTTCGGAGCCCTTCCCACCCGCGTCTTTGGATAGTTCTCAGCGTTCCCTGCCCCGAAGTGGATGACCCGTGCGGCTTGTTTCAGGCCCCAGGGGTCATCCGCTACGGCGCCCATGCTCAGCTCCGGTGCCCGCCGGCGAAACACTGGGCACCTTTTGTGCGCGGATGCGTGCCAGTTGATTCCGACCCAGGCCACGACAAGGGTCGGTTGATCCAGAGGTGCGACAACGGCTGTTTTGCGATGTACTCCGCTGTCACGCCACCGGGTCGAAGGTGGTCCGACTCTTCCCAGCCTGATGACCGTCGGGCTATTTTTTCGCCGCCGATAATCCACTGGGTGCCACCGGCTTCCGCTCACCAAAACCCTACGCAATCCTCAGTTGACGGGCTTCGAGCCACATTTTATAGATGAACTGCACATCGCTGTCGTTGACAGCACCCAGGCAGCCAGGACCTTCAAGGCTGCGCCCGTTCAAGGGTGGTTCTCCCTCAAGTGCGATCAGCGTTCGGAAGCTCGCACGATCACTGATCCTTCGGTGATGAACGCCCTCGCACCCTGAGTACTTTCCTTCGCACCTCTCTCTTGCGGCACTCACCAGCCGCCAGGGCCGGTGGATGTCCGCGTTTCCAGAAACCAGGAGATCCATCATGACTACATCAAGCACCACTGCCCCCATCACCTATTTCAATCTGCACACCCACGGCATCGGTTACCTGAACCGTGTTCGTGAAGTCCCGGTACGCCGCGGGCAGGCCTTCATGGCTTGCGACATCGCAGCGTTGCACGGCGCGTCGGATGATGTCGAATACACCCGCTTCGACTGCAAGGTCGCCGGCGGTGAAGCTGAACGCTTGATCCGGGAGCACGAGGAGGATGTGCGCGCCGAACGCAAGGTGCTGATCGCCTTTCGCATCGGCGATATCTGGATTGACCCCTTCCTCTATGAGAAAGGCGAGCGTAAGGGTCAACCCGGCGCAAGCCTCAAAGGCCGACTGATCTTCATTGAATGGATCAAGGTCGACGGTCAGTTCAGTTACCGGGCGCCTGCCCGCACCGACAGCCCTGCACCTGACGCTGAGATGGAAGCAGACGACGCAGACAACGAGGTCGAACCGCTTCCAGCCACCCGTACCGCTCGCAAATCCTCTGCGGCCCATCAGTCCGCCTGATGCAGATGGCCTCCCAACAGCGGGCGCTTCCACAAGCGCCTGCTGTCAACTCACTTCAGAGGTCACCATGGAAAGCTTCTGGTTGTGCGAGGACTGCTTGCAGGCCGTCGCCTATGACGACTACAGCGCAGTCTCGCTGCACTCCAGCGAGGCTGAAGTCGAACAACGCATCACGCGCATGCATACCGCGTTACGGGCATTACTGCCACTCAGTGCCGATTTCGATCCTGAAAGCGGTATCGGCATCGAAACCTTTTCCACCCGCACCTGCGAGTGTTGTCACGACACCCTGCACGGTACCCGTCATCGCTTCACCCGACTCTGAATCCGGCACTTCACCTGTCTGGGACACTCACCAAGGAGCGCCCCTTTATCAAGAGGATTGACCCATGAACACCGCCCTGAACCTGGTCGAACCACTCGACCCCGTGTTGGCTCAGCGTCACCGTGAGGACGCGCTGATCGAAGAAGCACTGCAGTTGCTCGACCATCGCTACTTCAAACGCGGCGAACTGTTGATGACCCCGGCCGACGCTGCGGCCTACTTGAAACTGCAGCTCGCGCCCTATCGGCACGAAGTGTTCGCCCTGCTTTGTCTCGACTCGCACCACAGGGTGTTGAGCTTCGACGTGCTGTTCACCGGCAGCATCGACGGTGCGTCGGTCTATCCACGCGAGGTGGTGATCAAGGCACTGGAACGCAATGCAGCTGCCGCGATCTTCAGCCACAACCATCCCTCGGGATGCCCGGAGCCAAGCGCTGCCGACAGGACCCTCACCACGCGCTTAACCGAAGCCTTGGCGTTGATTGAGGTGCGAGTGCTGGACCACATCATCGTCGGCGCTGGCACGCCGCTTTCACTGGCCGAATACGGTTGGATCTGACCGCCCGCTTCTGCCTCGGAGGTCACCGTCAGTCTGGGTGACCTCTGCTTTCCAGGAGAGCCATCATGCCCCCTTCATCTCACAATCCCTTCGTTCGCGGATTCCACAACCTCAGCTACGAGCGCGTCCTGCAAATCCACTATGACGATGCCTACCCACCCTGCTACCGCTCGTTGCATCCGGCGCAAAAGCAGCTGCCCGACGACGCGATCAGCCTGCACTCGTGCCTGTTCGATGACGACTGCGCAATCATCCTCGACGCCAACGGTGCGCCTGACTGGCTAGAGATGCCCAGCCTGGCAGACGGCGTGGTCAACACGGTGATCTACCAGGTGATTGGCCAGCAACTCGGTCACTCACGCCACCTCGGTGATTTTTCCAACGAGGATGCCGCCCGCCAACTGCTCGAGCAGTTGTCCTTTGCCACGGGACACTACAGTCGCAGTTGGGAAATCAGCAGTGCTCACTTGCCGGCAGAAGACATCGGGTACCTGCAGTTACGCACCCGGTGGCGTTGGCCGGCGGGCTTTTTCGAATGCTTCGCACTGTCCAACAGCCATGCGGTGGGTTGCAAGCTGTACTCGACCCCTTGGACCATGGAAATCGAGGCCGGCAGTACCAGCACCGACGAGGTCCTGATGCGCATGCATGATGACCTCGTCCCGCCCACGCTGTTGCGACTGCTCCTGTTGGCCGGACAAGCGGACGTTCGCTTTCTGGTATTTGACCCTGACGCCTTACCGCTTGCAGAGCTGCCACTGTTCACTGAGAACTGACTCAAGGCGCCCAACAGGGCGCCTTTTTTATGGTCACTCGACAGTAATGAGGGTCAAGCGGATTCGGTTTATCGCTGGGGGAACGACGCACGCTTGGCCATGGTGTCGGCAACTTTTGTCGAGACCTGGTCATGCATACCCCTACACTTTTCACGCTTGGACTAATGATGTTGCTGGTGGGTTGCGGCTCGCCGCCCCCTGCTCCTGCCCCCGCACCTCCAGTGCCGCCAGCCCCATCGCCCCCGCCAAAAGCCCCGATCCCTGACTGGGTACGCCAGGACCGCTACACCCTGATCAGTACACGACCGACGCTGGAACAACGTGAGCCGCTCTATCAATTGATCCATGTACAGATCCCCCCCGCCCTGCACGCGACTGTCGGCGACGCCCTGCGCCATGTGCTGCAGCGCTCCCGTTACTCGCTGTGCCCAGACAGCCCCGCCGTTAGTCGGCTGTTCAGTCGCCCGCTGCCGGCCGTGCATCAGCAGCTCGGGCCCATTGCGCTGCTCGATGCCCTGACCATCCTCGGTGGACCGGTGTGGCAGGTCGTGATCGATCCGGTCGACCGGACCCTCTGTTACAGCCTGCGCTTACCACCACCCGAACCGCCCCGCTCGACACTGGAGATCGCACAATGAAGCCTCACCACTTCCAGACCCTGGTGATCGGTGCGTTGTGCCTCGGTGTCACCGTGCTCGCCGCCAACACCTACAACCATCACCAACAACTGGCCGAGCTCCAGACCGCTGCGCACAGCGCTCCCGCCAATCCTGTGCCCGCACTGCGCCGCGACATCAGCGCCTTGGCCGATCGGCTGGAGACGCTGCAACCGCAGGTGCTGGCGTTGAGTGAGGCTCAGGAGCGGCACACCGCGGCGCAGGTCGATCTGGACAAGCAGCAGCAAGCGCTCGCGACATCCCTCAAGACACTGCAAGCATTGCCGCAAGGCCCCAGCAGCACCGACTTCGCCACACTGACACAACGGCTGACGACAGCCGAGACGACGATTTCACAACTGTCGGCGCGGCCCATGGCGCCTGCAGCGACTAACACGCAGGCAGCGGCCACGGCTGACAGGATCGCCAAGCCCAGAGCCCCGGTCCCACCCTTCAAACTGCTGGGGCTCGAGACCCGGGGGAGCGTGCGTTACGCCACCGTCCAGCCCCCAGGCACGCACGCGTTATCGATGGTGCACTTGCTGCAACTCGGCGACAGCCTGAACGGCTGGCAGTTACAGGCCATCCACGAGGATCAAGCGGTGTTCCTGGTCCCTGGGTATGGCCGCCGCACGCTGCCCTTGCCGTAAAGAGGTGTCTATGGTCCGGCTCACCGCGCTTGCGCTCACCCTGCTTTCCACCTGGACCTGGGCAGCACCGGAATCGAGCGCCCCGAACAGGGTCGACTCAGACCCGCGATACAGCGATCCATCGCCCCTGGCTCAGCAACACGCTGACGCGGTCAATGCCAAGGTCTGGGGGCTGACGGATGACGAATGGCGCAAATTCCAGCGCCTGCAGGCCGGGCCTCGGCACTACTGGTCGCCGCAACTCGACCCTCTGACGACGCTGGGGGTGGAGGCCGACTCCGATCAGGAGCGGCAACGCTATGCCGAGCTGCAGGTGCGCCTCGAAGCCAAACGTGCTGAGCGTGAGCTGGCGTACCAGAAAGCCTACACCGCCGCTTGGGCCCGACTGTTTCCAGGCTTGGCGCCTGTGCAGGGCTTGGCCGGAAACGAAACGACAAGTGCCCAGCGCTACGTTCTGTTTGTAGAAGAGCGTTGCCCCGCCTGTGTGACCAGTCTCCAGGAGTGGCTGAACGCCGGCGAGCGTCTGGATGTTTACCTGATCGGGAGCCAAGGTGACGATGCGCGGTTGCGTCAATGGGCGCACGCTGCCGGTATTACACCTGCACAGGTCAGCAGTGGCCAGGTGACCCTCAACCACGACCGCGGCCGCTGGTTTGCCCTGGGCGCCACACGCCCCTTGCCGGCGCGTTTCCAGCGGGTGGAGGATAAATGGCAGCGCGTCGACTGATGCTCGTGCTGGTCCTGACCGGAATCCGGGCAGTACAGGCCGATTCCCTGCCGCCACCTGCCTATCAACTGGCGGCCGCGCGCGCCGGAATTCCCGCTTCCGTGCTGTTCGCCATCGCCCTGCAGGAAAGCGGCGCCCCCTTGCGGGGCCAAGTCATTCCATGGCCCTGGACCCTGAACGTCGCCGGCATCCCGCAACGCTTTGCCAGCCGGGATGAAGCCTGCACCGCTCTCAGACTGGCGCTGACGCGCCATGACGCCAAGCGCATCGACGTTGGGCTGGGGCAGACCAACCTCGGCTACCACCCCGATCGTTACGCCAGCGCCTGCGACGCCCTGGATCCGCGCGAAAACCTGGCCGTCACCGCCGAGCTGTTGCGTAACCATTACGTGGACGCTGGTGACTGGTTCGTCGCCGCCGGCCGCTACCACCGTCCCGCCGGCGGTCAGCCCGCGGCGCGCTACCGCAACCAGTTCAGCCGGCACTGGCAACGCATCCAGGCCGACGTCTCGTTAGCTGGAGGATCACATCCATGACCCGATCGGCTCTGATGATGATCATCTGCCTGTGGCTACCACAGGCTGCGCATGCTGACTCCGGACAGCCACCCGATCCGCGCACGTTGAATTGGGTGCTCCCGGTGCACAGCGCCCGTCTCACGCCGGGCCACGTACCGACCAGAACGCTGAATCTGCCAGGATTCGCACCGTTGTTTCTGATCGGCCAGGATGCTGTATCCCTCGAGTGGCTGTCGCGGCACGCGCAAGCGCTTCAGGATATGGCCGCCAAGGGCCTCGCTGTCGAAGTTGCCGACGCCCAGGCACTGCACCGCATCCAGGCGGCGGCACCAGGCTTGAGTATCTGGCCGGTGAGCGGCGACGACATCGCAGCACGACTGGAGTTGGAGCACTACCCGGTGCTTATCACCTCCACCGGTCTGGAACAGTAGAGGTGGACAATGGGCGACCATGCGATGGAGTCCCTGTTGCGCCCTGCGGTTGAGCTCTACACCGTCGGCATCTGCATCGGTGCCGGAGCCCTGTGCCTGCACTCGCCCTGGGCAGTAGCCCTGTCGCCGGAGGTGGGCACTGGCATGGCCCTGGCCTACACCGCATTTGGCCTCAAGCGACTGAACGAGGCGCGGATCGTGCTGCGCTATCGGCGCAACATTCGCCGCCTGCCCCGCTATTCGCTGACCAGCCGACAAATCTCCGTCAGCAGCCAGCGCCTGTTCATGGGCCGAGGGTTTCGCTGGACCCGCCAGCACACCCAGCGACTCCTCGAAGCCCAAGACCCCGCGCTGGCGAAATACGTCAATCAGTCCACCGCCTACCAGTGGGCGCGGCGGATGGAGGCGTTGCTGGAAAAGGCCCCTCCCGGACTGACCCTGCTCCCTCGCCTCACGGCATGGGACAGTCCGTTCAATCCTCTACGCCCGCTGCCTCCCGTCGGTGGTTCGCCGTTGCTCCACGGGGTCGAGCCGACTGAGCAGGAAGCCACCTTGCCGCTGGGTGAACGCGTGGGACATACCCTCGTGCTGGGAACCACCCGAGTCGGCAAGACTCGCCTGGCCGAGGTGTACATCACCCAGGACATCCACCGGCCGAGCCAGGAAGTCGTGATTGTCTTTGACCCGAAAGGCGATGCCGACCTGCTCAAGCGCATGTATGTCGAAGCACGGCGTGCAGGACGCGAGCACGAATTCTATGTCTTCCACCTGGGCTGGCCGGAGATCTCCGCCCGTTATAATGCCATCGGCCGTTTCGGCCGCATCTCGGAAGTGGCAACCCGCGTCGCTGGACAGCTCAGTGGCGAAGGCAACTCGGCGGCATTTCGCGAGTTTGCCTGGCGTTTCGTGAACATCATTGCCAGGGCGCTGATCGAGCTGGGCCGACGCCCGGACTACCTGCAGATCCAACGGCATGTGGTGAACATCGATGCGCTGTTCATCGAGTACGCGCAACATTTTTTTGCCCGTCATGATCCGCAGGCCTGGGAGGCGGTGGTGCAGATTGAAAGCCGACTCAACGAGAAGAACATCCCCCGGCACATGATTGGTCGGGAAAAACGTGTGGTCGCCATCGAACAGTACCTGGCGGTCAAACGCATCTTCGACCCGGTGATGGACGGTTTGCGTTCAGCCGTGCGCTATGACCGCACCTACTTTGACAAGATCGTGGCCTCCTTGCTGCCCCTGCTGGAAAAGCTCACCAGCGGCAAGATCGCTCAACTCTTGGCTCCCGACTATGCTGATCTGGACGATCCACGACCGATCTTCGACTGGCTGCAGATCATTCGCAAACGCGGCATCGTCTACGTGGGGCTGGATGCCCTCTCCGACGCCGAAGTCGCCGCCGCCGTGGGCAATTCGATGTTTGCCGATCTGGTTTCCGTTGCCGGCCACATCTACAAGCACGGTATCGATCACGGCTTACCCAACTCGGCCAGCACGGCCGCCAGGGTGGCGATCAACCTGCACGCTGACGAATTCAACGAGCTGATGGGCGATGAGTTCATCCCTCTGGTCAACAAGGGTGGCGGTGCTGGAATTCAGGTCACCGCCTACACTCAGACCCTGAGCGACATTGAGGCGCGGATTGGCAGCCGCGCCAAGGCCGGCCAGGTTATCGGCAACTTCAACACCTTGCAGACGCTCCGCGTGCGGGAAACCGCAACCGCTGAACTGCTGACCAACCAATTGCCAAAGGTCAACGTGCAGACACGCACTCTGGTGTCCGGAGCTACGGATACTGCTGATCCCGATGCCCGTACGGACTTTACTTCCTCCTCGCAGGACCGGGTCACCACCACCGCGGTACCACTGATTGAACCCGCGCACATCATCGCGCTGCCCAAGGGGCAGATGTTCTCGCTTCAGGAAGGTGGACAACTGTGGAAGGTGCGCATGCCGCTCCCCACACCGGCGAGTGACGAGACGATGCCGGCAGATCTCCAGAGCCTGGCGGCGCGCATGCGTGAGTCCTACAACGGCGGTGTCGGGAGTTGGTGGAGTAACTCAGGTGGCGCACCGACCCCCGACTTCGACCCTGAGAAGCCACTGCCTGGGACTAAGCCTTTACCCTGACTATCCGGAAGCAGCCAACTAGAGTGGAGCGCCGATGCCTACGACCCCAGCCAATCGTCCGCCTACCCCACAACGTCCCGGGCTCATCACAGGTACGATCGAGCTGTGCCTGCGGCTCCTCGGCCTGCTGTTTGCGTCGCTGCTGTTTTCCATTGTGGTGGAATTCGTGGGCATGGTGTGGTTCTGGCCCGAGCAGAGCTGGCACCACAGCCAGGGAATGTGGCTGAGAGAATTAGGCTGGCTCAGTGAACACTTCAGAACTTCGCTATTGGTGCACGAACCCGCACACGCGACCGCTAGGATTCTTGAGCACTTGAACGACTGGGTCGTGGTGCGCACAGGATGGGCGAATTACGACGAGCATCTGAAGTTACTCAGCCATGAGGGGTCGATGCAGGGGCAGTTGGCTCAAGCCTACGTCGTTGTGCAGAAGTATCTGCTGGCGGCCCTGTTCACGGTCTTCACATTCGTGGTTCGCCTAGCTGTTCTCTCCCTGGCCATGCCCCTGTTCCTGCTTGCCGTCATAACGGGAGCGGTCGATGGCTTGATGCGACGCGACCTGCGCAAGTTCGGCGCCGGCCGCGAAAGCAGCTTCGTCTATCACCGGGCAAAGAGGACGTTGCTGCCGCTGACAATCAGCCCTTGGGTCATCTACCTCTCCCTTCCTTGGTCGTTGAACCCCAATTGGGTGCTCATACCGAGCGCAACGCTGCTGGGTTGCATGATCGGCATCACCGCCGCCACGTTCAAAAAGTATCTCTGAGTCTACCCGGAGTTCATTGCTCCCAAGACACTCAACCCTGCCCCATCAGCTTCACTGGAGAGCGTGAAATACAGTCCTTGCAGTCGACGATTATGCAATTTTCTTTGACGCTGGCATGCACTGCTATCGACCCGCATACCGGACAGCTAAAAACGGGCGACATCGATGGATGATCGACAGCCGCAACGGACGAGAAATATTCATCCAATTTTTTGGACACTCCCTCGTCCTGAGCGCCCAGGACCAGATCGAACACGACTTTACTCAATTCGGAGCGAGGATCAGCCGTGAGATAGCGTTTGGACGCCAGATCCCATGCATCTGCCACTGCCTTTAAGCCATATTCCTGCATTTTCCGGGGATAATATTGGACGCTTGCGTTTTGCTAACGTTGGCACCCAAATAATAGTCACTGGCCCTGCGCACAGCCAAATATGCGAAATAGCACACCGCTGCCAGGCTGTGATTATGCAGAAGCGTACCAACCACATCCGTACTTTTCTTTTCGGCGCTAAATGGCAGGGACAAACGTCCGCATTGATAATGTATCTGCTGAATGGCCTGTTCAGTAAGCACACTCTTCGCAATAGCTTTAAGCTGGTGCGAGTCAAAGTCTACCGCTGGAACGGACAACTCTTTGACGATGTGCCTGTGCACCTCGTCAATGGAAGACCTTAGCTCGCCGTCGAGAGCGATGTTTATGATCCATCTAACACCATTCACCCTCGCCGAGCCGATATTTTCCGAGTCAAATGCCGATGCAGGAGAGTCAGGATCTACGGCAATAATTCGACGCCTGTAAAGCAGCAGCAACATTTCGTTCTCGATACCTGGGGACGGAGCCAACCAGACATCATTGCTCCGTTCTACGGCGGATTTAATTGCCGAAAAACTCACGTTTGCCTGAGCATTGATCAGCGCGACAAGATAAACTTTCTCTTGAAGATCCAGTGCTTCATACCGAATAGATTCACCGATTCGGGGCTCCCAGTACTGGTAAATCTTCTCCCGAACTAGCCGTTCTCTGTCTGCCAGCAGTTGCTGATAAGCCGCCGCACACGGAGAACACCCGCATTGCCTATGCCGGTTCGGAGAGCTAAACAGGTAGGACTTGTGCTGACATCCGTTGCAAAAACCTACTGTATCTCCCGACGTAAAGTCCCCTTTACTTTTACGCCGTTGATACATTTTCAGATTGCAATACGGGCAGGACAGATCAGGTACTTCAATCGGCGGAAATACCTTGATCAAATTATTAGGAGAAACATCAATCTTATATTCGTCAACAAGATCTGCATTTCGTTCACCATCTATGTACCGCCGATACAACTCCTCAATCTGGTCGTCCGAAAGATGAGAAATCACAGCCTGATATTCCATTTTACACTCTACAAACAAATGAAAAAAACGGGATTTTAACTCACCCTTTCTCAACTTCAAGTCGTTCGAATTTTTTAACCACATGGTCTTGGTACCGATATCGGCGCGTTGCCATGGAATTCCTTGCAGCGGCTCATACCTCGATAGGGCACAGTACGATCGCCGACCGAGTCAGGCATTGTGAGTGCTTCGCACCTGGTTCCGAAGCCCCACCGGTAGCATCATTAGCCGGTCACGCCTGCGTACCACAGAGCCGTCGATTAATCCGAGATCGCCCCTATCAGGTTTTCTGGTGTCGAAGTCTGTATAACCCGCCATGGTGGTTTCCAGATTTTGCTCTGGAGGTCTCTATGATTCGCCATCCATATCTACTGGTCTTCGCCTGTCTAGTGACGTTATCGGCAGAAGCGGAGGAGACCAATGAGTTTTCCAAGCTCGGCCTTATTCAGCAGCAAATCTCCGTCATCGAACAACTCGCCGATGGAGCACGCAGCAGTTCAACCAATGGCGACGGCGCTCGCTATCGCCTCGACTACTCAAGGCTCACCGCCGATCTGGACCGAGTGCGCCATGGCATTCACCAATATCTTTCACCCTCGCGCGCGCAGCCAGCAGACCTGATCGAGGGGAATGCTGATTACCGCGTAGAAGTACTTCACGTGAGCTCGTCTCATGAGCATGACTGACGCCCAACTCAGCGCATTTTCCACCGTGGCCGGATTTACCCCGCAGCTCAGTTCGGTGCTGTGGCGCTCATCAGTTCTCATGTTGGCGCTGCTCTGGTGTGCCTGGGCGTTATGGACTGGCTACCGAGGCTGGGCCGCCGGTAACCTCAATTTCGGCGCGCTCGGCGGCAGCACGCTACGCCTTGGACTCGCCCTCCTCATCCTGATGTTTTTCATGCTGTCTTAACCTGGAGACCTTGCCATGAAAGTACTGCCTCGTTGTCATCGCTTGCTTCGCGCACTGCGGGGAACGTGTACGAAGGCGCTGATTAGCGCTCTTGTTCTCTTGAGCGCAACGCTCGCTCGAGCCGACCTACCCACCATGGAAGCTCCCTCTCGAGGTGAGGGCTCGGGACTGATCGACACCATCAAAAATTACGCCTACGACGGCGGCATTCTGCTCGGACTGCTGATCGCCACCCTCGCCTTTCTGGGCGTGGCCTGGCATTCGCTCACCGTCTATGCCGATGTGCAGAACCAGCGCAAGACCTGGAAAGACCTCGGCGCGGTGGTCGGCGTCGGCGCGCTGCTGGTGGTGGTGATCCTGTGGTTCCTCACCAAAGCCGCGACGATTCTGTGAGGTCAGCATGTCCGACGCTCCTTCCACGCTGCCTGACGGTACGCTGACTTTTCTGCCCGAGCGGCTCAACCGTGACCCGGCCGTTCTCCGGGGACTTACCAACGACGAGATGTGGGTGGCGTTGGCAGTTGGCGCCGCGCTGGGCGTCATCTTGGGAGCTCCGTTGGCGGTGGCCACGGTTTCCATCGCCACCCTCCCCACTTGCATTTTTCTTTCAATGGCGCTGGTACTGCTCGGCGGCGGCAAGCTGCTGCGCCGCGCCAAGCGCGCCCGGCCCGAGACCTGGCTCTATCGGCGACTGAAATGGCATCTCGCGGTGTACTGGAATATCGGCACGGGGGAGCTGATCCTGCACTCTGGGCCCTGGACCGTGCGGCGCACCAAGAGGAAAGTGAGGGCCGCGCCATGAGCCGTTTCCGCAACAAGGTGGATGCGCAGCAGGCCCATATCTTCAGTCTGCGTTTGGCGGTGGCAATCCTGGCGCTCCTGTGCAGCGGGTTGTGGTACGGCTGGGTGTCTGCACCGTCTGCACTGACCATTCATGTGCCGCCTGATTTACGCTCCGGCAGTACGCGCAAATGGTGGGATGTGCCACCGGAAAACATCTACGCCTTTGCCCTGTACATCTTTGGCCAGCTCAACCGCTGGCCCACCGATGGCGAAGTCGATTATCACCGGGCCATCTTCGCCCTGCAGCCTTACCTCACCCCCGCGTGCAAGACGTTCTTCGACGGTGACTTTGAGTACCGCAAGGCCGCCGGTGAACTGCGCGGCCGAGTGCGTGGTGTCTACGAAGTCCTGGGTCGTGGGTACAGCGACGATCCCGACTTGCGAGTGAAGCAGTTGGATAAGCACAGCTGGCTGGTCAACCTCGATCTCAATGCGGACGAGTATTACGCCGCCGAACCGGTGAAACGTGTGGTGGTGCGCTATCCGCTGCGCGTGGTGCGCTTCGATGTCGACCCCGAACACAACAAATGGGGCTTGGCGCTGGACTGCTATGAAGGCACACCGCAGAAACTGACGCTACCGGGAGGTGCATGACAATGCGCAGGTTAATGCTGATCTTGATGCTGGTTGCCCTTGGGTACTCTACAGCCAACGCCGTCCAGGTCAAATACTGGGATCGCCTGCCGCTGGCCATTCCGCTCACGGTAGGTCAGGAACGTATCCTGATGCTCGATGAGGACGTCCGCGTCGGCCTACCGGGCACGATCGCCAGCAAACTGCGGGTGCAATCCGTGGGGGGCACTGTCTACCTGCGTGCAGCGGAAGCGCTTCCCCCTACCCGCCTGCAGCTACGGTCGGTCAAGTCCGGTGACATCATCCTGATCGACATCGAAGCGGTCGAAGGCAGCGATGCGCCGGAGCCGATCAAGATTGTCGCTCAAACCCCGGTGCCGGATGCCGAACCCGTACCAGGAGCGGCGCCTGCCGCGACGCCAGTCCCGGTGGTGCTGACCCGCTATGCCGCGCAGAACCTGTATGCCCCGCTGCGCACTGTAGCGCCGCTGCCCGGAGTGCGCCGGATGCCGCTGCACAGCACCACTGTTTTCAATACCTTGCTGCCCACCGAGCGCGTCTCAATCAAGGGACTCGCGGCTTGGCGGCTCGGTGATTTTTGGGTGACGGCGGTGAAAGTCGTCAACCGAGGACCCGGTAAGGTCTCGCTGGATCCGCGTCATCTCCAGGCCAGGTTGTATGCAGCAACGTTCCAACACGCCTACCTCGGCTTGGCTGGCACTCCGGAAGACACCACCGTTGCCTATCTCGTGACCCGTGGCGGAGGTCTGCAGCAGGCGCTTCTGCTTCCCCCTCCCCCGAAGGCTGTCCATCATGAAAGCTAACAGCCTGCTGAAATGGTTGGTCCCCGGCGCACTGCTAGGCATTGTGCTGATCATTGGCAAGTCCTGGGTGGCCGCTCCCGAGAATCAACCCAACCACGACCCGGACAAGACTGCGCTCAGCGCGGAACAGGCGAAGGCCTTGGGCATCGCGGGCGATACACCGCGTGACACGGTCGCCACGCTGATCGGCCACGTCAAGGCCATGCGCAGCGAGATGCAGACCCTGAAGAAAGGCAACGACTCCCTACAATCCGAGAACAACCGCCTGCGCACCCGCGAGGGTAATATCGACACGCGTATTCAAAGCACCTTGAGCAGCGTCACTCAGCAAGTCACCGAACAGCGCCAGCAGGCCAATGATGCTCGGCAGAAGGCCGAACAGCAGCATCGTGAGACTCAGGGACTGCTGAGCCGGCTCAAGGACCAGCTCACCAGCAAGCAAGCCGCGAAGTCCGATGTGCCTGCAGGTTTTGGCCTCGAACCCGGTGATGGGCAGCAGTTTTCAGGCGCGCACCCACCTTCTGACGCCATGCAGTGGATTGAACCGTCGAATGCCCGTGCCAGCCAGCAGGATGACGAGAAACAGAAAGGTCCACTGTCGACCCTGACCTCCAAGTTCAAAGACCTTCACGGCCTCGACAACAATGCCCTCGACCGCGGCCAGGACCATCTTCGCGCGGAAGCCAAGGGCGAACGCGACTTGGACAAGATGGAGCAGCGCACCGACGGAGCCAAGCCGGTGTACACCCTCCCCGAAAACTCTACGCTGATGGGCTCGATTGCCATGACAGCCCTGATCGGCCGGGTACCGGTGGACGGCACGGTGAACGATCCCTATCCGTTCAAGGTTCTGGTCGGGCCAGACAACCTTACCGCGAACGGCATTGACTTGCCTGACGTGGTTGGGGCCGTCATGAGCGGCACTGCAGCGGGTGACTGGACCCTGTCCTGCGTGCGTGGTCAAGTCGAGTCCATCACCTTTGTCTTCAGCGATGGCACCGTGCGTACGGTGCCGCAACCGCAGAAGGTGGTCAGCCGCAACCGTACCAGTACCCAGACCTCGGGCAGCGAGAAGATCCGCGGCGGTTTGGGCTACATCTCCGACCCCTATGGCATTCCTTGCGTGTCCGGCAAGCGCCGTTCCAACGCCCAGCAGTATCTGGGCAGCCAGAGCCTGATCACCTCAGCAGGTGCGGGTTTCGCCGCAGCCTTGGGCAGCGAGCACACCAACACGTCATTTATCAACTCGGCCGGTGGCAGCCTGGGCATGAGCCAGAACAGCGGCAACAGTGCGCTGAACTCGGTGATCAGTGGCGGTATGGGTGACATCCGTGAGTGGATCAACAAGCTCTATGGCGAAGCCTTCGCGGCCATCTATGTCCCACCCGGGGCCCAGGTCGCGTTGCACCTGGACCACGAAATCACCATCGACTACGAGCCCAAAGGCCGGAGAGTCAACCATGAAAAGCCACCCGTTTCGGTACTGGATCTGGATTAGCCTGCCACTCTGCCTGCACCTGGCGGGCTGCTCGACCAACAAGGATGAAATGCTGGCTCATGGCGATCACACCATGCTGGACGTCTGGAACAGCGGCGGCTCGGTCGGCACCCAGCGACAGCTGCAGGAAGCGCGCGGCGAACTGCGCCGACCGGTGCTCGATCCCGAACGCCTGATCGACGATCAGAAAGCCTACACGCGCACCGCCGCCAATGAGATTCGCACCCAGTTCCCACGTTTGCCTAACCCGGACCTGGTGATGTACGTCTACCCGCACCTGGCAGGTACCCAGCAAACGCCGGTGCCAGGTTATTCGACGGTGTTCCCACTGTACGAGAAGGTTCAGTACGCCCTGCCGGGCGAACGTCTGGAAGATTTGTGATGGGTGACGACGCTAACCCTGACCCGCCGCGCTGGAAGTCCTGGCGCGCGCAACAACGTCGGCGTGCAACACTGGGCGACGAGGCGGCCCAATATGCGCATAACCCGAGCTTCGCCGATCACCTGCCCTGGGTCGAATACCTCGAGGACGAGCAGTGCTTTCTGCTCGATGACAACCGCTCTGTTGGCGCTGCGTTCGAGCTACAGCCGATCGGTACCGAGGGGCGTGAGCCCGAGTGGCTGATGGCGGCTCGCGACGCCCTGGAAGATGCACTGCAGGACAGCTTCGATGAACTGGATCAGGCGCCTTGGGTGGCACAGTTCTTCTGCCAGGACGAAAGTGACTTCACCCCCTACTTTGAACGCCTGACGAGCTATATCGCACCGCGAGCCAGAGGCACGCCGTTCACCGAGGCCTTCCTCGCCTCGATGCAGCGTCACTTCGATGCACTCGCCAAGCCGGGCGGACTGTTCGACGACCATGTGGTGTCTCACCTGCCTTGGCGGGGAAGCAATCGACGGATTCGCCTTGTGGTTTATCGCTGGCTGGGGGATCAGGACGACGAGGACGGCCAAAGCCCAGTGCAACGGCTGAGCCGCACCTGCGACCGTCTGGTGGCCTCTCTGCAGGCCTGCGGCGTGAATCCGCGACGACTGACTGGCCGCGACTTTTACGCGTGGTTGCTGCCCTGGTTCAATCCTGTTCCTGCCCTCACGGGCGAACCCGCCGCGGTGTTTTATCGACGTGTTCCCTACCCCGAGGAAGATGACGGTGAGGGACTGCCGCTGCCGTTCGATCATGATTTCACCGAGCGTTTGTTCTTCCAGGAGCCACGCTCCGACAGCACCCAAGGCCTGTGGTACTTCGATCAACAACCGCACGCGGTAATGGTGGTCGACAAGCTGCGCCGGCCGCCCCAGATCGGCCAACTGACCGGCGAGACGCGCAAAGGCGAGGCGTTAAATGCCTTGTTCGATCAGCTGCCCGAGCAGACCGTCATGAGCCTGACGCTTGTGATCACGCCTCAGGATGTGCTTGAGGAACAGTTGAATCGCTTGGCACGCAAAGCCATCGGGGACAACCTCGCCTCCACGCAGACCCGCCAAGACGTCGAGGAGGTGCGCGCGCTGATCGGGCGCCAGCACAAGCTATACCGCGGGACGCTGGTGCTGTACCTATGTGGTGCTGACGATCAGCAACTGCGGCAACGCTCGACCCAGGCCGCCAATGTGTTACTCGGCGCTGGGCTACAGCCGGTGCGTGAGGGTGATGAAGTGGCGGCCTGCAACAGCTACCTGCGGTGGCTACCCATGGTCTACAACCCCAACCGAGATTCGCGTAACTGGTACACCCGCCTGCTGTTTGCCCAACATGTCGCCAACCTGCTTCCCCTCTGGGGTCGCAGCATCGGCACCGGTAACCCGGGGATTACCTTCTTCAACCGTGGCGGGGCCCCTTTGTCGTTCGATCCGTTGTCGCGGTTTGACCGTTCGATGAATGGCCACCTACTGTTGTTTGGCCCGACCGGTGCCGGCAAGTCCGCCACCCTGGTGTCGATCCTGATGCAGGTCATGGCCGTCTACCGGCCGCGGCTGTTCATTGTCGAAGCAGGTAACTCGTTCGGGCTGCAGGGGGAACATTTCGCTACCCTTGGGCTCTCGGTGAACAAAGTCCAACTCAAACCCGGCAGTGGCCTGAGCCTCGCGCCTTTTGCCGATGCGCGGCGGTTGATCGAACACCCGGATCAAGTCGCCAGCCTGTCCACAGAAGATCTGGATGAAATCGCGCCAGACACTGATGAGCAGCGCGATGTGCTCGGCGAGCTGGAGATCACCGCCCGCTTGATGGTCACCGGCGGTGAGGCCAAGGAAGAAGCGCGCCTGACCCGGGCGGACCGCAGCCTGATCCGCGAATGCATTCTAGATGCAGCCCGGCGGTGTGCGGCAACTGAACAGCAGGTGCTGACCCGGCATGTTCGCGATGCCCTGCGCCAGGTCGCCAGCGATCCCCACCTGCCGGACAAGCGTCGCGAGCGGGCTCAGGAAATGGCCGAATCGATTGACCTGTTCTGCCAAGGGTTTGAGGGCGCGCTCTTTGACCGACCGGGCACACCCTGGCCGGAGAGCGATGTGACGATCGTTGATCTGGCTACCTATGCGCGTGAAGGCTATGAGGCGCAACTGTCGATCAGTTACATCAGCCTGATGAACACGGTCAATAACCTTGCCGAACGGGACCAGTACTTGGGAAGACCTATCATCATGGTCACCGATGAAGGCCACATCATCACCAAGAATCCGTTGTTGGCACCCTTCGTGGTCAAGGGCACGAAAATGTGGCGCAAGCTTGGCGCCTGGTTCTGGCTAGCGACCCAGAACCTGGCCGACTTCCCTGACGCCGCGCAGACCATGCTCAACATGATCGAGTGGTGGATCTGCCTGAACATGCCGCCGGCAGAGATCGAGGAGATCGCTCGCTTCAAGAAGCTCACGCCCGCGCAAAAAGCCCTACTCCTCTCCGCCAGCAAGGCCTCAGGGAAATACACCGAAGGTGTGGTCCTGTCGAAAAACTTGGAAACGCTCTTCCGGGCGGTACCGCCCAGTCTGTACCTTGCCCTCGCCATGACCGAGCCAGAGGAAAAAGCCCAGCGCTGGCGGCTGATGGAGGCGCACCAGCAGTCCGAGTTGGCGTCTGCCATCCAGGTCGCGGCAGAGATAGATCGGTTGCGCGGGATGCTGTGAAGACGCCCGCAGCGGAAAAAATGCAGAAAGAGTACATTTGTACTCGCCCACAATTTCTCTCGACTCCCCCGCTCAATTCTGCAGCCTACAAAACCGATTACATCAATCTCGTTTTCTCATTCTTGTCTCGGGAACGAATCCGCGATCCTGAGACGAGAAACCGGATGCACACCGCTGCCACCTGCTGAGCGCTGCCCATGAACGTGACCGCCCCCACCCGATGCAGATCGCCGCAACCCAGGAAACTTCGCCGTAGCCGTGTATACACTGCCGCTGTTCTGCTCGCTGCCGCTCAGCAGTGTCTGGCCCTGACCACTCCCGCCATCATTGCCTCCGTCACCTCGGTGCAGTGCCTGGAATACAGGGTGGTCGGAATCTGTTTCTGGCTGCTCTGCACACCGTTTGGCTGCACGGTCAAAACCTCGCCCAAGGTGCGCCACTTCATCCCTGAACTGGTGGTGTCGAGCTACGCCGACACTGGCGCCAACCCGTGGGCCGAGATGTCCGCCCTGTCGGCGCCGACACACGCATCGCAAGGTGGCGGCAACCTTATCACGCCGTCAGCGCAGCGCGACAACCTACCTCGCTTCAAGAATGTCGACGGCATCGGCCATCCGGGTGGCGCCGCACTCACCGCCTTGGCGTACAGTTTTGGCTATGCGTGTCCGAGTGGCGCGGTACCGTTTGCACCCTACTACCTCAGCACCCTTGACCCGCTGGCGTGGCGCCAAGCCATCCCGGAATCCGTTTACCCGCAGGCCCTTGTGCCGGGCACGCGCGAAGTTGGCAATCAAGCGCTGGGAACCATGTGGGGCAGCGTCTATCCGCGTCACGGTTTTCTGGTCCAGCCCGATGACTTCAAGGCAGGTGCAGTCATGGCGCAGCGGGCCAGTGACTTCATCACGCGCGTTGGCCAACCGCATGTCTACCTGCCGTTGCAGCCCATGCCCTATCCGGGCTACTGGCCGCCACTGCCGGTGATCGAAAACAACATCGAAAACCACCGCTGGCAATTGCTCGCGCCGGTGACCCAGCTGAGCTGCGCCATCTTCCC
This sequence comes from Pseudomonas sp. UBA5706, assembly GCF_002419965.1. Taxonomy (GTDB): domain Bacteria; phylum Pseudomonadota; class Gammaproteobacteria; order Pseudomonadales; family Pseudomonadaceae; genus Aquipseudomonas. The sequence continues at coordinate 52,224 of NZ_DIHC01000028.1, forward strand.
CAGCCCCGCGATCCAGAGCTCCGACGGTGCTTACGCGTGGTCCCTGTGGCGCCCCTATCGCTGTTGCCAACGCATGGGACAAACCTTCCTGTTCAGCATCGATTTTGACGGAGGCCAATGATGAGTATCCGTGCCCTTGGCTTGGTGTGCTGCCTTTACTGCGCCATCAGCCATGCCGCCGAGAACGGCTACCACCTCGGCGAACAGGCTCCGGTGCTGGATGACCGGGTGATGTACACCATTGGCGGCGGATCGGCAGCGGGCGCGCCCGCCTCGCTTTACCGCCCCAATGGACTCGGCGTCGGGATGTCTTGGCGAGCCAACATGATGTGCGGAAACATGAACCTCTCCAACACACTTCAGAATCAGCTCAACGGTGCCACCCAGGGCTTCCAGCAGATCATGGGTAACGTCATCCAGAACGCGACGCAGGCCGTGATGTCGCTGCCGGCGATGATCATTCAGCGAGCCAATCCTGGACTGTATGAACTGCTGAGCAACGGCGTGCTGCAGGGCCGGCTCGACTTCGACCGTTCCAAGCTCACCTGCCGGGCGATGGCGGCAAAAATGGCCGACAAGGTTGATCAGGCCGGCTGGGGCGCACTGGCCCAGAACCAGGAGATGCAACACAACCTCGAGCAATCCGGCGGAGATGCGGTGACGGCTGTCCGGGACACCGAATCGAACAACGGCAACAACGGCGTCAGTTGGGTGGGTGGGCAAAACGCCGGCGGCAACGGACAACAACCGATCCGGGTGACATCCGACGTCGTCAAGGCAGGCTACAACTTACTGCACAACCGCGCCGTCGAGGACACCTCGGCAGTCGCCTCGGGCTGCCAGAATGGCGCTATCTGCCAAGCTTGGTCGGGCCCCGAAGAGGCAGCCGAGTGGGCAACGCGTGTGCTGGGTGAGACCGAAGTGCAGACCTGCGATGACTGCGAGACACTGCGCGTCACAGCGGGGACCGGGCTCTCACCGTTGATTCAGGAAACCTACACGGAGCATCTTGAAGGCCTGCAACGCATGGTGTCGGGCGCTGAGCAACCTACGCCGGAAAGTCTGGGCAAAGTCTCGAGCCCCTTGCTGCAGGTCTCGCGCGGGGTCATTGAGGGGCTGCGCGACGACCCTGATCAAAATCTGCTTGCCAGGCGACTCGCCAGCGAGACCGCGCTCTCCAGCGTGATCTACAAGGCAATGCTGCTGCAGCGCACGCTCCTGGCCGGCAGCCATGAACCAAATGTTGCGTCGGCGCGCCCCGCCACTTCCGCCCTCAACAGCAATGTCGAAACGCTGGAGCGCGAAATCCGTCTGCTGCAAACCGAACTGCAGGTCCGCCAATCGCTGGCAACCAACACCGCGAGCCTGGTGCTTGATCGCCACGCCGGGGGTGCTGACGCCTCCCGCAGTATCGATGAGCGTGACCCGCGGCCGGATCGATTGCAGCGCGCCGACCAGAGCAGGAGCACGCCATGACGCCGCTTTTTGCGAAAGCCAGGATCGCCCATGCGTTGCTGACCCTCGGCGCTATTGCGGCTCTACTCCTCATTGGCGGGATGGCGCTGCAACTGTCAGGTGCCCAACTGAAACGTCTCGAAGCACTGCGGCCCGACATGCCCTACTTCGCGTACTGGCGCGCCTTGCTGTACACACTGATCTTCACTGGTTGGAGCGCGTCATTGCGCCAGCAGCGATCAGGGGCGGGCCAACAGCGGCTCAAGCGTCTGGGACTGATCGGTTTCAGTTCGATCATCATTGTCGAGCTGTCTCGGATGTGAGGTGCAACGATGAACATGAGCACCAACAGCTACCTTGAGTACTACCTGTCCCTGCTGGCCTGGATCATCAACAACGGCATCTGGAACACACTGGCGGACACGGGGCTGTTCGCGGCCCCCTTCGGTGCGATCATCATTCAGGAATGGCTGTCGGCCCGCCAACAGGGTGCGGACGAGGGCAACAAGGGCTTGCTGTCGATTCCTCGTGTCGAGAACCGGTTGTGGATGAGTTACGTGGTCATCCTATTTGGCTGCATGCCGTTCTTTCCGCTGAACCTGTCGTCTGTAACCTTTGATGATGCCGCGAGTCAGCGCTGTGGTGTCTCCGTGGCCAAGCCCGGTGAGACAGCCTGGGGGATGACCTTCAATACGATTGGCGAGAAATCGGCGAATGTCCCAGTGTGGTGGTTCTTCGTGCATGCGATGAGCAAAGGGATCACTGCCGCCGCGACGGCATCGATTCCTTGCGCGCCGGACATCCGCGCGATGCGTATGGAGATCGACAGTTCGCGCATCAACGACCAGGTGCTGCTGCAGGAGATCGCTGATTTTGCACGGGATTGCTACGGCTTTTCGCGCTCGCGCTTGTTTACCAATCGCCCCGACCTTGATGAGGCTCAGAGCTACGACACATCCTGGATCGGCTCGTCGTACCTGCTCAACACGCCCGGTTACTACGACACCGATCGGTCGCGAACGCCCAGAGTCAATTGGCCCTATGATGACTCCCGGGATACCTCCCTGCCTCAGCTCGACAATGGCGCCGGCTACCCCACCTGCAAGCAATGGTGGAGTGACGGCACGATCGGATTGCGTGATCGCCTGGTCGCGGAGGTCAATCCTTCGCTGCTGTCGCAGTTGCGCGGCTGGCTCACCGGCCGGACATCTACCGAGATTGAAGACGCCACGCTCCGCGAGCTGGTGAGCCCACGGCAGCAGTCACTGAGCATGGCGCCCGGACAGGTGTATCAGGACTATGGGAGCAGTGCCCGCGGCGGCTCAATGACGCAATGGCTCAACAACTTGGCCACGAACACCGGGCTGGCTCTGGGATCATTCAGCAACTTCCCCGCAATGAATGCACTCCGAGCCGCTTTACCAATGGTCCAGACTTTTCTGATCATGGCCACGATCATCAGCCTGCCACTGGTTCTGCTGCTCAGTACCTACCAACTCAAGGCACTGATGACGGTGACATTTGCTCTCTTCACCCTGCACATGCTCACATTCTGGTGGGAACTGGCCCGCTGGATCGACTCCAGCATGCTGGAGACGTTGTACAACCAGGTCACGGCCACAGACCAGGCGCTGCTGTCCCTGCCCACCGCCGGGTTTATGGATGGAACGGTGACCGCACAGGTGATCGACTACGTGATGGGCGCAATGTTTGTGGTGCTGCCAATGTTCTTTCTGGGTGTAATGAGTTGGGCCGGATACAACGTCGGTGGCGGTATTCAAGCTCTCTTGGCCAGAGGAACGGAGGCGGCTCAGACACAAGGAGGAAAAGGATCTTCCCACCTCATGGCTGGCGTACAGAAATTGAAATGAATTACGACCTTATCTCACCGATCCGTGTTCGTCATACAGTTCCGGATACTTGTATTGATGCTGAGGATGGCTCACCTCATGAACGCCAGGCTCTTCAGCATGGGACGCAACTCTGGACAGAGCTACAAACGTCCACAGAGCAGCAATTCCGAATGCTGCCAAAAAAGCGACAGATACTACTGCGAGCAGAAGGATCAATTTCAACATCCGAGAAACAACTCGACGGTATTGAGGTGGTACAGCACTCAAAAAGCGAGCATTTCGAATACTTGCTTCAAAAGCATTTATCCGGTGCCCAGTCATAACCGCAACGCGGATCAGAAACTTTCCGAATGGAGTGCGGCTGGCAGTTGGGGAAGCCGATGACGTCTTCATTTTACCTACCTCTCGTTCCGCTCAGCATTCGCGGCCAAGGCACTTCTATGTATTTGGATCCAATTTTTAGTTTACTCCCTTTAAGCCGCAATCCATGACCATTGATCGCCTGATCGACGACAACAATCGCCAGTGGCGCTGCGTGGATCCAGCCACCCCGGTCGCCCGAAAAATACCGTTGACGCCGGGCAAGTCTGCTTGCTAAACCGACTTTGCAATCGCTGGATTTCCAGCACCCCAGGTAGCCATGACCTTAAAGGCTACATCACATCCGTGATGGTCGTCCCCAATGCGATTCGCGTTCGGCAGCTCACATGGTCACCGCTCCTTTGGTGATGAACGCCCTCTGTTCCCCAGGCTCACAAGCCTCACTTCGTCGCGATTTATTCAACCATTCCAGTGCTGGGAATCCTCCCGCACGGGTGGCATTCCTCCGCACCTTCTGGAGGATCTCATCATGCTGCGCTTCACAGGCTCTGAACTTCACGCGGTGTTGACCGAGGCCGGTATCCACGGCTGTCGAGTGATACTGGTCAAGGACCACGGCGTCTACCTCATGTCCGAGCTAGGCGAGAACAAACCCGATAGCCGCGGCCGTAAATACGTCGCCTATGCCACAGGCTGCAACCCCGATGTCGACGACTTAGATTCCTGATGGAACCGTGCTCGCGACGAATTCGGCGGCGATGATTTCGCTGAGTATTTCGATCTCAGAGATCCCGTCTTCATTGCGCTTCGTGGCACAACCGGGTCGCTGATCGTGGAGGCCACGGCCACCCACCTGACCCTCACCGCAGAACTTGATCCGGGGAAACCATCATGAAACTGGAAGCGATCCTGGCGCTCGCCGGTGCAGTTCTCAAACACGGCTGTAGAGACCCAGGTATCGCGGCCATTGCTCCATGGAGGCACGTATGCCAATCACCCAATGTTTCTCAGACGCCGTCGTCCTCAGCCCCGGCGTGTGGGGTTACATCATGGCGTTCACCGCCGGCAACGATGGTCACTTTCGATCAGCGCTGCACTTGAACGATCTGCTCAACGCCGCGCTGATCTCGTCTCTTGGCTCCCCAGAATGGCCCATTGACCTGCCGCTAGATCACTCACACCTCAACGTCACATCGGACGTCGAATCTCCCCACCTGATGAAACTGGACCGCATCGCGCCCTGTGACGGTCCGGCTGTTTTGTTGATACACCTTCCCAGTGAGGCCGCTGCAGACATCGCGGCGCTGTGACACCGTCTGCTCGTCCACCTGTCCATCCACCCATCCGGGAACACTTCCCGGATGGGAGGCGTTCCCTCGCCTTCATGACTGGAGAACGCCATGTACGATATTTATCTGGACGTCACTAACAAGATTGTCAGCGCGCTGAATCAAGGTGTCATTCCCTGGATCAAGCCCTGGACAACCGCAAACGCACATGCAGACTCGCCTTTTCCGCTCAACGCCATCACCCACCGTCCCTATGCCGGCATCAACATCCCACTGCTATGGGCCGAAGCGCGGCTGCGGGGCTTCAAGCAGGATCGCTGGCTCACCTTCAACCAGGCTCGCCAAGCCGGCGGGCATATCCGCAAGGGGGAACAATCCGCTCTGGCGGTGCTGTACAAACCGATGAGCAAGGAAGCACAGGACGCGGACGGTCAGGTCATCCGGGATGAGCAAGGCAACATCAAGATGGTGCAGTTCGCGCTGCTGCGAACCCACTGCCTGTTCAACATCGAGCAGACCGAAGGCCTGACCACTGAAACTCCGACGTGCGATGAGTCTGACGGTCCACCCGCCTTCGTCGATCATCTCCCGGCCGAGCAGTTGCTGATGGCCAGTCGGGCGCGGATCGAACATCGCTACGGCGATGACGCGTTCTACCAACCGATCCGCGACCTGATACAACTGCCGACCAAGGCCCAGTTCGAGGACGCCGGCAGCTACTACGCGACGGCACTACATGAGCTCACACATTGGTCAGGGCACACGTCTCGGCTCAATCGCGATGGGATTACGAGGGGTCATCTTTTCGGGTCCGCGACGTATGCCTTTGAGGAACTGGTGGCGGAAATGGGAGCTGCGTTCCTCTGTGCAATGACCGGCATCCAGGGCGAGTTACGCCACGAGGAATACCTCGCGAGCTGGCTCAAGATACTCAAGGAAGACAAGCGTGCAATCTTCCGCGCCAGCGGCCTGGCTCGCGAAGCATCGGAGTACCTGATGGCACTTCAACCAGAACAATCCACCCAAACACTCAAATGCGTGCCCGCATGATCTTCCCCGCTAGACACAGGCCCCGTAAGGGGCCTTTGTTTTACCGCTGGACATGCTCTCAAGGATGGTCCCTACACGAAGGTCAGCGTGGCTTCGCAAGGGGTGACCCTACATCCAAGCCTCCCACGTTGCGCTGCCGAAAAAGGGCTCACCCTGACCTTGGGAAGAATGCGATGCGACGGTGATCAAGATTCCCTACCTCATTAAAAGGTCAGGGCTGTAAAGGTTGAAGGGGTCAATGGAAGGGGGAGCAAGGGTAAGAGGCTTATCCGCAAAAAGCAAAAGGCCCCCTCGAAACCACAACAGGTGAATCGATGAGGCATTGGTGGCGTATACACTCAAAAGGCAAAGCCGTTCCACCGGAACCAGAAACCATTGTCGACGGTATTTTTCTGCCTCAACCGGCGGAAATCCTCCTAGACGTGAAGCACCGAAAGAGACTCCTGGAGCGGATCTGGCAGTACACGGCATTGACCCCATCACAGTTTGATCGGCTGTATCTCGATCCGATTCGGCGCTACGCCAGCTACGTACAACTGCTGCCTGCCAGTGAAACTCATCATCACGCCTACCCCGGCGGCATGCTGGACCATGGGCTGGAACTGATGGCCTGTAGTTTGAAGCTGCGCCAGTCGCACCTACTACCCAGCGGCAGCGCGCCCGAAGATCAGGCCGCGCAGACCGACGCGTGGAGCGCCGCCATCGCATACGGGGCGCTGTTGCACGACATTGGCAAGATTGCCGTTGATATTCATGTGGAGTACGACGACGGCGAAGTATGGCACCCTTGGCAAGGACCGTTGGACCAGCCGTACCGCTTTCGGTACAACGCCGGCCGCAACTACCACCTGCACGGTGCAGCCACAGGGCTGCTCTATACACAGATCCTGATGCCGCCTCTGCTCGACTGGCTTAGCGGCTATCCCGAGCTGTGGGGACGACTATTGTTTCTATTGGCAAACCACTACGATCTAGCCGGCAAACTGGGTGAACTGGTCCAGCAAGCCGATCGCATCTCCACGGCGCAGAACATCGGCGCCAATCCGCTCAAGGCCTTACAAGCCCCCGCCCACTCGCTCCAGCATCACCTGCTAATGGGGTTGCGCCACCTCGTCAAAAATGACCTCAAACTTAATCAACCGGGCGCTGCAGGATGGCTTACCGAAGAGCATCTATGGTTAGTCAGCAAGACGGTGACCGACAAGCTTCGTATCTATCTTTTGGCCCAGGCTGTCGACGGCGTTCCCTCCTCCAACCTGGCAATGTTTGATGAGCTGCAATCTCATGGTCTGGTCGAGGCAACGCCTGAGGGCAAAGCGATCTGGAGTGCGAAGGTTTCATCTGCAGGATGGCAGCAGCGCTTCACCTTTTTGCGCTTGCAACCCAGCCTGATTTGGGCCGACCAGAATAGGCCGCAATTTTTTACGGGAACGGTGGAGCTGGCAGCCAGCGACGACGGGCAGCCCAGTGAACTTAATGAATTCAGACATAATGATCAGAGCGCACACACAGAGCCGAAGCCAGAGCAAAAAACAAGCGTCCAGCCTCTAGGGCAGCATTACGCCCATCTAGATGACCTCATGGACATGGTTGATGAGAAAATCGAGATAGAGGACAAACCGGCGCCACATCGCCTGCCCCCCTCATGTGATTCGCCGAGCGACGGTCCTGGACAGCCCTTTGTACAATGGCTACGGGAAGGCATACGTAACCACAGTCTGCTTATTAACGACAGCAAGGCGAAAATTCACACGGTCAACGGGACATTTTTCTTGGTCACCCCTGGCATATTTCAACACTACGTCGCCGATCACCTGAAAGCTGCTGACACTCATCAAAAACCAGATGCCTGGCGGAAACATCAACGGCATTTTGAAAGACTAGGCCTACATGAAAAACGGCCCGATGGCCAAAACATATGGACGTGTAAGGTACAGGGGCCACGTAGAACCGGTTCCCTAAATGGTTACATGCTGAAAAATGCCCGCGCGGTGCTGGGTGAACCGACACCAGACAATCCATTTCTTACGCTGATCCAATGATCCTAGTCGGTTATGCCCTGCAGTTCAACACGCTCACCCTGATCGTACCGAGCAGCATTCGTCGCACTGCTGTCCACGGGCGCCACGTCCACAATGACACCGTCTTCGGTACCAACCACGGCACGTACTACTCAAACCTGTGGCACCAATCACGATGATGTTCGTGCCGTGCGTCGACAACCTTGGCCATAACGAAGCCTAACGGATCCGGTCCGATGGGCTCAGCCGACGCCAACGGTTTAATGCTGCCGATGCTGGACCAGAGCGGGCGCTCAGCTTTGGGCTGAGGCCACCATACAGATGATAGGTCTGAACTTGTCCTTTATAGCCGTTTTGCGCTTGTGGCCATCCCTACGAGTTAATGACCATAGTAAGAAACGCTCTGTGAACTCGAAGGCAGCACTTAACGCGGATGTGATCACTGAAGACTCCACTCAGGTTGACCTAGTGTTGATCGATGTGCAGATGTCGGGGCTGCTAAATAACTTCGAGTTAGCTCAAATCATTCGGGTGTTCAAGCCTAGGCTTGCAATAATCGTGACCTCTGTTGGTTCAGCTCCGCCGCCAACCGCGCTTCCACCCTAAACCGTCGTTCTGAGCGATCCATGGTCGATCAGTGAGCTAGCGAATATGGTCTAGGAAAAGCTGCGCATTCTGCGTAAAGGCTCCACATGTTGATAATCAAGACTAGGGTTAGCCGTCTAGCCCCACTCAAGGTGCAGCCTCAACTACATTGATGCAACCGACACCACCTCTACATACCGGTACTTTTTTCTGGCCGCTTTCACCGCCTCTTGCTCAGCTAGCAACTTGCTGAGGGTATCGGCTTCGTGAATCAGCTCAAACGTTTTGCCTTCAAACTCATTGCGGACACGAAGTGTGACTCTCAGCCGGGCCGTGAAGGCTTTAGCCACCTTCTTCTTGGGAATCGGCGCCGTGGATTTCACGAACACGATCTCAGGGACGGGCTCTGGGGGTGGTGGAGCGGTAACCTGCGGCGCGGGCGCAGGGGTACCGAAAAGCGCTTGGCGCATTTCGTCTTCGGTGAGATCGGGAGTCATGCAAATTCTCGGAGGGAAGCAGTTTTCAACTCAGTGTATTCTACTGCGAATGTTGCCCGTCAGTCTTGGGATGCCGGTCGTAGCGCACCGCTTGATCGCTACGAGAGGACGAAATTACATGCAGCTGCCTTGAATAGTGGCGTCAGATTCTTTGATCAATTTGACCATCGCGCTCACCAACTCATCGTTGCCGGGCCGACCTTCGCATGCCTCAGCCAGCTTCAGCCCTATCTCACCAGATCTGCGACTGTTACGAGCCGACTGACAAACATTGGGCGGTAGGCCCTTCGACGCAGCGGCCATGCTGTTCACTTTGGCGGCAGCCTCTTTTTCCGCTGTATCGCAATCACTACTCAGGTTGATATCTCCAGCATCTGCGGAGTAATAGGTGTCGTATTTATTACTACCTCCTGTAGCAATGAGCTGCTCGGTGGAGGGCGGTTGAACTTGAGCCGCCGCAGCATTGCTGGCAGCGACAGCCTCATCCAACATTCGCCTCTCTGCATCCAGATCAAATTGGAGATTGGGAGCGTCCGCTGGACGTCGGATCATAACGCCCATGAGCGTCTTGTCTTTATCGCACCAACGAATGACGCCAGACGAAGCCTTCGCGCCACTCGGCCAAGTAGCAGTAAATCCATTAATCAAAAAACAGCCATTCTCTTGGTGCTGCTTCAGCGAATCAGTCTTGTACCGCAACGCAATGAAGCCGTCGCGCCCCGCCAATGTTCCCCCATCCTCACGAACAATGGCGCCTTTAGGGGACGTATAGATGTTCAGTAAGTATGCCTCAGGGCTCATACATCCCCCCAACGAAATCAAAGCTGAAACAGTAGAAATCTTGGTGAGCGACCCCATTACATACCCCCTCAATGATGAACCAAAGACGCGCCCCAGAGCTTAGCTTTTATTGGGTTTGCCGCCAGGTGCATCCTGAATGGTCGAGACAACACGCCTGCCAAGCAAGTGCGTTGGCAATGCAAGACCCCACGACGTAATCAGGGTCGCGGTAGGAACGGCAGTTACCTGCCGCCCCCCGCACAGATCCGTACGTGCGGAACTACCGCATACGGCTCCTGCCTCGGGTATGTGACGCGAAGCGATCCTCAGGGTATGGGTGTGCATTCTTGGGACTTGGAATCTAGAGATCGGCAAGGCGTCCGTAACGTGACCATTGAAGCCGATTACGCTGGCTGCGTCGCTTAAGGGCTTGCCGCCAGAGACGGCATACCGCCAAACGAAAACCGCCAAGACGTATCAAGTTCCCCGGTACCGCGTGGTAATTGAAGTAACCGCTCAGCACACGTTTGAGCCATTGCCCCTGAACCCGGATAAGGTCATGACGTCGGCGCCTCAACTCCTCACGGATAGCAAGAAGCGTCGCACGCATACGCTTTTTGACGGTCAGTCGCAGTACTTGGAAGTCACCCCGTCGGCTGACACTACAACAGTGGGTGAAACCCAGGAAATCAAACGTCTCCGGTTTTCTCAAACCTCGTTTCCTGCGATTCGTCACAGCAAAACGACCAAACTCAATCAGTCGTGAATGTAGACCCGCCGCGATGGCATGGTATTGGTGAGAGCAAAGGCTCTATGGAAAATCTCTCAGTGCACGACTTCGCGAAGGACGTTGCCGCGGTCGTTGAACACGAAAATAAAGGGCCAGTGGTGGTGGTCGGTCACGCTTGGGGCAACTTTCCAGCTCGCATGTTAGCCGCCGATCGCCCAGACCTCGTTCGAGGCGTGGTACTGGCCGCTGCTTCGGCTGGCAAAGTCCCACCGGGATCCACTGAGAAACCGATCAACGCTGAAATGCGCCAGGCCATTGATGGCGCTGGTGATCTACGCCTGAGCGATGAGCAGCGCCTGATCTACTTGCGCAAAGCATTTTTTGCACCTGGCAATGACCCAGCGGTCTGGCTTAACGGTTGGCATGATGAAACCCACGAGGTCGAATCCCATGCCCGCAACACAACACCGGTGGATGATTACTTTGCCGCAGGCTCTGCCCCAATCCTGGATTTGCAAGGTGAAGCAGATTCCGTGGCACCTCGGCGCTTTTCCGGCGTTCTGAAAAATATGCTCGGTGATCGAGTCCAGATCGTGGTGCTTAAAAATTCCGGACACGCCATGGCTCCTGAGCAGCCCAAGGCTATGGCCGAGGCAATTGCAGCGTTCGCGAAAACGCAGTACGCCAAAAAATGACGACCAGTGCCGAAGAACAGGCGCTTATCTAGCGCCTGTCCTTCAGGCACTTATCCCTTGAAGTCAATCTTTTACCCTCTTGGAAAACAAAAAAGGGGCCGACACATGCGTTTGAATTACGCTCTCCCCTCCCTAATGCTGGTGAGTCTGTTCGCGTTAAGTTGTCTTGCAGAGGCTACTCCATTGGTACGAACTATCACTGCCGAAAAAGTCGATGTCCACAGTCAGGCCCTCGACCAAGGCAACGGTAAAATCATCGTGATTTTGCCGTCAAAAGGTCGCGGGGCTCACGACTATGACCAGGTTGCAAGCTAACTCGCGGATAACGGGTACAGGGTAATTCGGGCTGAACCTCGCGGCGTGAATGGCAGTAAAGCTCCGATGGAGAATCTTACACCCACCACCAGCGACGATCCCATCCCCATCAACCCGGGATTAATGCCTCATGCCTGGAGGGTGTTAGCCCGTTCGATTTTGAGGAGATTACCGTTAACGATGGAGTGAATCACCCATCAGACCGAGTGAGTCGTGGCGGCAGCGAGATCGTAGGTGTCTTTCATTTTGTGCCGTCCAATCGGTGACCGCCGAATTCACCTAGCCTCCTCGCTTCCAGCCATGCCCGCCAGATAAGTTCATCTGTTTGAGCGTGTAGAACACTGCTCACCCGACTTAGGCTGAAGCTGATCATCGACGCAGAGGATGCGGCAACATGGACAGCAATCAATGCATGATTAATTGGTCAGCGGCTTTGGCTTACGTCGGAGGAGTCGCTGTATGCATTGGCTGCATGCGTGACCAGCCGATCACCTAGAGTGATGAGTCCTTTACCCACGAGGATAAGTGCAAGGCTAAGGACGAGGTGGCAGCAATGCCGTGGGCAGAGCTGCACCAGATACTCGATCAGGAACGCGGCTGAGCGCTCAACGACAGGTCACCCCCTCGCGAAACCGCTCTACCCCACCTTGCATCGCCAACTGCGCTTTCATTTCGGCAACGAAGTTGACGATCCCAGGGCACGATTTGAACTGAGACCGGGGAATCCCACCTGCAACTAGGTTCCAGCCTGGCGATTGGTCGAGCAGTTCGACTGAAAGCTCGCCGCGCGAGTCGATGATGCATTTGCATTGAAGGGGCAGGAAGTCACGCTCGATGATATGGCGCAGCTCAAGCTCAGATAGAGCCGTGGGTAACGTTACTCATAATTATCAGTGAAAAGACTCACGACGCGGGCGTGTGACGCCTAATTCTCTCGACGCCAAGGCCTCACCTTGTTGTAGCAGAAGCCCCGCTGAAGGTCGGCGATTTAAGGTATCGAAGTATGACCAGACCGTGGTTCACACCAGTTACAGACCTACCCCGAGACCAAGACGGGTTCCTCTACTTGGGCAAGTTCCACCTTCCAGATGTTCAGCGATAGCAATCACTCACGGATATCCATCAATAAATCAAAAAGAAGCTGCGCCACTGGTGATAGTGCCCTTCCCCTCCGCGATATAAGCCCTAGGGTTCTGCTGATTGATGGATCAGTCAGCGGCCGAGTCACGAGCGTGGCGTGTCCATTGGCAGGCATCGCCAATTTGGGTACGACACCGATTCCCAGTCCAGCTTCAACAAGGCTGACCAGTGCCGGCACATGTTTCACCTCACAAAACGAACGAGGTCGGACATCCCGATTAGCTAACGCCTGATCGATCAAAAACCGATTGCCACTTCCCTGCGCCAGACTGATGTAATCCGTGTTTGACAGATCGTCCCACGTTAGTGATTTCCGCTTGGCCAATGGATGACCCACTTTCAGTGCTACGACGAACGCCTCCTCCAGCAATGACTGAAACACAACCTCGGAGTCCTGAGTGCCGATGTAAGTCAACCCAAAGTCCGCTTCTCCCCTTGCAACGACCGTCAGAATGGCCGAGGACGACTCATCAATGACTCGAATACGGATGCCGGGATACTTGGCGTGGTACTGCCGGATCACGTCGGGCAGAAAGTAAGCCACCGCCGACGGGACACAGGCAATCGTCACTTCTCCGGACAGTCGATGTGACAAGTCGTGAAAGCCAATCAGCGCGCTTTCAAGTTCGTTGAGTACATTCCGGGCTTTGGGAACGAATCCTCGGCCAACCGTTGATAACTCGACGCGGCGGGTGGTGCATTCAAACAGCATTACCCCCAAGGCCTGCTCCAACTTATCAACTCTTCGAGAAAGTGCGGACTGCGACAAGTGCAGAGCCTTCGCCGCAGCGCTGAACCCCCCCAGATCAGCAACAGCTAGAAAACCTCGTAGATCCGCCAAATCAAAATTCATGCGATTTACTCATAGATTGCACTTTTATTTGCAATTTACTTTTTAATTGCCGCTTGCCACTCTGTCAACACGCAGACACATCGCAAACACGTCGATTCTGCTCTGCCGACCACCCCAATATTTCTAACCTCCGAGCCAGGTATTTGCGCAGGTACGTGCCTGCCTGTTCGGATGCAAACGAGCGTATTGAATGAACAACAAAAAAGAGCTTCACACCGTTGCCGTTGATGACCTTCGTCAAATTGGACGCAAGGCATTTGAAGGCCTAGGCCTTGCACCTTCTTCTGCCGAAAAAGTCACCAATGTGCTGGTGCTGGCTGACCTCTTCGGCTTGACCACCCATGGTCTGAGCCGTGTCGAATCCTATGGTGAGCGGCTTGAGTCAGGTGGCATCGGTGCTGCGGCTGAACCGGCAATAGAAACAGTCGCACCGGCCATCGCACGCATCGATGGGCGCAATGCGGTCGGCCCGCTGGTGGGAATGGCTGCACTGGAGACAGGTATCGAGCTCGCCAGAAAGTTTGGTATCAGCTTGGTATTGGCTAGGGGCAGCAACCACTTCGGGCCCATTTCGCCCTACTCCTACATCGCGGCTGAACAGGGTTTTGCCAGCATCATCGGCAGCAACGCGACAACGACCATCGCGCCCTCCGGCGGCAGCGACGCTCGGTTGGGAAATAGCCCATTGGGCTTCGGCGTACCCAACCCAGATGGCAGTCACTTCATGCTGGACATGGCGATGAGCGTGGTGGCTCGCGCCAAGATTCGCAATGCGCTCAAGGCTGGAGAAAGCATTCCTGATACCTGGGCGACCGACGCTAACGGGAAATCCACCACCGACCCTCGCGCAGCACTCGACGGTTTCCTCCTGCCCATTGGCGGCCACAAGGGTTATGGCCTCGCGCTGGTCGTCGATCTGTTGGCTGGGCTTCTCTCCAATGCGGCATATCTCACTCATGTGAAGTCGTGGGTTGATGCGCCGGATGAGCCGCAAAATCTCGGTCACTTCTTCATCCTCATCGACACTGCCCGGCTGGGGTCTAGTGAATGGTTGAAAGACAGAATGACCGACTTCGCATCCATTTTGCATCAGAGCCCGCCCGTTGACAGTGGGTCGCCAGTCATCGTGCCTGGTCAGATAGAACTGAAGAAGATGCAGCGCTATCTGCAGGACGGCGTTCCCGTTGACTCCGTCACCCAACGTCTACTCGACCAATACGCCAGCCGCACGGCTTGAGGGGAATAGACATGACTGTACTGAATGCAGAACTCACTGCCATCTTCGCTCCGACTGGCACACTGCGGGCTTCCATCAATGTGGGAAACCCAATTTTGGCCCGACTGGACGAGGACGGTATTGCAGCAGGTGTATCTGTCGATCTGGCCCTGGCTTTTGCGGCGGAAATCGGAATTCCCCTGGAATTACGCGTCTTTAAAAGCGCAGGAGAATCAGTTGCTGCGGTGTCTGAAGGCCACGCTGATTTCGGTTTTTTCGCTATTGACCCCGTTCGAGGAGAACAGCTCGCCTTCACCGAACCCTACGTATTGATCGAGGGTTGCTACCTGGTGCAAGAAGACTCGCCGTTACAGGACAACAACGAGGTTGATCAGACTGGGGTGCGCGTCGTGGTTGGCAAAGGCAGCGCCTATGACTTGCACCTGACACGCGAACTTAAGGTGGCCACCATCATTCGTTCCCCCACTTCGCCAACCGTCGTAGACACGTTCGTAGCCGAGTCCGCCGACGTCGCGGCTGGGGTGAGGCAGCAACTCGAGTTCGATGCGGGCCGGTTTCCGGGTTTGCGGTTATTGCCTGGCCGCTTCATGGAAATCCGCCAGGCGATGGGTGTACCTCATACCTACGGTAAAGAGGCAGCCGAGCAATTGCGCCAATTCGTCGAGCGGGCCAAGGCCAGCGGTTTTGTCGCAGACGCGCTGGAACATCACGGCATTGTCGGTGCCACCGTTGCCAGTTGAACGCCCGCGCTTGACCTGACCCTCAATCTCCTGCGGCAACGCTACCTCTAGCGTAGCGGCGGCAGGTTGACGGCACACCCAATAAAAACAAGAGTAACTGACATGTTGGCATTTCTCGGCTTATCAATGGTCGTGGTACTTACCTACCTGATCATGGCGAAGCGACTTTCGCCCATCGTTGCGTTAATCATGGTGCCTGTGGTTTTTTCGATCGTCGCAGGCTTTGCTTTGACCACCGACAAGATGATGCTCGACGGCATCAAAATGGTCGCACCCTCCGCAGCCTTGCTCCTCTTTGCGATTCTGTTCTTTGGCGTGCTGTTCGATGCCGGACTGTTCGATCCGATGATCAAAATGATCCTGAAGAAGGTGAATGGTGATCCGGTGAAGATTGCAATCGGTTCGGCGCTTCTTTCGTTGACAACCGCTCTGGATGGCGACGGCACCACGACCTACATGATTACCTGCGCAGCCATGCTTCCCCTCTATAAACGCATCGGTATGAACCCGATGATCTTGGCAAGCCTCTGCGTGCTGTCGCTAAGCGTGATGGGCGGTATGACCCCTTGGGGTGGCCCGGCGACGCGTGTGATTGCAGTCCTAGGTCTGGATGCGGCCGAGTATTTTATTCCGATGCTGCCGACCATGGCAGTGGGTGCACTGGGAGTGCTGTATACCGCGTTTTTGTTGGGGCGCCGGGAGCGAAAACGCATTGGCGTGATGAGCCTGTCCAGTGGTGGCGGTGACTGTTACATCGAATCCATCGTCGGCCATGGTGAAAACAAGAAACCGAAGATGGTGATTCCGAACCTTATTCTGGTTTTGATCGTAATGGTTTGCTTGGTGACCGGTGCGCTGCATTCGGTGATCAGCTTCCTGCTTGGATTCGTCGTCGCTCTAGTGATGAACTATCCGCGTTTGAATCTACAGAAAGAGCGCATGCTCGCCCACGCAGGCAACGCCATGGTCGTAGTGCTTCTGGTGTTCGCAGCGGGCGTGTTTGCCGGCATCTTTTCCGGCACCAAGATGGTCGATGCGATTGCTCAATTGCTAGTGAATACGATTCCTCCATCCTGGGGCCACCTTTTCCCACTGGTGGTTGCGATCACCAGCATGCCGCTGACGTTCCTGCTATCAAACGATGCGTACTACTTCGGGGTGGTACCTATCTTGGCAAACGCGGCGGCGGCATATGGGATCAGTCCAATAGAGATCGCCAGGGCGTCGGTTCTCGGCCAACCTGTTCACCAAATAAGTCCGCTGGTGGCATCTACATTATTGCTGGTCGGCATGATCGATCGCGATCTTGGAGACTTTCAGAAAACAACAATCAAATGGGCTGTGTTGCTTTCACTGTTGATGACCGGAGTTTCATTGCTGACAGGAGCGATCACGCTTTTCACATGAACGAAATCGGTGCGCGAAAGCTGTCTGCATCCCCAATTTTTTCACGGCGCGAAGACCTGCTGAACGTCGCTGTAGTAGCGATTCCCTCCACTGCGGCTGACCACGTATGTGGTCAGCGTTGTCCATTACTCTCCAAACATTCTGCCATGTCAGAATAGTGAGGAGACGAATTCAGCTACAGGCTCTAGGAGCAAGCCTGTAGATGACCGCCACCCCAGGTGGCGAGCCCACTGCTGCCCTTGGATGGGCAAGCAATCATCTACATCCATGACGACATCGGTGTGTGCTTGAGTCCAATGCGACAAGACCCGGCGTTTTGCTTTCGATATAGCTTCCCGCTGGTCTTTGGCAACCACTAAAAGACAGTCATGCGCCTCGCCAAAGGCGTGTTGTCCGTAGCCACCCAGATTGATGAGATACCGATACAGCCGAGGTGAACCAGGTAACGGAGCCAATCTGCTGAGCTCCACCCGCCAGCCCTTAACGCAATCAACTGCCATCCGCGAATCTATATGAACGGCTTTGGGGTTGCCGAACCAACCATCACGAAGCAGCGGGTACGCTTGCTCCACCGTATCGGCTACGACGAAGGCAACGTGGTGGACCTCTATCTTTGCCCGAGGATGTTGGCCAGCGACGCCAAGCAAAAAATTGGTCATCGGGTGTGGAGCGAGTCCTTATGAGTGGTTCATTGCAAGCGACTGTAATTTGTCAGAAAGCAGACGACGGCAACGGGGACGTTGTCATTAAACTGGCTCCGGAGTTCCTTCCAACAATAAGGCCCACAGCGGTGACTTTTCGAGCGTCGAATTGGAAAACGGATCGATTGTCATCAAGCCCATCCGTGACACCGAGACCCGCTCCTAAGCTGGCTTTCGGTGAATGATTGCCGGGGGCTAAGGGCCGTAGTCGGCCAATAATGAATGTTGAAATACCATATTTTAGTTAGTGTCTGTCCGTTCGCACGAGTTAATGCAAGACCGGTTGGCAGGGGCTTCCTTACGCCACCTCAAGAGTCGCTTATGCAAATACGATCCGTGGTTTAAAAGAGCGGCCCGAGCAGCAATAGATGACGCAGCCGGCATGGTCAAAAACCAGGGTCAGCCCGCAATGTCCACTTTCACCTGCTGCAGCTTAAGCACGTGAGCGAGCGGTTCGGGCAAAGGTAGATCGGTAATCAGCCTGTCTATGACTTCAAAACCGCACAGTCGCACCGCCGCAGATAGGGCGCATTTGGAGTTGTCCGCCAACAAAACCACTTGATCCGCGACCCTCATCAGCGCCAATTTAGTCTCTCGCTCGATGTCGGCCGAGACGTAGATTCCTTTCTCGTCCATTGCGGCTGCACCTAGGAAAAAGGTACGCAGACGCAGTTGGCTAGCACGCTCGGTGGTACTAGGCCCAACCATCGCACGGCTGGGCCGGTGTAAGTCGCCACCCAAGGCAATGACTTGAGCATTGCCAGCATTCATCAAAGCGTCAAGGCATGGAATGGAGTGAGTGACCACGGTGCCGACGTAGCTCGCCGGAAGAGCATGCGCCACGGCCAAGGCGGTGGTCCCTGCATCCAGCCCTATGCTGTCTGCGGGCTCGACGAACTGGGTTGCGAGTCTAGCAATCATCTGTTTGCCCGACATCTGTCTCGCGCTGCGGACCTCGAAATACTTGTCGGGAGGCAAAGTCTTAAAACTATCCAGAACAGCGGCCTCCTTAAGGCCAACCGCCCCCCTTGTGCGCTGCAGAAAACCCTGCTCATCAAGAAGTTGTAGGTCCCGACGCACTGTCATTGGAGACACGCCCAAGCTTTCCACAATATCGGGAATGGCGAGAACGCCGCGCTCGCGGAGTAATTCAAGAATGGCCTGGCGCCGCTGGGAAGCTTCTCCGTAAAGCATTTGGTACTCCTGCACACTGACGGCACCGATATTACCAACATTGGTAATATTCGTCTATTGAGCTGCACAGCCAACGCCCTAAGGCTTTTCTTTTTATAGGGTTGACATCCGTTTCGATAAAACGGTAAAAATACCAAAAGTGATAATAAAAACCCACAATTGGTAATTTGACATGACACGCACACCTCCTGTCGTGGTATTCACGGGTGTCTGTACCCTAGATACCATTGCCCAAGTCGAGCGCTACCCCGACGCAGACCAGCGTGTAGCCGCCAAAGCCATTATCACTGCTGGCGGAGGACCTGCGGCCACCGCCGCAGTTACCTGTGCCCGCTTGGGAATCAAGACTCGCTTTATTGGAGTGGTGGGGGATGACGGCGCTGGCGCACAGATCCGTCAGGACTTGGAAATGGAAGGGGTGCTTGTAGACAGTATGCTATCTGCACCAGGTCAAGCCTCTGGAGTCAGCGTGATCGTCTGCGACAGCCAAGCGGGTACTCGATCCATCTGCAATCGGCCCGGCCCACAACTTGATCTTGCGAGCCACCCACTAGCGCTGCTCCACCTTCGTGAAGCGGACTGGGTACATGTCGACCAATCCAGCTGGCGCGCTTTTAAACTAGTTTCGAGCCGAGCAAAGCTTTCGGTAGACGCAGGGAATCCCATACCTGGCTTTGATCCCGCCAGCGCCGATCTTTTTGCCCCTACCCTATTGCAGCTGCGAGCCACCTACGGCGATTTGCCTGCAAAGTCGCTATTGAAAGCAGCAATTGACCAGGGTGCACGATGGGTCGTCGCCACTGCCGGCGAGCAAGGGTCGATGGCGATAGATGCCGAAGGCAATACTTTCCGCGTGCCGGCTTTCACACAAGCACCGCTGATAAGCACTCTAGGTGCCGGGGATGTGTTTCACGGTGCCCTACTAGCTGCACGCCTGCACGGTTTGTCACCTGTCGACAGCGTGCGCTACGCAAATGTCACCGCCGCGCTGTCGTGTCGCGGCATTGATGGCCGGTCAGCCATACCGACTCACGCCGAGGTAATGGACCTGTTGTCGTCCTTGCCCGTTATTGCCCTTGAGGAGACCTTGTGATGATCCAAACCACTGCCTTTGCGCTCGATGCCTTGAAGCGACCCTCCGGTGCATTCGCCATGCTCGCCGTAGATCAGCGTGAAGCCATGCGCCAAATGTTTGCGGCGCACCAAAGCACTCCGGTCAGCGATCAGCAGGTTACCGATTTCAAGTTGCGCGCGACCAAGATCCTTACGCCCTACGCGTCAGCGGTACTAGTTGATCGTCAGTTTGCATGGGAGCAAGTTGTCGCCCGAGAAGCCGTGCATCCACGCTGTGGCCTTATCGCCGCGGGGGACGAGTTTATCGCCGGCGACGACGAAATAGTCGGGGATGTGATCATCGACCAAGCCATGATTCCAGAGCGCGTTCGTGAACAAGGTGCAGTGGCAATGAAACTATTGGTCCTGTGGCGTCCAGATGAGGCGCCTGACGCGCGAGTGGCGATGGTTCGAGATTTCGTTGCTCGGTGTCGCCGCGCCGGGTTGGTGAGCATCATTGAACCCATCTCACGAAAGCCGCGTAACGGAGGCGATTTCGATTGGAATGCCGGAGTTCATGCCGCTGCAAAAGAGTTGGGGAATCTGGGCGCTGATCTCTATAAGGCTGAAGTGCCGCTTAAGGGCGAAGGCGATGAGAAGACCTTGCGAGACGAGTGCGCGCGATTGACTAAAGCCATCGCATCACCTTGGGTTGTGCTGTCTTCCGGCGTGACACAGGATCGCTTCCCGCAAGCGGTCGAATGGGCATGTCGCGAGGGGGCCTCAGGGTTTCTCGCCGGACGCGCGGTATGGAGCGGTGTGATCGGTGCAAACGATATAGACCAGGCGCTGCTCCAAGATGCCGTGCCGCGCCTACAGCGCCTGTGTGATGTCGTTGATCGGGTTGTCGGTCAGTAGTGGACGGACTCTCTCTTGGCACTACGGTGCTAAGCCTGTGCGCCGTTCTGGTGGGCGCGACCATGCAACGGTTGTCGGGTATGGGCTTTGCACTGGTGGCATCACCACTGCTGGTTGTAAGCCTTGGGCCGCATCTGGGTGTGCTGATGGCCAACGTGTTAAGTGCATTGTCCAGCGGCCTGATACTGGCCCAGACCTGGCGTCAAGTGGACCTGCGCCGACTGATATGGCTGCTGATACCTGCACTCGCTGTCATGCCACTGGGGGTATGGACGCTCCATGTGCTGTCCCTCGGTGTGCTGATGCTGGGCATCGGAATCGTATTGATCGGTTCGCTGACGATGCTGCAATTCGGCCGGAGCATGCTCCTTCTTCAAGGCCGTACGGGTGCCGTACTGGCCGGTGCGGCGAGCGGCTTCATGAATGTCACAGCAGGTATCGGTGGTCCGATGATTGCGTTGTACGCCGCAAGTATTCGCTGGCCGCAGTCAGCATTCGTGGGCTCAGTGCAAGTGTATTTCGTGTTTACCAACTTAGTCTCACTCACCACCAAAGGTGGCCCGCCTCTGATGCCGGGCTACATCGCTGCGGGATCAGTCACGCTTGGCATCGGCTTGTTGCTAGGCAGTCGGCTCAATCGCTGGGTGCCGGTCCCTACCGCTCGACTGCTGACGTTGGGCTTGGCTTGGGTTGGTGCGATAGCAACCTTGGTTAAAGGCGTCTTTTTGCTAGAAGGACAATAAGAATGACCATTCAACAGATAATGTTCGACGACCTGGGCAGCGTCCGGGTGGCTCATAGCGATATCCCTTTACCCGCACCTCAGCCGGGAGAGGTCAGTGTAACCCCGCTATATCTTGGCATCTGCGGTTCCGACTTGCATGTGCTGCACGGCAAGCACCCATGGATCAAGCCACCACTGGTAACGGGGCACGAGGTCGTCGCGCGAGTCATCGACTGCGCGGACGACGTCAGTGGCATCGCTAAAGGTGATCTGGTAGCACTCAATCCGCTGGTGAGTTGCGGGCAATGCCGCCGTTGCTTGCAAGGTCAGGACAACCACTGCGAGCAAGCCAAAGTCATAGGCTTTCGTCTGCCAGGGGCCGGTCAGACTGCACTCAACTTGAATACGCGCCAGTTACATCGTCTTCCTCCCCAAATGGACCCGCGACTGGCATCTCTGGTTGAGCCGATCGCGGTAGGGGTTCATGCAGCACAACGCTCGGATGATCTTGAGGAAGTGCTGATCATCGGAGGCGGCACGATCGGCTTGTGCTTGCTGATGGCTTTAGGCGCACGTGGAGCGGGCAGAATCACGATTCTCGAACCCGTAGCCTCCAAGCGTGCGCTTGCACTGAAGCTCGGTGCCGCTGCTGCCTTGCCGCCCGATCAACTGGACGGCGCCGCACGGTTCACAACAGTCTTTGACTGTGTGGCGGCTCAATCCACTTTGGGCCTGGGCAGCACTGCCACTCTCGGAGGAGGCACTCTGGTAGTGGTCGGCGTGCCTGGTAGCGAGCGCTATGTGAATCTCCCACGCCTTCAGCGTTTCGAGATTGATATCCATGGGAGCGGGATGTACATCGGCGCCGATATGGAACGGGCAATTGAGCTGATCCACAACGGCAGCCTTGATGTAAGCGCTCTGATTACATCCATCGTCGATCTGAAGGATGCTGCCGAAGGTTATCGCCTAGCGGCTCAGCCCGACAGCGTCAAAGTGCTTGTACGCATGCAGTAACGCCACCTTCCATTCAAGAGGAGAACAACAAAAATGACGGCTCCTGAACAAAGCTCTGGAAGTACCCTCAGCAACGTATCAATGCGAAAGGTGGCAGCCGCCAGCCTCGCTGGTGCTGTGCTGGAATGGTACGACTTCTTCATTTTCGGCACCGCCTCGGCACTGGTTTTCGGCAAGCTATTCTTTCCCAGTGAAAGCCCTGCAGCGGGGATGATCGCTGCATTCGCGACGTTCGCCGTGGGTTTTCTTGCCAGACCGCTTGGTGGGCTGTACTTCGGGCACTTGGGCGATCGCTACGGGCGCAAGAAGAGCCTTCTGGCGACACTCCTGATCGTCGGTATATCCACCACCCTCATCGGGGTATTACCCACGTGGGAAACGGCAGGCTATTGGGCACCGGTGTTGTTGCTGGTATTACGTTTGGCCCAAGGTTTTGGCCTTGGTGGCGAATATGGCGGAGCTGCACTACTTACTATCGAGCACGCAGCCGAAGCCAAACGGGGGTTCTGGGGCAGCCTTCCACAAGCGGCTGCGTCGGGGGGGATCCTTCTTGCGACGGGGGCCTTCGCGCTGGTCAGCCAATTGCCTGAGCAGGACTTGCTGAGCTGGGGGTGGCGGTTACCTTTCTTGATGAGCGCAGTCATGTTAATCGTGGGCCTGCTCATTCGCCTGCGTATCGAGGAAACACCGGATTTCGAAGCTGCACGTATCAAAGCCGCCGCCCGACGAGACGCTTCTCCTGAACGCGCACCACTTTTTCAGTTGCTCAAGGATCACCCAGGCGCGTTGCTGATGACCATCGGAGCACGTCTGGCGGAAACGACTGCGTCCAACATCGTCAACACGTTTGCCATTGTCTATGTAACGACTCAGTTGGCCCTGCCAAAATCAGTCGTACTTAATGGCGTTCTGACTGCTGCCTGTATCGGGCTTATCATCTGCCCGTTATTCGGCGCGATGTCCGATCGAATCGGAAGACGGCAGGTTTACATGGCTGGAGCGGTATTCATGGCGCTGTTCACGGTCCCTTTTTTTCTACTACTGGGAAGCCAGAGCCCAGTATGGATATTGGTAGGGATTGTAGTGGCATATAACCTTGGGCCCACTTCGATGTTTGCTGTTCAGGCGACCTTTTTTAGCGAGCTGTTCGGCCCTGGGGTGCGCTACACGGGATTGTCCATCGCCTATCAGTTCTCGGCAATCATCGGTGGGTGCACCCCACTGATTGCGACCGGCCTGCTGCAATTGAATAACGGTAAGCCTTGGTACGTTGCGTGCTACCTGATCGCGATCTGTCTGCTGTCATTTTTCTGCGCTTGGCGCGTGCGCGGTAAAGCGAGAATTACTGCGCATGCCGAACCGCAGACCAGCGTCCGCCGCGCTCACTCACTTTGACAAGTATGGAGACTGTGATGTATTCCGATATTCAACTGCACATCGATGGCAACTGGCAGCCCTCCCGCTCAGGTAGCACCCTGAATGTTGTCAATCCGGCTACAGGAAAAACGCTGGGCAGAGTGGCCAAAGCGGACACTTCCGATCTTGATGCCGCATTGGCTGCTGCTGAACGGGGCTTCGAGAGATGGCGTCGCACCTCAGCATTCGAGCGCTATACAGTCATGCGCAAGGCAGCTCACCTGCTGCGCGAGCGCAGCGATGAAATTGCTCGTTTGATGACTCTGGAGCAGGGCAAGCCGCTCACCGAGTCACGTGTCGAAACCCTCGGGGCAGCCGACACCATCGACTGGCTGGCGGAGGAAGCGCGGCGAACCTACGGACGCATCGTCCCATCTCGCGCGACAGGCGTAGAGCAGCGAGTGCTGAAGGAACCGGTGGGACCAGTAGCCGCATTCACACCTTGGAACTTCCCCATTAACCAGATCGTGCGCAAACTTTCGGCCGCTTTGGCCGCAGGCTGCTCAATCATCATAAAAGCCCCAGAGGAGACACCCGCTTCGCCCGCCGAGTTGATCCGCACGTTCATCGATGCCGGTGTTCCGGCCGGCGTTATCGGTCTGGTTTACGGTGACCCCGCGCACATTTCAAGCTACCTCATTGCACACCCAACCATTCGCAAGGTTACATTCACAGGCTCCACATATGTCGGCAAGCAACTCGCGGCACTGTCTGGCAAACACATGAAGCGCGTGACCATGGAACTGGGTGGACATGCTCCTGCATTGGTATTTGCCGACGCTGATCTCGACGCGGCCGCCAAGCTGCTGGCGATGGCCAAGTTTCGCAATGCGGGCCAAGTTTGCATCGCCCCCACACGTCTGCTGGTACAACGCAGTGTCTACGAAGACTTCATCTCTCGATTCACCGCGCACGTAAAGGCTATCCGCATAGGTGACGGTCTGGAGTCGAACAGCCAGATGGGGCCGCTGGCCAACGAGCGCAGAGCGCCCGCGCTTGAGGCGATGATCGAGGATGCATTGAGCAAGGGAGCAACACTTGTGTGCGGCGGCGAACGCCGGCATGGACCGGGCTACTTCTTCTTGCCCACGGTGTTAAGCGACGTAACTTCGACCATGCTTGCAATGAACGATGAGCCGTTTGGGCCATTGGCGTTGATAATGCCGTTCGAGACGATTAACGAAGCGCTTGCAGAAGCGAATCGTCTACCTTACGGGCTGGCATCCTATGCATTCACCAAGGACAGCAACACCGCTCAAGCCCTAAGTGACGGGATAGAAGCGGGCATGCTGACCATCAACCATCTAGGCTTGGGGTTGCCCGAGGTTCCGTTTGGTGGTGTCCAGGATTCAGGCTATGGCTCTGAAGGTGGAACGGAAGCTGTTGAGGCGTACTTGAACGTCAAGCTCGTCACTCATCTCGCCTAAACCTGACGGTCGACCCATACAAAAACAGCTAGATGCTGTTGCTGTAGCAGTGCGCCTGTGTGCTCACCATAGACAGGCGCTTTTCCACTGGCCGCCCCTGATAATCACGTGCCAGACGGGATATCTGCAGGAGCGGCGTTCCGACCGCAACGCCCAGGGAAGTGGCTTGTTGATCGTTTGCACAAATGGCCACGATGCGTTCATCGGCATGAGCGACGGTCATGCCATATCGCTGCTGATAAAGATGATAAAGCGTGTTGGGCAGCACTTCGGGTTGTTTTTCCAGCCCCAGGAAGCGCTCGGCACAGACCAGAATGTCTTCGTAGATCGCGGGCTTGCCCTCCAGCTCACGCACCCGGGCAATGTGCACCACCTTTCCCCCTGCCGGAATCCCAAGCTCTGCTGCCTCAGCCGCACTTGCCTTGCGCAACCGGCGTTCAAGCACGATCGACACCGGCATGCTGCGCTCCCCGTCCGGGCGACAGATGTTGAAGAAACGGAACAGTGCGTGGTCAGCATCGTGTGTAGCCACGGATGTGCCCTTGCCCTGCTGCCTGACCACCACATTCTCTGCCATCAGTTCGTTCAAGGCTTTGCGCAGCGTACCGACGCTGACGCCATAAGTCGTCGCTAACGCGGTTTCGCTGGGAATGAACGTTCCTGGAGACCACTCGCCAGATGAAATCCGCTCCATCAACAGATCCTTGATCTGCCGGTACAGCGGCTGGAAGGTCGGGGCTTTGAATGGGGCTTGCACGGCGTCGTTCATAGGATTGAGTCAGTAGTGGATCGATGCGTTGAAGTATAACCCCAAAATTTAAAAAACAATCCTTTCTTGACTATCCTATATCCTATGTCCTATACAGGACTTACGGTAAATGAATGACCGTCAATGAGGAGAACAACAATGAGCATTGATTTTGTCGTCCACGACGCCGACGACGCAGTGGGCGTCGTGGTTGTCGAAGGCGTGAAAGCCGGGCAGAAGCTGACCGGGTGGGTGATGGACCAGAACACGACACTGGAATTCGAGGTTCTCAGCGACATTCCAATCGGCCACAAGCTGGCTATCCGTGACCTCCAGGAAGGCGATACCGTGGTCAAGTACGGCGTCGACATTGGCCGCGTGGTCAAGCCCATCCGCGAAGGCGAGCACCTTCACGTCCACAACGTCAAAACCAAGAGGTGGTAAGCATGGAACTCAACGGACGCACTTTCATGGGCTACCGCCGCGACAATGGCCGCGTGGGTATTCGCAACCATGTCATCATCCTGCCGGTGGACGACATCTCCAACGCAGCCGCCGAAGCGGTGGCGAACAACATCAAGGGCACTATTGGCCTGCCGCACCCTTATGGGCGTCTGCAGTTTGGCGAGGACCTGGAGCTGCACTTCCGTACCCTGATCGGCACGGGGTGCAACCCCAACGTGGCAGCCGTCGTCGTCATCGGTATCGAACCGGGCTGGACCAAGCGCGTGGTCGACGGCATCCGCGCCACCGGAAAGCCAGTAGAAGGTTTCTGGATCGAGCAGAATGGCGACCACAACACCATCTGCGCCGCCTCGCGCAAAGCACGCGAATTCGTGCAGTACGCCACCGAACTGCGCCGGGAAGAATGTGACATCAAGGAGCTGTGGGTCTCGACCAAATGTGGCGAGTCGGACACCACCTCCGGCTGCGGCGCCAACCCGACAGTCGGCAATGCATTCGACAAACTGTACGCCCAAGGCTGCACCCTGGTATTCGGCGAAACCTCGGAGCTTACCGGTGGCGAACATCTGGTGGCCGAGCGCTGCAGCACCCCTGCAGTGCGGGAGAAATTCCAGTTCATGTTCGACCGCTACAGCGCCATGATCGACCGCTGGAAGACCAGTGATCTTTCTGAATCGCAGCCGACCAAAGGCAATATCGAAGGTGGCCTGACCACCATCGAAGAAAAAGCGCTGGGCAACATTCAGAAGATTGGCCGCAAGTGTCGGGTCGATGGCGTGCTGGATAAGGCCGAAGAACCAACCGGCCCTGGCCTTTGGTTTATGGACTCGTCTTCAGCCGCCGCTGAGATGGTGACCCTGTGTGCAGCCTCAGGCTATGTCGCGCATTTCTTCCCGACCGGCCAAGGCAACGTCATCGGCAACCCGATCCTGCCGGTCATCAAGATCTGCGCCAACCCGCGCACGTTCCGTACCATGGGCGAGCATATCGATGTGGATGTATCCGGCCTGCTGCGTCGGGAAATCAATATGGATGATGCGGGCGACAGCCTGCTCGACATGCTCATGCGCACCGCCAACGGTCGCTTTACCGCCGCGGAAGCTTTGGGGCATCGCGAATTCGTGCTGACCCGTCTGTTCGAAAGCGCCTGACCCACCAGCACCGCAGCCCTCAACGGCTGCGGTGCTGTTTTACACCCTATATGCTCCCCTGCTTTCAAGAAGTCCGTCTCACAACAACCATAAATGGAGACCTTCATGAATCTGCTCGCCGCTTTGTTCTCCCCTCCAAGCCCTCGACCGCGACGACCGATCTGGCGCCTGTAGTACGTCGCGCGTGCGTTGAAAAAACAAGAACTGACACCCTGCTCTGATCGTTGCGATTGGCGTGGGGCATTCGCTCATGGAGAGACACCCGTGAAAATCCTCAAAAATCTTTATGTTCAGGTCATCATCGGTCTGGTCGCCGGCATCATCCTAGGCTACTGCTCACCTTCGCTTGGGGTCGAAATGAAACCGCTGGGCGATACCTTCATACGCCTGATCAAGATGCTGATAACCCTGGTGATTTTCTGCACTGTTGCTATCGGCATCGCGCGTATGGAAAGCCTCAAGGAACTGGGTAAGGTCGGGTTCAAGACCCTGGTGTATTTCGAGGTCATCACCTCGGTGGCGCTACTACTGGGGATGATCATCGCCAATCTGGTACAGCCCGGTGCCGGGATGAACATCGACCCTGCAAGCCTCGACAGTGGCGCCATGTCCCAGTACCTCAGTCAGGTGCATGCACAGGAGTCTTCAAGCCTGCTGACCCAGATCGTGCCGAACTCGGTAGTCGGTGCCTTCGCCAGTGGAAATCTGCTGCAAGTTCTGTTGTTTTCAGTTCTATTCGGCGTAGCACTATCGGGCATGTCCCGTCGTAGCCGGCTGGCAGCGCGTGTGATCGAGCAGTTCGGCGAGACGCTGATGCGCATTGTCAGCATGATCATGTGGCTGGCACCGATTGGCGCATTCGGGGCAATGGCGTTCACCATTGGTAAGTACGGTATTGGTGCCTTGCAGCAAATGGGTTTGCTGATCGTCTGCCTGTATGTGACCAGTCTTTTGTTCATAGGCATTGTGCTGGGCTCGATCAGCTTCGCATGCGGGGTCAACATCTGGTCACTCATCAAGTACTTTCGCGAGGAACTGCTGATCGTGCTGGGCACCTCGACGACCGAGTCGGTGCTGCCCCGACTGATGCAGAAAATGGAGCGCCTGGGTTGTGAGAAGTCGATCATCGGCCTGGTGCTCCCCACCGGTTACTCCTTCAACCTTGATGGCGCAGCGATCTACCTGACGATGTCCGCGCTGTTTCTCGCTCAGGCCCTGAACATTGACCTCTCCTGGACCCAGCAACTGGGCCTGCTGGTGATTCTGCTCATCACCTCCAAGGGTGGCGCGGGAGTTGCCGGAGCGGCTCTGATCGTGCTGACCGCAACCCTTGCCAGTCACGACATCATTCCCGTTGCTGCTATCACTCTGATCCTGGGGATCGACCGTATCCTCAACGAAGTACGGGCCTTGACCAACATGATGGGAAACGTCGTCGGCACATTGGCCATCGCCCGCTGGGAAGGCAAATTCGATCTCGCCAAGGCACGCGCCGAGCTCGCGTCGCCAAGTGCCCTTGGATCGCCGATTCCCGTTGAGGAAGATCAACCGCATCGGCCTCTGAACCTGCCTCAGGAAAATCAATGACAGTTCTCGCAAGGAAGTTCTCATGACCGTACAGATCGCATTACACGAAGCCCTGTCGTTGGCGTTGACGGCGTTGCGTCGCGCAGGGATGTCCCAGGCGTGTGCCCAGAGCTGCGCCGAGGCACTTGTGCGCGCCGAGCAGGATGGTCTGCCATCTCATGGTTTGTCGCGCCTGCCGTTTTATCTGGACCAGATAGCCACCGGTAAAGTCGACGCTCAAGCCATCCCCAGTGTCAGGATCAATGGCGCTGTGGTTCAGGTCGATGCCAGACGCGGGTTGGCGTTTGCCGCGATTGACGCAGGCTTGGACGCTGCCATCCAGGTTAGCCGGAACCAGGGGATCTGCGCCCTCTCCATCACGCGCTCCCACCATTTCGGCGTTGCCGGTCAACCTGTAGAGCGCGCAGCCCGCGAAGGTCTTCTGGCACTGGCTTTCAGCAATGCACCTGCAGCCATGGCGCCTTGGGGTGGCCGCACGCCTTTGTTCGGCACCAACCCGATAGCATTTGCATCCCCACGTCTGCATGGCGAACCCTTGGTGATCGACCTGTCACTGTCCAAAGTGGCGCGCGGTAAGGTCATGCTGGCAAAAAAAGCAGGCGCTGCGATCCCCGAAGGCTGGGCGATCGATCGTGACGGCGCCCCGACCACCGATGCTGAAGCGGCATTGGCAGGCAGCATGGTGCCCATGGGCGATGCCAAAGGTGCTGCGCTGGCGCTGATGGTGGAACTGCTGACAGCGGGTCTGGCAGGCAGCCACTTCGGTTTCCAGGCCAGTTCGTTCTTCGAAGCCGAGGGCGACGCACCCAGTGTCGGGCACCTACTGTTGCTGATCGATCCGTCACGCTTCTCCAGCGGTTACCTGGCCCATGCCGAAGCCTTGTTCCTTGCCATGCTCGAGCAACCCGGTGTTCGCCTCCCCGGAGAACGGCGGTTTGCTGAGCGGGCTGAGCGCAGTGAGTACATTCATTTGCCTGCAGCCTTGATTGACGACTTGCGCCTTCGCGGCTGAAACGCTCTCGCCGTCTTGAGTCTGCCGGCCACCACGCAACTCCCAGCAGACTCCCTCTTTTCGACAGCCTGATTTCAGGCTGTCACTCCACTGCCTTGACCATGTCTTCAATGACTTTCTTGGCGTCACCGAAGACCATCATGGTTTTGTCGAGGTAGAACAGTTCGTTGTCCAGACCGGCATAGCCGCTCGCCATCGAGCGCTTGTTAACGATGATGGTCTTGGCCTTGAAGGCTTCCAGAATCGGCATGCCGGCGATTGGCGACCTCGGATCGTTCTTCGCCGCCGGGTTGACCACGTCGTTGGCGCCGAGCACTAGCACCACGTCAGCCTGGCCGAACTCGGAGTTGATGTCTTCCATCTCGAACACCTGGTCGTAAGGCACTTCGGCCTCGGCGAGCAGAACGTTCATGTGGCCTGGCATCCGACCGGCAACCGGGTGGATCGCGTACTTCACAGTCACGCCAGCGTGGGTCAGCTTCTCGGTCAGTTCTTTCAGTGCGTGCTGAGCGCGCGCCACTGCAAGGCCATAACCCGGAACGATGATCACCGTGTCAGCGTTGGTCAGCAGGAAGGTGGCGTCATCAGCTGAACCGGATTTGACCGGACGAGCCTCTTTGCTGCCTTCTGCTGCGCCTGCATCTGCTGCGCCGCCGAAGCCGCCGCCGATCACGTTGAAGAACGAGCGGTTCATGGCTTTACACATGATGTACGAAAGAATCGCACCCGAAGAACCGACCAGGGAGCCGGCGATGATCAGCATCGAGTTGTTCAGCGAGAAGCCGATACCGGCCGCCGCCCAGCCCGAGTAGCTGTTGAGCATCGACACGACTACAGGCATGTCTGCGCCGCCAATTGGAATGATCAGCAGCACGCCGATCACGAACGCCAGGATCAGCATGACGCTGAAGGCGAACAGGCTGCCGGTGAACATGAACATCAGGCCGAAGAACAGCGTGGCCAGGCCCAGGATCAGGTTCAGCTTGTGTTGCCCTGCGAACTGTACCGGTGCGCCCTGGAACAGCCGGAATTTGTACTTGCCGGACAATTTGCCGAAGGCGATGACCGAGCCGGAGAAAGTGATCGCACCAATGGCCGCGCCCAGGAACAGTTCCAGACGGTTACCGGTGGGGATCGAATCGCCCAGGTGCGCGACGATGCCCAGCGACTGCGGCTCGACCACAGCGGCAATGGCGATGAACACCGCTGCCAGGCCGATCATGCTGTGCATGAAGGCGACCAGTTCCGGCATCTTGGTCATTTCAACGCGCTTGGCCATGATCGAACCGGCCGTACCACCAACCAGCAGGCCGACGATGATGTAGCCGATACCGGCGCTGGCGCCGTCGGTGGACAGTGCAGCCAGTTTGAACACCAGACCAATCGTGGTCAGCACCGCCAGGCCCATGCCGAGCATGCCGAACAGGTTGCCGCGACGCGACGTGGTCGGGTGCGACAGGCCTTTAAGTGCCTGGATGAAGCAGATCGCCGAAACGAGGTACAGCAAGGTGACGAGGTTCATGCTCATTACTTCGATACCTCGTCTTTAGCTTTAGGCGTTTTCTTCTTGAACATTTCCAGCATGCGCCGGGTGACCAGGAAGCCACCGAACACGTTGACGGCTGCCAGAGCCACAGCCAGGGTGCCCATGGTCTTGCCCAGCGGGGTCACGGTCAACGCAGCGGCCAGCATGGCGCCGACGATGACGATGGCCGAGATGGCGTTGGTCACGGCCATCAGCGGGGTGTGCAGCGCAGGGGTGACGTTCCAGACCACGTGGTAGCCGACGTAGATCGCCAGCACGAAGATGATCAGGTTGTAGACGCCGTGAGAGATCAGCATGTCTTCCATTGTTTTTATCCTCAGCCGTTCTTGCGCACGATCTGGCCGTCGCGGCACATCAGGCACGCGGCGACGATGTCGTCTTCGAGGTTGATCTCGAACTGGCCCTCCTTGGTGAAGACCAGCTTCAGGAAATCCAGCAGGTTGCGTGCATAAAGCGCAGAAGCATCCGCCGCGACCAGCGCTGGCAGGTTGGTGTGGCCGACGATGGTCACGCCGTGCTCGATCACCACCTGGTCAGCCACGGTCAGCGGGCAGTTGCCGCCCTGGGCTGCGGCGAGGTCGATGACCACCGAGCCGGGCTTCATCTGCGAGACCGTTTCGGCGCTCAGCAATACCGGCGCCTTGCGGCCCGGAATCAGCGCGGTGGTGATCACGATGTCTGCCTGCTTGGCGCGTTCGTGAACGGCCACGGCCTGACGCTGCATCCAGCTGGCAGGCATCGGACGCGCATAACCGCCCACGCCTACGGCTGCTTCGCGCTCTTCGTCAGTCTCGTAAGGCACGTCGACGAACTTGGCGCCCAGCGACTCGATCTGCTCCTTCACTGCGGGGCGAACGTCGGAAGCCTCGATCACTGCACCAAGACGTTTGGCAGTGGCGATGGCTTGCAGGCCGGCAACGCCTGCACCGAGGATCAGCACGCGAGCGGCCTTCACGGTACCGGCAGCGGTCATCAGCATCGGCATGAAGCGCGGATAGTGATGTGCGGCCAGCAATACCGATTTGTAACCGGCGATGTTGGCTTGCGAGGACAGTACATCAAGACTTTGCGCGCGCGAGGTGCGCGGCGCCGCTTCGAGGGCAAAGGCGGTAATGCCGCGCTCGGCCATCTTGGCGATAGTCTCGTTGTTGAAGGGGTTGAGCATGCCGATCACCACGGTGCCGCTCTTGATCAAGGCCAGCTCGCTGTCGCTTGGCGCGACGACCTTGAGAATGAGCTCGGCGCCGAAGGCATCGCTGGCGCTGCCGATAGAAGCACCTGCCGCCTCATAGGCACTGTCCGTCACGGAGGCGGTAATGCCTGCGCCCGACTGAACGGTGACCTTATGACCCTGGCCAATGAGCTTCTTGATGGTTTCCGCCGTAGCGGCCACACGGGTTTCTCCCGCGCATGTCTCGAGTGGAATGGCGATGTGCACAAACAGACTCCGAATCAAGGGCGCAGCCACCCACCTGGCCGACCGTTCACATAGCCAGGTGGACAGTTCACTGAAAGGAAAACTCAGACTTGCGGTAGTAACACCAGTTTGCTGGAGGCCGTGCGCTGCTCGTGCAGATCATTGAACGCCTGGGGCCCTTCGCTCAGGTCGCGCGTCTCGACCCAGGCCAGATCACCAAAAGCGCCCTCTTCCAACGCCTGCACCGTGGCGTACATGTCGGCCATGCTGTAGGTGTAAGTACCCAGCAGCGACACCTCGGCCAGCGTCAGCTTACGCATATCGATCTCGCTGGCCCAATCCTGCAACCCGATATGCATGATCACTCCGCCCGGTTTCACGGCAGCTAAGGCGGCATTGCGGGTTGGCTTGGCGCCGACCGCATCAATGACGTAATCGAATCCGTTGTCCTCGGCAGTGGTTTCCAGAGGGTTGAACGTTTCGCAACCGGCATGCTGCCTGGCAGAGTCGCGACGCAGCGGATTGACCTCCGCCATGCTGACCCGTCGGCAACCGTAAGAGCGCAACAACAAGGCCGCCAACAGGCCAACCGCACCACCGCCAATGATCAGTGTGCGCACTTCCGGGAGAGGCCGGGCCAAGACTCGCATCGACAGGTTAATCGCATGCAAGGCGGTCGCGGCCGGTTCAGTGACTGCCGCGTGCACCAGCGAGAGACTTTCGGGGATCGGAATCACCGAAGCGGCCGGGATCGCCATGTATTCGGCAAACGCACCTGGGCGGGTCATCCCGATCATTGTGCGATTGGCGCAGAGGTTGTCACGCCCTTGGCGGCAGAACTCACAGTGGCCGCAGGTGATCAGCGGATTTACCGTCACCCGCTGCCCGACCTGCAAGCGCGGTGCAGCCGTTTCCACTACCACTCCGGACAACTCATGCCCCAACACCAGACCAGGCTGACGACGGGGGTCATGACCATGGAAAGCATGCATGTCAGAACCGCAGATCCCGGCGGCCGCCACCTTGATAATCACCTCGCCGGGCTGCAATTCAGGATAAGGTCGCTCGAGCAGTTGCATTTCCAGAGGCTGCGTATAAACCAGAGCTTTCATATGAATTCCTTCTTATCGTTATGGGTGTCGATCAGCGCGCAGTGGCCGGTTCGAAAGCGCCTTGCTCGGCGCCGACCGCACGGCGTCGGCCGATCCAGCGTGCACACCAGGCGCTGAGCAGGCCGATGCACAAGACGTATGTACAGAGAAACCAGGGATTACCCGCATCGACGGTGGTGAGGACTGCGGCAATGATCGGCGTCATGCCACCCGCGAACACCCCGGCGACTTGATACACGAAGGAGATCCCGGTGTAGCGCACCGACGCGTCGAAGCACTCCGAGAACAAGGAAGACATCGTCCCGAACACCGCCGCATGGAAGATCCCGAAGGGGATGATGATTGCCAGCCACACCAGCACCAGGTGCTGAGGAAAACTGTGCATCACCCAGAAGGCAGGAAACACCGACAGCGCCGAGAGAAACGCACCCATTCCATAGATACGTGCTTTACCCACCCGGTCGGCGACATGTCCCCAAAAGGGTATGAAACAGCTCATCAGTAACGCGCTGAGCATGATGCCCACCAGCGCGCTGGTCCGCGGCAGGTGCAACTGTTGAGTAAGGTAATTGAGTGAGTAGACGCCAAACACGTTGAAAAACACCCCGTCGATCATCCGGGCGCCCATGCAGGCGAAGATCATCTTCGGATAACGACGTAGCATGTCGATAATAGGCAGACTTTGCCGGGCGCGGGCCCGTACTTTCTGCTTGGCCTCTTTGAAATCACCGGTTTCGCTGACGCTGGTGCGTATATAGCTGCCAACGAGCACGAACACGCCACTGAGCAGAAACGCGCAGCGCCAGCCCCAACTCATGAATTGCTCGTCACTGAGCAGCCAGGACAACAACCCGATGACGCCCGATGCCGAGACCAGCCCAAGGGACATACCTATTTGCGGCAGGCTGGCAAAAAATCCACGGCGAGCGGGCGGCGCTGATTCGTAGGTCATCAACACCGAACCGCCCCACTCTCCGCCCAAGCCGATGCCCTGGAAAATCCGGCAGGTGAGCAACAGGATAGGCGCGAGCACGCCGATCTGGTCATAGGTGGGGATCAGGCCAATCAGCACCGTCGCACCGCCCATCAAAGCCAGCGTGATGATGAGCATTTTCTTGCGGCCCAAGGTGTCGCCGAAATGCCCGAATACGATGCCACCCACCGGCCGCGCGATAAAACCTACCGCGAACACCCCATACGAGAGCAGCACCGATGTCATGGGGTCATCGCCTGGGAAGTACAGCTTGTTGAACACCAGACCGGCGACTACGCCGTAGAGAAAGAAGTCGTACCATTCGATAACCGAGCCGAGAATGCTTGAAATCGTAGCGCGACGCAGATTGGATGAAGCAGGAACTGTGGAAGTCATTGTTTTTATCTCCACGATCAAACCGCTTTTGGCTGCCCACTGGGCAGGCCGGGATTAGTTGGCGGTATAGCCGCCATCGACCATCAACGTCTGGCCGGTGACATAGCTGCTGGCATCGCTGGCGAAAAACAGAGTAGCGCCAACCAGGTCTTCAAGGGTTCCGTTGCGGCCCATGCATGTCCGCTCGGCGTGGCGCTGTGCCAACGCTTCGTCTGCGAATACCCGTGCGGTCAGCGCAGTGGGGAAAAAGCCGGGGCCAATAGCATTGCAAGTGATGCCTTGGCGGGACCAGCGCTGGGCGATGGCTCGCGTCAGTTGCACAATCCCACCCTTGCCACCACCGTATGGCGCGCTATCAGCAAACGCTCGGAAGGACTGCAACGAGGCGATGTTGATAATTCGCCCCCACCCATTTTTGGCCATGGTGGGCGCAACTGCCTGGACCAGAAAAAAAGGCGCTTTGAGATGCAGAGCAAGTTGCTCGTCCCACGTTTCTGAACTGACCTGTTCAAACGGTTCACGGCGATTTACGCCTGCAGCATTGACCAGAATGTCGACTGCCCCGAATCGCTGAATAAGATCTTGTGCGGCCGCTTTCAGCGCGATGACCGACGTGAGGTCGCAGCATTGATAACTGGCCTCGATATCTTGCGCCTGCAAGTGAGCTGCCTGCTGTCGCAGCGCATCCTCACCACGGGACATGAGAATTACGCGGGCACCTGCGGCGCCCAGTGCCTGGGCCATCGCTGCGCCAATACCGGAGCCACCGCCGGTAATCAGCGCAGTGCGCCCATGGAGGTCAAACAATTTTGCCGGATTCATGAAAACACTCCTGTCACCCGGACCGTGGTCCGGGCTGGCATGGATAAATAACTCACGATTGTTCACCGGATACGGCGCGAATCAGCGGGTGACCGGCTCGCCGCAAACAAAGCTCTCGCCAGGAAAATACTTGGCCAACCGATCGTCAGCGGTTCGCGCATGAGCTTCCATGCCCTCAAGGCGTGAAATGCGGGCCGTAACTTCACCGATCTGTCGCACAGCTTCACGAGGCATGCGTTGCCAGGTCAGGGTTTTCAGGAACTTGTGCACCGACAGCCCGCCCGAGTAACGTGCGGCACCCTTGGTCGGCAGGACGTGGTTTGGCCCGCTGCACTTGTCGCCAAAAGCAACTGTGGTTTCCTCACCCAGGAACAGCGACCCGTAACACGTCAGATTTTCCAACCACCAGTTGAGATCCTCGGTGTGCACTTCCAGATGCTCACTGGCGTAGCGATCTGAAATCTCCACCACCTCCTCGCGACTGTCACAAAGGATGACTTCACCATAATCACGCCAGGCACAGAACGCGGCATCGCGCGCAATGGGAGGCAGCGCCTCGATCAACGCGGGCACCTTGGCCATGACCGCCTCGGCCAGACTGCGTGAGGTGGTGAACAACCACGCTGGCGACTCATGGCCATGCTCAGCCTGCCCTACCAAGTCGCTGGCGACGATGTTCACATCTGCACTGTCATCGGCAATCACCGCGACTTCCGAGGGGCCCGCGAATACATCAATACCTACCTTGCCAAACAACGTGCGCTTGGCCTCAGCTACAAATTTATTGCCGGGACCAACCACCACGTCTGCAGCTTTACCAGTAAATAAACCGTAGGCCATGGTGGCGATCGCCTGTACTCCCCCAAGGGTCATGATCATGTCAGCACCCGCTGACTTGAACGCGTAGAGCACATAGGGGTGAATACTTTCGCCGAGAAACGGGCTGGAGCAGGCCATGATGGTTTTAACGCCGGCAGCCTTGGCCGTCGCGACGCCCATGTACGCCGAGGCGATGTGCGCGTAACGGCCAGCCGGCGCGTAACAGCCCACCACGTTGACCGGAATTACCTTCTGACCTGCAATCACGCCCGACGGCAGCGTGACCTCGAAATCCTCCACCGAGCGACGCTGAGCGCAGGCAAATTCGTAGACCTGGCGAGCCGCAAAATCGATGTCGTCCCGAACTCGCTTGGGTACCTCGGCGGTGCGTCGATCGATCTCAGCATCGCTCAGGAGGATCTCACCGCTCCATTTGTCTAGTTTGAGGGCGTATTCACGTACCGCGTCTTCGCCGCGCTGCTCAATGTTGGTAAGCATCTCGTTGACCACCTCTTGGGCGGTCGCAGTATTAGATTCAGCGGTTTTACTGGCTTGCTTGAGATAGGTGATGGTCATGGTGTCTCCGTGCCTGGGTCACGTTTTTGTTTTTGTAATGTGGATGCCAAAGCGTCAATGCGCCTGGGACCGTCGACAAGCCCTTCATGAAACAAAATGAAAGCGCTTTCATTCACTGTAGACCTATAAATCATCAGGTCAAGAACCTTGAGCAAAAAGTGCCGAATGGTTGTATTGTCAGTGTTCGCCTAGACACATGACCGCACATGACCTCACGCCCCAGACTCCATGATGTAGCCGCCTTGGCTGGCGTCTCTCCAGCCACGGTTTCCCGTGCCTTGTCCAATCCACAGCTGGTTCGTTCTGATACGCGGGAGAAAATACAAGCCGCGATCGAACGGCTTGGCTACCTTCCCGATGGATCAGCTCGAGCGTTGGCGTCTGGTCGGGCACGTATCATCGGTGCAATCATGCCGACCATGGACAACGCAATCTTTGCTCGCGCAGTCCAAGGCATGCAGACAACCCTCGCCAATGAGGGGTACCAACTGCTGCTGGCTACTCACGAGTACAATCCGAGTGCCGAGCTTGAACTGATTCGCGCGCTGCTGGGCCAGGCCATTGATGGGTTGGTATTGGTAGGAGCGGATCACCCACCACAGGTCTGGGAGATGGTTCGGGCCCATGATGTGAGGCTTCTGGTCACTTGGGCAAAGCATCCTACTCATCCGTCGTTAGCTTTCGATAACTACCGCGTCGGGCAACTGGCTGCAGATCATTTGCTGCAATTGGGCCATAGGCACATGGGAGTGATCTCAGGTTTCTTCCGCCACAACGACCGGGCGCGCGCCCGGTTGGCTGGATTCAGGGAAACCTTGTGCAAAGCAGGCTGCGTGCTGCCCGATGGCAACGTGGTGGAACAACCTTTCGGCTTCGAAGGCGGCCGCTCGGGGCTCAATCAACTATTGCAACTGAAAACACCGCCAAGCGCGGTGTTCTGCGGTAATGACGTGTTATCGGTGGGCTGCCTGTTCGAAGCACAGGCGCTAGGGCTCGATGTGCCCGGTCAGCTATCCATTGTTGGATGTGACAACCTTCCCTTGACTGCCCAAGTGAACCCCGGCGTCACCACCGTGCTTTTGCCAACGTTCGAACTCGGTCAGCGTGCTGCCACGACCATGCTGCAGTGGATTCGCACCAGTGAGCTCCCCGAAAGCGAATTCCTCCCCATCGAGCTGATCGTAAGGGGCACCACTGCTGCTCCACGTTGATAGCAACCCTGGCTCTTTGCCAGGCATGTTGGGTCACAAACGGGGAAAGTGCATCAAGCCATCCAGATATGAACCGTCAGCAGCCCTCCCCCCATCAGCATGATGAAGAGACTCAGAGCCAACACGAAAGGCTTGATACCCAGTGCCTTGAGCTTGTCCAGACGGGTCTCGTAACCGAGCGCGGCCATGGCCATTGTCAACGCGATCTGCCCAGCCAATACGAGGGTACTGTGAACCTCCTCGGGCAGCACCACGAAGCTGTTGAATACAACCACTGCCAGAAATCCGAAGGCGAACCAGGGAATGATGATTTTCTGCCGGGTCTGCAAATCATCACTCGCGTGGCGCCCTGTCCACCATTGACCGATGATCAGCAGGAAAGGCACCAATAGCATGACCCGTACGAGCTTCACGATAACGGCGTTTGCCAGCGCATCCGGCCCTACCGCATCACCTGCAGCAACGACTTGTGCGACCTCGTGGATGGTTGCACCAATGTAGATGCCGAAGATGTGCTCACCCAACCCCGTGAGCGGATACAGCAACGGGTACATAAGCATCGCCAACGTCCCGAACAGGACGACCGTCGCCACAGCCATCGCGGTCGCAGCAGGCCTGGATCGTATGGCCGCTTCGGTAGCAAGTACCGCAGCCGCGCCGCAAATGGCACTGCCAGCGCAGGTCAGCAGAGTGACGTCTTTATCCAGTTTGAGCACTCGGGTTCCGATGACGTACCCAACCACCATCACAATGGTGATGACTCCCACATCAAGGGCAATCACGCCCGGGCCCAGCTTCATGATCTGCTGCAGCGTCAATGAGAGCCCAAAGAGCACGATCCCGCTGCGCAATAACCAGCGAGTGCAGAAATGCAGCCCACGCTGAGTCGACGGTATGGCTTTGACGCCGGGAATGTTGCCTACCACGATCCCAAGCAGCAGCGCGAACACTAACGGGCTAAAACCGCTTTGGTGGAGCAACGGGATTCTACTCAGTGCGTACCCACCCAATGTGAGCAATCCACTTAGAACAAGGCCTCGAAACATGAAGTGGTCTCCTCTGTGACGACTTCGCAAAACTAGCCCTGTTTGACTGCTAAGAAAAAATGGTTATAACGATATAACCATTCGGAGAAAGCGAAATGAACTTTGGAGTCAGCTTTCGTCAACTGCAGGTCTACGTCACTGTTGCCAAACTCGGCGGGATAGGGGCGACTGCACATAGGCTCAACCTTTCGCAGTCAGCGACGAGCCAGTCGCTTTCGGACCTGGAAAGACATCTGGGCGTACCGTTGTTCGAGCGAACCGGTCGCAGATTGATTCCTACAGATGCCGGGCTGCGGGTGCTGAACCAGGCTGAGGCGTTGCTTGATGGCTTAGTCAGTTTTGTGGAAAACGCCCGCGAGCCTGACGGTGCGATTCATGGCAACTTGCTCATCAGCGCAAGCGCGACCATCGGGACCTATCTCGTACCCTCATTGATCGGCAGTTTCTGCGACGCTCACCCGCATGCCGATCTCCAGGTACGCCTGCGCAACACAGAGGAAGTCCTGTCCGACGTTCTGAGATTCGAGGCCGACATTGGGCTGATCGAAGGCCCATGTACGGATGAGCGGCTGGTTGCCCAATACTGGCGTGATGACGAACTCGTGATCGTTTGTGGAAATTCGCATCCATTGGCAGCCCAGAGAACGATTGATGATGCGCAAATCGCTAATGAAGCGTGGATCGTGCGAGAAGCGGGATCCGGAACGCGCTCTGTGCTTGAGTCAGCCATTGCAGGCCACGCGCAGCGTTTGAAGGTTCGGATGGAGCTTGGCCAGCATGAAGCAATCAAGGAAGCCGTTCGCGGTGGCTACGGGCTCGCATGTTTACCCAGGCTGAGCGTGAATCAGGAACTCGCCAGAGGATCACTGGTTGAACTTGAGAATCCGTTGAATCTCAAACGGGCCTTCCACGTCGTCTGGCATCCGAAGCGCTACCACAGCCCAGTCTGGCAAGCCTTCAAGGTTCACCTGCAAGCGGCTCTTACTCCGGCTGTCAAATAACTCCTGATCAAGCGCCGCTCACTCATCCGGTCATCCGACTCAGGAGCAGAAAGCCAAACCCAATCGTGGTTTAAGTCTTGAGTCGGTGAGGCCTACTTCCGAAAGTTCGAAGTAGAATCTCGCCACCGGTATGCGATATTTCCTTGAGCAGTTCCTAAACTTAGATGCTCATCAGTCTGCTTTTTACCTCTTTTCAGCCGCTAGAGGATTGGCAAAGCGGATGCGAGACGAACGCTCTAGCAGGGGTGCAAACATTGTCACGTCGGCCTCTATCCTTAAGCGAAAAGCTAGGAATCTGCGCAATGTAGGGACGCCGGTCTGAATCACGACAGCATTACCTGCGGCTATCCATAACGATTTTCCCGATATGACACCCTGACTCCATATAATGATGAGCATCGCTCACCTCGCCCAAAGCGAATACACGATCAATCACTGGTTTTATCAGCCCAGCCTTCAGCAGTGGCCATACATCTCGTACCACCCCAGCAACAATCGCCTGCTTCGCGGTCGCAGAACGATCACGCAGTGACGTTGTATGCAACGAAGCGCGTTTGCCCATCATTTTTCCGAGATGTACAGAGGCTTCACGCCCGCCCTGCAGACCGATCATCACTATACGGCCGTCATACGCTAGTGCGTCGATGTTATGCTCCAGATATTGAGCGCCCATGTTGTCCAGAATCAGATCGACTCCCCGCCCCTGGGTAACGTCTCGCACCACATGCACAAAATCATCGGTACGGTAGTTGATCCCGACATCGGCACCTAACGCCAGACAACGTTTTAACTTGTCCGATGAACCCGCTGTGGTCAGCACTCTGGCTCCCCAATGCCGAGCCCACTGTATCGCCAGAGAACCCACGCCCCCTGCACCGCCGTGGATCAACACCGTCTCACCTGGCTGCAGACACCCTATGTCTCTGAGATTCGACCATAGCGTGCATGCCGCTTCTGGTAATGCGGCAGCATCCAGTAGAGAAACGCCCTCAGGACAAGGCAGTAACTGAGTGGCAGGCACGCAAACCCGTTCCGCATAGCCGCCGCCCGATAACAAGGCGCACACCCTATCGCCTACGTGCCAGCCGCTGACGCCCTCGCCTGTTCCCGCGATGATTCCCGAGCATTCTATGCCCAGCAGGGCCTCTACCCCGCTGTCCATCAGATATGTGCCACGCCTTTGTAGTAG
Organism: Pseudomonas sp. UBA5706; assembly: GCF_002419965.1. Classification (GTDB taxonomy): domain Bacteria; phylum Pseudomonadota; class Gammaproteobacteria; order Pseudomonadales; family Pseudomonadaceae; genus Aquipseudomonas. The sequence continues at coordinate 94,713 of NZ_DIHC01000028.1, forward strand.
ATCGGCATAGTTAAGCGCCGTGCCACACACATCGATCAACACTTCACCGGTTGCAGGATTCGGATCGGAGCGCTCTACCACCTTTAGAACGTCGGGATCGCCAACACGCTCGAAGATCACCCCTTTCATGCCACAACTCCCTTTAGCTGATTATTGACCGCCGTCGACCATCGCCTGGGTGACCGCCTGGCTCTCCAGATTCCATTTCTTGAGGATCGCTTGGTACGTGCCATCTTTGATCAGCAGATCAAGCCCCTTGACCAACGCATCTCGCACAGCCCCATTGGTTTTGGCGACGGCGAAACCGAAGTGATGAATCGACAACGGCTGGCCGACCAGCACATATGTGCCTGGCTCCTGACTCATGAGGTATTTGACGTACTCAGGTCCCAATACCACTGCCGCCAATCGTTCCTGCTGCAAATCCAGGCGTGACGCCGATGCACCTGCCGTGCCTTGAATAGTGGCGGCGGTCTTGCCCGTGCTCACGCAATGGCTTTCGTTCCACGCAATCACCTCCGGGTAGTAGTTAGTGGTGCGGGGCGTGCCGATGGACTTGCCACAGAACGCCTCGGGCGTCGCGCCTGCGTCGCTGTTTGCCACAGTGGTGAACATCTGCGCGCCGGTCTGCAGATAGTCAACAAAGGTCATTTCTGTCCGCCGTTTTGGCAGATCAGTAATGGCCGTACCAATGACATCGATACGCCCTGTACTGAGGCTGCTGGTCAGTTGCTCGAAGCTCATCTCCTCCAGCTTGATCTGTACTTGCATCACCTTGCCCAACGCGTTGAACAAGTCGATGTTGAGACCCACACTGTGGTTAGTCGCCGGGTCGCGATAGGACATCGGTGGGTACGTCGCTTCCACGCCTACGGTTAGCGCCTGGTCCGGCGTTGCTCCCAACGCCGAAGAGCAACAGGCAACTAGCATCGTTGCCAATGCGCCACCTTTACAGAGCACCGCGGTCTTTTTGCATACGTCCAGCATGATCGATTTTCCTTGCGTCATAAGTTCAGGGACAAAAGTCAAGCGCAGCAGGCTTCAGTCGAAGCGCAAAAGGTCGAGCAGTGAGTGCAGGTTGTTAGCCTTGTCCAGGTCCAGGCACACCTTTGCCAATTTTTGGGCTTGTACGGCTGGGATTGCGCGACGAGCCAGCGAGTTAAACTTTTCCAGCAGTTGAGTATCACTAACCGGATTCAACGGACCACCCAGAGGCGCCTTCACTTGCTGTGTGGCGTGGCGACCATCGCGGGTGAACACCGTCACAACAGGCTCTTCCAGTGGGGCAAATTGGGCATCGACGCGCATCGTAATCCGACCCATAAAGCCGAGTATTTGGGCAGAGCTCCTTTCGTGCGGATCGTAGGCGTCCAGTCCTGCATGCCCACGCAGACAACGCACCGCCAGAGCATAAGGCAAGCTCATCTGTGAAGCGGCAAGGGTTGTAGTGTCCACCCCGGCACACATCCCGACGAGGAAAGCGCTGGCTTTGACATCAATGGATTTGATCGCGTGAGCCTCAATGTTCAGCGTCTTCAACAGATCACCGATGGCGTCGATCGCCGAGTGAGTACCCCGACAGGCTGCGTAGGGCTTGATCGAGCACCGTGCCAGCTTCCAGACACTGCCCAGATCGGCTGTCAGCGCTTGAGGCCGAGCTGCATCTCGGGCAAGCGTGCAAAGAAAACCACCCCAGACATCATCAAACACTTGTCCTGGGCCGGACACTGCGTTTTTGGCCAGCAACGCAGCCAGCAGGCCGCTCTCGGCGGGTCGACCGGCATGCAGCTTTTTGCTATCCGTGCCATCATGAATAAACGCCCACAAACCGCCACTCATGCTAGCGGCCAAGCCCAATGTCCATGAGGTTTGCTTCTCATCGAGCTTGAGCAACCGCGCGCACGCCGCCGCCGCACCGAATACGCCACAGGTACCGGTGGAGTGCCAGCCTGCCTCGTTGTGCGGCGAATAGCCGCCGCAGGCTTCCAGCACCCGACGAGCGATGTCGTAGCCGATGACCATCGCGTGTAGCAGCTCTTTACCGTTGGGCATCGGAGCGCACAACGGCAAGACCGCGAGCATCGCGGGCACGACCACGGCACCGGAGTGATCACAGCCACCTGCATCATCCAGTTCCAGCGCGTGAGCAGCGATGCCGTTGACCAATGCAGCATTGCGTGGCGACAATCCATGCGCACTCCCCCATATGCCTGCTGGCCCGCTGGCTTCGCAGATCTGCAGAGCACGCAGGCAGCGCTGGGTCAGCTCAGCGTTGGCTCCAGCCAGCGCAGCGCCGAGGGTGTCGAGGAGGTGCCGCTTGGCTTTTTCAATCAGTTCGACCGGCAAATCTTCATAGCGGCTGTTGCAGATAAAGTGGCTAAGCACCTGTTGCGGATTAGTCATGGCGTTGGCCTTGCAAGTGTTTGTCGAAGATCGCTGCCGGGTGATCCTCGGGCAACTCGCTGCGGGTTTCACTCCACCAATCGGCGACTTCCTCGGCGCTGGCGAACCAGACATCCGGCTGTGCTTTGAGCCAGCGCAACAATTCTTGAAACAGGCCGCTGCGCCCTACCGTGCCGAGGGTTTCCGGGTGCAGGCGCATAACGTAGCACAGGCCGAAACGGTGGAATCCAGCGAAGTCCTGTTGCCAGTTTTTCAGCACCTCAACGTAAGAACCGATACGCGCCTGGCTGGGCGGCACTGCGGGCGACAGGTTGAAAGCGAAGTACGGCTCGTCTTCAAGCTCCACGTGCTGCGGCAACTCCACCAACGGCACCGCGTCGGGTTGCGCAGAGGGGTGCAGGTACGGCAGGTCGTCACCGGCCCACGACGATGACCAACTGATGCCCTCTGCCCGCAACGCATCGCTCAAGCCCGGCGCGTAGCTCCCGGCAGGTGCGCGAAAGCCGCTGGGACGCAGCCCGGTCAATTGCTCAAGCACGTCACAGCCGCGGCGGACCGACGCCTGTTGTCCGGCGAGGTCCAGCAGAGAAAAATCTTCGTGACGATAACCGGCGCAGGCAATTTCATGACCGGCGGCATGAATCGCACGCACCACTTGCGGATTTTCTTCGGCGACGATGCCAGGAATGCACCAACTGGCGCGAATGTTCTCTTCGGCCAGCACGTCGAGCATGCGCTGCACGCCTCTTGTACTGCCGTAGCGCCACACCGACAGGCTTTTGTCGCGACCGGCAATGGCCGGTACTTGGGTCAGAATGCCGTGGATGTCGTTGTAATCGATGGTGATGACCACGGCGCAACGATACGGCACCGGCCATACGCATTTGGTCTCACGCATTTCCGTGCTCCTTGACCCAAAAGCTGGCGATATCATTGCAGGTGGCGAACCACACGTCGGTGTAGCTGTGCATATGCTCAAGGAAGCGTTCGAGCAGGGCGATACGCCCCGGCTTCGCAGAAATCTTCGGGTGGAACAACGTGGTCATGCATAGTCCTTCGCGATAGCTGCCGTCGAACTCGTGGCACCAGTTGTCGAGGGTCTGTTCATAGCTGGCGATGCGGTCCAGGCCACAGGGATAATTCGGGCCGCGCGTGTAGGCCAGTGAGGCATAGTCATCCAGCTCCCAGCGGCCGGGGATTTCCACCAGCCCGTTAGGAGTGCCGGGCACCTCGATGAAATACGGACGGTCGTCGCCGCGCATGCTGCTGGAGTAGGTCACGCCGCACTCCATCAATAGCGCAGGTGTTTCCCGGTGCCAATCGCCCGAGGGGGTGCGGAAACCCGTGGCGACAATCCCCAGATGACGCTTGAAGATATCGGCGCTGATCCTCATCACCTCACGTTGCTGGTTGAGGTCCAAGGCAAAAAACGATTCGTGGCGGTAGCCGTGGTAGGCCACTTCATGGCCGTGCTCGATAATCGCCTGGCACTGTCTAGGCCAGTTTTCGACCACCCAGGCCGGGACAAAAAAAGTTGCCGGAGTCGCATGCTCCTTGAGCATGTCGAGCAAACGCGGCAGGGCGCGATAGGGGCCATAGCCGCCAAACGTGAAGTACTCGGGCTTGCCCCAGATCGAGCCGTCGAGCATCGCGGCTCCGGTGGGCCCGTCCAGATCAAAAGCCAGTGCTACGCTTGCGCGTGCCTTTGCGGGCCAGCGAAGATCGGTGGTGCGATGCATGGAATTCTCCTGCAGGAAATCGCAACGAATGGAGGCGACACTCAAAGCAGCTGGGGGCTGGAGGCAAGCACCCTCGCCTCCAGCCCCACCAGACTTACTTCGCGCCGTTGATCTGCGCTGCGTCCACTGAGCCGTCTTCCAGATCCCACTTCTTGAGGATCTTCTGGTAAGTGCCATCCTCGATCATGGCGTCAAGGGTCGCGGCAATGGCGGCACTCAGTTCGGGGTTGCTCTTGGCGACACCCAGACCGGTCAGTTGACGGGCCAATGGCCCACCGATGACCTTGAACACGCCCGGCTCCTGGGACTGAATGTACGGCAGGGTTTCGCTGCCCTGAACCGCCCCGTCCAGACGCGCCTGACGCAACTGGGCACGCGCATCGGCGCTGCCTTCGGTGCCGACGACGGTGATCGCTGGCAAGCCTTTGGCTTCGCAGTTCTGCGCGCTCCACTTGGCGATTTCCACCGGGAAGGTGGTGCGGCGGCTAGTGCCGACCTTTTTGCCGCAGAAGTCAGTGGCGGTCTTCAGATCCTTCTGGGTTTGCAAGGTGTAGAACTGCGGGCCGGTGCTGAAGTAATCGACGAAGTCGACGGTCTTTTGCCGTTCCGGCGTATCGGTCATGCCCGACAGCACGATGTCGATACGGTTGGTGGTCAGGCCGCTGACCATTTGTTCAAACGCGGTTTCCTGCCAGCGGAATTCGACGCCCAGGCGCTTCGACATCTCCATGCCCAGATCGTAGTCAACGCCGGTCAACTGATTGGTGACCGGATCCTTGAAATCCATCGGCGGGTAGTTCGGCATGATGCCTGCGGCAATGAAGCCTTTGTCTTTGATGGCCTGGGGCAACGCGTGAGTCTGGGCGGCAAACGCCGATACCGAAACCAGAGCGGAAAGAGCTGCAGTCAGTGCGATGAGTTTCAAATCGGTGATCCTCGAAATCAGGGAAAAGGTTCAGTTCAAAACGGCAGAAATAAAGTCTTGCGTCCGCGCATTGCGCGGGTTCATCAACACGTCTTCTGGCGAGCCGGTTTCGATGATTTGACCTGCATCCATGAACACCACGCGGCTGGCAACTTCGCGGGCAAAGCCCAGTTCGTGGGTGACGACAACCATGGTCATGCCGCTTTTGGCCAGATCGCGCATGACCGACAGCACCTCGCCCACCAACTCGGGATCGAGGGCGGAAGTCGGCTCGTCGAACAGCATCAGTTTCGGGCGCATGGCCAACGCCCGGGCAATCGCGACACGTTGCTGCTGGCCCCCTGAAAGTTCGATCGGATAGGCATCGGCCTTGGCTTCGAGACCGACCCGGCGCAACAACTCCAGCGCCAGTTCGCGGGCCTCCTCCACCGGGCGACGGAGCACCTGGCAAGGGCCTTCGATGATGTTTTCCAGCACCGTCATGTGAGAGAACAGGTTGAAGCGTTGAAACACCATTCCGGTCTTCAGACGTTGCCGAGAGATCTGCTCATCGCCCAGCTCGATCAGCTTATGGCCATCGGTGCGGTAGCCAAGTATTTCGTCATCGACCCACATCCCGCCCTGATCGATTTTTTCCAACTGATTGATACACCGCAGCAAGGTACTTTTACCGGAGCCGGACGGGCCGATGATGCACAGCACCTCGCCGTGCGGGATCTCCAGTTCGATGTTCTTCAGCGCGTGGAAATCGCCGAAGTACTTGTTCACCGCTACCGCTTTCACAATATTTCGCATGACTCGACTCCTTGACGCCTGACGGCTCAGTTGCGTTTCCCGGCGCCGCGCGCAAAACGCCGCTCCAGCTTGCCTTGACAGAACGTCAGGACCGTCACCACGGCGAGGTACCAGATACCGGCGACGATCAACAGCTCCATTACTCGGGCGTTGGCGTAGTAGATGTTTTGTGCGTTGTGCAGCAGTTCGGAGTACTGGATCACACTCGCCAGGCTGGTCATTTTCACCATGCCGATGAACTCGTTACTGACCGGCGGAATGATGATGCGCATGGCCTGCGGCAGAATGATCCGGCGCAGCGCTTGCAGGCGCGGCATGCCGATCGACTTTGCCGCCTCGTATTGCCCTGTGTCCACCGAGAGCAGGCCAGCGCGCACGACCTCTGCGGTGTAGGCGCCCTGGTTGATGCCAAGGCCCAGCAATGCAGCAACGAAGGGCGTGATCACTTCAACGGTCTTGAACTCGATGACGCCAGGAATGCCCAGGGTCGGGAAGATCAATGCGAGGTTGAACCACAGCAACAACTGAAGGATCAGCGGTGTGCCGCGGAACAGCCAGGTGTAGCCCTGCGCAACATAGCGCAGCAGCGGGTTCTGCGACATGCGCATGACGGCAATCACCACACCCAGCAGCACACCCAGCGCCATCGCCAGAATGGACATGGTGATGGTGTTCAGCAGGCCGAACATGATCGACTCAGCCGTGAGGAACTGACCGACAAAGGACCATTCGATGTTGCCTTTGGCGAACGCCTGCGCGAGCCCGATCAGCAACACGACGATGATCACCGCGGCGCAGATGCGTCCGTAATACCGACGCGGGACGACCTTGTACGTCGAGATGTCGTATTTCGCCTCGAGCGAAACGCCGGGGCGTTGGGCGCCCCTGGATGCCTGGATATTAGCCATGGTGATGCTCCCGGAAGCGTCAGCCGCGTGGACCGGCATAGTCGTTGGCCCAGTTTTCCTGTGCCGCCAATTGCTGCTTGAAGCGGGTGATCTGCTCGGCAACGCGGACCGGAGACGTACCGCCATGACCACTGCGTGCCGCCAGCGCCGCTTCCAGGGTCAGGCACTCGAGCACGTCCGGGGTCAGGCGAGGGTCGGTTTCGGCCAACATTTGTGGGGTCAGTTGCTCAAGGCCGATGTCCTGGGCCTCACACAGTTGAACCAGTTGCCCGGTAATTTCGTGGGCCTCTTTGAACGGTACACCGCGCACTGCCAGCCAGTCGGCGACTTCAGTGGCGAGGGTGAAACCCAATGGCGCCTGGCGCAGCAGTTCGTCGCTGCGCACGGTCATGGTCCGCACCATTCCGGCAAAGGCCGGGAGCACCAGGTGAACGGTTTCCAGGGTGTCGATGATCGCGTGTTTGTCTTCGCTCAAGTCGCGGTTGTACGACAGTGGCTGCGCCTTGAGCACCGACAGGATGCCGGTCAGCGAGCCGATCAGGCGGCCTGACTTGCCACGGGCGAGTTCGGCGATGTCCGGGTTCTTTTTCTGCGGCATGATCGAGCTACCGGTGGCATAGCCGTCGTCCAGGTCGACCCAGCGGAACTGCCGCGACGTCCATAGGCAAAACTCTTCGGCCATGCGCGAAATGTTGATGCCGAGCATGCTGCAGCAGAACAGGAATTCAACGACGTGATCGCGACTGGCAACGGCGTCGATCGAGTTTTCGCAGGGGCCGCTGTAGCCCATTTCAGCGGCCGAGCTGTGCAGGTCTCGGGCGATGGCAGAGCCTGCCAATGCTGCGGCGCCCAGCGGCGAAAGGCTGAAGCGCTTGTCAAAATCCTGCAAACGCTGGATATCACGATGGATCGCTTGCGCATGGGCCATCAGGTGATGGGCGAAGACGATCGGCTGAGCCTGTTGCAGGTGGGTGAAGCCAGGGGCGATGGTATGGATGTGCTGCTCAGCCTGCCCTACCAGCGATTTTTGCAACTCGACAATGGCAAGGGTCAACACACGAACCTGATCACGCAGGAACAGGCGCATGTCGTTGGCCGACTGGTCGTTACGTGAGCGGCCTGCGCGCAGCTTGCCGCCCAGAGTGCCAAGGCGTTCAGTCAGCAGGCGCTCGATAAAGGTGTGCACGTCTTCGTCGGCGGCGATGGGCTCGACCTTGCCAGCGGCAAAATCCTCATCGATTGATTGCAGGGCCGCAACGATGCGCTGCGTCTCTTCGGCGTCCAGCAGGCCGGCGCGTTGCAGTTCGTTGGCATGCGCCTTGGATCCTGCGACGTCGTAAGGCGTCAGGCGGAAATAGGCTTTCGGAGAACGTGACAGATTGGCCATGGCCTCAGCCGGGCCGGATTTGAACCGTGCACCCCAAAGACGCTCAGTAGTATCGGACATTGATATTCTCCATTGGCACGTTGATTGCTATAACACCAGGATGCGAGGTGAGAGTCGCCAGGTGTGAAGTTGAATGACCGGATGCATTCGCCTGATTAAAAATAATGAACCGATCACAGGAGATGGATGCTAGGAAAATTCAAACGCTGGGGAAATATTCCAAATGGCAAGTCAACTTATAGAAAATGGAAAGCTGCCTAAGCGAAGTGGTGATGCGGCTATATCCATGGCTAGCGCAATGGACCTAAAACTCTTCAAAGTGTTCAGGGCCGTCGTTGAAGCGGGTGGCTTCACGGCAGCGCAAATTGAACTAAACATCAGCCTGGCCGCTATCAGCAAACAGATATCCGATCTTGAAATACGACTGGGTATGCGCCTATGCACGCGTGGTCGCGAAAAATTTTGCCTTACTGAGGAAGGCAAGCTTATCTATGATGCAAGCCTAGATCTTTTCATGGCCCTGGATAATTTTAAAGACAGGGTAGGCAATGTGCGCGCCGAGTTATTGGGCGACCTGAACATCGCCGTGATCGACAACACGGTTTCGGACGCTGCCTCGCCCCTTGTTAAGGCCATAAAAGCCTTGCAAAACAGAGCCCCAAAGGCAAGAGTGCGGCTTAATGTCGCGCCACTTGAAGAAATAGAGCAGGGCATTTTAAAGGGCCGTTTTGCTGTCGGCATTGTCCCGGTCTACCACGGAAAAGAAGAATTCCAGGTCATACCACTTTACCAAGAACGGTCCGAGCTATATTGCTCAAAGTCGCACGAATTCTTCCCGATGAACGATGAAAACATTGACGAAACTTGCTTAACCCATGCCGAATTCGTTGACCACACCTATGCGACTCACAAGGAAAAAATAAAGTTACTCGGATTGAGAAACGCCACCGCGATTGCCACGCAAGTTGAGGCCGTCGCAATCATGATCATGACCGGTCGCTACTTGGGCTACTTGCCCGTCCATTGGGCAGAGGGCTACATTGATAAAGGAGTTATGCGCTCGGTAAAGCCAGAACTTTTTGCCGTTGCCACGCCAGTTAAACTCCTATGCAAGCCAAATACGCCGCACAACCCATTACTGGAACTTTTTTTGAAATGCATGGCAGAGAGTGTTGAAGAAATATAGCAAATGGGCAGGGATCGAGGCCTAAAAACCAATAAAACCGCCCCCCACAGGTGCAAATTTCTTAGGCGCACTCAGGCACCGCCCTCATCTAACACATCAAACACGCGCCGGATTTTCCATATTAGCATCTCGCAGACGCTGCAAAAAAACCGTCTCGGCCATGGTGAAGCGCTGGTCCAGATTCCATAGCAACTGAATGTCGACCTCGCACACGCCCTCAGATGGCGGCAGACGCCAAAGCCGCCCCGCGGCTACCTCGCCTTCACAGATATGCTGTGGTAGGCAGCCAATGCCAAACCCCGCCATTACCAGGCGCAATACCTCCTGAGTGTTGGCTGACGACGCCACTATCTGACCGTTCAAATGATGCCGGTCGCGAAACTCTGCCAACGCCGACAACGTACCTCCAAGCAAATCACCGGTGAAACTGATCACGCTCTCGTTGCGCAGATCTTCCACCGTCAGGTCGTCGAGCCTGTACAGGGGATGTAGGTGGCTGCAATAAAAGCCGTAACTCTCACGAGTGAGAAACTGCTGGCCTAGCCATGCATTGGCAGAGCGATTGACCGCCAGGCCAAAGCTTGCCGTTTTTTGGGAAAGGGCGCTGACAATGGCATCACTGGACTGCACTTCGATTTCTAAGGCGATACCCGGGTAATCCTGATGCAGCGTTGCAAGAAAGCGGTCGTAGTGAACGCATTGGATGCCGCTCACGGCCAACAGGCGTACTTTGCCCACCACCTGCCCATTGGATTGCTCCAGCGCTGCATCCAGTTGCGCGAATTGCCCCAACACCTCAGCGGCCACTCTCAGCGTTTCGATACCTGATTGTGTCAACATGAATCTGGGACCGTGTCGTTCGATAAGCGGCGTGCCCATTTGCTCTTCCAGACGCTTTAGGCCTTGACTGACGGCGGGCTGGGATAAATGCAAGCGAACAGCGGCGCGGCTGATACTCAATTCTTGAGCGACCACTTGAAAGGTGCGTAATAAGTTCCAGTCCACCCGCTCGCCCAAGGATCGGGTAAAGGGGCGCTTAACGACTGCACTTGGCGAAGGACTCACGGAATAAACCTATCGAAGAAAATGCAATGAAGTGCCGATCAGGCGCCTTAAATAAATTATGGGCGCCTTACACGTATTTGCAGGAAACACGCCACGACGGGTTTCACGGCCCGTACCTCGCCACAAACCAGGACGAAGTCTGCGCCAATACGTGAGTGCGCGCCCACAAAACTCGCTACGGATGGGCTCCGTGGCTTTGTTTCGACGCGTTGATCGGTCAACGATCATCGAATGATGATGCACGCCGATGGTGCAAATCATCAACCAATCGCCCCAGGCTGACGCGATGGTAGCTTAGCGTGCAGCCCAGTATCAGTGCGCACCCTGCCCAAATATATACATCGGATTGTTTATCTGAATTGCCAATATTCAATATAAGTATTGCCACATTGCCCCGTCTCCAACTCGCATTATAAAAATGGTCGCCAGCACTATTCGGTGGATGCCGACAAGTGCTTACTCTCATCGTGTTTCACCCTTATCTTCCTGCCCTGCGCTCTGCGCCGCAGTAGCTCGCGCTCTATAAAAAAGGCTTCGGCGTAATGAATCGCCGGCCGCAAGACCTGCTTGAACACTGCCCTCATAAATGCACCGTCGTAGTCGGCGGGTGTGAGAGAGTCAAAGGAGCCGTTTGAATGAATGTCAGTAAAATCAGTTTGGCCGCATTTCTCGTATCGGCCAGTACCAGCCATTTCGTGTTCGCCAGCGACCAGTCGGATTCCACTGGTTTTGTCGAAGGCACCAAGATCGCGGTCAAAGCCCGCAACATGTATATGCAGCGTGACAACCACGCCTCTGGCGCCTCTCAAAACTATGGCGAGGAATGGGCGCAGGGCTTCGTTGGTACGCTGGAATCGGGTTTCACGCAGGGCACAGTGGGTTTCGGTGTCGACCTGATCGGTCAATACGCTCTCAAGCTCGACACCGGCGGCGGGCGTTACGGTGGCGGCACCAATCTGCTTGAGACTGATAGCAGTGGAGCAAAGGATGAGTATGCCAAGGCCGGAGGCGTCTTCAAGATGAGGATTTCCAACACCGTGCTCAAATACGGCACGCAAATCATGTCGCTGCCCGTGCTTGCCACTTCTGACAGCCGCTTGTTACCTGAGACCGTCGACGGTTTCTCGCTAACCAGCAAGGAAATCAAAAACCTGCGACTGGATGCCGGTCACTTCACGGCGCTGACTAACCGCAACCAGTCCTCCCACGACAGTGGACGCATGACGTCGGTCGACTACGCAGGGGGCGTCTACAAACTCACCGATCGGTTGTCGAGCAGCTTGTATTACGCTAAGACCGACGAGTACTTTCGCAAGTACTACGTCAATACTAACTATGTGCTGCCCCTGAGTGGTACCCAATCGCTGAAGTTTGACTTTAACGGCTACGACACCAAGAGCATCGGCCAGGCACGTAGCGGCGAGCTGGACAACCGCATCTGGAGCCTGGCGGCAACCTATACGCAGGGCGCCCATGCTTTCACCTTGGCTCATCAGCGCGTGTCAGGTACCGGCGACTACCTCTACGGTCCGGACGGCAACTCGATCTACTACTTCGCCAACTCCGTGCAGTACTCTGATTTCGATTACGAAGACGAGAAATCCTGGCAGGCTCGCTATGACCTGAACATGGCCCCCTACGGTGTGCCCGGCCTGAGCTTCATGACGCGCTACATCAAGGGCTATGACTTTAAGAGCGGAAAAGGCAGAGATATAGACGGCAAGGCGTGGGAACGTGACACCGAGGCGCGTTATGTGATTCAGAGTGGGCCAGTGAAGAATCTTTCATTCAGGGTCCGCCATGCGAGCTATCGCAGTTCAGAACGCGGCGGTCAGATCGATGAAGTGCGGGTGATCACCGAATACCCATTGAACGTTCTGTAAACCGGTCAAGACGGTTGCACGGTGCCCCAAGTCACCGTGCGGCAGTTACGCGGCCGCCAACGCTTGCGAGCATTTTGCTTGGCCCAATCTGGAGTCTCCCATGTCCTGTCCCTCGATCATCCACTTGACCGGCGCAATGCTCGCCGCCTCATCGCTGATGGCCTGCCTGCCAGCGACCGCAGTTGAAACCCGTCAGACCCCAATTCCGCTTCCCATCAACATTCAGGCCGCTCACGCAATCAAGATCGCCCTCTTCGCCAGTTTCCCGCCCATGGCCTGGCGCAAGCCTGAGAACAACCAACTGGTCGGAATCGACGTGGATCTGGCCGACTATCTCGGCAAGCGCCTTGGGGTCACCATCCAGTGGGAGGAAGTTTCCTATGAGTCAGCGATTAACTCTCTGATGACCGGCCGCGTCGATATGGCCTTCAGCCTGCTCGATGCACCCGAAGCGACCGATCGCCTGGACTACCTGCCCTACCTTAATTCAGGCATGCAGCCTTATACCCTGACGTCCCATGCACCGATTGCCAGTGCCTTGGATATCTGTGGCCTGAAAGTCAGCGCCAACCGTCGAAATGCTTTTGACGCAGCCATGCGAACTTGGAGCGATGCCCATTGCTTGACAGCTGGCAGACCCGCCATACAGGTGCAGCCTACTGATGGCACGGCCACTGCGCGGCTGGACCTCAAACAAGGCCGCGCAGATGTTGCGGTGCAAAGCAGCGAATCGGTCCCGACCACCATGGCGTTGGAGAAAGGTACTTACGTGACCATTGGCGGCCCCCTCAACAGTCTGGCCATTGTTGCTGCATTTCCCAAACATTCTGCACAGTTGCGCCAGGCCATCAGCCAGGCGCTGAAGGATGCCGTAGCCGATGGCAGTTACGCGGCGGCTCTGGCCAAATATGGATTGACTGAAAACTCTGCGGCCAACGACATCCTGTCTCACTGATCTCCTCCGCCCCTACAAACAATGTAATTGCCCAAGTGACGGGTGTGCCAAACACGCAGACCTTGCACTGCACACTGCCCAGCAACACAGAGACTGAAACGATGAATAACTGCTCCGTATTCAACATGCCCGAATCAGAATGGCACGCCCGTTGCCAACTGGCTGCCCTGTACCGACTGGTCGCGCACTTTCGCATGACAGATTTGATCGATACCCACATATCCATGCGACTCGACGACGGGACAGGCCACTTCCTGATCAATCGCTATGGGGTGCTGTTCGAGCATATGAGGGCTAGCGACCTGGTACGTATCGACAAGGATGGCAAGGTGACGGACCCCTGCTTCCCGAACCACCGGGTCAACCGCGCAGGCTTCGTCATTCATTCGGCCATTCATGAAGCCCGTGCGGACCTGCACTGCGTAATTCATACACACACCGCCGCCGGCATCGCGGTGTCGGCACAAGTCGATGGACTGCTCCCTATCAGTCAGCACGCCTTGAAGTTCTATAACCGTATCGGATACCACCGCTACGAGGGGATCGCGACCCGCGTCGAAGAACGTGAGCAACTGGTACGCGACCTGGGGGCTCACAACGCTATGATCCTCTGCAACCACGGCTTATTGGCCGCCGGGGCCAGCGTCGCCCATGCGTTCCAGACCATTTTTATTCTCGAGCGAGCCTGCCAGGCGCAAATCCAGGCAATGGCTGGCGGCAATGCGCTGAACCTGCCGAGTGCCGAAACCTGTGAATTCACTGCACGCCAGTTCGAGCAAGACGATGAAAGCGGGCTGATCGAACTCGGTTGGGCTGCCGCATTAAGCTTGATCCAAAACCAGCAGGAGGCGTACTGCTCATGACTCCCATCGTCTTGGTCGGGCCGGGTAACGACATAGTTCAGGCGCAGAAAATCATGGCGCACCGCCGCCCTCACCTGATCTTCTGTCGCCCTGAAGACAGTTTGGCCCAATACGCCGAGGTCGCGGTCTGCTGGGCGCCCCCTGATGGTAGCCTGGGGACGTTGCCCAACCTGAAGCTAATACATTCCGTCGGGGCTGGTGCCGAGCGCATTTTCAGCGAACCGAGCCGTCCCGCGCACATCCCGGTGTGCCGGATTGTCGACCCAGGGCATTGCCAAGGGATGCTCGAGTACGTGTTATGGGGCGTAATGCATTACCACCGCCGTTTCGATCAGATGATAGCGAACCAATCCACACAGACCTGGCAGCGCCTACCGCAACGACCTGCCCGCGACACCAAGGTTGGCATCATGGGCCTTGGCCAGTTGGGAAAAGCGGTCGCGGTGCAACTGGCCCAACTTGGATTCAACACGCGAGGCTGGGCCCGCAACGAACAAGCCATCGAGCAGGTTCAGACATTTACCACCAACCAACTGCCAATATTTTTGGAGGGGCTGGACATTCTGATCTGCCTGCTGCCCTTGACCGAACACACCCGAGGCATTCTCTGCGCAGAGAGCTTCGGCTCACTCGCAAAGGGGGCAGCAGTTATCAATTGCGGGCGCGGCGACCATTTGTGTGAGGATCATCTGGTGGATGCCCTGACCAGCGGGCAATTGAGAGGTGCCTTGCTTGATGTTTTCAGCCAAGAACCGCTGGCGCTGCACCATCCACTGTGGAACACGCCCGGGGTGATTGTCACTCCTCACATCGCGTCCAGTGCATCGTTCGAGATTATTGGCGAGCAGATCCTCGCCAATATTGATCGCTTGCACGCAGGCATGCCCTTGCTAAATACAGTCGATGCGATCCGCGGCTATTAGCCCGTCCAAATCGATTGGGGAGTGTTTGAAAACTACAGAGATGCGATTTGCTTAGAGCATGTCTGAAATACGTCGCCCAAGGCCGGAGTACAATCGTCTTAGTGATTCCACAGCGCAACGAGGGTAGGGGCTTGCCACGGCATGCGGTGGCGCAGGCCACGAGCTCTGCGCTCTACACTGTCCGACATCTCGCGAGTGGGGGCCGGTCGGGCATCAGCCGCACCCATGTGATTAGTCACTGGCTCGGAAGTCAGTGACTCAGCACTTCCAATTCTCCAATTGCCGTGCAAAACGCCAGGATTGTAGGACACCCGCTCGCAGGGGGCAGACCTCCAGCGATGCACTGACCCGACGCTCTTTACCAAGTGCCCAGTCACCATAAATGGCGAATGTGCCCAAGTGCTGTGGGCAGGGGGCGAAAAGCCTAAACCGGTCTGCCTCCACAACGAACTCCGGCGGGGAAGTCGTCAAGAATAAACGAGTTAATTACCGCCCCCCCCCTGAGCGTTGCTTAGCTGCTCACCACGGTCATGGAGTGTGAGCCACCGACCGGTTTCTTTGGCTTTCTCGGCCGATCATCTGGAATTCCCCACAAGATGACTCCAACACAGATAAGGCAAAACGGCGCCAAGGCGAGCATGCCCATATAGGTGTTACCAGTGAGGTCATTCAGATAACCAACCAACAATGGCGCGACCATCCCGCTCAACTGCCCAACTGTATTGATTGCAGCGATACCGCCAGCAATGGCAAGCCCGCTGAAGGCCTGTTGAGGGATCGTCCAAAAAATCGGGATCGCGATGAATACCCCGGCAGTCGCAAGTACCAGGAACGCAGTCAGTAGCACGTACGAATCATTGAAATAAAGTGCGGCGAAGTAACCAATCCCGCCTACCAGCATGCACTGCCAGAGGTACTTCCTACGCTCGCCAGAGCGATCAGACCTCCGGGTAACCAAGATCATTCCCACCGCTGCTACCAGGTAAGGCAATGCCGTGAGCAGACCCACCCACATCTGACTTTTCACACCAGCTGAAGTGATTAGATGAGGCATCCAGAAATTGAGCCCGTAGCCAGTCAGCTTGATCATGAAGTAGATGACGGAGAGGATCGCAACCTCCCGGGTCAACAACACCTTGAGCAGGGTTGTGTGAATCGGGTTCGACTCTTTCTTGTCGTTGTCGAGGTTACGTTGTAGCACCTCCTTCTCAGCAACCGAAAGCCACTTGGCCGACTGTATGTCTTTATCAAGCTTGAATAGTACGAGGATTCCTAGCGCACTGCACGGTAGCCCTGAAAGGACGAACAACCAGTGCCAGCCCGCTAAACCGAGAAAGCCATTCATGTATTCGAGAATGAAGCCTGAAACGGGAGCTCCCAGTACGCCCGACAGCGGGATCGACAGAAACCAAATACCATTCATGCTGGCGAGGTTCTTTTTGGGGAACCAGCAGGCGAGGTAGAACAGAAGCGCAGGCCCGAACCCCGCCTCCATCACGCCAATCAGAAAGCGTAGGAAGTAGAGTGTGTATTCGTTGTAAGCGAATACCAATGCGGCTGTCGCCAGCCCCCAAGAAACCATAATTCGGCAGATCCAGCTTGGAGCACCGTATTTTTTGAGACCAAAGCTGCTGGGTACTTCGAAAAGGACGTAGCCAAAGAAGAAAATACTCGCAGCCAGCCCATAGGCCGCGTCGCTAAGCCCAAGCTCGTGCTGCATCTGAGTTTTGGCAAAGCTGATGTTGATTCTGTCGAAGTAGGAGAATAGAAAACACACGATTGTGAGCGGGAGTATCCGCCATGCGATTCGACGGTACAGCAGCAGCTCGTTGATTTCCTGCCCGGCACCGCCGGCGGAGCTTTCGATTCCAGCCATTGTGATTCTCCATAATTGTAATTGTCGGAGATTTATAAGAACGATCGGCTCACGGATGACGCAGTATTACCACTCCGTCCTCATCAGCACAGACGATGTCGCCCGGGGAGACATGTTCGTTGCCTAGCACGAGGCGCACGTCACGGCGCCCCCCTTCTTTATTCTCACTTCGTCGGGGCCAAGTACCCTGCGCCACGATGCCTAAAGGGACGTGCTGCAATTGGGAGGCATCGCGAATATTTCCCTTGATAATCAGACCACCCCAGCCATTGCGCTGGGCAAGCAGGGCAAGATTTTCACCAATGCACGCGCCTTTATCGCCCTGTGCATCAATGAACAGTATGCGACCAGCGCCAAGCTCTGCGAGTGCCTGCCGAATCTCATAATTGCACCCAGCCGCTGCGAGGGTAGATACCGAGCCCTTCAAAGAACGTAGTTGTCCGAACCATCGCCAGTCGCCAGCCAAAATGGCCAGTTCACCATCGTGAATCGCAGTCTCATGTTCATCGCAGAGGTCAGCGGTTGCGGTGCTCATACGACCACCTCGCGCTGCTCACTGATCTGCTTCAATTGATCGAAGCTGCAGATACGCCCCAAGAGCGCGCTCGCGGCCACCGTGTAGGGGCTAGCCAACCAGACCTGTCCTGGGCCTGATCTCCCTGGGAAGTTTCGATTGATGGCGCTCACCGTCACTTGGTCGGCGCGGGTCGAAGACCCTGGGCCGCAGTTAGCACATGCCCCACAACCCGGCATGATCAGTTCAACCCCGAGTTTTTCGAACGTTTTCAGATAACCCATGGATACGCAGTAATCGCGCACAGCAAGCGTGCCGAATTGAAGGAACAGTCGGGTCTGCTCAGGGATTGCAAGGCCACGTTTGAGACCCCATGCAAGCACCTCGTGGTAATAATCAAAGTCTTCACGTTTACCTGCGGTGCAAGACCCACCGTAAGCAATATCGATGTGTACCGGCCCTGCTAACTCATCAATGGTCAAACCGTTTCCCGGGTCACCCGGAGATGCCACCAGCGGCGTCAGCTCTGAACAATCAATCGAAATTACTTCCCGATATTCTGCCCCCTCATCGCTGACCATCCAGGCCTCGAGTTCAATATTCACCCCCCTGCGAGCCCGGATAAAGTCGACGGTCTTTTGATCAGGCGCAACGATCCCTGTGAAACCGCCTAATTCGGCAACCATGTTTGTTAGCGTGGCACGTTCGTCTATTGATAGTGCCGTAACTGCGTCCCCGGCGTATTCGAAGACTGCACCGATGGCGTTGCCTTTCTTGATGGAATCACTGCGCAGTAGCTCAAGCACAAGATCCTTGGCCGTTACGCCTTGGTTAAGCCGACCATTGAGCTCCACCCGAATAGTCTCGGGCATCCGACATCTGATGAACCCTGTTGCCCAGCTATTAGCAATATCAGTCGCACCGGCCCCGAATGCCAGGCAGCCCAGGGCTCCGGAATGAGGAGTATGAGAATCGGTGCCCACCACGACTTGCCCTGGCAGAGCATGCATTTCAGTCATCAGCGCGTGACAGATACCCTCTGAGCCCGGCTGACCTTTGAGGGCGCCATGGGCACGCACCGGGTAGCGCCTGACGAACTCATCATGAGCGCTCGCTAAACCACCCACTGCTGCGAGCAGGTTGTCTCGAACATGTGGAAAGCTTTGGTTCGCCAGGATGAGGTGGTCTTGAAACGCGATGATTTCGTCAGGCCGCGCCAAGGTCAGGTTTTGACCAAACGCTTCGTGCATAAAGTGCGCGCACATGCCGGTGAAGTAATCATGGCTGAATCGCCAGTCTGCGGACAGAAACACGCCCTCGCCTTTTGCTATGTCTCCATGAGGAGCTACACGACGGCGCTCGATGATCTTCTCCACGAGCGTCAAAGGCCGACTCGTCGGAATTTCGTTGAAGACTTTTTCAGCGACTTTGGGCAAATGCTGGGTGCTGTAGGAAAGCAGACCTCCAGCGCTGATGACTGCTTGAGTCACTGCGTCCCTGCCCTTGAGGAACTCACCAATATCAATTGATTCACCAGCCTTGATCCTTTCGATCAAGCCGAAATCCGTCGAGGTGTAAATCCCGATGTTGTCGCAATTTTGGCGATAGATCCGCTCGAAGCTTTCAGCAATGATCAAACGGATACCCGCTGATTTCTCAGCGAGCGGACTGGATTCGCGCGATGAACCCTTGCCGTATCGCCTGCCGGCGACTGTGATTTCAAAACCACCCTGTTTGACAGCGTCTTCGGCAATCGGAAGCACGCCCTCTGTTTTGAAGCCAACATAGGGATATTTCCCCAGCCGCTCATCAAAGGTCATCATGATGACCACCGGGGTAATTTCGTCGGTAGAGATGTCGTCGCGCAGGGGGAATGCCTCAGCAGCACTCAGGTTCTCACCGGCAAGCTGGCTACGTACTGCAGCCTCGCTGCATGAGAGAAAAAGAAAGCGTCCAGAGAAATTGATTTTTGTTGTCATAATGGCTCGTTCCTCATCATTCAGACATGCTAGGAACACTTAAGCTTCTTGGGTAACGGTAAAAAGTGATGCCAAAGGTGAAAAAATCTCTTGGGGGGCGTTGTGCACAATCTGTGGCGGTTTGATCCAACGACACTTAGACTTTTTATTTCAGCCTGTGATGAGGGCACGTTTGGCCGTGCCGCAGAAAAAGAAGGCCTGGTTCCTTCCGCGTTGAGCAAGCGCATTGCGGAGCTTGAGGAGGTAGTGGGTGCCCCACTGTTGTACCGCCTGCAAAAGGGCATTCAGCCAACCCCCGCAGGCCTGTGTCTGCTGCAGCACGCCAAGCACGTACTCGGTGAAATCACGGCCATGTCTGCCGCTCTATCCCACTACGCTGACGGCGAGCAGGGCCATCTGCGTATCAGTTCCAACCGATCCAGCATCGTTCAGTTTTTACCCCAGGATATTCGAGCGTATAGAGAAGCCCATGCCGGTATTCAGCTTGAGCTCCACGAGCGAACCAGCGAAGAACTTATTGACGACGTAAGTGGTAACGTCAGCGATGTCGGCATCGGTACCGAGCTGATCAACGCAGAAGAAAGAGGGTTGACCATCACGGAGTACCGTAGCGATCAATTGGTAGTTGTCGTACCCCATGGCCACTCGTTGAGTGAGCGATGCTCAGTGGCCTTCAGCGAAACACTGCCCTTTAACCACGTCGCCTTGCACAAAGACAGTCCTCTGTATCGTCGGCTGGATCAAGCGGCTCGACTTGCCAAACAGAAAATCAAATACGAAGTACACGTCAAAAGCTTTGACGCGGTGTGCCGGATGGTCGAGGCCGAACTGGGCCTGGGCATCATTCCACGTGAATCCATCAGCTATATTCCGGGCGTAGAGCTGGTGGCCATCCCGCTGGCTGATGAGTGGGCGATACGGAGGTTTCAGATCGTGACCAAGCCGCAAGCCGCTCAGTCGAAAGTTTGTTCGATATTCGTAGAGTTTTTGCGAGCTCGTGCTGCCGGCCCTCTGAAGCAGGCCGAGTAAGCAGCGGCTCTCCCCCCAACACTATGAAAACGCCCCAGGTATTAAGTGTTACCCATGCGTGGTGGGCCTCGCTAACGCCCGGAGCAAAAAGGATTAGGCTACAAATCGCTAGTCGCGCTTGATCATTAACATGGATGCCATATCTCGCAACTGCCGCCTCACAAACTCATTGTTTTGCGTGTCCAGTTCGACAATCAGCTTCGCGTTACAGTCAACCAACGTGTAGAGCTCTTCCGCTACAGCCTGAAGGCCACCATCACTCAATCGAACTTCTGGCATCGCTGCCAGAAGTCGGTAAAGCTCTCGCACTCTTTTTTGCCGGATGGCCACAATCCTTTTGGCCTGCATCGGCGTCAGGTTGGCACCTTCTGCTCGAACCAACTGAGCAAGCTTGCTGTTCTGGTGAACGTAGCTCTCAACTTTGTCCCACAGCACGGCGACCATCTGTAGAGGGGTGCTTGCTCGACTGATACTCCTGCTCTTGAAGACCTGCAACAAACTCAACTCGTACTCAGTCAAGAGCTCACTGAGTAGTGCCTGCTTGCTATCGATGTGGTTTTAGAGCGATCCGGCCTGGATGCCCACCGCAGCGGCAAGCCTTCGCATACCCACACCTTTGTAACCGTCGCGACTGAACATATCGCAAGCCATGACGCGAATCTGTTCGGACGTAGGGAGCTTTTGAGCGGTAGCAGTCGTCATGGATCATCCCTCGGAGCTGGCAACAGCGTTTGAAACCCTAGAGCCGTTAGAGCGACCAAGCTGGGTCGATATAGACCGCCCCACCTGAACGACCTTCCTTAAGTCCACGCCGGTATCGATACCCAAGCCCTGTAGCAGATAAAGCAAATCTTCTGTCGCAAGATTGCCAGTGGCGCCCTTCGCATAGGGGCATCCGCCAAGGCCGGCAACCGAGCTATCAAAGACTGAGACGCCTTCCAGCAAACTCGCATAGACATTCGTAAGAGCTTGCCCATAGGTATCGTGAAAATGACCAGCAAGAGCTTCACGAGGTACTTGCCTACCGACCTCGTCGATAAGCATTCGAGTGGCCGAGGCCGTTCCTACCCCTATAGTGTCTCCGAGAGAAATTTCGTAGCAGCCCATGCCTTGTAACTCTCCTGCTATATCTGCAACAGTTTCAGGGGCGATCTTTCCGTCATATGGGCAACCCAATACACAGGATACGTATCCCCTCACCCGCACGCCGTGTCGCTGAGCTGTCTCAATAACCGGTATAAATCGCACCAAGCTTTCGGCTATAGAGCAATTGATGTTTCGCTGAGAAAATGACTCGGATGCGGCGGCGAATACGGCGACCTCTTTGACATCCGCTTCAAGGGCTGCCTCCAGCCCTTTCATATTGGGTGTCAGGGCGGCGTAAGTAATCCCGAGCTCTTGGGTAATTCCGGCGAAGATCTCGGCACTCCCTGCCATCTGAGGCACCCATTTGGGCGATACAAAGCTGCCCGCTTCGATATAGCTCAGGCCGGTACCCGACAGGTTATCGATCAGGCGAATTTTCTGCTCAATGGAAAGTGGACTCTGTTCATTCTGCAGACCATCCCTAGGGCCAACTTCTACGACTCGAACTCGATCTGGGAACGTCATGACTGGGTCTCCACTTCCACCAAAACAGATCCCTCACTGATCAGCTCCCCTTCTACGCAGTAGACCGCTGAGACCGTGCCCGCTTCGGCAGCTCTGATCGTGTGTTCCATCTTCATGGCCTCAAGCACTACCAGCGCCGCGCCCACATCCACACCCTGCCCCACCTCGACCAGCACCCTGACGATGCTGCCATTCATAGGAGCAGTTAACCCCCCTTGATGACCGTGCGACGTCTCTGCAGCGGCGATTGGATCGAAACGCTTCACTGCATGCCATTCAACGCCCCAACGGACATACACTGTGTCTGCATGACGAATGACGTTAACCTTGGCTCGTTCCGCAGCGCTCGAATCGATCAGTACGACACGCATTGTGTCTGCGCATACCAACTTCACGGCATTCACTGCAGGCAACCCGCTGCGCCAAGAGGTGTGAGTGCTCCATGGCGAATGGGGATCATCTTCGCGCTGACGCTTTACGTCTGTCGCCACAAACGCGGACGCCGCTTTCTGCCAGAACGCCTCTGGGAGCGGTTCTAAAGGAGGAAGCAACTCTGCTTGATGACGCTCGATAAAGCCGGTATCCAACTCTTCATTCGTGAAAGCAGGATGGGCAAGAATCCGTTGAAGAAATGCCAAGTTGGTTTTAAACCCACCGACCACGGTTTCGCCAAGCATGGCGAGAAGCCTTTGGCGAGCTTCCTCACGGTTCTCCCCCCAAGCGACCAGTTTGGCGACCATCGGGTCGTAGAATGGTGATACCTCATCGCCTTGCTCTACGCCGCTGTCCACACGCCGTCCCGCCCCAGCCGCTGGCTCTCGATATACATCGAGATGCCCACTCGCTGGCAAGAAACCACCTTCAGGATCTTCAGCGTACAGCCTCACCTCGATGGCATGGCCGTTCAACGGAACCTGATCCTGAGTGATAGGGAGACGCTCGCCCCGTGCGACCCGGATTTGCCATGCGACCAAGTCCAAGCCCGTGATCGCTTCTGTCACAGGGTGTTCTACCTGGAGTCGCGTGTTCATTTCCATAAAGAAAAACTCACCACGTGAGTCCAGCAAAAACTCGACAGTGCCTGCACCGACATAGCCGATCGCCTGCGCTGCCTGAACAGCTGCTTCTCCCATGGACTTGCGCAGAAGAGATGACAGGCCCGGCGCTGGCGCTTCTTCGACGACCTTTTGATGGCGGCGCTGAATGGAACAGTCGCGCTCATTCAAATAGAGGCAGTTCCCGTGCTGGTCAGCGAACACCTGGATTTCAACGTGACGCGGCTTAAGAACGTACTTTTCCACCAACATGCGGTGGTCACCAAACGAAGACTTCGCCTCCCGCTGAGCTGAAGACAATGCTTCGGCAAGCTCACTCTCGCGCTCAACAACTTTCATGCCTTTGCCGCCGCCGCCTGCCGTTGCTTTTAGCAACACTGGATAACCGATGCGCTCGGCTGCGGCGCGAAATGTTTCGATATCCTGGTCGTCACCGTGGTATCCCGGCACCAGAGGCACACCAGCTTTTTCCATCAATGCCTTGGCGGCTGATTTACTGCCCATTGCGTCAATGGCACTGGCGGGAGGCCCTAGAAAAACCAGGCCGGCATCCTCCAATTTTCGAGCAAACTCGGCGTTTTCGGAGAGAAAACCGTAGCCAGGGTGAATGGCTTCAGCACCTGTCGTGATCGCGGCTTCGATGACCTTGTCCATCAGCAGGTAACTCTCGCTGGCCTTGGCGCCGCCCAGATTGATTGCGACGTCGGCCTCGCGGACA
The DNA here is from genome assembly GCF_002419965.1 of Pseudomonas sp. UBA5706. Lineage (GTDB taxonomy): Bacteria > Pseudomonadota > Gammaproteobacteria > Pseudomonadales > Pseudomonadaceae > Aquipseudomonas. The sequence continues at coordinate 118,527 of NZ_DIHC01000028.1, forward strand.
TGACGGGCCTTTCTGTCGATTTCACTGTGCACGGCGACAGTGGATAGGCCAAGAGCCTTGGCTGTACGCATTACGCGGCAGGCGATTTCGCCCCGGTTGGCAATCAAAACAGTCGTAATTGTTGTTTTTTTCATGGCATCAGGCTCTATCAAAAGGTGCGTTGTCACGACCAACCCACGCTGGGCTACGTTTTTCGAGAAACGCATTGAGCCCTTCTTGCCCTTCTTCACTGACACGAATGCCGGCAATGGTAGTTTCGGTGCGTTTACGTAAGGCATCACTCAGGACACCACTACCCACTTCCTGAAGCAGCGCCTTGCACACGCGCATTGCTTGAGGACTGTTCTGCATCAAGGTCTCAGTCCACTTTTCTACCGCACTCTCTAAATCCGGTAGTGGATAAGTCTCTGAAAGCAGGCCGATCTCGCAGGCGCGGTCGCCATTGAACCTTTCCGCACTTAGTGCGTAGCGCCGACTCGCACGCTCGCCGATGGCTTGAACGACATATGGGCTAATGACCCCGGGAGCGAGACCGATCCGCACTTCCGAAAGGCTGAACAGCGCGTCGTTTGCGCCAATAGCGATATCGCAACACGAGACTAATCCGACAGCTCCGCCAAAAGCAGCGCCTGTCACCACCGCGACCGTTGGAAAGGGTAAGTGATAAACCAAGCTCATCAGCTCGCCCAGCTCGTGGGCGTCACGCAAGTTCGCGGCGTAATCCAAAGCAGCTGACGCCTGCATCCAAGCGAGATCCGCGCCTGCGCTAAAGTGTTTGCCCCGACCACGGAGAAACAGAAAACGTATCTCCTCATCGTCGGCGAGCACTCGCAGTGCCCCAACCAGCTCAGCAATCATTTGAGCGTTGAACGCGTTGTTCTTTTCGGGTCTGTTCAGCCACAGTGTCGCGATACCACATGGATCTCGCGTGATTTCGATGGTCTGGTAGTCAGTCACAAATCAATCCTCTGTATAAGTCTTCGCCATTCGAGCCCAGGCCAAGTGGATGCTTAGCCCTCAACCCGAGTGCGGTCTTACATCCTGAACACACCAAATTGGGTAGTCTCGATAGGGGCATTCAGGCTGGCGGATAGCGCTAGAGCGAGAACGTCGCGAGTTTGCGCGGGATCGATCACCCCATCGTCCCAAAGCCGTGCGCTGGAGTAGTAGGCATGTGCTTGGCGTTCATACTGGTCAACGATGGGTTGCTTGAGCTGTTGCTCATCCTCAGCCGAAAACACCTGGCCCGAGCGCTGGGCCTGCTCATGTTTGACCTGCACTAGGACGCCAGCTGCCTGCTGCGCGCCCATGACGCCGATTTTGGCGTTTGGCCACATCCAGAGAAATCGAGGATCGTACGCCCGTCCGCACATACCGTAATTGCCAGCGCCAAAGCTGCCGCCAATGATCACCGTAAACTTGGGGACACGTGCGCAGGCAACAGCTGTGACAAGCTTTGCACCGTGCTTCGCAATACCACCCGCCTCGTACTTCTGCCCCACCATGAAGCCCGTGATGTTTTGAAGAAAGAGCAGCGGGATGCCGCGCTGGCAGGCTAGTTCAATGAAGTGCGCGCCCTTCTGCGCTGCTTCAGCAAAGAGAATCCCGTTATTGGCGAGAATGGCAATAGGATAACCATTGAGTCGTGCAAAGCCGCAGACGAGCGTTGTACCAAAGAGTGCTTTGAACTCATCCAGCTGGGAGTCATCGACGATTCGTGCAATCACCTCGCGCACGTCGAATGGCTGCTTTGAATCCACCGGGATGACGCCGTAGAGCTCTTCTGCAGGATAGCGAGGAGGGATCGAAGCAACAGAGTCCAGTCGTCCCAGCTTGCGCCAATTCAGATTAGCAACACAGCGACGAGCAATGGCCAAGGCATGAGCGTCATCTTCGGCATAATGGTCTGCCACACCCGATGTTCTGCAGTGCACATCAGCACCACCCAAGTCTTGAGCAGTGACGACCTCACCCGTTGCCGCCTTTACCAATGGGGGCCCCGCCAGGAAGATCGTGGCCTGGTCACGCACCATGATGGTTTCGTCACTCATGGCCGGAACGTAGGCGCCGCCAGCAGTGCAAGAGCCCATTACGACCGCGATTTGTGGGATACCTTGAGCACTCATATTGGCTTGGTTGAAAAAAATGCGGCCAAAATGCTCTCGATCAGGGAACACCTCATCCTGGCGTGGCAAATTGGCGCCACCAGAGTCCACAAGATAAATGCACGGCAAGCGGTTCTGCTGCGCAATCGCTTGGGCTCTCAGATGTTTTTTGACAGTAAGAGGGTAATAACTACCCCCTTTTACCGTGGCGTCGTTGGCGATGATCATGCACTCGACCCCCTCGATTCGACCGATGCCAGCGATGACTCCTGCGGCGGGAACATCCTCACCGTAGACCTCGTAGGCAGCAAGTTGCCCTATTTCAAGAAATGGCGAGCCTGAGTCCAGTAACTGATCGATTCGATCGCGAGGAAGCAGCTTGCCCCTGCCTATGTGACGCTCTTGCGCCTTGGCCCCGCCGCCTTCGCTTACATGAGCCAGCAACGCACGCAGACCTTCGACCTGCGCGAGCAAAGCGTCGCGGCTAGCGGCGTAGTCAGGCGAGCGCGTATTGATATGTGTATTGAGGGTGGTCATGGGTGCCTCTTATTTTTATTGCCCTACTCTGATTAACAAGAGCAACAGCTCAGAAAAACTGCGCCTCTGCCGGTCGTCTACAAACCACGGGCTGTCAGCCCGAGCAAGAGCTCACCGCGTTTCGTTAAATAGTTCGCGCCCGATCAGCATGCGGCGGATCTCGCTGGTGCCCGCACCAATTTCATAAAGTTTTGCATCACGCCACAGTCGGCCAACTGGAAACTCATTGATGTAGCCATTACCCCCCAAAATTTGAATCGCCTCTCCCGCCAGCCATGTGGCTTTCTCAGCGGCGTACAGGATGACGCCTGCACAGTCCTTTCTAACCTGACGGACATGCCCACTTCCTTGTGCATCCAAGTGTTTGCCCACGGCATAGAGGTATGAGCGACAAGCTTGCTGAGTGGTGTACATGTCGGCGATCTTGCCTTGGATCAGCTGAAATTCACCGATGCTTTGGCCGAACTGTTTGCGGTCATGGATGTAAGGCACTACTACGTCCATAGCAGCCTGCATCAAGCCCAACGGGCCGCCCGAAAGAACCGCGCGCTCGTAATCAAGGCCGCTCATGAGCACCTTGACGCCTTCACCGACGCCGCCCAGCACATTTTCTTCAGGAACTTCGACGTCCTGGAACACTAATTCACCGGTGTGAGAACCTCGCATACCCAGCTTGTCCAGCTTCTGCGCTACTGAAAACCCTGGAGCGCCCTTCTCCAAGATGAATGCAGTCATACCTTTGGCATTTGCTGCCAGATCCGTCTTGGCATACACCACTAGCACGTCGCAGTCTGGGCCGTTGGTGATCCACATCTTCGTGCCATTGAGCACATAGCGATCGCCCTTCTTATCTGCGCGAAGCTTCAAGGAGACAACGTCCGAACCTGCGTTTGGCTCACTCATCGCAAGCGCACCGATGTGCTCGCCGCTGATCAGCCGTGGCAAAAACTTACGCTTCTGCTCGTCCGTACCGTTGCGATTGATTTGGTTGACGCAGAGGTTGGAATGCGCGCCGTATGAGAGACCTATACCGCCGGCAGCACGAGAGATTTCTTCCATTGCGATCATGTGAGCGAGATACCCCATGCTGGTACCTCCGTATTCCTCGCTGACAGTCAGGCCCAGCAGTCCCATGTCACCGAATTTCCTCCAGAGATCCATCGGAAACTGATCAGTCCGATCAGTCTCCTCGGCACGGGGGGCAATCTCCTTGGCAGCAAATCCGGCTACAGAATCGCGCAGCATGTCGATGTCTTCGCCGAGGAAAAAATTGAGTCCTGGTAAGTGGCTCATGAGTGGTCTCCGTTTTTATTTGATGGGGCTCAAATCGAGTTGGGTGACACTGTTTTGTGTACTGGCAAGGGTGGTCTGGCATCGCAAGGCAAGCCCATCAAGCTCGGCTTTCATCAGCTGGATATCTTGGGCCTGCCGGTTGAGCTGATTCACACGCTCGACGATCTTCTCCAGGAAGCGCTCCAACTGTTTCTCGTTGCCGCCGCTCGGGTCGTACATGTCGATAAGCTCCTTGCATTCGTTCAAGGAAAAGCCAATGCGCTTGCCCCGCAATATCAGCTTGAGGATGACTCGATCACGACTGTTGTAAATTCGCTCCAGACCTCTGCGTGCCGGAGTGACCATGCCCCGTTCCTCGTAAAATCGAATGGTGCGAGTGGTTACATTCAGCTCATTGGCCAGGTCAGAAATGCTGAAAGTGGGCATGGGTATCCTTTACGTGAACGTCAAACCTCAGCCAAACCAAAATTCACGAATGCAGAGCTTTGGCAGATAGATGCGTACCAATGACTCGGCACGCATTTAGGGCACTCGTTACAACTGTGCGACAGCGATCATGCCCACGGGCGATGCTGCATCATGAAATAGTGCGGGTTCACGCCATTGCTTCAGCAATACATCTCTACGCTGATAGGCCTTTTCGAGGTACCGATCCTTGACATGCCCATAGCCGCGCACTGCGTCAGGGAGTGAAACAAGGGACTGGGCCACGCTGATATTGTCGGCAGTCAGGCCGCTATGCACTTCGTCAAGAACTTCGCCATAGGCCTTAAGCCACGCAAGCTCAGCCTTTCGCTCGTGAGTGCGAGCAAATGGGTCTGCCCAGGTATTACGTAAGCCTCTGAAAGCGGCCAGCAACCGAAAGCCCTTGAGCATCCATGGGCCGTAACTGGATTTTTTAGGCTGTCCACCTTCATTGGTCTTGCTCAAAATAGGTGGAGCCAGGTGGAAGCGCAGTCGGTAGTCACCTTCAAATGTCGACTCGATTTTTTTCAGGAACTCACCGCTGGTGTAGAGACGTGCAACTTCATATTCATCCTTGATCGCAAGCACCTTGAAGTAATAACGAGCAACCGCCTCGCTGAGATCGCCGGCTTTACCGTTGAGCTTCGTTTCTGCGTGGATAAAATCGTCAACACGTTGCTTATAGCGAGCCGCGAATCCAGCATTTTGATAGCTAGTTAGATACTCGACACGACGCGCGACCTGCTGCTCCAGAGTTTCTGACAACACCCGATCCGCGATTTTTAGCTGAGCTCCTGCCAACTTGGCTTCAACCTTCGGGAGATTCCAGGCAGCTCTACGGCCCCACATGAATGCTGCTTTATTGAAGCCAACAGCGGTGCCATTGAGCTCGATAGCCTGGATCAAGGATTCTTGCGCGACAGGAAGCCACCCTTTCTGACAGGCAAAACCAAGCATGAACGTGTTGGTGGCGATCGAATCACCCATCAGCGCTGTAGCGATCCGACTGGCATCCAGATAGGTCGCTCGCCCATCCCCCACAGCATCTGTGATTTGCTGAGCCATTTCTGAGGTGCGAAATACCGGATCAGGGTTAGCTTGCAAATCACCACTCTCAGCCTGACGAGCAAACGTCCGAACGAAGGCGCTCGTAATATTTTCCTCGCTGTTGATCACCGCTTGGCTGACGCCTTGGCGCATTTTCAACAACGTTTCGGTGTTCGCGCTCACTACCAGGTCGCAACCCAACAGCAGATCGGCCTCACCCTCCGCTATGCGGGGTGCATGCAGCAGGTCTTGACGAGAAGCGATACGAATGTGAGACCAAACGGCACCGCCTTTTTGGGCCATCCCTGCCATATCTAGATTGAGCGTGCCTTTGCCCTCAATGAATGCCGCCATACCCAGAAGCGCGCCGATGGTGACAACCCCCGTACCGCCCACGCCAGTGATGAGAATGCTATAGGGCTGATCCATAGGTGCGAGCCGAGGCGCTGGTAAATCCCAATCGTCCTCGTCTGCTAAAGCCTTGGGCTTACGAAGCGTTCCACCTTCCACCGTTACAAAGCTCGGGCAAAAGCCGCTCAGGCACGTGAAATCTTTATTGCACGATGACTGGTCGATCTCACGCTTGCTTCCAAACTCTGTCTCGACGTCCGTCACGGACATACAGTTCGACTTGCTACTACAATCGCCGCAGCCTTCGCACACAGCTTCGTTGATCATCACGCGACGTGCCGGATCTGGAAACTTACCGCGCTTACGACGACGGCGCTTCTCGGCGGCACATGTTTGGTCGTAGATGATGGCAGAGACGCCTTTGAATTCGCGCAGCGATTTCTGCACAGAATCCATTTCCTCGCGCCCCAGCACAGGTACCCCGACTGCTAGGTCTGAGATCGATGCATAACGACCTGTGTCGTCCGTCACGACTACTATTCGCTGAACACCTTCCGCTGCGAGCTGACGTGAGATTTGCGGGACATTCAATGTCCCATCGACAGGCTGCCCCCCAGTCATGGCGACAGCATCGTTGTAGAGAATCTTGTAGGTGATGTTGGCGTTCGCAGCAACGGCAGCACGAATAGCAAGCAGGCCCGAGTGGAAATACGTACCGTCGCCCAAGTTCGCAAATACGTGAGGTGTGCTCGTGAAGGGTGCCTGACCGATCCAGGCAACACCTTCGCCGCCCATCTGGCTGAAAGTCTTCGTCTCCGGATAGATCCAGGCAGCCATGTAGTGGCAGCCGATGCCCGCAAGGGCACGACTGCCCTCAGGAACTTTGGTGGAACTGTTGTGTGGGCATCCGGAACAGTAGTGAGGCACCCGATCCATCAGTGTGCCAAAGCTTTTGTTGGCGGCTAACTGCGCCTCGAGAACTGCAAGGGAGACTTGCAGCTCACCACTTTTGTGATAGCCGAGAATCCGCTTGGCTAGAGCACGAGCGATTTGCGACGGAGTCAGGTCGCTAGTTGCTGGCAGCAGCCAGGCTGTGTGCGGCCGCGTCCATTCGCCTTTGTCATCAAACTTTCCGACGATACGAGGGCGGACGTCCTCACGCCAGTTGTAGAGCTCTTCTTTGAGCTGATACTCAATCATGTGGCGTTTTTCCTCCACCACGATGATCTCTTCCAATCCCTCAGCGAACTGGCGTACGCCCTCCGCATCCAGTGGCCAGACCATGCCTACCTTATAAACGCGCAGACCGATCTCTTTCGCTCGAGTCTCGTCAATACCGAGCATTCTCAGCGCCTGGCAGACATCCAGATAAGACTTCCCGGAAGTAACGATACCGATGCGAGCCTTGGGCGCATCCATCACTATCCGGTCGATACCGTTCGCCCGGGCGTAAGCGGCAGCAGCGTACAGCTTGTGCTCTAGTAGGCGCTGCTCTTGGGCCAAAGGAGGATCCGGCCACCGAATGTTCAGCCCACCTACTGGAAGTTCAAAGTCAGGGATGATAGGGCGCACACGGTCGATGCTCACATCAACGACTGCCCCACTTTCGACGGTGTCTGCGACGGCCTTCATCGCCACCCAGCAACCTGAATACCGAGACATTGCGAAACCATGCAGGCCGTAATCCAGATATTCCTGTACGCCGGATGGAGCCAATACGGGGATCATTACCGCCTTGAAGATGTGCTCGGTTTGATGCGGCAGAGACGACGAGCGCGCACCGTGGTCGTCGCCAGCGATCGCCAGTACCCCACCAAACTGAGAGGTACCTGCCGCGTTTGCATGCCTGAAAACATCACCGCAGCGATCTACGCCTGGGCCCTTGCCATACCAGATTCCGAAAACCCCATCGTAGGTGGCGCCTTCGAACATATTGACTTGTTGGGTACCCCAGACTGAGGTTGCCGCCAGATCCTCATTCAAGCCAGGATGGAATTTGACGTGCTGGGACTTCAGATGGTCGCGAGCTTTCCAAAGGGCTTGGTCGAAATTCCCAAGCGGCGAGCCACGATAGCCAGAAATGAATCCAGCGGTGTTTAGCCCCACGGCCATGTCGCGCTGGCGTTGCATCATAGGTAGCCGTACGAGTGCCTGCACACCCGTCATCAGAACAGTGCCTGATTCTAGGATGTATTTATCATCCAGCGTTGGGACGGGCGTAGTCATCGGGCAAATCCTCAGGCTTTATTCTTGTGGTCGGTCAGCCGCACGAGCGCCAATCGAATTTTCGACACCCTATCCACCAATTGCGCTATCGTAAAACTCTAAAAACGAACCCCAGGTATAAAAAAAACAGATGCCCAGCTTTCGTGACGTTACGATTCGGCAGCTCAGGTATTTCGCGGCAGCGGCTGACAGCGGTCAATTTTCCTTGGCAGCTGCTAATGAACACATTTCTCAATCGGCAATCACATCGGCCGTGAGCCAGTTGGAGGCAACGCTTGGTGTCACCCTTTTCGAGCGGCTACCTCACGGGGTCAGGCTCACACGTGAGGGCTACCGATTTTTAGAGCGAGCTCGGTCGATCCTAAATGCAGTACAGGATGCTGTAAGCGAGCCACTCACGAACGACATTGCTTTAAGCGGAACGGTACGCATCGGGGCTAGCTACACTGTATTGGGGTATTACCTGCCAGCACTGTTGGCGCGATTTCGTAAAAGCTACCCCAACATCATTTTCGATCTACGGGATCTGGATCGCGTTGCCATCGAAGAAGCTGTGGCGGATGGCGAGTTGGATCTAGGCCTCATTATCCTGTCCAATTCCGATGCAGATCTTACTCTTCAGAAAGCCGTACTCTTGCGGTCGCCACGTCAGATTTGGCTAGCAGCCGACCATCCGCTCATGCAACAAAGTCAAATACAGCTGAAAGATATCGAACGTTTCCCCTACATATTGCTCACGGTCGACGAAGGCGAGGCATCGAGTAGTCGGTATTGGAAGTCGGCTGGAGTAGTGCCTGATATCGCGTTCAGGACGGGATCGATGGAGTCGCTTCGTGAGTTGGTCGCCCATCGCTTTGGAATAACCATACTGTCCGAGATGGTGTTCAGACCATGGTCACTCGAAGGGAAACGCTTGGAAATGCGTCCGTTGCTTGATCCACCTCCAGAGATGGAGCTCGGACTCGTGTGGAAAACAGATGGACTGGGTGTGCCGGCCGTAGGCGCTGTGCACAGTTTTTTAATTCATCCTGGGAAAAGCTGAATCGACAATAACTGACTGACAGGCATCATTCATCGGCACGTATTACCTAGTATATTAAAGGTAGCGCTCCCCTCTACTGAGGGGAGAGAGATTTTACGGATAACTTATTAAGCCTAATTAGGCGGACCTGCGTGCCAAACCAATTGGCCGTGGCAGCGTCGATCCTACATGCGCTAACCCACAACTAAGCAGCGAAGCAAAAACATGGATTTTTCGCTCACCATCCTGGCGGCAAGCGCATCTCCCAAAAACATCAACATTATCCTTGATGAATACAAAGATAAACAGCTAACCCCAACGATTTAACTTGGATAATCTCACCACGGGCTCCTCCCTCCATTTCATCAATCAGCCACGTAAAAGCTACCGATGCCATTCTCAGCTCCGCTTATGGTTATTTCGCTACAAACTGGTCAACGTTTTTCGGCGTAAGCAACGTAGCAGGTACCCAGACCTCTCCTTTGACACCCTCATGGTGTACCAGGCTGACTGCGGCATCCAAAGACGTCGTGGCGATTGCCACCGGATCGCGAAAAACGCTGACCATCAACAGTCCTTTTTTCAATGCCGTCATTGCATCAGGCGTAACGTCGATACCGGCGACCATTGTTGCCCCCTGCCCCGCCTGCCTGAGTGCCATCGCGGCGCCGATACCCATCTCATCATTGTTGGCTGCAACAGCATCGATTTTTTCACCCGCTGTCAGCCAGTTGTTCATCAACGTCATTCCGGCTTCGCGCTGCCAATCGGCACTCTGCTCTTCAACGACTTTGATCTCTGGGTACTTGGCCAGAATGTCCTTCACGCCATCGGTACGCTTACGCGTCTCCGCATGCGCCATGCCGACCCAGTATGATCGCAAGGCTACCTTTGCCCCCCATTTGTTCGGCCAGGTACTGCATTTGCATACGGCCAATTTCTCGCTCATCGGCGCCCACAAAGACAACGCCGTCAGGAAGCGTATCAACTTCAGGGCGTGTGTTCATGTACACCAGCGGAATGCCAGACGCGACCACGCGAGAAGTGATACCAGCAGTGGCGGCAGTGTCGGCGGGACTGACGATAATGGCATCCACCTTCTGGCTGACAAAGCTCTCGACCTGACTCAGCTGGCGCACCACATCATTGCTAGCATCCTCCACCTGAATCGTCACGCCCCCCGGAATTTCTTTGGCGTGGGTCTGCAATGCCTATACCAGATAGGCCACGTAGTTATCGTAATTGCCTACGGTGACTCCAATCTTCAGATCGGCATGAGCAGCGAGGGAAAATACAAGCACACTGAAGCAAAGCGATAAACGGAGCATGGGCAGGTTCCTATTGTTTTTCTGTTTCGCCGTACCGATTGGCATGCGTGTCAAAAACAATATTCGAATTATTTTTCCATCGCAACAGGTAATGGAATTTATGTTCACAAAGCTCTGATATCGTCTTTACGTGATTCTCGCGGGCCAGATAATGCCGGATCCTCAGCCTTGAGCAACTTGGTAAATCTCTAGACGCTCTCGGGGACATCGATCTGAATAGGCAACATCACCCGCGCAATTACTCCCGTTGAACCGTCCTTGACCGCTTCGACCAATGCGCTCACTGCCTGCTCGGCGACGCTCGCAACCGGATGCGACAAGACAGCCTGCACCAAGCCGCTTTTCAAAGCCTCCCGAGTCAATGGCGTCAGGTCATGACAGATCACTACGGGGAGGCGAGCTTCCTGCGCTTTGTGCTCACGCAACGCTCGCACCACGCCTGCGATCCCGCCCCCAGCGATGTACAGTCCGACGAGATCGGGCTCGCCCGCCAACAAGTCCAGGGTATTGCCGTAAGCGAAATCGTCATCCTCCAAAGTAAGGCGCGAGGCAAGCAACTCCCAATCGCCCGAGTGGTCAGCCAGATAGCTGCGGAAGCTGAATTCGCACAACTCCTGGCACTGAAAACGCTGACTGCTGACCATGACGGCGGACGAACCTGGAGCCGCTGCCAGCCGAGAAATGAACCAGCCTGCAGTACGCCCCATCACCCGGTTGTCTACGCCCACATAGCCTGCACCGGCAGCAGTCGATAGCTCAGAGATCAGCGCCACCACAGGGACCCCGGCATCACGAAGCGTGGCAACGGCCTCACGCACCACCGGATGATCCACGGCCACCACGCCCAAGCCATCGATTTGTTCGCGCAACGCCAGAATTCGTTGCGCGACGTTGGCCGGATCAAGGTCATCCAGGTAGCCGATCACGACCCGAATACGCGCCCGCGCAAACGTTGCAGCAGCGTTCGATAGCGCTTGCGCCAGCCCCTGATAGAACGCCACCCCGCTTTTTTTGAAGCAAAAAGCCAAGCCGTACAGTGGGTCGGTCATTCAATACCCGCTGCTCGATGACGCCCTTGGCATGAAAGCCCAATCGCGCTGCCGCCGCAGCGATGCGCTGTGCAGTATCGGCACGGACATCGGCGCGCATATTCAGAACACGGTCCACGGTCGAGAGGCTGACGCCCGCTTCGCGAGCGACATCTTCCATCGTGGGACGCAGTTTTTGACGGGGCAATTTTGACATGTTTTGACATCTCTTTTTTAAATCAGGAAGGGTTTTGACAGGTTAAGCCACTCCCCCATAGCGCCTGCTGACACATCTCACTAGCATCGTTTCACACGCTAAACGCTCGCTAAAAACAACAATTGCGGAGTGCTTCATGACCATCCACATTTCCACCGCGCCATGCTGCTGGGGCGTCGACGACGTCAAAAATCCATTTTTACCGCCATGGCGCCGTGTCCTGAGTGAGGCCGCCGAAGCGGGCTATCGGGGAATCGAACTGGGGCCATACGGCTATCTACCGCTGGATGCTGCAGTAGTAAGTTCTGCACTGGCGGAAAATCAGCTGCATGTCGTTGCCGGGACGATCTTTGATGACTTGGCTACCCCCACAAACCGACCTGCCCTGCTTCGCCAGACCCACGACATCTGCACACTGCTCAACACACTGCCGCCCATCGAACAGGAAGCCAAACAGCGGTACGCGGGCCCCTATTTGGTGATCATGGACTGGGGCCACGATGAACGTGACTACGCCGCCGGCCACTCCGATCAAGCTCCGCGACTGAGTGACTCGGCGTGGAACGACATGATGGAAAACATCCGCGCTGTCTGTGACATCGCGTGGAAGGAATACGGCATCCGGCCCGTGATCCACCCTCACGCTGGCGGCTATATCGAATTCGCTGATGAACTGGCGCGGCTAGTGGACGACATCCCTGACGAAGTCGCGGGCTTGTGCCTGGACACAGGGCATCTCTACTACGCCGGCATGGACCCTGTTGCGTCGCTGCGCACTTACGCCCATCGCCTGGATTACATCCACTTCAAAGACATTGACCAGAACGTGTTTGACCAGGTGATGAATGAACGCATCAGGTTTTTCGACGCCTGCGGCAGAGGTGTCATGTGCCCGATTGGCCGAGGCGTCATCGATTATCCCGCCCTGTATAGCCTGATTCACGAGCTGGGCTACGAGGGCTACATCACCGTCGAGCAAGAACGCGATCCGCGTAACGCCAATGGCAGCCTGGACGATGTCGCCGCTAGTCGAGCCTTCCTCGCCTGCACCGGTTTCTAATCCACCACGCTGACTAACAAGGACAACAACATGATCAACGGCAGCAAACGAATTTCTCAGCCTATACGCTGGGCCATGGTCGGCGGCGGCAGCCAGAGTCAGATCGGCTATATCCACCGCAGCGCAGCACTGCGCGATCGCAATTTCGAATTGGTGGCCGGCGCCTTCGACATCGACCCGGTCAGAGGTTGCGCGTTTGGCGAACAGCTGGGTGTCGACCCTGATCGCTGTTATGCCGATTATCTGAGCCTATTTGAGCAGGAAGCCCAGCGCCCCGATGGCATTCAAGCCGTATCAATTGCCACACCCAATGGCACCCACTACGCGATCACCAAGGCCGCCCTCGAAGCGGGGCTACATGTGGTTTGCGAGAAGCCTCTGTGTTTTACCGTCGAGCAAGCCGAGACCCTTCGCAGGGTGGCCAAAGCCAATAATCGGGTGGTAGGTGTGACTTATGGATACGCAGGCCACCAACTGATCGAGCAGGCTCGGGCGATGATTGCTGGAGGCGAGCTGGGCGAAATCCGCATGGTGCACATGCAGTTCGCTCACGGGTTTCATAGTGCGCCTGTTGAAGCGCAGAGTCAGGCAACGCAATGGCGTGTGGACCCCCGCCAGGCAGGCCCCAGTTACGTGCTTGGCGATGTAGGAACACACCCACTCTACCTGTCAGAAGTGATGTTGCCTGACCTGAAAATCAAACGCCTGATGTGCAGCCGCCAGAGCTTCGTGGCCAGCCGCGCACCGCTGGAGGACAACGCCTACACCCTCATGGAGTATGAAGGCGGCGCAATGGGCATGGTCTGGTCCAGCGCGGTCAACGCAGGCTCCATGCACGGCCAGAAGATCCGCGTCATTGGCTCACGTGCCAGCCTGGAATGGTGGGATGAGCGCCCCAACCAACTGAGTTTCGAAGTGCAGGAGCAGCCCGCTCAGATCCTTGAGCGGGGCATGGGGTATCTGCATGCCGACGCGTTGCTCGACGACCGAATCGGTGCCGGTCATCCAGAAGGCCTCTTCGAAGCCTGGTCCAACCTCTACTACCGCTTCGCTCTGGCCATGGACGCCGCCGACCGAGGCGATGTCGAGGCACTGGCAGCGATTAGCTACCCCGATATCGACGCAGGTGTCGAAGGGGTCCGCTGGGTCGAGCGCTGCGTGGAATCCGCCGATAAAGACGCCGCCTGGGTCCCCTACTGACGCTTGGCGTCTCTGCCTACCGCATTGACCAACCCGAATATGCGCCCGCAATTGCTATGGAGAACAACAATGAAAATCGCGCTCGATCCCTACATGCATCGTCACCTCAGCCTGCCCGAACTGTGCCGCAAGACCGCAGAACTGGGCTATGAATACCTGGAGCTATCTCCCCGCGACGACTTCCTGCCATGGTGGGTTCGCCCCCGCGCGCACAAGGAGCGCATCAGCGAGTTCAAAAAGGCACTGCGTGACCACAACCTCCAGCTCGCTTCGTTACTTCCGATGTACCGCTGGGCCAGCCCCCATGAGGACGAGCGCAGGGCGGCCGTCAACTACTGGAAGGAGGCGATCCAGATTGCTGTGGAGATGGGCTGCACCACCATGAATTCTGAATTCGGCCGAGGTCCATCCCCTGATCGCGGCCATAAAGTCAGTTGCTGCGGTGGTTCTCACAGCCACGAATCAAGCGAAGCCGCCTGGTGGCGTTCCATGGAGGAGTTGGTGCCGGTACTGGAAAAGGAAGGTGTAACCCTCAACGTTGAACCCCATCCTGAGGACTGGTGCGAGACTCTACACCCGGCCCTGGACATGCTGAAAACCATCGGCTCGCAGAACGTCAAGTTTCTCTACTGCACGCCCCACACCTTTTACTTCGGCGATGACATGGAAAAGATGATCGCCGAGGCCGGGTCGTTGATTGCCCACGTGCACATCGCCGACACCTACAACCACAAGGCATCATCGGGGTTGCGCTACATCGTCAACCCACCAGGAGCGAAGGTTACCGTGCATCAGCATATGGACATACACCAGGGCGAAATCGACTGGGATCTGTTCTTCAGCTCACTGGCAAAAACCGGCTTCGACGGCATCATCACCGCCTGCGTATTCGGATGGGAGGAGCGCGCCGATGATTCGGGTCGCTTCATGCGCCGCGAAATTCAGTCTTACGTCGATAAATACTTTAAATAGCAAGATGAGGCCGCTTAGGCGGCCTCTTCTATTTAAACGGTTTGCGCGGTGCGGAGACTTATCGCCTGACCATAAACCCCACAGGCACGACGATCGCACGGAAATCCGTCGTAACGGATAAGTAGTTGTCCATCTCTGAAAGACAGGCAAACACGACGTGCAGCTGGCGGCACACCTGCATGATCAATCCAGACGCTTTAGCTTTGTGGCGATCCACAACGAAAACATCAACATGGCGCTGACGAAAAACACCACCCCACGCCAATTAAACGCCTGCCAGAATATTCCACCGGCCGTACCCGCCACACTGGACCCTAAGTAATAAAAAAACAGGTAGAGCGAAGACCCCAGCGCTTTGGCATGAGTGGCACGTTGACCGACCCAACCGCTGGCAATGGAGTGGGCGCCGTAGAAACCCAGTGTAAAAATGCACAGCCCTGGCAACGCCACCACGATATGGCTGCTGAGTGTACACAGTACTCCAATCAGCTGGATTGTCACCACCACGATGAACATATTAGCCAGCCCGAAGCGATCAGCCATCGCACTTAGGTGGGAGGCGCCGATGATGCCAGTGATGGTGACCACAAAGACAAGTCCGACCCAGGCTTGGCTGAAGCTAAAAGGAGGTTCTAGTAGCCGATACGTGATGTAGTTGAAGAGCGCGACAAATACCCCCATCAACAGAAATCCTTGCAGGAACAGCAACCGCAGGCCCTTGTCTCGACAGTGCGCCGAGATCCCTCCGACCAGATAAGCCAGGTTCAATGGACTGGCGATGAATCGAGTAGAACGCGGCAATGCATAGGCAAATATTGTTGCTACCAGCAATGACACCGCTGCCATCAACCCCATGACCACACGCCAGTTCAGCCAGTCCACGAGCACCCCGCCCAATAGCCGTCCGGTCAGGCTGCCGATTCCGTTACCACTGACATACAACCCCATGGCATACGCAAGGTGGCGCATGCTGATCTCTTCGCTTAGGTAGGACATTCCTACTGCCGCGACCCCGCTCAGCGACAACCCCACCAGAGCCCTAAATAGCAGAAACATTGGCCAGGTGGTGCTCAGTGCGCAGCACAATGTCGCCAGAGTGGCGGCGAACAAGGCCATGAGCATGACCCGTTTTCGACCGTAAGCATCGGACAATGGCCCAGTGAACAACATTCCGACAGCTAGGCATATCGTTGAGACAGAGAGCGAAAGGCTGCTTTGCGTAGCGGAGATGCCGTAATCGCTGGCAAATACCGGCATCAGCGGCTGTACGCAATAGATCAGCGAGAATGTCGAAAACCCCGCCAAGAACAGTGCCAATGCGATCCTCGCAAAACCACTTTCACCTCGGCGATAGCCGTCGGTCAAAGCCGCTGTCATAACGTGATGAGCCTCGATACGTCGCCCATTATGGTGATGCTCAACCCTGTCCACTATATTTCCTCGAAGCCGTAACGCGCATTAGTCCTTAAACGTTAACATCGAGAACAGACTGGCTGTAAGTTCGCGATTGGAAACACACTTTTCTCAAAACTAAAAAAGGCTTCCAGAGGAAGCCTGAGATCAAGGAGCCGCGGTGCGTAAATATTCAGCTAATGCAGGCGTGTTGCTGCCTTAAAAGATGTTAATGGGATACTCGGTAATAATACGGATCTCGTCGATGTCACCGTTCGCAATATCGCTGGTACGGCGTACGGCGTGTCGAACGCGCAGACTGAGATCTTTCGCGGCTCCCGACTGCACGACATATTTTATTTCCGTGTCGCGTTCCCATTCCTTGCCATCGGTGGTACCGGCGGCCGTGAATCCATCACCGCGCAGGTAGCGCGTCATGAAATTTAAGCCCGGATAGCCGAACGCCACCATATTAAGATCATACTTTAACTGCCAAGAGCGTTCATCTTCCTGGTTGAAGTCGGATAGTTGCACCGAGTTGGCCAAGAAGATCGCGGTGTTGCCATCGATGCCATAGTTGTAACCACCGTCGCCGACGATACGCTGATGCGACAAAGTGATTTTATGCGGGCCAAAACTGTAGCCTGCCGACAGGCTGAACGCTTGATTGTCAAGCCTGTCGTAGGTCGCCAGGGAGCTGTCACCCTTAGTATTGTAATAGTTGGCATCGAAGGACAGACTTTGGCTACTGTTCAGCGGATAGACATAGTTGCCGTTGACGTAGTATTTCCTGAAGCGATTATCGGTGTCGGCATAGTAGAACGAACCCGCCGCCTGCTTGCTGAACTTGTAGACCAGCCCCGCCAAATCGGTAGATGTCAACCCGACGCTATCATGGGAGGAATCGTTGCGTGCACGCAAGCCGGTGAAGTGACCAGCAGAAATGCTCAGATCCTTGATTTCCTGGCTGGTCAGAAGCCAGCCTTCGGCAGTTTCAGGTAACAGTCGCGTGTCAGCAGTGGAGAACACCGGTAGATTGACCATTTGGTCGCCATATTTCAACTCTGTGTTAGAGAGACGCATTTTCAATGCCGCGCCAGCGAACGCCTGAGTGTCCTTGGCGTGACGTTCGTCGTCGCGCTCTAGCGCCAGCAGGCCACTTCGCCCATCTCCAGTATCGAGTTTGGCGGCAAACAGCCCCAATGCGTCCACACCAAAGCCTATCGTCCCTTGGGTAAAGCCCGAAGTGAGGCGCCCTATCACACCTTGACCCCATTCCGAGCCGTAACCGCGGGGCTCGCTGCCGGCGGTGAAGCTGCCACCATTACGCATATCGCGGTTGATATAGAAGTTACGGTTCAGGACTGACAGTTTCGAATCTTCTACGAACCCCTTGGTGTCGGATTGCTGGCTCGCCAGTGCCGGCAATGCCATCAATGCACCCAAAGAAGTAATCACAGAAACACTCCCCATATAAAACTTCATTGCAACCTCTTACTGACCGTTAGTAGTGGGGGCAGATATGAACTCTTCAGAGTTGGCTGCTCTTCGGCAACACTCACCCGCGACCGTATATTGAGTACTCGGCCTTGGTTGATACAAAACACCATTGCTCATGCCACCGACGCTATTTCCAGACGCGTCGGCTCGCTCTCGAGGGCGGACAGCAGCCCCCGTGAACTTTACGAATAGACTTCCAGCGGTATGTTACTTACCGTCAACTACCACTTTTTTCAGGTCCACATCACTTTGAAACAGCCCTTGGTGCTTCATTACGTCATATACCCATTGCAGACTCGCCACCGAAGGTTGTTTGCCCAGGCCTGGCAGTCCAATCTGGGCTACGACGTCCTCAGGCAACTTTAAGTATTTGACGATCGAAGCGCGTACCGCGTCGGGGTGGGCATTGGCATAGTCGACGCCTTCGGACAGCGCGGCGCGAATATCGGCCAACACTTTCTTATTATCCTCCGCCCACTGCTCAGTAGTGGTATAAGCCGAGATGGCCACACCTGTCGGCGCGGTGTCATAGACATCACCGATTTTGTCGGCTGACTGGTCCTGTACGACGCGCGGATACACTGGATCAGCGATGACCGCAGCATCTACTTGCTTGTTCTTTAACAAATCAGGCATTTGCGCCAGACCCGTTTCCACGAAGTCGACCTTGTTGTAGTCGACGCCCTTCTCTTCCAGCCACCGCTTTGTCATGGTGTGTAGAATGCTGGAAAAACCAATTACGGCCACTTTTTTTCCGACCAGATCGTGAGCGGTCTTTATATTGGTCCCCTTGGTGGCGACGATCACCAGTTGGGTACCGGTGGGCAGGGTTTGCCCGTCAAATACCACGACCAACGGAACGCCCCCATCGATAGCCTGCAACGTCGAGCCCGGGCCAACGGCAACTATGTCGATCGAATTTGACACCAGCGCCGCGATGGATACGGGCGGCGCGGTCATGAACTTCAAGTCTGGCTCAATGCCGCGTTTCTTCAGATAGCCCTGCTCCACTGCCATGAACAGCGCTATGGAATCGTTGCCCGGCGCGTAACCGAACCGGACTGTCTGATCAGCGTGAGCGGCACCGGAAGAGAGACCACCCAGTACCGCCATCGACAACAAAGTTTGGCGCAGTACACCAAAACGTTCGAGCATGCTAATTACCTTGGGTTAATGATGAATCAGTAAGTTTTGCGCCACTTCAGGAAGTGGTTTTCTAGGATTGCCAGCAACCAGGCAGTGAAAACTCCGATGCCCCCCAACAGAATGATCCCGGCAAAGACATCAGGGGCACGGAACATCCGCCCAGCCACCAGAATCCATTGCCCTAGTCCTTGGCCGCTGGCCAGCATTTCGCCCACCACAGACAGACCCAGCGCTACGGTGATACTCAGCCGCAGGCCCGCCAGCACGTCAGGCATGGCGCTGGGCAAGGCAATCTTGAAAATCACCTGCCAACGGCTTAAGCCCAATGCCCGGCTGACTTCGTAGAGCCGCGGTTCAACTTCAGAGAAACCGTGGATCGTGGAGAGCAGCGTTGGCCAGAACGCACCGAACGCAACGACCGCGATCACCATTGTGTTGGTGAGCCCGAACACCGCGATGGCCAACGGGATGATCGCCGCAGCCGGCAGCGGCCGGAGCATCTCCAACGTCGGGCCAAGGTAGGTACGGGCCGCCTTCGAGGTGCCAATCAGGCTACCAGTGACGATCCCTGCTAATCCCGCCACCAACCAGCCGTAGACCATGCGCTCGACAGTGCCTGTGAACGCATCGAACAATGGGCCGTTACTCAGACCACGCACCAGCGAGGTCCACGCCCTCTGCGGGCTAGAGAAAAATGCCGGGGAGATGATCCTGGCATCGGCCAGCACCTGCCACAGCCACACCATCAACGCGAGAAACAGAAGCCCGGCAACAGTCCATGCCAATTTCTTCATCACATCACCCCTGAGATTCGACATGTGCAAAAAAACGCTTCTGGACAACCGACATGAGATAGTTGAGCCCACCGCCGATGATTGCCGTCCACACAAGGAAGGCGAGCATCGATGCTGGGTTCAGCCCTTGCTGAGCCGCCATCATTGCGTAGCCCAATCCCAGCGGTACAGAAGAGATCTCTACGGTTAATGCCACGATAAAGGCAAAGCCGAGGGCGATCCGCATGCCAACGAACACTCGGGCAGTCACTGCAGGAAGAATAATTTTACTGACCACAGCCCAAGGCGACAGATGCAGGGCCTTGGCCACTTCCAGCAACCGGGGCTCCACGTTTTGCACCGCGGTGCGGGTTACAATCAGGTTTGGCCAAACCGTGGCGAACGCGATGATGGCGATCTCGGTGGAGTAGCCGAGCCCCAGTAGCATTACCGCCACAGGAATCAAAGCAACCGAGGGAATCGGGCGCAACGACTCGATGGTGATGTTGGTTACCTGGTTCAGCGGTGTCGACAACCCCAACAAAACGCCGCAACTGCAGCCTATAAGTGTGCCAATCAGGAGGCCGGCGCAAGCTGACGCCAAGGTCTCGCCGGCGATGGGGAAAATCGCGCCACTCAACAATGTGTTCCACCACGCCATCGCGACAGCGCTAGGCGACGCGATCGAGTAGCTGTTCAGACCGGTGAAGCGGCAATAGATCTCGGAAATAGCCAGTAGCAGCACCGGCACGACGCAGGCCTTTACCATGCGGTCTTTTGAGGTAATGGCGGTGCTCATTTACGACCCTCGGCCGCGAGCACGAAGTCGAACACTTCACGGCGCAGACGCAGGAATTCGGGAACTTCCCTTGATGCCAACTGATCTCGGGGTTTGTCGATTCCGATATTGAAAATCTCACCGACGCGGCCGGGATGCGGTTGCAGCCCGACCACGCGATCACTGAGGTAGATAGCTTCTTCCAGATCATGGGTCACGAAGAACACCGTCACTCCAGTGTCCGCAACCAGTGAAAGCAACTCATCTTGAAGCACCTGCCTGGTCATGGCGTCAAGAGCGCCGAAGGGCTCATCCATGAGCAGTACCCTGGGGTTCTGTGCCAAAGCGCGTGCAATCTGCAAACGCTGTTGCATACCGCCAGACATTTGCCCGGGAAACTTGTCGGCGTGCTGCGCCAGGCCCATTTTATCCAACAGCGGCGCGATACGAGCGGCGCGCTCAGCCTTGGGCACTCCCGCCACTTCCAGGGCAAGCGATACATTCCCGGCGGCGGTGCGCCAAGGCAGCAAGGCTTTGCCGTAATCCTGAAAAACGATGGCGATGTCCTGGCTGGGGCCGCTGACGGCCTTGCCCCTGTAGGTGATCTTGCCGGCCGAAGGCGTATAGAATCCCGCCAGAAGCCTCAACAGGGAGGTTTTTCCACAACCCGAGGGGCCTACAACACAAATGAACTCACCTTGCGCAATGGTCAGGTCCACCTGATGCAAGACTCTCTGACTACCGAAGACCAAGTCGACCTTGCTCAATTCAAGTAATGCAGCACCGGTCGATTTGGCTGAGTTCGCCGTTTCCACAGTGTGGGGTTTTATGAAATGCAATGACACTTTACAACCTCCGAATTAACGTGCGAACAGAAAAATAATTTGGCGCCAATTGATAACTAGCTACGGTTGTATTTGTTCGCCTAAAACAAGCTTAATTACTATTTTAGGCTGCGTCACCCCCCCTCCGAAACAGCAAAATTGGAGGGATGATAGTCACTGCACCAGGCATGAACATAAAATTCTAAAAACAGCAAAAGCGGAAAAATCAGGCACGATTGCAGTGCAATATAGGCTGAAATCTTCTAGACGGTGCCAAAAAAGGGGGTTTGTTTCCAGTATGAGAAAAAGCTATTCACTGTACAGATATAGTTATGCCTCATTTGATGCATGCTGCGGACTCCGCTTGAGAGCCGTGAAGAGCTAGGGGCATCGCTGGCGCCCCGGTTTCATCCCAGTCCGCTCGTCCGAACCAGGCCTGAAGAAAGTTAACGAAAGTTCGCGAACGCAAGGTAATTGATTTCCGACTGGCAAATACCACGTAAAGACCCAACTGTTGCGGAACATGGTCGGGAAGTACCACCTGTAAGCGGCCGGATGTAATATCCGGCGCTACCATATATACAGGATGCATACTGATGCCCATACCCGAGAGTGCGGCATAATGAAGCGGCTCACCGAAGTCGGCGCGAATATTTCCCTTGACCCGAACACTCGTACTCCCGAAGGGCCCACTCAACTCCCAATAGTTAGTAGGCGATTTCAACGAGTGCACCATGCACGCATGAGATGCGAGGTCTTGGGCACAGGTAGGATGGCCATGGCGTGACAGATAGTCGGGCGAGGCCACTAGCACCTGACGCACATCTGCAAGCTTGCGCGCCACTTGGCTGGTATCGCCCAGCGCCGGACGGATTCGGATGGTTAAGTCCAGACCTTCCTGCACCAGGTCAGCGCGTCCGTCATCCAAGGCCAAAGCCACGTTGATGTCTGGATGCAGCTTGGAGAATGCGGCGACCACGGGAATCATCTGCAACGCGGCAAAAGCCGGTGGGGCACCGACCTTGATCATCCCTTTGGGTGAAACCGCCAGCATTTTCACCTCATCTCGGATCTGTTCTGTCCGTTCCAGCAGCTCGGTACCCGACTCGATCAGCAAGCTGCCGGACTCGGTAAGGCTGACGCTTTTCGTCGTGCGTCTCAGCAATTGAACGCCCAACTGCTCTTCAAGCCATGCCACGTGCTTGGTTACGTTGCCCTTGGCCATCCCCAGACGCTGGGCGGCACGGGTGAAACTCGATCCTTCGGCGACTTCGATGAATACTTCGATACAACGTAACAGATCCATATCACTCCCCTCTAGACTATTGCCCGGGCACAGCCCCCCCCGAACCGGTGTATGCACCCAGTATTACCGTGGCACAAAAGCAGCGCTGGTGCCGCCATCCACCGGCAATAAGGTACCGGTCATGTAATTGGCGGCCGGGCTCAGCAGGAAACCGATGACCCCGGTGATGTCCGCCACACCCGCAATGCGGCCCAGCGGCGAAACACCAGAAGGTTTATAGTTGCCCTCACTGGCGTTGGCATTGCCGTGGATCATAGGTGTATCGACGGTCGCAGGCGCGATGGCATTGACCAGTATGTTTTCGGCTGCCAGCTCAACCCCCATCACCCGCACCAATGTCGCAAGTGCGGCCTTGCTGGCTGAGTATGCGCCCCCGCCGACCTTCGGGCGAATCGAAGCAATGGAACCTACCATGATGATCCGCGCTGGGTGCTCGTTGCTGGCGGCGGCGGCCAGCAGGGGGTGGGCATGCTTGGCGACCAACCAAGCGCCGCGAGTATTGACTGCGAACAACTGATCGAACGCGGAGGTCTCTAAGCTCATCAAAGAACCGGTACGCAGAATGCCGGCGCTGCAGATCAGCGCCGATACGTGTTTCACTTGCGCCACGATAATCTCGAGTGCAGCGGCAATTGAGCGCTCATTGCTCACGTCGCACATCACCGTGCGAAGGTGTGGCCCTTGGGTTTGTTTTAGGTGGGTCAAGGCGTCCAATGAGACATCTAAGGCATAGACGTGCCAGCCTGCGGCCAGCAAATCCAGGCAACACTGTTTGCCGATACCAGAGGCTGCCCCCGTCACGATAGCAACACGTTCTGCGGCGGTGGAGGTTTGCAGTGCAGTTTTCATTAGGTTTCTCACAGTTGATAGTTGACAAGGCCAAGGGTCGGCCGAAAACCTTTTACGTCATTGACCCTGATCACCCAACGCCAAGCCACCTCAGAAACAGTTTGTTTCCAATGACGAAACACTCTAAGCAAAAATAAGCCTGCAGCTTGCGCAGCAGGCATTTTCCAGCCCTTCAGTCCAGTACCGTCTTACTTTGTTCCGGCATCGGCAGTGCTGTCCAGCAGATCCGAGAAGTTACTCCCAAGCGGTAAAACGCGACTCTATCCGGCGGTGAGTGACTATAAGGCACTTGATCAACCAAGCGCCGTCAACGCACTGGTATCGCTCCTGATATTCCGAACATTGCAAAACACCTACCGACTGGCCATCACGCAATACGTTGCAAGGCATCAGCATCCGCCATTGGCCAGTTGCCTCGTCACCATTGACCGTGATGATGGCATTCAGGACAAGGTGGGCGGCCCATGGATAGAGTTGGTTGGCGCCGAGAAAGAACGTCCGGATCGCCTCGCGCCCCACGAACCTTCCTCTTCCCCCGCTTTCCCAACTGGCGTCCTCGGTAAACAGCAGTGCAATAGCATCCGCGTCGTAATGTAGATCGCACAATTGGCAATAGCGATGTTTCAGGGCCTGAATGGCTTGCTGGGCCTCGAGCACTGCAAGGCGTTGTTCAATCCTATGGGTCATCACATCAAATCCTCGAATCTTGATCTGCAGGGTTAGCAACGCTCAGTCCTTGAGGCTGACCGACTCCGGCGCCACGCTCATAAGTGCTGCGGGGTAGTAGTAATCGCTGTCATTGAAGGCGGATTTCAAGCGCCCTGCCTGAGTGAGCTTCTCGGCCATGGTCGACACTCGGTTTCTCGTCTGGCCATCCAGCTTTACGCTGAAGTTGAGCTTGGCCATCAAGCTTGCGGTCAGGGCTGGATCCATTTTCAGTTGCGCCGCCGTGATGCGCGCGGCTGCCTGGGGATCCTTGTTGATGAAATCGGTGGCTTGGGTAATCGCCAGCACGAAAGCACGGGCCGCCTGCGCGTTGGTCTGCGCCCACTCCCTGTTCATATACATGTAACAACCCGCCTCCATGATGCCCTCGTTGGTGCTCAGCACCGTGGCGCCTTTTATTTGCGCCTCTGCACGGCTGATCCAGGGCTCCCACGTGACCATGGCATCAACATCCTTACGCATCAGTGCCGGCATCATTTCCGGAGGCTGCACCTGTACGACGGTGTAATCGGCGGGGTTGAGCCTGTTCTTCTCCAGGATCGACTGCCAAAGTATGCCGCTGTTCGTGGCGTTATCCACGGCAACGCGCTTGCCCTTGAGCTCATCGAAATTTTTGGCACCGCGCGCCACCAGACCGTAAAAGCCTTTGAACGTTAGCACTTCGCCGGCGGTGATCACCCGATTGTCTACAAGGTGCGTGGTGATGCCAGATGATTCGGCAGAGATCGTGGCATTGATCTGGTTGCCGATCAGCATGGGTACAGTGGCGCCGGACGATGCGCTCTGGATCAACTGCACATCCAGTCCGGCGCGCTCGAAATAGCCTTCGGACTTGGCGATCAACAATTGCGCCATGGAGGGATCAGCGCCGACACCCACTAGCATCCTGGTCGGAGCGGCTGCTTGGGCGAAATGCACTGAACACCCCAAGACAACGAATAACAACGGCCGCAGAACTTGCTTGAATGACTTCAACATGACTCGCCTCTTCGAAAGGGATAAAGCACCAAGGCGTCTGGCCTTCAGATGACGGGGGCGTAGCGTCGAGCGAATCGGTAAATACCCAGGCGGAATAAGCGGTCGGTGAGAAAGCCGAGCAAACCGAGGGTAACCAGCGCCACGAAGATATCGTCGACCAACATGAACATGCGCCCCGACCAGATCATTACTCCCAGGCCCATGTCGGCCGAGACCATCTCGGCTGCGACAATGGTGGTGAACGCGTTGGCCATCGCCAGGCGCATGCCGGTCAAGATGAACGGTACCGTGGCCGGAAACGCCACCAGAAAGAAGATCTGGGCCTTGGTAGCGCCCAGCGCTTGCGCCGCACGGATTTTGTTGGGCGAAATACTCCGGACCCCTGCCGCGGTATTTAGAATCACGATGAAGACGGTGGTGTAGATCAGCAGAAAGATCTTCGAGCCTTCGCCAATCCCAAACCAGATCACTGCGGTGGTGATCATGGCGGTGGCGGGAATGAACCGCAGGAATTCCGTCCAGGGTTCGAGCAACTGTTTCACCGGCTTAAAGCTGCCCATCAGCAAGCCCAAGGGCACGCCTATGGCCGAGCCTATGGTAAAACCGGTGAGGATCCGCAGCATGCTGACCCAGGTGTTGTTTAGCAGAGATCCGTCGGCTAGTAACTCGAGGGCCTTGCGTGCAACAGTGAACGGGTCGGGAAACAACGGCGAGGCAAATAGCAGAGAAAATCCATACCAAATGGCCAGGAGTAAAAAAAAGCTCAGGCCAAGGCTCAAGATCGGCGCTATTGCGCTACGCAACCGGCCCGGCCGTTTGTTCCTGACAGGCGAATCTACGGTAGGAAGAGAGGAACTGTTCATGCGACGCTACTCCTGACGATGCTGTAAGTCTTATCGACCTCTTCGCGAATCGTCGACTCGATCCTCCCGTAGTAGGCGTTGTAGCCCGGATCGCTGCGGCTGCGCTGCTCACCCAGGTCGATATCGATGGTAGTCTTCAGCGTGCCGCCCGGGCCTGCGGTCATGATGCCGACGCGACTGCCCAGGACGATGGCCTCGTCAATATCGTGGGTGATGAACACCACCGTCGAGCCGGTTTTGTGCCAGATATCCCGGAGTTGGTGCTGCATTACTCCGCGAGTTTGAGCATCAAGGGCGCCAAAGGGTTCATCCATTAGCAGCATCTTTGGCTTGGCGGCGAGCGCGCGAGCAATCTGGATGCGCTGTTTCATGCCGCCGGAGAGCTCCGCGGGGTATTTGTTCTGCTGCCCACTAAGGCCCACCATTTCCAGGTATCCCATGGCCTCTTCCCGAATAGCCATAGGGCTTGCCCCGGCTAGCTTGAGCCCGAACGCAATGTTTTCCAGAGCCGTGAGCCAAGGGTATAGAGAGTCATCGCCTTGAAACACCATACCTCGATCCCGAGACGGACCGGTGATGTTTTGTCCGTCCAAGGTGATATCGCCTCTGCTCGGCAGCTCGAACCCTGCCAGCATGGTCAGAACCGTCGACTTCCCACATCCGGAAGGACCGAGCAGACAAAAAAACTCTTGATGCTGCAAGGTTAAATTGAAATCCTTGACAGCGGTCATCGGTATGCCCACGCGTGACATATATTGTTTCTGCACATGCGTGCAAGATAAAACAGCCATTGCTAAACCTCATTATTCTTAAAGAAGATTATTCATGCAACATGAGAATTATGCAGGGCAGAATAAGATAACAACGCATGGCGATTGTTATATTAAACTACTATCAGGGATGCTAAACGGCTCATCCATAGCGTTCTAGCGACAGTAAATGAACTATTCACTGAGCAAAAGAGGTATTCAGGAATCAACTATTTTCTGTTTTGCGAACAGCACCACCAGTGATCTTTTTAACCGAAGTGCGCCCCAGTGCGGGGCACACAGCAGCACTATCCAATAACAACTACAGCGGTGCCGGCGCAAACATCTGGTGCCAAGGGGTAAGACGTTCGTACTCTGCCGCTACCGCATAAACCTCGGCTTCCGCCCAGCGCCGACCGATGATCTGCACGGCTAACGGTACACCATCGAGCTTGCTGATTCCGCACATAATTGACAGCGCTGGGTGCCCGGAGAGGTTGAAGGGCATGCGCGACTGGCGCGTGTAGGTGTAGTCGATGGCGGCACGATCATCCATACGGCACGCGGGGTCCATGATGGACGCTGTGATAAGTATATCGTGATCATCAAATAAGGCTTCGACCGCCTGAGTCAGCTGCTGCCGGCGGCGCTGGGCCTGCACGTAGTCCACCCCCGTGGTGAACAGACCGGGCAACAGCCGCAGCCGGGTGAACTCGGCGAAATCACCTGGGTGATTTAACAGATTGTGCTCATGGATAGCCGCCGCTTCCGTGCACATGATCACTCGCAGTGCGTTCTCAAAGTCCGCCAAGGGTGGCAGGGTCACGGTTTCAACGTTGGCGCCGGCAGCCAACAAGATCGCTAAGGCGTCTTCTATGGCCTTAAGCATTTCCTCGTCGGCCACGGTGTCGTGATTGTAGAAGTGTCTGATCACACCAATGCGCTTGCCTTTAACACCTTGCTGCAAAAGCGCACCGTAGCTGGCACCCCTCGCGCTGGCCGACGCAATGGCGTCGAGCACCAGTGCATTGTCAGCCACTGTTTTGGTTAAGGGCCCAACATGATCCAGCGAATAGGCGAGCGGGAAGACCCCGTCGACGCTGACCAAGCCAAAACTGGGTTTCATACCTACGATGCCGCAATGGCTCGCCGGGTGACGAATCGAGCCGCCGGTGTCGGTGCCGATGGCAGCGGGCACGAATCCGGCAGCCACTGCGGCGGCTGAACCTGACGATGAGCCGCCGCAGTTATGCGCCAGGTTCCAGGGGTTTAGCGCGGGCGGGAACGGCAGGTCCACACTGGGTCCGCCTAAGGCGAACTCATGAGTGGAGAGCTTGCCCATGATGATCGCACCGGCACTACGCAGTTGACTGACCACCCGGGCATCGGCGGTGGCTCGATGTTCGAGCATCAGTTTTGAATGGCAGGTTGTTGCCATGCCCGCGACATCGATGATGTCCTTGATGCCGATGGGAATTCCGTGCAACGGCGAACGGCTATAGCCAGCGAATATCTCGGCTTCGGCTTGGCGCGCATCTTCCTGCGCCTGTTCAAGCATGGGCTCGATAAACGCGTTGACCAGCGGGTCCAAGGTCCTCACGCGCTCGGCCAAGGCGCCAACATAGTCCACCGGCGATAGATCACGGACTTGGTAGAGCGCTGCTACCTCAGCAATGCTCAAACGATGCAAATCAGTCATCTGTCGATCCCTGTTCAGTATTGCCGCTAGGCAGTATGCCCAAACCGACCCGCCAATCCGAAGGCCGCTCGAAGCCTTGGCTGATGGCCCGCCCGCCGATGAAACCCTTGCGCAGGTCGTCCTGGTAATCGGCCCAGGCGCGGGAGCGCTGCAGTTGCGTCAACAGGCTATGCTGTTGATCCTCGGGTACGTCAGACATCGGTGCAATCCTCGACAAGTTCAAGATAGCTATGGAAAGCGGTGAAGTGCACCTGTGCGTCATCGCAACTCTCGGGCCAGAGATCCTTGGCCTCGAAACAGAGGTCGTAGGTCATTTCCAACGCGGCATCAAGGGCGTGCCCGGCGGCGTCAGGGAAGTGGCAAGGCGCTGACTGGCCGGCGATGACGCCGGTGCGCCCGCGAACATAGCCAGGAAAACGCGTGTGCCCAGGAACGAACTCATCCTTGACTCGCACCTTCTGCCCCACCTGGAACCATTCGGTGGCGCCGCTTGCGGCTCTGCCGGCGGCAGCGGGCAAGGATAAGGGAACCCCGCCCTCTGCGCGCTTGCACAGCTCAGCATGGCCACACAGATCCTTTTCCACGGCCAGGGTCAAGAACGCCGTGAGTTGGCGCTCATAGTAGCTGGCATTCATGTAGTGGCGAGGTTCCATGCGCTCGATAGCATGCCGCTGCTCGTCCGCGCACCAGAACTTCTTACCGATCATCACGGCACCGATGGCATGGACTCGCAGCTCCCAGGGCATCTGATAAAAACCTGCATAGTTGCTGCGTTTGACCGGGCCGAAGCCCTCTTTACCGCCCAAATCGTGCATGCCGTCCATTCAGATACTCCCCTCCGGGACATCGGGCTGGGTGAACGGTGCTTCCAAGCGGGAAACACCGATCAGGCTGTCCTGGGTGATCAGATCGATAAGTTGCGCATGGGTCCACCCCTCTGTGTGAGGTGGGCGCAGCGGCAGCACCATGTAGCGAGTGTCGGCCGTGGTGTCCCACACCCGGATCGCGATAGCCTCCGGCAGTTGCAGGCCTAACTCACCCAACACTGTACGTGACTCGCGAACCGCCCGGGCCCGATACTCAAGGTCCTTATACCAAGATGGCGGCAGGCCGATTAGAGTAAACGCAGTGCAGGAGCACAGGCTGCAGCAGATTACATTGTGAACCAGCGTGGTGTTTTCCTTGACACTCAACTGTCTGTGGATCGTGGGCAGCTCAAAGCCCAGCTCCAAGGCGGCGCTCCGCCCGTCAGTCAGCAACCGCTGTTTGAAGGCGGGATCGGTCCAGGCCCGAACCACCAGGCGAGCACCATTGCGCGGAACCCACTCCTCGGTTGCCTTGTGCTCGATGGACTCGAACGACTCGTGCTCGACCATACCTCGCTCGATCAAGGTTTCTTCCAAGGCATAAACTCTACGGGCAACGGGCGCCAAACCCAAGGTCGCAAGTTGAACTTCCGAAGTGTGACTTTTCATGGATATACATCTCCGCCAATCAAAACAATTGCGTATGAATTAACGTATTCAATCACTAAACTATGAATAGGTGGCCCATTCTACGATCTGTGCAATGATTCGTCACGCCGCTGCCCGCCGAGCGAACGGGTGATATTAAGGAAAAAACGCACCACTACCGTGACCGCGCTGGTATAAACAGGGAATCTCGCACACTATCGGTGCACTATCGAGAAAACAGCGCGTCAAACAGCTGTAACTCATATTGATACCAAAGAGAGAAAATAGCGTTTCGCGAATTCAAACAACGAGAATAGATGAGTTTGTCGGCTGCCGAAGCAAATTTTGCACAACGCTGCGCCGTCCATGTAGGGTACTGTCAAACTATGTAACGTCGTGAAACTCCGGTTGCGGTCAGGGTAGCCTCTGAGCTTTCGCCTGCCGATTTCATTGATAAATCCGGGCGCGTCTCAGTTCTGGATGTATTAATCGTTTTTTCACACGGCCCGGGCGATAGCTGACAGTTGGGTGCACCCAGTCGGCAAATCAAGACCGGGCGTAATTCAGGAGGCTGTCGGAGCCTTTCAAGGAGGATTGGCCACAAATGGAGAAGCAACTGGTCACTGACCCGCCGCCCTAAAATCCTTCTCTCGAGAATGAAACACTTGCAGACGATTTCAGTTTGACATCCATCTAATTTCGGAATGGGATTCGTGCACACGCCGCTTCGATGCGCCAGGTGCGTGCCCAATGGAAGCGTATTCAGATCAGCAACTGGTGGGTATGGAGACCTTGATCCATTCACTCATGTCCGGACAGGAATGCTGCGGCGTCTCTATGTGGCACCTGCGTCACAGGCCCACATATTGTATGACGATTGATTAACGCTTAGCTTGTCTCCGCCGCCGTGCACTTTGGACGTGTGCGCGTTATGCTGACACCTCTGAGCGAAGCATTTTGTATCTGTCCGACCGTACAACGGTACCAGCTGAAATGTGTAACAGAGAACTTTTCGATTCAACCGCGTATCCAGGCCAAACCGGAAATCCTCCGGTAAACGGCTGCGCTGCCCTTGAACGCCTGCTATGCCTTTAATACCGGGTGTTCGCGCTGATGCGGAATCGACCCATATGCCGGGGCCCAACTGACCCACCACCAATACCTTATCCCCCCCACGCAGGTAATGATTCAGGAAGTATAAAATTGGGTCTAGATCCCTCGGCAACTGGGTCAACTCAGCATCGGTGTCAAGAGGCTTACGCACACCAGCTACAGGGGTTTAGCCACCATCCAGTTGAAAGTGACAGATCCGCGCGGGACGCGGCGCAGTCCCCCTCCGCTTTGCGCACTGACCTAGGCAATCAATCATCAGGCCTGCTTCAGCTAAGCCGAGACTGGCGTACACTGACGACTGCTGACGACCACCGTGGTCCGTGTCAAAAATCGCCAATCGTGATCGCCCGCGCACCTGAGGCGACTGGGGGCAAAATTGGGGGCAAAACTTCAGAATTTAAGCCTGAAACACCCGTTCTAGAGCCAAGTAAAAATGTTTTTTGGCGATCCTGAGAGTCTTTAGGCGTTGTCGAGCTGGCCGTAAACCTGATCATTTCTGCCTTTTCATAGTCATGGCGATCCATTCACTTCCAGTGGATCGCCAGAACCACAGTGGCCGCAACCCATCGAAGACCCATTACCAAATCCTATTTTTGACTCTTCTTAAATATAAATTCAGCGAGAACAAGCAAGACGAAAAATAACTGCACGCTGGTACAGAGAGGCCTTAAACCCGCAATTTAAGGCCTGTATTATCGGCGAGATAAGTCCAAACTAAATCATGCCACGGACAAATGTTCATAGAGGATAGTAGAGCCAACTAGCATCAACACCAACCCACCGATTATTTCAGCGCCCTTGCCAACAATTGTTCCAAGTACACGACCCAGCATCACGCCTGTGGTTACCATTACCGTAGTGGCAATGCCACCTGCCGTAAGCGAACGGCGAACACACCTTGCGTAAATTGGGCTGGCGTCCACTGATGCGGGAGTAGCTGCTCAATCTCGCTAGCCAGATGCGTCGGCACCGGTCATGCCTAAACGTTAGGTCTGGGGTAGCTCCTGAATATCCACTGTACCGCCGGCCTCATAAACTGGATTGCCGACAAGTAGATTCTTAGCCTTATCGAGATTCTCTGCGCGGACTCGAATGAATCCACTTACTTGAGTATCGCTAGGCTGAATCAAGTGACCTTTGCGTAGACGCTCCCCTTGACCAATCGAGCTGCCGCCATCGAATTGACCCGTGCTGCGTAGGTGGGTGAAATATTGAGCCCATTGGGCCATGTCTGATGCAGAGTCCGGGTTAGGTGTATCCCGGTACATCAATAGTATGTATTCGTTCATTGGTTCCCCTTTGCCCCCCATGATGCAGGCGATCATCCTAAATCCGCGATTGCATTGTAAACGTCCGGTGAATAAAGCTTGTGCGGGGGTGACCTTGCCCCCGAGAAACGTATCCCTTACCCGGCGTTCGGGTTGAGTATCTAAGGTCGCAGCATTTGCCAGTTCTTCTGGTATTGCATCGGACTTACGTAAAGCAGAGTTGAGTGCAGGCGATCCTGGTTGCGATTTGCTTCCAGAACAGCCGCTCGATTTCATTACGAAGTGACGGCGAACCTGGCGAACGCATCGCTCCACGTCCAGTCAACTATTGCATCCAACCTGCAGGCCGCCCCATAAACACCTCGATCAAAGGTGTTGCGACGACCGGTTGAATCCGCCCTGACTTCCCCGATTACTATGAAACAGTAACCCTGAGTCCTTTGATGGATGACGCTTGAACCAAGCCATGCGCAACGCATCGATCACCAAGCTACTTTTCATCCGCTCATCCATCGACCATCCCACGATCTGACGGCTGAACAGATCGATAACGACGGCCAGAAATAGCCAGCCCTCATCGGTCGGGATGTAGGTGAGCGCCTTACCTACCGTGACATATAGCTACTCTTTCTGGCTTTGCGCTTCAAGCCCGATAGTTCAGAACGGCTCCAACTGAGACGCACAGACAAAAATCTGAGACGCAGGGACAAGCCTTTTATTCCACCTTTACTTTCTAAGACGTTAGTATTTTTTAAGTTGCTTCATGCTGATGACATCCCAGCAATCAATACCCACTCAAAGACTGAAAAGTACCGTGATGAACATCATAAAACTATTAAGCTATTGCGCTGCTTATTCTATCGTGTTGGCGCTGTCGGGTTGCGCACTGATGGGGCGCGACGCGCCCACCTTGAATGATTTATACGCCGCGCATAAGTTAAAGGGATCAGGCATAAATGAAGCCTACCAAAAAATTGGCCCGCCAGACCAAGTAGAGAAACTGCCCAATGGCCTCTCCGTGGCGAAATGGGATGATGCGTATTCCTATACGTATGTGTCGCAGGTTAATCAGCTGAGCGCAGGCCCTGGTGGATCGACAATGGTGACCCCTACGGAATATACGTCCGTCACGAATCACCAATGTATTCTTTCAGTCACGTTCAACGCGCAAAATATCGTGACCGATGTCACGACTCAGAAAACTGATCCGGGCGCGTGCAGTCGTATATACCATGGTCGTCGCTAACCTGTGACGCCATTGAACCAGACAGCGGCAAGCCCATTGCTTAACTTATTTTTTCCAAACTAAATGACCTCAGCCCTACCCAGAGACCCTCTCATGTTGAAAAACACTTTACCGCCCTGGCAATCTGCGCCCTCACGCTTCCAACGGTCAGCTCACTGGCTTTCGCTGATGACATAACGGGGTGGTGGAGCTCCTGCGTGATGGTTATGAGGTCAAGGCTGCCTATCAGGCGCCGGGGAGTCCGTTCACCGTTCATTATTTAATACTCCAAAAGGGTTCGTCTGTCTTTCAGTGCGACACCAGTAAAAGCTTAAACTACTCAAATACCTTCTCCTGCTACCCGATCATCAATGTAACGCCAAAATGACAGAAAAGTTTCGGGTCATGAGCACAGGTATAAGGATATGAGGCAATCGCAGGGACGGAATCGACCCCGATTACAAATGAACTAATTCACCTGGGCGCTTTCAGCTATCAAAACCAAACTTGAATTGCTTATGCGCAAGATGAGATCAAAAAGGATGATGGGACAGACACGACGCATGAGTCGCATCACGATGACAATATTTTTTGCTCTTGGGCGACGAGTGTCGTCCTTCCTTCGATAAATGTGTCGATGGGTCCGAAGGCGTTACGCTGACACTGAATAATTGCATCGGCGCGGAATACGACTTTCAGGACAAACGACTGAATGACGCTTACCAGCGGCTGCGTAAAAGCCTGAGTGGCTCTGCCAATACCGCACTTCGCGATGAAGAGCGGGCGTGGATTGCCTCACGTGATAAGAGTTGTGCTCCCGATCCGGACGGCGGTACCGCGGCAATGCTTGACGCTAATCAGTGCCATTTGAACAAGACGGCGGCGCGGGCGGCCGAGCTTGAGAAGCGCGCAACCCACTAGGATGGGCGTGTCGGGCTCAACGGAATCATGCACTGGCTTACTGAGGCGTATGCCGCGCATTCAACGTAATGGAAAAGGTGGCATCGGCT
Organism: Pseudomonas sp. UBA5706; assembly: GCF_002419965.1. Classification (GTDB taxonomy): domain Bacteria; phylum Pseudomonadota; class Gammaproteobacteria; order Pseudomonadales; family Pseudomonadaceae; genus Aquipseudomonas. The sequence continues at coordinate 153,030 of NZ_DIHC01000028.1, forward strand.
TCGTCCTGATACTGGGCACGATTCGCTTCGCCCACATCCACACGATCCAGTTGCGTCGTCGCATAGGAGCGATTGGAGTAATACCGCGTCACCGAGCGGCCTCGGAATAAATCGTCGTGGAACAGTGGCGCACTGAAGTCGACGCTTTTATTCCAAAGATTCGCGCTCACCGCCACAATCACCCAATGACAGACGCCTTTATCAAAATAGTTCTTGTCCTGGAGCAAATCAGCGAAAAATTCAAATGTGTAAAGGTTGTGTTCCGACCGCACCAGCTTAAGCGGTACCCGCCTTTCCGGCGGGACAGTTGCCCCCGTGACAGGAGTTAGCGCCACACAGTCCTCATTCTTTACTCGGTAATCCGCCATGCCCTCAATGCGGTCGAATGAGCCAGGAGCCCCGTCCAACTTCACGGTAACCTCATACCTCATCGTTGGATGTTGGTTGATCGAGACGTCCGGTTGAACCATAGACTGGCCGTAAGCGAACGAATGAATCGCCACGACAGCGATGGGTAACAGGGGAAATGCGTGCTTCATAGTGGGCTCGTGTTCAATGGGTGAGCGACGGACTGGCGATGGGGTGGGTACAGCGTGAACGGCCCTGGCAGTATCAACGCAGAGTCACTTCAGGTAATTGCTCAGGGTTGAAATCATTGAAAGACATTTCGCCCAGGTCGTTGCCGGTGAGAGCAATCTGCTTTTGATTGTTTGAGTCCATATCGACCACTTTGCGCACGACCCTGGAGACCAGCCATTTCATTGTGTCAGGTGCGTAACTGAAGCTGTATTCGTCTGTCCATCGCTCACGACTACCGCCGCCTAATACAATAGTGAAATGCCCCTTTTCAATTTTCGAATAAGCATAGGGGTCGCCGACAACCCCTCCGCATGTGGAGCACGGCACAATATTCGGGTTGGAAGCGGCCTTTTGTAAACCTCCTCTGCTGTCACGTACCAGCAGTATGACAGTGCGCTTGAGGCCTTCTCGCGCTACTGAAGGATCATTCAAAGGCGGATCAAGAACGAGAAGAACATCCACATGGCCGGCCCCAGTCAGATCGCCCTTGACTGACTCGAGAACCTTGAAGCCACCCGTGGCAAACCTGCTGAAATCATCACGGGCATTTTTTTCGACAGTGGTGGCCCCGGAGTCGGGACGCGCATAGGGGTTGGCAAGTTGCGCGCCGGCGGTATTCATGAAACCCGTACAGGTAGTTAGCAACAAGGCAACTCGTAGGCACCCTTTCATCAATTACGCCCCTTGGCGGCTTGCGTCAAACGTCAGTGAACGTTGGGTAAAGTTAAACATTCAACGCTTATTCACTGTATTAGTATGGATAAAAGAAAATCGTCAAGCGCCCTACTCACTATCAGCAAGAGCGTCGATATCATGAATTCAGCCCGTTACACTATGCTCGGCCTTCTCCTTTACACTCTGGCCAGTTCGCACGCTCAAGCCAGCGCTCATCTGTGGCCCATGGAGTTGCTGCCGGTAAACTACAAAAATTTCGCCGAATGCTTGGCAGTACTCCAGCAACAGGACCACGATGACCGTCAGGGCCTTACAAAGCTAGAAGTGCTGGACAGTGGCGCAACCGTAGCAAAAACATTGCAAGGCCCGGGGCTAAGTCTTTCAGGCAAGGACATTGCTACCTATCAGGCTACCGTCGGCTGGAGAACCCGGCTACAGGTTGATAACCACATGGAGGCCAATTACACCTCGGAGACCCGTGACATGCGTTGTGAAGGCCCCATCCTCCACAGCAGCCCCTCCGGTGAAGCATTTCCCGCCATGCCAGAGCCCGAATAAATTGCGCAACCCATTATTATTCGGTTAGTGCATTGACCGGATAGTGCGGATCGGTCAAACAACTCTGTAGCCACTTTTGTGAGTCTTCCTCTGACATCTCAGGGTCTGATTCGGGCAATGCAGTCTCACCGAGTTGTTCGTATATCCGCACCGCATCCCCAGAGAAGCGCTCTGCTCTTTCACTCCAGCCCGGCAAGTCCATGTTGGCAGCGTCATCCAAGGAGCATCGGTTCTCGCCGGGGTGGCAGGTCGCCGCCAATTTGGGCTTACCGTCAACAACATTGGCCATCGCCCGTATTTCAGTGACGCTACCGCTGGCCCAGTCTATGGATACGCTACAGACCCTGTTGTTGTGCTGATAAAAATGCGTGCCGAAGCATCCATAGGAATATTGGCCGGACTGCGGCAAAAACTCACAGGACACTGAAAAACCCGCGAATGGCCCACCGGAAAAGTGGCTGGCAAAAGTACGTTGATCCACAACTGTCTGGACCAGACGTGGATATGGGGCGTTGCCAGGCAAACGTTCATTCAGTTGTCGCGTGCGTTGCTGGATAGCGTTAAGCAGGATTTCGCGCTGGTCATCTTTGGTATAAGCATCACCCGTCTGGTCATCGGTAAGCGTGTCGAGGTCGCCAAACGCTGCGTCGCGAGTTTTGATCCAACGGCGCTGACTGCCAACCAACAGGTTGCGAACGGCCGCATCAGGGGCACTTTTCAGCAACAGAGAATAGGCTTTGCCCATTGATGCGTCAGCACTGATAAGACGCTGGTCCGAACAGATAAGGTGATCAAGGTTAGTCGCTGCTTTTTTGCAATCCATTGAGTACGCCGATGCTGGCAGTACCCCCACACTGACAAATATGCCCATGACAACCAGATGCCTCATACCCCGTATCCTCGTGCGCCTATGATTAAGGCCGCCGTAGGGCTGACCGATTCTCTGAGTAATAACATCGTACATCGCAAATTCCCCACTCCTTTCCAGTGCACCGCAGCGGCTCGGGCTAGAGATGATACTGTTCGTAGTCAATCACTAGCGTGTCGTGCACCGAGTAACTTATATAAAGCACTAAATTGTCGCTAGTGGCCACAATCGCATAGGGCCATTTTCCGTTGGCCTTGCGGATTTTCCAATACAGCGGAGTAAAATAGGATTTTGTATGACCTGTTGGGTCGTAGGGCAGGTCTACAGTGAATACAGGGTAGCGATCCGCATTGCAGAGCTGGACACGCTCAAGCGTGATATTGGCCTTCTTGAATACAGCACGGATGGGATGCTGCCAAGTCGAAAGGTCGACGTCATGGCAATAAGTTGTCTTTTTCGTATAAAGCTCGGTTTCTTCTAGAGCAGGTAATGCGGATGCCAGAGAAGGAAGAAATACAAGAAACACCAGAAAAAATCGCATAGCGAAGCAATCCTCAAAAAAGGATTTAAAAATAGCAGACTGTTGCAGTAAAGCCCTTCTCTGGATATCGTTCGTCCCATTAGGCCAACGTGTGGTTACCGGCCGCGCAAAGATCAATAAGCTAATGACGGGCAGTACTTTTTATTATCAATAGGCAAGACCTATTTACGGCCTCAACCAAAAAATACTTATGTTGCAGCTAGTCTCGTAGCGCTTCAGGCAATGCGTCCCACCAGTCCTCACGGAGTTGCGAAATACGAGCAGCATAAGCCTTGGATAAGCACGGAGCATCCTTACATCTACGCTCAACACCTTGACGCCAGCCGTCCTGCTCTTTGGGTAAGGGATCAATGATATCGCCGGTTTCGCCGTCCACCCCACTGGTTTCCTCACGCGCCGCAGCGACAATATCGAGCATGGTCTTTTCCTGCGCACGCAGCTTTTGACTGTTGCAAGCGATAACCTCTAGACGCTTCAGGTTTACACCCTTTTCAACGCAACGCTGTGCAAAACCAAACGCTAAGTCCGGCACGTCGGTGGCATCCGCTATGGCAGCTGAGCCAGCAGCATTGGCCAAGGTGGCCACGAGAGCAATTGCGACTAAAAATAGCCGCAATGTGCTAAGCGGGGAAACAGACTGCATTGAGAAAGACCCTGCTCTGACGGCAATACGTGCATTGAGTTGCGCTTATATTCGCGAGCGCGGGTTTAACTCCCAAATGGACCAGTTTTGAGTACTTCTCCCTTTTTCGCGCAAGATGGCGGATTGGACATACCAAATGTGAGGAGATTGCCTCCGTTAATCAAGCAATTAAACTGCTTGTTTTGTTTGTTTTTTAAAGTTACATAAGTATCAGTACCTTCTGTTCGACGACTCACGATGGTCAAGTCTGCCGGATCGTAGCCCAGTGCCCCAGCACTTTTGGATTTCAAGTCATCGTCACTCAACATGTTTGTCTTACTTGCTATAGCGTTACAGCCGCTCAATACACACAGCGTTGTGAATGCCAAGCAAAATTTACGCATGAACATGTCGTTTTTCCCTTATCAGTAATGAAATATTTAACGCCTGACCTGGCGATTCGATGATCAAAGCAGGAAGGGTCAACTTCACATCGCAACGAATCGAATAGCTATAAATCATAGGCTGTTAACCGTCACATTTGAGAAAAATTTCTTGCCTCTGCGTATCAATTTTTTGCCTCTACGTCTCAGTCAGGTGCCATTTGATCGAGCACGGACCGAAGCGAGAAACCGGTGTGCATGGATATCGCTCCAGCGCTTTCTGTAGGTCGAGCCGCAGTCGCATAGTCTTTAGCGTCTTTAGGTGAGTAGCCAAAAGCCTTTTTGAACGAACGACTGAAATGTGATTCGCTCTTGAAGCCAAACTGAAAGGCCAGCGCGGATATTCGATGTGAAACGCTATAACTCTCCTGGATGACCGTTCTTATCTTTTCCAATCTTCGCGTTTGTATATAAGTCGCGACCCCGGTCTCTCGCTCGAACAGGCGATAGAGACTGGCTCTTGAAATGCCTAAGTGCTGACATATCAATGAAGGCGCCAAGCCTGGATCTTGTAGCCGTTGCTCTATGAATACTTTAACTCGGTTGAGCAGCACTCGGTCAATTTCAGTCTCCGCACTTTTTAGGTTCGCCACGCAAGGGGTAACTGCTGCGGTGATCATGGCCAATGTGGCTTGTTGAATGTAAGGTATCTCGGCGGCAGTGAAACTGGAGGCACGCGCTCGTAGCGCGCGCATATGATCAGCTAGCAAATCGCTGAGCGCCCCCTGCATTACCATGCCGTGAATATCCTTATTGCCTATGCGAGGGGCTAGAAGATCACGAGGAATCGTCAGGATTATTGTGTCGCCGGCAATGATTACAGAGTTCAGCTCTTTGGCCAGATCCAATATATAAATTTGTGACTTATTCGCAACAAACGACGCGCCGCCCGCCGTCCCATCAATTGAATGAGAAAGGCCCAAGCACAGATAATAGTGGTCAAGCCCATCGCGCCGTATCATCTGATCAGTCCGGTTAACAGCATAATTAACCGGTGTTGTAGCGCCCTTCCAGGTTCCACACCCCATAAGTAATGCTCCAAGATAAGAGGTCGTCAGCCCATAATTGAAGGCCAGTAACTCCGACTCGCCAATCCTCACATCGAAGATAGCATTTACCTCTTCACGCCAAACATCAAAACGATCTTTGGGATGATAAGGCTGAGTACTAAAGCTATAAGATGGGTTTTCCATTTGCACACCTGGCAGCCGTTAGGTAGAAAACTGTTGATAAGCTTATGAGCATCCTAAAGACCTCAATCGCCACACCGTTACCCTTTCGGTCGCTTGAACACCGTGCCTTTTTTATTTTCGCAGACCGATGAATGTCAAGTGAAAATTAATTCACTTGGCACCTTTGGCAAGACCTCTTCCATGCGCGACCAACCCTGACGCCCAGCCAAAATGTTTCCGGGGATTAGGACAGCCTGGTGTAACCCGCGACTCAGAGCCTGCGGCTGCGGAAATATCATTCCGACTGATAGTTACCTTCGTGTTATTCGATTCGTGCAATAAAATCCCCGAGAACAGAATCCGCCCATCTCAATAACATCGGCGGATTTTCCAATGTTTCAGTCACTCAATCCATTTCGCTATCCCCTTGCCGCATTGGCACTGGTTGTGATCAGTGCCTGCGGCAAAGGCCCGGAGACGGCGGCACAGGCGCCAGCGGCGGCAAAAGTCAGCGTGGCCAAGGTGCTTGAGCAGCCGGTCAACGAATGGGATGAGGTGACCGCACGCCTTGAAGCACCCGAAACCGTGCAGGTGCGACCTCGCGTCTCCGGACAGATTGATTCGGTGGCGTTCACCGACGGCGAACTGGTGAACAAAGGCGACGTATTGTTCCAGATCGACCCGCGTCCGTTCGAAGCTGAAGTGCATCATCTGGATGCCCAGTTGCAACAGGCCAGGGCAGCGTCGAATCGCAGCAACAATGAAGCGCAACGTGGAGAGCGACTGCGCACCAATAATGCGATTTCCGCAGAACTGGCCGACTCGCGGACCACCACCGCGCAGGAATCCAAGGCGGCTGTCGCCGCGATTCAGGCACAACTGGACCTGGCGCGGCTGAACCTGAGTTTCACCCGCGTGACTGCGCCGATTACCGGCCGCGTCAGCCGAGCGGAGATCACCGCCGGCAACATCGTCACCGCCGACCAGAGCATCCTCACCAGCGTGGTCTCCACCGACAAGGTCTACGCCTACTTCGACGCCGACGAGCGTGTGTTCCTCAAGTACAACCAACTGGCCCGTGACGGCAAGCGTGGCGCTGCCAGCCCGGTGTACATGGGGCTGTCCGACGAAGCGGACAACCCGCATCAGGGCCAGATGAACTTCGTCGATAACCAGGTCAACCCGCGTACCGGCACTATTCGTGGCCGTGCTGTGTTCGATAACAGCAAGGGTCAATACACCCCTGGTCTTTATGCGCGTCTGAAGCTGGTGGGCAGTGGCACTTACTCGGCGATGCTGATCAAGGATGAAGCGGTCGGCACCGACCTGGGCAAGAAGTTCGTGCTGGTGGTCGACAAGGACAACAAAGCCATTTACCGCAGTGTTGACCTGGGGCCGAAAATCGAAGGTCTGCGCATCGTGCGCAGCGGCCTGGCCAAGGACGACCGTATCGTCGTCAGCGGTCTGCAGCGCGTGCGTCCCGGCTCGCCGATTGATCCGCAAGACACCGAGATGGCCAGCGCCGACACGCTCGCTGCACTGCAGAAACAACGCCAGGCACTCGACGCCAGCAATCAACCCAAGGTGCCGTCCAAAGCGGACGCCAAGGTTGCAGCTGTCGCGACCCCACGCGGTTAAGGAACACACTCGATGAATTTTTCAAAGTTCTTTATCACGCGCCCGATCTTCGCGGCGGTGCTCTCGCTGTTGATCCTGATTGCCGGCGCCATCTCGCTGTTTCAGCTACCGATCAGTGAGTACCCGGAAGTCGTGCCGCCGACCGTGGTCGTGCGCGCCAATTTCCCCGGCGCCAACCCGAAGGTCATCGGCGAAACCGTGGCCGCGCCACTGGAACAGGCGATCACCGGTGTCGAGAACATGCTGTACATGTCCTCGCAGGCAACCGCCGACGGCAAACTGACCCTGACCATCACTTTCGCCTTGGGCACCAACCTGGACACGGCGCAGGTACAGGTGCAGAACCGCGTAACCCGCACCGAACCCAAGCTGCCTGAAGAGGTCACGCGGATCGGTATCACCGTGGACAAGGCCTCCCCGGACCTGACCATGGTGGTGCACCTGACCTCGCCGGACAAACGCTACGACATGCTGTACCTGTCCAACTACGCCGTGCTCAACATCAAGGATGAGCTGGCGCGCCTGAACGGTGTCGGCGACGTGCAACTGTTCGGTATGGGTGACTACTCGTTGCGCGTATGGCTGGACCCAAACAAGACTGCGTCGCGCAATATCACCGCGACCGATGTGGTCAACGCCATTCGCGAACAAAACCGCCAGGTCGCGGCCGGTCAACTAGGTGCCCCGCCCTCCCCCAGCGCTACCAGCTTTCAAATGTCGATCAACACCCAGGGCCGTCTGGTCTCGGAAGAAGAGTTCGAAAACATCATCGTTCGTTCCGGTGAAAACGGCGAGATCACCCGGGTTCGCGACATTGCCCGAGTCGAACTGGGCTCCAGCCAGTACGCCCTGCGCTCACTGCTGAACAACCAGCCAGCGGTGGCGATGCCTATTTTCCAGCGGCCTGGCTCCAACGCCATCGACATTTCCAACGAAGTGCGCGCCCAGATGGACCAGCTCAAGAAGAGCTTCCCCGAAGGCATGGACTACAGCATCGTTTATGACCCGACCATCTTCGTGCGCGGTTCCATCGAGGCAGTGGTCCACACCCTGTTCGAAGCGCTGATTCTGGTCGTATTGGTAGTAATCCTGTTCCTGCAGACCTGGCGCGCCTCGATCATCCCGCTGGCGGCGGTGCCGGTGTCGCTGATCGGTACGTTTGCCGTCATGCACCTGTTCGGCTTCTCGCTCAACGCGCTGTCGCTGTTTGGTCTGGTGCTGGCGATCGGTATCGTGGTGGACGACGCCATCGTGGTGGTGGAGAACGTCGAGCGAAATATCGAATTGGGCCATCAACCGATGGAGGCCACACAGATTGCAATGCGCGAAGTGACCGGCCCGATCATCGCGACCGCACTGGTACTTTGCGCAGTGTTCATCCCGGCGGCGTTCATCTCCGGGCTGACGGGGCAATTCTATAAACAGTTCGCCTTGACCATTGCCATCTCTACGGTGATCTCCGCGTTCAACTCGCTGACCCTGTCGCCAGCGCTGGCTGCAGTGCTGCTGCGTGCTCACGATGCACCGAAAGATCGCTTCTCGCGGTTCCTCGACAAGTTGCTGGGAGGCTGGCTGTTTCGCCCCTTCAACCGCTTCTTCGTCAAGGCCAGCAATGGCTACGTAGGGGCCGTGGGCCGCGTGATTCGTGTCAGCGGCGTGGCGCTGTTGGTCTATGCCGGGCTCATCGTGCTGACCTGGTTGGGTTTCTCGAGCACGCCCACCGGTTTTGTGCCCGCGCAGGACAAACAGTACCTGGTCGCGTTCGCGCAATTGCCCGACGCGGCCAGCCTTGACCGCACCGAAGACGTGATCAAGCGCATGTCCGACATCGCGCTGAAGCAGCCGGGCGTAGAAAGCGCGGTAGCGTTCCCGGGCCTGTCGATCAATGGCTTCACCAACAGCCCCAACTCGGGTGTGGTGTTCGTCACGCTCAAACCGTTCGACGAGCGCAAGCTGGCCAGCGAGTCGGCCGGGGCGATTGCCGGTGCGCTCAACGGTGAGTACGCATCGATTCAGGAAGCCTACATGGCGATCTTCCCGCCACCGCCGGTACAGGGGCTGGGCACCATCGGTGGTTTCCGGCTGCAGATCGAGGACCGGGGCAACCTGGGGTATGACGAGCTGTATAAAGAGACGATGAACGTGATTGGCAAGAGCCGCAGCGTGCCGGAACTGGCCGCGCTGTTCACCAGTTACACCGTCAACGTGCCGCAGGTGGATGCCGCCATTGACCGGGAAAAAGCCAAGACCCACGGCGTGGCCATCAGCGACATCTTCGATACGTTGCAGGTCTACCTGGGTTCGCTGTATGCCAACGACTTCAACCGTTTCGGTCGCACGTACCAGGTCAACGTTCAGGCTGAACAGCAGTTCCGTCAGGACGCCGAGCAGATCGGTCAGCTGAAAGTGCGCAACAACCTGGGTGAAATGATCCCGCTGGCGACCCTGCTGCACGTCACCAACACCTCTGGCCCCGACCGCGTGATGCACTACAACGGCTTCATCACCGCCGAGATCAACGGCGCCGCAGGCCCAGGCTACAGCTCGGGTCAAGCCCAGGCAGCGATGGAAAAACTGCTCAAGCAAGAACTGCCCAACGGCATGACATACGAGTGGACCGACCTGACCTATCAGCAGATTCTCTCGGGCAATACGGCGCTGCTGGTCTTTCCGCTCTGTGTGCTGCTGGCGTTCCTGGTACTGGCGGCCCTGTACGAAAGCTGGAGCCTGCCACTGGCGGTGATCCTGATCGTGCCAATGACCCTGCTGTCGGCCATCGCCGGGGTGATCATTGCCGGTAGCGACAACAACATCTTCACCCAGATCGGCCTGATCGTATTGGTAGGTCTTGCGTGCAAGAACGCGATCCTCATCGTCGAGTTCGCCAAGGACGAACAGGAAAAAGGCAAGACCCCGTTGGAGGCCGTATTGGAGGCCTGCCGGCTGCGGCTGCGTCCGATCCTGATGACGTCCTTCGCGTTCATCATGGGTGTCGTGCCGCTGGTGCTGTCCAGCGGTGCCGGTGCCGAAATGCGTCACGCCATGGGGGTGGCGGTGTTCTCCGGGATGCTTGGGGTGACCTTCTTCGGTCTGCTGCTGACCCCGGTGTTCTATGTGCTGATTCGTAATTTCGTGGAGCGCAAACAGGCGCGCAAGGCGGCCAAGGCGCAACACGTTCAGACCATCGCCCCGGAGGCTCATTGATGAAGGCTGTAAAACTCTTTCTGCCGAGCCTGCTGGTCCTTGCGCTGGCGGCCTGTGCCGTCGGCCCTGACTACAAGAAGCCGGACACCGCGGCGGCCAACATCCAGGCCGCTGCCCAGGGCGCCTACGACCGCAGCCGCACAGAGACGATCTGGTGGCAGCAATTCGATGATCCAACGCTCAATCAACTGGTGGCCGAGTCGCTGCAAGGCAACCGCGAATTACGCGTCGCGTTCGCCCGGCTCAAGGCGGCTCGCGCCATCCGTGACGACATCAGCAACGATGCCATGCCCGTGGTGACCAGCCGCGCCAGCAGCCAGGTGGGTCGCGCCCAGGTGCCGGGTGAAACCGAACACCGGGTCAATCAGGAACGCTACGACCTAGGCTTGGACATGGCCTGGGAGATCGACCTGTTCGGTCGCATTCAGCGCGAACTGGAAGCCAGCGAAGCCGATCAGCAAGTGGCCGAGGCCAACCTGTATCAGCTTCAAGTGAGCATGATCGCCGAGCTGGTGGACGCCTACGGTCAATTGCGCGGCGCTCAACTGCGCGAAAACATCGCCCGCGACAACCTGAAAAACCAGCAGGACTCGCGCCGGGTCACCGTGCAATTGCGCGACGAAGGCGTCGGCAACGAGATCGACGTGGTGCGCGCGGATGCACGTCTGGCCGCCGTGGAAGCGACGATTCCGCAACTGCAGGCCGAACAGACCCGCCAGCGCAATCGCATCGCCACCCTGCTGGGTGAACGCCCGGACGCCATGACCGTGAGCCTGGCGCCGGCCAAACTGCCGGCGATTTCCAAGGCGCTGCCGATTGGCGATCCGACCCGTTTGCTGGAGAACCGTCCTGACGTGCGCAGTGCCGAACGGCAACTGGCGGCGCAAACCGCACGCATCGGAGTGCAAACTGCCGACCTGTTCCCTCGGGTCAGCCTTAGCGGTTTCCTTGGCTTCACTGCCAGCCGAGGTTCGCAGATTGGTTCAGGGGCGGCGCAAGCCTGGGGATTGGGCCCGAGCATAACGTGGGCGGCGTTCGATTTGGGCAGTGTGCGGGCGCGGATCCGTGGCGCGAATGCCGATGCCGAGGGTGCGCTGGCGAACTATGAGCAGCAGGTGTTGCAGGCGCTGGAGGAAACCGAGAACGCGTTTAGCGATTATGACAAGCGCCAGCAGCGTTTGGTGTCGCTGGTGCGTCAGAGCGAGGCGAGTCGTTCGGCGGCTAATCTGGCGAGCATTCAGTACAAGGAAGGGACTGCGGACTTTTTGGTGTTGCTGGACGCCGAGCGCGAGCGGTTGGCGGCTGAGGACACGCAGGCCCAGGCGGAGATTGAGCTGTATCGCGGTATCGTGGCGATTTATAAGGCGCTTGGTGGTGGGTGGCAGCCTAACGCTTAGCGTTCTTTTTTGGCCGGGCGGTATGTGGCCGTTTTGTTCAAGCCCCGGACTCGCAAGGTCTGGGGCTTTCTATTTGGGTCATTATTCGCCTATCGGGAGCGTGTTTCGGCAGTGGATGATAAGTAGATATCCGGTATTTTGGATGGCTCGGATATCGGTTCCGCTTTTACAGCGGGTCACTTTCGAAAAGCGCGAAAGTAACCGAAGCGCTTTTGCTCTTGGTTGGGCGCCTCCTTCGTCGGAGTACCGTCTCTGCGGCGACGCTCCGTGGGCCCGCCGCCATCGGCCATCCATGGCCGGGGGCGGCTCTCGCGGCATCCATGCCGCTCGGCCTACGGAGCAGCGCGTATTGCGTAATTTGGATCGCTGTCGTGATGCTTATGCAGCTTGGATACGACCCGGAGGAGAACGTAGCATGACCCTTAAACGCAAGCCCTCGGACGCCCGCGAGCGGGATTTGCAACTCGCACTTGCACGTATCCTGCGCGGTCGGGCGCATAGCGCGAATCCAAGGTCACTATCGCCGCGGTGGCGCGTGAAGCTGGTGTTTCAACCGCCCTGATTCACAATCACTACCCAACCGTCGCCGAGGCGATCCGCGAAGCTCAGGGGCGTTCAAGTCGTGCTCAGCGAGATGTGAAACACCATGACTTTTTGGCTGAGCGCGAGAAAAATCGAATGCTCCGCCAAGAGAATGAGGAACTACGCGAAAAGATTGCCAACCTCGCCTCGATTAACGAAGTATTGATGGTCGAGACTCGTGTTTTAAAGGCAAAGCAAAGCGGCCCCAAGGTAATAGATCTGCCCTCGGGCAAGTTGTGATTCCGAAAGTCCTCCCTTTGAGTTTGTTCTGTCGGTGGGACAGAATCAGCCAAAAGCAATCATTCAGAGGGACTTACAAAAAACACTGGAGAGTATTAGTCAAACAGCTTGTCGCAGATGAGTTGTTTCAAGGGATGCGCCCGCGCAGCTGAGCAATGAACTCAGCATCATTTTCACTGACTCTGTTGTTCGCCGAAGAAATATTCTGTTGAAGATTCGGAGTCTTTTTAAGACGTTTCCTGCATCAATTCGTTTGCCGCTTCGTTAGGGTGCTCGGAAATTTAAGCTTGTTCAGGCTAGGTATGGCTTGGGCATCGCGTTTTGCCTCCTCTCTCAGCTTAAGGATAAGCGCATGTTCGCGCCTGCCAATACTGCACACTTCACATTACTGATTCCCTCTGTCCGCAACGATTTCAAGGTGCTGGGTTTCCACGGTACTGAAGCCATCAGCAGCTTGTATGCGATCGAGGTTGAACTCGTCAGCGAGTCCCCTGATTTCGATCTGGAGAGCCTGCTCAGCCAGCCGGCTTTTCTCCAGTTTGGTCTGAATGGGGAAGGTATTCATGGGCGAATCGAAGATGTGTTCGTCGGCGAGGCCGGTAAACGTCTGACCCGGTATCACCTGACCTTGGTACCCGCTCTGCACTATTTGCAGTTCAGCCACAACCAGCGGATCTTCCAGAATCTGACGGTGCCGCAGATCGTGGCCAAAGTGCTCCAAGACCACGGGATTCAGGCCGATGCATATACCTTTCATGTCAGCACCACCCCAGTGCGCGAATACTGCACTCAATACGGTGAAAACGACTTCGAGTTCATCCAGCGGTTGTGCAGCGAGGACGGGATGTCGTGGCACCACCAACACGATCAGGATGGTCATCATCTGGTATTTACTGACGACCAGACCTATTTCCCCAAGTTGGGCGAAACACCCTATCAGCAAGGTTCTGGACTGGCAGCGGATCATCCGGTCGTCAGCCAGTTCTCCCTGCGTTTCAACACGCGGACCAGCACGACGACGCGCCGGGGCTACGATCTAAAACGCCCCAGCCTGTTGCTCGAAAGCCAATTCACTGCCGAGTTCGCTCCGGCACTCGAAGACTACCGCTACCCGGTGCTGATCGAGAATGAAAAGCGCGGCAAACAGCTGGCCCGGCAGGCCCTGGAGCGGCACCGTACCGACTACCAGTTGGCCGAGGGTAAAAGCGACCAGCCGATCCTGCGCAGTGGCCACTTCTTCGACCTGACCGAACACCCGCGTCAGCAGTGCAACGCGTTGTGGCTGCTGCTCAGTGTTGAGCATGACGGCACGCAGCCGCAGGCACTTGAGGAGTCGATCACCAGCGACGTCAACCCCCAAGACGGATTCACTCAAGGCTACCGCAACAGCTTTAGCGCGATTCTTTGGGATGTGTTCTACCGTCCACCACGGGTGACACGCAAATCGGTGCTGGTCAGCCAGACGGCTCGTGTCACGGGCCCTGCGGGGGAAGAAATTTTTTGCGATGAGTACTGGGCCAACAAGCGGAAGGGCTGACCCAATGGGCCCGCACCACGGGGGAAGCCATTGGCGTCGGACGCGTGTCAGGCGTCGCAAACTCCTCCTTTGTGACCAATAGCGGCGGGGTCGTGCCGCTGGCGGCCTTGCTGCTGAACACGCTCAATGCGAGTAACTACTTGAGTCAGGCCGCAGCCGTGAAGGGGATGGACAGTCAGCGCGTGAACGATACAGTTTCCGCTTCGTTGTATGCCGCTGCTGCGTTGGTGGCAGTCATTGATAATCAGGTGCGGCAGGGTTTGGCGAAAGATAGATTTAATTTTTTTGGGTCGGCGGCCCCAACCTTGACGCTGTTTGGTGGAGTGATTGGTGGATTGTCGTTTAGCGCGGCCCTAAACGAATACAAGTCACTGCAACTACAACTGGAAAGCAGCCAGACGCATATCGATCCTTGGTTGCAGATGCGCAAGACCGTCGTTACGGGCCAAGTAGCGGCCTATGGGGCTCAAGCGCTATTAGGCTTTGGTCAAACGGCAAGAGCCTTGGCAGGCTTGGTGGAAGTGGAAGCAGCGATCATGCGCTACTCGTTGTGCATGGGCCCACTGAACTGGGTCATTGCCGCGCTGGGCGTGCTGTACCTGATCACCTGGTTCTTTCAGCAAACCCCACTGCAAAATTTCCTCAACTTCTGCTGCTGGTCAAAAGCCCGAGCTGGTAATCTAGAGCCTATTGCGGCCAAGGCCCAACAAGACGAACTCAACCAACTGTACGGCATCCTGTATACCCCCCGCGTCAGCGCAGAAAGCAGCTCGGTGATGGTCGGTTCCAGTGGTCCTTCCGGGCTAGCCTCCCAGAGCGTCATCAATGCCCTGACCATCGACTTGCCCGGCGCCGAACCTGGCAGTGTCTATCTGGAACTGAGCCTGATCGGCGATCCGGTCGACACTCAGGCGTCTCGCGACCTGATCAAAAACGGCCCGTACTCCGCCTATAAACCACCTCGCCCATGGCGGGATATGGCACCTCACTGGCTGCCCGGCAGCACCTGTTGTTGGATACCCGATAACGAAGGCCAAGGTTTACGCCTGAACGGCCCCTTCAGCTCAGTACAAGGTGTCCTTAGCACCCTACCCAGCACGATCTCCCTGCGTTTGCGGTATCGCACGCCATTCACCGCGCTGCTGGGCGCCCGAAACTTTATCGGCGGCGAACGCGGTGTGGCCTTTACCGTGAGTGGCAACGGGGATGTGATTGCCCTGCGGGACGATCCGACACCGGAACTGGATCGCGTGCCAAGCTACCCGCTCGACAGTGAGCGTTCAGGCTCTATTTACCTGCAACCCAAGGCCAAGGACTGCGCATGAGTACGCCACCGGCAGGCACCACAAAAAAAAGGATGTTTGCGCGCAATGACTACTTGGCGCCGTTGCCCATTCCCACCGGTGAAAAACCCTCGGATGTGCTCAATACCATTTGGCGCAAGAACGAGGTGTTTCTCGACATCGGAAACTACAGTATCGGCTCGGCGGTGATGGTGCTGTGGCCGATGGTGATGCTGTTTGCATTCATGGGATATCTGTTCAGAAATGATCATGACGATATGCACATATTTGCGATCATGACTACCTTCATCATTGGGATTCCCACGCTTTTTTTAATTCAGGGCCTATTTCGCGATGTCCCCTTGCCGGTGCGCTTTAATCGGCAACGCCGCGAGGTGTGCGTGCCACGAGAGGATGGCAAGTACTGGATTGTCCCCTGGGAAAGCGTGACGGCGGCGGCCACGCAGCAGTCTTCGGTGAGTCAGGCGGGTAAAGCTACGATGGGCTTATTGATCATTGGCTTTGAGAATCCTGATCCGCAGGCCAAGGACGATGACAAGCATTTTTGGTTCGGGTTTAACTGTGGCGGCGGCACTACGGCCATGGCGTTGTGGGAGTGCGTGCGCAGCTACATGGAGATTGGGCCGGACGCTGTTGAAGATCAGACGGCACGCTTCGACAGATCTAAAGGAATATCGGCTACCTACCTGGACGACCTTATCAAGGCTGCGAAGTTGAGAGGCTGGTTTATAACCGCTTTGTGGGAAGGCTTCTGCGGGATTTTTATTTTTAATACGCTACTGATAGATGTCCTTGAACGCTGGAAACTGAACCCGCCGCCAGACCTGCCCTATCCCGACATCATAGAATGGTCCAGGCCGCTACCACCGGAGCAATGGGCCAAGCGGTCCCCTGAGTTGGAAGAAGCCATCGCCACGCGTGAGGCAGAGTTAGCGGCGCAGACGGCACGAAAGCTAGCTTGATGTTGAGCTGCCGGACTTTTGCAGCCTTCATACTGGAAAGTTGATTTTCTATTCCCAACCCCATGGACACTGGCAGCGCGGTGTCCGCGTTTCTGTGGGCCGGGAAGAAACCATGATGCCAAAGCGCCCGATACCGCCCCTGTCGGGGCAAGATGAGTTACCGGACTACTATGTTTGTTTGCCGGTCAATCTGCGTCCCGCGGCGGTTATGTTCATCCGCCATCTGCATGAGCTGCCCTATCAGCAGTATCGATGCTGCCCGCACTGCGACAGTTCCAGTGTGTATTTCTCAAAAGGTGTGCAACCAGGATTTCGCCTGCCGACTTATAGATGCCGTTCCTGCCGTAAGGGCTATAACAGCTTGACCGGAACGCCGTTTGCCCGACTCGAACATATGCACCTGTGGTCAACCTTTGCGGTGTACCTGCTGGCAGGTTGGCCCGGCCCAACTGCTGCACCGCTCATTGGTATTTCCGGTAACGCGTTTTATCGCTGGGTACGTGCGGCCAGGGAGGTTATGGCGCAGGAGTTCCCCGAGTTGCACCAGCGGTGGTCCGCCCGGCAGGATCGCCAAAATCTGCAACCAGCTGAGCAAATAGAAAAACAAAGGCAGGCAGTCGGGGTCCGATCGCTGACGCGCCGGGATTGCCGGCGTGATCTGGACCGTGGGTGTGCAGGCCCGTTATTGCGCGATACCCGTGGGAGACGTCGGGGTTGTGACGGCAGTTTAGTGGGTCGGCTGTGGGTGTCGCCTGTTGCCCACCGTTCTTATCAAACTGGCGCCAGCGAGGTTATCCGGACCATGCTTAGACATCGAGCTCCTTCATGCGGTGGTACAGGGTGCGGCGCGGGATGTTCAGCTCCTGGCTTACGGCCTCGATGCTGTTGTTGTGCCGCTTGAGCGCGGCCTGGATCAAGACTTTCTCGATCACGCGCAACTGGGATTTCAATCCGGTTGACGACTCGCGCTCCTCACCTGCCTCATCCCCCAGCAGCGGGAAACCCAGCACGAAGCGCTTGGCCGCCGATTTGAGTTCCCGGATGTTACCGGGCCATTGATGATTCAACAGCAGATGCCTTAGCACTGCACTGACCTCTGGCATGGACAAGCCGGAATCGCGAGCCGAGACCAGGGCGAAACGCCGAAACAGCGGAAGGATCCGCTCCCGCTGGGAGCGCAACGGTGGCAATTTCAGGGTCAGGACGTTGAGCCGGAAATACAGGTCCCGGCGAAAGCGACCCTGCTCGACCAACTCGTCCAGCGCATGCTGCGCCGAGGCAATCACGCAGACATCCAGCGCAATCGGCGCCGTCGAACCCAGGCGTTCGACTTCACGGGTCTCCAGCACCCGCAGCAGCTTGGCCTGAAGGCTGAGCGGCATGCTGTCGATTTCATCCAGATACAGGGTGCCGCCCTGCGCCGCTTCGATGTAGCCGACGCGGGAGCGATCGGCGCCGGTGTAGGCGCCGCTGACCACGCCGAACAACTCGCTTTCGGCCAGCGACTCGGGAATCGCCGCACAATTCATGGCCACCAGGCGACCCTTACGGCCCGACAGGTGGTGAATACGCTCGGCGACGGTATCCTTGCCAGTGCCGGTCTCCCCCGACAGCAGTACGTCGATACCCAGTTGAGAAATACTTTGGGCGATGACAGTCAGGTTAGGCACATGATTGTCGTCGGCCGACGGATCATCGTTCACGCTCATTCACGACCTCTAGCAGTTCACGCGCCTGCATATTGCTTATGCTGGCGCAACGGGCCTTTAAACAATTCGCGAGACAACAGGCTTCAGTCTTCAGGACAGCAGCGGATCGGACACACCCAGGCAGGTCAGGCCCAGTTCCTTCATGCGGTGATACAACGTACGCCGGGGGATCTCCAATTCTTGAATCACTGCGTCCAGGCTGTGCTTGTGGCGCTTGAATGCGTCCTCGATCAACATCTTTTCGATCACCCGCAGCTGGGTTTTCAAACCGGTTTCAGGGTCGCGGTGCGGCTCGATGTCCACGCCCAGCAACGGGAAACCGAGGACAAAGCGCTTGGCCGCCGACTTGAGTTCACGGATGTTGCCGGGCCATGCATGGCTGAGCAGCAATTGCACAAGCCCGTTGTCCAGCATCGGTATGGGGCGGTCGAACTCGCCGGCGATGGTCTGGGTGAACTGGTCGAACAACGGCAGGATCTGCTCACGACGGTTACGCAAGGCTGGCATCTGGATGGTCAGCACATTGAGACGAAAAAACAGGTCGCGACGGAACAGCCCTTGTTCCACGAGTTCATCCAGAGGACGTTGCGCCGAGGCGATCACCCGCAGGTCTACCGGGATGAATGCAGTCGAGCCGAGCCGCTCGACCCCACGGGTTTCGAGAATACGCAGCAACTTGGCCTGCAGGCTCAGCGGCATGCTGTCGATCTCATCCAGGTACAGCGTTCCTCCGCAGGCCGCTTCGATATAGCCCGGGCGCGACCGACTGACACCTGTGTAGGCACCATTGACGACACCGAACAGTTGGCTTTCGGCCAACGACTCGGGGATGGCCGCGCAGTTCATGCCTACAAAGGCGCCTGTGCGGCCGGACAGTTCGTGAATGCGCTTTGCCAGCGTGTCCTTACCGGTCCCTGTCTCGCCACACAAAAGTAAATCCATACCCAGGCTGGCTGTATTCAACGCAATCTGATGAACATCCAGCGTTGTATTTCCCGCAAAACACGCCCAGCCGCTTACATCGATTTCTTCCTTCATCGATACCTCTCAATTTGGGTGCAAGCGAGTTATTAGTACCACGCATTACAAAGGCAGCAATCATTAATTTTAGTTCCCGTGTGACCTGAGAACGGGATCACAAAGTTCCGTCAGTGATATCAATATGACTTCATTGCCCAGTGCAACTAACGAGCGGTTCGAGCGTTTCAAACGTGTATTTAAATCTTTGACTTGCGCCCTTTGAAACAATGCCTTATTGACGTCCCGAAGAGCTGGGAGCAATTCCTAGCTGACCGCGCAATGCATTGAGAATCAAGGATTTATGCGCCATTTCAGTGCAGGATTAGACCGTGCAGTGGAACACACTCAAATGAAGTGAAAGGCTCTGCGATAATTACGATCGCTCGCTAGTTAAAAAATGCTTAACTTTAGACATGCTAAAACCCAAACAACTGCAACACTACTATCAATAATAAGTTTAAAATTGTTTTAATCTTATAATAAGTTTTTTAATAGTACCATTACCTATTCCATTCGGACACAGGTGTAAAAAACATATAAGAAAACGGATCATGCACCAACTAACCTGCATCTGTTTTCAATAACCCAACCCGTTCGGAAATCCAACTACCGGGATTCGGTTTTCCGAACATAGCTTTATCCATTCAGCCAAGCGCTCGGAAGCCCTTGTTTTGCGGGGCCTCGCTGGCACTACGCCTGCATCCGCCAGCCGTTGAGCGACAGGATTCTGGAAAATCGCGTTCGCGATTCTCAACCGGGATCCAACTAACGACGAGCGCCGCACAGGTGCTGTGAAGGTGTGATGATGGGCAGGTATTCACACTGTAAATATCGACACGATGTTTCAAAATATGTCGGCGTGCTATTCAGGCATGATGTATCGAGCTGGGTACACGCAGATCGAAAAGTTCAGCAAGCGGCAGAGGGATTTACCTGTACAAGTGTGTCTTTTAGAGCCTGATAGGTGTCTTTCGTGACCTTCATTTGTACCATGAGCCAAATTGTATCTAGGCGGGTACCGAATTTGCGCAAGCGTTGGCGCACTGCGGAAGGTCACATGAGGTCGCAGGCTTGACGTCTCAAGGCGTCAATCTGACGGACGGTGACGCAGGGCTGGTCGATATCGCCAGCGCCTCACCGGTTGCCTGATTCGCGTACGGGGCCATCTTCGCGAGGCTGGCGGCTAATTGTTGCGCCTGATCGCGAGGCACCAGCAGGTGGGTGGGTCCGTCGAGGGTCTTCTTGCGCAGGAACGCGGGGTTGAGACTCAGCAGCACCGTCTCATTTATCCCGGCGCTGGCCGCCAGCTGACTGAGGTCGACCGGACGGGTCAGCTCGATTGCCGTGAAATAAGGCGCGTTGGCCACCGGACTCAGCTGCACGCCGTAAACCTGGGGTTCACGCACCAGCAACGACAGCGCCAGCAGGCGCGGCACGTAATCCTGGGTTTCGCGGGGCAGGTTCAAGTGCCAATAGTCAGTGGGCAAACCCCGCAGCTGGTTAGCCTGCACCGCACGGCTGACTGTTCCTTCGCCAGCATTGTAGGCAGCCATGGCCAGCAACCAGTCGCCATTGAACTGATCGTGCAGGCGAGTCAGGTAATCCATCGCGGCCTTGCTCGACGCCACCACATCGCGGCGCCCGTCATACCAGGCCGTCTGGCGCAGATTAAAGTCGCGTCCGGTGGCGGCCATGAACTGCCACAGGCCGGCCGCATCGCGGATTGAATTGGCCTTGGGGTTGTAGGCGCTTTCGACAATGGGCAGCAGCGCCAGCTCAGCAGGCATTGCTCGCTGGTCCAGGCTCTCGGCGATGAAATGCAGATACGGGCTGGCGCGCAGGCTGGCATTGCGCAAAAAGCCAGGATTGCCCAGCAACCAGTCGCGCTGGCGTGCGATTCGCGCATTCACACCCGTGTCATCCACCAGGCTGAACCCCTGCCCCAGTCGCCCCCAGATGTCGCTGCCGTCGTAGGGAGCTGCCGCAACATGGGGTTGCAAGGCCGGTGCTGCATCCGTACTGCGACTGAGCCCTGCGACCAACCTGGGCGTGCGCTCTATGGAGGGTTGAGGAGGATAGCCAAATGCCTGGTAATCGATGGACTGACAACCTGCGCACAACAGCATCACGCCAAGCGATGCAAAACGCAGCTGAAGCACGAGAAGCGAGGGCCCATTCGGCAGGGTCAAGGCAGGTGGCATGGGGACGGGTCCTGAAAGCGATTACCCTAGGTGGCCCACGCGCCCGAACGGTTCCATTTGCTCAACCATGAATCGTTCAGTGATCGGACCGGCCCTGCAACCTGCGCCCCCCCACTCGGTCAGGTCGCGATCAGCCCCTCCCTTTCGTGCAACCTTGCATGACAGGTCTTGCGCAAATAGATCAGAAATTGCCCTTCAACGCTTCCAGGCCGCCTTCATACACTCCCAGGAACAAGGTCTCGGCTTCTGCGTCGCTGATGCCCACCGGGGTGAAGGTACCCGACCATTCAACCAGCGCACCGTGTTCGCCGTCAGCGCTGACCTTAAGGGTTGCCAGGTAATCGGTGACCGGGAACGGTCCCTGGGTGATCGAGTAACTGTAGGTGCGAGCCCGGTCGTCGAACGCCATCAGCCGCTCGCTGATCCGGGCGCCGTCCTGAGTGGTGAGATGACGAACCCGCCCGCCTTCATCCGGTTCGCTTTTGGCAATGAGTGGCAGCCAGTCGGGCAAGGAGTTGAAGCCCCCCACCAACTCCCAGACCTGATCGGCCGAAACCGCGACGCGCACGGATGCAGATGCTTTAGCCATGATGACCTCCAATGATAGTGACGCGAGCTTAAGGCCAGGCATGGAGATCGTACAGAGCGGGATTGAAGGTTAACCACCAAAAGACGCCCGGTGTATTCGGCGCTCCAGGCGTAATACACGGGCCCTATGGCAACACGCCTCCCCGGCGCTGGCCGTCAGGTCCCACCGCCTGCCGACAGACTGGCCCGCGGAACAGAATGTCAACGCACAAGGGAGTGAATGCTTAATTATTTTCCTGCACCTGTCCCTTGCGCTCCATGATCATCCGCTCGCCGCTTTGCTGACGTTGCTGTTGCAGCGCATCGCTGGTGCCGCCCGAAGACGGTGCCGACGATGAACCGCCACCGTTGCCCGGCCTTAACGCAGGATTGGTGGTGCCCGCGCTGCCGCCATTGATTCCGGTCTGAGTGTCAGCGTTGTTGGCGCCATTACTGCCAGGGCCGGTGGTGGCGTTGCTGTTGCTGTTGCTGTT
>NZ_DIHC01000028.1:175461-227634 GCF_002419965.1 Pseudomonas sp. UBA5706
TGTTGCTGTTGCTGTTGCTGCCATTGGTGTGGGCGGCATTGGTGCCGCTGGCATTGGTACCGTTAGTCCCGTTGGCGTTGGTACTGCTGCTGTTACTGCCATTGCTGTGCGCGGCATCGGTGCCATTGGCATTCGTGCCATTGGTGCCCGTCGCGTTGGTACTGCCGCTGTTACTGCCGTTGGTGCTTGCCGCGCCGGTGCCCGCAGCACCCCGCGTTCCACCGCTGGCCGCGCCGCCTCCTGTTGCCGAGCCGGCGCTCGCACCGCCGGCACCGCCAATGCCGGACGCCGCGAGCATCATGGACGCGGAAGCGGGATAGTCAGCCAGCGCGCCGCCCGATGCAGCCGCAGCTGCGACAAACAACAGAGGCATCAACGTCTTGCGCGAACTCATCATTTGGGTCTCTCCAGAATGGAACGTCCGTCCAGTAGCCGGGACTGTGTTCTTTCGAGGCTTGGTCCACGCCAGCGTTCGTTTTTTTACACAGTGGCTTGCGCAGACGCGCACATCAAGATGCGTGCATAAAGAGATGGCCGCATCAGAGCAAACACTGCATATGCGTCGTCTGCCACACCGGATCATCCTCGGTATTGACGATGTCGAACCCCTGACGCTGCCAGAAGGCAATTGCGCCGGGCAGGAAAGGATGGGTGTGCAGGTACAGGACCTTGACCCGTTCACTCAGCGCTGCCGCCTTCAACAGCGCAACCAGCCGAGCTGCCAGGCCCAGGCGCCTGACGCCAGGGTCGACGAACAGCCGCACCACTTCCACCACGTGCCGGGCGCCGAAGTGCAGGTGTGCAAATCGCCCGTCGTAAGGCAGGTAGCCAACGGCGCCGATCAGCTTCCCGGCAAGACGGGCGATGAAAAACCGGCCACCCTCACTCTCCAGATAGGTGCGCTGGAAGTGGCGCAAATCGTCAGGCAGGGCGGCCGGATCGAGCATTGGAAACATCGCCTTGCGCGCCTGCATGACAAATCCCACCACCTCGGGGATGTCAGCAGGTTGAACGTCGGTGATCTGGATCGCGTGCGAGGGAATATGCATCGGGGTGCGCGTGTGCGAAACGGCAATCCTAACAGCATTGGGGATACACCCGCGCACCTCTGGTGCAGCAACCGGGCGTCGGTCGAGACAGCGGCGCCGGGCAGGCCGCATCGGGTATGATCGGAGCCCATGACTGCCACCCTGCCCATCCGCTCACCCTGCCCGCCCGGCGCTTGCGTCTGTGACCGCGAACGCCTGCTGGAGAGCGCCGCCACCGATCAGCGCATCCTCTGCCTGACACGACAGGAGGAAAAACGTCTGCTCGATCGCCTGGAAGACATCGCCAGTCTGACCGACCTTGAGCACATGCAACGGCGCATGTACGAACAGTTGGGCATCCGTCTGCACATTGCCCCGGGCTTCAATGAAGTACGCAGCATGCGCGGCATCGTCATCGAGATCGCCGAGCTGCCCGGCATGTGCCGCAAGACCCGAGCCGCTATCCCCGCCGCGATCCGCAGAGGCCTTGAAAAACGGCCGGAGATCGCCTGGAGCTTGCTCAATGCTCATGACCTGCTTCGCGATGCTTAACCCCTCGCCAATTAACAAGTGTCGGGCATGGCTTGCCGGCGACAGCGTCATCGAGACCGCCCCTCCGACGAGCCGTGCTGCTGCAGGTCAGTCATACGATCGGTGATTTAAACTTCCCAATCCGCCTTGGCGATTTTCAGCCCGTGCAGGCCGTTATACCCGGCGCGTTTCGGCTGTTCCCATCCTTGCAGCAGCGCCGGATCAAGGTCGTAGATCTCGACCCCCAAGGGTCGGCACACGCTTAGCGGATCCTGCGCTTCGGGGCCCCACATCGGCAGCGACAGGTCACCGCCCGGGCAGGTCGACAGCGCGCACAGCAGGTCGATCTCCGCGAAGAATTCCAGATAATCGCCTTTCTGCGCCGGACAGGTCTTCATGAAATACCTGTCGTCGTGGTTCAGTCCGGTGCACTGAAAGATGTTGAGTACGTCATGCACGTCGAACTCGGTCAGGCCATGGGGCAGCACGGCGCGGGTCAGGTTGGAATGGCAGTGATGGTGAAAATCCTCGCCGGTGAGCATTTTGTTCACGTAAGGATCGCAGCGCGTGCCGAGCAGATCGTGCAGGCGCCCACCATGTTCATCGATGCCGTAGCCGGCCAGGCTGTCGTCGGTAATGGTGAGCAGCGGCCGCAGGAACGGCAGGTTCGACCAGAGCCGGTCGTGGGTGGTGACATGGGCGCCTTGCAGCTGGCGAGTGCGTGCGGCCCACAGGCGCTCCCGCGGGTCGTGAGCGTTCCACACGTTGAAGTCACCCACTTGCGGGCCAATCGGTGTGGTCACGCGAAACACCTGCCCGGCCTTGACGTGCCAGGCCCGGCCGGTGCGGATCGGCACCTCGAACCGTTCAGCCAGCGTGCGGCGTTCGGCGTGCTGGCGAATACGCTCGTAGAATGCCGTGTCCACCTGCAGCGCTGCGCCTTTGCTGACTTGGTAGGCCGCTGGGTAGTCTTTGTGCATTGCAATCTCCTGGCTTAATGGCGTGCAGCGCTGGCAAGCAACTCCAGCGCATTGGATGTCCCAGGAGCACAGCATAGGACGTGCCAGTTCCGCGCCGGCATCGACGCTGTTCAAAAAGAACCTTGAACGCCGGGGCGACAAACCTAGCGCTCACTGTTCGGCCCTCTCCAATCACATGGCTTGCCGGCGGTACCGTGTTGACGGCGCCACCCACGGCAAGGCGGACAGCTACAGGTGTTGGGTACAGCCAGCCCAGAGCTGTCGGGCCAGGTCCTTCATCTGCAGCGATTCTTGCCAACGGTCGGTAATATCCTTGCCCAACCGATCGGTAATGGCATACGGCGGTGGGCCCAACTCGCAGGTAAATGAAAGGCTGCCCGGCACCGCGCTGCGACCCAGCCAATCCTCGATTCCGAGCGTCCACCAATCGCTGAACAGCTCGACCCATGGCTTGTGCCGGGCAAAGCTGATCGGCACCTGCACCTGTTCGCAGCTGGCCACCCGGCCATGAAATCCCCAACTGTTACGCAGGATCTGCCGAATCTGCTGCTGATCATCATCGCCCGGTGGCAAGGGGATCTCCCGGCCCACCACGTAATGCGAGAGGTCGGCCAGAAGCTTGAGATCGGGCAACTCCGCGAGCAGATCCAGGGTGAAATGCAGATCGCTGGTGAGCCGATAACGGTGGGTTTCCAGCAACACCGGGAAATCCACCTGTTCGGCCAGGCGCTGCCAGCCTTGTGCCAGAATCACCGCCTCTTTCAACGTACGAGGTCGACTGTCAGCCTGGATCGTCAGGTGATGACAGCCGTAATGGCTGGCGATGTCCAGCGCGGGCTGCAGCTCGTCCACGGTTTGCGGAAACACCTGGCCCTCGATCTGCAACCCGAGCCTGCTGGCCAGGCCGGACAACGTGCGCGCCGCCTCGGGCTCATGGAAATGATCGGTGATCCCGTCAAACCCGGCTTCGGCAATTTTCGTCAGTTGCGATTCGAGAGACGAAGGCAACACACCCTGCTCGTTCTGCATCGCCCACATCGACTGGAACACCACAAATTCTCGACTCGATGGTTTGTCAGGCATGGGCACCCCGCAGTAAACCCTTGAGCGAGATGCTGGCATCGCAGAGTTGCTCAGCCCCAAGCGCCACCTGGCTTTCGATCAGGCGCTCGCACAGTTTGATGTCCTTGGCGATGCTGTTTCCGACACCCCAGCCGCAGGCGCCAGCCAGCCTCGATTGCCGATCCAGATATAACAGCAGAAACCCGCCCTCCGCGCTTTCGCGCTCGATGATCTGCGCATCCGCTGCCAGCACCCCGACGGTCTGCAAGCCGAATTCGTAATGGTCTGACCAGAAACCCGGCACGCCATTGAACGGCTGCTGCTGCCCGAGCATATTTAACGCCGCCAATCGTCCCTGGGCCTCGGCATTGCGCCAGGTTTCCTGCCGATGGAACGTGCCGTCATCACGAGCGGACTCACAGACGTCGCCCGCTGCGTAGATATCCGCCACGCTGGTTTGCAGAAACGCGTCCACCCTGATGCCACTGCCGGTATCCAGACCGGCCTGACGTGCCAGTGCCAGATTCGGCTGCATGCCGATGCCCACCAGCAGCACGTCGCAGGGCACTCGCTCGCCGCTGCTCAGTTGCACCGCCTCGACGCGGTCTTCGCCGTGGAAAGCTTCGATCTGTACACCGAGATGAACGACCACGCCTTTGCGTCGATGCAGGGTCAGCAATGCCTCGGACACACGTTCGGGCAGTGCACGGGCCGCCAGCCGCGACCCGGCTTCCAGCACTGTGACGTCACAGCCTCGATCGCGTGCGCTGCAGGCCACTTCCAGCCCGATGAAGCCGCCGCCGACCACTACCAGACGGGTGTCGGGGCTGAGGTTGTTTTGCAGTTCGAGCGCTTCGTCAACGGTGCGCAGGTAATGCACATTGCCGAGCTGATGCGCCGGCAGATCAAGGCGACGAGACGCCCCGCCTGTCGCCAGCAACAACTTGCGGTAGACCAGCGACGCGCCGTCATCCAGGGCTACGCAATGCGCAACCGTGTCGATGCCGGTCACGCGCACGCCGCTCAGATGCTCGATACCGGACGCGAGGTAACTGGCCTCGCTGAACAGGCTGCAGGAGTCCAACGAGCATTCGCCCTTGAGCAGCGCCTTGGACAGCGCCGGACGCTCGTACGGCAGGTGCGCTTCGTCTCCTATAAGCACGATGCGCCCGGCATATCCGGCCTCACGCAAGGTCAGCGCGGCACGTCCGCCCGCGTGTCCGGCGCCGACGATCACCATCGGGTCTGAGGGGCTCATGCCTGGCCCTGCCCTTGAATATCGAGCATCACCCTGCCCGCTTCGACTTTCACCGGGTAGGTCTTCAGGTTGATACAGGCCGGAGCGTTCAGCGCCTTGCCATTGCGGTAGTCGAAACGGCCATTGTGTTTGGGGCACTCGATCACAAAGTCCATCACCAAGCCGTCGGCCAAGTGGATTTTTTCGTGGGTGCACAGGCCATCGGTGGCGAAAAATTCGCTGTTCTGCGACCGGTACACCGCGTAGGTTTTGTGCTGATGGTCGAAGCGGATGACATCCTCTTCATCAATGTCGTCGACATGACAAACCTCTACCCATTGATTGCTCATGGCAGTGCTCTCTTGTTCTTCTGGCGAGTGGGTACTTCGTGATCTTTAACTGAGCGCCGATTGCCGGGGCTCTGACTGTGGCGCCGCATGTTCGCGAATCGGACGGCGGATGTAATACGAGGGGTCCTTGCGCTGCTTGAGCAAGGTCGGAATGATCTCGCGATACGCCTCGATGATGCTTTTATAGGGCGGTGGGCAATCGTCTTTAATTTCTTCATGAAGCTTGGCCAGGGCGTGGTAAGGCACCATCGGAAACATGTGATGTTCCAGGTGGTAGTTCATGTCCGAATAGAAAAAACGGAACACCGGATTCATGTAGATCGTGCGGCAGTTCTTGCGATGATCCAGTTCATCTTCGGCAAGGCCCACATGCTGGCTCAGGCCGAATACATAACTCAACCAGCCGCCGTACATCGTCGGCAACAGCACGTACATCATCGGCAACCAGGAATTGAGGTAGAGCGCCAGGGCAATGACCGCAGCGTGCAGGGTCAGCCAGATGCGCGCTGTGCGGTACACCTTCGGGTATTCGGATTCGGGAACGAAGGTCTTCTCCTCAGCACTCATCTGCCCGGTTGCATGCAAGGCCAACGACTTGAAGATGGTGTAGACGTGGGGCAGCGAGAAGAGCTTGAGGAACATCACGTTCAAGCGTGGAGGACGGGGCTCGACGATCTCCGGGTCGCGACCGACGATGATGGTGTCGGTGTGGTGCCGTGCATGGCTCCAGCGCCAGACCTGAGGCTCGTACATGACCATGAAGCAGGCGATCTGATAGACCACATCGTTCATCCAGCGGGTCTTGAACGCCGTGCCATGCCCGGTTTCATGCCAGCGTGAGTTCGCCGCCGAGCCGTACAGCACACCGTAGACCAGAAAGAACGGCACACAGGCAGCGCTGCCCCAAAACACATAGCCACCCCAGCCACTGAGAACCATGAGGCCAAGCCAGAGGGCGGTGTCGCGAATCGCCCGCCCGTCGCTGCGCTGCATCAACTCTTTCATGCGTTTGCGTGGCACGGGGGACTGGTACCAGACCGCCGACACCAACCCCGCCTCCTGGGCCAATCGCGCCTGTTCGCCGGTCAGGCTGTAGTCTTTTCCGCATTCGGGATCAGAGAATATTTGGGACATTGTTATTGTTCTCCGGATGATGAATATCGCGACGCTATCGACCGCACTGATTCAAACCTGTGCTCCAAACTATAGGGATCGCAATGCCCGCCACAAGCGCTTGAAAGTATTCTCTCTCAAGCTATCATCCAGCCCTGATTACACTTGATGGTTTTCTATCAAGGCTGGAACAATCGGTGCCTCGAAGTGGCCAGGGCGCCGTGTAGAAGAGGCCTCATGAATAATAAAAAACGTCCGACCATCGCGACGGTTGCGCGCCATGCCAACCTGAGCGTCGCTACCGTCGACCGGGTGCTCAACGCACGCGCACCGGTCAATCCGCAGACGGCGGAAAAAGTCCATTCAGCGGCTCAAGCGGTGGGCTATTTTGCTGCTCGGCTGATCTCGCAACGCATCAACGAAAAGAAGCCTGCCTACCACTTCGGCATCCTGCTGCTGGGCACCTCGCAGACTTTCTACAAGACGCTCAGCGACGCTATCGTCGAGCAGGCGCGCGACTCGCGAGCAGCGAACATCGTCTGCCATGTCGAGCTGATCCACGACCGCTCGCCGCTGTCGATCGTCGGGCAGATTCATCAACTGGCGCAGCAATGCGATTGCCTGGCATTGGTCAGTTTCGAGCATCCGCTGATTCTCGAAGCCATCGAGCAAGTGCGTCACCAAGGGGTGCACGTGGTGTCGCTGCTGACCGAGTTGCGCACCCTGGCGCCGGGGGCGTACGTCGGCACAGATAACCATGAAGTGGGTCGTACCGCCGGCTGGTTGATTGCGCATGGCTGCCCGGATCGGGGCGGCACGGTGGCGGTCATGCTCGGCGGGCATCGGTTTTTGGGGCATGAGCAGCGCGAGGCTGGCCTGCGCAGCTTCTTCGAAGAAAAAGCAGCGAGGTTTCGCGTGTTACCGGCCATCGTCACTCTGGACAACGGCGCGATCACCGAAGAAGCCACCCTGGATCTGCTCGCCCGCTACCCTGATCTACGCGGTATCTACGTGGCCGGTGGCGGCGTCGAAGGCGTGATCAGCGCCCTGTCCGCGACCCCGCAACGCCCGCAGCTGTGCGTGATCCTGAACGAGACGACGGTGGAGTCGCGCCAAGCCATGCGCAAGGGGCTGGTGACGCTGGTCTTCGACTCGCAACCGCAACTGATCGCCAAGGAGTTGATCCGATTGATGGTCGAACTGCCCACCGCTCCGAACATCGATCCGCAACGCCATCGCGTGTGCGTGCCGTTGCAGATTGTGACGCCGGAGAATATCTAATGCGCCTGCACGTGCTAACAGCGAGCGTGCTTGACGTCTGCACCGCCCAGCCGCGCTGCTACGCGAGTGCGCATTGCCAAACGGTCAATGTCAAGCCAGTCGCTTGACCTGCATTGCCTCAACCGCCTGCGCAAACCGCGGGGCTGTCCAGCGCTCCTGCACGGCCTGCTCCAGCACCTGTTGCCCGGTTTGCGGCGCCATGCCGTGCAGGGGCGGGTCAGTATCCAGATTGGTCGGAAACGAATAGCCGTCGGCACTCATCGCAATCACCGCCTGCAACCCCTGCTCGTCCAGTTCGCCGTGCTCAACACGTTTGAGCAACGGTGGATACAGCGCCAGCATCATGCGTTCGCGGTTGACGGTTTCCATGGGTTTGCCGAATGCCGAGGATATCTGCAGCAGGTTGGCGATGCGGTATTGATCGGCCGTTCGGTTGGTGCCTGCCGCATGGAATAGCCCCGGGTTGAAGAACAGCAGATCGCCCTTGTTTAGCGGCAGCTGAACGGCTTGTTCGTCGAAGTAATCGATGAAACGCTGATCGCGCCAGGCCAGATAGCCCGGCTCATAAAGTTGCGAGTATGGCAAAAGCAGGGTCGGCCCCGTTTCCAGCGGCATGTCGGTATGGGCCACGGCGCCTTGCAGGGTCAGGTTCTGCGACAGGCGATGCAGCGGCAGCGGGAAACGCGCAGCCACTTCATCACGTTGAAAACCCAGGTGGTAATCGCGATGGGGTTGCTGCGCCTGTCCGCCCGGCGTCACCACATTGACCTGCGCCGTGGCCTGGAAATACGGTCCCAGCCAGGCCTCGGCCAGCAACCCGAGCAATGGGTTGGCGTAGTACTCGATGAACGAATCCGGCGAACGCTCGGCGACCTTCTGCAATGAATTCCAGATTCGCTGATTGGCCCCGGCCTTGGCGAAGTGATCGGCACGCGCCACATTCGCTGCCTCCTCGGCGAGGATCTGCCGAAACACCTCGCTATGCCGGTCGATCACCGCCGGATCAGCGTAAGCCTGACGCACCACCAGCACCCCGGGACCGTCGCGAAACAGGCCGTGCAGCTCGCTCATCAGTTCGACGCGATGCTGTTGCATGGCGCTGCGCAGCGTCTCTGCGTGATAGATCACCACCCGGCTGAGCACTTCCTGCGCATGGGGGTAGTCAGCGACGTTCACCGGCTGTTCGCACAGCGCGGCGAAGGCTTGAACGTCGATTTCTGCCGCGCTGGCGAACAGGCTCACTGGCCTGCTCCGGTCACCCCGTTCAGGGTCAGCGGCGCATCAGGGCGCGGTGTGGATCCGTCGCCGCAGCCCATGATGCCCTGCTCCATGTCGATGACCGATCCGGTGGTCATGCCCGACTGCTCGGACAAGAGATAGGCGACGCTGTTGGCCACTTCCTGGGGTTTGAGCAGCCGGCCGAACGGCGCTTGCGCCTCGGCGCGCTGCAGCCAGCCGTCATCGGCACCGTGGTACTGGCGCTGGATCTGGTCTTCGTGAGGGGTGTCCATCCAGCCGATGTTCAGGCCATTGACCCGAATCCGGTTGCGCAAGGTGCTGAACGCCACGTTTTTGGTCAGAACCGCCAGCGCGCCCTTGGACGCCGCGTAGGCCGTCAGGAACGACTGGCCGCCGTGCCCGGATACGCTGAGGATGCTGACGATAGAGCCCTCAACGTGAGTGGCGATCATCAACTTGATGCATTCCTGCATGAGGAAGAACGGCGCTTTGACATTCACGGCGAAGAGGCGGTCGAACAGCTCCGGCGAGGTGTCGATGATGCTGCCACGGTCGGACATCCCCGCGCAGTTGACCAGCCCATGAACGGTGCCGAAGTGCGCTTCGGCCGCTGCGACGACCCGGCGGCAGTCCTCGACATTTTCCATATCGGCCTCAACGAAAAATGCCTGGCAGTCCAGTTCGGCCAGTTGCCGAACCTGCTGCTCACCCTTGTCCCGGCTGCGTCCACAGATGATCAGGCCCGCGGCGCCGCGTCTGGCCAGGGTCTGTGCAACGGCGGCACCCAGCCCTTGGGTGCTGCCGGTGACGACAAAGTATTGGCCCGTGAACGAGGTGGAAAGATCTAGACCTGACATGCCCTTCTCCTGCTTTTGTTGTTTTTGGCTGCGGATGATCGTCGCCACAATAGAATTTAAATTCTATCTGTACAACGAATGGAACAGAGACTAGCATTGCGCTCACCTCACAGAGACCCGAATCGACCTCAACAAGACCTCAATCACAGGCTAAGGGGATTGGATGCTCGACCGCGCCAGACGTTTTTCCATCAAGCAGATCGCCGCTCAGGCTAGCGTCAGCAAAGCAACTGTCGATCGTGTGCTGCACGCGCGGGGCAGCGTGCATTACCAGACCCACAGGCGTATCCAGCAAGCCCTGGAAGAACTCGAAGCCCAGGAGAAATCAGGCCCGGCAATGGGTCGTACCTTTCACATCGACATCGTGCTGCACACCCCCAAACGTTTCAGCGACGCGGTACAGGAGGCCATCCACGCACAACTGGGCAGCCTGGCACCGTTTCGCATCTTCCCGCGTTTTCATCTGTATCAAGAGATCGACACCCAGCAGATGAGCGACCTGATCCTGCGTTGCATGGACAAGGGCAGCCAGGGGCTGATTCTCAAGGCCGCCGATGAACCGCCGATCAACGAGGCGGTGGATCAGGTAACGGCGTCGGGGGTGCCGGTGGTGACCCTGGTTTCCGACCTGCCGCAGAGCGAGCGCATCGGCTATATCGGCATGGACAATCGCACCGCCGGGCAGACCGCCGCCTACCTGATGTCGCGCTGGCTGGACAAGGACGCGCAAGACGTTGCAGTGGTCATCGGCAGCGAGTTGTTTCGCGGCGAGGAGGAGCGCGAAATGGGTTTCCGTACCTGGCTGCGCAGCCGTGCGCCGCACTTGCGCGTGATCGACATCAGCGGTGGCATGGGGGTGTATGGGCCGACCCTCGAACGCGTGAGCCAGGCAGTGCAGGCCTACCCTTCGATCAAGGCCATCTACAGCGTCGGCGGCGGCAATCGCGCCATTGTCGATGCGTTCGCCGCCCTGAACCGGCCGCTTGCGGTGTTCATCGGCCACGATCTGGACCAGGAAAACCGCCAACTGCTGGCCGAAGAAAAGATTGCCGCCCTCATCGATCACAACCTGCAGGTCGACGCACGCCATGCGTTTCTGCACATCCTGCAATTCCATCGGCTGTGCAAGGTCGATCCGATTCCTGCATCGCCGGTGCAGATCGTCACCCCGTTCAACCTGGCGCACTGAAGACCTTTGTCAATCAACCGTCGCCCCGACAAACCCCACAAGAACAATCCCAGGAGTTCCCCATGCTACGTATCGCAGTCCTCGGCGCAGGCCGCATCGCTAACATCCACGCCGCCAACGTCGCGGCCAACCCCGATGTGCAACTGTCGGTGATCGCCGACCCCTGGCGCGAAGGCGTCGACAAACTGGCGGCCCGACTGGGGTGCAAGGCTGCTTACGATTGCGCGCAAGCCATCGAACGGGATGACGTCGACGCCGTGGTCATCGGTACCCACACCGACACCCACATCGACTACATGCTGCGGGCAGTCAAGCTGGGCAAGCCGGTGCTCTGCGAGAAACCGATCGATCTGGATTTCACCAAAGCCGCCAGAGCGGTGGAAGAGGTCGAACGGCTCAACGGCAGGGTCATGCTGGGGTTCAATCGTCGCTTCGATCCCGACACACTGCAGATGCGCAAAGCCATTGCCCGAGGTGACATCGGTGAGGTGCGTCAGGTGGTGATCTCCAGTCGCGATCCGGGCCTGGCGTCGCTGGACAACCTCAAGCACTCCGGCGGCATCTTCCGGGACATGACCATTCATGACTTCGACACGGCGCGCACCCTGCTCGGGGAAGAGCCGGTCGAGGTCTTTGCCATGGCCAGCCGACTGGTCGAGCCTGCCCTGGCCCAACTGGACGACCATGACAGCGTGATGGTCCTGCTGCGCACCGCCTCGGGCAAGCAGTGCCACATCAACTGCTGCCGCGAAGCGGTGTATGGCTATGACCAGCGCCTGGAAGTGTTCGGCGCCAAGGGCATGATCCTCAACGACAACCATCGGCCCAGCACCGTGCGCAGCTACAGCGCGACCCAGACCGAAGTGCGTGAGCCGTTGGAAAATTTTTTCCTGGAGCGCTATGCCGACTCCTATCGCAACGAACTCAACCAGTTCATCGATGCGGTGAACGCCGGTCAGCCCCTGCCAACCAACGCACGCGACGGATTGCAAGCATTGCACCTGGCCAACTGCGCGTTGGAGTCGATCAAGACCGCACGGGCGGTAAAGGTCGAGTTGTAACCGAACACCGCTCGCAGTGCAGTCCATTTGCCTGGCGTAAGCGGTCTGTTCTGCAAAAAGATCGGGCTTGAGGCGCGCTGTGCTACGCCCTGCGCCCGATTTTTTTATTTGGATGTCAGCCCTCAATTCAGAGGCAACCGGAACCATCCCGGACAGATAGTGTCAGTTTGATATCATGAGCGCGACACCTTGTAGATATGCAAGCCCCTGAGGAGGCTAGTCACGTCGCGCAGCTCCACACACCGACACTTAATGATGGGCAATCCAATGTTTCGATCAATCACACAGCTGCTGGGAAATATCACCGTCAGAGCAAAACTGACCCTGGGGTTTTCAACCGTGCTGGCATTAACCCTCCTGATCGCCTATACCGGCTGGCACGGGCTCTCGTCCCTCGGCGAGCGCGGGAACAAACTGATCACCATTGCAAAGCTCAACGAGCAGGTCCGGGACATGCGCATCAACCGCCTGTTGTTCGCCCTCAAGGCGGATGGCGAGCACGCGACGGCGGTCACCCAGGCAGCCAATATCGCTGAGCGCCAGATCACGGAGATCCGTGCACAACTTAAAACGCCTGAAAGTCAGCGCTGGCTGGATCAGGCTGAGCGGGCCTTAGATCAATATCGTGGCCATTTCAATGATTTCTCCCGGGCGATCAGCACGCCGGACGGTGAAGGGAAATCGCTGCAGGTGCAGGATGCCTTGAACGTCGACATCGCTTCTTTGCTTGAGGCCAGCAAGCAATTGGCTGCCCGACAGAGCACCCAGCGCGACGAAGACATCCGTCATGCCAACCTCCTATTGAGCGGCGCCACGGGCCTGGCGTTGTTGCTCGGTATTCTTGCGGCGTGGCTGATCACCCGGCTGATTGTCGGTCCGCTCATGCAGACCGTTCAGGCGGCCGAGCGGGTTGCCGATGGCGATCTCAGCCAAGACCTGAGCGTGACGCGCCGGGATGAACTGGGCCAGCTTCAAGCCAGCATGCAACGCATGACCGGCAGCCTGCGCGGGGTCATCGGAGGCATCCGCGATGGCGTGACGCAGATTGCCAGTGCGGCCGAAGAACTGTCCGCAGTCACTGAGCAGACCAGTGCCGGCGTCAACAGCCAGAAGGTTGAAACCGATCAGGTGGCCACTGCCATGAATGAGATGGCCGCCACGGTGCAAGAGGTGGCCCGTAATGCCGAGCAGGCTTCGCAAGCCGCCGTGAATTCCAGCAATGACGCTCGCAACAGCGACGACGTGGTGGCTCAGGCCATGACCCAGATCGAACGTTTGGCCACCGAAGTCGGCAATTCTACCGACGCCATGGCACAGCTGAAGCTTGAGAGCGACAAGATCGGCACCGTGCTGGACGTGATCAAATCCGTGGCGCAACAGACCAACCTGTTGGCGCTCAACGCCGCCATCGAGGCCGCACGAGCGGGTGAAGCCGGACTCGGGTTTGCCGTGGTGGCCGACGAGGTACGCAGCCTGGCGCAGAGGACTCAGGCCTCCACCGAGGAGATCGAGGGTTTAATTGGCGGTTTGAAAAACGGCACCCAACAGGTTGCCGACACGCTGGATAACAGCCGGACCCTGGCCGACAGCAGCGTAGAACTAAGCCGCCGCGCTGGCACTTCGTTGCTGAATATCAGCCAGTCTGTTTCAGCGATCGAGGGCATGAACCAGCAGATCGCCGCCGCCGCCGAACAGCAGGCTGCAGTGGCAGATGAAATCAATCGCAGCGTACTGAACGTGCGTGACATTTCAGAGCAGACGTCTGCCGCGAGTAAGGAAACGGCTGCGTCCAGTATCGAACTGGCGCGGCTTGGCGTGCATCTGCACGGGCTGGTCAGTGCTTTCAAGGTCTGATCGCAGAAGCCGAGCGCAGCCATACAGCGGTATGGCTGCGCCATGCAGATGCTCACCTGAAATCCCGGCTGCGCACATCAAGACCTGTGAGCAGCGGGGTCAGGTCGAACAGGCGTTGCGCGATGATATGGCGCACGCCTTTCTGGTATTCGAACTTGCCGAACACCTGCATCAATTGCGAACCCACCAATACCTTGCGCTGACGCTCGGCCAGGTCGCGCCAGACCACAACGTTGATCATGCCGTGCTCGTCCTCCAGAGTGACGAAAGTGACCCCACTGGCCGTGCCGGGCCGCTGCCTGCCGACCACCAGTCCGGCGACGCTGAAGTTGCGCCCGTGCTCTTCACCCAGCAAATCCTTTGAGCTGCGAAAGCGCTTGGCCGCCAGTTTGTTGCGCAGCAAAGACAAGGGATGCGGGCCCAGCGTGGTGCCCAGGGTGTCGTAATCGGCCATCAGATCCTGCGACACGCTGGGCAGCGGCAATGCCACCTGTGCTTCTTCGGCGAAGCAGTCATCACCAAACATCGGCCGTTGCACCTCGACCCCGGCCATTTCCCATCGCGCACGATGACGATGGCCCACCAGCCCGCGCAAGGCGCCGGAATCGGCCAGCGACGCCCGCGCCCGGTTGTCCAGGTCGGCGCGTATGCACAGGTCGGTCACGTCCTTGAATTCTCGTTGCTGGCGGGCGTGTTCGATGCGTCGCGCGTCCTCCTCGCGAAAGCCGCGAATCATGCGCATGCCCATGCGTATCGCCAGGTTCTGCGTGTAGTCGCGGCCTGCTACCGGCTCCAGCGAGCAATCCCAGTCGCTGTAACGTATGTCGACCGGATGCACATCGATTTGGTGGCGGCGAGCGTCCTGCAACAACTGGTCAGGGCTGTAGAAACCCATGGGCCAGCTGTTGATCAGGGCGCATGTGAAGGCTGCCGGTTCGTGGCATTTGAGCCAGCAACTGGCGTAGGTCAGCAAGGCGAAACTGGCGGCGTGGGATTCGGGGAAACCATAGCTGCCGAAGCCTTTGATCTGTTCGAAGATACGTGTGATGAAGTCTTCAGGATAATCGTTGGCCTTCATTCGGGTCGCCAGCCGTTCCTTGTGCGGCTCCAGCCCGCCGTGGCGTTTCCACGCAGCCATTGAACGGCGCAACTGATCCGCTTCGCCCGGTGTGTAGTTCGCCGCAATGATGGCCACCTCCATCACCTGCTCCTGAAACAGCGGCACGCCCAGGGTTCGCTCGAATACCTTTTTGAGGCGGGGCGGGTACGTGATGGGCTCCTCTCCATTCCGGCGGCGCAAGTACGGATGCACCATGTCGCCCTGGATCGGCCCCGGCCGCACGATGGCGACCTCAATCACCAGGTCATAAAACGTCTGGGGTTTAAGCCGTGGCAGCATCGACATTTGCGCCCGGGATTCGATCTGGAACACGCCGATGGTGTCGGCACGGCTGATCATGTCGTAGGTGGCTTTGTCTTCGCTGGGGATGCTGGCAATGGTCAGGTCACAGCCGCGATATCGGGTGACCAGATCGAAGGTGCGGCGCAGTGCACTGAGCATTCCAAGGGCCAGAATATCGACCTTGAGCAGGCCGACCAGATCCAGGTCATCCTTGTCCCACTGAATGATGGTGCGGTCGGCCATGGCTGCGTTTTCCACCGGCACCAGGGTCTCCAATGGGTGTTCGGAAATCACAAATCCGCCGGGGTGCTGCGACAGATGCCGGGGGAAACCGATCAACTCCCCAGCCAGGGTCAGGACCCGGCGCAACACCGGACTGTCGGGCTCGAAGCCACACTCACGCAGGCGCTCGGCGGGCGGCAGATTGTCGGTCCAGCGTCCACACGCATCAGCCAGCGCGTTGATCTGATCGGGCGGCAGACCGAGTACCCGCGCCACATCGCGCAGGGCCCCGGCGCCGTGATAGGTGCTGGCTACGGCGGTGAGCGCTGCCCTGCCCCGGCCATACCGGCGGAATACGTATTGCAACACTTCTTCGCGCCGTTCGTGCTCGAAATCGACGTCGATGTCCGGTGGCTCGTTGCGCTCCTCGGAGATGAAACGCGCGAACAGCAAATTGCCCTTGCCGTTGGCCGGGTCCAGTTCGGTGATGCCCAAGGCGAAACAAACGGTCG
This sequence comes from Pseudomonas sp. UBA5706, assembly GCF_002419965.1. GTDB lineage: Bacteria > Pseudomonadota > Gammaproteobacteria > Pseudomonadales > Pseudomonadaceae > Aquipseudomonas. The sequence goes on from NZ_DIHC01000028.1 coordinate 191,380, forward strand.
AGTTGGCTGCCGAGCCGCGTCCCTGGCACAGGATCGCCTGTTCTCTGGCGAAGCGAACGATGTCGTGAACGGTGAGGAAGTAACTCTCGTATTCCTTTTTGCCAATGATCCCCAACTCATACTCGATATTCTGCCGGGCTATTTCAGGGATGCCGTTCGGCCAGCGTTTGCGCGCGCCCTCTTCGGTCAGATGACGCAACCAGCTGCTCGGGGTATGTGCGGCCGGTACCAGTTCCCGGGGGTACTCGTAACGCAACTGGCTCAGGTCGAACGTGCAGCGCCGGGCGATGGTCAGGGTTTGCTGGAGTAAGTCTGCCGGGTAGAGATCGGCGAGTAGCGCGCGCGGGCGCAGATGCCGCTCGCCATTGGCAAACAGCCGGTGACCGGCTTCGGCCACGGTGGTGTGATGACGGATTGCAGTCATGGTGTCCTGCAACGCACGCCGTCCGCGAGCGTGCATGTGCACGTCGCCGCTGGCCACGGGGCGAATGTCCAGTTGTCGGGCCAGCGCCAGAAGCTTCAAGAGACGTTTCTGGTCGTCCGGACCACAATGCAGCTGCACGCTCAACCAGAGATCCGGGCCGAAGACTTCCCGAAGCCACAGGCCCTGCGCCTGCAGAACTGCGTCAGGCTGCTGCAGATCAGGCACCCATAACGCTAGCAGCCCGGCGACAGGTGGCTGGAAGTCTTCTCGCAACACGCGGTACTCGCCCTTCTTGCTGCGCCGTCGTGCCTGGGTGATCAAGCGGCACAAGGCCTGATAGCCGGCCAGATTCTCCACCAGCAAGACCAGCTTCGGCCCGTCTTCAAGGGTCATTTCACTGCCAATGATCAAGGGCAGTTCGCACTCCCTGGCGGCCTGCCACGCACGCACGATGCCCGCCAGCGTGCATTCATCGGTGACCGCCAAGGCCTGATAGCCATGCAGTTTCGCCCGCTCGAACAGCTCCTTGGCGCTGGATGCCCCCCGTTGAAAACTGAAATTGGACAGGCAGTGCAGCTCGGCGTAGTCACCACTCATGCAAACCAGCCATGCAGCAACAGGCCGCTGTCGTGACCCACACTGCGATAGGCCCAGCCACGCTGGCCGCTGCGGGTTTCGATCAGGTAATAATCGCGGCGCACATCCCCGCCGTCCCACCAGCCGGACTCGATACGTTCGGGACCGGCCAGCACGCGCAATCCCGGGTCCGCCAGTGGCTCGGGTTCGCGCAGTAGCCAGCCGGGACGCGGCGTCGGGCTGAAACCTGCCGCTGCCTTGCCGAGCGTAGTCGGCTGCCACGCACATTCGGGACGATGATCGGCATGGAAACTCAAACCGCTGACGGCTTCGTCGCCCAGGCGCGCCCTCAGCCGTTCGCGTAGCTGCTCCCAGGGCATGCTCTGCTGAGGGCGCTCATCGAACAATTCGCGATGGGACGGCACGAACGCCGGCAGGTCCTTGGCTTGCAGCTTCAGGGCACGTACCGGCGAAGGCACGAGCACTTGCTCCAACCGTCCGCGAGCCAGTTCGAAGAGCATGTTGGCCTCGCGCTCGGCGCTGAGCAGGCCCACGGGAATAAGGGTATCCGGAACGGTGCTGCCGACACTGGGCACATGCTCCAGGTGAATGACGAAGCGCTGCACGCCGCTGTCTCGCCCGCCGAGGAACAAGGCCAGATCGGCGATCATGCGCTTGAGCGGGAACAGCAGCGCCTGATGGGATTCCACATCGAAATTCAGCTCGATCCGGGTCTCGAAATGATCCGGCGGCACATAACACTCCAGCGCCATGGGTCTGCGCCCGAGCAAGGTGTCCAGATGCTGCAGGACCTGGGCAGGAAAGCGCCGGGCCAGCGTGTCGCGGGGCAAGGCCAGCACCTGTCGCAAGCGTTGCAGGCCCATGCGCGTAAAAGCGGTCGAGACCTCTTGCGATAAACCGAGGCGATTGACCGGCATCTGTTCCAGGCTCTGCAGCAGGCTGTCGTTGCAGGTCACTGCCACGCCATCGTAGGCGTTGGCCAGCATGCGCGCCGCCAACGGGTTGGGCGCCACCACGATGCGATGACTGAAGCCCATGGCGCTCAGCTCCTGGCGCAGACGGGCTTCGAATACCGGCCAGGGGCCGAACAGGCCGAAGCTGGATTCGACCTCCATCAGCAAGACCCGCGGGTATTTCAGGCTGACCTGGGAGCTGAAACGGTAGGCCCACGCCGCCAGCAACCGGTGCCAGTGCTCGGTCTGCTTCGGATCGTATTCGACCGTGTCGAAATCGCGGGTCATGGTATGTGCCGCAGTGAGGGACTGGCCCGGACGCAAGCCCAGTTCCCGGGCAGCGGCGTTAACGGTTTGCAGTACCCGACGCTGGGCCGTCCCGCTGATCAATGCCAGCGGGCGGTCCGGCTCGGCACGTCGACGCACGACGCCGTCCAGTGCCAATTGGGGCAACAGGATACAGGCCCAGAGCATGCAAACCTCAAGCGTCGGCAGTGAAAGGAATGGGCGATGAAGGCGCCAGCCCGCCACGGCACTTGAGCACCCGCAACTGACTGGGCCGTGCATCGATGGCCAGGCGCAAGGCAGCAGGCGACGGATTGGCCGCCGCGTGTTGTCCGCGGCAGGCAAAGGCCAGGGTTTCGCCGGTTTCCGCCGCCACCTGCAAACGACGCAGCGCCCGGTCATCGACCTTGGCAGGCCAGCACAGCACCGCGCCACAACTGCCGGAACGCAAACATTGCTCTACCGCCCACAAGGCATCGGTATCGCTGGCGTTGATCACCGACAACTGCCGCAAGTCGACACCCGCCGACTGCCAGGCCTGGGGGTAAGGCACATAGGGCGGTGCCACCAGCACAATCCGTTCGCCGCTGTCGGCCAATCGAGCCAGGGTCGGCCACAGCAGGCGTAGTTCACCACTGCCGTTGGCCGGAATAAGGATTTCCGTCAGTGCAGAGGGTGGCCAGCCTCCGATGGGCAAGGCAGCATCGAGCAAGGGATGGCCGGTGGGTTGGGCGGCAACCGGCTGAACCTGTGGACGCCCTTTCCAGACCCGACGCTCGTCCAGCAGCGCATCGAGGCTGACCACCGCGCCCATCATTCCCGCCGCACCAGGCCACAGAACACGCCTTCGATGGCGAAATCCTGATCCGGGCCTACGACGATGGGTGCATACGCCGGGTTGCGCGGCAGCAGACGGAACACGTTATGCCCGCGCTGCAGGCGTTTGATGGTCACCTCTCCGTCCAGCCGGGCCACGACGATCTGCCCGTCCTGGGCTTCGGCGCTTTGCAGGATGCCCACCAGATCGCCGTCGAGGATGCCGTCTTCGATCATCGAATCGCCCTTGACCCGCAGCAGGTAATCCGGGACGCGCTGGAAGGTCCGGCTGTCGAGGGTGAAGGTGTCGTGCATATCGAGATCCGGGCCGATCGGCGCGCCAGCCGCGACCCGCCCCAGCACCGGGATCTCGAGCATTTGCGCACGGCGCTGATGCTCGACGAGACGAATGCCCCTGGCCTGATTGGCCGTGACTTCGATAAGGCCGGCTTCGGTCAGCGCCACGATGTGCTTGCGCGCGACACTGCGCGAAGCGAAGCCAAAGGCTTCGGAAATTTCAGCGAGGCTGGGCGGCTGGCCATTGTCTGCGACGCGATCACGGATGAACGTGAGAATGGCAGCGCGTTTGGGAGATAAATGAGTCATGGAGTACATTTGTACTCTTTGCGCTGGGTGTTGACTAGAACCGTTCATCAAATATGCCGTTTTCCTGAAGCTCCATCGGCCATAGACACCGACGCATCTGAACAAGGCCCAGCCATTGCCGTCCCGTAGTGCCTCTCCTGGCGGGAGGTATTTGGTCACGACCTCATGCAAAATATTTGCATCAATGATCTTATGGTATACCATCAGACCAAATACACACCCGCATCAACCATCCGATCAAGAACCCGGGAGCCATTCATGAGTTTCGAAATTCGCAAAATCGTCAGCTACCTCGAAGAAACCCTGATCGAAGGCGGCAAAGCCACTGACACGCCGGTGACCATGGTTGGCCTGGCCGTGGTGATGAAGAACCCGTGGCTGGGTCGTGGCTTCGTCGAGGACCTGAAGCCGGAGATCCGCGCCAACTGCTCCGATCTGGGCGCCATGATGGTCGAACGCCTGACCGGTCTGATCGGTGGGGCCGACAAGATCCAGGCCTATGGCAAGGCTGCGGTGGTCGGTGCCGAAGGCGAAATCGAGCACGCCTCGGCCGTCATCCACACCCTGCGCTTCGGCAATCATTACCGCGAAGCGGTGCAAGCCAAGAGTTACCTGAGCTTCACCAACAAGCGTGGCGGTCCGGGCACCTCAATCCAGATTCCGATGATGCACAAGGACGACGAAGGCCTGCGTTCGCACTACGTCACCCTGGAAATGCAGATCGAAGACTCGCCACGCGCCGACGAAATCATTGTCGTGCTGGGCGCTGCCAATGGCGGTCGTCTGCACCCGCGCATCGGCAACCGCTATATCGACCTGGAAGAACTGGCGGCCGAAAAAGCTCAGTGATGACAGCTGCGACTACTTATAAGGCTTGCAGGAGCGATCCATGATTCGGCTCATCGCTGAACGCACCCCGGCCGGCACCAGTTATCTGGCGACCGGCCAGGGCCACCCCGTGGTGTTGATTCACGGGGTTGGCCTGAACAAGGAAATGTGGGGAGGACAGATCGTCGGCCTGTCCCCGCACTATCGAGTCATTGCTTACGACATGCTCGGCCATGGTGCCAGCCCGCGCCCAGACCCGGAAACCGGGCTGCCGGGTTTCGCCGAACAACTGCGTGAGTTGCTGGAGCACTTGGGCCTGGCCAGCGCCACGGTCATCGGCTTCTCCATGGGCGGCCTGGTGGCGCGGGCCTTCGCCCTGCACTTCCCTGAGCAGGTGTCGGGCATGGTCATCCTCAACAGCGTGTTCAATCGCAGCGCCGAGCAGCGTGCAGGCGTCATTGCCCGCACCAGCCAGGCTGCCGAGCACGGGCCTGATGCCAATGCCGCCGAAGCGCTGACGCGCTGGTTCAGTCGTGAGTATCAGGCGGCCAATCCGGCACAGATCGATGCGCTCAGGCAGGTGCTGGCCAACAATGACCCGCAGGGCTACTTGACCACTTACAAGCTGTTTGCCACCCAGGACATGTATCGTGCCGACGATCTGGGCGACATTCGCGTACCGACGCTGATTGCCACCGGAGAACTGGACCCCGGCTCGACGCCGGACATGGCCCGGCAACTGGCGATGCGCATTCATGGCGCTCAGGTGGCGATACTGGCCGAGCAGCGGCATATGATGCCCGTGGAATCACCACGCATGGTCAATCAGGTGCTGCTGGACTTTCTCAAGCAGGCAGACGCGCAAAACACTTCGGCAAAGGGGATCGTTGCATGAGCCTTACCCGTTTCCAGATGTGCATCGACGGCCAGTGGGTAGATGCACTGTCCGGCAAGACCTTCGAAAGCCTCAACCCGGCGCTGGCCCAGCCTTGGGCCGAACTGCCCGATGCGGATGAAGCCGACGTCGAGCGCGCGGTGCAAGCAGCACAGGCAGCGTTCGAAAACCCGGCCTGGCGCACGCTCAGCGCGACCGCACGCGGCAAGCTGCTGCGTCGTCTGGGCGATCTGATCGCCGAGAACAAAGAGCAACTGGCGCAGCTGGAAAGCCGCGACAACGGCAAGCTGATTCGCGAAACCCGCGGTCAGGTCAGCTACCTGCCGGAATTTTTCCACTACACCGCAGGCCTGGCCGACAAGCTGGAAGGTGGCACCTTGCCGCTGGACAAGCCCGATCTGTTTGCCTACACAGTGCACGAGCCCATGGGCGTGGTCGCCGGAATCATTCCCTGGAACAGCCCGCTGTACCTGACTGCGATCAAGCTGGCGCCAGCATTGGCGGCAGGCAACACCATCGTGCTCAAGCCTTCGGAGCATGCCTCGGCGACCATTCTTGAGCTGGCGCGTCTGGCCCTCGAAGCCGGCATTCCACCGGGCGTGGTCAACGTCGTTACCGGTTACGGTCCGAGCACCGGCGCTGCCCTCACCCGCCATCCGCTGGTGCGCAAGATCGCCTTCACCGGCGGAGCGGCCACGGCCCGCCATGTGGTGCGCAGCAGCGCGGAAAACTTCGCCAAGCTGTCACTGGAGTTGGGCGGCAAATCACCGAACATCATCTTCGCCGACGCCGACCTGGACAGCGCCATCAACGGCGCGATCGCCGGCATTTATGCGGCATCGGGTCAAAGCTGCGTGTCCGGCTCGCGCCTGCTGGTGCAAGACGAGGTTTACGATGAGTTCGTCGAGCGCCTGGTCGAGCGCGCGCAACGTATCCGCATCGGCAACCCACAGGATGAGGCCAGCGAAATGGGGCCGATGGCCACCGCCCAGCAACTGGCCGTGGTCGAAGGCCTGGTCGCCGATGCACTGGCCGAAGGCGCGCGCCTGCGCACCGGAGGCAAACGTCCTGAACTGGACGGCGATGGCTGGTACTACGAACCCACCCTGTTCGAGTGCGACCGCAATTCAATGAAGATCATGCAGGAAGAGGTCTTCGGCCCGGTGGCATCGGTGATTCGCTTCAAGGACGAAGCCGAAGCGCTGGCGATTGCCAACGACTCGCAGTTCGGTCTGGCAGCCGGGATCTGGACGCGGGATCTGGGCCGCGCCCATCGTCTGGCGCGGGACGTGCGCTCCGGCATCATCTGGGTCAACACCTACCGCGCCGTCTCGGCCATGGCGCCGATCGGTGGTTTCAAGAACAGTGGCTACGGGCGCGAGAGCGGTATCGATTCAGTACTGGCCTACACCGAACTGAAAACGGTGTGGATCAACCTTTCGCCAGCGCCGATGCCTGACCCCTTCGTGATGCGTTAAGAGGCCTTCGACATGATCGAACCCGGAATTTACAAAGAGGTGATGGCCTCGTTTCCCTCTGGGGTCACCGTGGTCACCACCCTGGCTCCAGACGGCGCCATGGTCGGCATCACGGCCAGTGCGTTCAGCGCGCTGTCCATCGATCCGGCGCTGGTGCTGTTCTGTCCCAACTACGCTTCGGACACCTACCCGGTGCTGCGCGACAGCAAGCAGTTCGCGATTCATCTGCTGTCCTCGGCGCAGACCGCAGAGGCCTATGCGTTTGCCGGTAAAGGCAAGGACAAAACCAAAGGCATCGAGTGGCATTTGAGCGAACTGGGCAACCCGCTGCTGGGCCCTTCGTCGCAACCGCAGGCCACGGCGATCATCGAGTGCGAACTGTGGCGCGAGTACGACGGAGGCGATCACGCGATCATCGTCGGCGCGGTGAAACACCTGATCCTGCCCGAGGTGCCGGTCACGCCGATGGTCTATCACCGGGGCAAGCTGGGACCCTTGCCGGTTCTGGCGTGAAATTCGCTGATAAAGAGTTGAAATCAAGTCCATCCCGGTGATGGGCTTGCTGGTTGGCGGCACACAGCGTGATAAACTGCGCCACGTTTTGGCCTCAGGGCCAACCCCAGTCAACTACATGGCTGCCTGAAATGACTGCGCGCTTGAGCATCGAGCCGCTTTTTTGCACGGACAGCCATCTTCAGAGCGGACTCCATGAAACGCCTGCCACTCGACGACAGCTTCAAGGTCAATCGCAACCCCGTCACCCTGCGGGAAATCGTGCTGGATAAACTGCGCAGCGCGATCATGAATTTTCAACTGCTGCCCGGCGACCGCCTGGTCGAACGCGATCTGTGCGAGCGCCTCGGCGTAAGTCGTACCTCGGTGCGCGAAGCGCTGCGCCATCTGGAATCCGAAGGTCTGGTGGAGTTCGCCGACGCCAAGGGCCCTCGCGTCGCGATCATTACCCTGGAAGACGCCTGCGACATCTATGAACTGCGTTGCGTGCTCGAAGGTCTGATCGTGCAGCTGTTCACCCTGCGCGCCAAGGCCAAGGACATCCGCGCCCTGGAAAAAGCCCTCAACGAAAACAGCAAGGCGCTGGAAGACGGCGAGCTGCAACAGGTGCTCGATTCGGTACAGGGCTTTTACGACGTGCTGCTGGAAGGCTCGGGTAACCACATCGCCGCCACCCAGTTGCGGCAATTGCAGGCCCGCATCAGCTACCTGCGCGCCACTTCCGTTTCCCAGGAAAACCGCCGCGGCGCGAGCAATCGGGAAATGGAAAAAATCGTCGCAGCGATAAAGAGCGGGGATCCGCTGGCCGCGCATCAGGCGTCGGTCGATCACGTGCGCAGCGCGGCCAAGGTCGCGCTGGATTACCTCAAATCCAAACAGGACGATGGCACCAAGGTGCGCGACATCGTCGAACCCGTGGTTCTGAAGGAACCGCGCATAGGACGCTGACATGCCTGATCCGCGCTTTTGCCCGCAATGTGGCAGCACTGACCTGGCTCAGCGCACTCCCGAGGGAGACACCCACCAGCGGCTGATGTGCGGAGCTTGCCAGCACGTCCACTATGTCAATCCGAAGATCATCGCCGGCTGCATCATCGAGCGTGAAGGCAAGTACCTGCTGTGCCAGCGCGCGATTCCCCCGCGCCCCGGCACCTGGACATTGCCGGCGGGGTTCATGGAGGCCGGTGAGACCACCGAGCAGGCAGCGTTGCGCGAGGTCTGGGAAGAAAGCGGTGTGCGCGCCGAAATCCTCTCGCCCTACTCGATCTTCAGCGTGCCGCAGATCAGCGAGGTGTATATCGTGTTCCGCGCCATCGCTCTGGAAGTGACCGGCGCTTTCGGCCCCGAGACCCTGGCCTGCCAGTTCTTCGCCCCTGAAGACATCCCATGGGACAGCATCTACTATCCCGCCATTCGCCAGATCCTTGAGCGTTACATCACCGAACGTCAGGCCGGGGTGTACGGGATCTATGTCGGCAATGACGACACCGGGAAAATCCATTTCATTCGGTGATCGTCAACGCCTCGGGCAAGTCTGTGGGGAGTGGTTTCATTCGCGATTGGCCATTTCAGCCAGTAGATCTCTCGATCGTATGAACACGCATCGCTAATGAGTTCGCTCCTTGAAGATTTGAGCCTTCTGGATAAGCCCTATCCCTCAAAAGCCTCGACAATCACGATCTCCGCCTGCGCCACACCCTGCCTGTGGCTCATCGCTTCCTGATACTCGGCAGAGTGGTAACAGGCCAGCGCTTGTTCGTAGGATTCAAACTCGATGATCACAGTACGCTGCGGCGTCTTGCGCCCTTCCAGCGCCTCGGCACGACCGCCGCGGGCCAGGAATTTGCCGCCGTAGCGGGCAAACGCCGCCGGACCGCGCTGAGTGTATTCGGCGTATTGCACCGGGTTGGTAACGTCTACGTGGGCAATCCAGTAAGCCTTCATCGCACGCTCGCTCTTATCAATGAATAGGGTTTCAGCTCAGCCAAATCTGTGAAATATTCTGTCTTATGGTATACCAGTATTTTTGACAATAAAACAGAGACTCAGCGTATGGCGTTCGACCGCATCGAAGACATCATCCAAGACTACCGCCAAGGCAAGATGGTCCTGCTGGTCGATGACGAAGACCGGGAAAATGAAGGTGACCTCCTGCTCGCGGCCGAGTGCTGCACTCCTCAGGCCATCAGCTTCATGGCCAATGAAGCGCGCGGATTGATTTGCCTGACGCTGACTGACGATCACTGTCAGCGCCTGGGCCTGGAGCAGATGGTGCCCAGCAATGGCAGCGTGTTCTCGACCGCCTTTACCGTATCCATCGAAGCGGCGACCGGGGTCACCACCGGCATTTCCGCCGCTGACCGTGCCCGCACCGTGCAAGCGGCGGTTGCCGCTGACGCCAGGCCTGAAGACCTGGTGCAGCCCGGCCATATCTTCCCGCTGCGCGCTCGCGAAGGCGGCGTACTGAACCGCGCCGGGCACACCGAAGCCGGTTGCGACCTGGCACGGCTGGCCGGATTTACCCCGGCATCGGTCATCGTCGAAGTGATGAACGACGACGGCACGATGGCTCGTCGTCCCGACCTGGAGCGCTTCGCCGCCCGGCACGGCATCCGCATCGGCACCATCGCCGACCTGATCCACTACCGCCTGAGCACCGAACACACCATTGTGCGCATCGGCGAACGCGATCTGCCGACGGTGCATGGCACTTTCCGCCTGATCAGTTACGAAGATCGCATCGAAGGCGGCGTGCACATGGCCATGGTCATGGGCGAGGTGCGGCATGACGACCCGACGCTGGTGCGAGTGCACGTGGTCGACCCGCTGCGTGATCTGGTCGGCGCCGACTACAACGGCCCGACCAACTGGACACTGTGGGCCGCCCTGCAAAAGGTCGCCGAAGAAGGTCGCGGCGTCGTTGTGGTGCTGGCCAATCACGAGTCCTCCCAAGCCCTGCTCGAACGCATCCCGCAGCTGACCCAGGTGCCCCGGCAATACACCCGCTCGCAGTCACGCATTTATTCGGAAGTCGGCACCGGAGCGCAAATCCTGCAAGACATTGGCGTGGGCAAACTGCGCCATCTCGGGCCCCCGCTCAAGTACGCGGGCCTTACTGGCTATGATCTGGAAGTGATTGAAAGTATTCCGTTTCCTGGCTGACCTCCCCCGCCATTCGCGCCGACCCGCTTCACGGTAATCAGCGTCCAGCCCCGTAAACCCTGGGGCTTTAGCTCTGCATACACTCAAAAAATACCAGGCGCCAAGGACGGCAAATGCTTGCAGAAAGCTTGGAATACCATAATATGACATTCCGTAGGCCGGAACATTTTCAGTCAGGCGTGCCCATAAGCGACAGCACAAACGACAGCCTCTGACCGGCTCCGATTTCCAGCTCCAATGGATCCACTGCTCCCGACAGGCGGGCAACGCAGCCCGCTCAAAAACACAACAAATGAGGGCGTGAAAATGGTGTTGATTCGACGTGCAACAGCGGTTCTGACGGCGGGCGTGTTGGCGCTCTCCTGTCACGCGGCAATGGCGGCCGATAGCGTGAATTTCGTCAGTTGGGGCGGCTCCACTCAGGATGCGCAGAAGCAGGCCTGGGGCAACGCCTTCAGTAAAAGCACTGGCACCGCCGTGGTTCAGGATGGCCCGACCGACTACGGCAAACTCAAGGCCATGGTCGAGAGCGGCAACGTGCAGTGGGACGTGGTGGACGTCGAAGCCGACTTCGCGTTGCGTGCGGCCAGCGAGGGCCTGCTCGAACCGCTGGACTTCAGTGTCATCAAGAAAGATCGCATCGACCCGCGCTTCGTTTCCGATCACGGCGTCGGCTCGTTCTACTTCTCTTTCGTGCTCGGCTACAACGAAAGCAAACTCGGCAAGGCCAAGCCAGATGACTGGGCCGCCCTGTTCGACACCAAGACTTACCCCGGCAAACGCGCGCTGTACAAGTGGCCAAGCCCGGGCGTACTGGAACTGGCCCTGCTGGCCGACGGCGTGCCTGCCGATAGGCTTTATCCACTGGACCTGGATCGCGCCTTCAAGAAGCTCGACACCATCAAGCAGGACATCGTCTGGTGGGGCGGTGGCGCGCAGTCGCAACAATTGCTGGCCTCAGGCGAAGTGTCGTTGGGGCAATTCTGGAACGGTCGCATCTACGCGCTGCAACAGGACGCGGCACCGGTGGGCGTGAGCTGGAAGCAGAATTTGGTGATGGCGGATTTCCTGGTCGTACCAAAAGGCGCGAAGAACAAGGACGCGGCGATGAAGCTGATCGCTGACGCGTCGAGCGCCAGGGGCCAGGCCGACTTCTCCAACCTCACCGCTTATGCCCCGGTCAATCTGGACAGCGTGCAACGCCTGGATTCGACGCTCGCGCCCAACCTGCCAACCGCCTATGGCAAGGATCAAATCACTCTCGACTTCGCGTACTGGGCCAAGAACGGTCCGGCCATCGCGACACGGTGGAACGAATGGCTGGTCAAATAAAAATGACGGCCGTCACTTCCCGTCCATCCGACCCGGCCGGTGGTGCGTCCAGCACCACCGGCGCGGCACAACCCGTGACCGATACACTCTACGTGCCGCTGGCCCAGCGCTGGAAAGGCAGCCGCAATCTGCTGCCTGCGCTGATCTTTCTTGGGCTGTTCTTCTTCGCGCCGCTGATTGGCCTGCTGCTGCGTGGCGTGCTGGAACCGACACCAGGCCTTGGCAACTACGAGCAACTGTTTGCCAACTCGGCCTACGCGCGGGTGCTGTTCAACACCTTTTCGGTGGCCGGTCTAGTAACTGTGTTCAGCCTGCTGCTGGGCTTTGCGCTGGCGTGGGCCATCACCCTGGTGCCCCGTGGCTGGGGCCGCTGGATGCTCAACATCGTGCTGCTCTCGATGTGGACCAGCCTGTTGGCGCGCACCTATTCCTGGTTGGTTTTGCTGCAGGCCTCCGGGGTGATCAACAAGGTACTGATGGCAGTGGGCATCATCCATCAGCCGCTGGAAATGGTGCACAACCTGACCGGCGTGGTGATCGGCATGAGCTACATCATGATTCCGTTCATCGTGCTGCCGTTGCAGGCGACCATGGCGGCCATCGATCCGATGGTGCTGCAGGCCGGTTCCATTTGCGGCGCCCGTCCATGGACCAACTTTTTCAGGGTATTCCTGCCGCTGTGTCGTCCGGGGCTGTTTTCGGGCGGCTTGATGGTCTTCGTCATGTCCCTGGGTTACTACGTGACCCCGGCGCTGCTTGGCGGTGCGCAGGACATGATGCTGCCTGAGTTCATCGTCCAGCAGGTGCAGTCGTTCCTGAACTGGGGCCTGGCTAGCGCTGCCGCCGCGCTGCTGATCCTGATCACGCTGGTGCTGTTCTATTTCTACCTCAAGCTGCAACCGGAGTCCCCGGTCGGCGCCCACCACGCGAGGTAAACGCCCATGCTCCTGACACCCAATGCCATGAGCCCGCGCCTGCGCTGGGGGCTGTATTCGGCCACCGGGCTGATTGCGCTGTTTCTGCTGTTGCCGATTGTGTTCATCGTCCTGCTGTCGTTCGGCTCCTCGCAGTGGCTGGTGTTTCCACCGCCCGGCTGGACCCTGAAGTGGTATCAGCAGTTCTTCAACAACCCGGAATGGATGGCCGCTGCCTTCGCCAGTCTTAAGGTCGCGGTACTGACCACGATCTTCGCGGTGGCGCTGGGCCTGCCGACTGCCTTTGCCCTGGTCCGCGGACGTTTTCCGGGACGCGACATGCTGTACGGCGTCTTCACCCTGCCGATGATCGTGCCGTTGGTGATCATCGCCGTCGCGGTGTACGCGCTGTTTCTCAAACTGGGTTACACCGGCACGCTGTTCTCCTTTGTGGTGAGCCACGTGATCGTCGCGCTGCCGTTTACCATCATCTCGATCATCAATTCGCTGAAGCTGTTCGATCAGTCCATTGAGGACGCCGCCGTGATCTGCGGCGCGTCACGGATGCAGGCGGTGTTCAAGGTGACGTTTGCGGGCATCCGTCCGGGCATGGTCGCCGGCGCGCTGTTCGCCTTCCTTGTGTCGTGGGATGAGGTGGTACTCAGCGTGATGATGGCAAGCCCGAACCTGCAGACATTGCCCGTCAAGATGTGGACCACCCTGCGCCAGGACCTGACGCCGGTCATCGCCGTCGCTTCAACGTTGCTGATCGCGCTGTCGGTGCTGGTCATGTTTATCGCCGCGACCCTGCGTCGCCGCAACCAAGCGAGGATGCCTTCATGAGTGCCGTGATCAAAGACCCCGCGCAGCAAGCCCAACCCTTGGTCAGCCTGCGCCACCTGAACAAGCATTACGGCGATTTCGCTGCAGTGGACGATATCTCGCTGGACATCCAGGACGGCGAGTTCCTGACCTTCCTCGGCTCCAGCGGCTCGGGCAAGAGCACCACGCTGTCGATGCTGGCCGGTTTCGAAACGCCCAGTTCCGGCGAGATTCTGGTGTCTGGCAAGTCCCTGGTGAACGTGCCACCGCACAAGCGCGACATCGGTATGGTGTTCCAGCGCTATTCGCTGTTCCCGCATCTGTCCGTGCGCGACAACATCGCCTTCCCGCTGGCCATCCGCAAACTGGCGGCGGCCGAGCGCGACAAACGCGTCGACGCCATGCTCAAACTGGTGCAGCTGGACGCCTTCGCCCACCGTCGCCCCTCGCAGCTGTCCGGCGGCCAGCAACAGCGGGTCGCCATCGCCCGGGCGCTGGTCTACGAGCCACGCATTTTGCTGATGGACGAGCCCCTGGGTGCACTGGACAAAAAGCTGCGTGAAGACCTGCAGGATGAATTGCGCCAACTGCATCGGCGTCTGGGGATTACCATCGTCTATGTGACCCATGATCAGGAAGAGGCCATGCGCCTGTCCCAGCGCATCGCGATTTTCAGCCATGGCAAGATCGTCGGTCTGGGCAGTGGCTATGACCTGTACCAGAACCCGCCAAACGCCTTCGTGGCCTCGTTTCTAGGTAACTCCAACTTCCTCAAGCTCAAAGCTCAAGGCAATGCTGTAGCGACGTTCGAAGGCCAACCTTTGTCGATTCGGCTGACTGCCGGTTTGCAAACCGGTCAGGACGTGCTGCTGATGATCCGCCCCGAAAAAGCCCAGGCGCTGAGTGTCGAACAGGCCGCTGCGCAACCGTTGCAGACAGGCTGGAACGAAGTCAGCGCCAGGGTTGCAGAAGTGCTTTTCCTCGGTGAGAGCCAGACCTGCGCAGTGCTCACGCAAAGCGCAGTGAGCATGACCGTCAAGACGCTGTCCGCCGCTGGCCTGCCACTGAAGACCGGCGATCAGGTGCGCGTACGCTGGGCCACTGCCGATGCGTGCGTGTATACGCAATGGGCCGAAAGCGACCTGAACAAGGCCGCCGGCGCACACTGATCCCTGAATCGTACGCAGCTGCAGGTAGATAATAGCCTTCACGAACCACCGAACGCCGCTTATCTCGACATGAGAAAGCGGCGTTGTGCTTCTTCATCCGCACATGCCCTGAATGTCCCTGACACTTGAGGATCAGGGGTAAGGATGAACTTAAACAAGGGCCATAAAAACAGTGGGAGTGAGCATGCCCACTCCCACCGGAGGTGTTTCAAATGCCGCCGCCTCAAACCTTGCCTCAGTCAGCAAATCCCAATGGCTTCGCTTTGCCCTGCTCCACGCGCCCGCGAGTCGCCAGGCAGTAGTACAGCGGGCAAGTCACCAGCAGTCCTGCCAGCCATGACAGGTCGACGCCTTCCAGGTAGTTGGCGTACGGCCCGACATACAGCGCGGTATTGGCAAACGGCAACTGCACGATGATGCCCACGAAGTAAGCGATGATCGCATGGGGGTTGAAGCGTCCGTAGATCCCGCCGTCGGCACTGAAGATCGAGGCAATGTCATAGTTGCCGCGCTTGATCAGGTAAAAGTCGATCAGGTTGATCGACGCCCACGGCACCAGCACGATCAGCAAGGTCAGGATCAGGTTGATGAACTGCGAGATGAAGTCGCCGGACGCGCCGACCGCGGTGATGCAGCAACCCGCCAGAATCACACTGGCCAGCGCCACACGCACCTTGATGCTCGGCGTCCAGTTGCCGGCGAAGGTCTGGATCGAAGTCACGATCGAAAGCACCGCACCGTACAGGTTCAGCGCGTTGTGGCTGATGATGTTGAGCAGAAACAGCAGCATCAGAATCGGTCCGAGAAACCCCGTGGCCTGCTTCACTGCATCCATCGCCTGGGTGCCTTCAGGTGTCGCGAGCACCGCCACCGCACCGAAGCTGAACGACAGAATCGTGCCCAGTGTTGCGCCGAAATACGTGGCCCAGAACGGTTTGGCGATGCCGATATCGCACGGCAGATACCGCGAATAGTCCGACACGTACGGCGAAAAGCTGATCTGCCAGATGATCCCCAGACAAATCGTCGCCAGCCAGCCGGAGAGGTTGAAGCTGCCGCGGATGAAAAAGTCCTGCGGCAGGTCCTGGCTGAACATCATGATGAACCCGGCCAGCAACGCGGCACCCATGACCCAGGTGCCAATGCGGTTGAGGGTATGGATGAAGCGATAGCCGATCACCCCGATGGCGGTGGCGCTCAGTGCGCCGATGACCACGCCCACCGGCAGCGGCACCGCAGGCAGCATCCCGTGTATCGACTGGCCGGCCAGGACGATGTTGGAGATGAAGAAGCCCACGTAAATCAGTGCGGCAAAGAACACGATCAGCAATGCCCCATAGCGACCAAACTGGCCCCGGCTCTGGACCATCTGCGGGATGCCCATGCGCGGGCCCTGCGCGGAAGCCAGTGCGATCACCACGCCACCGATCATATGACCGAGCGCGATTGCGATCAGGCCCCAAAGCAGATTCAAGTGGAAGACCTGGACCACCATCGCCCCGGTGACGATGGGCAGTGGCGCGATATTGGTACTGAACCACAACGTGAACAGGTCGCGCGCCTTGCCATGACGTTCGGCCAGAGGCACGTAGTCGACGGTGTGATTCTCAATCAGGGGTGCAGCGTTGCCGCCGTTTGAATCGGAAGTAGTCATCGTTTCGCCTATTTCTTGTCTTTGTGCGTAGCTAAAACCATGAAGCGAAGCCGGTGAACCGAAGATCCCGATGCCGCTTTCGACGTCGTAAACACTTCCATGCTGTCACGAGCGCGACCACCATATTATGGTATGCCAACATTTTACAACGGGTAGAACAGGTATTTTGCAGTAATTGAAAGAGGCAGATGCGACTTGAAAAACCGGTTCAGCACTGTCTGGAACGCCGTTCTGCAAGGCTTGGAGCCTTTTTCAACTGCTTATCCCGACAGCGCAGCAAAAACAAAAAACGCTTGCAACATAGGTATTACGGTATACCATCAGACACATAAAACCGATGACTCTTCTCGACAAGGCCAACGCCCGCAGAGGTAGCAAAATGATTGACGCAAACATTTATAAAAACGTCATGGGCTCCTTCCCTTCCGGCGTGACAGTGATCACCACGCTCAACGACGAGGGCGAAGTGGTCGGCTTGACCGCCAGCGCCTTCAGCTCGCTGTCGATGGACCCCGCGCTGGTGCTGTTTTGCCCCAACTACAGCTCCGACTCCTACCCGACGCTGATCAAGAACAAGCGCTTTGCCATTCACCTGCTGTCCGGCACCCAACAAAGCGAAGCCTATGCCTTCGCCCGCAAGGGCAAGGACAAGGCCGCCGGTCTTGAGTGGACGCTGAGTGAACGGGGCAACCCGCTGCTGGCAAACGCCACGGCGATCATCGAATGCGAGTTGTGGCGAGAATACGAAGGCGGCGATCACGCGATCATGGTCGGGGCGGTGAAGAACCTTATCCTGCCCGAGCAACCCGCCAGCCCGATGGTGTACTGCCGGGGCAAAATGGGCGCCCTGCCCGCGCTGGCTTGAAGCCCAGCGACACCAGGCATTACGGTATACCGAAAACGCCGGACCGTTTCGCAGCGCACGGCAAGAATAAATCCGAGGTAAGCGTCATGAAATTTTCGTTGTTCGTACACATGGAACGCTGGGACGAGTCAGTGAGCCACCGCCAGTTGTTCGAGGACCTGACCGAGTTGACGCTGATGGCCGAACAAGGCGGCTTTAGCACCGTGTGGATCGGCGAGCACCACGCCATGGAGTACACCATTTCCCCGAGCCCGATGCCGCTGCTCGCTTACCTGGCGGCGAAGACCACCACCATTCACCTGGGTGCAGGCACCATCATCGCGCCGTTCTGGCACCCGCTGCGAGTGGCCGGGGAATGTGCGTTGCTGGACGTGATCAGCAATGGCCGCATGGAAGTCGGGCTGGCCCGTGGTGCCTATCAGGTCGAGTTCGATCGCATGGCCGGCGGCATGCCCGCTTCAGCCGGTGGCCAGGCCCTGCGCGAGATGGTCCCGGTGGTCAAGGCGCTGTGGCAAGGTGACTACGCCCACGACGGTGAGATCTGGAAATTTCCCACCTCCACCAGCGTGCCCAAACCGGTGAAGACTCCACCGATGTGGATCGCTGCCCGCGACCCGGATTCGCACAACTTTGCGGTCAAGAACGGCTGCAACGTGATGGTTACACCGCTGATGAAAGGCGACGAAGAAGTCGTCGATCTGAAAAACAAGTTCGAAGCTGCGCTGGCGAACAATCCTGACGTCCCGCGCCCGCAACTGATGGTCCTGCGGCACACTCACGTGCATGCGGATAATGACCCTGAAGGCTGGAAAGTCGGCGCCAGGGCGATCTCGAAGTTCTACCGCACGTTCGACGCCTGGTTCGGCAACAAGACCACGCCGGTCAACGGCTTCCTCGCGCCAAGCCCGGAAGAGAAGTTCGCCGAGCGTCCCGAGTTCGCCCTGGAAAGCTTGCACAAGACCGCGATGATCGGCACGCCGCAAGAGATCATTCCGCGCATCAAGTATTATCAGGAACTGGGCGTTGATGAATTCAGTTTCTGGTGCGACAACAGCCTGCCCCATGCCGAGAAGAAGAAATCCCTGGAGCTGTTTATCAAGCACGTGGTGCCAGCGTTTCGTTGATCGATTCAGATTGCAGAGCCCGGTCAAAGACCGGGCTTTTTTGTGGCGAGCAGATTTACCTTGGTGAGAGCGGAGTTGCCAGTAAAAGTGACGATCATGAAGGTCATCAGCAAGCTCACAGAGGACGCTGCCGATGCCCCTGCGGGAGCGAATTTATTCGCGAGGGGGTTATTCAGACGCCAGAACACCTGCCGGCTGTACCATTTTTTTTGCGACCAATTGGCAACGTGCGTATGCCTGGCACCCGCTCGGTGACGTTCGAGCGGCTCTTGAGCGGTTGCTGGCGTGCGGCGCCCGTCTCAGCAGGGATCTGGGGCATTACGACGAGCAAGGGCTTGCATGAACACCGCGTAGGCGTGAGCGCGCGCACGCCTGTAACGATGTGTTGAGTCAACCGAACAACGCCTGAATCTGCGGGTAACCCAGTGAACTCTGGGTCACTGTCTCCGAGCGCCCATTTTCAAGGAAATCACGACCCAGCTGTTCGGCAAGGCCCAACACGCTCTGCGAGATACCGGACCCGGCACTCAGGCGGCGCACGCCCAGTTTCGCCAGTTCATCCGCCGCCGGCAGCCCTGCCCGTGCCAGCAGATTGATCGGCAGGCCGATGCCCTGAACGATGGTCCTGATTGCCTCCACCTCGACCAGCGCTGCCACGAACAGCCCGTCGGCACCGGCTTGCTGATACAGCTGACCACGCTTCAAGGTTTCCTCCACGCGCAGCCCTTCGGCCACCAGACCTGCCAGGTAAACGTCGGTGCGAGCGTTGATGAACACCTCCAGCCCGCTGTTGGCCGCGCTGTTCTTGATCGCCTCGATCTTGCGTGCCAGCAGTTGCGGATCGTCCGAGCCGTCTTCCAGGTTGATGCCCACCGCGCCGACGTCCAGTACCCGCTTGACGTTTTCCGCGACCGTACGCGGATCGTCCGAATAGCCGTTTTCGATGTCCACCGTCAGCGGCACCTTGATCAGCCGGGCGATGTTCGCGGCAGCGTCGACCGCCACCTCAATCGGAAACACCCGGCCATCGGCATAGCCCCGAGACCATGCTACGCCTGCGCTGGTGGTCGCAATGGCGGTGGCGCCAAGGCTTTCGAACAGGCGCGCGCTGCCAGCATCCCAGGCATTGGGCAAGCGCAGAACGGTGGATTGGTGGTGCAGGTCGCGAAAGATCTTGGCAGAAGTAGGCATTGTCATCTCCATGTGGTTTTTTCGGAACTTGCTGTCATCACTCTGTCACCCTGCCAGGCAGCGGTGACTTGGATAACACCGCGACCGCTGGCAGCGCGGTGGCTACGGCGCATCCTGATGATCAGGTCCCGGCTGGAGTCTAGAACAGTGAGGCTTGGGCAGAGAGACCGGTTTGCCTGGTTTTTTTCGAAAGCGTGGGCATGCCGCCTTCCAGCGTCAACAGCAGCTGCTTGGCCGCCAGCCCGCCGGCAAAACCGGTCAGCGCCCCAGAGCTGCCAATGACTCGATGACAGGGCGCGACGATGGAAATCGGGTTCTTGCCATTGGCTGCGCCCACTGCGCGCACCGCGGTCGGGTTGCCGATCTGGATGGCAATGTCCAGGTAGCTGCGGGTTTGTCCAAAGGGAATCGTCAGCAGCGCTTCCCAAACCTTCTTTTGGAACGGCGTGCCGTGAAAATCCAGAGGCAAATCAAAGCGATCACGAGCGCCGGCGAAATATTCCGCCAGTTGCTGCTCGGTCTGCTCGAGGATGTGGCTGCCCCGGTCTTCACTCATCGCGCCAAGCAACACGCGGTTGGGCCGATCATTTTCCCAGAGGATGGCAGCCAGTGCCGACCCCTTGGCGATCAGTTTCAGTTGGCCCACCGGAGAGTCGATGAAGCGGTAAGTGAAGGTCATGGGGAAGGCTCCTTGTCTTCGCGATGAGCCCATACTAACGGCCCTGAGATTTAGATCCAGCCGGTTCTTGTGTTCGAATTCGCGTCTACCCGCCCTTGGCCTTGCCCGCCACGTCAGCGGCCGAGTTCCAGATATGCATGGCGGCATAGGCGCGCCAAGGTTTCCAGGCTTGCGCGCGCACCTGGTGCAATGCCAGACGCGTGAGGCTCGGGTCCTGCAAGGTCATCAGGTTCATCAGCACCAGGTCCGATCCGGGCCAGGCATCCGGGTCGCGCCAGGCACGCATGGCGATGTATTCGACCGTCCAGGGGCCAATG
Source organism: Pseudomonas sp. UBA5706 (assembly GCF_002419965.1). Taxonomy (GTDB): domain Bacteria; phylum Pseudomonadota; class Gammaproteobacteria; order Pseudomonadales; family Pseudomonadaceae; genus Aquipseudomonas. The sequence continues at coordinate 212,004 of NZ_DIHC01000028.1, forward strand.
CCGGGCATGGCCAATAACTGACGGCGCAGCTCAGCCACATCGCCTTGACTGACATGTGTTGAAATTTCCCCACTGGCCACAGCCGCCGCCACGCGTTGCAGGGTTTCCACCCGCCTGCCGGGCATGCCGATCTTGTCCAGATCGACCCGCGCCAGCGCATCGGGGGTAGGAAAGCGCCAACCCAATTGATCGAACGGACTGTCGGGAACCTGAACCCCGGCCCGCTGCACCAACCGGCCGACGATGGTAGTGGCGCCCTTCACACTCACCTGCTGGCCGACGATGGTGCGCACCATCAACTCGAATCCCGAGAACGACCCGGGCACCCGCAGCCCGGGACGCCGCTGCACCAGCGATGCCAGCCAGGGATCAGTGGACAGGCAAGCATCGATCTCATCCGGCACGGCGTACAGATCGAACATATGCGAAATCGGGTCGACCAGATCATCGATATGCCGGCTGACCTCGCCATGCACCGTGGCGATCAAATGATCGCCCTGCGGCGCCATCACCACCGACAGGATGCCCAGGCTGCCCTTGAACTCGATATTGCGCCTATACGCCCCGTCGATCACTGTCTCGACGCCCGCCGTCATGCGCGCCGCGAAAAAATCGAGCATGCGCTGCCAGTCGAAGGGGGGATTGAAGGGTAGAAGACGTGTGGCCTGCAGGGGGGTGGTTTGTGGCATGGGCTAGCTTCGGCAGCGATCGGATAGGCTGCACGCTAGCGCAGTTGCCGGATCAATACAAAAGTCATTGGGCACGCGGGTGGCTGCGTAAGATGCTCGGAAAGCAGACCGGTTATATCGGTGCCATCAGCCGCATCGCCTTCGCTGCTGCCTTGAACCGCGACTTATGCAATCGTCAGTCTGCCAAGGCGGGCCATTGTGCGCGTGCGCGCCGGGTCATGTCGGACATCCCACCGCGCCGTCGTTCAGGTTCTGTTTGTAGTTCTCGTATTGCAGCGTGGCCTTGCCGTTGTTCCACTTAAGCGTCAGCACCAATACCGAATCGAAGTCGTCGCCCATCCAGTCCTTGACCAGCTTGAGATCCTCACCGGAGGCCTCTTCAGCGACCTTGTTGATCAGCTCTGGCAGGTAACCGTGGGACCAGGCAGTGTAGATGGTGGCGTCGTGGTACTTGTCGCGTATCAGCTCGTCGGCCAGGTCGCTGGTGTCGTTGGCGGCGAAATCGATGTTGATCGGCAGGCCGAGTTTGATCGCGCTCGGGCCGACGGTCATCAAGGGCCTCAGATAGCTGTACGACTGATCGCCGTCGCCTTCCTCCACATGACGGCTTGGGTTGGCGGCGAAGATGAAGTCAGCCTTGCCGAAGGTCTGGGGCAGGACGGTAGACAGGTCGATCGCGCGGTTCAGGCCCTGACAGTTCAGCTGTCCCAGGCCCGGATCAGGCTTCTCGGCGTGACGCAGGAAGACCAGAGTCTGCGTACCGTTCTTGGGATCTGCGTGAACCGACCTGCCGACGCTGAACCAGAACAGCGCAGAGCAGATCAGCAGCATGGGCAGGAGGAAATAGGCGACACGCTGCAGAGTAGAAGAGCAAGCAGGTGGTTTGAAAAAGGTCATGATGGCCCGGGTTCTGATGGTGCGTGAGGGGCGTACTGCCCTGTGCAACGTCCCTGTGAACTGGCATTTCGCTAGCGGGTGCAGCGTAGCGAAGCATTATGTCCGTATGAAGAATGACCATCAGATGTGAAGTTGCCTCAGAGGTTGCATGCAACCTGCTGATTTAGCGGATTAATCGCCCAACGGTATGTAAGCGAATGTGTCAAAGCCACTAGGCAGTGACCTCGGGCGCCTTGTACCGGCTGCACACCAAGGCGCTGACGACCACCGCGATACCGGCCAGGCTGTAAACCCAGGATGGCGACGCAATGGGCAGCAGCACCCCGGCCAGCAAAGGGCCTACGCCGGCGCCGACATCACGCCAGACGGCATTGCCCGCCAGCGCCTGAACCCGCCCCACCCCCGGATTGCGCTCAGCGACAAGGGTCGTCACCAGCGGCAGCTGCAGCGCGCGCAAAATCAGGACCCCGCCTGCGCCGACGATCAGCCAGTGGAAACCGAATGCGGTGAGGGCCAGCGTGGTCAGCGCCGAAAACAGCACAAGCATGCGCACCGCGCCGTAGCTGGCGGCAGCACGCCCGCCCAACGGGCTGAGGAGCATTTCCGACACGTAACGCAGCGCCAGCAGTACACCGGCGATGAACACCGCGTTGCCGCCGAGCACCGATTGCGCTTGCAACGACAGACCGAAAATGAACAGCCCGTCCAGCGCAACACCTTCGATGAAAGACCACATGGCGACACTGTCCGGCGCCTTGAAACGGCGTCCGTTATCACTCGGCATGGCATGGGGAATGGCGGGCAAGCCCTTGGCGATCAGCAGCCCGAGCAGCGAGCAGCAGGCCAGGATCAGGAAGATCATACGCGGCCCGAAGTGCAGGCTGACCAACGCCCCGAGCGGCAATGCCAGCATCGGTCCGACTGCGATGATCGCCCGGGAGGTGCCCGATCTGCGGGCTGCACCCCCAGCTTCAGAAGTCGCCAGCGCCTGAGTCGACAGGTTCAGCGCGGCATAACTGAGCCCCCAGCCCAGCCGCAGGATCAGTAACCACCAGAAGCCCGAGATGAAGGAATTACCCAATGCGCAGATCATCGACACGGCCGCCGCCAGCATCACCGCCGCCCTGTCACCGCGACTCGCGTAGAAGCGCACCACGTAGCTGTAACCAAAAATGCGCACCAGTCGGTTGGCCGCCAGCAGCACCCCGGCCTCGGCGAGGCTGATGCCAAAAGCATCGGCGTTCATTGGCAAGAGCAGGTAAAGCAGGACATCGCTTGGCAGGCAAAGGCTGAGCACGGTCGCCGAACGGCGGGAAGCTGAATCGGCATCTTGGACAGTGGCGGACATGCGCAGGCAATTCCTGTAACAAAAATGAAAGATGCAGGATGCAGATGGCGGGTGCCGCTGACAACTGTTTTGATACCGCTTCGCCGGTCTCCATGTCTGCACACAAAGCGGCGCCTGCTCTGCGCTGTCAGGCAAGCATTCGCACGCCCGAGCCCTGCTGTTTGCTGCGCAACAGCGATTCAGCAGAACGTTGTCCAGGCAACTTCTGCAACACCGTTACTCCCCCCGTGAAGTCACTCGATCAGCCATGAAACCGCTCATGGCACAGAGCCTGCATTATTCCATTTACGCAGGCTTACTCCCGATGACTGCAAATTTCGACATAAGCAGCCCCGTGCAGCTTTCGCCTCTTGAATGGACTTGATCATGACCGCGTTCCCTCGCCTGCTCACCTCGTTGAAATGCCTCGCCGGGGCACTTGCCCTGACGCTGCAACCGTTTGCCCAGGCTGCCGAAGCGCCGCCGACCGAAATCCATCTGGACTATGCCTATTACTCGCCGGTGAGCCTGGTGCTCAAGCATTTCGGCTGGCTGGAGAAAGCCCTCCCGGATACAAAAGTCAGCTGGGTCTTCAGCCAGGGCAGTAACCGCTCGCTGGAATACCTAAACAGCGCAGGCGTCGATTTCGCTTCCTCGGCCAGCTTGTCTGCGGTACTGGCGCGTGCCAATGGCAGCCCGATCAAATCGGTCTACGTCTACAGCCGGGCCGAATGGACCGCGCTGGTGGTGCGCAAGGACTCGACGCTGAAAACCGTCGCCGACCTTAAAGGCAAGAAAATCGCTGCCACCAAAGGCACCGACCCTTATCTGTTTACCCTGCGCGCGCTCCAACAGGCCAAGCTGACCAAGGACGACGTCGAGCTGCTGCACCTGCAACATTCCGACGGCCGTATCGCGCTGGAAAAAGGTGATGTCGATGCCTGGGCCGGTCTTGATCCGCACATGGCCGCCAGTGAGATCCAGGCCGGTTCGCGCCTGCTGTATCGCAATAAGGACTTCAATAGCTACGGCGTAGTCAGCGTGACCGAGCGTTATGCCAAGGAACACCCGGATGCAATCAAGACGGTGATCGGCGCCTATGAAAAAGCCCGTCAGTGGTCGCTGAAAAACCCCGAGGAGTTCGCGCAACTGCTGGCCACTGAATCAGGCCTGCCGCTGGACGTTGCCAAACTGCAACTGACCCGGACCGACCTCAGCAGCCCGCAACTGACGGACCAAGATGTAACGGCGTCCAAGGCCGCAGCGCCGATTCTGGTCTCCGAAGAACTGGTGCGCAAAGGCACGAATGTGGATCAGGTCATCGACCAGTTGATTGATCCTGCCTTCGGTAAAGCAGTCATCGGCACGCCATGAGCAACTCCAGTGCCCAACCGCTGCAATCCGAAAAGGCCGCAACGTCGGCGCGGCCTGCGGCACCTCCTCGCTGGCGCATAAGGCTTAAGGGGCTGGCGGTGCCGGTGGCGATCCTGCTGTTGCTGGAAATCCTCGTACGCATCGGTTGGGTGCAGTCCTATCAGATGCCCGCGCCCAGCGAGATCTTTTCAACGCTGACGGACCTGGCCAATGGCGCGCTGTGGAAACACATCAGCGCCAGTGTGCTGCGAGTGCTGAGCGGCTTTGCCATCGGTGCGAGCCTGGCGCTGCTGTTTGCTGCATGGGTGGGGCTCAGTCGCGGGGCCGAAGCCTATCTGGAGCCAACGTTCGCCGGCCTACGCTCGATCCCGAGCCTGGCCTGGGTGCCTTTGTTGCTGCTGTGGCTAGGCATTGGCGAGACTTCGAAGATCGTGTTGATCGCCATCGGCGCATTCTTTCCCGTCTATCTGAACGGCGTCGCAGCCATTCGCGGTATCGATCGCAAGCTGGTCGAAGTCGGCAGGATGTATCGCTTCAGCCAACGGCAGATGGTCGTGCACTTGTTCCTGCCCGCCGCCCTGCCCGGCCTGTTCACCGGGTTGCGCTCGGGATTGAGCCTGGCATGGATGTTTCTGGTGGCCGCCGAGCTGATCGCCGCCACCAAGGGGCTTGGCTATCTGCTCAGCGACGGGCGTGAGACGTCGCGCCCGGACATCGTGCTGGCCGCCATCATCGTCCTCGCGCTTCTGGGCAAACTCAGCGATGGCGTACTGGCAATGCTGGAAAGGCGCTTGCTGGCCTGGCGGGATACGTTCAAGGGTCAAGGCTGACCGGAGCCTGATCAACCCTGTGCAACGTTCGGGCAGCCGTGAGAGTTCGCCCTGTCAGCAATCTGTCGCCAGGCAGCACATCCGGTATCGGCCACGGTGCCTGGTTTTTACTGCCGGTCCCGGCAGGTCGTCGGCAAGATGAGGCGTCAGCCCGGCAGCGGCTGTGGCCTTCGCCCAGAATCAAAAGCAGATCGCGTCAAGCAACTGCTGATGGCATCAGCCCCAATATCACCTTTCATCCCATCCCGAGTTGACGACGTTCACGCTTTGGTGTTTCCTGAAACCGGTTTCAGAGCCTCATAGGCTCTTCGAAAAAAGCCTGCTGATAAATCCAATAAGGTTCAGGCCGTGAACAGTACTCCGACAACGACGCGTACCCGCGTCACCATGAACGACGTCGCCGATATGGCCGGGGTCTCCAAAGCCAGCGTCTCGCGCTTCATTGGCGAAGATCGTCAACTGCTCTCCGAGGCCATCGCCCGACGCATCGAACAGGCGATCGACACCCTCGGTTATCGGCCCAACCAGATGGCCCGTGGCCTCAAGCGCGGGCGCACACGCTTGATCGGCATGCTGGTGGCCGACATCCGCAACCCTTACTCCATCGCCGTGATGCACGGCGTCGAAACGGCTTGCCGCAAGCACGGCTACAGCCTGGTGGTGTGCAACACCGATCGCGATGACGAGCAGGAGCGCCTGCACCTGTCGGCCCTGCGTTCATACAACATCGAAGGCCTGATCGTGAACACCCTCGGCCATCATCTGGACGAGCTGCGCGCACTGCACAGCGAACTGCCGATGGTGCTGGTGGACCGCAAGATCGATGAGCTGTCAACCGATCGGGTCGGGCTGGATAACACTGCCGCCGTCAGGCAGGCGCTGGATCACCTGCAGACGGCGGGTTATCGCGACATCCTCATGGTCACCGAACCCCGGGACGGCACCAGCTCGCGGATCGAGCGCGTCCAGGCATTCGAGGCGGGGATCGCCGATCGCGCCGATATGCGCGGTCAGGTGGGCGAAACCGGTGCGGCCCTGCGCGATACGCTGCACACCTTCCTCGGCCACAGCGGGCCCGGCCCCAAGGCCCTGTTCACCGCCAACGGCGTAGCAACCCTGAGCACCACCCGCCAGTTGCACGCGCTGGGTTGCCATCTATTCGATGACATTGGCCTGATCGCGCTCGACGAACTGGACTGGTACCCGCTGGTCGGCAGCGGCATCACGTCGCTGGCCCAACCCACCCACGACATCGGCGTCACGGCCTTCGAGTGCCTGCTCAATCGGCTGCGTGGCGATCAGCAACCCGCACAGCTGTACGACTTCCCGGCGCGCCTGATCGTGCGAGGCTCCACCCGACAGCAACCCTGATCATTGCATAAGGCATACGGGCTGTATCCGGTGATCAGGACCGCAGGTCAGCAGCCCGGTTTTTCCGCGAACTTTTCCAGAGTTCGTCCGTTCGAACGAAAATGAAACCGGTTTCAGAGGACAAGAACAATGAACCGATTCCCCGTTGCCATCAGCCTGGGCGCCTTCGGTGCCGACTTCGTGCGTGAGCGCGGCCAGGCCAGCTTCATCCCGCTGCTGGTTGCAGCTGGCGTCAACCGCATCGAGCTGCGCGAAGAGTTGTTCACCGGCGACCTCGCTCGCCAGAACTTCCCTGCTTTGGCCCAGGCCATCGGTGCCCAAGGCCTTGAATGCCTCTATTCGGCGCCGCTGGAACTGTGGCTTGAAGGCCAGCGTCTGCCCAATCCGCAACTGCAACCCACCCTGCAGCGGGCAGCCGCGTGTGGCGCCGCTTGGTTGAAGGTGTCACTGGGGCACCTGAGCGAAGACAGCGATGTCGCTGCACTGGCCGAGCGTCTGGCCCCCTATGACGTGCACCTGTTGGTCGAAAACGATCAGACGCCACAAGGCGGACGCATCGAGCCTCTGGCTGACTTCTTCGCCCGTGTCGAGGCGTTGCAGATGCCCATCGGCATGACCTTCGATATCGGCAACTGGCAGTGGCAGGAACAATCGGCCAGTGCTGCCGCACAACAATTGGGTCGTTACGTCGAATACCTGCACTGCAAGGCCGTCTCGCGCAATGCCGCTGACAGGCTGGTCGCCGTGCCGCCGCGCCAGACCGACCTGGAACGGTGGGAGTTGTTACTCAAGCACATGCCCGTCGGCTTGCCTCGCGCCGTTGAATACCCCCTGCAGGGCGATGATCTGTTGGAGGTGACCCGTGTTCAGGTCGAGGTGCTCACCCGCCTCGGGCAACGCTTGCCTGCACCCGACACCGCACAACCCCCCTCCGAGGACCTGAGCCATGTCTAAGATCGACATCCTCTCTTTCGGCGAGACCATGACCATGCTGGTCGCCGAGCAGACCGGTGACCTGGCCGCCGTGCGCCACTTCGAAAAACGCATTGCCGGTGCCGATAGCAACGTCGCCATTGGCCTGTCGCGGCTTGGCTTCAACGTGGCGTGGCTGAGCCGGGTGGGCAACGACTCCCTGGGCCGCTTCGTCACCGACAGCCTGCAACAGGAAGGCGTCGATTGTCGCCATGTGACGGTTGACCCGGCGCACCCCACCGGCTTTCAGTTCAAGTCGCTGGAGCTTGAGGGCGCAGACCCGGTGGTCGAGTATTTCCGCCGGGGTTCGGCGGCCAGTCATCTGGCGGTCAGCGATATTACGGCTGACCTGCTCAACGCCAGGCACCTGCATGCCACCGGCATTCCGGCGGCGCTGTCGGACACCTGCCGCGAGCTGTCTCGGGCGTTGATGACACGGATGCGCGACGCCGGTCGCAGCGTGTCGTTCGACCCCAATCTGCGTCCTTCGCTGTGGTCGAGTCAGGCGCTGATGATCCGCGAAGTGAATCACCTTGCCAGCCTCGCCCACTGGGTGATGCCGGGCATGGCCGAAGGCGAATTGCTGACCGGTTTCGACACCCCGGCCGACATCGCACAGTTTTACCTGGACCTGGGCGTCGAAGCCGTGGTGATCAAGCTCGGTGCGAAAGGCGCGTATTACCGCACTCATCTTACTCAAGCGTTTGTGCCAGGCGTGCCGGTGGCCAAGGTCGTCGACACGGTGGGTGCCGGCGATGGTTTTGCCGTGGGCGTAATCAGTGCGTTGCTGGAAAACCTCGATTTCGCCCAAGCCACCGCCCGCGGCAACTGGGTAGGCAGCCAGGCGGTGCAGAGTCGCGGTGACATGGAAGGACTGCCGACCTTGACAGCGCTCCGGGAGGCGGAGTCGGCCTCGGCTTCACGACGACAGACCGTCTGAGCAGTCACTCGCCCTATCAAAGACACACACGCCCGTTGTTATTACCTGCTGTGACAAAAACAACATCCTCAGGGAGCCCGACATGGAAAAGCTACTCGAAACCGTGAAACACGCAGGCCTCAAACGCCGTTGGCTGCTGATCATGCCGATCGTGTTCATCACCTACAGCCTGGCCTACCTGGACCGCGCCAACTACGGCTTCGCCGCCGCCTCGGGCATGGCCGAAGACCTGCACATCACCCCTGGTATGTCGTCATTGCTGGGGGCACTGTTCTTCCTCGGTTACTTCTTCTTCCAGGTACCCGGTGCCCTCTACGCGCAGAAGAAAAGCGTCAAGAAGCTGATCTTCGTCAGCCTGATTCTCTGGGGTGGCCTGGCGACCCTGACCGGCATCGTCTCCAACGCCTACATGCTGATCGGCATCCGCTTCATGCTGGGCGTGGTCGAAGCCGCGGTGATGCCGGCCATGCTGGTGTACCTGTGCTACTGGTTCACCAAGGCCGAGCGCTCGCGGGCCAACGCCGTGCTGATCCTCGGCAACCCGGCCACCATGCTCTGGATGTCGGTGGTGTCCGGGTATTTGGTGGCGCATTTCAGCTGGCGCTGGATGTTCATCGTCGAAGGCATACCTGCGGTGATCTGGGCATTCATCTGGTGGCGTCTGGTGGACGAGCGCCCGGCCCAGGCGAAATGGCTGACAGCTGACGAAAAGACCGAGCTGCAGGCCCGTCTGGAGGCTGAACAGGTCGGCATCAAGCCGGTGAAAAACTACGCCGAGGCCTTCCGTTCTTCCAAGGTGTTGCTGCTGGCGGCTCAGTATTTCTGCTGGAGCATCGGCGTCTATGGCTTCGTGCTGTGGCTGCCGACTATCATTAAAAAAGGCATGCAGATGGACATGGTCGAAGCCGGCTGGTTGTCGGCCATGCCGTACCTGGCCGCTGTCATCGGGATGGTGCTGGTGTCGTGGGCCTCGGACAAACTGCAGAAGCGCAAACTGTTCGTCTGGCCGCCGTTGCTTCTGGCCGCGTTTGCTTTCTATGGCTTCTATGCGCTGGGCACCGAACACTTCTGGTGGTCCTACTCACTGCTGGTGCTCGCCGGCGCCTGCATGTACGCGCCCTACGGGCCGTTCTTCGCCATCGTTCCGGAGATCCTGCCATCCAATGTCGCGGGCGGCGCCATGGCGCTGATCAACAGCCTGGGCGCGCTGGGTTCGTTCGCAGGCTCGTACCTGGTGGGCTACCTCAATGGCGTCACCGGCACCTTGAGCGCGTCGTACCTGTTCATGAGCGGCGCCTTGCTGGTGTCGGTGCTGCTGACGCTGCTGCTCAAGCCGGACACCACTGCAAAGCCAGTCGGCGACGCCCCTGACGTTCGTCGCAGCCCTGCGCACCCCTGATCTGGAAGATCTTTAATGAACAAGCATGTGGTTCTCTACAAAAAACTCTCGCCGCCACTGATGGCGCGCCTCGAAGCGGCCGCTCAAGTGACACTGATCGAAGACCCGAAAAGCCCGGATGGCATGGCCCGCCTGCGCGACGCCCTGCCCGAGGCAAACGGTCTGCTGGGCGCAAGCATCAAGCTGGACGCGCAGTTGCTCGATCTCGCGCCGAAGCTCGAAGCGGTGTCCAGCGTCTCGGTGGGGGTCGACAACTACGACATCGGCTACCTGACCCAGCGTGGCATCCTGCTGACAAACACCCCGGACGTACTCACCGAGACCACCGCCGACACCGGCTTTGCGCTGATCATGGCCACGGCGCGGCGCGTGGTGGAGCTGGCGAGCATGGTCCGCGACGGCCAGTGGCAAGAAAACATCGGGCCACGGCACTTCGGCACGGATGTGCATGGCAAAACCCTGGGCATCATCGGCATGGGCCGCATTGGCGAAGCGCTGGCCCAGCGTGGGCACTTTGGCTTCGGCATGCCGGTGATCTATCACAGCCACTCACCCAAGCCCGCTGTCGACGCCCGTTTCGATGCGCAGTACCGCAGCCTTGAGGCGCTGCTACGGGAAGCTGATTTCGTCTGCTTGACCTTGCCTCTGACGGCTGAAACCGAAGGCTTGATCGGCGCCGAACAATTCGCGTTGATGCGTGCGCAGACCATTTTCATCAACATTGCCAGGGGCAAGGTGGTGGACGAGCCTGCACTGATCGAAGCCCTGCGTAGCAGGCAGATTCGCGCCGCGGGACTCGATGTGTTCGAGCGCGAACCCCTACCGGCAGATTCACCCTTGCGGCATCTGGACAACGTCGTGGCGACACCGCACATGGGATCGGCCACGTTCGAAACACGCGAGGCCATGGCGCAGTGTGCAGTGGAGAATATGTTGAGTGCACTGGCTGGAGAACAGCCCAAGGACTTGGTGAACACCCAGGCCTGGACACCAAGACCTTAGGGCTACGGTTCGCCGACGACCCCGATGTCAAAGGAGCCGCCCTGAACAAGCCGGGCGGCGTGGAGCGCTTATTAACCAATAACGATTTAGCAAATGACAGAAAGATCGTTTAGCGATTACGAACCATGACATGGGTCATGGATGCATGAAATCTTGCTTCATGTAGGATTTTTTTCTCATTTTTGTAAGACGTCGGTGCTACCTTTATCTCACTCGCGGTCTTCGGATCCATGCTTCGACCCACTCGGAATGACATAAAGCTGCACGGTGCCCTGACATGCGTGCTGTGCCGTTCTCGAAACAGGTAGTCGGACACCTTTTCCCTGCCCTGCGGAGCTTTGGCATTGCTCGATCAAACGAGGTGGGCCTCATGAACAAAGTCACATTCCCCAACGCTTGCCAGCTGATGCGCTGGCATTTTCATCCTGTGGGCTTCGAAGCCAGCATGGATGCGCCCAGCAGCATGATCGCGCGCCTGTTCGACCGTGCCAGCGGCGAGACGGTCATCGCGATTGCCGGGATCCCTTGCTCCACGGTGATGAACGCCATGGATGTGGAGCGCATCATCGAAGCGATCGAGCTTGAACTGGAGACCTTCTCGCCGCAGCGCAGCTTGTACCTGCAGCGGGCTTGAGCCTTTGGCAGGCTTGCCCGGAAGTTATCGTCGGCAAGCCGTGCAACTCGAAGCCTTCATGACGATTCCAGCACTGCCCCACGTTGGTCCGCAAAAAATGCCTTGTCCGCGGCAATCCTCGACGACGCTTTGGGCACCGCCGCGTCGTCGTTGCCCGTCGCCTCGATGAGCCAGTAGCAATGCCGCACCGCCCGGGTGATCGCGACGTAGGCCAGACGCAACACCTCGTCCTTTTGCGCGGTGTCGAACGCTTCCAGATCGCCCTCCCTGCCCAGTCCGGCCAACTGATACACCTGATTCTTGTACGGTGATTGTGTCAGGTGCTGGCAATCACCGAGCAGGAACACCGCGTCGGCCTGCAAGCCCTTGGCGCTGTGATAGGTCAGCGCCTTAAGACGCCGCTGCTGGGCTGGCAATGCGTAATCGGCTTGCATCACTGCTTGCAGTGCTTCGGGCAACTTGCTGCGCTCGCTGCCCTTGCGGTACAGCAACAGCACCGAATCCCCGGCGTTATAGTGCTCGATCAGGGTCGCTACCAGCCGGTCGTCATCCCGATCCAGCACGGTGACCGGTAACAGTTCCTGCTCGTTACCGCTGGCGCGGGCTTTCTTGCCGCTGATCGCCGGCGCCGCGCGGACGATGTGCTCGGCGGCATCGATGATGTGTTGATGGCTGCGGAAGTTGTCGCTGAGCATGACTTTAGTGGTCGCCGGCGACGAGAACTCCTTGGGGAACTCCATGAAGAATTTCGGCGAGCTGCCACGCCAGCCGTAGATCGACTGCCAGTCATCGCCCACGCACAGCAGTGACGAGCGTTGCGCGCCACGTCCCACGTGTAATGCCGGACCACGGCTGCGCACCTCGCGCAGGCTGGCGCGAATCCACGAGACGATCTGCGGTGATACGTCCTGGAACTCGTCGATCATCAAGTGCGACAGCGGGCGCAATCCGTCATCGCTGACCAGTTTGAGGTTCTCCGGTGACTTCTCGCCGAACAGCGAGAACATCCGGTTATAAGTCATCACCGGCGGGGTCTGCTCCAGCAGGTGGTCCTCGAACGCTTTCCAGAACAGGCTCAAGGCCTCGAAGAAGAAACGGTCCGGGTCCTGGTCGGAAAAGCTCATTTGCGACACGGCGTCAGGCACATCGAGGCCGAGGTTTTCGATGAACCCGGCGGCGGCGACAAAGCAATCCAGCAACGGCGCGGCGCTCAGCTCGCCCTTGACCTTGTAATCGAACCCCGGCCCCGCCACGGCAGCCCCGGACAGCGATTGCATCATGCCCCGCGATGCCTCGTAATTCTCCAGCCAGATGACCGGTTTTCGGCAGAACGCTTGAAACAGCGTGCGCTTGATCACCCACTCGGCCCAGACCGGCAACTTGGCGTCCGGACGACGCAGGTGCTGGTCCTCGCTCGGATCAAAACCCAGCACGATCCACGCATCCAGTTCAGCGGCGTAACCATGCACGTGAAAGGTCAGGCCGCTGACTTCAACCGTGTGACGCATCGGCTCCACGCCCTGAATCGGCCAGGCGCCTGCGCGAATCCACAGGTCCTCGATCACGTCGCACAACTCCTCGTCGCGCCGGGACGACAGGCCCATCACAGTGATGCGTTTCTGCACATCGGGGTGATCGCGATCCAGTTCCTTAAGCTGCAATGAATGGCGATAGAGCGGCGCCATCACCTCGCGGAAACGCGGGTTGGCCGCATAGAGGTCGCGGTAGCATAGGTTCATCTGCTGACGCTGGGCATCGTTGATGCGCAGGTCGAACGGGTTGCTGTCAGCGCCGTCGTCGAGCAACGCGCCGCCGGACAGATCGCCGCCCTGCTGACTGGACAGGTTTTCAAACGCCTGCAACTGCTCGAAACCCGGCAGGCTGCGGACCAGGGGCAGAATGCGCGAATGAAAGGTGCGCACCACGTCACGGGCCTGACGCAGCGTCAGGTCCTGCCCCCAGAGGCCCATGATCTCGATGAGTTTGTTGATGAAATCCTTGCGCGATTCACGCGTGAACGTGACCACGGTCATGGAACCCAGTTCGAACCCCAGGTAGTGATTAAGCAACAGCACGCGCAGCACCAGCGAGGTCGACTTGCCGGCCCCGGCCCCAGCGATAACGTAGGTTGACGGCGTGTCGCTGAAAATCATCTTCCATTGCGCGGTGGTGGGCTGTGCATGGGCCGGCAGCTTTTCGGCAACATCGGCCTTGATGCGCTTTTTCAGCTCGTTGCTCAGCGGCAGTCGCCAGTCATCGAACAAATGATCATCGACCCGCGGCCCGCGATGTTCCAGCGGCCGGGTGTCGCGGATCACCAGTACCCGACGGCCTTCCTCGACGCCGTCCAGATGCCCTTCGGCGTAGCCCTCGTTCATTCCCTCGGCATGACCGTTGAGAAAGCCGTCGGCATGCCCCTGCCGCCATGAGGGCACATGCTGCGCCTGCATGCGCGACAGACCCCGGCCGATCATCCGCGCCAGCAGGCGCTTGAACAACGGCAAGCGCTCGGGGACCGTCAGGTCGGGAGGCAAATCAGCGGCGGGGTCAAAAGGTGGCTCGGCAGGGAAATCGTGCGACACGCAGGCTCCGTCTATCAGCGTTTACGAGAAGGCGTCTATGGTGGCCGCATTTGCCTTCAAGCTCCAGCGAAATGCAGATCGGTCATGGGGTTAGCCGATCAACTGCAAGTAATCGCGCAGCTTTCAGAACCGTTAAACATTCGATAACTTGATAGGAATAACGCAAAACTTACGCTTTTTGTCGATATGACTTTGCGCGATCATCGCGTCATCGACTGCACAGTCATCACCCGCGGCGCTGCTGCCTAGGCCGGCGCTGTTAATGAAGGAACCGATCATGCTGCAACTTCGTCCTTTTACATCCCTTGGCGGCGCGGACCACGGCTGGCTGAATGCCCACCATCACTTTTCGTTCGCCAACTACTACGACCCCAATCGCATGAACTGGGGTCAACTGCGCGTCTGGAACGATGACGTGATCGAAGCGGGCACCGGCTTTCCACGTCATCCGCACCGGGATATGGAGATCATTACGTATGTGCGCGAAGGCGCCATTACTCACGAGGACAGCCTGGGAAACCGTGGCCGCACCGAAGCGGGCGATGTGCAGGTCATGAGTGCCGGCACTGGCGTGGCCCATAGCGAGTACAACCTGGAGTCAAAGGAAACGCGGATCTTCCAGATATGGATCATGCCCGACGAGTTAGGTGCGCCGCCGTCCTGGGGTGCCAAGCCATTCCCGAAGGGGCATCGCGAGGGTTTCGTGACGCTGGCCAGTGGCAAGGCGGATGACGATACCGAGCTGCGAATCCGGGCGAATGCGCGTGTGGTGGCGGCAACTATCAAGGCAGGGGAAACGGCCGAGTACACGCTGGATGCAGGCCGCCGGGCCTATCTGGTGCCGGCGACGGGCGTTATCGACGTCAACGGCTTGCGTGCCGAAGCGCGCGATGGTGTGGCTGTTGAGGATGAGCGGGTGTTGCGGGTGACAGCCATCGAGGACAGTGAAATTGTATTGGTGGATGTGGCTTGATAGCCCAGCAAGACCGTATAAGCCTGCGGTTAAGCATGGACGCGGAGCATCCGGGCGCCGTTACCACGCGGAGCGTGGGAACGATCTCACAATCACATCCGCCCCTGATCATTCCCACGCTCTGCGTGGGCATGCATCTTTGACGCTAAGCGTCATGGAAATATCGACGTTGAGCATCCAGCCGCCGTTACCACGCGGAGCGTGGGAACGATCTCACAATCACATCCGCCCCTGATCGTTCCCACGCTCTGCATGGGCATGCATCCTTTGACGCTAAGCATCATGGAATAGACATCGAGCATCCAGCCGCCGTTACCACGCGGAGCGTGGGAACGATCTCACACTCACACCCGCCCCTGATCGTTCCCACGCTCTGCGTGGGCATGCATCTTTGACGCTAAGCGTCATGGAATGGACATTGAGCATCCAGCCGCCGTTACCACGCGGAGCGTGGGAACGATCTCACAATCACATCCGCCCCTGATCATTCCCACGCTCTGCGTGGGCATGCATCCTTTGACGCTCAGCGTCATGGACATATGGACATTGAGCATCCAGCTCCCGTTACCACGCGGAGCGTCACTAGTGTCCGGGGAAAATTTGTCATAGCTGAAGGCTGCCTTGGGCAACCTTCAGCTCTT
>NZ_DIHC01000027.1 GCF_002419965.1 Pseudomonas sp. UBA5706
TACCGGACACTAGTGACGCAGCGCGTGGGAACGATCATCGCCGCAATCGCGAGCAAGCTCACTCCTACAAGTGCCCCCTCCTCACTTCACTACCATCCCAACTCCCCGCCCACGTGGGTCGGATGCGGTTTCGACTTTCGTACCGTCGACCTTGATCGCCTGCACATTACCCATCGACCAGCCCTGATCCTTGAGCGTGTAGCCCATGGCTTTCAACTCATCGGCGACGGCTGCCGGCAGTGGCGCAAATTTCTCGGTGTAGATCGTGTCCTTCGGCAACAACTGATGATGAACCCGCCCTGCCGCCACCGCGTCCTTGAGCGGCATATGAAAGTCATAGAGGTTGTTGAGCACCTGAAAAACGGTGGTGAAAATCCGGGACCCACCCGGCGTGCCCAATACCAATGTCACCTCGCCATCGCGTGTCACCAGGCTCGGGCTCATTGACGACAACATCCGCTTGCCAGGCTCGATGGCGTTGGCATCTCCACCGACCACGCCAAAGGCATTCGCCACCCCCGGCTTGGCGCTGAAATCGTCCATCTCATCGTTCATCAGAAAGCCCGCGCCCTTGACCACCACACCACTGCCGTAATCCCAGTTCAGGGTGTAAGTGTTGCTGACCGCGTTGCCCTTGGAATCGACAATGGAAAAGTGTGTGGTCTGATTTGACTCAAGCCCGGCCTTGACGTTTTCAGTCGGGGATATCGCAGTCGGATTGACCTCATGCGCGCGCCCGGCGAGATAAACGTGGTCTGTCAGTTGGTTCACCGGCGCCTGTGAGAAATCCGGGTCGCCCAAATAGTTGGCGCGGTCGGCGAACACGCGTTTTTCGATCTCTGCCAACAGGTGGATGTAGCGCGCCGAGTTCAGCGGAACGCCTTTGAAGTCTTCGCCCAACTGCCGCTTGATGCCCATCAACTGCGCCAGGGCGACGCCGCCAGAGCTAGGCAGTGGCGCGGTGTACAGGGTGTTGCCGTTGAAATTGACGTGCAGCGGCTTGCGCCACACAGCCTTGTAATCGGCCAGGTCCTGCTTGGTGATCAGCCCGTTGTCCTGCTGCATCTGCGCAACCAGCAAATCAGCCGTCTGACCTTCATAGAACTCGCTGGCGCCCTTGTCGGCGATCCGCTCCAGCGTCGTGGCCAGCTCAGGCTGGCGCAAGGTTTCGCCGCTTTTCATGTTGCCGAAATAGTCGCCGAAGTTGGTCTTGCCGTTGAGCTGTTTGATCGCCTCGGCGCCATACATGTACTGCTTGTCGGCCACCTTGAAACCGTTTCGCGCATAGCCGATGGCCGGGGTCAGCAACTCGGTCCACGGCAACTTGCCGAATTTGCGATGCGCTTCCCACAAGCCCATCACGGTGCCAGGCACACCGGACGCACGGGCACCGACCAGGCTCATGCCGGGAATCACGTGCCCCTTCTCGTCCAGGTACATAGTACGGCTGGCGGCTTTCGGTGCGGTTTCGCGGTAGTCGAGGAAGTACGGCTTGCCATGCATGAACAGGGTCATGAAGCCACCGCCGCCGATGTTGCCCGCTTCGGGGTAGGTCACGGCCAAGGTGAATGCGGTGGCGACAGCGGCATCGACGGCGTTGCCGCCCTTTTTCAGGATTTGCGCGGCGACCGCCGCGCCATATTGATCGGGCGCTGCCACGGCGCCGCCTTCAAGCGTAACGGCATACACCGGGTAGCTGATGGCGAACATCACGGACAACGCGAGGGTCTTGAACGTCGCGACTCGCATAGGGCTTCCTTTGTAGGCTGATGTGACAGCTTGTAACTGACTGGCTGTCGGCATGCTGACGAGACTAACGGGCCGAGCGCTCATTAATCATGAAAAATACCGGCGAACGCAACGAGCGCTCGAAGTGGATAGACACGAGGGGGCTCTGAAAGCGCAATAACGCGATAAACCTGCCCACTTTGATCGCCAATCGATCAGATGATCAAGCACTGCCTTTGTTAAGGTGGCGACAGCGCAAGGCCGCGCGCCCAACCAGAGTGCAAGGAGCAATATCATGAAGGTCGCTTATGCAGGGGCAGCTACTGTACTGGTCGCCGTCGTCGTGCTGTACCTGACCGTTTTCCAACGCCCGCCGCTTATCCAGATGACGCCTGATATCGCTCAGGCGGACGCGGGGTTTGCCGCCGCACTCAAGGACGTGCGCGCCTTTCCTGCCACCGTGCAGGTGCAGCAAGTCAGCGTCGATCCGCACGCCATCACTCAGGATCAGCAAACGCTTAAGTTCACCTTGTTTGACCGTCCCATCAACGCCACGAGAGTTCGCAGCGAGGAAGTGACCAACCCCGACGGCACGAAAAGCCTCGTATGGTATGGAAATCTTGAAGGCTACGCCGAGGTTGAGCCTGAAATACCGCAATGGCAGGACCCGCTGAACTCGATCACCCTGGTCAAGCACGATCAGACCATTACCGGGGCGATCCGTCAGGGTCGGCAACTCTATGAACTGCGTCCGGTGGGTGCTGACCGGCATGTGGTGATTATGCTGGACGGCACGAAGATGCCGCCGGAAAGAGACAGCGATGACCGCTCAAGGCGCAGTGCCCCCAACGCCGTTGCGCCGCGAACGACGTCTGTGGACGCCGCCGCGCTGACTACGATCGACGTGATGACCGTCGTGCCGCAAAAGATCGTTTCCGAATACCAGGGCGACATGCTGGGCCTGACGCAACTGGCAGTGGCGCAAGCCAATCAAAGTTATATCAACAGCAGAATCGGCATCACGTTGCGCCTGGTCGCGTACCAAGTGACCGACTATGTGCCGAATGTTGCATTTCCCGCCCTGGACCTGATTCGCCTAAGCACGCCGAACGACGGTTTCATGGACGATTCGCTCACCGTTCGGGATGAAGCCCGCGCTGACGTGGTCGTCTACCTCTTCGGCTCGTCCCCGGCAGAGGATGGCACGCAGTACTGCGGTCAGGCCTTGCAATACGGCTCGACGGCAGACACCGCCTTTGCGATGGTCAACTATGAGTGCATCGTCAACTTTACTTTCGCCCACGAAATCGGCCACCTGCAATATGCTCGCCATGAGATTGCCAGCGATCCCTCGGTGACGCCTTATCCCTTCGCCCATGCCTATCGATTTACCGCAGGCGGTAACACCTGGCACACCATTGTCGGCACCCAGCCCCATCCGCCCACCTCCCAGCGCCTGAACCTCTGGTCCAACCCCGACATTCGCTACGAGGGCGTGCCCATGGGCGACGCTGAAACCGCCGACAATCATCGTGTGCTGGAACTGACCAAGGAAGCCATCTCCAGCTATAGGTGACTCGCTGCTCAGGCGTCCTTGAGGCTCACTCGCTCACGCCTGAGATTCAACGCCAGCACGCTGCTCAACACCACGATCGAACCGACGATCACCCACTGCGATGGCATCTCCCCAAGCAGTGCCGAGGCGATGGCGATTGCCATGGGTGGTGTGAGGTATAGGCTCATCGAGGCGCGGCTGACTTCCATGTGTTTGAGCACATAAGCCCAGGCCAGATAGGCCAACGCACTGGGAAAAAACCCCAACACGCCTACCGCGATATTGACCCGCAACGGCGCATTGACGACCTCACCGATCAGCCCCGGCAGGTAAATCAGGAGAAAGAACGTCCCCGCCCAGATGGTGTAGCAGACCATGGTCAGCCCGTCGTAGCGGTGGCTGTAGCGCTTTTGCAGGGAGAAATACACGCTCCATGAAAAGGCCGCGAGCAGGACCAGCAACCCGCGCGCATCGATATGGCCGAAGCCTGTGTCGCCGGTGATGACGATCGCCACGCCGATGAGCCCCCACGCCACGCAGGTCCAGCGCCAGGGGCTGACGCGCTCCCTGAACACGAAATGCGCGAGCAAGGCACTGAACAGCGGCATCGACTGGATGAGCACGCTGGACGCCCCGGCGCTGACGCCGGCCTGCCCGAAATTCAGTGCAATGTGGTGCAAGGTGACGGCGAAGAAACCGAGCACGGCCAGCAAGGGCAAGTCCTTCAGGCGCGGCAGGGAAATGCGCATCGAGGACGCGATCAGCGCCATGAACACCGATGCGATGAGAAAGCGCAGCAACGCCAGATGCGTCGGATCGTAACCTTGCAGCCCGATGCGTATACCAGTGGGTGAAAAGCCCCAGCAGGCGATCACGAAGAGGGTTGCGAACGCGACTTTCAGGCTCTGCCATCGCACGCTCGGCTGTTGCGCGTGAATGCCCATCCGGGCCGGGTCGTTCGCGACGCTCATTCGACACTCCTGGTGTAGGCCGTTGCCTGCGCTAATGGCCATGAGTATCGAAACAACCTATGCTCACCACAAGCGATCAATAATGACTCAACCATTCACTTTTGGTGATGTATGGACCTAGCCCAGATTCGTATGTTCAAGACCGTCGCCGACACCGGGAGCATCGCCCGGGCGGCGCAGGTGCTGCACTGTGTGCCGTCGAACATCACGGCTCGGATCAAGGCGCTGGAAGCCGGCCTAGGCGTCGAACTGTTTTTCCGCCATGGCCGTGGGCTGAAGATCAGCCCGTCGGGAGAAATCTTCCTGAGCTACGCAGCACGCATGCTCAGCCTGGCCGACGAAGCCAGGCGCGCGGTGCATCCCGATGCCGCGCCTTGCGGGCCGTTGCGTATCGGCGCTATCGAATCCTCGGCCACCTCGCGCCTGCCTCGGCTGCTCGCTCGCTTTCACGCACGTTACCCCGAGGTATCGTTGGAGCTGTCCACCGGCACCGGTCCGCAATTGCTCGACGCCACACTCGATCACAAGCTCGACGGCGCGATTGTGGCCATCGACGTCAAGCGTCCAAAACTCAGACGCACCTCGATGTATCGTGAAGACCTGGTGTTGATCGCTGCCGAGTCTCTGGGGGCGATTCGCAGCGCGGCGGACCTGCAAGGCAAGTCGATTTTCATGTGGCCCGAAGGTTGCCCCTACCGTGCAGCACTGGAGCGCTGGCTGCTGAACAATGGCCAGAGCCAGCCGATCATCAGCATTGCCAGTTACGGCACCATCGTGGGCTGCGTCAGTGCCGGCGCCGGGGTGGCGCTGGTGCCTAAAGGGGTGTTCGAGCAATACCACAAAGGGTCGGGCTGGGTGGGGTATGAATTTGCGGAGCTGACGTCCATCGACAACCTGTTCTACTGGCACGAAAACGCCGAGCACCATCCGGCGCGCGAGGCATTCGTGGCGATGTTGAAGGCAGAGTTCAGCGGGGTTAGCAACGCGTGAACGGGAAGCCGGCCAGACCGCATTGCCTGCGTGGCATGCTGCTATAGCAGCGCGGCTTGCCGGGGTGGCGCTCTTAGTCTGCCGCCGCCGGCAAGCCGGACTTTTACAGCCAATCCCATTGCGGCGTGATCACGTCGCGTAATTGGCCAGCTTCTGCTGAATGAAATCCAGAAAGCATTGAATCCTCAGCGCCAACTGCGAGTTGCGGTAATACACCGCGTGGATCGGTTGGCGATAACCGCTGTTGGCTTGCGCCAGAATGACCTGCAGGCGGCCCAGGCGAATGTCTTCGTGGGTCATGAAATGCGACAGACAGACGATGCCCTCTCCCGCCAACGCCAACTGACGCAGGGTCTCGCCGCTGGAGGCCGCGACCGTGGGTTGAATGAACAAACGATCACCTTCGGCGTGCTGCAACGGCCAGTGGTTCAGCGTTTCCGTCTGGGTGAAACCCAGCAGCGAGTGTCCCTGCAGCGCCTCAACGGTCTTCGGCGCGCCATGTCTGTCCAGATAGCGAGGGCTGGCCAGGATATTCAACGGGCTTGAGCCTAGCGATCGCGCGTGCAGGGTCGAGTCGGTCAGCGCACCGATGCGGATCGCTACGTCGGTGCTGTGCTCCAGCAGATCGATGATCAGATCATTGCTGTTCAACTCCAGCTGGATGTCGGGGTACAACGCTCTGAACTCGGCCACATAAGGCACGATGCAGTGCAGCATGAAGGGCGATGCAGCATTGATCCGCAGGCGACCACACGGCGTTTGCTGGCGCAGCGACATACGCTCTTCCAGCGCCTCCATCTGCCCGAGGATCTGCCGGGCCCGCTCCAGGAAAAACTTGCCCTCCTCGGTCAGATCCATGCGCCGGGTGGTGCGGTTGAGCAACGTTGTGCCGAGCTTGGCTTCCAGTCGCGACAAGGCACGACTGATGGCCGAGGGCGTCTGGCCGATCTGCTCGGCGGCCGCCGATATCGAGCCATTTTCGATCACTGACACGAACACCTGCAGCTCATCGGACCGGGCTTTCACTGTTGTCCTCCGTTCAAACCAGCGTGGATCTTAGCCCTGTTCGGACAACGGAGCGCGCCCGCAGCCCTCAGACGTGAAAAACGCAAGCCAGATGCGCCTCATAGCGTCTCACGTCGGCTTCGACATTCGGCCTCTTCATCACATCCACCGCCAGGAACGTCGGCAGGCCGGTCATGCCCAGGAACTGGTTGGCCTTATGGAACGGGAAGTACACCGCATCCACGCCCTTGGCTTCGAAGAAATCGGTCGGGTCATCGAACGCTTGCTGCGGCGCATTCCAGGTGGCCGAAATCATGTACTGCTTGCCCTGTAACAGGCCGCCGCTCCCGTACTTCTGCGAAGCATCGGAACGGGTGCGGCCGTCGTTGGCGTACAGGCTGCCGTGGCCTTCGGTGAACACTTCGTCGATGTATTTCTTCACTGTCCAGGGCGCGCCCATCCACCAGCCAGGCATCTGCCAGACAATGACGTCTGCCCAGAGGAATTTCTGCACTTCTTCGGCGACGTCATAGCCGCCGTCGATGAAGGTCTGCCTGACATCTTTACCTGCGCGATCCATGAAGGCCAGCGCGGCATCGTGCAGAGTAGCGTTGTAGCGGCCATCGGAATGAGCAAACTGTTTGCCCCCATTGATGAACAGAATCTTGTTCATGAAAAACCTCGTTGTGACTCAACTCCCCTCCCCTTCAACAGAAGATGGGGACGAGCATCGGTAAATGGATCTGGAATTGGAGTGGACGGCAGGATATAGACCTGACGGTCGACGAATAAGGCGCAACGAGGCAAAACGCTTTTGACTCACAGGCACAAATAGCAACGCAATTATTGATTTTGACGCCCGTCGTGTGGCCGCGGGGTCCGCAGCAATGTCAGTTCCGAACGTTTAACCCGAGATCAGCAAATGCAAGCCAAGCAGCGCCATGCCAATGAGAAAGACACGTTTGAACAGCGAGGCGCTGATGCGTTTGCGCAGCCACTGGCCGAGCATCATGCCGAGCACCGCCGGAATGACCGCCAGCAATGATGCGTTCATTTCGGCGCTGCCTAATGCGCCATTCCAGAACAACCCAGCGCCCAATGCCAGGGTGGAAGCAGTGAATGACAGCCCGAGCGCCTGCACCAGTTGGTTGCGGTCAAGACCGAGGCCCTGCACATAAGGCACTGCGGGAATCACGAAGACCCCGGTGGCCGATGTAATCAGCCCGGTGATCAACCCGCACAGCGGGCCCAGCCAGATTTCCATACGGGGTGATACCTTGAGTGTCGGCAGAAACAGGCCGCATAGCGCATAAACGAACAGCGCTCCACCCAGGGCCCGGCCCATGCCATGCGCGCTCCCCATGCCGAGCCCCCAGAAACCGAGTGCCCAGCAACCCAGCACCGTTCCGACAACGATCATCGTCAACATAGGCCAGAGCCGCTTGCATGAGCTGCGCAGGTGCCCACTCGCTGCCAGTTGCCAAAGGTTGGTGAGTATCGACGGAATCAACAGCAATGCCGCAGCCTGCGCGGGTGCCATAGCCATTCCGAGCAACCCCATGGCCACCGTCGGCAGGCCCATGCCGATCACGCCCTTGACCGTGCCTGCCAGCAGAAACGTCAGAAGAACCAAGGCCGAGAGGCTCCAGCCGATGTTCTGGTACAGCGATAGGTAGGTATTCATTGAGCTATGTTGAGCCTGAAAACGCTTCTTTTAAATCTGCGATATATTGAGCCAGCCTACGCCCCAGACATAGCCACGTTAACTGTCCACTGCGACACGACTCACAGGCTGCAGCAGCAGTGAATCACCGCCGCTGTCACACTGGGGTGCCATGGGTTTCGCCAACCGCCGAGCTGCCATGCACTTCGACCTGATCGACCTTAAGCTCTTCCTGAACGTGACCGAAGCCCGCAATATCACCGCCGGGGCGGCGCTTACCCATCTTTCGCTGCCTTCCGCCAGCGCGCGGATTCGCGGGCTGGAATCGTCATTGGGCATCGCCCTGCTCGAACGGGGTCGACGCGGGGTCGCGCCGACCGCTGCAGGCAAAGCGCTGGCGCAACATGCGCGGCTGATCCTGCAACAGGCCGAACGCCTGCAGGCGGACCTGACCGACTACGCTCAGGGCTTCAAAGGTCAGGTACGCCTGCTATGCAATACCTCAGCGCTCAGCGAATACCTGCCGGAGCGGCTGGCGGCATTTCTCGCCAGCCATCCAAACATCGACATCCATCTGGAAGAACACCCCAGCCTGCGCATCCTCCACGCCGTGCGTCACGGCACGGCAGACATCGGCATCATCTCCAACGCGGTAGACGCCAGCGATCTGCAGACGCTGGCGTTCTGTGCCGATCCGCTGACCGTGATCATGCCGATCGACCACCCCCTGGCCGGGCACGCGAGCCTGCGCTTCAGTCAGACCCTGAATCAAGCGTTCGTCGGGCTGGGGGAAAACAGTGCGATGGCCATTTACCTGGAAGAGCAAGCACTGCATCTGGGCCGCCGACTCAAGACTCGCATACGCGCTGAAAGCTATGACGGGTTGCTGCGCATGGTGTTGCATGGCGCCGGGCTGGGAGTCGTCCCCCTGGCAGCGGTCGAGCGCTTTCAACAGGCAGGGTTACTCAAAAGCGTGCCTTTGAGTGACAGTTGGGCTAATCGCACCTTGCTTTTATGCGCCCCTAACTTCGACACGCTGCCCGAGTACGCCAAGGCGCTGGTGCGTCATTTGCGTACGCAAACCGCGCCTGCGGACACTCCGATGTCGAGCCCAGACCACTGACTCGCCCTCAGTGCGCTCGAGGGGTCGCGGCCGAACTGGGTACGCCCGAGCGTTGCCAATGCCACACGCCATAATTGCGCAGCGCCTGTCAGCGCATGACCTCGTCCAGATGCTCCGAACTCAACGCGCGGGGCATGAACGCCATTCCGGTCTGCTGATCGAGTTCGGTCAGAATCGTCTGAATCTGCTTGTAGGCCGCGCGAAATAATGAGCTTCCCAGGCTGACACGCTGAACCCCGGCGACCACCAGCCTGTCGAGCGTCATTCCCGGTACGGGCAGGACGCTGACCGGTTTGCTCAACTCGGACTGCACCGTTGTCAGATCGGTCATGTTCCTCAACCCGGGTGCAAACAGGCAGTCTGCTCCGGCGCGTTCAAATGCAACCAGGCGCTCGATGACTTTGCTCAGTGAGTATTCGTGCGGGCCCAGCAGATAATCCGTACGCGCCGTCACAACGAAGTCAGGCGCTCTGGCCTTGACGCTTTCGCAGACACTGCGCACTCGGTCACTGGCCTGTTCAAGACCGAAGAAGACCAAGGAATGCGGGTCGCCGTAGTCGGCAATGTCTTCCAGCGATGCACCCGCGCAGCCTGCTTCCAGGGCGCGCAGGAAGTTGTGCGCGGCCCCTTCCGGCGTGCTGGCGAGCCCGTTTTCCAGATCGGCACTTACCGGTATGCGAACCGCCTGAACGATGCGCGACAGGCTTTCGAACCTCATTTCATTGTCCATGGCCGGAGACGAGTCGCGGTAACCCCTCGCGTAGGCGATACCGGCGCTGGTGGTGCCCAGGCTCGGATAGCCCAACTGCTCGATCAATCGGGCACTGCCCTCGCACCAGGCATTAGGCATCACGAACATGGGGCTGGCGCTCCTGTGCAAATCACTGAATTTTTTCGTCGTGCTCATGGCGGCTCCTTTGACCGCGAGCTTAACCAGCGTGACGGATTTGCCCATTCAAAAAAATTTAAACCCGTTCAAAAAACGTGAACAGACAGCCTGTGCCGAAAATGGAACGCTGCGTCGCACTTTCTCTCAGGGACTTGCAGACATGAAACTTACGGCCGCCGCGTTATTCTTTTCACTTACGTGTGCACTGACCCAGGCAGCACACGCTGAAACCATGGACAGCGCTCATGTTTCCATTATTGGCGGTGTGCAAGTTCACACCGTCACGTTGGACGATGAGAATCTGAAAATGGCTTTGTGGCACGAAGAAGCCAGCGGCCCAAGACGGCAAGTCACCAAAGAATCTCAAGTGGTGCTGTTCGTGCATGGCGCCACCATTTCCGGAAAGCTGTCCGCCGGTTACCCGATTGATGGCTATTCCTGGGCCAGGGATGTTGCCAATACGGGACGAGACGCCTGGGTGGTGGACTTGCCGGGGTACGGTCGTTCGGAAGACTACCCGCAGATGCACAGCAGCGACCCGCAAACCCGTTCCGACCCGGTGGGCAACGCAAAGAGCCTGGTGCCTGTACTGGACACCGCTGTCGATTACATTCTCAAACTTTCCGGCGCACAGAAGCTGACCATTATCGCCACCTCACGGGGCGCGATCCCGGTGGGCTACTACGTCAATGCCCACCCTGAAAAGCTCAATAAGGTCGTGTTCAACTCGCCCATCGTGCGACGCGACAACATCAACCCGGATGTGATCAAAAACCTGTTCGGCAGCGCAGACAGACCGACCAAGAACTTCTATGAAATCCCGATGGACAAGCGTCTGGCAATGATCTCGGAAGATCGTCCCGCCGGTACGGATGTGCAACTGGAAGACAGCTTCGTCAAAAACTGGCCGCAGGACTCGCTGTCCGAGCGCGGCACACAACAAGGCACCATCAAGGTTCCGGGCGGCTTCGCCCAGGACATCTACGACGCGTGGCACGGCGTGTATTGGGACCCGGCCAAAATCAACGTACCGGTGCTCATCACCCGCGGCGATTACGACCATGTGCTGACCACTGGCGATGACGCCGACTGGTTGTACAGCCATTTAACCAACGTCCCCAGCAAGCGCTACGTGCTCATCGATAAGGGTACGCACGCGATGCTGTTTGAAAAGAAACGCTTTGAACTGTACCGCGAAGTTCAGGTGTTCCTCGACGGTGCTTATACCCCTCTGGCGCTCACGTGCAGTTTCTGTGGCGGCCGTAACTAACCAAGGAGCAGGACCATGCTTAAGAAGGCACGCATCGTAACGTTACAAGGCACCCTCAACGAAAAGGTTTATCAGGAACGTGTTTCGCGAAGCGGTTGTTTCCTGGGCAACAGCTTGCTCGAGCAAGTCGCCAACCAGGCCAAACTGTCCAACGCCGTCGTCGGCGTTGCTGGCGCCGGCGGTATTGGCGGCGCCGTCGCGCTGGGGCTGGCCAGGCTGGGCGTCAGGCATATCAAGATCGCCGATCCGGACTCGTTCGAGGTCAGCAACATCAACCGTCAGTTCGGTGCTTCGCTGGAAACCGTTGGCCGCAATAAAGCGTTGGTCGTGGCCGAGCTTGTGCATCAACTGGCCGGCGACGTGACCATTGAAGTGTTCCCGGAAGGTATTCAGAAACACACCGCCAGTGCCTTTGTAGAAGGCTGCGACCTGGTGCTGGACCAGATGGATTTCTACAGCATTGCCGAACGCTACGCGTTACATCGCGCCTATCGCAAATCGGAGAAATGCAAAGGCATGCTTGCCTCGTCGGTGGTCGGCTGGGGGGCCAACATCTATAAGTTCGAGAAGGACGGCCTGACGCTCGAAGACTTTTACGGCATACCCGAAGACGCCGAGATGACCCCGGAACTGGTGGACAAGCTGGTCAAGCTGCAGGCGTCTTACCAGCCCCGGTTTCCGAGTATTGCGAACATTTACGGCTGGATGCAGGAGACCGGGAACGTGCCCATCCTGTCCATCGCCCCGACCGCTTCGCACTATCTGATTCTGTGTCGCTCTGCCTTGATGCTCTGCGATCTGGAGGGCGCGCCTTACAGCACCGCGTTGCCTGCCATGCCCAAGTACTACTGGTTCGACGGCTCGACCTTCGACAACGGGATCTATGAGTTCGACGGCCAATGGGCCAATCCGAACGAACATGAAAAACACTTCAACGTGGCGTGACGGCGCGTGGCCCCCGATCAGGGGGCCGTATCGAGGTTTGCATGGTCAAACAGATATCCAATCCGAACGAAGCCCGCGATATGGCCTTGTTCCTGACAGCGTCGGGCCTTTGGTTCATCTGTGTCGGGATCCAGAGCGTATTCCTGCCCTGGGTATTGCTCAGCGTGCTCCATGCCTCGCCTTTCGAATTCGGCGTGGCACAAATGTGCCTGATGCTGCCGGTGCTGATCCTGGTGATCTACGGCGGTTACCTGGCCGACCGCTACCCGTTGCGGGGTTTGCTGGCGCGCATTTACCTGTCCAGTTCGGTCATCGCCTTGCTCTTCGCGGCATGGACCTATCAAGCAACGCTGACCTACCCGATGCTGGTGGCGTATTCGCTGCTGTTTGGCGTGCTGTCGGCCTTTTGCGCACCGGCACGGGAGGCGTTTCTGAATGTGCTGGGTCAGCGGCAATTGCAAAAGTTCGTCACCCTTAACATCGGTATCGAGTTCGGAATACAGGTTGCAGGGTTCGTCGTTGGCGGGCTGGTAACCTGGCTGGGTATCAGCCTGATGTTCATGGCCCTGGCGACATTGCTGCTGTTGTCATCCATCGCGGCGGCAAGGATATCCACGACCACCCCAAGCAAGCAGCATTCGGGGCTGCTGGCGCAAACCCGGGAAGCCCTCGGGTTCTCCGTGCGACACCCCGTGATACTTCCGGTATTGCTGTTGAACGGTCTGATCGGGGTGTTCTTCCTCGGTTCGTTTTTCGTGGCGATGCCACTGCACCTATCACAGCTGCAAGGCTACGACGCTTCCTTATTGGCCACTGCCAACATCGTGTTCATGGTTGGCCTGATCGGTTCCGTGGCAACGCTGGTCTGGATGGGCGGGATCAATAACAAGCAACGGACGTTGATCACTGCCTGCCTGCTGGGCTGCGTGTTTTTGGCAGTGATGCCTTATGTGTTCAACCGAGCGTGGATGCTCGCGCTGCTGTTTGGCTGGGGCTATCTGGGCGGTATCGCACTCAGCATGGGGCAGACCCTGATTCAGGAGAACGCCCCGGCAAGCAACAAGGCTCAAGTGCTGGCGCTGTTGATGCTGTTTTTCATGGGTGGAAACCCCATCGGATCATTTCTACTGGGCACATTACTCGAGTATTGGGAAGCCACTTCGGTGGGCGTTATCAGCGCAATGACCATGACGGTGGCCATTGTGGTTATTTCGTATAAACACAAACTGTGGGATATGCACTATGACAACATCAACTCTGCCACTTGATTTCCCCGTCCCGACGCGTCGCACCAATCAGGTTTACGTTGCCACCAGCGATGCCGACCTGGCCAAGGTCAGATCCCTCTGGGAGCAGGTCTACAAGGAGGAATTGGGCTGGTTGGACGAACACAACACCGATCCGCGAAACGACCGTTATCACACCGCCTCCGTTTATCTGCTTGCTACCGATGAAGCAGGCGAACCCGTGGGCGTCATGCGGATGATCGTCGACAGCGAGTGCGGCCTGCCGGTGGATACGTTCATAGACATCAGCGAGCTGCGCGCAAGTGCCCAGGGTGCACTTGTAGAGTGCGCCAGGCTGATGGTTCCGGCCAGATATCGCGATCAGAAGTTTGCGGCCTACCCCCATGGCATCTTCGCAGCGCTGGTCAAGGCAGCGCTGCATGAATGCCTGAAGCAAAAGAACTACAACGTATTGGCCAACTGTTTTCTCGATACCCCGACCACGCCGATCAAGGCACTGCTGCAGATGGGGTTTCGAGACTTGAATATCCGGTTTCGCGACGAACTCAACGAAGCATCGGACTGCACGGTTCTGCATCTGGATATCAAGGACATGTTGTCGATCTTCTATCGCACGCAGAACGGTTTGGGCAACTACATCATGCGCAATGCAGGCTAATACACCCAGGGATGGACCCTATGGATCACTCGACTGCTATTTATCAACTTGAATCAAATGTCCGTAGTTACTGCCGGGATTGCGACGTCGTCTTTGCGACTGCGACCGGGGCAATACTCAAGGATATCAACGGGCACGGTTATATCGATTTTTTTGCCGGTGCCGGCTCACTGAATTACGGCCACAACAATCCCCATCTGAAACACAAGCTTGTGCAGTACATTCAACAAGACGGCGTGACCACGACACTGGACTTTCACAGTGACGCCAAGTCAGGTTTCATCGAACGTTTCGAACGTGTAATCCTCAAGCCGCGTGGCATGGCCTACAAGATGCAGTTCACCGGGCCCACCGGCACCAATGCCGTTGAAGCCGCATTGAAACTGGCCCGTAAACGCACTGCAAGAACCTCCGTTGCGGCGTTCACCCATGCGTTTCATGGTGTGTCGCTGGGCGCGCTGGCGGCCACGTCCAATATGGATAAGCGTCGCGCCTGCGGGGTCGAACTCTCGAACGTCGTTCGGCTTCCCTATGACGGTTTCTTTGGCCCGGACATAGACAGCGCGGACATCATTTCCACGCTCTACCGCACCCCGGGAAGCGGTTACGAGCCGCCGGCCGCGATCATCCTCGAAACCGTGCAGGGCGAAGGCGGACTCAACTGCGCGCACCCTCGATGGCTGAAAAAAATCGAGCGCTTGTGTCGGGACCTCGGTGCATTGCTGATCGTCGATGATATCCAGGCGGGCTGTGGCCGCACCGGCACGTTTTTCAGCTTCGAAGCGGCCGGCATTTCACCGGACATCATTTGCCTGTCCAAATCCATCAGCGGGTATGGACTGCCCATGTCGATGGTGCTGATCAAACCGGAACACGATTGCTGGGAGCCAGGCGAGCACAACGGCACATTTCGCGGCAACAACCAGGCATTCATAACCGCCAGTGCCGCACTGGACTTCTGGCAGGACCGGTCACTGGAAACCACGATCAGCGACAACGCCGTGACCATGCGAGCCGCGCTGGAAAAGCTTTTGGCACTGATGCCTGCGCAGACGGCTCAGGTCGTAGGCAGAGGGATGTTTCTAGGCCTGAAATTCAACAACCCGCACACCGCATCACGGCTTTCACGGGCCTGTCTGGAACAAGGATTGCTCGTGGAGACCTGCGGTCCCGCCAGTGAAGTCCTGAAGCTGATGCCACCACTGACCATCGACTCGAAGACCCTGTCCCTGGGTCTGGAAAAACTCCAACAGGCCTATTTCAGCATCATGACCGTCAACTCGTTGCAAGGGATTGCTTGATGAATACGATGACCGAACACCTGCGGATCCAGTCCGCCAGCCACGGCAGCAGCCACTTCGTCCTTGAGGACCTCGCGCAGCTCAAGGAGGAAATGATTCAGCGGATCGCCGAGCATCCATTTCTCTGGCGATGCCGCAACGGTGAAGTATCGCTGGATCGTTTAAAGACCTTTCTCGTTCAGCAAGGTCAGTACAGCCGTCATTTCACGCGCTATATCTGCCAGTTGATGGTTAACCTGGAGTCCAGCGACGACGTCCTGAGTATTTTTGACAATCTGTTCGAAGAGCTGGGTTTTGGTGAGGTCAACGAACCTCCCCACTCGCAGATCTACCGGAACATGTTGCATGACTTTGATCTGAGCCTGGACATGCAAGCCACGCTGCCATCGACGCAACGGCTAATCGATACGATGATGAATTTCTGCAAACAGCCCGAGGGCGTTTACGGCCTGGCTGCGTTATGCCTGGGCGCTGAAGCGATCGTCCCGCAGCTGTACAGCGATATCGTCAGCGGCTTCGTGAAACGAGGCGTTGCGCCCCAAAGACTCAACTTCTTCACGTTGCACATCGAGTGCGACGATGGCCACGCAGACACCATGCTGGCAATTCTTTCGCGGCTGATCATCGCCAAACCGGTGCTCTTCGAAGTGGTCCGGCATGCCGCGATCCTGACGATCCAGGCCCGCCTCGAATTCCTCGACGACATGTGAGCACCCAGCATGAATAACCAGCACTTTTCATCCAAAGACTTCAGCCATGTTCCGTCCAGCCTCGAAACCCCGGAATATCCGGACAGGCTGCTGCACGAAGGGGTGCGCAAAGCGCAAACCGATGCGTTTTCGGCGCAGAGAAAACATGAGGTGCATGTCGTGGACCTGCCCTCCCGCGCCTTGAGCATGACCTTCGGCGCTCTGAAACCGTTGCACGGTTCGGGTCTGCACCGGCATAACTATGAGACCATCATTTATGTGATTTCAGGGTCGGGATTTTCCATGATCGGGCAAACCCGCGTCGCATGGACGGCGGGTGATGCGATCTATATCCCCGTCTGGCAATGGCATAAGCACGTCAACACCAGCGAGACCGCCGAAGCCACCTATATCGCCTGCGAAAACACCCCGCTGCTGCAGTCCCTGGGCATCGCCCTGCGCGAAGAAGCATAGCCGCGCGCGTCTGCGCCGATTGAACAAAGCGCCAGGGCGGAGCAACTCCGATCTGGCGCTTGACCGGTCGCAACGTCCCTAACACACCGCTTCGGGATCTACCCGAAGCTCATCGCCGTTCGCTCAGCGGCTCTTGCGTAACACCCTCCTTTGAGCTAACCATTAGCACCTCTACGGCAACACCTGAACGGCATTCAGACGCCGTCCCCCTTACATAGCATGCGGGTAGTGGATTGATCTCAACCGCAAGATGAGTCAAGCCAAGGAAAGGAAGCCATGTCCCGAATTTTCGATGTCGATACCAATCTGTGGCGCACCTTCAAATCCGTGAGTGAAACCCGAAGCATTACCCGCTCCTCGGTGCTGCTGTGCAAAACCCCACCTGCCGTGAGCATGCAAATCAAGAAACTTGAAGAGCTGCTGGAGCTGCAACTTTTTCAACGCGGGGACCAGGGTTTCAAACTCACGCCTATCGGTGAAGAGGTGCTGCTGACGGCCGAAAAGATACTGGCGATGAACGACAACCTGTTCAGCCTCAAGGAGAAAGCCCGCAGCTACGAACTTCGCCTGGGGCTGCCTGATGATTATTCACTGTTCTTTCTTCACGACATCATCAGATCCCTCAAACAGTTGCCGACTGCTGTTCACATCAGTGTGACCTGCAAGACTTCCGAACTATTGATCAAGGATATGGAGCAGGGGCTATTGGACCTTGCAATCATCGCAACCCGGGAAGGCGAGCACCTCAAGAACGCCAACCATATCCGTTTCGAAGAGTTATGCTGGATTGGTGATAAAACGCTGGTCAACCCTGGGCAACCCATTCCATTGGTGCACTTTCCAGCCGGTTGCGTGTGCCGGGAGATTTCGATCAACGCCTTGAAAAACGCCAATATCGAAGCCCATGTCGGGTTTACCTCCGACTCGAACTTCTCGGTATTCAACGCCATCAATGCCGGTGCGGGTATCGGCCTGAGCGAGCGGTCGTTCGTGCCCAAGGCAACGCCTGTCATTCACAGTTCATTGTTGCCTCCACTACCACGCATCGAGATCAGTACGGTAATGAACAGCCAGCGCATTCCCAAGCAACTGCTGGAGCAGATTTCCTCGATCATTCAGACGTGCGTCAATGACGCGTGTGAAGACCACCGAGCAAAACGCGAACGCAGCCGCACCCATGCGAGTGCCGGCGCGACCGAATACTCGATGATTTGAATCGCACCGCCTCACTCCCGATCCGACGCTGCGTAGTTGTCATGCATTTGCTGTCGGGTCGGGCAGCTTTCCATTTCTGCCAAGTGCACTTGCCATTTGTAACATTCCCCCCGCTCTCGCTATTTTCTAGCATCCCTCGACGTCGTCGACGCCTGAGTCGTCTGCAATCCACGTATTCGAGGGAAATGGCCAATGTCTGATGCAACTGAGCGTTTGTGGGGAGCGCGGTTCAAATCCGGACCGGCGCCTGCAATGGCTAACCTGTCGCGCTCGCCCAGCGTGTATTTCCGCATGACGCCCTATGACGTCGCAGGCTCCAAGGCCCACGCACACGAACTTGAGCGCGCCGGGCTGCTGAACGCGGACGAAACCCGCCGCATCATCGCGACCCTTGAGTCGATCAATGACGACTTCGCTGCGGGCACCATCGCACCCATCGCAGCGGATGAAGACGTGCACACCTTCATCGAACGCCTGCTGACCGAACGCCTGGGCACGCTGGGTGGCAAACTGCGCGCCGGTCGCTCGCGCAATGACCAGACCGCCAACGACATGCGCCTGTTTCTGCGCGATCAGATTCGCCAGCTGACGCTAGCGATTCTGGATCTGCAAAACGCCTTGGTCGGCCAGGCCGAGCAGCACATCGACACCATCGCGCCAGGCTTTACCCATCTGCAACAGGCGCAGCCGATCGTTTTCGCCCATCACTTGATGGCCCATGCGCAGGCGATCCATCGTGACATTCAGCGCCTGCAGGACTGGGACAAGCGCTTCAACCTCTCGCCTTTGGGCGCCGCAGCGATGGCCGGCTCGGCAATTGCCCGCGATTTGCAACGCTCGGCGGCTGAACTGGGTTACGCCGGCCCCTGCGAAAATTCCATCGATGCGGTTGCCAGTCGCGATCACGTCGCCGAATTCCTGTTCAGCGCCAGCATGCTGGGCATCAATATTTCGCGCATGGCCGAGGAGTTCTGCATCTGGACATCGCGGCAGTTTCGCTGGGTCGATCTCGACGATGCCTACGCCACGGGCAGCTCGATCATGCCGCAGAAGAAGAACCCTGATATCGCTGAACTGGCGCGGGGCAAATCGGGTCGGCTGATCGGTTCGCTGACGGCGATTCTGTCGGTGCTCAAGGCCCAGCCGCTGTCTTACAACCGCGACTTGAGCGAAGACAAACATGCGATTTTCGACGCGGTAGACACTCTGAACCTGGTGCTGCCGGCCTTCGCCGGGATGGTGCGGACCATGACGGTGCGCAAGGAAGAATTGCTGCGTCAGGCGCCCTTGGGGTTCACCCTGGCCACCGAAGTCGCCGACTGGCTGGCGGTGCGCGGTGTGCCGTTCAAGGAGGCGCACGAGATCACCGGACAACTGGTGCAACTGTGTGAAGCGCAGGACATCGGGCTGGAACAGCTGACCCCTGAGATGCTCGCCAACACCGATGCCCGGCTGACGCCTGACGTGCTGCAAGCCTTGACGCTCGATGCTGCGCTGGCTGCACGCAGCGGCTGGGGCGGGACGTCGCCGGTACGAGTGGCTGAACAGATCGAGCGGTTCAAACAGCAGTTGGTGGCGCAGGAGCAATGGGCCAGGGACTACAGCGGCCCGCGAGGTTGATGCACACCGCCGACTTACCGGCTTGATGAGATATGGGTGGGAGCTAAAGACACAAGCTTGGGGAGGTGGCGAAGGTGGTGTATCAGACATGCCGCCTTCGCCACCTCCGCAAGCTCCTACGGAACGAGATTCCGCTCACATTCAGCACCGGTCGATCAACAGCTATTCCTTGTTCAAATAGCCCTCGATCACTGCCGAGAAATCCTTCCCGCCGTCACCACGCAAACTCATCGCCTGGTACAGCTGCTGGGCCACGGCGCCGAGAA
The DNA here is from genome assembly GCF_002419965.1 of Pseudomonas sp. UBA5706. Taxonomy (GTDB): domain Bacteria; phylum Pseudomonadota; class Gammaproteobacteria; order Pseudomonadales; family Pseudomonadaceae; genus Aquipseudomonas. The sequence goes on from NZ_DIHC01000027.1 coordinate 19,610, forward strand.
TCACCGGCTGACGTGCAACCTTCGCCGCTTCGGTCGCCAGGCCCAGGTCCTTGAGCATCAGGTCGGCGCCGAATCCGCCGGTGTAACCTCGGGATGCAGGCGCGGTTTCGACCACGCCGGGCCATGGGTTGTACATCTCCGAACTCCAGCAACGGCCGGTCGAGCTGTTGATGATGTTGGCCAGGATGCCGGTGTCGATACCCAGCGAACTGCCCAGCGCCATGGCTTCGGCGACGCCGATCATGGAGATGCCCAGCAGCATGTTGTTGCAGATTTTGGCAATTTGCCCAGTGCCGACATCGCCGCAGTGCACGATGTTGCGGCCCATTTGCGCAAGGACCGGCTTGAGCAGGGTGAAGTGGTCCGGGCTGGCGCCGACCATGAAGGTCAAGGTCCCGGCCTGGGCACCGCCAGTGCCGCCGGACACGGGCGCATCCCCCACCACCACACCCTGTTTTGCCGCCACTGCCGCCACCTCGCGGATGGTCTGTGGGTCGATGGTGCTGCAGTCCACCGCCGGCACGCCCGGGGAAATCCCCGCCAGCACGCCGTCTTCATTCAGGTACACCGCACGCACATGAGCGGCGGCAGGCAACATGGTGATCACCAGCTCGGCCCCTTGCGCGGCATGTTTGGGCGACTCACTGATGCGGCTGCCCAGTTCGGCGAGCTCAGCCAGCACCTGCTGATTGAGGTCGAACAGATGCAGCTGATGCCCGGCGCGGATGAGATTACGCGCCATCGGCGCCCCCATGTTGCCCAGACCGATGAATGCGATTTTCATTGTTGTTCTCCTTTTCAGATTCAAATCCGATGGCCCATCCAACACTTATCAACTGTGGGAGCGAGCTTGCTTGCGAAGGCATTCATCCAGACAAGGCATCTAGCCCTGATGTGGCCATTGGCAAGTAAGCTCGCTGCCACCCTTGAGTTCGGCGTGCCGGGTGGATTCAACGTAGATTGATCGTCGTATTCACGCCGTCATTCACGCTGTCGTCATCAAACCAGCGGCTGGTGACGGTCTTGGTCTGCGTGTAGAACTGCACCACCTGTTTACCGTACGGCCCCAGGTCGCCGAGCTTGGAGCCGCGTGAACCGGTGAAGCTGAAGAACGGAACGGGAACTGGAATCGGGATGTTGATGCCCACTTGGCCAATGTCGATCTCGCTCTGGAATTTGCGCGCCGCCGCGCCGCTTTGAGTGAACAGCCCGACGCCATTGCCAAACGGGTTGGCATTCACTAACTCGATGGCTTGATCCAGAGTGTCGACCTCCAGCACCACCAACACCGGGCCGAAGATTTCCTGGGTGTAGATCTGCATCTGCGTGGTCACACCGGTGAACAGCGTCGGGCCGACGAAGTTGCCGTCCTCGTAACCGGCGACCTTGATGTCACGCCCGTCCAGTTCCAGGGTCGCACCTTCCTTCACCCCGCTTTCGATGAGGTCGAGAATCCGTTGCCTGGCGCGTTTGGAAATCACCGGCCCGACGTCGGTCCCCGACTCACTGCCCGCATTGATCTTGAGCTTTTGTGCCAAGGCTTTCAGGTCGGGAATCCACTGCTTCGACGCGCCCACCAGCACCACCGCCGAGGTCGCCATGCAACGTTGCCCGGCAGCACCGAAACCTGCTCCCACCAACGCATTGAGGGTCTGTTCGCGATTGGCGTCCGGTAACACCACAGCGTGATTCTTGGCGCCCATCATCGACTGCACACGCTTGCCATGCTTGCCTGCCAGATCGTAGACGTGCGTGCCGACCGCCGTTGAACCGACGAACGACACCGCCTTGATGTCCTTATGCGTGCAGATCGCATCGACCACTTCCTTGCCGCCGTGCACTACGTTGAGCACTCCCGCTGGCACACCCGCCTCGATCGCCAGTTCAACCAACAGCATGGTCGACATCGGGTCCTGCTCGGACGGCTTGAGCACGAAGGTGTTGCCGCAGGCGATGGCCATCGGGAACATCCACAAAGGGATCATTGCCGGGAAGTTGAACGGGGTGATGCCTGCGCAGACACCAATGGGCTGGCGCAGGGTGTAGGTGTCGACGCCGCCTGCGACGTTTTCGGCAAACTCGCCCATCTGCAGGGTGCCGATGGAGCACGCGTGTTCGACCACTTCCAAGCCGCGAAAAATATCGCCCTCGGCATCGGCAATGGTCTTGCCCTGCTCAGCGCTGAGCACTACGGCGATGCGCTTGGAGTGTTCGCGGATCAGCGCCTGGAGCTTGAGCATGATGCGCATGCGTGCGCCGATCGGGGTGTTGCGCCAGGTCTTGAACGCCTTGTGCGCGGCAGCGACCGCAGCGTCTACTTCAGCGCCAGTGGAAAGGGGTACTTTGGCCAGCACTTGCTGGGTCGCGGGGTTGACCACGTCCAGCCATTCAGCGGTCTGCGAATCGACCCATTCGCCGTCGATCAGCAGTTTGACGCGGGCCACTGTGGTGGTGTTCTCATTCAAGGAAGCGTTCATTGCAGGTTTCTCCATTCGAAAGGGCGCCCGGTGGGCGTGCCGATAATGCTGACCTGTAGCCGTCGCGCTACAGGGCCGGGGTTCGCAGCGGATCGCGCTTCATCAGTGCCGTACACCCCAGTGCAATCAGCGCCATGCCGATCAGGTACACGATCACGTAATGCGGATTGCCGTCACCCATGGCCAGCAGTTCGGTGGCGATCATCGGTGCGAAACCTCCGCCCAGGACACCGGCCAACTGGACCGACACCGAGATGCCGCTGTAGCGGATTTCAGCGGGGAACTGGCGGGCGAACAGCAACGATTCCGGCGCATACAGGATCGGGAACACCACGCCCACCGCCAATACCATTGCCCACCAGACCAGCACCGGGTCGCGAGTGCCGAGCATGGCGAAGAAGGGGTAAACGAAGGCGCACAGCAACAGCAGCCCTGCGAAGTACAAGCGCTTCTGGCCAACCCGGTCGGAAATGTGCCCGCACAGCGGCATGGTCACCAGTGACAAGGCGGCCCCGGCGGTAATCGCTCCCAATACATCAGCGCGGGGGATCTGCAACTGGTTGGCGGCGTAGGCCAAGGCGAAGGTCACAGACATGTAGAACCAGGCGTTCTCGGCAGTGCGCGCGCCGATGATGGTCAGGGTTTCCCTGGGATGCTCGCGGAACACTTTGAACAAAGGCACCCTGACCGCGATGTTGTCTTTTTTCAGTTTTTCGAAGTCGGGTGATTCCGGGACTTTCAGACGAATCAGCCAGCCCACGCCAAGCAACACCACGCTGGCCAGAAACGGAACGCGCCAGCCCCAGGCGAGCATGTCGGCTTCCGGCAGTTTGGCCACCATTGCCATGGCCAGCGACGCCAGCACCAGCCCGGCACCCACACCGGTTTGCGGCAGACTGCCGTAGAAGCCTTTCTTGCCTTCGGGGGCATGTTCGACCGCCATCAGCACCGCCCCGCCCCACTCGCCGCCAACCGCCATGCCTTGCAGAAAGCGCATGGCCACCAGGATCACCGCGGCCCAGTAACCGATTTGCTGATAGGTGGGAATCAGGCCAATGACGATGGTCGGTATGCCCATCAGCATCAGGGTGAACAGCAGCATGGATTTGCGACCGATCCTGTCGCCGAAGTGGCCGAACACGATTCCGCCCAGCGGCCGCCCGAGAAAGCCCACGGCGTAGGTGGCGAACGCCGCCAGCACACCGATGATCGGGTCCAGTGCAGGGAAAAAGATTTTGTTGAAAATCAGTGCGGCAGCCGTGCCGTAAAGAAAAAAGTCATACCACTCGATGGTCGTGCCCGCCATGCTCGCCGCGCCGGCGAGTCGGTAGGACCGGATCTTGTTTCTTGCGGCACTGGCGTCGAGTACGCCCGCGTCCGCCGTAGTAGCGTTCTTCATAAACTCCTCCGCTTATTTATTGTTGTGCAGGGTGTTATGCGATGTGGGTGATACGGTGTTGAGTCGGGCGTGCTCTGTGTATTTATCCTGCTCGTCGTAGCCGTGCGGTCTGCCAGCGGTGCGCCCTCAACGATGTCACCGCCAGCAGCATGTGTAACTACAGCGGGAGGATCATCGGTTGGATTGGCCCATACTTCGGAGTATAGATGTGCAAACTTCTAATAAGAACGCACATAAAAGCAGGTTCGACATGCAAAAAAACATCACATCCCTAGGCGCTTTGAACTGGGATGACCTGAAGTTTTTTCTCGAGGTAGCACGCACGCGCAAGGCCAGTTCAGCGGCCAAACGGCTAGCGGTGGACTACACCACCGTGTCTCGGCGCATCAGTTCGCTGGAAACTTCACTGGGTACGTTGCTGTTCGAAAAATCACGCAACAACGGCTTCGTGCTCACCGCCGAAGGCCAACGCCTGCTGGGCTCGGCCGAGTCCATCGAGAGCACCCTGCACATTGCCTGTGAACAGGTTTCAGGCTCCGGCGTCGCGTTGTCCGGCCACGTGCGCATGGGGTGTACCGAAGGCTTCGGCAGCTTTTTCATCACGCCGCAGTTGACCCATTTCACAGATATCTATCCGGCCATCTCGGTGGATATCCTGCCGTTGCCGCACTTCATCAGTCTGTCCAAGCGCGAAGCCGACATCGTTATTGCTCTGGAGCGGCCGGAACACGGCCCTTACGTGTGCTGCAAACTGTGCGACTACACCCTGCGGTTGTACGCCACCCAGGAATACCTGGATCGCCACCCGCCAATCAACAGAATCGAAGACTTGGCCGGGCAGCCGTTCATCAGCTATGTCGACGACCTGGCATTCAGCCCCGAGCTGCTCTATCTGAACAATCTGCTCCCCGGCGTCCATGCGAACCTGCGTAGCACCAGTGTCATCGCTCAATACGTCGCAGCGTTGCAGGGCCGGGCGCTGGCGATCCTGCCGTGCTTTTTGGCGGCGCAAGACTCACGATTGCTGCCGGTGCTGGAGAACGACGTGAACATCACCAGGCAATTCTGGATGTACTGCCGGGAGGATCTGCGCAAGTTGAAGCGGATTACGTTGTTGTGGGATTACATCCGCGAGGTCACCGAACTCAATAGCCCGTTATTGTCGGGCGAAACCCCTAGCCTTCGGTTTGCAGAATGAGTGCCGGCATGGACTAACGGCGCCACATCGTAGCGATGTCAGAAGTTGTGGTCACGGCTTGTGACAGGCCCTGAGACGCAACTTGTGACAGCCGGATGGCATTTGCAGACACTGAATGCTTTGGCTACCAGGGGCGCCCACAAGCACATGTGGGCCCATGCAAGTGCGGGGTAAGGCTCAGGCGCGCAAGAAGCTTGCCCCCGCCGAGCAGCACGTTGCTTGAAACCCAAGGTCAAGACGCCACAAAACACCCGTATCGGCGCCTTCCCAGTCGCGATCATTAACTTCGGATAATTCAGGCCCGACTCAAGACGCTTCCTACATTTTTTCCCTCCATAGCTTGCTAGCGTTGCTCACTTCAGCCTCCCACAAGCTCGCAGGAATATCGTTCGTTGGTTCCGCGCGTGGGTCCATGCTACTTGTCTGGAAGGGAACAACGGATGTTCAACGCAAGTCATCAAACGCATTTCAGCCTCACCATCAGCGACTTCCAGCACGACCTTCAGGTCCTCTCATTCACTGGCCAAGAATCGATTAGCGCGCCCTTTTCGTTTGATATTGAGCTGGTCAGCGAACGTCCTGACCTGGATCTCGAAAGCCTATTGCACAAGCAAGCCTTCCTGGCATTCAACGACAGTGACGCTGGTATTCACGGGCAGATTTACCGCATTGCACAGGGGGACTCCGGTAAGCGGTTGACCCGTTACAGTCTAACGCTGGTCCCGCAGTTAGCTTATTTGGCGCATCGGACCAACCAACGGATTTTCCAACAACAAACCGTCCCGCAGATCATTGCGCAGATTCTTGAAGAGCATGGCATCCAGCGTGACGCCTACCAATTTCAGTTGGGCTCAATCTACCCAGCACGCGATTACTGCGTCCAGTACAACGAATCCGACCTGCACTACATTCAGCGTCTGTGCTCGGAGGAAGGTATCCACTACCACTTTGAGCACTCGCAACACGAGCACGCACTGGTATTCGGGGACGACCAAACCGTATTCCCCAAGCTGAGCAGGCCAACGCCCTATGTGCAGGACAGCGGCATGGTTGCCGATGAGCCCGTAATCAAACGTTTTAATCTTCGTCTTGAGACCCGAACCAGTCGAACAACGCAACGTGATTACGACTTTGAGAACGCTCGCGTCACACTGGAGGCGGACTGTCGCCCAGCCGCTCGAGACGAACAGCCTGATCTGGAAGACTACCAATACCCAGGTGGTTTTACTCAGCGTGAGCGAGGCAAACTGTTGAGCAAGAGGGCTCTGGAAGGCCATCGTGCAGATTACCGTCAGGCCGAAGGCAAAAGTGATCAACCCGCATTGGTCAGCGGCCACTTTCTCGAACTGTCCCAACACCCGCGTCAAGAGTGCAATGACCTCTGGCTACTGACCTCGATTCGCCACGAAGGCCTGCAACCTCAGGTTCTGGAGGAAAGCCTTCCCAGCCACACCAGTGACCGCAAGGATGATTTCCATCAGGGCTACCGAAACGTCTTCACGGCGACTCCGTGGGACGTGTTCTATCGCCCACAGCAGGCCTATGAGAAGCCTCGGATACCTGGCAGTCAAACCGCTGTGGTTACCGGCCCCAAAAGTGAGGAAATCCATTGTGACCCACACGGGCGGGTCAAGGTGCAATTCCATTGGGACCGCGGAGGTCAGACCGATGACAAAAGCAGTTGTTGGCTGCGTGTCGCTACCAGTTGGGCGGGCAACAGCCATGGCGCGGTAACCATCCCTCGGGTCGGCATGGAAGTCCTGGTGTCGTTCCTGGAGGGTGACCCGGACTCTCCCCTGATCAGTGGTTGCTTGAGTAACAGTGCCAATCCAGTGCCCTACGAGTTGCCCACCCACAAGACCCGCAGCGTATTTCGCAGCCGCAGTTCACCAGCCAGCACGGGCTTCAACGAACTCCACCTGGAGGACCGCAGCGGCCAGGAGCTGATCTACCTGCGTGCTCAGCGGGACATGGAACAGAAAGTTGAAAACGACAGCCGTCTGGAAGTCGGTAACGAGCGTAAGGAAACCATCAAGGGCAACAGCATCGCCGTGTTGGAAGCTGAAGACCAACGTACTGTCACCGGTGACCGCAAAGTTCAGCTCAAGGCCAACGACCACTTATTGGTAGCGAACAGCAGTCATACCCGCGTCGGGCAAACGCTGGTCGCCGAAGCAGGTCAGGAAGTTCACCTGAAAGCCGGGGCTCATTTGATCCTGGATGCGGGCGCCAGTATTACCTTGAAGGCCGGCGGTCAACACATCGTGATGGGTCACGGTGGGATCTTCAGCAGCTCTGATATTCAACTCGGCGGTGCCCCGGTTGGAGGAACTGCGGCCAATCCAATATTGCCGGGGGCATTGACTGCGCTCATGGCTCCCGCAGCGCTCCCACAAATAATTGCGCCTTCCCAGCACGCCCTGATGGCCCTCTCAAAAGCCATAGGCCCTGATTTCTGCCCGATCTGCGAAGTCTGCAAAAACGGTGTTTGCCTGACTGGAGGAGACACAGCATGACCGGCATGTCTGCTCAACAATGGATGATCGAACAACGCCAACTCGGGCATTTTCTGTGTCTAATTCTGGACTCTGAGGACGAACGCCAAATCCGTCAGGTTCTGCTGGGCTCTCACGATAATGACCAGTATTGCAGTCTATACAGTGAGACATCGGCAGCAGACCTGGCGGATGCCGGGCCTTTCCTGTTCCTTATCGGCAACCCGGAAGACGGACAACTGAACGAGTTGCTAAAGGCCCCTGAAAGGAACTGGGGCTGGCTTGCCAGTATTCCACGTGAGACAGCTCTACAGGAGCTGGCCAAACATTGGCGTGAGCGTCTGATTGTTGGGACGCGACCGTATCAGGCGCTCTATCGTTTCCATGACAACCGAGTACTGACCCGCGCACTGAAGCACTTAACCACTGAGGCCATCCCGGGGTACTTGGGGCCCATTATCAGCGTCTGTTACTGGCAGGGTCAGCACTGGGAAACGCTCACTAATCCCAAACCGGGCAATCATCCTGTTCCTGAAAGCCCTGCATGGTGCGGGGTGCCGGTTGAGGGCGAACAGTCCGCACCCATACGTGAGGTCAATGCACGTCGCTACCTGCTGGCCGAACATCTTGACGCCTACGCCCGCATTGCTGAACAACAAGACCCCGATCTATGGCTCAGCACGCAGTTGGCCTTGGCTGACTCGTGGGGTTGGCAAGCGCCGGAGCAATTGGAGTTCTTATTGATCCAGAGCTTGAAGGAAATAGACGGTACCTTCGCAAAGCGCTGGCAAGCCCGCCCTGATGAAACTCCGGACGCTCATTTCGAGCGGGTTTATCAAGCAATTCAATTTTGGCAAGCAGAAGCCCCGCTGTGAGACAGACAATTAGAGTCCTGCTCTTGGGCGGCTGTATGGTCCTGAGCTCAGGGTGTGCCACGGGGACGCAGGAGAGCTTCACCTTTACGGCAGACCTGCCTCCAAACTTCACTTATGAG
>NZ_DIHC01000012.1 GCF_002419965.1 Pseudomonas sp. UBA5706
GAGTCCAGCTTGCTGACGATCGACTGCGAAGCGGTCGTTAAAGCCCGACACCCTGGCTATGCCCGACATACCGCAGCGGCTGATTTGTTGCCGCTGCGCGCCAACGCGTCGGCAAAACAAACCGCCGCGCCCTTGACCCCAGAATCAAAATCAACAGCACGCGACGTCAGCTGCTTTCTGGCCACCCCGCTGCGACTGAAGATGCAGATCACCTCGTCCAGGTGCCCTTCCATCGCCTGGCGCGCCGCCTCGGGATCGCGGTTTTGCAGGGCTTGCAGAATCAGAATGTGTTCATGCTCGGACCTGAACGGCATGTCGTCGCAGGTGTAGTGCGCCTGCAGCCGCTGAAACATGCTGCCATACCGATGTCCCAACAGATGCTGGATCATCAATGCATAGACAGGATTGCCCGACTCCGGGGCGATACGAATGTGGAACAGCCGATCGCCAGGGTGAGTGTGCGAGTGCTCGCGATTGTCATGCGCGTTGCGCTCAAAGGCAGCGCGAATGCCTTGCAGTTCTTCGTCGCTGGCGTTGCGCGCCGCCAGCGCTGCGGTCTGCGGCTCGATCAAACCCCGCGCTTGCAACAGCGCAAATGGCGGGATTTCCGCGCTGAAATCCACCTCGATGTCTAACTCCCGACGCTCCTCGCCATGGGCGTGAAAAACCTCGGACCCCATACCAAGCGCGGCAGCTCGTTCCTGATCATGGCCATCGTCGGCGGCGCGCTGATGCCGTATTTCATGGGGTTGGTGGCGGATCACTTCTCAACGGCACTGGCGTATCTGCTGCCGCTGGGCTGTTTTGTAGTGGTAGCGTTTTATGCGAGGAGCGGGCTGCGCCGCGATTCGGGCTTTTGATTCTGGCCGCAGACCGTGGGAGCCCGACATTCCGCGATAAGAAGCGCAGCGCCCGCGAATACGCTGCATGCGGTGGCAAGACATGCAAAGGTCGTTTGGTTCAGGGCCGGCGCCTGCCCCTGGTAGTAAAGGCCGACTCCTGCGCCTTGGGCAGAAGCGCATCCCGGTATGCTTGAAATGGCCGGGCCACGCATTGCGCGTGGCCCGGCATCTCAATCACCGTTGCCGATCAGGGCTTGGCGATATCCGTACGACTCACCGCCGGCGACTCCTTGGGCAAGGTCGCACGCATCTGCGCCACTTGCTCAAGTTTCACCGCAGGCGCCTGGTTACCCCAGCTGCTGCGAATGAAGGTCAGCAGTTGCGCGACCTCTTCATCCGACATCCGCCAGGCAAAACCGGGCATGCCCAGCTGCGACGGCGCGGCAGCGGTAGCCGGTAGTTTGCTCCCAGCCAGCACCAGGCGAATCATCGACACCGGGTCCTCCGACAGCACCGACGAGTTGCCGGCTATCTTCGGAAATACGCGCTCGTAACCCTGGCCATTGGTACGGTGGCAGGCCGAACAGTTGTCGACGTACAACTCGGCACCGCGACTGCCCTCCTGCCCCGCCGCCAACGCCTTGGCGGTGGTGGGATCGGCCTTGAAGCTGGAGACCTGGCGCTCGCTGGCGGGCAGCGTTTTCAGGTAAACCGCCACCGCCTGCAGGTCGGCATCGGTCAGATGCTGAGTGCTGTGGGTGACCACATCGCCCATCGGCCCGCCCAATACCGCATGGGTGGGACTGCGGGCGCTGCGCAAGGTCGCGACGATGTCATCCACGCTCCAGCCACCGAGCCCGTCAGCCGGGTTGCTGCGCAGGTTCACTGCCAGCCAGCCATCGATCACAGGACCGCCAGACAGATACTCCGCTCCCGACTCATCCAGCGCCTTCTCCTGCAAGGTCAGCGCACGCGGCGTGTGACAAGTGCCGCAGTGCCCCAACCCCTGCACCAGATAAGCGCCGCGGGCGACCTGCGGGTCCTTGTAACGTGAGGCGTCGAACCCCACCGCTTGCGGCGCGGGTGCGAACACCTTGCGCCAGATCGCCAGCGGCCAGCGCATCGACAAGGGCCAAGGCACGTCGTTGGCGCGGTTCTCGGCATACACCGGCGCAACGCCATGCATGAAGTACGCGTACAGCGCCCGCATGTCATCGTCGCTGGTGCGCGCATAGGCCGGATACGGCATCGCCGGATAGAGGCTGTTGCCGTTGGCGGCTATGCCGTGGCGCACGGCCCGGTCAAAGTCATCCAGCGAATAGCTGCCGATGCCAGAGGCTTTGTCGGGGGTGATATTGCTGCTGTACAGCTTGCCGATCGGTGATGCGATCGGCAGGCCGCCAGCGAACGGTTTGCCACCTTCGGTGGTATGACAGGCCGTGCAATCGCCGGCGTCGGCCAGGTACCGACCTTTCTCGATCAATGCCGCTTGATCGGCGTCCGAAGCAGCCGTCAATGCCGGGGTAGACGTCGGCCATAAGGCAAATGCCAGCAGCGCAACGAACACCAATACCGCGAGTGCGATCAGGCTCAGAAGAAACTTTTTCATGGTCGTCTCCTTATGCCTGAACCAGCGGGCCGGGGTTTTTCAGGTATTGCTCGCGAATGGCCTTGGCCGACCAGTACGCCAGCGCACCGACCATGCCGGTCGGGTTGTAGCCGTTGTTCTGCGGAAAGGCATTGGCGCCGATGGCGAACACGTTATGCACGTCCCAGGACTGCAGGTAGCGGTTCAGTGCCGAGGTCTTCGGATCGCTGCCCATGATCGCCCCGCCACAGGTGTGAGTGCTTTGATACTTGGTGATGTTGTAGTGCTCGCCCGGCTTTTTGGCGTCACCGGCCATGGCGCTCGGGTTGAGGATCTTCGACATCTCCAGCGCCTTGCCCACCAGGAACTGCGAAGCCTTGATCTCGTTGTCGTGCCAGTCGAAATTCATGCGCAACAGCGGCCTGCCAAAGCCGTCCTTGTAAGTCGGGTCCAGGCTCAGGTAGTGCTGCTTGTACGACATGCAGGCGCCCTGCACTTCGAAATAGAACGAGTGACGGAATGCATCGCTCGCAGCCTGCTTCCACTGCGTACCCCAGTTCGGCGTACCCGGCGGTACGTTGATCCCGCGCACGGGACCGGCACCCGGCTGACGCGCCCAGATAATGCCGCCGCCGACGAAACCGGCCTTGGCGTTATCCAGCTGGTTGCCGTTGAGGTTGTCCATCGTCGTGCCTGCGCCGCCAATGCCAATGAACTGGTTGGCCTGCACTTCCTTGCCGAAGAACAGCACCACGCGGTTGAGGTTCTGGTAGGAATAGTTGCGCCCGATGGTGCCCTCGCCGGTCTGCGGATCGTAGGGTTTGCCGATGCCCGACAGCAGCATCAAGTGCACGTTGTACAGCGAGAATGCGCACAGCAACACCAGGTCGGCCTGCTGCTCGACTTCACGGCCCTGAGCGTCCAGGTAGGTCACACCCGTGGCCTTCTTGCCGTCGCTGTCCAGATTGACCTTGAGCACCTGCGCATGGGTGCGCAGCTCGAAATTCTTGCGCTGACGCAACACCGGAAGAATGCTGATATTCGGGCTGGCCTTGGAATAGTTCAGGCAGCCGTAATCGCTGCAGAAGCCACAGGCGTTGCACGGCCCCATCTGGCAGCCATACGGGTTGACGTAAGGCGCGGAGGCGTTGGACGCCGGGATCGGATACGGGTCCCAGCCCATCTCCCGGGCGCCTTTGTAAAACATCTCCGCGCCGAGGTAATTAGGGTTTGGCCCCAGAGGGAATTCTCGTGAGCGCGAACCTTCGAACGGGTTGCCACCCGATTGCTTGACGCCGCTGATGACCCCTGCCTTGCCTGAAGTGCCGCAGACGTATTCAAAATGGTCGAAATGCGGTTCGAGGTCCTCGTAGCTGACCGGAAAATCCTGGATGCTCATGTCCGACGGAATGAAGCTGGCGCCGTAGCGCTGCTCGACATTACTGCGCAGCTTGAAGTCTTCCGGCAGGGCGCGGAAGTGACAGCCAGACCAGTGACTGCCCGCGCCGCCGACACCGGTGCCGGGCTTGAACGAGCCCATCTGCCGATACGGCACGGCGGTGGACGTCAGGTTGTGGCGCACGGTGACGGTTTCCTGCGCCAGGCTTTGCAGGTAGCGCCGATGCACCGAGCCTTCCAGCTCGTCGACCACTTTCGGGTAGGCGAAATCCGGCTGCGTGTCGCGGTCCGCGCCACGCTCCAGCACCACCACGTGCAGGCCGGCGTCGGTCAGTTCCTTGGCCAGAATCGCTCCGGTCCAGCCCATGCCGACGATCACGGCGTCCACTTTTGCTTTTTCGTTCGCCATGTTCAGCCCCTCCGCCCGGACAGATCGACCGGCGGCAACGGATACGGTTTGTCGCGCACCGTGATCCAGTCCATGTAATCGGCGCGCATGCCGGGATAACCGATCATCTTCCACGCGCCCATGTTCTTGTTGCCGCCATGGGAGGGGTCGGCGAAGTAACCGTTGCGCACTTCATTGAGCAGGTTGGTGAAGAACAGCTTCGAGGAGATATCGTCCAGCGCCAGCTTGCCGCTCTCGGCGGACTTGAGCAGGTCTTCTTGCTGGGCGTGGGAAAGCTCGGCGAACGCCTTGCCGGAAAAGCTCTTGGTGCTGTACGCATCCATGGCCTTGATGCCGATGCGCAGGGTTTCGCGCAGGTTCAGGCGGCCCTGATAACCAAACTCCGGCGCAGCTTCCAGGAACGGCCCCTGCATGTACCAGATGCCGCCGTTGGCATAGGGCGTCTGCATGTGCCGGTCGAGAAACTCCGGTACCCCCAACTCAACTGCGCCAGGGCCGACCTGATCGGACGGGATCAGGCGATCGCAGGCGGCAACCAGGAACGCCCACTCCTGGGGCGTGAAGAACGTCGGTTTGTAATCGCCTGCAACCGAAACCGGGACTGCAGCCGACGGCTGTTGCGCGTCGCTGGCCGGCGTCTGCGCAAAGGTACTGCCGCAAAGGCCTGCACTGGCCAGGGTTACGACGGGGATGAGCGTTAGCGACTTGCGTAGAAAATCGCGACGCGCCGGGGAGGTGTCGTCATCGAACATCTTTCACTACTCCTAGGACTGAACACGGGTGTGCTGCTTGGGTGTTTTCTAGTTATGGATCACGGGTGCACAACACCTGGCTGGCAGGGTGTGCCCCGTGATTCGATTGCCAGCTAATAATTGCCCAGCTAAGCAATCGGGCGTCACTAAACCAGCGTTTGCGTGGCGGCGCCAGCAGAACGGCGGCTTAAACGATTCATCAAATCTTGAACTGGCGCACCAGCGCGCTGAGGTTGCCACCCAATGCCGAGACGTCGCGCATGGTGCGGGCGCTCTGTTCGGTTTCTTCGGCGAGGTTTTCCACGGCGCCGGCGATCTGGTGCACGCTGCGGTTGATCTCCTCGGCCACCGAGGTCTGTTCTTCGGCGGCGCTGGCGATCTGGGCATTCATCGCGTTGATGGTGCCGATCAGGTCGGAAATCGAATCCAGCGAAGCACCGACTTCGTTGGTCTGGACGTTGGCGCCCTCGCCCGCTTCGGTGGAGCGGCGCATGGCTTCGACAGAGTCATGGGTGCCCGTTTCAAGGCGCGTGATCATGCCCTGGATTTCCTGGGTGCTGGTCTGGGTACGGCTGGCCAGCGCACGAACTTCGTCGGCGACCACGGCAAACCCGCGCCCGGCTTCACCGGCGCGTGCTGCTTCGATGGCCGCGTTGAGTGCCAGCAGGTTGGTCTGCTCGGCAATCGAGCGGATCACGTCGAGCACCGAAACGATGGAGCGCACGTCCTGCTGCAAGCTGTCGAGGCTGACGCCGCTCTTGCGGATGTCATTGACCAGCGAACTCATGCCGCTGATGTTGCTGCCCACGACCTTGCGCGCAGCCTGTCCCTGCTGGTCGGTTTCGGCCGCAGCCTGGGCGGCGCGCTGCGCACTGGAGGCCACTTCCTGAGCGGCGGCCGACATCTCATGAATCGCGGTGGCGACCTGATCGGTCTCTTCGCGCTGACGCTGCATGGCTTTTTCGGAACGCTGAGTCTGCTGCGAGGCCTGATCCACCAGGCCGCCCAGGTCGGTGGTCATCTGCGCAATCTGTCTGACCATGGCGTGGATCTTCTCGACGAACAGGTTGAACGAGACCGCCAGGTCGCCCAGCTCATCGCGGCTGGTCACCACCAGGCGGTGCGTCAGGTCGCCGTCTCCTGCGGCAATGTCATCCAGATTGGCCTTGAGAATGCGCAGCGGCCGCACGATGCCGTTGGCGGTCCAGATGCCAATGGCGGCAGTCACCAGCAGCAGAACCAGGGTCACCACGAAGACACTGACAAGCACGCTGCGGGTGCGGCTGGTCACGGCCTCCCGCTCAAGAGCCATGGCCGCATCGATGTCATCCATGTTGATCGCGCTGCCCAGCACCATGTCCCATTTTTCCAGGAATACGGTGTAACCGAGCTTGGGCACCTGCACCGCTTCGTCACCCGGCTTGGGCGCGGCATAGTCGATGTAATGCTTACCGTTCTTGGCGACCTCGACGAAGGTCTGGTAGTGGTAGGAACCGTCCGGGTCGCGGGTGTCCCAGAAGCTGTTGCCGATGCCCGCAGGGCTGTCGCCACGGAAGACCCGCACGCCCTTGGTGTCATAACCGAAAAAATAACCGTCATCGCCGTACTTCATCGGCTTGAGCAAATCCAGCGCCTTGTCCCGCGCAGCCATATCGCCTTGCGCAGAGGCATCGTGCAACGGCTTGATGGTGGTCAGCGCGACGTCCACATAGTTCTTCAGCACCTGGCGGTTGCGCTCCACCAGTTGCTCGCGGGTCTCTTTCATCTGCTGATTGGCGCTGCTTTTCAACATCCACGCGGCGACGCCACTAAGAATCAGGGCAAACAGCAGGGCTGGAATGACGGCTAAACAGAGCAGCTTGCTCTTGACGGTAAGCTTCATGGGACAAATCACCTCCTGGTCGTGTGGTCATCACCTATCGGCAGGAGATCATACAACTTGAAATATTTATGATGGCTTTTTGACGCCATTCTTTTGTCCAGTCGCGTTTTTTCAACCCGGTACCCATTTAGGTTTCCAGAATGGCACCGCTGTTTGCGAATCAGGGAGTGTGCTTGCGATCAAGCAAGGGGCAGCTTGCGCAATACTCCAGCCCGCCCACCCGATAGCGCAAGCAACACACCCGTCGCACGCGTTTCATCCCGGTCTGCCCGGCAACCGGAACGTAGTGCACCGGCAGATACAGCGGGTTGCGACGACCGTCGCCCAAGTTGCAGGCGTTGAGCAGATCATGTCCGTGGCTTAAGTCGGCCTGAGGCAGCGCCGTGGCGAGCACGCCCAGCAGCCACTCGAAATAATTGCCGGCGTTGCTCCACAGCACCTTGGACGAGACGCGCGCCAAGCCTGCGACGGTGTCGATGAAGGGCCGCATGTGCGCTTCGACCAGGCCATGGAAACGCTGGAATGTATCGGTGGGTTTCGTTGCCCAGGGCCGACCGGGATTGGGGAGTTTGAATGCGACGGGTGTGCCCTGTTCATCGAGCACCAGTTGCAGCGCATCGAGGTCCAGCGGCAGGCAGTAATCGAGGATGAGTGAAGCGGCGACTGCCGGAGGAATCAGTCTGCTGAAATAGTACTTGCTCCAGATCGACGCCAGCCCGCGACGATCGCTGTCTGGATAGCGCATGCCGAAACGGGTCAGGACCCGGTCGAATTCGTCGGGAGCCAGCAAGGCGCACAATGGCACACCCGGACGCGGGTCGTCGCCCAGTACCAGAACATCGCGATAATGCGCGAACTCGGCAATGAACAACGGCGCCAGTGCAGGCATCACGAGACGCTTTCCCACGTCGGCACCGTTGGGTTGCTGTCGATGTTAATGAGGCTGACGCCGGGCCAATACCAGCAACCCCTGTTCCAGCGCCGGGAACAGACTGTTGTTAAAGTTGTTCCAGCGCAGTTCGAGGATGGTGTCGTCCGGCGCGATGGGGGTGTCCAGCACGTCGAATATCACTTCACCGGAATCGATGCCATTGTCGACGTAATGGAACGAGGCGCCGGTCATGTCCACCACCGGAATATCGACGGTTTCGCGGGTCGTCCAGTCGATCACCCTCTTGCCCCGTGCCCCATACAGCGCATCGAGGGTGGCGCAGGCGCCGCGTCGTTCATAAGGCGATTCCAGCCGGGTGATGCCCGGGTGAATGTTCACGATACGCCGATGGAAATCCGCGCCCTCGCGCACCAGTTCATCGAGGATCACCAACAGCCCGTCCAGCACCACGACTTCAGCGCCCAGGGCGTGCAGTCGCTCTCCCAGGCGGCGCTCGAAATCCGACTTTCCCGCCGCCCGCCGGCTGTCGCCCAAGGGCAGCGCGCGGTAAGTGGAGGGTACGTTCTCCAACAGGTCGTTGACCGGCCGCCCCTGAACCTTAAGGTCGGCGGGATAGAACCAGTGCCCACCCTGTCCCGGGGCAAAACCGTAGTCCTTGATGTTGTCCCGGTCGCGCGCCGACTCGGGGTTGTCATCGCAGATAATGCCCTCGAGCGAGTAGTGATCGCCCAGCGGGGTTTCGTTGAGTGCCTGAACCAGATGCTCCAGCGGTGATTTCATGTAGCGCTGCTCGCCGTGGTAGTCAACGTATTGACCGGCCTTGTCAGCCGCGCCATTGCGCAGCGACCAGACGTAAACAAGTTTGGTTTTTTGCATGGGTTCCGAACTCATGGAGTAGTGAGCAGCGCGTCGCCGTTGACGCCTTCGGCCATGGCCACCACCACTTTGCGCTCGCCGCTGAAGGGCTTGCGCGAATGGGCGGTGAGCATGTTGTCGAGCATCAGCACGTCGCCGGTGTTCCAGGGAAACACCACTTCGCATTCATCGAGCACACCGCGGATTTCGGCCAGGGCGTCGTCCTCCAGCGGGCTGCCGTCGCCGTAATAGACGTTACGTGGCAGGCCCTCCTCGCCCACGGTGTCCAGCAGGATTTCCTGCATTTCCGGGTCCAGGTTGGAGAGATGAAACAGGTGCGCTTGATTGAACCAGACCCAGTCTCGGGTGCGAGGATGTTGCGCCACGCCTTGCACCCACTGCCGGGTGCGCAGGTCGCCCTCCTCGTTCCACTCACACTGGATGCCACGCTTGCGGCAGTAGTCCTGGACCTCGCTGTGATGCTCGGTGTTGAACACCTGCTGCCAGGTCAGGTCCAGGCCGTTGCCGTAGTTGCGCACGTACATCAGGCGCTTGTGTTCGAAGCGCTTGCGCAGGTTGGGGTTGATCCGGCGGAACACTTCGCGGCTGTCGGCGATCGGCGTTTGGCCACCACTGGGCGCGGCCTTGGCGCAATAGAACCAGATGCGCATCGGCCATTCGTTGGTATACGCCTGCTCGTTGTGCAGCGGGATCGAGCGGTGTGCCGGGTATTCGGTGGAGGTATACACCCCCTTGCCATCGACCTGACTGCGCGGGGTGGAACCGAATTCGTAGTTGAGCAGCGGATGGCCGAACGCTGCGGCGAAGCGCTGGAAGCCTTCGATGCCATCGCTGTTGAAACCGCTGAACAGGACCGCGCCGTCGCGTTCCAGCCGTTGTTCGACCACGCCGCGCAGGGATTCGAACTCGGCCGCCAGCGATGCCCCGGGCTGACCGGGGTAGACCCGCAATGGGAAGCCGGTTTCGACGTGGAGTGTGTGTGGCGTGAGCATGCTCATGTTCATGGGCAAGACGCTCCAGAAGCAGCAGGAAAAATAAGGGGTCAGGCCATGGCCTTGCGCAGGCTCAGCGGGCGCATGTCGGTCCAGGTGGTCTCGATGTAGGCGAGGCAGGTCTGTTTGTCGCCTTCCACACCAACGCTTTTCCAGCCCTCCGGGATGGCCTTGTAATCGGGCCAGATGGAGTATTGCTCTTCGTGGTTGATGACTACGCGGAACTGGGTGTTTTCGCCGTCAAAACTCATGTGCAAGACCTCGTCATAGTGAATCGCCGCGTGCAGGGCGGCCTTATCTAAAAGACGAACGAGGGGGCGGGATGATTAGTGGTTTTTTGAAATTCGGCGGCTTGAGGTTTGAATGCATATCCATTATTTGCATTGCCGCTGACAGGCTTCGTCCTAACGTCCGAACTGTGTCGCCTTCGGCGAGTACTTTTTCAATGGCGAAACTTCACAAGATCAGGGCACCAGGCACGCCGCGTTCGCTCTTGATCTTCGTACCTGGAATATCAGACACCGCAGAACGCGACTTGGGTGCAGGCCGAACGCTGGTGGCGCTCCGTGGGTCGAGCGGCATGGATGCCGCGAGAGCCGCCCCCCGCCATGGATGGCGGATGGCGGCGGGCCCACGCAGCGTCGCCTGCGTGAGGGAACCCCGACGAAGGCGGGGCCAAACCGGGAGCCAAAGCGCTTTGGTTACTTTCGCGCTTTTCGAAAGTGACCCGCCGACGGGGCGGAAAGGTGACCCCGTGTCACCGCCGCAAACGGATAAACACACAAACCTCAGCACCACCAAAACCCCATAAAAAAAGAGCAGACACGTCACCCATGCCTGCCCTTCTTCACACCCCGGCCATCACCAACGGAAGGCCACGGTCCCCAACACCGTACGCTCCTCACCCCAGTAGCAACGACCACCATTGTTGCAACCGCTCACATACTCCTTATCGAACAGATTCTTCGCATTCACATCCACCGACCAATGCTTATCGATGTCATAACCCACCAACGCATCCACCAGCGTCACGTCACCGGTCTTCAACTTGCCGTAAAGCGTCGGCGCAGTGTAAGCGAAGGTGTTGTCGAAATACCGCACACCGCCCCCGAGACGCAAGCCACTCAACGGCCCGTCCAAGAATCGATACGTCGCCCAGCCAGAGGCCTGGTTACGCGGAATACCGGTCAACTGATGATCTTCGTACAACGAACCCGGCGCATCCTTGGTCACCCGCGCATCGGTGTAGGTATACGAGGCGATCAGGCTCAGGTTTTCAGTGATATCACTATTGGCCTCCAGCTCGATCCCCTTGGACTCGCTCTCGCCTACCTGGCGGCTGAAACTGTTGGAGCCGGCGATCACGTCATGGGTCTTGGTCAACTGAAAGACCGCAGCGCTGAAGGTGGTATTCCAGCCCTTGGGCTCAAACTTCAGACCCGCTTCGTACTGATGGCTGAGAATCGGGTCGAGCAACTCGCCGTTCGGCTGCGAAGACTGCTGCACCGGCGTAAAGGCCGTCGAGTAGCTGACATAAGGCGAGATGCCGTTCTCGAACTGGTACATCAGGCCGGTCTGCCAGCTGAAACGGTGATCCCAGCCATCCAGGTCAGCCAGGCCACTGGTAGTGCCCGCTCGGTTACGGTATTGGCTGTTGACGAAGTCCTGACGCCCGCCCAGCAGGAAGATCCAGTTGTCGTATTTGCTTTGCAACTGGCCGTACAGACCGTACATCTGCTGGTCCAGCTGCGAGTTTTGAATGGTCGCCAGCATCCTCGGATTGCCCGCCGGGAACACGGGATTGAAGGGGTTGTAGGTGCCGCCATTGCCCGCGGCCCAGTCCTGATTGAACGAGGTGCGATCATAGCTCGCGCCCAGCAACACGGTATTTTCCAGCGCGCCGGAAGTGAAATGACCTTCGAACTGGTTGTCCAGCGAATAGGCGATGGACTTGTTATCGCGATCGTACGCCAGGCTGGTCAGGGTGCTGCCGAAACCGCCGTTGTTCAGGTTGTTCGGCCAGGTTTCATGCCGATCCAGACGCGACTCCATGTAGCGCGAATTCTGGCGGAACTGCCAGTTCTCGTTGAGCTGATGGCTGAACTCATAGCCCAGCGTCCAGCTTTCACGCTCGAAGTCGTCCCAGTTCGGGTTGCCAGTGAACTGGCTTTTGCCGATCTTGCCGTTGACGTTGTGCAGCAGCGTACCGGCCGCAGGGTAGCCCAGTTCCAGCTTGGTGCGGTCGCGCTGATAGGACGACAGCAGGGTCAACGAGGTGTCTTCGTCGAAGTTGAAGGTCATCGACGGCGCGATGTACAGGCGATCGTCCGGCACCGAGTCGACCTGAGTATCGGCGTTGCGGCCCAGCATGACGATACGACCCAGAATCCGGTTGTCGTCGGTCAGCGGCCCGGACACGTCAAGCCCAAGCTGACGGCGATTGTTGCTGCCGTAGGTAAATTTGGCTTCGCCCCGGGCGACTTCCGTCGGGCGTTTGCTGACCAGGTTGACCAGACCGCCGGGCGCGTTTTCGCCATAGAGAATCGAGCTTGGCCCACGGAACACTTCGGTGCGCTCCAGGCCGTAAGGCTCGGTGGTGGTGTCGTAGCGGTTGCCCTGCAGGCGCAGGCCGTCCTTGAGCAGCCCGTAGCCGTAGTCGGTGGCGTTGTAGCCCCGGATCGAGAACAGGTCACCGGCCAGACCGTCGCCGACCGCGAATGGCGGCGCGAAGATCCCCGGCACGTAGCCAAGAATATCCGTAAGGGTTTGTGAGGCCTGGTCCTGGATACGCTGACGTGTCACGACCGACACAGAGCGCGGTGTTTCCGAGAGCGGCGTGCTGGTCTTGGTGCCCGCTGTGCTGTTCTTCGCCTGATAGCCGGTTTCCGGTTCTGTCACCGGTGCGTCGCCCGAAACCACCGAGTTCTGCAACTGAATGGTGGACCCTTTGGCGGGTTTGGCAGGGGCGTCATCGGCCCAGGCCATACCGTGGCAGGCGACCATTGCCACCCATGCCGCCAAGGCTTTCACCTTGAATTGACGCGTGTTGTTGCTAGCCATCCGTACTCCCCCTCCCTTTGAGATCAACGGGGCCCCAGCCCCAAATTTGACTGAATATGTCAAAAACCGCGGAAATGTAACAGAGAAACGTTCTCATTACTATTGGTATTAAATGCTCAGCGACGGGGCCCCCCGCCTCGTCACCGGCATATTTGCAGGGCTTAGCGTTGGCGGATGGCTGCACCAACGGCGGCAGCGAAGATTTCGGCGATCTGGTCGATCTGCGCGGCAGTGACGATCAGCGGGGGCAGGAAACGAATGACGCTGGAACGACGACCGCCCACTTCGATGATCAGCCCGCGCTGCAGGCACTGACGCTGAACCTTGGAGGCCAGCTCGCCGCTTTGCGGGAAACGCCCAAGTCCATCCGGCCGGCCTTGGGGGTCGACCATTTCCACGCCCAGCATCAGGCCCATGCCGCGCACATCGCCCAGGTGCGGGCAGTCTTTTTGCAGCGCACGCAGATGCCCGGTCAGGCGCTCACCCATGGCGGCGGCATGCTGATCGAGTTGCTGCTCACGAACGATGCGCAGGGTGGTGGAACCGGCGACCATCGCCAACTGATTGCCGCGAAAGGTGCCCGCGTGGGAACCGGGTTTCCAGACGTCCAGCGATTTGTTGTACACCACCACCGCCATCGGCTGACTGCCACCGATGGCCTTGGACAGCACCAGTACGTCCGGCACGATGCCGGCGTGCTGGAAGGCAAACGGCTTGCCGGTCCGCGCCACGCCACACTGGATTTCATCGAGGATCAGCGGGACACCGGCATCGTGCGTGATACGACGGATCTCACGCAGCCAGTTGGCCGACGTCGGCACCACGCCGCCCTCCCCTTGCAACGGTTCCAGAATCATCCCGGCCGGCGGCAGCACGCCGCTTTCCGGGTCGCTCAACTGGTTCTCGATGTAATGCAGGCCGATGCGCTCGCCTGCCTCGCCACCGACCCCAAACGGACAGCGGTAGTCGTAAGGAAATGGCAGGAACTGCGCATTCGACGCCAGACCGTGCAGATAGGCCTTCGGCCCCAGATTGCCCATCAAGCCCAGTGCGCCTTGGGTCATGCCGTGGTAAGCACCATGAAACGCCATGAGGTTGCTGCGCCCGGTAGCGGTGCGTACCAGCTTCAGCGCAGCCTCGACGGCGTCGGTGCCCGCCGGGCCGCAGAACTGAATGCGCGCGTCCCTGGCGAACTCCGGCGGCAGCAAGGCGAACAATTCACCGATGAAGTCGTCCTTGGCCTCGGTCATCAGATCCAGGGTGTGCAGCGGGCGCTGACCATCAAGCAGCCCGCGCATCGCCTGCACCACCTCCGGATGATTGTGACCCAGTGCCAGGGTGCCCGCGCCAGCCAGGCAATCGATGAACCAGCGGCCCTCGCTGTCCTGCACATGAATGCCCTGGGCGCGTTTAAGGTCCAGCGGAATGCGCCTTGGATAACTGCGCGCGTTGGATTCCACCGCGGCCTGGCGTTCAAGCCGCGCGGTGGGCGCAAAACGGTAGTCGGCGTTGGCCAGTGCGGCGTCCGGTGTCAGCTCGCTGATCGGCGTCACGTTGTGTTGGCTATGCATATTCGTGCTCCTGGAAATCGTGTGACTGAGGTCGTTCGTTGACCTGCGCGAGGGATTCGGCAAGTTGAGTGATGAACTGCTGATCACGGACTATCGAAAGGTGGTCGGCATCGATCCAGGCCGAAACCTGCAGGCGCCCACCCATGCCCTGCTCCAGAAGAGCCGGTGCGTTATCGTTGTTTTCCGGGGAACGCTCGGCCCACCAGGCGTACACCGGTACGCTGAGGGGAGGAAGTTCCCGGCATTGATTGGCCAACTGGCGCATGTGTCGCTCGACGCCCAGCAGCTGTTGCCAATGCTCGTCGCCGTCACCCTCGGCCACCGTTTGCCGTTGAGCTTGCGGCACGGCAGGACGCGGCTGACCAGCACCCGGCACATAACCGTCGATCAGGCCGACGAACTCCACGCGCTTGCCCAGGCGGGTCAGCAGCCGCGCCATCTCCAGCACCATGGTCCCGCCCATCGACCAGCCGATCAGGCGGTACGTACCGCCCGGCTGCTGCTCGAGCAGGGCCTTGACGTAGTCGCGGGCCATCTGTTCGATCGATGTGTCGCGCCAGTTGCCATCCAGCACCTGTCGATTCTGAATGCCCCACACATCCCACTGCGCAGACAGGCGCCGCGCCAGGGCGTAGTACCCCACCACCGTGCCGCTGACCGGGTGCACACAGAACACAGGCTGCCTGTCGCTGGTGCCGCTGCTCAGGCGAATCAATGGATTCGGCGTGCCATGACGGACGACCGGTGGCGTCTGCGCGGGCACGTTGTCGGGTACTGGCAAACTGTCAAGCAGCTCAACCAAAGCCGCGTGATACGCCGTTTGCAGACGCTCGATGGTCTGGCGCCGGTAGCGCTGGCCGCTGAAACGGAAGGTCAGCCCCAGTTGACCGGCGAACACCTGACCGTTGATTTCCAGCTCGCGGTTCAGGGGCGTTGTCGGCTCGATGAGTGCTCCGGCGGCGACCTTCGACGGCGCGAAACGGCCGTCACCCAGGTCCTGATCGAACTGCCCAAGGTAGTTGAACACCACCTGCGGCGTTGGCAGCTCGGCCAGCCGCCGGCGAACCTGGTCGCTGCCCAGATAACGCAACAGCCCAAACCCGACGCCTTTGTCCGGCAGGCCGCGGAGCAGGGTGCGAACCTTTTGAAGGGTCTGCCTGAGCGTGCCCACAGCCTGGACCCGCACCGGGAACAGGCTGGTGAACCAACCCACGGTACGCCCGACATCCAGCGCCTCGGACAAGGCTTCACGGCCGTGCCCTTCCAGGGCGACGAGGTTATCGCGCTGGCCGTTCCAGGCAGTGAGCGCCTGAGCCAGTGCTGCCAGTAGGATTTCGTCGATCCGCGCATCCAGCGCCGTCGGCGCCTCACGCAGCAGACGACGGGTCGAATCTGCATCGAGCAGCAGTTCACACTGTTCGAGGTCCTGCTCAGTGGCGCGGCCCTGGGCATCGTCCACCGACCAGAGCGTCTCGTTCTGGCCAGTCAATGCCAGCCATTGCTCCACCTCAGCTTCACGCTCAGGGCGTTGCGCGGCCTGCAGCAGATGCTGCGACCAACGTTGATAGCTGCTGGCTTTCGGACCCAGGTTGACCACGCTGTCCGACGCCAATTGCGTATAGGCGCGGGCCACGTCTTCCAGCAGCACTCGCCAGGACACACCGTCGACCACCAAGTGATGAGCCACCAGCAACAGGCGCTGCCCTTCAGGCATCTGCGCCAGCACCAGCCGCAACAACGGACCGTTTTCCAGATCGAGGCTGCGTTGGGCCTGTTCGCACAGCGCGGTCAATGCCGCGTCATCGGCGACGTTGCGCAGCCAGAGGCTGTCGGTCGCAGCCGTTTGGCGATAAGCCTGCTGCCAGCCGCCGTCATCGCGCTGACGGAAACCCAAGTTGAGCCCGTCGTGATGATGCAACACCGCCTCCAGCGCGCGACCCAGCACGGGCGCCTCGATCGGCCGCTTAACCTCCAGCAGCAACGCCTGGTTGAAGTGATTGCGATTGATCATCGGCTGTTCGAAAAAGTGCGCCTGAATCGGCGTGAGCGGGACATCACCCAGCGGCTTCTCATCGTCCGGCACTGCGACACTGGCCTCGACCGCGGACAGGCGCAATGCGAGGTCCTGCAGGCGCGGATGACTGAACACATCCTTGGGCAGCAGTTTCAGACCGGCCTGACGCAGTCGCGTGATGACCGCCAGGGACTGAATCGAGTCGCCACCCAGCGCAAAGAAACTGTCTTGCCGGCTGACACTTTCGATGCCCAGCAACTGTTGCCAGACCTTGGCCAATTGTAATTCGCGCTCACCCTTGGGCGCCTCGAAGCGGTGCGTGCCTACCTGCGGATCGGGCAAGGCATTGCGGTCCAGCTTGCCATTGGGCAGTTGTGGCAGGCGCTGCAGCACGACGATATGAGCAGGCACCATGTATTCGGGCAATGTACTGCCCAACTGTTGTTTCAGAGCGTCTTCACTCAGGTCGCTGCCGCCGACGTAGCCCAACAGGCGTTTGCCACTCGGGCTGTCACGCACGATCACCAAGGCTTCACGCACGCCCTCGCAGGCCTTCAACGCGGCTTCGATTTCACCAGCCTCGATACGGAAACCCCGGATCTTGATCTGATGGTCGATACGGCCCAGGTACTCCAGCAACCCTTGGCTGTTCAGGCGCACGCGGTCGCCACTGCGATAGATGCGTTCGCCCGTGCGGAACGGGTGCGGCAGGAAACGCTCGGCCGTGGCGCCAGGACGGTCCAGATAACCCCGCGCTACCGCGCCGCCCAGATACAGCTCGCCTGCGATGCCTTGCGGCAACGGGTTCAGGTCGGCATCCATGACGTAGCCCTGACGATCCCCCACCAGATCACCGATCGGCGCGTAGGCGGTGGTGAAATCGGCAGTCTCCGAGGACGCCAACCACAACGTTGGCGTG
>NZ_DIHC01000014.1:0-200 GCF_002419965.1 Pseudomonas sp. UBA5706
GGTTTTACTACCGCTGCGCGGCAGATCGCGGGCAAGCCACGCTGCTACGGCCTGCGGCCAGAAGCAGAGGCGGCGATCTTCATACCTTGATACCTTCATCACTGGACGGGTTCCTGATCGTTCCCACGCTCTGCGTGGTAATGACGCCTGGTCAGGGGAAGCATTCCTACGCGGGCGTCGGAACGATCAACATTGGACGT
>NZ_DIHC01000014.1:382-6209 GCF_002419965.1 Pseudomonas sp. UBA5706
GCGTGGCTTGCCCGCGATCTGTCGGGCACCGGCAGCAAATCCTGAGCATGGGGTTTGTCTGGTTCAACCAAGGCGGCTGGTTTTACTACCGCTGCGCGGCAGATCGCGGGCAAGCCACGCTGCTACAGCCTGCGGCCAGAAGCAGAGGCCGCGGACCTTACACCTGCCACTCCTTGCTCGCCTCGGTGAGCATTTCGTGGATCAGCACCCCAAAGCGCTGGCTCAACAGGCTCTGCGGTCGGTCGTCCGGCAGCAGTAAGTAGGTCGAGAAACGAATGGCCGGGCTGAACGGCCGGGTGTCGATGCCCGTGTGCAGGTACTCCCGCGCTACCATCGGGCTGACGATGCTGACTCCCAAACCCAGCGCCACCAACGAGCAAACGGTCGCGGCGTAGGGTGTTTCCAGATTCAACTTGCGGTACTCCTTATCCGCCGCGAAAGCCCGGTCCACGCGCGTGCGAGAGCCGTCGTTCTGTGACAGCGAAATGAATTCCTCGCCGTATACATCTTCGGGCGTCACCTGAGCCAGGGCCGCGAGCCGATGGCCCTTGGGAAACACGCAAACCCCGGGAACATCGCAGATTCTTTGCGTGCGCACCCCCGGCATTTGCTCGGCGACATAAGACGCCAGACCCAGGTGGCAGAATTGCGAGGCCGCCCAGTGCGCGACCATCGGCGAGTCGCTGGTATGGATCGAAATTGCCACGTCGGGGTTTTCCTGACGAAAACGCTGGATGACCCTCGGCAACACCGTCAGCGACAGCGATGGCACAGCCGCGATGCGCAACTGGCCGGTGCCGCCACGACGAATGTTTTGTGCTGATCTTTCCAGACTCTGCAAACCGGTAAAGGCACGTTCCACATCGGCGAATAACGCCGCGCCTTCGTCAGTCGGCAACAGGCGACCACCGATCCGCTCGAACAGTTTGAAGCCACTGCCGCGTTCCAGTTGCGCGATCAGGCGGCTGATGTTGGGTTGCGAGGTGTGCAACGACTCGGCTGCTGCGGTCATCGAGCCGCTCAGCATCACGGCGCGGAAGGCTTCGACTTGTTTAAAGTTCATGGCAGGCCATATCAATTCGGTATGGGCGACCACTGTATTGTCATTTGTTGGCATGAGCCAGAGGCTTTATAACAACTGTCGACATCGACGGTTCCGCACAGACGGCCGCGATGCCCAAGCGCCGGCCAATCGCCAACCTCGCGCTGCAATTTCCGCTGTTTTCTGCCCTTGAAATCGTTGCGTGGTGTCGTCTCGTGCGGCGCTGCGCTGGTAGTTACCAGGAGGCATCATGTCGTATTCGTTAAAAACCCTCGTTCGTACCGTGGCTCTCACATGCGTCTCGCTGGCTGGCCTGCCTCATGTAAACGCGGCTGACCTGCCGCCGGTCCCCGATGACATCAAGCAAGCCGGACAACTGCGCGCCGGCGTGCGTTGCGACCAGCCGCCTTACGGCTTTCAGGACGGCAATGGCGAGTTCGCCGGGGTCGAAGTCGAAATGTCCAGGCAGATCGCCCTGTGGGCGCTGGGCTCCAAGGATAAAGTGACCTTCACCTGCGTAACCGCCGAGAACCGCGTGCCGCAGCTGCTGGGGCGCAAGGTCGATTTCCTCATCGCGACACTGGGCGTCACTCCGGAACGCCAGCGCGTTATCGACTTCACGGCGCCGTATCGCTGGGGTGCCAGCGACGTGGTGGTGAAGAAGGACAGCCCGATCAAATCGATCAAGGACCTCAACGGCAAGACCCTGGCCACCCTCAAGGGCTCGGTTCAGGCCAAGTGGTTCGAGGACCATATGCCCGAAGTCAAGACCCTGCGCATGAATAGCGCTGCGGACGCCTTGCAGACCTTCCGCCAGGGGCGCGCGGATGCTTACACCCATGACGCTGCGACGTTGGTGGTAGTGGCGGCCAACGACAGCGACGCACGCCTGATCAATGAACCGTTCCAGATATCCGATGCGGCCATTGGCGTGCGCAAGAACGACGAGGCGTTGCGTGACTACCTCAGTGCTGCGATAGCGAAGATGCACGAGGAGAAACTGTTCGGCGGCTGGGTGCGGCAGTACGTCCCGCAAAACATCCAGAGCTACTACCTGAGCGTGTTCGAGCAGGCCAAGCCTGCTGAAAAACTCTGACCGGACGCCGTCATGGATTTCGATTTCAACTACCTGCTGGCGCAATGGCCGGCGCTGCTCGCTGGCGTGCTGATGACGTTGCGGGTCTCGCTGCTGGCCATCGTGTTTTCGTTGATGATCGGTGTGCTCGGTGGGGCAGCACGGGTGATGAAGGTGCCGGTGCTGGCGCAGATCGTGACGCTGTACGTGGAACTGATCCGCAACACGCCGATTCTGGTGCAGCTTTTCTTCATCTTCTATGGCCTGCCAGCAATCGGTATCGAGCTGTCGTTGTTCTGGTCGGGGGTGTTCTGCCTGTCGCTGTGGGCCGGGGCGTATCAGGTGGAGAACATGCGCGGCGGGCTGGCAACGGTCGAGTACGGGATGCGCGAGGCGAGCATGGCCCTGAGCCTGAAACCCGGTCATTACTTTTGTTTGGTGGCGCTGCCAATAGCTTTTCGCACCAGTCTGCCGGCGGTGCTCAACACGGCGATTTCGCTGCTGAAGAACTCGTCGTACTTGCAGGCAATCGGCTTGGCTGAGCTGACATTCGTGGCGGTGGACCGGATTGCCACGGATTTCCGCGCCATCGAAATGTTCAGCGCGATTTGCGTGATGTACCTGGCACTGGTGGCGATTCTGTCGCTGTGCACCGGACGCCTCTCGGCCCACCTGCAACGTCCTTTCCGGCAGTGAGGCTTCGATGAATTTTCTGATCGAAAACTGGGGCTTCGTGCTCAAGGGCCTATGGATGACCCTGCGCCTGGCGCTGGTGATCCTGCTCTTCACCACGATCATCTCGGCGGTGTTCGGCGTGCTGGCGACCCTGAAAAATCGCCTGCTGTGGTGGACCATTCATGGCTACGTCGAGCTGTTTCGCTCGATTCCGCTGATCGTCAACGTGTTCTTCATTTTCTTCGGTGCGCCGATGCTCGGTCTGGACCTCAGCCCGTTCGCGGCAGTGGTCACCGGCTTGACGCTGTGGGGCAGCGCCAACGGTATCGAAATCGTCCGCGGCGGGCTGGAGTCGGTCGCGCGTCACCAGTGGAAAAGCGCCTGGACCCTGGGGCTGCGCCCTTGGCAAATCTACCTGCATGTGATCGCGCCGCAGTCGATGCGGGCGATTCTCCCGGCGTACACCGGCCTTTTGACCATGCTGGTGCAAGCCACCTCGCTCGGAGCGCTGGTGGGGGTGGGCGAGTTCCTCAAGGTCGGCCAGATCATCGTCGAGCGCTCCACGGTGATGACCGGCGTCAGTCCGGCGTTCAGCGTCTATGGCCTGGTGCTGCTGGTGTACTTCGTCATCTGTTCATTGCTGAGCTGGCTCAGCCGTTATCTCGAACGTCGCCTGGGTCGCCCGGCGATGCGCGCAACTCGTTAAGGGGTTTGATCATGCAAGAGTCCAAAGTCAGTCGTCGCCTGAAGGAAACCACCGCCCCCGAGGTCAACGAGTACATCTATCGGCCGCGGCTGGAAGGTTTCGCCGACGGCTTTATCAATCTGGGTAACGTCAACAAGGCGCACATCGTGATGCTCGCCGAACAGGGCCTTATTCGCAGCGAGCACGCGACCGCCCTGGCCAAGGGCGTGCTAGACATGGAGTCCGCGGGTCCCGGCGCAGTGACTCTCGACCCGTCCCGCGAAGACGCCTACTTCAACTACGAAGCGCACTTGATCGAACAGATCGGCACCGACGTCGGCGGCCGCCTGCACACCGGGCGCAGCCGGAACGATATCCTCGCCACCCTGGACCGCCTGCGTTGCCGCGAAGTGCTGATGAGCCTGATCGATGCATTGATCCAGACCCGCCAGACAGCATTGGACAACGCTGAGGTGTTCGCCGAAGTGGTGATGCCCGGCTACACCCATTTGCAACCGGCGCAACCGATCACCTACGGTTATTACCTGTCGGCGGTGGAGCAGGCGCTGGAACGCGATTGCAAGCGCCTGACCCAGACCCTCGAATCGATGAACCAGTGCCCGCTGGGGGCGGCGGCTTTCGCTGGCACCCCGTTCGACATCGACCGGGCACGTACGGCAGAGCTGCTAGGCTTCGACGGTTATCTGGACAATGCGCTGGACGCCGTGGGCTCGCGGGATTTCATTCTGGAGAGTCTGTCGCACCTGAGCTTGCTGTCGGTGTTCTGGAGCCGTGTTGCCCAGGACTATTTCGTCTGGAGCACCCACGAATTCAGTCTGATCGATTTCCCTGACAGCGTGGCGGCGACCTCCAGCATCATGCCGCAGAAGAAAAACCCCACGGTGCTGGAGTACCTCAAAGGCCGCACCGGGCATATCGTCGGCCTGCTGATGGCGGCCAGCGTCACGGTCAAGGGCAGTAACTTTTCGCACACCGGCGACGCCAATCGCGAGGGCACGCGCGGCTTTTGGGAAGCAGCGGAGGAGACCCAGCGCTGTCTGAAACTGCTGGAGCTGGTGTTGCGCACGGCCACTCCTAACGTGGAACTGGCGGTGCGTCGCGCGGGCGAAGACTTTTCCACCGCCACCGGCCTTGCCGACCTGATCGTGCGCGAGGCCGACCTGTCGTTCCGCGAGGCCCACCACATCGTCGGCGCGGCGGTGCGCATGGCGATGGACGCTGGATTGCCAGCACACCGCATTGACACTGACATGGTGGACGTCTGTGCGATGGAGCAGGTGGGGCATGCGCTGAACTTGCCTGCGCACAAGGTTCGCGAATGCCTGGACCCGACGGCGAACGTGCAGTCCCGCGATTCCGCTGGCGGCCCGGCATCGTCTTCGCTGCGCCCGAGTCTGCTGCGGGCCAATGCGAGGTTGCAGGTCGAGCGTGAGGCCAATCAAGCGCGACGTGACCGTTTGCTTGCGGCACAGGAGACATTGCAGGCCGCTATCCGCACGCAGGCCGGGTTATGAACATGCTGACCGTGCGTGGACTGCACAAGCGCTTCGGCGAGCACGAGGTGGTCAAGGGCGTCGATCTGGACGTGCGGCAGGGCGAGGTGGTGGTGATCATCGGCCCAAGCGGCTCTGGAAAGTCGACGTTCATTCGGTGCCTTAACAGCCTGGAAGTACCTTCGGCGGGCACGGTGGTGGTGGGAGCAGGTGACTCGGTCGACGCCGGCGATCGCAAGGCACTGGCGCGGTTGCGCGAGGACGTTGGCATGGTCTTTCAGGACTACACCCTGTTTCCGCACATGACGGTGATGGCGAACATGACCCTGGCGCCGATCAAGCTCAAACGCATGAGCAAGGCCGACGCCCAGGCCCACGCCCTGGCGCTGCTGGATCGGGTGGGCTTGCGGCACAAGGCCGACGGCTACCCCAGCGAATTATCAGGCGGCCAACAGCAGCGCGTGGCGATCGTCCGCGCCCTGGCGATGAAACCTCGACTGCTGTTGTTCGACGAACCGACCTCTGCCCTGGACCCTGAAACCGTCGGTGAGGTGCTCAACGTGATGAAAGGCCTCGCGGCCGAAGGCATGACCATGATCGTGGTGACACACGAAATGGGCTTCGCCCGTGAAGTAGCAGACCGCGTGGTGTTTTTCGAGGGTGGCAAAATCGTCGAAACCGGACCGCCGGCACATCTCTTCTCCACCCCGCAACACCCCCGAACCCGGCAATTTCTGCAAAGTGTTTTGCACTGAGCAATGGTGGAAAAAGAGCGGGTCGAAGCGGGGTTTTTTCTCGTCTCTGATCACCTGATTGTTCCCACGCTCTGCGTCACT
>NZ_DIHC01000002.1:0-99015 GCF_002419965.1 Pseudomonas sp. UBA5706
TACCGGACACTAGTGACCCTCTGCGTGGGAACGCCTCATGAAGCCCTGCTTCACCTCCCTTGGACGCGGAGCGTCACACACGGCATTCCCACGCGGAGCGCGGGAACGATCAAAGTGGAGTTAGGTGGCTTCACGCTTTTGATTCTGCCCGAAGGGCGTAGGAGTCCGGCTTGCCGACGATCTGCCGGGAACCGGCAGCACACCCTGCGGATGCGGTACATCTGACAGAACTGCGGTGTCGGTATCTGGCGAATCATTGTGATCGATCCCGCGCTGCGCGTGAGAACGATCATTGCAGCGTGGGAGTGATCAGGCTGGCGGCGCGTTGGCAGTGAGCATCCTGCGCAGTGCCACGCAATCCTTGGCATGCCAGTCGGTGAGCTCGGGCCAGGGGTTTTGCGGCAGATTGACCAGCACGGTGTGGGTCCCGGCGGCTTTTCCGCAGGCAAGGTCGAAGCGGTAATCCCCCACCATGACCATCTGCGCAGGTTCGACGTTCCAGGCTTGGGCCAGTTTCAGCAGTCCGCCCGGATCGGGTTTGGGCGGCGCTTCGTCGCGGCCCAGCACATCCTCTACCGCGAAACAGTCAGCGATGCCAATGGCTTGCAGCGTAACGTGGGCCAGTTCCAGGGCGTTGCGCGTAAGGATGCCCAGGCGATACCCGCGGGCCGCAAGGTCCCGCACCAGTTCCACCGCTCCCGTCGCAGGTCTGGAAGCCACGGCCAGTTCGCGCTCATGCTCCAGCAACCACGCGTGCTTGGCAGCCGCTTGTTCGGCGGGCAAGGACGCAAGATGACTGAGAATGTCGTCGTCCTGCGGGATGCTCAAGGCACGCTTGATGGCAGGGAAGTCATGCACGGCGAGGGTCAGGGTGCCGTCCATATCGAACACCCAGTGGCGCAGTTGCGACAGCTTCATGCCCAGTCCTTGCGATGCCGGATCAAGCCTTCCTGGCTCACGGACGCCACCAGTTGGCCGGCGCGGTTGTAGACGCTGCCGCGCGTGAATCCGCGAGAGTTGCCGGCCCATGGGCTGTCCATCGCGTAGAGCAGCCAGTCATCTGCACGCAGTTCGCCGTGGAACCACAGCGAGTGGTCGAGACTGGCGATCTGCATGTCTTTGTGCCAGACCGTTTTCCCGTGAGGCAGCAATGAAGTGGTCAGCAGATTGAAGTCCGAGGCATAGGCAAGCATGTATTTGTGCAGCGCCGGAATGTCCGGCAACGTGCCGTCGGCGCGAAACCAGACGTACTTCACCGGATCGCTCGGCTGGGGGTTGTACGGGTCGGAATCGGTCACCGGGCGAAACTCGATAGGCGTCGGACACAGCAGCTTGTCTTTGATGTGCGCCGGAATGAGGTGTTCGCGCTGACGCATCAGTTCCAGCTCCGACGGCAGGTTCTCCGGACCGACCGCCTGGGGCATCGAGGTCTGATGCTCGAACCCTTGCTCGTCATATTGAAACGAAGCACTGCAGGTGAAGATCGGGTTGCCCTTCTGGATCGCTGTCACGCGGCGGGTGCTGAAGCTGCCGCCGTCGCGCACGCGGTCGACCTGATAGACCACCGGCAGATGCGCATCGCCAGGGCGCAGGAAGTAGCCATGGAGCGAGTGCACATGACGCTCATCTTCGACGGTCTGGCTCGCCGCCGACAGCGACTGCCCCAGCACTTGGCCGCCAAACAGCTGGCGAAAGCCCAGGTCCTGGCTGCGTCCACGGAAGAGGTTCTCTTCGATCGGCTCCAGGCTCAACAGCGACACCAGATCATCCAGCACATGGCTCATTCAGGGTTCCTCACACACGACAATCACACAAGGTCCGGCTACGGCGCCGAACGGCGGCGAACAGGGGGTTCGGGCGAGATAATACAGGTCTTTGCCACTCGCTTCGCGTCCATCACAAGGTCGCACGCCATTGCTGGCGGTTGATGCGATACAGCACATGGGGCCGTAAGGGGTGGCCATCGGGAAGATTGGGATGGTCGAAATCGTCAGCCGGATCGTTCTGCATGCCGATCGCCTGCATGACCTTCTGCGAGGGCAGATTGCTAACCGCTGCAAACGACACGATTTGATCCAGCTCGAGGTGTTCAAAGCCGCAACCCAGGACTGTCCAGGCTGCCTCACTGGCGTAACCCAGGCTCCAATGCTCTTTGGCCAGCCTCCAGCCGATTTCGACTGCCGGAGTAAACGCTGCGTTGAACCCCACCACACACAGCCCGGTGAAACCGATGAACTCGCCGGTGTCCTTGCGCTCAAGCGCCCATAGGCCAAAGCCGTATTCGGCGAAATGCCCGCGAACACGTCCGATCAGCTTGGCGCTTTCCAGCCGCGTAAGCGGCCGCGGAAAGTAACGCATGACTTGTGGATCGGCGCACAGCTGCGCGAAGGCTGGCAAATCGTCATCCCGCCACTGACGCATCAACAAGCGCGGGCTGTTGAGCTCAAGTATCGGTTCCATTGAACATCTCCCCTGCCGCTCTCCTCAAATGCCTCGCCGCCTGCGCTACCTCTCACAATGGCCCAACCAAATCGCTGTGCCGAGGCAACCATTGCTGGCAAGATTCCCTTTCGAACCCATTGCGTACACCCTATGTCCCTGCCGCTTATCTACCACGAAGACTACAGCCCGGCGTTCCCGCCCGAGCATCGTTTCCCGATGGATAAATTCCGTCTGCTGCATGACCACCTTATCGACAGCGGCTTGACCACAGATGCTCAACTGATTCGCCCGCAGGTCTGTGCGCCCGATATTCTGGCGCTGGCCCATGACCCGTCCTATATCCGTCGCTACATGGACGGCGACCTCTCCCGCGAGGATCAGCGCCGATTGGGCCTGCCCTGGAGCGAGGATCTGGCCCGACGTACGGTACGCGCCGTTGGCGGTTCGTTGCTGACGGCGGAAAAAGCGCTGCAACAGGGCCTGGCGTGCCATCTGGCAGGTGGAACGCATCACGCTCACTACGACTACCCCGCTGGCTTCTGCATTTTCAACGACCTGGCCATCATCAGCCATTACCTGCTGCAGAGTGGCCGGGTCGACCGGGTACTGATCTTCGATTGCGACGTGCACCAGGGCGACGGCACCGCGCGGATTCTCGAACACACCGAAGACGCGATTACCGTGTCGCTGCATTGCGAGAAAAACTTTCCGGCGCGCAAGGCCCGCAGCGACTGGGACATTCCGCTGCCAATGGGCATGAGTGACGATCAATACCTGAAGGTGGTAGATGACACGCTCAATTACCTGTTGCCGTTTTATCGGCCCGACCTGGTGCTGTACGACGCCGGGGTCGATGTGCATAAGGATGACGCCTTGGGTTATTTGCAACTGACCGACGACGGCGTGGCCCGACGCGATGAAGCGGTGATGCGTCACTGCCTGGGGCGGGGCATTCCGGTAATGGGCGTGATTGGCGGCGGCTACAGCAAGGACCGGGAGGCACTGGCGCGGCGGCACGGAATCTTGCACCACAGCGCGCAGCGGGTTTGGGTGTCGGAGGGGTTGAAATGAGCGCTGTGTCTCGCTGCTGATTCTGGCTGCGAACAGTCAGCGTCCAGGGTGCTCTTTACCGGGATTGGGCGTTCTGCCTTGGGGAACTGCAATATGCGTTACAAACACGCCCGCCTGAATAACCGCATGTGTCTGGTTTTGCTGCCGGTTTCCGACAGATCGCCTGCAAGCGAGGCTCCCACGCACTGCGGGCAGGACCAATGCGCTGCATAGGGAAATTTTTACTCACATCCGCTGTGGAACTGCCTGTGGATAACCTGAGTGCAAGGCTACAGACCCCATGTAATCCATGGCTTGCAGCTTGCTGTATGTTTTTTGATCAAGTTTTTTCCACAGGTGCCGGTTTATCCCGAGGCTGGTCTGGAATGCGCGCCGTATGCTCCCTTCAGATGTCAGACAAACGCCAAAGATACGCTCATGCCCTGCTTTTATAGCGTTACCCACATCCGCTGTGGAACCGCCTGTGGATAACCTGAGTGCAAGCCTGCAGACCCCATACGCTCCATGGCCTGCAGCCTGTTGTACGTTTTTTGCTCAATAGTTTTCCACAGGCCGCTCGTTTGTCCCAAGGCTCGGGTAGAATGCGCCCCCTGCACGCGCCTCGGTATTGGCCGAAGGCCGTAGGAGCGCTGCTTGCAGACGAACTGCCGGGGACCGGCAGCCCATCCAGCCACTCGGTGTATCAGGCATTTCAATGACCCGCAGCTTGCCCATGACGTCAGCCTCCGCCCTTCTCGGTTCCACCGTCGCCATCATCGGGGGTGGCCCGGCCGGGTTGATGGCGGCCGAGGTGTTAAGCCAGGCAGGGTTCAAGGTTGACCTGTACGACGGCATGCCCTCAGTCGGACGCAAGTTTCTGCTGGCCGGTGTCGGCGGCATGAATATCACCCATTCGGAGGCATACCCGGCATTCCTGTCGCGCTACGCCGAACGCGCGCCGATGATCGCGCCCTTGCTGCGAGGCTTTGGCGCCCAGGCGCTGTGCAAATGGATTCATGATCTGGGCATCGAAACCTTCGTCGGCAGCTCGGGCCGCGTGTTTCCCACCGACATGAAAGCCGCACCGCTGCTGCGTGCCTGGCTCAAGCGCCTGCGTGACGCCGGAGTGGTTATCCACACCCGCCACCGCTGGCTGGGCTGGAACGCGGACAGCAGCCTGCGGATTGCCAGCCCCGAAGGCGAACTGCGCATCGAACCCGCCGCCACCTTGCTGGCGCTGGGGGGTGCGAGCTGGGCACGCCTCGGCTCGGACGGCACCTGGGTGCCCTTGCTTGAACAACGCGCAATAGAGATCGCTCCCCTGCAGCCTGCCAACTGCGGGTTCGAGGTTTCGGCGTGGAGCGAACTGTTGCGCAGCAAGTATGCGGGCGCGCCGCTGAAGAACATCGCCATGGGCCTGCAGGGGCAGTCCCTGCGCCTGGGCGAGTGCGTGCTGACGCAGACGGGTGTCGAGGGCAGTCTGGTCTACGCGTTGTCGGCGCAGATTCGCGAAGCGATCAACCTCCATGGTTGTGCCACTGTCGAGATCGATTTGCTGCCGGGCAAGTCTTTGCCCGATGTTCATAAAGCACTGGGCAAACCGCGCGGCTCGCGCTCGATGTCCAAGCACCTGCACAGTCAGTTGGGTCTGGACGGGGTCAAGGCAGCCCTGTTGCGCGAACTGGCACCTGCCCAGGCGTTTGCCGATCCGGCGTTGCTGGCCGAAGCCGTTAAAGGATTGCCGCTGACATTGCTCAAGCCACGCCCTTTGGACGAGGCGATCAGTACCGCCGGCGGGGTAGCGTTCGAGGCCATGGACCAACGACTGATGCTCAGGTCGCTGCCGGGTGTGTTCTGCGCAGGCGAAATGCTCGACTGGGAAGCGCCGACCGGCGGCTACCTGCTCACCGCCTGCTTCGCCAGCGGCCGCGCAGCAGGGCTGGGAATGGTGGAGTGGTTGCGTAGCGTGGCGGATGAGTAGCGCCTGCGCACTGCCCGGCATCGGCGACAGTCCTTCTGCATTCCATTCGCTGAGCCACCAGCGTGGTGAGGTCATCCAAGCCTGTCGCAGCTTGCCAACGGTTGCGACCTGGTTCATCCCTGCAATGACATCGAGCGCCTGCGGTCGGTGAGTGCTCCCGCCCTGCTTTACGCTACCCGATCAATCTGCGGCTCACGTGCAGATGCCGATTCCGTTCTTTTCGCGAGCGCCTCGTCCTTGACCGGTCTGCCCGTGAAGCGCTTGCCCAACTCGTAGCCTTTCATCTCGATATATTTGTGCGCGAACGCTGCCACCACCACCGACAGCACCGTTACCACCACCACGAAGACGTTATTGCCAAGCATCGAACCGGTGTCCATGAACCGTTGCCCGGCGATCATCGGCGCCAAGCCCAGACCGGTTACCTTCTGTGCCACGATGAAGACCGTCGACAAAGCAAAGAGCAGCGCCGCGTGGGTCATGTATATCGAGTACGACAGTTTGCCCAGCAGCACGAACACGCCGGTCTTGAGAAACGCCGACACCTGCCCCCCCTCGAACGCGAACAGCAGCACCAACACGCAGAACGCCAGGCTGCCGATGGGCGAGCGGTAATCGAAGTCGTTCATCACGATCCAGTACGTGGCATACATCATGCTGGCTTCGAGCACTGTTACCAACCACGGCGTAAGCGGCGATCTGTCGCGAATCAACAGGTACACCAGATAGGTGACGTTACCCGCGAAGAAGCAGGACAGTCCCAGCATTGCGCGCTCTACCAACGGCTCATGTTGCGAAAAGATCAGCCAGAAGGTCACCGCCGATATCGCAGCGAACGCCAGGTAGCGGTTCCTCATGGAGAGCATGCACAGCGCGCCGAACAGCATATAAATGTAGAACTCGATGCTGATGGTCCAGGACGGATAATTGAACGACATGGTGTCAGTGAGCGTGGTCCATGCCTGCACCAAAAACAGATTGGGCAGAATTTCGTCCGGGGCAAACGTCCCGGTGAATGGCACGTTGTTCAGCGGGAAGCCGTTCTTATAGACAATCCAGCGCGCCGCCTCAAACAGAATGAAGAACGCGAGCATGAACAGGTGCAGCGGATAGAGGCGGAAGACACGTGAGATGACAAAGGACTTGAATGAAAGGTTCGGCTTCATGCCGTACGTGTGCGCCAGGACAAAACCGCTCAAGACGAAGAAGAAATTGAGCAATACCTCGTCTTGCCGGAAAAACCGCATTTGGATGAACGTGTCGACGACGTGCAGATGATAGAACACCACCAATAACGCGCAGATCCCCCTGAAACTGTCGAGTGTGGTGAATCGCCGAACAGGTTTCATGCGCAAATTCCGTGCTGGTTAGAAAAATCCCGTCCCCGATAACCGATGGGCGAGCCGGTACACGGTATTGGGTTCGACGCACCCTAGACAGTTGAAATATTTCATCCCCGATACATAGGCAGTGAAAAACTTGACGTCAGCTTTTCAGTGCAGTGACTTAACAGTCACGTTTGGACCTAAAAGTCCAATACCGCCAATAAAATGACATTTCACGGAATGGTTCAGATGAGCCATCGCAATGTGACGGATTTTATTAGCGCATGTTGTGTATACGGATGCCGTCATATTCCCGACATTCGTTTCAGATTTCCGAATGACTGCCGATGCCCTCCTGCATTTGAGTGTTTCGCTGGCTTTATAAAAACAATTCTCCAGCTGACGACTTCGAAAACTGAACCTTCTGGAGAATGGAAATGAAAAGCTGGTTCGCAAACATCAGCGTCAATATGAAACTGGCCTTAGGGTTCGGTGTGGTACTCGTTTTCACTGCCTTGCTTGCACTGATCGGCTGGACCAGCCTGAGTAACATGACGTTCCGCAGCGACCGGGTGGCGGACATCATGAAACTCAGCAACAAACTGACTGACCTGCGCGTTACCCGTTTGCAATACATGATCAGCAATGGCGACGAAGCGATCGCACAAAACGTGCAGACTGCGCTCGACGCGTTCAAGGCCCATCAGCAGTTCCTGCACACCACGTTCAGCAACCCGGTGAACGTGGTACCGATAACCGCGTTGGGCGAGCAGATCCGTGCTTACCAGACCTCGCTGAACAAAATGCGCGAGGGTTACCGGACCAGCACCAAGGTGCGTGCCGATATGGGCGTAGACGCCGTAAACGCCGCCCAACTGATTGCATCCATTAACGACGATGTATTGAAGCTGGACCCGTCCGACGAACGCCGCTTCCCGCAATACCAGGCCGCCATCAAAGCCCGTGAAGACGTGATGCTGGTGCGCTACGAAGTACGCGGCTACACCGCCAACCCCACTGCCAAGACCGAAGAAGCCGCGTCCGGCCAGTTGGCGAAAGCCATCGGCGGCATGGAACCGCTCAAGGCCCTATTCGGCAGTGCGCAGGCCGACCGCCTCAAGCAACTGGAAGCCGCGCTGATCGGCTATCGGGAATCGGTCCAGGGTTTCAAGGTGGCCAATGACAACATCATCGCTGCGCGCTCGGAAATGACCGACGAAGGTGCAGCCATCGTCAAACTCAATCAACAGCTGGTCGACCTGCAGACCTCCCTGGGCGACGCGGATACGCGACAGGCTCGCATGCTGCAAATCGGTGGCACCCTGCTCGCACTGATCTTCGGCGCGCTGGCCGCGCTGATCATTACTCGCCAGATCACTCGTCCGCTCCAGGAGACCCTGGCGGTGGTGGACCGTATTGCCAGCGGCGATTTGACCCATAACCTGAGGGTGACACGCCGCGACGAACTCGGCGTGCTGCAAACCGGCATCCAGCGCATGGGTGCCACCCTGCGTGACCTGATCGGCGGAATTCGCGACAGCGTCACCCAGATTGCCAGCGCTGCCGAGGAGCTGTCGGCCGTCACCGAGCAGACCAGTGCAGGGGTCAACAGTCAGAAGGTCGAAACTGATCAGGTTGCCACGGCCATGCACGAAATGTCGGCCACGGTGCACGAAGTCGCACGCAATGCCGAGCAGGCCTCGGTCGCGGCGTCCGACGCCGACAGGCAGGCACGCGACGGTGACAAGGTGGTAGGCGAAGCCATCATGCAGATCGAGAAACTGGCCAGTGAAGTGGTGCGTTCCACAGACGCCATGAGCGTGCTGGAGCAGGAGAGCGACAAGATCGGCAAGGTGATGGACGTGATCAAGGCGGTGGCCGAGCAGACCAACCTGCTGGCCCTCAACGCCGCCATTGAAGCCGCGCGGGCCGGGGAAGCCGGACGTGGTTTTGCTGTTGTGGCCGACGAAGTGCGGGGCCTGGCCCAGCGCACTCAACAGTCGACCGAGGAGATCGAAGGGCTGGTCGCCGCCTTGCAAAACGGCACGCGCCAGGTATCGGACATCATGCTCAGCAGCCGCAACCTGACCGACAGCAGCGTCGTCCTGACCCGCAAGGCTGGCACTTCACTGGAAAGCATCACCCACACCGTTTCCAATATCCAGGCCATGAACCAGCAGATCGCAGCGGCTGCCGAGCAGCAAAGCTCGGTGGCTGAGGAGATCAGCCGCAGCATTCTCAACGTCCGCGACGTGTCCGAACAGACCGCCGCCGCCAGCGAAGAAACCGCCGCGTCCAGCGTCGAACTGGCCCGTCTGGGTAATCAGTTGCAGATGCTGGTAAGCCATTTCAGGGTGTAAATCAGAAAAGCCGTGCCGGGGTCGCCACCTCGACACGGCTTTTTAAATGATTCGGTTCATTCGTCGCAGGGCCCGCCGGTGAAAAGCTGTTCCAGCACTACCGTGCGCGCTATCGACGCAGATGGACCCCTCAGGACCGACCACCACCAGCGGCGTTAACCGTTTTCAAGGCAAAAGGAGACCCCAGCCCAAAGGGTGAGCCTCGAATGATTTGCAGGATCAGCTCGACAGCTGATTGGCGAACTGCCCCACTGCATTAACCACTTTCTGCGCACCGTCCTGGATTTCCACGATCACCGATCCCGCCTCCGCGGCCAGCTCGAGGCCTTGTTGTGCCTGCTCCTTGCCGCTGATGATCACGCTCACCGCCTGCTCGGCCAGTTGCTGGTTTTGCTTGACCACGCCGACGATTTCCACCGTGGCTTTGCTGGTACGCGAAGCGAGCTGCCGCACTTCGTCGGCGACTACCGCAAAACCGCGGCCTTGCTCGCCAGCGCGGGCCGCCTCGATAGCAGCGTTGAGCGCCAGCAGGTTGGTCTGGTCGGCGATGCTGCTGATGCTCTGGATGATCGACCCGATCAATTGCGACTGCTTGTCCAGCGCGGCAATGCGCTCGGCCGCCTGCTCCATGTGTTCGGCCAGTTCACGCATGACGCCAACGGTCTGCCGGACCACCGCAGCGCCTTTTTGCGCGCTGCCATCGGTGTGCTGAGACGTGGTGAAGGCAATGCTTGCCGCTTGGGCCACGGCATTTTCGCGATTGACCTGATCGGTGATGACCGTAGCGAACTTGACGACCTTGTACAGCCGCTCATGCGCATCGGAGATCGGGTTATAGGACGCTTCCAGCCACACCACGCGGCCGTGGCTATCGACGCGTTTGAAGCGACCGGTGATGAATTCCCCCCGACGCAGCTTGTCCCAGAACGCCTGGTATTCGGGCGAGTTGTACTCTTGCGGTTCGCAGAACAGGCGATGGTGCTTGCCCTGGATATCGGCCAGCGAATAACCCATCGCGCCTAGAAAGCGCTCGTTGGCTGCCAGCACTTCGCCGCTGAGGTTGA
This sequence comes from Pseudomonas sp. UBA5706, assembly GCF_002419965.1. Classification (GTDB taxonomy): domain Bacteria; phylum Pseudomonadota; class Gammaproteobacteria; order Pseudomonadales; family Pseudomonadaceae; genus Aquipseudomonas. Next base: position 10,223 of record NZ_DIHC01000002.1, read on the forward strand.
ACTCGATCACCGCGGTGGAGCGCTGCAGCGCCTCGATCAGGTTTTCATGCTCGCGGGAGTTCTCGATGGTGCGCGTCAAATCGCTTGCGTGGATGGTGATGTAAGTTACCCGCCCGCGGCTGTCACGAACCGGCTGCACAATCGAACGCAGCCAGGCTTCCTGACCATTGCCCCGCAGCAGACGCAGCGCGCCACTGAGGTGTTCGCCCCGGCTGATCGCGGATTTGAGCCGGTGGTAGAAATCCAGCCCCTTTACATGGGACGGAACCAGGTCTTCGATCGAGCGTCCGACGAGGTCGGCATTTCGGTAAAACATTTGCGTTTCGAAGTTAGCGTTCACCGACTCGATGCGACCTTGGGCGTCCAGACGCATACCCAGCATTTCGTTGTCCAGGCTGGTTCTCACCTGCTCCACCGATGAAAGTTCTTCACGCAGGGCAGCCAACTCTTTTTTTAAATTTTTATTGAACATGGTTGGCGAACTTCCACAGAGATGAGAGGGGTCGCCTTGAGCATCGGCTTGGCCATTGTTTTCTTGAGCTGCAGCCCGACCGAGTGTCGTTTCATCCCCATGCCCGACAACCGAATCTGCGTACGCAAACGCCGCCTGTGTATCGGCGATCGCAACAAAGGGATTTACTCGTCGCACAATTGCCACATACTGCCCGCGCTGTTTTTATTTACTACGCGTCATTTTTTAACAACGTCAGGTTCATCTTCATGAAAAAATTTCTGCCTTATCTGCTAAGCGCCGCCATCACCATCATTCCCGCGGCTTTCGTTCAAGCCGCCACACCTCCCGCCCCGGTACAACTGATCGTGCTGAGTTCCGGCGGCATCATGGGCGCGTTCAAGGCCGTTACCGCAGATTACGAACAACGCGCGGGCGTCAAATTGCAAGGCGAAGTAGCGCCCTCCATGGGAGCGACTCCGCAAGCCATTCCCAATCGCCTGGCGCGTCAGGAACCTGCCGATGTGGTGCTGATGGTCGGTGCGGCGCTGGACAAGCTGATCAAGGATGGCCAGGTCGATCCAAAAACCCGCGTGGACCTGGGCAAGTCATACATCGCCATGGCCGTGAAACATGGCGCGCCACACCCTGACATCAGCACCATGGAAACCTTTAAACAGACCCTGCTCGACGCCAAAAGCATCGCCTATTCAGACAGCGCCAGCGGTGTGTATCTGTCCCGCGTGCTATTCAACCAGATGCACGTTGCCGACCGTATCCAAGGCAAGAGCCACATGATTCCCGCAGAACCTGTGGGTGAAGTGATCGCTCGCGGCGAGGCGGAAATCGGCTTTCAGCAGTTGAGCGAATTGAAGCCGGTGGACGGCATCGACATCATCGGGCTGATTCCCGACCAGGCCCAACAAATGACCCTGTACTCGGCAGGCGTCGTCAGCAAGAGCAAGCACCCTGAGCAGGCGAAGCAATTCCTGGATTTCCTGAGTTCCTCGGCAGCCGCGCCTGTGATCAAGGCCAGCGGGCTGGACCCGATTGCGAAGTAAGGCGCACGCTAAGCGGCGGCTTCAGACGCTCTCTGCCCGCAGAGCGGTCTGGGTGAAACAGGGCGTGCCTTGGTTCTGCCCTGTGTACCGGGCAGCGGCGGACGGCGGCTAGTCCAGCGTTAACTCAACCAGCTCTCCCCGGACATCGGCCCCATCGATGTGCAGGATCCCCACTGTGATCGGCAACTTGAAACGCCGAGGTCCGGCGCTGCCGGGGTTGATGAACAGTACGCCGTGACGCCTCTGCTGGAGCGGCTTGTGCGAGTGTCCGGTCACCACCACGCCCACATCCCGAGGCAGCGTATCCGGCACGTCGGCGAGGATGTGGGTGACGTAAATCCCCAGCGCCCCGACACGCAGCACAGCCTCATACGGCACATCGGCCGCCCAGGCGTCATCGGTGTCGTTATTGCCGCGCACCACGGTCAGCGGTGCGATTTCCCGCAGCGTGTCGAGGATCTGCGGCTTGCCGATGTCGCCGCCATGAATCAGATAATCACAGCTGTGCAAGGCTTGCAGCGCCTGGGGGTGCAGCAGACCGTGAGTGTCTGAAATCAGGCCAACCTTCACCCCCATCGCTCAACTCCCGGACGCCGCAACAGCCGCTTGACGCGCCTGCACACGCCTCATGCTGACCATCGCCAGCAAGGCGACCAGTGCCACCAGCGAGGCGAAGAACTCGCCCACATGAGGCAAACCGAACGCCTGCACGCTGAAGCCAACCGCCACGACCGGCACTGAAATCGAGATGTAGAGGACGACGAAAAAGGCCGACGTCACTGCGGCTTTCTGGTGCGGCGGGCTGCTCGCCGTCACCGCGCCCATCCCCGCACGCAGGATCATGCCCTGCCCCACGCCCGCCAGGAGACCTGCGCACACCAGCAGCGGCAATTGCGTCGTGGCGATACTTAAGCCCAGGCAGATCATCCCCAAGATCAATCCCACGCAGCCCAGCGTCATGTGCAGACGCGCAGGCAACCATTGCAGCGAGGCCTGGCCGATGATCGATGCCACGAAAAACAGCCCGATTACCGCGCCAATCAACAACCCGCCGTGTACCTGCATGATGTGGATCATCACTGATGGCACCATGCTGGTGAACAACCCTGCCACGCTGAAACCGGCCAGGCCGGCAATCGATGCCGAGATGAATACGCTGCGCACCGAGGCCGGAACCGACGGCTTTTGAATCCTCAATTTCAGTTGTGCCGGGCGCTGCACGGTTTCGCGAATCACTGCCACACCGATCGCCGCCAGCAGCAACAGCGCCAGGTGCACATAAAAGATCAGGTGCAAGGGGTCGGCCAGCTGTTGCGAGGTGAAGCCCGCCAACAATGGGCCGAGTCCAAGGCCTAGCATGTTGGCAGCGGTCGCCATCAGAGTGGCATTCTTCCAGCGTTTAGGCGCCAGCTCGATCACGGCCACGGTCGCGGTGCCGGTCATGATGCCCGCTGAAAACCCTGAAAAAAGCCGACCGACCAGCAGCCCGCCAATCGAATCGGAGAACAGAAAAATCAGCGCACTCACCGCGCCCATGCACAGTCCTGCCAGCAGCAAAGGCCGGCGTCCCAGCTGATCGGACCAACTGCCCACCGCCAACAACGCGGCGATCACACCGGCGGCATAGATGGAGAAGATAATCGTCAGCCAGCTCGCGTCGAACCCCAGCTTTTGCTGATAGATCGCATAGAGCGGCGTTGGCAATGTGGTGCCGAGCATAGCGATCAACAATGCCGCGGCGGCGATGAAGAAGTCGCGCGAAGAGGATGGAGCAGGCGAGGTCATGAATCCTCCAGACCAGTCAAAACGGGCGCGCATTATTGGCCCATTGCGCAGGGCACGTCCGCAAAATGTTGTAGCGAGTGGACCACACCACAAACCCTTGCGTTCGATGCATCACGTCCAGGCAACGGCAACGTCGTGCCGCTGGCGATGAAAACGATAACATTTGGCTTTTTGCCCGCGTCGCTTTTAATCCATGTCGTGCTAGCCTTGCGCACTCCAGCAAGCATGTGGCCGCCCCGCATGTTGTTCTGATTCCAGGCCGCCCGAAGTCCATGAGCAAAAAGACTCCCGTCACCATTTCCGATATCGCCCGACGTGTGAACATGACCCCGGTCACCGTTTCCCGCGCGTTGAACAAACCTGATCTGGTCAAGCCCGCTACGCTGGCGCGCATCCTTGAAGTGGCTCAGGAATTGGATTATGTGCCCAACGCCTTTGCCCGCAGCCTCAAGCGCAGCGAGAGCATGATCATCGGCGTGATCACCGCATCGGTGGACAACCCGTTCTACAGCGAAATGATCAAGGCCATCTCCCGAGAGGCCAAGAGGCACGGCTACACCATCATGCTGGTGGACACCGACGGCTCGGAGGAGCTTGAGCGCAAGGCGGTCGATACCCTGCTCAGCTATCGCGTGGCTGGGATCGTATTGTCGCCGGTGTCGGATGAGCCGGATTATCAGCCTCAGTATCTAAGCCGCCTGAGCAAGGGCGACATCCCGGTGGTGCAACTGGACCGCGCGCTGCATGACAGCCCGTTCAGTCACGTGGTGCTGGACAACTACCACAGCGGCCTGAAAGGCGCGCGTTATCTGCTGGCCAGAAATCCGCACCTGCGGCGTTTGCTGGTATTGACCGGCCCTGCGCATTCGCGAATTTCCGAAGAGCGGTTAAAGGGCGTGAAAGCGGCGCTGGTGCAAAGCGAGCAGCCGGTGCAGCTGGATGTGTTCGCCGGCGATTACACGCTGGAGCCTGCTTATCAAAGTACGCTGGATTATTTGCGCGAGCGTGCCCTGCCGGATGCGATTTTCGGCTTCAACCAATTGATCACGCTGGGGGCAATGAAAGCGCTGCGCGACCGGAACATCGCCCACGACAGCCTGCCGATCTGCGGCATCGACCGTCTTCCTTTCGCTGACATCTTCGGCATTCCTATCGCCTGCATCGCCCACGACGCCTCACTGGCGGGCAGCAGCGCGGTGAAGATGCTGCTTGAGCGGATTCAGAATCGCTATCTGCCCATAGCCAGGCTGGTGATTGTCGGGGCACTGGAAAACGGTTGACGGGCTGATCCAACTGCAGAGCCTGCGCCCGAGTGGAAACCTACGGGCGCGGAGCTCATCAATCAGCGGCTCGTGTAGCCCCCGTCGATCGGCAACGACACCCCGCTGATCATCGACGCTGCGCTGCTGAGCAGGAACAGGATGGGCGCGGCGACCTCGGCCGTTTCGGCAAAGCGCCCCAAGGGAATCGCCGCCAGCGCAGGATCGCGCTTGCTCGGCTCGCTCCATGCCATCTGCGCCATCGGTGTCAGCGTGACGGTAGGGTTGACGCTGTTAACGCGAATGCCAAAACGGCCCCACTCACCACACTGCACGCGAGTCATGGCGTCCATCGCGCCTTTCGACGCGCAATAACTCAAGTGATCGTCCAGCGCCACCAACGACGCCTGGCTCGAGACGTTGACGATGCTGCCCGCTACACCCTGGGTGAGCATCTTTTTCGCTACGCTCGCTGCCACCATTGCAGCGGCGCGTACGTTGACCGTCATCACTTGATCAAACGCGGCGGCACTGATCTGTGTCGCGGCTTCGAGAATGGAGATCCCGGCACAGTTGACCAGGCCGTGCATGACGGGCAAATCGGCCAGCATAGCGGCCAGTTGCACGTGATCGCCGACGTCCACACGCAGCACATGGCAGCCTTGGGTTTCCAGTTTTTGCAGCGCCAGCGGATCGCGCCCGAGGGCGTATACGTCGGCGCCGCTGATGAGTAACTGCTGGGCAACTTCCCAGCCGATGCCGCTGCTGGCGCCGGTCACCAGAATGCGCTGGCCGCTGAAATCGAAGTGGGCAGTGTTCACATTCAAGCTTCCTGAAGACGGTGCATGATCGGTTTCAGCGCCGGATACAGCGCCACGTAATCGGCATACAAGCGTGAATACAACGCCACGTTGTCTGCGCCAGGCTCGGCTCTGCGCTCCAGACGCACCCAGCCTATGTGCACCTGAGCCTCATCCACCAGCCCCACGGCGTGGGCCGCGAGCAGTGCCGCACCCAAGGCTGCTTCCACGTCCTGGACGATGGTGTAGACCGGGAATTGGGTGACGTCGGCGATGATCTGCATCCACAGATCCGAATGGCTCGCGCCGCCGACCACGATCAGGCGTGGGTCCAGGGACTGCGCCCCTTTGGTACCGGCTTCGATGTTGTGACGCAGGGCGAACGTGACGCCCTCCAGCACTGCGCGGTACAGGTGGATGCGGGTGTGGTAGAGGTTGAGCCCCACGAAACTGCCGCTGGCCCGAGCGTCCCATACCGGGCTGCGCTCACCCATCAGGTAGGGCTGGAATAACACGCCGTCGCTGCCTGCGGGAATTTGCGTTGCCGCGCGTTCGAGAATGGCATGGCTGTCTTCACCGGTCTGGCGGCCCTGCTGCTCTTCGGCTTGGCAGAACTGCTCGCGAAACCAGCTGACCGAGGCGCCCGCAGTAATCGCGCCGCCAAAGATGTAGAGGTCTTTCGCACCATTGAAGACATGGGGAAAACTCACCAGGCCATGCCGGGCATCGACCTGCTGGTTGAGGTAACCCCAGCACATGCTGGTGCCGATCATGGCCACGTGGTTGCCGACCTGAGTGACGCCCGCCGCGAACGTGGCCATGGCCGCATCGACACCGCCGCCGAGCAAAGGAATGCCCGTGGACAGGCCCAGGCGCTCGGCCCACGCGTTGCGCAGCCCGCCGACCACCTGGCCGGAGTGCACCAGTCGCTCGGGCATCATCGATGGCGGGATACCGAGCGCGTCGAGCATTTCTGTCGACCAGCTCCGCGCCCCGATGTCATAGACGCCACCGATGTTGCCGGCAGAGCTGTGATCCACCGCGACCTCGCCAGTGAGGCAATAATTGATGTAACTGTTGGGCGGCAGCAGGTAGCGCGTGTCAGCCCAAACCTGCGGCTGCTTGTCCTTGAGCCAGAGCATCTTGGTGAAGCCGTAATAGCTGTCCACCGAGTTGCCGGTGATCGCATACAGGCGCTCCAGATCGATGTGCTGATTGACCCACTCGACCTGCTCTTCAGCGCGGCGGTCCATCCAGATCAAACACGGATACAGCGGTTTGATCTGCGCGTCCACGGCAATGCCGGAGCCACCGTACAGGCTGCTGACGCAGAGGGATTTGACGCTGTCCTTGGGCACGCCGCTTTTGCGCATGCACGCCGCGATGCAGATTTCCACGGCATCGAGCCACACCTGCGGCCACTGCTCGGCCCAGCGCGGTCTGGGGGTGTCGACCTTGTATCCGTGACTGTGCTGCGCGACGATGCGGCCTTGGGCATCGACCAACAGTGCCTTGGTGCTCTGGGTGCCGATGTCGACCCCGATGACGTATTCCATCTCGTGCGCTCTCTTGTTATGGGTTGCTGCGGAGTCGGACCATTTGACGTGATGCCCAACCATAAGGGCTCACGAGCCCGAGCGAGGCAGCGACTTGTCGCGTAGCGGCAGCAAACCCTGCGCCCGGGGTACGCCAGATGCTGCTCGGAACGCGGTTTTACCACTGCTTCGTAGCCGATCGCTGCCACGTCCGGGTGCGTGAGCGCCTACAGGGGTCGTGCAATCAGTTGACCGGTTTGAGCAGCACCTTGATCGACTTGGTGGAGTTAGCCAACTCGAATGCCTCGGCGTAGTCATCCAGACCGAAGTCGTGGGTGACGATGCCTTCGGATGTCACCAGCCCGCGCTCGAACAGGTCGATGGCAATCGGGTAGCAATAGGGCCCCAGGTGAGCGCCGCGTACGTCCAGTTCCTTGCGGTCGCCGATGATCGACCAGTCGGCGCTGGTTTCGGCACCGAACACGCTGAACTCGACGAAACGCCCCAATTTGCGGATCAGGTCCAGCCCCTGAGTCACGCCGACCGGCACGCCGGTGGTCTCGATATACACATCGCAGCCATAGCCATCGGTCAGGCCGTTGATGATCTCCCGCGCGTTGTCGCGGCTGGGGTTGATGACCACGTCGGCGCCGAATTTTTTCGCCAGCTCAAGACGCTCGTCGACCATGTCGATGACCACCAGCTTCTTCGGCGTCTTCAGCGCGGCGACCTGCACCATGCACAGGCCCAGCGTGCCGGCGCCGGCGATCACTAACACATCATCGAGCTGCACGTCGCCCCGGTTGACCGTGTGAATCGCGCAGGCCATCGGTTCGATCAGCGCGGAGTCTTCCAGCGACACAGACTCGGGAATTTTGTGCACGATGGCCGTCTTCGGAATGCGCATGTACTGCGCCATGCCGCCCTCGGCCACATCCTTCTGGAAGCCGAAAATGTTGTGCACTTCGCACATCCAGTACTTGCCGGATTTGCAGAACTTGCACTTCTCGCACGGCACGATCTGCTCGGCGATGACCTTGTCGCCGAGCTTCACACCGAAGTGTTCTTCAGCGCCCTCGCCGACCTGGTCGACGTAGCCGAAGAATTCGTGGCCCGGCACCACCGGCGCCTTGACCCACGGGCTTTCACCGCCCCAGAACATCGCGGCGCCCGAATGGCATTTGCAGTCACTGGCGCAGATACCGCAGGCGCCGATGCGAATCACCAGTTCATTGGCGCGGGCGACGGGCTTGCTGATGTGCTCCAGTCGGTAGTCCTTCGGCGCATGGCAGACAACGGCTTGCATGGTGGTTTTTGTATTTTGTTCCATGTCGGTTCACCTGGTTCGAGGTCAGAAAATTTTCGGCCAACAGTTGGCCCCGTTGGTTCGGAAGGTGCGATTGCGGTAGTGGCCCGGCTTGTCGGCGGTGATATGTTCATGATCAGCGCCGCCGGCAAGCCGGACGACTACAGGGGCTGCGTCAGCCCGTTTATTTATGCCGCTGCCGACTGATGAAAATCGCCAGCAAAATGATTCCGCCCTTGATCACGCTCTGCACGTAGGGCGACACGCCAAGCATGTTCAGCCCGTTGTTGAGCACGCCCAGCAACAGCGCGCCGACCAGGGTGCCGATGATCACGCCACGTCCCCCCGCAATTGACGCGCCACCGAGCACCACGGCGGCAATCGCGTCCAACTCAAAGCCGACCCCGGCATTGGGCTGTCCGCTCATCAAGCGCGAGGACAACACCAGCCCGGCAATCGCGGCGGTCAGCCCGCTGATCGAATACACCAGCAGCTTGAAGCGCGAAGCACGCACGCCAGATAAACGCACGGCCTCCTCGTTGCCGCCAATGGCATACACGTAGCGGCCAATGCGCGTGTGCTGCAGCAACACCCAAGCGAGGAAATACGTCAGCAGCATGATCAGGATCGGCACCTGAATACCGAATAAGGTGCCGCGACCAAACCAGGCGAACCACTCAGGCATGCCTGCAATCGGGTAGCCGTCGGTGTACATCAGGCCCAGGCCGCGAGCGATACCCATGGTTGCGAGGGTGACGATGATCGGCGGCATTTTCAGGTAGGCCACAAACAGGCCGTTGCCGACTCCGAAGCCCACGCCAATCAATAAACCGATGAGAATCGCAATGGGTGCAGGCACGCCTGCGACCATCAACCCGGTGGTCAGCGTACCGGACAGCGCCATGACCGGTCCCACCGACAAATCGATGCCGCCGGTGAGAATCACGCAGGTCATGCCCACGGCGATGATTGCGTTGATCGACACCTGGCGCGCGATGTTTTCCAGGTTCGCGCCGGTGAGGAATTTGTCGCTGGCGAAGATCATGAAGACCGTCACCACCACCAGCCCGACGAAGGGGTAGAACGCGGGTGAACGGATCAGTTGGGCGAAGTTGACCTTCATGCTGTGCTTCGTACGATCAGTTTGCGTAGTCATGGCTTTAATGGACGTGTTCACTGTTCAGACTCCCGGTGGCATGGCGCATCACTTCCTGCGGATTGATGGCCGCTGACTCCAGCACATTGACGATGGCGCCCTTGTTGAAGACGGCTACGCGGTCGCACATGCCGATGATTTCCGGCAGTTCCGAGGAGATCATGATGATCGCGAAGCCTTGTTCGGTGAGTTTGCGCATCAGGTTGTAGATTTCGGCCTTGGCACCGACGTCGATGCCTCGGGTCGGTTCGTCGAAAATCAGAATGTCGCAGTGATGGTTGATCCAGCGCGCGATCACCACCTTCTGCTGGTTGCCGCCGCTTAGGTTGAGTACCCGGCTTTCGCAGGTCGGCGCCTTGATCGACAGCTGCTTCATCAGCTCGCCCGTGGTGACGTTTTCCTTGTGCCGGTCGAGCAGGTGCGCCGCGCCTTCGTACTTGCCCAAATTATTCAGCGAGATGTTTTCACGAATGCTGAAATCGACGATCAGCCCTTCGCTCTTGCGGCTTTCCGGCAGCAAGCCGATGCCGTTGGCCAGCGCATGGGCGGGGTCGCTGAGGTTGACTGGCTGCCCGCGCAGCACGACGTCCTTGCTCACCACCGGCAACGCGCCGATAACGCCGAGCGCAAGTTCCGTGCGCCCGGAACCGACCAACCCGGCAAAGCCGAGAATCTCGCCCTTGTGCAGGTTGAAATGATTGTGCGGGCCGTCACGGGTCAGCTGAATGTCGCGCACCTGCAGCACCACTTCGCCACGCGGCTGCGTCGGCTTGGGCGGAAAGCTCGCCTCAAGGCGTCGCCCGACCATCATCTCTACCAGGGTATCGATGTCGCTATCAGCCACGGTCAGCGCGCCGACATTGGCGCCGTCGCGCAGCACGCTGATGCGGTCGCAAACCTGAAAGATTTCTTCAAGGTGATGGGAAATGAAAATCACCGCCACGCCCTGGTTTTTCAGCTCACGCATGATGTCGAACAGCAGCTCGGCCTCTGACGGCGTTAGCGTGGCGGTGGGTTCATCCAGGATCAGCAAACGCGCCTCAAGGGCCAGCGCCTTGGCGATTTCTACGAACTGCTGCTCGGCAACGCTCAAGTGCTGCACCGAACAGTCCAGGTTGATCTTCACGCCGAGCCGGTCGAACAGGGTGATGGCCTTCTCGCGCATCTGGTTTTTGCGCAGCAGACCAAAGCCATTGACGATCTCGTGGCCGAGGAAAATGTTTTCCACGGCATTGAGGTAGGGAATCAGGCTGAATTCCTGAAAGACGATGCCGATACCCGCCGCGATGGCTTCGTTGTACGTCGCGAAATGCTGTTCGGCGCCATCGATGCGAATGCTGCCTTTGTCTTGATGCTCGACGCCCGCCAGGATCTTCATCAGCGTGGATTTGCCCGCGCCGTTTTCGCCAAGCAGCGCATGGATTTCGCCGCGCTCGACCTGCAGGTTGATCGACTTGAGGGCATGCACGCCGGGGTAACTTTTACAGATGTTTTCCAGTTGCAGAAGGCAGCTCATGGGCACCTCGCCAAAGCACAAACTCGCTCGAATCCGCAGCGCCCGCCGGACCGCGAAGGCCAGGCGAGCAGCGACGGGCCGGTTACCAGGAAAAGGTTTTGGCCTTGGCCTGATCCACCAGCAGGATGTCCACCGGGATGGTCGCCGGGACTTGCGAGCCCCACTTCCTGGCGAGTGCAAGTCCCAGCGCTAGACGCACCTGATCGCGTGGGTATTGAGCAGAGGTGGCGATGAACTTGGTATTAGGCTTCTGGATTTCCTTGATCGCTTCCGGCGCGCCGTCGACGCTGGTCAGCTTGACGTCCATGCCGCTGGATTCGATGGCGGCCAGTGCGCCGAGCGAACCATTGTCGTTGACGCTGAACAGGCCTTTTAGATTGGGCTGCGCTTGAAGCATGTTCTCGGTCACGCTCAGTGCCTGGTCACGTTCCTGCTTGCCGTTCTGAATGCTGACGATCTTGATATCCGGGTACTTGCCCAAGGCTTCCTTGCAGCCGCGAACCCGTTCGAGGATCGGCACCACGGCAATCCCGTCGAGGATGCCGACATCGCCCTTGCCGCCGATGTTCCTGGCCAGGTAATCACAGGCCTGAACGCCTGCATCGAAGTTTTTCGAGCCGACGAAGGCATCCAGCGGGCCATTGGCCTGGGCATCGACGGCCACGACCACGACGCCTTTGTCGTGGGCCTCTTTCACCGCCGACTGCACGCCCACCGAATCGGTCGGGTTGATGATCAGAATGTCGATGCCCTTTTGCAGCATGTCTTCGATATCGCTGATCTGCTTGGAGACATCGTGACGCGCGTCGGTCACCAACAGGGTCGCGCCAATGCTGCTGGTGGCGTCCTGCAGCGCGTCCTTCATGGTCACGAAATAGGGGTTGTTGATTTCTTGAAACGAGGCGCCGATTTTCAGCGGCCCTGTTTTGGTGTCGGCAGCTTGAATGGCGGGGGAGCTAGCGCACGTTACAGCGACGGCGAGCGAGCACAGGACGGCGGAAAAGCCCTTCTTGAGGCGGGTTGTCATGGCGAAAAATCCCGTTGTTTTTATTGTTAAAGCGGAAATGTCATCGTTAACATTTTTGAAATTAGCAGAGAAACAAGGCGTTCGCAACAGCCGTTGAACGTCGATTCTGCCCCCCTCGATTCGTTGACAATTTTTGTAGCGGATGTCGATAATCCGGCGATCTGTCATACGACAACCGATGACACCAATAACAACAACATCCCGATTAGGTGCTCCCACGATGACTCAATCCATTGCCCCTACCCCATTTAACCGTTTGCTGCTAACCGGCGCGGCCGGCGGGCTTGGCAAGGTGCTGCGCGATACCCTGAAGCCTTATGGCCGGATCCTGCGGCTTTCCGACATCGCCGAAATGGCCCCTGCCGCTGGCGAGCATGAAGAAGTGCAGCCGTGTGATCTGGCCGACAAAGCTGCGGTGGACCGGTTGGTCGAGGGCGTCGATGCCATCGTGCATTTCGGCGGGGTTTCGACAGAGCGTTCCTTTGAAGACATTCTCGGGCCGAATATCTGCGGCGTTTTCCACCTCTACGAAGCAGCACGTCGGCATGGCGTCAAGCGTGTGGTATTCGCCAGCTCCAATCATGTCATCGGTTTTTATCGCCAGGACCAAACCATCGACGCGAGCGCGGTGCGGCGTCCCGACAGTTACTACGGCCTGTCCAAGTCCTACGGTGAAGACGTTGCCAGCTTCTACTTCGATCGCTATGGCATCGAAACCGTGAGCATCCGCATTGGCTCCTCGTTTCCACAGGCGCAGAACCGCCGCATGCTCGACACCTGGTTGAGCTATGACGACCTGAGGCAATTGATCGAGCGCGGGCTGTACACGGCCAATGTTGCTCATACCGTGGTGTACGGCGTTTCGGCTAACGCCAACGTCTGGTGGGACAACCGTCTGGCCAGTCATCTGGACTACCGGCCCAAGGACAGCTCCGAACGATTCCGCGCCGAGGTTGAAGGCCAGCCCATGCCCGCGGCGGATGATCCGCTGTTGACCTATCAAGGTGGCGCATTCGTGGTGTCAGGGCCGTTCGGCGACGCGTAAAGCTGCGTTGACACCGGTCAATACCCCGATTGGCCGCCCTGCCCCTTTAACCCTTGCGGAGAGTCGCCATGCAGGCTGAATTGATCTTCGATGCGCGCAATGCCACGGGCGAATGCCCGGTATGGAACGTGCGTGAACAAGCGCTGTACTGGGTGGATATTCCGGCGCGCACCCTTAACAGCCTGAGCTTGACGGATCATCGCGTGCGCAGTTGGGAGGCACCGCAAATGCTGGCGTGCATCGCCAGTTGCGGCGACGGCAGTTGGCTGGCCGGTATGGAGAACGGCCTGTTCCACGTCAGGCCTGCACCCGACGGGACGCTCACCTCGCACCTTCTGATCGATGTCGCGCATGCTCGCGTGAACATGCGCTTTAACGATGGTCGCTGTGACCGCCAGGGCCGTTTCTGGGCGGGCACCATGTTCATGGACATGGCCGAGGCGTCCTCGGTGGGGGCGTTGTACCGCTATACCGCTGACCAGCATGAGCCGCTTACGGCGTATGTCAGTGACATGATCGTGCCCAACGGCCTGGCCTTCAGCCCAGACGGCGACATCATGTACCTTTCCGACTCCCACCCTTTAGTGCAAAAAATCTGGGCGTTCGACTACGACGTCGCAACGGGCACACCGCACCATCGTCGCCTGTTCGTCGACATGCAGCAGTTTCCGGGACGCCCCGACGGCGCAGCCGTGGACGCTGATGGTTGCTACTGGATCTGTGGCAACGACGAAGGACTGATCCATCGATTCACGCCTGCCGGCAAGCTGGATCGTTCATTGAAGGTGCCCGTCAGGAAGCCGTCGATGTGCGCGTTTGGCGGGCGCGACCTGGACACGTTGTTCGTTACCTCGATCCGCCCCGGTGGCGATCTGAGTAATCAGCCGCTCGCTGGCGGGGTGTTCGCCTTGCGACCGGGGATAACAGGTCTGGAAGAACCTATCTTCGCGCTGAGCGGTCGGGATGAGCTTCGAAACAATATGTGACACAAAATCGTTACACCCAAAGACCATAAAAAAAAGGCTTTTTGAGGGAATCTGTTTCAAAAACGGACACAAAATCCGCTTTTTCAATACTACGAAACATATTTTGAAATAATTATTCAACACATGTAGATAAAGCTGTGCTAGCTGCTAGGCTCTCGCCTCGCCCAGCTCAAACGGTACATCTCAGGCATTAGGTCCGAGGGCAAAAGAACGATCCAGAGACCCCGCAATGAGGTATCGCGATGCCCTACTCGACTTTTTCGGACGCTCAGGTGAACAGCCTGATCAAGGCGATCGACAGTGACGGATACGCTGTTTTGCCGGACTGGGCCAGTCCGGCGCAGTTAAAGGAGCTGCAAGCGCTGGTGGCAAACGCAGTGGCCGCCGCTGGCAATGACTACGTTGCCCTCTCCGGTCGACAATCGGTCACTGGAACCCCCATGTACGACTGGGGCAACTCTCGGGATTTCATCGACCTGTGCCGTCGCGTCGTGGCAGGCGCCACCGGCGAACGCTCCAGCGATACCAGCCTGACGCAGACGCTGCGCTGCCTGACCGGCAACGGCGGGCGCAGGGAGTCGCTGATCTTTCACTACGACTCATTCGTGCTGACCACCATCATGCCGGTGTGCATGCCGGAAACAGGCGAGCGCGGCGACCTGCTGATGCTGCCTAATCATCGACCCATCAGACGCAGCTACCTGCGCAACCTTGTCGACAAGGTCCTAGTGGATAACCGCTGGGTGCAGCATTACCTCAAGAGCCGACTCAAGCGCGATGATCAGGCCTTCACCCGTATCACCATGCGGCCCGGGCACCTGTACCTGTTCTGGGGTTACCGTTCGCTGCACACCAACATGCCGGTCGCCGAAGACGCCCTGCGCGCCACGGCAGTGTTCCACTACCACAACGTGCACGGCAGCAGCTCGCTGGCGAGCCGGCTGCGTAAGTCGTTGGGCACATTCAAAGGGCAGGATGTTCCGGACGATGTTCCGCAAACATGATTTGCCGTTTGCGTTCAGCAACGACCGCTTCTGGCCCAGGCGCAAGCTTGCATGCAATGTGCCCGGAAGCGGTCGTCACTGCTGCGACTGTGGTTCATGCGGCAGGTCCGAGCTGTTGGTCCTGCGACTGCTGCGCAGCCGATCGCGGCAAGCCACGCGCCTTCGGCGCTTCTTCCGGAATCAATGGACAGATCTAGTGCTTCAAACCCACGCAAGCGCATTCGAATAACCTTATGAAATCTGGTTATCTTCATAAATACCCCGCATAAACTCTCCTTCTATATTTATGACAAAAGGTGATTAGCGAATCGTTGATTTATATCTTTATGATCTGAGCCAGCACACCCTAGACAGGAGTTCAGGACATGGCGATTCAGATCAAACCCGTGGCAGGACGCATTGGCGCCGAGCTGAGCGGGATCAAGCTTTCTGGCGACATTGGCGCGCAAGACTTCAACCTCATCAATCAAGCGCTGCTCAAGCACAAGGTGCTGTTTTTCCGGGAGCAGTTCCTGACCGATGAAGAACACGAACATTTTTCGCTGCGCTTCGGTGATCAGGTGCCTCACCCCACGGTACCGTCCGTCAAGCAGAGCAATGCCATCCTGCATCTGGACGCCAAGGAAACCCGTGCAAACTCCTGGCACACCGATGTCACCTTCGTCGCCAATTACCCGAAAATCTCTATCCTGCGCGGCGTGGTCATCCCGCCCTACGGCGGCGACACTGTTTGGGCCAACACCGCGACTGCTTACGCCGATCTGCCCACACCGCTGAAGGTGCTGGCTGACAGCCTTCGTGCCTTGCACACCAACCTTTACGATTACGCGGCGCCCCGCGATACCGGTGATGCGGGTGTTAAGCGCTATCGCGAGCAGTTCACCGCGCAAGTGTATGAGACCGAACACCCGCTGGTGCGTGTGCACCCGGAAACCGGCGAGCGCAGCCTGTTGCTCGGCCACTTCGTCAAACATATCCAAGGCGTCAGCAGCAACGACTCCAAGCAATTGATCCGCCTGTTCCACGATCGCATCACCCACCTGGACAATACCGTGCGTTGGCGCTGGAGCGAGGGCGACGTGGTGATCTGGGACAACCGCGCCACTCAGCACATCGCAATCAATGACTACGGCAACGCCGAACGTATCGTGCGCCGCACCACCGTTGCCGGTGACATCCCCGTCGGTGTGGACGGTCGCGCAAGCCAAGCGATCAAGCCGACACCCGACACCCTTTCCCCGCCAACAGAAGCCGACAAAAAGCATCTGGCCGCCTGATCGTCGTCACTCACTTTTAAGGAAAAACGTCATGGCAAAGGCCAACCGACCCTCTGTATGGAGTACCACAAGCCTGGCGGCCGCATTGGCGGCGCTGCTGATGACGCCCTTGGCCGAGGCTGACGTGCTGCGTATCGGCGTGGCCAGCGCGGGGGGCGGCGACCCCGTCACCTTCAGCGGATCGCCGTTGGGCATCGTGCGCAACCAGCAACTGCTGGAAAAGGCCTTTGAGGGGACTGGCACCGAGATTCAATGGTTCTTCTTCAAGGGTGCAGGGCCGGCGGTGAACGAGGCACTGTCCAACCAGCAACTGGACTTCGCCTATGAAGGCGACCTGCCGCAAGTGGTCGGTCGTGCCAACGGGCTGGATACCAAACTGCTGGCCGCAATCGGTGTGCGCTCCAACGTGTATCTGGCGGTGCCGAAAGGTTCCGACATCAAGACCATAGAAGACCTCAAGGGCAAGAAAGTCGCGGTGTTCCGCGGCACTAACGGACACCTGGTGTCGATCAACCTGCTGGCCGATCACGGCCTTACCGAACGTGATTTAAAAGTGATCAACCTGGACAGCGGCAGCAGCCAGGCCGCACTGGCCTCCAAGGGAGTAGACGCTGCATTCGGCGGCCGCGAGCTGTTCAAGCTGCGCGATCAGGGGCTGGCGGACATCATCTTTGACAACCCCAACAACGACGTGCGCTACACGCGCCAGTGCGCCTTGGTCGTCCGGGGTGCCTACGAAAAGGAACATGCCGACAACGTGCAGAAGGTGGTCAACACCCTGGTCGACGCCGCGAAGTGGGAGTCCGAGCAAAGCAACCGCGACGCCGTGCTCAACGAATGGGCCAAGACCAACGAACCGCTGGCCTCGCTCAAGGCCGACTTCGGTCATATCACCTTGCGCGACAGCGCCTCGCCCCTGGTAGATGAATTCCTGCGCACGCGTTATCAGGCGGTCGCCGATCAGGCCAAGGAGGAGAAGATGATTCGCCGCCCTGTGACCATCGACGGCTGGTTCGAGACCCGATACCTGGATAACGCGCTGAAGGCCAAGGGCCTGGAGCATTACTGGACTGCCTATGGCGCGGATGGCAAGGCAAGCGCGAACAACGCCACCGTTTCATCGGACAAGACGGTCAACAACGGAGGCTGATGTGATGCCCAGAGCGACCGCACCCGCCCTCGATCAACGACAGCCGCCGGCGAAAAGCCTGGCAACCGTCGAGCGCCTTCCCTACTTTCCAGCACGCGCACCACGCCGCGTTACAGCGATCAGGCGCCCTGGCCCGGCCTGGCGAAACCGGGCGCTGAATAGCGCACTGCCGTGGCTGCTGCCCATCGCGCTGTTGGGCTTGTGGTACCTGGGTACCGAGCGCGGCTGGCTATCGGAGCAAGTGCTGCCGCCACCGGCGTATGTCTACCAGACCCTTACCGACCTGTTCACCACGGGTGATCTGTGGCTCAACGCCTCGGCCAGTCTGCAGCGGGTGTTGGTGGGCTTTTTGATCGGCTCGGGGCTGGGCGTGACATTGGGCCTGCTCATGGGGCTGTCAAAAACCGTGGAAGACTATCTGCTGCCGACGTTCAACGCGCTGGTGCAGATTCCCGTGCTGGGCTGGATGCCTTTCGCCCTGCTGCTGTTCGGCATCGGCGAGCCTTTGAAATACGTGCTCATCGCTCACGCGGCGCTGGTACCGGTGACGCTGTGTACCTTGCAGGCGTTTCATCAGGTGCCCAAGCGTCTGCTCGAAGTCGGTCAGGCCTACGGCTTCAGCCAGCGCCAGATCGTCACCGACATCGTGCTGCCCTCCGCGCTCGCGCCGATTTTCACCGGGCTGCGCCTGGGCTTCACCAAGGCCTGGCTGTCGCTGGTGGTAGTCGAGTTGCTCGCCTCCAGTGAGGGCCTGGGGTATCTGATCGCTTACGGGCGTCAGCTGTTTCAGATGGACCTGGTGATGGCGGCAGTGGTCGTGGTCGGCACGGTCGGGCTGTTGATCGACCGCGGCTTCGAGGTCATCGAGCGTCGTCTGAATAAAGGTCGGGTGATCACGCCAGGGAGGCTGGCATGAGTTCACTGACGACAACACAGACGCCACGCCAGCATCGCTATCGCGGCTGGGTGGTGCCGGTAGTCGGTATCGCAGTCTGGTGGTTGGCCGCCCATCAAGGCTGGAGCGATTCGGGCCTGTTGGTGTCCCCGCAAAAAGTCGCGGTTACCGCCTGGGAGCAGGTGACCTCGGGGCAGTTCTGGCGGGCCATTTCATCAAGTCTGGTGCGCGACCTCAGCGGCTTTCTGATCGGCACTGTCCTGGGCCTGGTCCTCGGCTGCCTGCTGGGGTTCTCGCGCCTGTTCGAGCGCCTGGTCGGACCGAGTTTCAACACGTTCAAACAGATTTCACTGTTCGCCTGGATCCCCCTGATCTCGGTGTGGTTCGGCTTGGGCGACGTGGCCAAGGTGGTGTTTCTTTCCCTCGCGGCACTGGTGCCGGTGGTGGTCAATACCTGCGACGGGCTGCGCAACGTGCCGAACGCCTTTGTGGAGGTGGCGAAGGTGTATGGCTTCAGCCGCTGGCAAACCATCATCGGGGTGATGCTGCCGGCCGCACTGCCGTCGATCTTCACCGGGATTTACCTGGCGCTGGTGTATTCGTGGCTCGCGACCATCGGTGCCGAATATCTGCTGGTTTCCGGCGACGGTATCGGCAATACGCTGATCGATGGCAGCGAGCATTTCATGATGGATCTGGTGTTGTTCGGCATGATCATCATCGGCCTGGTCGGCTGGGGGCTCAATGCCGTGGCACGCCGCCTGGAGCGGCGCATGCAACGGCTTTACGGCGTCACGCCTCGTTAGACCCTTTCTCGACATTTCAAGCATTCAAAGGAATTCGCCATGCCTGCCAGTCAACCGCTCCCGCTTTCACCACAGCAAGGCAACGGGCTGCGCCTGGAGCACGTCAGCAAACACTTCTCCGGGGCCAGCGCCGACACGCAACTGCAAGTGCTGGATAACATTCAGCTGGACATTGCGCCGGGCGAATTCATCACAATCGTCGGCGCCAGCGGTTGTGGCAAATCGACGCTGCTGCGGCTGATCCTGGGGCTGGACGAGGCGTTTGAGGGGCGCATCCTGCTCGATGAAAAACCGATCAAGGGCACAGGGCTTGAGCGTGGCATCGTGTTCCAGGACCACCGTTTGTTCCCCTGGCTGACCGTGGAGCAGAACGTCGCCGTCGGATTGAAGAACGCACCGCTGACGCCTGCGCAAAAGCGCGAAACCGTACGCGAGCATATTCACCTGGTGGGCCTGCAAGACTTCACCGAGTCGTACCCGCATCAGATTTCCGGCGGCATGGCTCAGCGCGTGGCCATCGCTCGCGGGCTGGTGAACCGACCCAGTGTGCTATTGCTGGATGAACCCTTTGGCGCCCTCGATGCCCTGACCCGCGCGCGCTTGCAACGCGAGCTGCAGAATATCTGGCAGCAGGAAAAAATCACCATGGTGCATGTCACCCATGACGTCGACGAGGCGGTGTATCTGGGTGATCGCGTGGTAGTGATGCAGCCGCATCCGGGCCGGATTCGTCGCATTGTCGACATCGACCTGCCTCGCCCGCGTAATCGCAGCGACGCACGGTTCATTGCACTACGCGATGACGTGCTGAGTGATTTTGCGGAGTTGTCTTGAACCGTTGCGGGCGCTGGAATGCTGGCGTCTTTTATTCTCACCAAAACCCTGAACGCCTGGCTTGCCTGCGATCGGCCAGGAACCGGTAACAGACTCTGACCCCTTGGTTATTTCAGACAGCCCGCAGTTGCAGGGCTTACCGCCGGTGCGGCACGCGACAGATCGTCGTCGTGCTTAACTCCCACACCTTCGGCTGCACCAGAAGCAGCAAAGCCCTAGTGTGGTGTTTCAGAAATACCACACTAGCAGCAGGCGCATTGCGATCACCCCTCGTGCAACGACACCTGATTGCGCCCGTTCTTCTTCGACGCATACAACGCTTGGTCGGCCCATTCGATCAAGGTCTTGTGCTCGGTCAGGGACGCACCCATGTCCGCCACACCGAGGCTAATGGTGCAGCGGACCACCTTGCCATCATGGATGATTTCCTGCGCCTCGACCGCCGCCCGCAGGCGCTCGGCGAACATGCTGCCGCCATAGCTGTCAGTGTCCGGCAACAACACCGCGTACTCCTCACCGCCGTAGCGCCCGGCAACATCGGTATCGCGAATGTGCTCGCGGATCACATCAGCCACGCCCTGGATTACCTTGTCGCCACACTGGTGACCATAAGTGTCGTTAACGCGTTTGAAATGATCGATGTCGAACATCACCAGCGCCGCTGATGTGCCGTACCGCACGTGCCGCGAACACTCCATACGTACCATCTCCTCCCAATACCCACGGTTATGCAGGCCAGTCAGGCGGTCAGTGTTGGAGAGTTTCTGCAATTGCTGGTTGGCTGCCTGCAACTGCAGCCGGTTGGTCGCCACATCCGTAACGTCGTAGATCACCACACACACATGCGTCACCTCGCCGCTGGTTGAGCGCAACGGGAACATCGTGGTGTTCTGATACATGAAATCTTCCAGGCCGGTGATCGGCTGATAGCTTTTGAAACGCACCAGATACGGGCGCTGCTCCCAGATAGTGAACGCTGGTGTACCGAGCGTGATCACGCTATCGAGCTTCTTTTTCAGCCAGTCCTGGCTCACCTCCGGGAACAGCTCGAAGAACGAGCGATTGGCTGCCTCGTTAGGCAGTACGCCCGAGCGGTTTTCCATGAACGTGTTCCACACCTGCACCCGGTAGCCCTGATCCAGCACCACAACGCCGACGTCGATGCTCTGGGTGATGGTCAGCAGCCAATGCAGCTCTTTAAGGTCGATATGATCGTTCATGTATCAGCTCATCAGGTAGGCGAGTTTTCGCGACAGGCGCTCAACCGAATCTTCGGTGAACAACATCAACAGGTCGAAATGAATGTTGTGGCCTTCCAGGCTGCAACTGATCTCCACAGCGAGAGTCTTCTTCCAGCGCTGCTGGTTGATGCGTATCAGCTCCTCGATGCCGCTGTGTTCACCGAGCACCTGTGGATGCCCTTGGGAAAACGCGATGTCAATCTGCTCGGCAATGCCGCTAAGGCATGCCCCGATCAGGATCGAAGACAGGTCCAGCAGCATTTCCATTTCGGAATAATCGCTGTCCTGAATCTTCATCAGTTGCGCCATGTCGGCGATTTCGGAGTCATGGAATAGCAGTAGCGCCTCACCTGCGATGCCGCCGCCAATGTAGCCCTGGCATACGGCGGTCAGCCGATCACTGGCCTGGGCGTCGGCAAGGGCCATATGCAGCTCACCGACTTCCAGCATATTGACGTTGGGGACCGGCAACTGAACGAACACCCCGAGGACCCGGGCAAGCAACGCCGCGGCACGGCCCATGGCCACGTTGATGGTTTCACGAAACGCATCCTGAAAACTGATGGCGGCGTGTTCGGATGTGGGCGCACCAGCCACGGCACTGGCCGGCTCACCCAGAAGCCCGAGACGTTGCAAGGTCTGCTGCAACTCAAGCGGATCGGCCGGTTTCTTCAGAAACGCCAAGGCGCCCAGTTCGAGGGTACGGCGCACAGCCTCCTCCTGGACATCGCCGGATACCACGATGACCTTGGCTGGCAGTTTTTCCGCTCGGATGGCAGCCAGCGCCTGATAGCCGTCCATATCCGGCATGGTCAAATCCAGCAACACCACTTGCCCCAAGCCTTGACGGATCGCCTGTAGACCTTCATTTCCATTGGTCGCTGTCGTCACTGTTACCCCCCAGTCGGGAGGTAAGGCTCTTATCAGTTGTTTGCGCGCCATATTGGAATCGTCACAAATCAGCAAGGGAATCGTGGACATTGCGTTCAATCTCACGGCAAAAGAATGTCAGGCAAGGCCCGGACTGTCTGTGCAATTCATCGCGCGACAACGTGTAAGTGCGCCTTAAATCGAATCGTTATCCCATTAAAGATCAGCGAACAGAGTGGGGCGAATCTTCACTCATCTAGGCACGTGAAGGCAGCATGCAATAATTATGCGCAGCAACAATTGGATTTCCACCCGGACGAATGAATAAAACAACATGCCAATATTTTATGACGCCCACACTCCTGCGGATGAAGATATCTACACTCTTTTACGTAAAGGGATCTTGATTTAGGGCGCCAATGTGACTTGGCGAGATAAAAAAGCGCTGCTTGGTGGCCGCGTATATCAGCTGCTACACGCAGCAAGCCACTCTTCAACGAGTGGGCCCGATAGGCCGCGAACAGTCGGTCAAAGAACGTTCGGCCAAGGTAGATTGCTGCAGCAGAGGTGTGAGAAAGGCGAGCGTACGGCGCTTGTAAACACGCAGTGGCTGGTGGATGAGAAGAAGTTGGTGCGAGTGCTCCAAAAGAAGTTCAAACACGAAAACGTTCGCCAACACAACAAGACCACGTTCTTTATAGCTTTTTTTTGTGTGTGTAAGTCTAAACCCTGCTGAGCGAATCGTGGAGCAACGTGTTTATAGACAATTTACTCAGCTTCCAGATAGAACAGGCCCCGACGCGAGCGCCGGGGCCTGTAATGGCCACATCCTTGTGGCCTTCGCATGAACCTTCAATCGACTGATCGAGAACCTCCCTGGCCATCAATCATCCGTTCGTACGGTTCTTTGAAACCTGATTACTCAGCTTTCAGGCCGTCAGCCGAAACGGCTTTCACGCCTTTGATTTTCTTGGTGATCGCTACAGCGGAAGTCTTTTGAGCTTCAGTGATAGCGACGGTCGACGACAGGGAAACCACACCTTTGTTGGTCTCAACCTTGATGTCGGAGCCTGGAATACCTTTTTCGGTAAGCAGATCGGATTTGACCTTGGTGGTGATCCAAGAGTCAGAAGTGGCTTCTTTGGTTTTGGTAACTTCGCTCGCAGCCACCATCATCGGCGCTTGAGCTTGAGTAGAGGTCTGAGCCATGGCTACGTTAGCCAGAGTCAGAGTCAGAGCAGTGGCGGTAGCAGCAGCGATAGCGAACTTCTTCATACGAGTAACTCCTGTTTTTCTCAGAAACTGCGCCAACCTCGTTGGCCGCAGGGTTACTGGTATATCGCAATCGCTGTGCCACATCTCGATGAGTTGTTTTTACCTTATAAATCAGCAGGTTAAAAAACTTCCAGTTCACTACCGTCGTGCAGATTGCCCGTTTATCAAAAGTTCCGCTTGCAAGATGCATGTTCGCGTCTGCCGACGGTGTGCCTTCCTACGCTGTAAGCCATTAATTGCAATCGAAAAAAAAGGGCCCTATACGGGCCCTTTTTACAGCCGGAGCTACATAGCGTTAGACGCCCGAAGCTTTGGCAGCGGCCACGTCTTTAATCGACAGCTTGATACGACCACGGTTGTCGACGTCCAATACCAGCACTTCGACCTCCTGACCTTCTGTTAGAACGTCGGTCACTTTCTCTACTCGAGCATCGCTCAGCATGGAAATGTGAACCAGGCCATCTTTACCCGGCAAGATATTGACGAAAGCGCCGAAGTCGACGATGCGCTCAACCTTACCGACATAAATCTTACCGATCTCGGCCTCGGCAGTAATGCCCAGAACACGCTGGCGTGCTGCCTCAGCCGCTTCCTTGGTTTCGCCGAAGATCTTGATCGAGCCGTCGTCTTCGATGTCGATCGAAGCCTTGGTTTCTTCACAGATGGCACGGATGGTCGCACCACCTTTACCAATGACGTCACGGATCTTGTCGGTGTCGATCTTCATCGCGATCATGGTCGGCGCGTTTGCCGACAGCTCGGTGCGCGACTGACCGATGATGGTGTTCATCTGGCCGAGGATATTCAGGCGAGCTTCCAGGGCTTGGCCCAGGGCGATCTCCATGATCTCTTCGGTGATGCCCTTGATCTTGATGTCCATCTGCAGCGCGGTGACGCCTTTGGCGGTACCGGCTACTTTGAAGTCCATGTCGCCGAGGTGGTCTTCGTCACCCAGGATGTCGGTCAGGATTGCAAATTTCTCGCCTTCCTTAACCAGACCCATGGCGATACCGGCAACCGGCGCCTTCATCGGCACGCCGGCGTCCATCAACGCCAGGGAAGCGCCGCAGACCGAAGCCATCGAGCTGGAACCGTTGGACTCGGTGATTTCCGATACCACGCGGATGGTGTACGGGAACACATCAGCGGCTGGCAGCATGGCCTGAACCGAACGACGGGCCAGACGGCCGTGACCGATTTCACGACGACCAGCGCCGCCCATGCGACCACACTCGCCCACCGAGAACGGAGGGAAGTTGTAGTGCAGCATGAAGGGGTCTTTCTTCTCGCCTTCAAGGGTGTCAAGCAACTGCGCGTCACGTGCGGTACCCAGGGTGGCAACGACCAGCGCCTGAGTTTCGCCACGGGTGAACAATGCCGAACCGTGGGTCTTTGGCAGAACGCCAACTTCGATGTTAAGCGGACGTACGGTACGGGTATCGCGACCGTCGATACGAGGCTTGCCATTAACGATGTTTTCGCGAACGGTGCGGTATTCGATTTCGCCGAAAGCGGCTTTGACTTCGGAAGCAGACGGGCTGCCCTCTTCGACAGCCAGCTTGGCAACGATCTGATCCTTCAACTCGCCCAGGCGAGCGTAGCGGTCAGCCTTGACAGTGATGGTGTAGGCCTCGGAGATGGCAGTGCCGAACTCGGAGCGGATAGCGCCCAGCAATTCGGTCGCTTCAGCCTTTGGAGCCCAATTCCAGACAGGCTTGGCGGCTTCGGCAGCCAGCTCTTTGACGGCCTTGATGACCGACTGGAATTCGTCGTGGGCGAACAGAACCGCGCCCAGCATCTGGTCTTCGGTCAGCTCTTTGGCTTCGGATTCAACCATCAGTACCGCTTCTTCGGTACCGGCAACGACCATGTCCAGGCTCGATGCTTTCAGTTGTTCGTAAGTCGGGTTCAGCAGGTAGCCGGTGCTTTCGTGGAAGGCCACACGAGCAGCGCCGATCGGGCCGTCGAAAGGAATACCGGAAATGGCCAGGGCTGCCGACGTACCGATCATCGCAGCGATATCCGGATCGGTTTTCTTGCTGGTGGAAACAACGGTGCAGACGACCTGCACTTCGTTCATGAAACCTTCGGGAAACAGTGGGCGGATCGGACGGTCGATCAGACGCGAGGTCAGGGTTTCTTTCTCGGAAGGACGGCCTTCGCGCTTGAAGAAACCACCTGGGATCTTACCGGCAGCGTAGGTCTTTTCCTGGTAGTGAACGGAAAGAGGGAAGAAGCCTTTGCCGGCATCTGCTTGCTTGGCGCCGACCACAGTCACGAGCACGGTGACGTCGTCGTCAACGGTGACCAATACTGCACCAGAAGCTTGACGGGCGATGCGGCCTGTCTCCAGGGTTACGGTCGATTGACCGAATTGAAACTTCTTGATTACCGGGTTCACGGTTTCCTACCTTCTTTGTGGCTCTTGGGGAACTGGTTTCTTGCGAATTCTTGGGCAGCGAGGGGAATCGGCCCCTTCGGCAGTCCAGATAAAACTAGAGGCTGGAGGCCTGCTAGAAACTCCGGTAAACCGGCGAAACTGACAGACGACCAACCTCTTGCTGCGGCGTTATTAGCGACGCAGACCCAGACGACCGATCAGGGCGCTGTAACGGCTAACGTCCTTACCTTTCAGGTAATCCAGCAGCTTACGACGCTGGTTTACCATACGGATCAGACCACGACGGGAGTGGTGGTCCTTACCGTTGGCCTTGAAGTGGCCTTGCAGTTTGTTGATGTTGGCGGTCAGCAGTGCAACTTGCACTTCTGGCGAACCCGTATCACCAACAGCTTGCTGGTAGTCGGTTACGATCTGAGCTTTTTCTTCAACGCTGAGTGCCATGTGGGCATTCCTTTTATCAGGAAACCGCTCCAGGGAGAGGTTTCAACAGGCCGAGAGCAAACTCTCGTATTAAAAAGTGAGGAGTGACCATGCCTGTTAACAGCCATCCTCGTACCGCCACGCCAGGAAGTCCTGTCACGGCGGCTTCGGTCACTCTGACCGAATCAATCGACGTGGCGCAATCCGCCCGTCTTCACTCACTTCACCGATACCGATGAAGCGTCCTTGATGATCCTGCACCCGCACCATGCCAAACTTCGGCGCATCGGGGGCCCGGACTGGCTGACCATGCAACCAGTAAAACGAACTGTGCTCGGAAAACTGCAGCAGTGGCCAATCCTGCAGGCCGCTGTCGGAAGGCATCAGGAATCGATCGACCGCTTCATTGCCGCCTTCGGCGTGCACTGCTTCGAGTTCCTCCAGCGTTACCGTCTGGGCAAGAGTGAACGGACCCGCCTGCGTGCGACGCAACTCGGCAACGTACGCACCACAGCCAAGTTTTTCACCGATATCCTCCACCAGGGTACGAATGTAGGTTCCTTTGCTGCAGCCGACAGCCAGGCGCGCGGTCTCGCCTTCGCTCGCCAATAATTCCAGGCGCGCAATAGTAACAGAACGCGGTTCGCGCTCCACCACTTCCCCTGCGCGAGCCAGCTTGTACAACGGCTGACCATCACGCTTGAGGGCGGAGTACATCGGCGGTATCTGACTGATTTGGCCCCGAAAATCGGGCAATAGGGCTTCAATATCGGCGCGACCAACGGTCACCGGACGAGTTTGTAACACTTCGCCTTCGGCGTCTGCCGTCGTGGTGGTCTTACCCAACTGCATCAGGGTTTCATAACCCTTGTCGGAATCGAGCAGGTACTGGGAAAATTTGGTGGCCTCACCGAAGCACAACGGCAGTACGCCGGTCGCCAGTGGGTCGAGGCTGCCTGTGTGGCCGGCCTTTTGCGCATTGAGCAACCAGCGAACCTTCTGCAAGGCGGCGTTGGAAGTGAAACC
Source organism: Pseudomonas sp. UBA5706 (assembly GCF_002419965.1). Taxonomy (GTDB): domain Bacteria; phylum Pseudomonadota; class Gammaproteobacteria; order Pseudomonadales; family Pseudomonadaceae; genus Aquipseudomonas. The sequence goes on from NZ_DIHC01000002.1 coordinate 37,349, forward strand.
CAATGGCTTGTCGAGCAGGATGATGCCGCTGACGTTGCGGCGAATACGCTTGACCTGGGCCACGCCGTTATTCCTCCGAGCCGTCTGGCTTGGCGGAGGTGTCGTGCTGACCATCTTCGGCCACCGCGCGCTCGATCAGGGCTGACAGATGCGCGCCACGGATAACGCTTTCATCGTAGTGAAAGTGAAGCTGAGGCACGCTGCGCAACTTCATTTCCCGCGCCAGTTGCATGCGCAGGAAACCGGCCGCCGAGTTCAGCACCTTGATGGTCTGAGCGATGTCTTCGGCGTTGTCCTGCCCCATCACGGTGATGAAAACTTTTGCGTGGCCCACGTCACGACTGACGTCCACTGCGGTGATGGTGACCAGACCCACGCGCGGATCTTTGATTTCACGACGGATCAACTGCGCCAGCTCGCGCTGCATTTGATCGCCGATACGTTGGGTACGGCTGTATTCTTTTGCCATGTCTTGTTACCTGTCACTGACCTGCGGCAAAAGCCACGCGGTCTGAAAGCGGCAAACGCCCGGCCTGGCAGAAGCCGGACCGGGCGTTGCGTTTAGAGTTCATAGCAGCGCCGAGCACATGCATGCGACGACTGCCAGGACTCCTGAAGCTCGCGGTTTAGAGGCTGCGAGCCACTTGGACCTTCTCGAAGACTTCGATCTTGTCACCGACCTTGACGTCGTTATAGCTCTTGACGCCGATACCGCACTCCATGCCGGCACGTACTTCCGAAGCGTCATCCTTGAAGCGGCGCAGGGATTCCAGCTCGCCTTCGAAGATAACGATGTCTTCACGCAGTACACGGATCGGACGGTTACGGAACACAACGCCTTCGATGACCATGCAACCGGCGATCGCACCAAACTTCGGCGAGCGAAACACGTCGCGAACTTCGGCAATACCCAGGATGTTCTCCCGGACGTCGCTGCCAAGCATGCCGGTGAGGGCCTTTTTGACGTCTTCGATGATGTCGTAGATGACGTTGTAATAACGCATATCCAGACCTTCCTGTTCGACGATCTTGCGCGCGCCAGCGTCAGCACGCACGTTGAAGCCGAACAGAACAGCGTTGGAAGCCAGCGCCAGGTTGGCATCGCTTTCGGTGATACCGCCGACACCGCCGCCTACTACACGGACCTGTACTTCGTCGTTGCCCAGACCGTTCAAAGCGCCCTGCAAAGCTTCCAGAGAACCACGGACATCGGATTTGAGGACGATGTTGAGCGTCTTCTTCTCTTCCTGTCCCATGTTCTCGAAGATGTTTTCCAGCTTGCCAGCGTGAGCACGGGCCAGCTTGACTTCGCGGAACTTGCCTTGACGGAACAGCGCCACTTCGCGGGCTTTCTTCTCGTCAGCCACAACGCTCATCTCGTCGCCAGCGTCCGGCGTACCGTCCAGGCCGAGAATCTCGACCGGGATGGATGGACCGGCTTCCTTGATCGGCTTGCCATTCTCATCGAGCATGGCGCGAACACGACCATAGTTGGAGCCAACCAGAACCATATCGCCTTGACGCAGCGTACCGTCCTGAACCAGAACGGTCGCAACCGGACCACGGCCCTTGTCCAGGCGCGACTCAACCACCACACCACGGCCAGGAGCCGATGGCGTCGCGACCAATTCGAGCACTTCAGCCTGAAGCAGGACGGCTTCGAGCAGATCGTCGACGCCGGTGCCCATCTTCGCGGAGACTGAAACGAACGGCGTTTCACCGCCCCACTCTTCGGAGGTCACACCGTGAACCGACAACTCACTGCGAATACGGTCGAGATCAGCGCCTGGCTTGTCGATTTTGTTCACGGCCACTACCAGCGGAACACCGGCGGCCTTGGCGTGTTGCACGGCTTCGATAGTCTGTGGCATCACGCCGTCGTCAGCAGCGACAACCAGAATCACGATGTCGGTTGCCTTGGCACCACGAGCACGCATGGCGGTAAACGCGGCGTGACCTGGGGTGTCGAGGAAGGTCACCATGCCGCGCTCGGTTTCCACGTGGTACGCACCGATGTGCTGGGTGATACCACCGGCCTCGCCAGCGGCAACCTTGGCACGACGGATGTAGTCGAGCAGCGAGGTCTTACCATGGTCAACGTGACCCATGACGGTAACAACCGGCGCACGGGAGAACGTTTCACCTTCGAACTTCAGGGACTCGGCCAAGGAATCTTCCAGGGCTGTGTCGCTGACCAGAGTCACTTTGTGACCCAGTTCTTCGGCGACCAGTTGGGCAGTTTCCTGATCCAGTACCTGGTTGATGGTGGCTGGAGTGCCCAGCTTGAACATGAACTTGATGATTTCAGCGGCTTTGACCGACATCTGCTGAGCGAGATCGCCCACCGTGATGGTCTCGCCGATCTTCACTTCACGGACTACAGGACCGGTAGGGTTCTGGAAGCCATGAGCATTGCGTTTCTTCAGTTTGGCCTTGCCACGACCGCCGCGACGGAAGCCATCGCTTTCTTCGTCGGTAGTGCGTGGAGCAACGCGTGGTGCAGGCGCCTTTTCCTTGACCGAAGCACGATGCGGAGCGTTCTTGCGCTCCCCATCACCACCGCTGCCGCGACGATTGTTATCGTCGTTGCGTGGTTTGTCAGGGCGGCGGGGCTCATCCTTCTTGCGATCGGCAACCGGTGCAGGCGCAGCGACTGGCGCCTCCTGAACAGGCTGCGCGGCCACTTGCGGGACTGGCTCGACAGCCGGGGCGCCTGCAGCAGCTTGCGGTGTAGGAGCAGGCTGACGGCGCGCTTCTTCTTCGGCACGCTGACGGGCTTCTTCTTCAACCTTCTGACGCGCGGCATTTTCTACCGCACGGCGTTCTTCCTGTTCACGCTTGCGCTCGGCTTCAATTTCTTCCGGGCTGCGCTGTACGAAGACTTTCTTTTTACGCACTTCAACGCTGATGCTCTTGCTGCCAGCAACGCGCAGGGTACTGGTGGTTTTGCGCTGCAAAGTGATCTTGCGCGGTTCTTCCACTTTAGCCTTGTGGCCGCTTTTCAGGTGCGTCAACAGGGCTTGTTTTTCGTTATCGGTCACAACTTGCTCGGCGGCGGTGTGCGGCAGACCTGCCTCACGCATCTGCTGTAACAGGCGCTCTACCGGTGTGTCGACCGTTTTGGCCAGTTCTTTCACCGTGACTTGCGTCATGCACTTCTCTCCTCAGGCCGCATCTACTTACTCGAACCAATGGGCTCGGGCGGCCATGATCAACTTGCCGGCACGATCATCGTCAATGCCGTCGATGTCGAGCAGATCGTCAATAGACTGCTCGGCCAGGTCTTCGCGGGTAATTACGCCGCGCACCGCCAGTTCCATCGCCAAATCCTTGTCCATACCCTCAAGCGAGAGCAGGTCTTCGGCCGGATGGGCGTCTGCCAGCTTTTCCTCAGTAGCGATGGCTTTGGTCAACAAACGATCCTTGGCGCGAGCACGAAGCTCGTTGACGATATCTTCGTCAAAGCCGTCGATGTTGAGCATTTCTTCCAACGGTACGTAGGCAATCTCTTCCAGGCTGGTGAAGCCTTCGTCTACCAGTACCTGAGCAAGTTCTTCGTCGACTTCCAGCTCGTCAATGAAGTTGCGCAGGATGTCACCGGTTTCCGCTTGCTGCTTGGCCTGGATGTCCGATTCGGTCATTACGTTCAAGGTCCAGCCAGTCAACTGACTCGCCAGACGCACGTTCTGACCACCGCGGCCAATCGCCTGGGCCAGGTTGTCTGCGCCTACAGCGATATCCATGGCGTGGGCGTCCTCATCAACGATGATCGCTGCCACTTCGGCAGGCGACATGGCGTTGATGACGAACTGTGCGGGGTTGTCGTCCCACAACACGATATCCACACGCTCGCCGCCCAACTCGCCGGAAACAGCCTGGACACGCGAACCGCGCATGCCGATGCAAGCGCCTTGCGGGTCAATGCGTTTGTCCTTGGAGCGAACTGCGATTTTTGCGCGCGAACCAGGATCACGAGAGGCAGCCATCACCTCGATGAGACCTTCGGCAATTTCCGGAACTTCAATCCGGAACAGCTCGATCAGCATTTCCGGCGCAGTACGCGACAGAATCAGCTGAGGGCCGCGGTTTTCAGTGCGGATCTCTTTGAGCAGTGCACGAACGCGGACACCTACACGGAAAGTTTCCCGGGAGATGATGTCTTCACGCGCCAGCAAAGCCTCGGCATTGTTACCCAAGTCGACGATGACATTGTCACGCGTAACTTTTTTAACAGTACCGGAAATGATTTCGCCCAGACGCTCACGATAAGCGTCTACGACTTGAGCGCGCTCGGCTTCGCGAACTTTCTGCACTATGACTTGCTTGGCAGTCTGGGCAGCGATGCGGCCGAACTCGATGGATTCGATCTTTTCTTCTACGACATCGCCCACATTGGCGCCCGGATGAGTCTGGGCAACCTTGGTTGGCCAGGTTTCGATGGCCGGATCATCAAGATCGTCTTCTTCAACGACTGTCCAGCGACGGAAAGTCTCGTAGGCACCTGTGTGGCGATTGATTTCCACACGCAGATCAACTTCGTCTTCAAAACGCTTCTTGGTGGCCGTGGCCAGAGCTATTTCAAGCGCTTCAAAAATCACACCGGCCGGTACGCCTTTTTCATTGGATACCGACTCAACAACCAGCAGTACTTCTTTGCTCATCGTACGCCTCGCCTTTCGCAAGCCATTGGATCCGCGGGATCCGCGTCTCAGTCAAACGTGGGAATAATGTTGGCTTTGTCGATCTGATCGATCGGCAACAGGTATTCGTGATCATCTACTTGCACCACGACGTCCTGCTCCTCCACCCCGCGGAGAAGGCCTTGAAAGTTACGTCGACCCTCGAAGGGCGAACGCAGCTTTATCTTCACTTGTTCCCCGGCAAAGTGTGCAAACTGCTCGATCGTGAACAGTGGGCGTTCCATGCCAGGAGAAGAAACTTCGAGCGTATATTCGGAGCTGATGGGATCTTCTACGTCCAGAACACCGCTGATCTGACGGCTAACGATGGCACAATCGTCCACCAGCACACCGCCCTCTTTATCAATATAAACGCGCAACATTGAGTGACGACCCTGGGCCGAAAACTCGATACCCCAGCATTCATAGCCAAGGGCCACGACCACCGGGGCCAGCAAGGCCTGCAACTGTTCTAGCTTGCTCGACACCTGAACCCCCTCGTGCATGCTGTGCAAATAAAAAATGGGCAAAGCGCCCATCATGAAAAACGCCGTCAAACAGCGGCGTAATAAAGTGTCCAGCTAACAAAAAGCCCCTGAAAAGGGGCTCCGCTAAAACTGGTTGCGGGGGCTGGATTTGAACCAACGACCTTCGGGTTATGAGCCCGACGAGCTACCAGACTGCTCCACCCCGCGACAAAGCTGGGGCGGAAGTATACGACCGATCCCGATTTGGGTCAATCCGACACATCCACCTACAAGAAAGCCCGCTACTGCGGGCTGACTTGTTAATTGGTACCGAGAAGGGGACTCGAACCCCTACACCCTATGGGCACAACCACCTCAAGGTTGCGTGTCTACCAATTCCACCACCTCGGCATTACAACTTTTTTGCAGCCCCAACATCAGCTGCGAATCCTGTGTTATTTCTGCTCTGGAGCGGCAGGCACGTCAGCTGGAGCAGCGACGGGTTTCTGTTGCCCTTCCAGGACCGGTACATCATCTGCAGCCGGCTTTTGCTTCACTTCCAACACTGCTGGATCTGGCAAACCTACTTGAGTCAGCTGATGAGCTTTCTCTTTAGCAAAGTAACCTAACCCCAAGCTGGTTATGAAGAAACAGGCGGCAAGTATAGCAGTAAACTTACTAAGAAAGGTAGAGGAACCTTGGCCTCCGAAGACAGTATTTGATGCACCTGCTCCGAACGACGCGCCAGCGTCCGCACCTTTACCCTGCTGCAGCAATACCAGAGCGACAACGCCCAGCGCACCCAGCAGATGAAGAACGACTACGACTGTTTCCAGCATTTTTTCAGTTTCCCGCGGCGCGAATGATCGCACCGAACTCATCTGCATTCAGGGAAGCTCCACCAATGAGCCCCCCATCGATATCCGGCATGCTGAACAGTTCGACCGCATTGGCCGCCTTCACGCTGCCGCCATATAGAAGCCGCACACCTTGCGCGACCTCAGAATTCTCTTTCGCCAACTGCGCACGAATGGCTGCGTGCACGTCCTGCGCCTGTTCAGGCGAGGCTGTCAGCCCGGTGCCAATGGCCCAGACCGGCTCGTAAGCAATTACCGCGTTCACAAAAGCATCGATTCCCAGCTCTTCGATGATGCTATCGAGCTGTTGCCCGACCACTTCAAGCGTTTTACCGGCCTGGCGCTGCTCAAGCGTTTCACCGATGCACAGCACCGGGATAAGTCCGCTTTCCTGTGCTGCCGCAAACTTACGACTCAGGACCTTGTTGCTCTCGCCCATTATCTGACGACGCTCGGAGTGACCCACAAGTACCAGCTTGCAGCCCGCATCCGCCAACTGGGTCGGTGATATTTCACCTGTCAGCGCGCCCTGCCCCGCTTCGTGTGCACTGTTCTGCCCACCAACGGAAATCGAATGCCCTTCAAGGCAATCAACCACGAAACCGATATGAATGCTCGCCGGGAACACCGCTACATCAACCGTGCTCGGGAGTACCATGTTCGCAAGGCCCTCGACCAGCTCAGCGACGCTGGCGCAGGTACCGTGCATTTTCCAGTTACCAGCTACCATAGGGCGACGCATGCTGTACCTCGTCGGTCAAAGTGGGCGCAGATGTTACCCAACAGTTTCAACACTGGCAAGCCGAAATCAGGCGCAAACTTGCGCGACCAGCTTTGCCAGTTCATCGGCATAGCCGACGACCTGAGTTTCGTCCTCACCTTCGACCATGACGCGTACCAATGGCTCTGTGCCGGACTTGCGCAACAACACACGACCACGACCCGCCATGGCGGCCGTTACGCGATCACAGGCCTCCTTCACCGCAGGGTGCTGGACCGGATCGACACCGCCGCCCTCAAAGCGCACGTTGACTAATACCTGAGGGCATTTTTTCAGGCCTTGGCGAGACTCTGCCAGGCTCTGCCCGGTGCGCTTGAGCGCCAGCAGCACTTGCAACGCGGCAATGATGGCGTCGCCCGTGGTGGTGTGCTGGAAGCAAACGACATGACCGGAGTTTTCGCCGCCTACCTGCCAGTTGCGCTCCAGAAGCTCTGCAATGACATAGCGGTCGCCGACATTGGCCCGCACGAACGGGATATTCAGGTCCGCCAGTGCCAGCTCCAGGCCTAGGTTGCTCATCAGAGTGCCTACAACCCCGCCCTGCAGGCGCCCGCGCTCGTGAAGGTCACGAGCGATGATATAGAGCAACTCGTCACCATCGACGGCTGCGCCTGTGTGGTCGACCATCAACACGCGATCGCCATCGCCATCAAAGCCGATGCCCAGATCGGCCTTCTCGGCCAGGACCGTCGCCTGCAGATTACCCATATGGGTCGAACCGCAATCGTCATTAATGTTCAGGCCATTAGGTGCAGCGGAAAGCACCGTGACTTTGGCACCCAACTCCCGGAACACGTTAGGCGCTACCTTGTAGGTCGCACCATGCGCGCAATCGACTACCAGCTTGAGCCCGGCAAAGTCGGTGCTGGTTGGCACGCTGCTTTTGCAAAATTCGATATAACGGCCAGCCGCGTCGTTGATCCGCGAAACCTTGCCCAACTGCTCTGACTCGACAACCGTCATCGGGGTATCCAGCAGCTCCTCGATCATCATCTCGATCTCGTCTGGCAGCTTAGTGCCTTGGCCCGAGAAGAACTTAATACCGTTATCGTGATGCGGATTGTGCGAGGCACTGATGACGATGCCCGCTTCAGCGTGAAATGTGCGGGTCAGATAGGCAATTGCCGGTGTCGGCATCGGGCCAAGTAGCATCACGTCGGCACCGGCAGCGGACAGGCCAGCCTCCAGCGCCGATTCGAACATGTATCCCGAAATACGCGTATCCTTGCCGACCAGTATCCGGCATGCGCCCATTTTGCGAAACGCCATCCCCGCTGCCCAGCCAAGCTTGAGCATAAAGTCGGGAGTGATGGGGAATTGACCTACACGACCGCGAATGCCATCGGTTCCGAAATACTTTTTCTTGGTCATGGATACTCCAACCTTCTATTTTGCCGATTCGACGGCGGCAATCATCCGCACTACGTCGACAGTTTCCGCAACATCGTGCACGCGTAAAATTCTTGCACCTTGAATCATCGCCATCGCAGCCAAGGCCAGTGCTCCATAAAGACGCTGGTCGACTGGCTTGCCGAGTACCTTGCCGATCATGCTCTTGCGCGACACACCGACCAGCAATGGCCGGCCCAGAACATGCAGTGCCTCCATATGCTTGAACAGGCTCAAGTTGTGATCCAGCGTCTTGGCAAAACCGTAGCCTGGGTCAAGGACGATTTTTTCCGCGGCGATACCGGCAGTGATGCAAGCGTCCATCCGATCACGGAGGAAAGACGTAACCTCACCCAGCAGATTGTCATAACAGGGATCCTGCTGCATGTCAGTGGGCTCACCGCGCATGTGCATCAGGCACACCGGCAATCCCGTCGCTACGGCCGCATCCAGAGCACCCTCACGCCGCAGTGAACGCACGTCATTGATCAACCCTGCACCGAGCCGGGCCGTTTCGTGAATGACCGCAGGTGTTGAGGTGTCCACTGAGATGACCACGTCCAGCTCGCGACTAATCGCCTCAACGATGGGCGCAACACGCTCCAGCTCTTCGACTGGGGACACACCGCGAGCACCAGGACGGGTGGACTCGCCGCCGACGTCAATCAGTGTTGCCCCCGCCGCTACCATTAATTCGGCATGACGCAGGGCAAGGTCGCGCTGAGCAAAACGACCTCCATCGGAAAAAGAATCAGGTGTGATATTGAGAATTCCCATGACATGAGTCCGGGATAAATCAAGAACCCGGTTGCCGCAAGGCAACCGGGTTGGGTACAGCGCAGAAGTCATGTCAGGCCTTAGTGTTCAGCAGCGGGACCGCCAATCGGTGTTTCCGGGCGCGGGCCTACCGGGGCGGTTGGCGTTCCAGATGTACCGGAACCACCTTCCCAGTCGCGCGGCTCACGAGGGGTGCGTCCTGCCATGATGTCATCGATCTGCTCAGCATCAATGGTCTCGTACTTCATCAACGCGTCCGCCATAGCATCAAGCTTGTCGCGATTGTCTGTAAGGATCTGCTTCGCGGTGCCATAACATTGATCAATGATGCTGCGGACCTCCGAATCGATCAGGCGAGCGGTATCGGCCGACAAACTGGCATTCTGGCCACCACCTCCGCGCCCAAGATAACCGCCCTCTTCATCTTCGGAATACATCAGCGGGCCGAGCTTCTCGGACAGGCCCCACTTGGTAACCATGTTCCGGGCAATCTGGCTGGCCCGCATGATGTCGTTAGAAGCGCCAGTGGTGACACCGTCAAAGCCCAGCGTCATCTCCTCAGCGATGCGCCCACCATAAAGCGAGCAGATCTGACTGATCAACGCGCGCTTGGAGAGGCTGTAGCGATCTTCCTCGGGAAGAAACATGGTGACGCCCAAGGCACGGCCACGAGGAATGATCGAAACCTTGTAAACCGGGTCGTGCTCAGGGACCACGCGACCGACAATGGCATGCCCCGCCTCGTGATAAGCAGTGTTCTGCTTCTCTTTCTCCGACATGACCATGGATTTGCGCTCGGCACCCATCATGATCTTGTCTTTGGCGAGCTCGAATTCCTTCATTTCGACAATGCGCTTGCCCACACGAGCAGCGAACAGCGATGCCTCGTTGACCAGGTTGGCCAGATCAGCACCGGAGAATCCAGGAGTGCCCCGAGCGATGACACCGGCATTGACGTCGTCACCCATCGGCACTTTGCGCATGTGTACTTTCAAAATCTGTTCACGACCGCGAATGTCTGGCAGGCCGACCACGACCTGACGGTCAAAACGACCTGGACGCAACAGCGCAGGGTCCAGAACATCCGGGCGGTTCGTTGCGGCGATCACGATGATGCCGTCGTTCATTTCAAAACCGTCCATCTCTACCAGTAACTGGTTGAGAGTCTGCTCGCGTTCGTCATGGCCACCACCCATGCCGGCGCCACGATGGCGACCGACGGCATCGATCTCGTCGATGAAGATGATGCATGGTGCGTGCTTCTTGGCTTGCTCAAACATGTCGCGGACGCGGCTTGCACCAACACCCACGAACATTTCGACGAAGTCAGAACCGGAAATAGTGAAAAACGGCACTTTGGCTTCGCCTGCAATCGCCTTAGCGAGCAGTGTTTTACCTGTACCGGGAGGGCCGACCATCAGTACGCCACGAGGGATACGACCGCCAAGGCGCTGGAACTTGCCCGGATCACGAAGGAACTCGACAAGCTCACCGACCTCTTCCTTCGCTTCATCGCAACCTGCAACGTCAGCCAAGGTCGTCTTTACCTGATCTTCGGAAAGCAGACGCGCCTTGCTCTTGCCGAAACTCATCGGCCCGCCCTTGCCTCCCGCGCCACCTTGCATCTGACGCATGAAAAACATGAAGACTGCAATAATGACCAGAATCGGGAAGCTCGCGACCAACAGTTGAGTCCAGATACTCTGCTGCTCGGGCTGCTTACCTTCGATCACAACATTGTTGTCGACCAGATCGCCTATCAGGCCGTTGTCCTGAATCGCCGGACGAATGGTTTTGAAGGTGTCACCGTCGCTGCGCTTGCCCGTGATGACATAACCGTCCACGGCAACTTTCTCGACCTTGCCATCCTTCACTTGCTGGATGAACTCAGAGTAGTTGAGGGTCTGCGGCTCGTTAGGGCTGGAGAAGTTGTTCATCACGGTCACGAGAACCGCAGCGATGATCAACCACAGGATCAAATTCTTTGCCATATCGTTCAATTAGCTACCCTCTGAAGCAAGCTCCACGCTGGAGCGTGCCTCGCATGATATTCACCGGCCTAACTTACTACAGATCCCACGGGTGTGGCAGGCGGCGTCTGTAACCCTTTGTGAAACTTTGACTACAAGATGTTCGTTACGCTTCATGAATAAAGCCATTTAAAAAAAGCTATTGCCTTTACTCGAAATCGCTAGGGGCTTCATATCCGCCCTTGAAACCGCGGCCTAGCAGGTACTGCTCGCGAGAGCGGTCACGGGAAGAAAGCGGCTTGCGCATCTGTACCTTGTCGAACATTTTGCGAACCTCCTTGTGGTACACATCGAAGCCTTCACCCTGGAAGACCTTGATCAGGAAATCACCACCTGGACGCAGTACTCGACCCGCAAGGTCAAGTGCCAACTCACAAAGGAACATGGCGCGGGGCATATCCACAGCGCTCAATCCACTCATATTGGGGGCCATATCGGAAATCACAAGGTCTACCTGTGTATTGCCGATGGCTGCGAGGATTTCCTTGAAGACGCCGTCCTCGGTGAAGTCCCCTTGAATAAAGGTCACGTCTGGGATGCTGTCCATCTCCAGAATGTCGGACGCGATCAGGCGCCCCTTGCCCCCGATCAGGCGACTGGTCACCTGCGACCACCCCCCTGGGGCTGCGCCAAGATCGACGACCGTCATCCCGGGACGAATGATTTTGTCTTTCTCCTGGATCTCCAGAAGCTTGTAGCTGGCACGGGATCGGTAGCCATCTTTTTGTGCCATTTTGACGTACTTGTCGTCGAAATGTTCTCTCAGCCAGTTATGGCTGCTTTTGGAACGCTGCGCCACGGGGCACCTCGATGATATGCGTCGTGATTAACTGGGCGGAGCCAAGGACCCTCGGGTAAAATGGCCGTCAATTTTACAGATTCAGACGAAAAGGGTCAGATTATGCCGCTCACTAACGAGCAGAAAAAACAGTACAAATCCATTGGACATGACCTGAAGCCGGTCCTGATGGTTGCCGGTAAAGGTCTAAGCGAAGGCGTACTGGCCGAGCTGGACCGCGCTTTGGTTGATCATGAACTGATCAAGGTTCAGATCAAGCTTGAAGACCGCGACGATCGTCGCGCCGTGATCGATGAGCTGTGCAAAACGGGGCGCGCAGAACTGGTACAGACCATCGGCAAGATGGCGCTGATCTACCGCAAGAATCCGCAGCCCAACAAGCAACTGTCCAACATACATCGCTTCAAGTAATGCAGATGCCGTCAGTGGCGCGACTCTCGCGCCCTGATCGGTACCACAGCCGCAACGCTTGCAGCTGAGCGTAATCCGACGCGGCCAAACACCCCGCTCTCATCACGCCCAGCATTGCGAACCATCCCCGCAGGGATGGCATTCATCCGTGATCAGATGTGCTTGACCTTGACGATGTCATACTCGATCACACCACTTGGCGTCTTCACTGCAACGACATCACCCTCCTCCTTGGCGATCAACGCACGTGCTATCGGCGACCCCACGGAGATCTTGCCCAGCTTGATGTCGGCCTCGTCTTCGCCAACGATCTGATAGGTCACGCTTTCATCAGTTTCGATGTTGGCGATTTCCACCGTAGAGCCAAAAATGACTTTGCCAGTGTGAGCAATCGTTGTGACGTCGATGATCACAGCATTTTGCATGCGACCTTCGATATCACGAATACGCGCCTCGACCATCCCCTGCTGCTCGCGGGCGGCATGGTATTCGGCATTTTCCTTCAGGTCACCCAATTCACGCGCAGTACCGATGTCCTGGCTCAGCTTTGGGCGAACCACTTTAGTCAAATGGGTCAGTTCTTCCTCCAGAGCGCGAGCGCCCTGGACGGTCATTGGATACTTGATCATGCTTTCAATCCTGCATGTAGATCCTGCAAGCGACGTACGGTTTTTTCAGGACCGAACTTGAGCGCTTCACAGATAGCCTCCCCCGCAGCAATGGTAGTGGTGCAGTAAATCTTGTGCTGCAGGGCATTACGACGGATGGAGTAGGAGTCGGCGATCGATTGGCGACCTTCGGTAGTATTGATGATTAGAGTGACTTCGTCATTCTTGATCATGTCGACAACGTGAGGACGACCCTCGGTTACCTTGTTCACGCGACGCACCTTAAGGCCCGCATCTTCAATCAGTCGAGCGGTGCCTGCGGTAGCAACGATTTCAAAGCCCAGCCCGATCAGGTCACGCGCAACGCCAGCCACCAGCGGCTTGTCGTCGTCACGCACGCTGATGAACGCGGTACCGCCGGTCGGCAGCACTTCGCTCGCGCCCATCTGCGCCTTGGCGAACGCTTCGCCGAAAGTGTCGCCGACCCCCATGACTTCGCCGGTGGACTTCATCTCCGGGCCGAGAATCGGATCGACACCCGGGAACTTGGCGAACGGGAATACCGCCTCTTTAACGCTGTAGAAGTTCGGGATGATTTCCTTGGTAAACCCCAGTTCCTTCAGGGTTTTCCCAGCCATGACCCGAGCTGCGATCATCGCCAGGGAAACTCCGATGCACTTGGAGACGAACGGCACGGTACGCGAAGCCCGTGGGTTCACTTCAATAACGTAGATGTCCTCACCTTGAAGCGCCAGCTGTACGTTCATCAGGCCAACGACACCCAGTTCCAGGGCCATCTTCTTGACCTGTTCACGCATCTCGTCCTGGATGTGTGCCGGTAGCGAATACGGCGGCAGCGAGCACGCAGAGTCACCGGAGTGAACGCCCGCCTGCTCGATGTGCTGCATGATCGCGCCGATCACTACATCGGTGCCGTCGCAGACCGCGTCCACGTCCATTTCGATGGCACAGTTCAGGAAGTGATCCAGCAGCACCGGGCTATCGTTGGACACCTGAACCGCTTCGCGCAGGTAGCGCTTGAGTTCTTCCTCCTCGTAGACGATTTCCATCGCGCGGCCGCCCAGTACGTAGGACGGGCGAACGACCAGCGGATAACCAATCTTCGCTGCAGCGCGGATCGCTTCGTCTTCGCTGCGCACGGTGGCGTTCGGCGGCTGACGCAGGTTCAGGCGCTCGACCATCTGCTGGAAGCGCTCACGGTCTTCGGCGCGGTCGATGGCATCAGGGCTGGTACCAATGATCGGCACTCCTGCTGCTTCCAGGGCGCGGGCCAGTTTCAGCGGGGTCTGGCCGCCGTACTGGACAATCACGCCTTTAGGTTTCTCGACGCGGACGATTTCCAGCACGTCTTCCAGGGTCACGGGTTCGAAGTACAGGCGGTCGGAGGTGTCGTAATCAGTCGATACGGTTTCCGGGTTGCAGTTGACCATAATGGTCTCGTAACCATCGTCACGCAGCGCCAGTGCCGCGTGTACACAGCAGTAGTCGAACTCGATGCCCTGACCAATGCGGTTTGGACCGCCGCCCAGAATCATGATCTTGTCGCGGGTCGAAGGGTTGGCTTCGCACTCTTCCTCGTACGTGGAGTACATGTACGCAGTGTCGGTGGCGAACTCGGCGGCGCAGGTGTCGACGCGCTTGTAGACCGGGTAAATGTCGAGCTTGTGGCGATGCGTGCGCAGGTTTTTCTCGGTGACGCCCAGCAGCTTGGCCAGACGCGCATCGGAGAAGCCTTTACGCTTTAGGCGGAACATCAGGTCGCGGTCGATGGCAGACAGGCCAAGGGTCTTGACCTTCTCTTCTTCCTTGATCAGGTCTTCGATCTGCACCAGGAACCAAGGGTCGATCATGTTCATGCCGAAGATCTGCTCGACCGTCATGCCCGCGCGGAACGCGTCGGCCACGTACCAGATGCGCTCGGCGCCCGGCACGGTCAACTCGCGCTTGAGGATGCTGGCGCTCTCAGGGTTGCTCAGGTCCAGTTTCGGATCGAGACCGCTGACGCCCACTTCCAGACCACGCAGGGCTTTCTGCAAGGACTCCTGGAACGTGCGGCCGATGGCCATGACTTCGCCAACCGACTTCATTTGGGTGGTGAGGCGGGCGTCGGCCTTAGCGAATTTCTCGAAAGCAAAGCGCGGCAGCTTGGTCACTACGTAGTCGATGGAAGGCTCGAACGAGGCGGGAGTTTTGCCGCCGGTGATGTCGTTCTGCAGCTCGTCCAGGGTATAACCCACAGCCAGCTTGGCGGCGACCTTGGCGATCGGGAAGCCGGTGGCCTTGGAAGCCAGCGCCGAGGAGCGGGAAACCCGCGGGTTCATTTCGATCACGACCATGCGGCCGGTGTCCGGGCAAATACCGAACTGCACGTTGGAGCCACCGGTTTCGACACCGATTTCGCGCAGGACCGCCAGCGAGGCGTTACGCAGGATCTGGTATTCCTTGTCGGTCAGGGTCTGCGCCGGAGCTACGGTGATCGAGTCGCCGGTGTGCACGCCCATCGGGTCGAAGTTTTCGATGGAGCAGACGATGATGCAGTTGTCCTTTTTGTCGCGGACAACTTCCATTTCGTATTCTTTCCAGCCGATCAGCGACTCATCGATCAGCAGCTCTTTGGTCGGCGACAAGTCCAGGCCGCGGGCGCAGATTTCTTCGAACTCTTCGCGGTTATAGGCAATACCGCCGCCCGTGCCGCCCATGGTGAAGGACGGACGGATGATGCACGGGAACCCCAGCTTTTCGAGGACTGCATTGGCCTCCTCCATGCTGTGGGCGATGCCCGAGCGCGGACAGGCCAGGCCGATGGCCTTCATGGCTTTGTCAAAGCGCGAGCGATCCTCAGCCTTGTCGATGGTGTCGGCGTTGGCGCCAATCATCTCTACACCGAACTTCTCCAGAACGCCTTCACGCTCCAGATCCAGCGCGCAGTTCAGCGCGGTCTGCCCACCCATGGTCGGCAGCAGTGCGTCAGGGCGCTCCTTCTCTATGATCTTGGCGACAGTCGCCCACTTGATCGGCTCGATGTAGGTCGCGTCGGCCATGGACGGGTCGGTCATGATGGTGGCGGGGTTGGAGTTCACCAGGATGACACGGTAGCCCTCTTCGCGCAGGGCCTTGCAGGCCTGGGCGCCGGAGTAGTCGAATTCACAGGCCTGGCCGATCACGATCGGGCCAGCACCAAGAATCAGGATGCTTTTAATGTCTGTACGTTTTGGCATGGGTTGTCACTCGAATCCTGTGTCAGTCGGCAAGCCGTCTTGAACATTCTCTGAGGGGGCTGGGAGGCTGTCGGATCAGGTCCGGCCATCGCAGCCACCTCCTCGCTACAGTCTCAGGTCAGCCGCTCAGCGGCGCTTGGCCATGGCTGTGATGAAGCGATCAAACAGCGGCGCTACGTCGTTCGGGCCGGGGCTCGCCTCGGGGTGCCCCTGGAAGCTGAACGCTTCCTTGTCAGTACGCTCGATGCCTTGCAGGGTGCCGTCGAACAGCGACTTGTGGATCGCGCGCACGTTGCTCGGCAACGTGGCTTCGTCTACCGCAAAACCGTGGTTCTGACTGGTGATCATGACAACGCCAGTGTCCAGATCCTGCACCGGGTGGTTCGCACCATGGTGACCATGGCCCATCTTGACGGTCTTGGCGCCAGACGCCAGTGCCAGCAGTTGGTGACCCAGGCAGATGCCAAACACCGGAATCTCTGTCTGCAGCACGTCCTTGATCGCCTGGATTGCATAATCGCAAGGCTCGGGATCACCCGGGCCGTTGGACAGGAATACGCCATCAGGATTGAGGGCTAGCACTTCGCTGGCCGGGGTCTGGGCAGGCACCACGGTCACACGGCAGCCGCGCTCGACCAGCATACGCAGGATATTGGTCTTCACCCCGTAGTCGAAGGCCACCACGTTGTACGGCAAGTCGGCAACCCCGATTTCAGGGCAGCTATCGGTTTTCAGGCTCCAGACACTGGAACGCCACTCATAAGTCTTCTTAGTGCTGACTTCTTTCGCCAGATCCATGCCCTTGAGGCCCGGGAAGCCGCGCGCTGCTGCGATCGCCGCTTCTTCGGAAATGTTGTCGCCGGCCATGATGCAACCGTTCTGCGCACCCTTCTCACGCAGAATTCGGGTCAGGCGGCGGGTGTCGATGCCTGCGATGGCGACGACTTTGTTGGCTTTCAAATAGTCAGCCAGGGGCATCTTGTTACGCCAGTTGCTCGCTACCAATGGCAGGTCGCGTATCACCAGACCCGCCGACCATACGCGATCAGACTCAGCGTCCTCCGGCGTGGTGCCGGTGTTGCCGATGTGAGGGTAAGTCAGGGTGACGATTTGCTGGGCATAGGAAGGATCGGTAAGGATTTCCTGATAGCCGGTCATTGCGGTGTTGAACACCACCTCACCAACGGTTTGACCGTCGGCTCCAATGGCTTCGCCGCGAAAAATGCTGCCATCAGCAAGGGCGAGTATGGCTGGCTTAGTCAAGAAGACCTCCCGTAATAAAGCCTGAAAGGGCGATCGCAGGTTGTAAAAAAGCGGAATGACGTATAGACACGTCACCCCGCTTCTTTAATCGAATTATCTGCGCGCTTTTAGTGGACACACTAAAGCTGTAGCTTACAGAAAAAGGCTTTTTTAATCCACCGCTAAAACGCCTTGAAGGCTGGAGAATGCGACAGAGCATCGCGTAGCCGTGTAAAACTGCGGGAAGGATACCGGCAAGGCGCCTATCCCACCCGCATTGTTGCGTATCGTAACGTGCGTCAATGCAGATCCAGGACGTCCTGCATGTCGTACAGTCCGGCCTGCTGACCATCGAGCCACAGCGCTGCGCGAACTGCACCTTTGGCAAACGTCATTCGACTGGAGGCCTTGTGGGTGATTTCCAGGCGTTCACCTTCGGCAGCGAACAGCACGGTGTGATCACCTACCACGTCACCGCCGCGCACGGTGGCGAAGCCGATGGTGTCGCGCTCCCGCACGCCGGTATGACCCTGACGGCCGTAGACCGCGACTTTACTTAGATCAAGACCCAGCGTGCTGGCAATCACCTCCCCCATGCTGACCGCCGTACCCGACGGCGCGTCGACCTTGTTGCGATGATGCGCTTCGATAATCTCGATGTCCGCATCTTCGCCCATCACCCGAGCGGCCAGCTCAAGCAGCTTGAACGACAAATTCACACCGACGCTGAAGTTGGACGCGAAGACGATCGGAATCTCTTTGCTCGCATCAAGCAGCAGATGCTTCTGCTCGGCGGTCAGGCCGGTGGTGCCAATCACCATGGCCTTGCCGGATTTGCGGCAGAACGCCAGGTTTTTCAGCATTACATCAGGCAAGGTGAAATCGATCAGGACGTCGAACTCTTCCGCGACCTGCTCCAGATTGCCAGTCAACTGCACGCCGATACGCCCTAGCGAAGCCAGCTCGCCAGCGTCAGCACCGATCATCGTGCTACCCGGACGAACGATCGCCGCAGTCAGCCCGGTCAACGGTGCGCGCTCCTGAACGGCTTCGATCAGGTGCCTGCCCATGCGTCCGGCAGCACCCATTACAGCAATACGTCGCATGCCCCGCTCCTATAGGTCGCCGAAGAAGCGCTTCACGCCTTCGAACCAGCCGCTGGCTTTGGGCGAATGGGAGCTGTCACCTTCCAGAGAGGCACGGAACTCTTCAAGCAGCTCACGCTGACGACGACCCAGGTTGACCGGCGTCTCCACCGCAACACGGCACATCAGATCGCCCGCACCACCACCACGCACCGGCGCGACACCCTTGCCGCGCAAACGGAACTGCTTGCCGGTTTGCGTGCCTTCCGGGATTTTCAGCTTGACGCGACCATCCAGCGTTGGCACTTCCAGCTCGCCACCCAACGCGGCATCGGTAAAGCTGATCGGCACTTCGCAGTAGAGGTGCTTCCCGTCACGCTGGAAGATCGCGTGCTCACGCACGTTGATTACCACGTACAGATCGCCCGTTGGACCACCCTGCACGCCTGCCTCGCCTTCGCCGGACAAACGAATGCGGTCGCCGGTATCGACACCCGCAGGCACCTTGACCGACAAGGTTTTGTATTCTTCGACACGGCCTTCGCCATGACAGGAATCACATGGGTCGGAAATAATCTTGCCGTTGCCGTGGCAACGCGGACACGTCTGCTGGACAGAGAAGAAACCCTGCTGCATGCGCACCTGGCCAATGCCACCACAGGTCGGACAAGTGACAGGAGAGGAGCCTTTCTTCGCACCGCTGCCATCACAAGGCTTGCAGTTGACCAGCGTCGGCACACGAATGCTGACTGTGGTGCCACGCACGGCCTCTTCAAGATTCAGTTCAAGCGTATACCGCAGATCGCTGCCACGCTGAGCGCCGCCACGACCACCGCCGCCGGCACGCGCCCCTCCGAAGAAGTCACTGAAGACATCCCCAAAGATGTCGGAGAAATTAGCGCCGCCGCCGAAACCGCCGCCGCCCATGCCTTGATCGACACCGGCATGACCGTATTGGTCATAGGCCGCACGCTTGCTGGCATCAGACAGCACTTCGTAGGCCTCGTTGGCTTCCTTGAACGCATCCTCCGAGGCTTTGTCGCCCGGATTGCGGTCGGGGTGATACTTCATGGCGAGACGACGATACGCCTTTTTCAGGTCCGCCTCGCTGGAGCCACGCTCCACCCCTAATACTTCGTAATAATCACGCTTTGACATAAGTTTTCTGCACTCTTGAGGATGTTCGGCATGACCCTCCTGAGTTTGCCGAACTCGTTGAGCCCCTTTCAGGCCCGGACCCAACTCACGTCAATTTAACGATCCTGGTCTTGGTTCAACGGCCTTCTATCGACCGATAAAAGCGGCACAACAAACCGGGCTGCAGGAGCATCCGGCTTTGCCACAAGGTTCGCGCCGTAACGCCGCAAGCCCTAAAAATTCCTGTGTTCCAGACACACCAACGCGGGAGCAAGCTCCCGCGCGGCGACATCCTACCAGTGACCACTCGACAGTGGTCAACTGGCGATCAAGTGAGCCTGCGCTTACTTTGGATGAATCACTTCTGGTCTTTCACTTCTTCGAACTCAGCATCGACAACATCCTCAGCTGGTTTGCCTTCTTCCTGCGCAGCCTGTGCACCGCCTTCAGGTTTCTCGGCTTGCTCGGCGTACATTTTCTGAGCCACTGGGGCGGAGACTTTCGACAGTTCCTCGACCTTAGCGTCGATGGCGGCCTTGTCATCACCTTTAACGGCAGCTTCCAATGCAACAAGAGCGGCTTCGATGGCAGTCTTCTCTTCGGCGGTGACCTTGTCGCCGGCGTCAGCGACCATTTTGCGAGTCGAGTGGACCAGGGCATCACCCTGGTTACGAGCAGAGGCCAGCTCTTCGAACTTGCGATCTTCATCCGAGTTCGCTTCCGCGTCGCGGATCATCTGCTGGATTTCTTCATCCGACAGGCCAGAGTTGGCCTTGATCACGATCGACTGAGTCTTGCCGGTGGCCTTGTCTTTCGCGCCGACGTGCAGAATGCCGTTGGCGTCGATGTCAAAAGTCACTTCGATCTGAGGCACGCCGCGTGGAGCGGGTGGAATCTCGGCCAAGTCGAACTTGCCCAGCGACTTGTTCTGAGTGGCTTGCTTACGCTCACCTTGCAGAACGTGGATGGTCACTGCGCTTTGGTTGTCATCGGCAGTCGAGAACACTTGCGATTTCTTGGTAGGAATCGTGGTGTTTTTCTCGATCAGTGCAGTCATCACACCGCCCATGGTTTCGATACCCAGCGTCAGCGGGCTGACGTCCAGCAGCAGGACATCTTTCACGTCACCTGCCAGTACGGCACCTTGAATAGCAGCGCCCATTGCGACCGCTTCGTCAGGGTTGACGTCTTTGCGGGCTTCTTTACCGAAGAATTCGGTGACCGCCTTCTGAACCAGCGGCATACGGGTCTGACCACCGACCAGGATCACATCGTTGATGGCGCCTACGTCGATACCCGAATCTTTCAGCGCGATGCGGCAAGGCTCGATAGTACGCTGAACCAGATCCTCTACCAGCGCTTCGAGCTTGGCGCGGGAGATTTTCACGTTCAAGTGCTTAGGACCCGTGGCATCTGCAGTGATGTACGGCAGGTTCACGTCGGTGGAGTTGCTGGACGACAGCTCGATCTTGGCCTTCTCGGCGGCTTCTTTCAGGCGCTGCATGGCCAGCGGGTCGCCCTTGAGATTCATGCCGCTTTCTTTCTTGAATTCGTCAACGAGGTAGTCGATCAGACGAATGTCGAAGTCCTCACCACCGAGGAAGGTGTCGCCGTTGGTAGCCAACACCTCGAACTGGTGCTCGCCGTCAACTTCAGCGATTTCGATGACCGAAACGTCGAACGTACCACCACCCAGGTCATAAACGATGACGGTGTGATCGCCTTTCGCTTTGTCCATACCGTAGGCCAGAGCGGCAGCGGTAGGTTCGTTGATGATGCGTTTAACATCCAGACCCGCGATGCGTCCGGCGTCCTTGGTCGCCTGGCGCTGGCTGTCGTTGAAGTAGGCCGGTACGGTGATGACCGCCTCGGTCACTGGCTCGCCGAGGTAGTCTTCGGCGGTCTTTTTCATCTTCTTCAGGATTTCCGCGGAAATCTGAGGAGGGGACATTTTCTTGTCGTTGACTGAAACCCACGCGTCGCCGTTATCGGCCTTGGCGATGGTGTAAGGCACCATCTTGATGTCTTTCTGCACGACTTCTTCGTCGAACTTGCGGCCGATCAGGCGCTTGACCGCATACAGGGTGTTGTGCGGGTTGGTGACCGCCTGACGCTTGGCCGACTGACCGACGAGGGTTTCGCCGTCGTTGGCATAAGCGATGATCGACGGAGTGGTACGCGCGCCTTCGGCGTTCTCAATCACCTTCGCAACACCGTTTTCCAGAACCGAAACGCAGGAGTTGGTGGTCCCCAGGTCGATGCCGATAATCTTGCCCATGTCTTGACTCTCCCGAAACTTGAATTAGGTTGCCGCAACTGCGTTTACAAATTGCGGTAATTTTTTAAACGCATGGCCTGTAAATGGGGGCCACTCAGCTGATTTCAAGCCTGCTCGTCAATTGACGGTGCAACAGGCGAAGGTGCCTTGCTGACCACGACCATGGCCGGGCGCAGCAGACGACCATTAAGCTGATACCCCTTCTGAAACACCTTGAGCACACTGTTAGGCTCGACGTCAGCGCTTTCCTGCATCGCCATTGCCTGGTGATGCTCGGCGTTGAACGGTTGGCCATGCGGGTCGATGGCTTCCAACTGATAGCGCTTAAGCGTATCGCCGAACATTTTCAGGGTAAGTTCGATGCCTTCGCGCATCGGCCGGATGCTTTCGTCATCCGGGCTGGACAGGTCCAGGCCGCGTTCCAGGCTGTCGACGATCGGCAGCAAGTCGCCAGCGAACTTCTCCAGTGCGAATTTGTGAGCCTTTTCCACATCCTGCTCCGCACGGCGGCGGATGTTCTGCAGATCCGCCGCCACACGAAGAGACTGATCCTGGGCGGCAGCCAGTTGCTCTTCGAGCACTTGCACACGAGTTGCCAAATCTTCTCCGGAACTTGCCGCCTGAGCCGCTTGATCCTGAGCCTGCGTATCCGGATTCTGTTCGTCAGCCATAGTTCTCTCCTCCCAATTACGTCCGTGAGCTCAACTCACGCTTCTGCCCGGCTATATGGGGCCGTAATTTTCCGCTTCAAGGGCATTGGTTGCAGGACAACGCGAATAACCCTACAAATTTTCCGACATGACGCCTTGCGCAACTGAACCTGTCAAAACAACGCATCGGTGATAAAAATTCCTTGCCGCCCGTCAAATCGACCTGGGTTAGGGCATTGTCAGCCGAAAGCCAAACACTGTATAAATAACCAGACAAATCGCTTGGGAGCCGCCCTTATGCTGGTGCACCTGTCCATACACAACTACGCCATCGTTGAACACCTGGATCTGGAACTGGATCGAGGCATGAGCGTCATTACCGGGGAAACCGGTGCCGGCAAGTCGATCATGCTCGACGCTCTGGGCCTGACGCTCGGTGATCGCGCCGACAGCGGGGTTGTGAGGCCGGGCGCCGACAAGGCCGATATCCTGGCCACGTTTGACGTTGGCGATATTCCCGAAGCACGCGCATGGCTTGGCGAACGAGACATGGAAACCGACGGGCCGTGCATCCTGCGTCGGGTCATCACCCCCGAGGGTCGCTCTCGCTCCTATATAAATGGCACGCCCTGCCCTCAAGGTGATGTCAAAGCGCTGGGCGAGCTGTTGATCGATATTCACAGCCAGCACGAACACCAGTCCCTGCTCAAAACCGATACCCATCGCCGACTGCTGGATGAATACGCCGGCGCTACCGATCTTGCGCGTCAAGTGCATCTGGCCGCGCAACGCTGGCGCCAGACTCGCCACGAACTGGAACGCCTTTCCAATTCTGGCGATGAACAGCGTGCCAAACACCAGTTACTGAGTTATCAGCTCGAAGAACTCGAAGGCCTGAGCCTGGGCGAGAATGAACTCGAACAACTGGAGCAGGAACACACGACCCTGACCAATGCCGAAAGCCTGTTGGGCATTTGCCGACAGGTGGTCGAACTGTGCAGTGAAAGCGATTCGGGCAACGCACTGAATGCGCTGACGGCTAGCCTCAATCGCCTGACCAGCGTGAACAACTCGCCAGATGCGCTCAATGAGGCGACCAATCTGCTGTCCAGCGCGCAGATTCAGGTTGAAGAAGCCGTCGGTGAAATCAACCGCTTTCTTGATCGCTTCGAGGCCGACCCTGCGCGCCTGCAGCAGATCGAGGAACGCCTGGACACCATTTACACACTGGCGCGCAAACATCGGGTACAGCCCACCGAAGTTGCCGCGCTGCATCAGAAGCTGCTCGACGAAATCGAAACGCTCAACGCCAACGACGAAGCCATCGAACGCTTGGAGCATGAGTTGGGCGCGTTCGCTCGTCACTATCAGGAAAAGGCTCGCGAACTGAGCGACTTGCGCCATAGGGCGGCGCCGGAACTTGCGCATGCGGTAGAGCACGAAATCCAGCGCCTGGGCATGCCCGGCGGCCGCTTTAACATCGAGCTGCGGGAAAACGTCGACAAAGAGCTTTCCCCCAACGGCCTGGAACAGGTTGAGCTATTGGTCAGTGCGAACCCGGGCCAACCGCTCAAGGCACTGGCGAAAGTCGCGTCAGGAGGTGAGCTTTCCCGCATCAGCCTGGCCATTCAGGTGATTACCGCGCAGACATCTCGCATTCCAACGCTGGTGTTCGACGAAGTCGACGTCGGCATCGGCGGCCCGACCGCAGAAATCGTCGGGCAGTTGCTGCGTCGCCTGGGCGAGCGCGGCCAGGTCATGACCGTGACCCACTTGCCGCAGGTTGCAGCGCAGGGCCATCAACATCTGTTCGTGCACAAGGTTCGCGAACAAGATGCCACGCGCACTGCGGTTTCCAAACTCAGTAAAAGCGAGCGCGTGGAAGAGGTGGCGCGGATGCTCGGCGGCATCGACCTGACCAAGGAGTCGCTGGCTCATGCGAGGAAGATGGTAGTGGCGGCGGCGAAGGCTTAGCGCCGCGCCTCACTTGGTCGTCCCTGAATCCTGAAAACAATAAAGGCGGCCCATGGGCCGCCTTTACTTTGTGTCAGAAAAAAACTTATGCTTTTTTCTTGCGTACGTAAAGCACCAGATTGTGGTCTACCAGCTCGAAGCCGTGTTTGATCACAATGGCTTTCTGCAGCTTCTCGATTTCTTCGTCGAAGAACTCGATCACTTCACCGGACTCCACGTTGACCATATGGTCGTGGTGGCCTCCGTCTGCCAGTTCGAATACGGCGTGACCGCCGTCGAAGTTGTGGCGCACCACCAACCCGGCTGCTTCGAACTGAGTCAAAACACGGTAAACCGTCGCCAGACCGACGTCTTCGTTGGCCTCCATAAGCGCCTTGTAGACGTCCTCCGCGCTCATGTGGCGCTGCTCTGCAGAATCGAGCATTTGAAGGATCTTGACCCGCGGCAGGGTCACTTTAAGTCCAGCTTTGCGTAGTTCGCTATTTTCAACCATGGTCAGCTTTCTCGCAGACGCTGCTTCGCAGCTTCTCTTAATGCAGGTATGATCGGGGTTTACGTTGTCCCAGCCAAGATAGTGGAAGTCGCCCACCGATGCAAAACACCAAGCTCTTGCTAACCAGTTTCACC
Organism: Pseudomonas sp. UBA5706; assembly: GCF_002419965.1. Taxonomy (GTDB): domain Bacteria; phylum Pseudomonadota; class Gammaproteobacteria; order Pseudomonadales; family Pseudomonadaceae; genus Aquipseudomonas. The sequence continues at coordinate 62,379 of NZ_DIHC01000002.1, forward strand.
TTCGTGGGACTGCTCGCACTCGCCGGTTGTTCATTCCCCGGGGTTTATAAAATCGACATCCAACAGGGCAATGTCGTCACGCAGGACATGATAGACCAGTTGCGCCCGGGAATGACCCGACGGCAAGTACGGTTTATCATGGGCAACCCCTTGTTAGCCGATACTTTTCACCCAGATCGCTGGGACTACCTGTACAGCCTGCAGCCCGGTGGCGGGGAGCGGCAGCAGGAACGGGTCAGCCTGACCTTCAACGCTAACGATCAGCTGGCTAGCCTTTCCGGGGACTTCAAACCGGGCGTCAGCCGCGATGAGGCGATCCTCGGAAAGAGCAGCGACACAACCGTCACCCCTGAAAACAAAGGCGATCAGCCTCAGAAAGAAGAGCCGCCAAAGCCGGGCTCCCTGCTTGAGCAAATCCAGAACGACGTCGACAAAGTCGAAACCGTTCCTGTACCGACGCAAGAACCATTGGATACCGATCCACGTTGATTCAAGCCGCCGCACTCAAAACGGCAGCACGAAAAAGCCCGGCAAAGCCGGGCTTTTTTACGCTCGCTCAATCGATCCGATGCAAAACTTAAATCGACTTTACCTGCTTTTTGGCAAGCGCGGCCCTCTCCGCACGCATCCGGCGCACCTCTTTCGGATCAACCAGCAGGGGTCGGTAGATTTCCACCCTGTCACCCTCCAGGAGCTGACGCGCTTCAGGCATCCCCACGGCCTTGCCAAATATACCCAAGGAACATCGAGCCAGATCCAGCCCTGTGACACGTTGCGCGATGCCCGAGGCCTCGACAGCCCCAAGCGCCGTCGTCCCGGCAGGGACCTGGAGTGAGATCAACTCCTGACATTCGGCGGTGGCATACACCACTTCGACGTGGATTGTCGGCTCAGCCATACAACTCTTTGGCACGCTGACAGAAAGCATCGACCAACGTATTGGCCGCCTGATTGAACAACGGTCCAAGGGTGGCGCGCACGATAGAGCCGGAATAATCGAAAGACAGGTCAAGACTGATCTTGCACGCCTTTTCGTTCAGTACCTTGAAGGTCCACACGCCATGTAACTGGCTGAATGGCCCCTCTTCAAGGTTCATCTCAATGGTCTGTCCGGGCGTCAGCGTATTGCGGGTCACGAAATGCTGGCTTAAGCCGCCCTTGGCCACCTCCACCCGGGCCCGCATGGAGGTGTCGCTATGTTCGAGCACCGTAGCGCCGGAGCACCAGGGCAGGAACTCCGAATAGCGAGCCACATCGTTGACCAAGTCATACAGCGCCTTTGCGGGATAGGGCAAAAGAGCCGAACGTTGAATATGCGTAGTCATGTCAGCGTTATTTCCAAAGCTGAGCGGCAAAGACAATCAGAATGCCGATCGGCGCCACGTAGCGCATCAAAAAGAACGTCAAAGCGAACAGGACCGGGCTGCGTACCGACAACTCGTCACGTACTGCCGCACGTCCCATCACCCAACCTGCGAAAATCACAAAGCACAATCCACCCAGTGGCAGCATGATCCTCGACGTGAAGAAGTCGATCACACCGAAGAAGTCAAGGCCCGCCGTCGCACCCCACTGGTAGAGGTGAAACGCGCCGCCTTCGTTCACGAAAAATTTGGCCTGCTTCCAGATGTTGAACGAAAACACCGTGCCCAGACCGACAAACCAGCAGATGAACGACAGCCAGAATGTCACCCAGCCGCGACGCACCTTGGTGCGTTCAACCAGATACGCCACCATGGGTTCGAGCAAAGAAATTGCCGAGCTCCATGCCGCCACCGCAACCAGAATGAAAAACACCACACCCATCACGGTGCCGAACGCTACGTTACCAAACGCGTAGGGCAAGGTGACAAACATCAGGCCAGGGCCTTCACTCGGGTTCAGGCCCGCCGCGAAAACGATGGGAAACAACGCAAGGCCAGCGAGCAGGGAAACGAAGGTATCCAGTAGCGCTACGCCGACCACGGTCGTACTGATCGACGCCTCTTTGGTCATGTAGGCGCCATAGATCATGATCGAACCCACGCCAACGCTCAGCGAAAAGAACGCGTGACCCATCGCCGGCAGCAAGCCTTCCATGATCTGCTCAGGCTTGAAGTCAAACATGAAATGCACGCCTTCCATGAAGTGTCCGGTGGTCAGGCTATAGCCCAGCAGGATCACCATCAGCACGAACAACAATGGCATCAAGATACGCAAACTGCGCTCAAGGCCAGCATTCACGCCTTTGGCGATGGTGATCGCCGACAACAGCATGAACAGCGTATGCCAGGCCACCAGTCGCCATGGGTCGGCAATCATTTCACTGAAAAACGCACCGACGCCATCAGGCGTCACTGCCTGAAAGTCGCCCTTGCCGACATCGATGATGTATTCCAGGGACCAGCCGCCTACCACACTATAAAAAGAAAGAATCAACAGCGCCGTTATCATCCCGGCGAACGCACCCCAAGACCATTTGCCCGAATGACCGGCTTCGCGCGCAAGACTCTTCAACGCATTGGCCGGGCTCTGTCGGGCACGGCGGCCGATCAGGGTTTCGGCCATCATCACCGGGATGCCGATCAGCGCGATGCACGCCAGGAACACCAGCACGAACGCGCCGCCTCCGTACACGCCGACCATGTAGGGGAATTTCCATATACTGCCCAAGCCCACGGCCGAGCCGGTGGCCGCCAGAATGAACACCCAGCGACTCGCCCAGCTACCGTGGACTGAAACCTTGTCCGTCGACATCGTTGACACGTCCAACACTCAAAAAAGATCGCGCATTGTCCGGGATTCACTCAGCGTGCTCAAGCAAGAGCTTCAGACAAGCGCCGCCCATAGCCGAGAGTCGCGTTGATCCCTATAATGCGTCGCCTATGGCCAAGCTAAAGAAACATCCCACAGGGACCATCGCGCAAAATAAAAAAGCGCGACACGATTACTTCATCGAACACAAGTTCGAGGCCGGTCTGGTCCTGGCCGGTTGGGAAGTAAAAAGCCTGCGTGCCAACAAGGTGCAGCTGGTGGACAGTTACGTGCTGCTTAAGGACGGTGAGGCCTGGCTGATGGGTAGCCATATCTCGCCACTGACGACAGCCAGTACCCACGTCATCGCTGACCCGACACGCACCCGTAAACTGCTGCTCAACAAGCGCGAGCTGGACAAGCTCATCACGTCTGTTTCGCAAAAAGGCTATGCCGCCGTCGCCCTGGCCCTTTACTGGAAGCAACACTTGATCAAGTGTGAAATTGCTCTGGGCAAAGGCAAGAAGGAATACGACAAACGCCATACCGAGCGCGAGCGCGATTCCGATCGCGAGCTGCAACGTGCCGTGCGCACCAAGGGCAAGGAAGACTGATGCCTTGTGATCGATCCCTGTAGCAGCAAGGCTTGCCAGCGGCAACGACCATAGGTTGTCGCCGCCCGCCGGCCACCCGCATCCCTGCAGCTGTCAGGCACGTCGTTAGATGCCATTACGCCGTTCAGCCCTGGCCGTGCGCTGGACCTGCTGACGGACTTCCTCCAGCACTTCCTGCACGTACAGCAAATGACGGCTCGACACTTCGCGAGCATCGTCCGCGCGCCCTTCGATAATTGCCGTGTACAGCTCACGATGCTGATCGATCAGCATGTCGCGGGTCTCTGCGCGCTGCTTGTACATCCCGCCGATGTTGGTCACGACGTTGCGCGTGAGCAGGTCGAACAAACCACGAATGGTGTGCAGCAGCACGGCGTTGTGACTGGCCTCCGCAATAGCGAGGTGGAAGTTAGCATCAGCCGCGCCCTCTTCCGCGCGACTCACTTCATCCGCCCGGCTGTAGCAATCCTGCAACGCATCGAACGCCCCGCGCAGGCGGGTGCGATCCACATCCGTCGCGCGAATCGCGGCGTAATAGGCGCAGGACGCTTCCAGCGTATGCCGAAATTCCAACAGATCACGTTGCGCGTCGGCGTTGCTCTCCAACAGATGCAGCAACGGGTCGCTGAACGTCGAGCCAAGATTCTCGACCACGTAATTGCCCCCGCCCTGGCGACTGACCAGCAGGCCTTTGGCAGTGAGCTTTTGGATGGCTTCGCGCAAAGAGGGGCGTGACACACCGAACTGCTCGGCCAATGCACGCTCGGCAGGCAAACGCCCGCCCGCCCTGAGCGTACCCTCGAGAATCATGCCTTCGAGCTGTTCGACAATATCGTCAGACAAACGGCGCTGACGCACCTGACCAAAACCCATACCCCTCCACTCCACATACCCAGGTGCCCCGTCTGACACAGCAGGGGGGACGCATATTCTCGTTGATTGCGCTCAGACATACACCCGGCAGACGTCGGCCAAATTACCAACTCAGGAAATAACCGGGACCTGTACTACAAAAGTTTTAGCCTCATAAATTGACACGCCAACGCCGGGGCTTTTAACCTAGCGCCAAGACATTGTAAATTGGTATTACCAATTTATGAATGCCGGCGACTAGTGGTTATCCACCACGACACGCTGCAAGCCATCACGACGGTGAAAGGCTTGAGCTGGTGAGCTGTGCGATTCGTTCGTCAGCGCCGGCAGGACGACAGACAAACAGTTGTCGCTTGCAGGAGCCGCGCACGCAAGACATGGACACCGGGCCTAACCAAAAACAACTAGGGGCCTCCTACATGCAAACCTGGCAACAGCTCTATACACCTTTCGGCAGCCTGGGCCTTTCGGCGCTGGTTGCAGTCATACCCATCGTGTTCTTCTTCCTGGCGCTGGCGGTGTTCCGGCTCAAGGGACATGTCGCCGGCACCATCACCCTGGCGCTTGCGATCCTGATTGCCATCGTCGCCTTCCAGATGCCCGCTGACATGGCCATCGCCGCGGCGGTGTACGGTTTTCTCTATGGCCTGTGGCCCATCGCGTGGATCATCGTTGCAGCGGTATTTCTCTACAAACTGACCGTCAAGAGTGGCCAGTTCGAGATCATCCGCAGCTCTGTCATGTCCATCACCGACGACCAACGCTTGCAGGTCCTGCTGATTGGCTTTTGCTTTGGCGCTTTCCTTGAGGGCGCGGCTGGCTTCGGTGCGCCGGTCGCCATCACTGCAGCCTTGCTGGTCGGCCTGGGCTTGAATCCGCTGTATGCAGCTGGACTGTGCCTGATCGCCAATACCGCGCCAGTCGCGTTCGGCGCCTTGGGTATTCCGATTATCGTGGCGGGTCAGGTGTCCGGGATCGACGCGTTCAACATTGGCGCCATGGCAGGTCGCCAGTTGCCACTGCTGTCGATGTTCGTGCCATTTTGGCTGATGTTCATGATGGACGGCCTCAAGGGCGTGAGAGAGACCTGGCCAGCTGCGCTGGTTGCGGGCGGCAGTTTCGCCATCGTGCAGTTTCTGACCTCCAACTTCATTGGCCCGGAACTGCCAGATATCACCTCAGCGTTGGTCAGCCTGGTTTCCCTGACTTGCTTCCTTAAATTCTGGCAACCGGCGCGCGCCGCTGATGTGCAAGCGGTCAACGCAGGCAGCGGCGCCGTGCTGATGGGTAGCGGTACAGGTGGCTTCGGTCAACCACGCACCACCGCGAAATCACCGTACTCAGTCGGCACGATCTTCATGGCCTGGTCGCCATTCCTGATTCTCACCGTGGTGGTGACGATCTGGACCCTGAAACCGTTCAAGGCCCTGTTCGCTGCCGGGGGGCCGTTGCAGGCGCTGACCATGAGTTTCTCGGTGCCGCATCTGGACAATCTGGTGATGAAGGTAGCGCCGATCGTAGCCAACCCCACCGCCATGCCAGCGGTTTACAAGTTCGACCTGCTCGCTGCGACGGGAAGCGCGATTCTGGTGTCAGCGATCCTGGCCATGATCGTGCTGCGGATCAGTGCAAAAACTGGTCTTACCACTTTCAAGGAGACGCTCAAGGAGCTGCGCTGGGCCATCCTGTCGATCGGCATGGTGCTGGCGTTCGCCTTCGTCATGAATTACTCGGGCATGTCCACCACGCTCGCGCTGGTATTGGCGGCGACGGGCTCGGCCTTCCCGTTCTTCTCGCCATTCCTGGGTTGGCTCGGGGTGTTCCTGACCGGTTCCGACACGTCGTCCAACGCGCTGTTCGGCTCACTGCAAGCCACGACCGCTCACCAGGTAGGCGTCAGTGACGTATTGATGGTGGCCGCTAACTCAAGCGGCGGAGTGACCGGCAAGATGATTTCACCCCAGTCGATCGCGGTCGCCTGTGCGGCCACCGGGCTGGTTGGTAAAGAGTCCGACCTGTTCCGCTTCACGCTCAAGCACAGCATCTTTTTCGCCGCCATCGTCGGCTGTATCACGTACGTCCAGGCGTACTGGCTGACCGGCATGCTTGTTCATTAAAGAGACGAGCACCGGGCGTGTCGACCCACGCCCGGCCGCTGCCCCCGCTCACTCAATGTTGCGAGACCCCATGATCATTTCTGCCTCCACCGACTATCGCGCCGCCGCGCAACACAAGCTTCCGCCCTTCCTGTTCCACTATGCCGACGGTGGCGCCTACGCCGAACACACCCTGCGCCACAACGTTTCGGACCTCGCCGGCATCGCCCTGCGCCAGCGCGTTCTGAAGAACATGTCCGAACTGAGCCTGCAAACCACCCTGTTCAATGAAACCCTGAGCATGCCGGTGGTCCTGGCTCCGGTCGGTTTGTGCGGCATGTATGCCCGTCGTGGCGAAGTGCAAGCTGCGCGCGCGGCGGCTGCCAAAGGCATTCCATTTACCTTGTCAACGGTATCGGTGTGCCCGATCGAAGAAGTCGCCCCGGCTATCGACCGCCCGATGTGGTTTCAGCTTTATGTGCTCAAGGACCGTGGCTTCATGCGTAACGCCCTGGAGCGCGCCAAGGCTGCCGGCGTCAAGACACTGGTCTTCACTGTCGACATGCCGGTACCGGGTGCGCGCTATCGGGACCTCCATTCCGGCATGAGCGGCAAGAGCGGTCCGATGCGTCGCGTTCTGCAAGCGATGACCCACCCGCAATGGGCCTGGGATGTCGGCGTCAACGGTCGCCCTCACGATCTGGGCAACGTGTCGGCCTATCGTGGCAATCCCACCGGCCTCACCGACTACATCGCCTGGCTGGGGAACAATTTCGACCCTTCGATCTCATGGAAAGACCTTGAGTGGATTCGCGATTATTGGGACGGCCCGATGCTGATCAAGGGCATTCTCGACCCTGAGGATGCTCGCGATGCCGTGACCTTCGGAGCCGATGGCATCGTCGTCTCCAACCATGGCGGTCGTCAGCTCGATGGCGTCCTGTCCAGCGCCCGCGCTCTGCCAGCCATCGCCGACGCCGTAAAAGGCGACATCAAGATCCTCGCTGATTCGGGCATTCGCAGCGGGCTGGATGTGGTGCGCATGATCGCTCTTGGTGCCGATGCCGTATTGATTGGCCGCGCATTCATTTACGCCCTCGCCACCCATGGCGAGGCCGGCGTGAGAAACCTGCTCGATCTGTTCGAAAAGGAAATGCGCGTGGCGATGGTGCTGACCGGCGCTAAATCCGTGAGCGAGATCACCCGCGATTCGCTGGTCCGTGAACAGTTGGCCTGACCGCCCGCCCCTACGCATGCGGCGCATCAGATGCCGCAGCCACCAGGAGACCGCATGAACCCCCGTATGAGCCTGCCCGCTGCCTTCCTCGCCGATGTGCAGCGCCTGATCCCCGCCGAGCGCCGTTTCGACGACCCGTTATCGACCCTCGCTTTTGGCACCGACGCCAGCTTTTACCGATTGATCCCCAAGCTGGTGATCCGTGTCGAATCCGAAGACGAAGTGGTTGCGCTGCTCAAGCTGGCGCAGGTCGACCGTGTACCTGTGACGTTCCGCGCCGCAGGCACCAGTCTTTCGGGACAGGCCATCAGCGATTCGGTGCTGCTGGTGCTGGGCGATAACTGGAACGGTCGCGAGATCCGCCGTAACGGCGAGCAGATCCGTTTGCAACCGGGTGTGATCGGTGCGCAGGCCAATGCCTGGCTGGTCCCGTTCGGACGCAAGATCGGCCCTGACCCGGCGTCGATCAATGCCGCCAGGATCGGCGGGATCGTCGCCAACAATTCCAGTGGCATGTGCTGCGGCACGGCCCAGAATACCTATCACACGCTAGCAGGCATTCGGCTGGTGCTGGCCGATGGCGCTCGCCTCGATACTGAAGATCTCGATAGCGTCGCAGCCTTCCGCGCCAGCCACGCCGACTTGCTGGAGCGCCTGGCTCAACTGGGCCGCGAGACGCGCGCCAACGCAGAACTTGCCGCAAAGATTCGGCACAAATATCGCCTGAAAAACACCACTGGCCTCTCACTCAACGCTTTGGTCGATTTCGATGAGCCGCTGGATATCCTGAGTCATTTGCTGGTCGGCTCCGAAGGCACCTTGGGCTTTATCAGCGCCGTGACCTACGACACCGTGGTCGATCACCCCAACAAAGCCTCGGCACTGATCGTGTTTCCCGATGTGGAAACCTGCTGCAACGCTGTGACCGTCCTGAAAACCCAGCCGGTGTCCGCCGTCGAACTGCTCGACCGGCGCAGCATGCGTTCGGTGCAGGACAAACCCGGCATGCCCTCTTTCGTACGCGAACTGTCGGAAAATGCCTGCGCCTTGCTCATCGAAGCGCGCGCCGCCACGCAGCCTCTGCTGCACGAACAACTGGCGCAAATCATGGCCTCGATTGCGCATTTCCCGGTGGAAAGGCAAGTCGACTTCACCGAAGATCCGATCGAGAACACCCGGCTCTGGGCGATTCGCAAGGACACCTTCCCGGCCGTCGGTGCCGTCCGCGAAACCGGCACCACGGTGATCATCGAAGACATCACCTTCCCTGTTGAACAACTGGCCATCGGCGTGCGCCGCCTGATCGAGCTGTTCGACAAACACCATTACGACGAAGCGATCCTGTTCGGCCACGCGCTTGAAGGCAATCTGCACTTCGTCTTCACCCAAAGCTTCAACGACGCGGAAGCGGTTGCTCGCTATTCGGCGTTCATGGATGACGTTACCCAATTGGTGGCGGTGGAGTTCAACGGCTCGCTCAAGGCCGAGCACGGCACGGGCCGCAACATGGCGCCCTTCGTCGAGCTTGAATGGGGCAGCGACGCCTACCAACTGATGTGGCAACTCAAGCGCCTGCTGGACCCCTACGGCGTCCTAAATCCGGACGTTGTGCTTAGCGAGGATACGCAGATCCATCTCAAGCACCTCAAACCCATGCCGGCTGCCGATGAGATCGTCGACAAATGCATCGAGTGCGGTTTCTGTGAGCCGGTCTGCCCGTCGAAAGGCCTGACACTGAGTCCACGCCAGCGCATCGTCATGTGGCGTGACATCCAGGCGAAGAAACGCGCAGGCACCAACACCACCGAGCTTGAGCGCGATTATCAATACAAGGGCATCGATACCTGCGCTGCCACCGGGCTGTGTGCGCAACGTTGCCCCGTGGGCATCAACACCGGGGAATTGGTAAAGAAATTGCGCGCGCAGCAAGCCACGCATGGCAAGACCGCAGGCTGGCTGGCCGAGCATTTCACCACCGCTCTCAAGGGTGCGCGGTTCACTCTTCATGCCGCCAACGGTGCGCGCATGATGCTGGGCGCACCCAGGCTGGCGAAGCTGTCCGCCGCGCTGACCAAGGCTTCTTCTGGTCGCGTGCCGCAATGGACCCCGGCCATGCCACAAGCGGAGAACGCCATTCGCTTCGCCCCGCCCGTTGAGGATCAACGCCCGCGCGTGGTTTACCTCGCTGCGTGCGTGTCGCGGGTGATGGGCCCGGCCGCGGCGGATCATGAACAAATGTCCCTGATGGACAAAACCCGCGGGCTGCTGGAAAAAGCCGGCTATCAGGTGGTGTTTCCCGACGATCAGGACAGCCTGTGCTGCGGCCAACCCTTCGCCTCAAAGGGCTACAACGAGCAGGCCGAGGAAAAGCGCCAGCAATTACTGGCCGCCTTGATCAAAGCCAGCCGCGGCGGCCTCGATCCGATTTACTGCGACACCAGCCCCTGCACCCTGCGCCTGGTTCAGGACCTCAAGGAAACCCGCCTGGACCTTTACGATCCTGTGCGCTTCATTCGCACCCACCTGCTCGACAAGCTGGTGTTCACCCCGCAACAGCAAGCCATCGCAGTCCACGTGACGTGCAGCACCCAGCACCTCGGAGAGAGCCAGGCGCTGATCGAACTGGCACGCCTGTGCAGCGTAAATGTTGTCATTCCCGAGGGCATCCATTGCTGCGGTTTTGCGGGCGACAAGGGGTTCACCACACCAGAGCTCAACGCGCACTCGCTACGTACCTTGAAGGATTCCGTCCAACACTGCACCGAAGGCGTCTCCACCAGCCGTACTTGCGAGATAGGCCTAACACAGCACAGCGGCCTGGACTACCACAGCCTCGTGTACCTGGTTGATCGCGTTACCCAACCAAGATCCGCTTGATGCACACAAAAGGGGCGACGTTCGCCCCATTTTGGCGACACGTTCCGCAATATGGCTTTTTCACATTATCTGCAAAATAAATAGAACCCCTGCGATGGGGCACAGTCCATCTTAATAAGCGCCACGACCCGGTCGGCGCTTATTCCTCTATCTCGGAGACCGCCTCGAAGAGCGGCCATACCGAGTCCACAGGCTTAAGGAGATACACATGAAGCGCACAGCACTGACTGGCTTGTTTCTTACCGCTGCACTGTTGGGTTCCCCGGTATTCGCTGCTGACGACTTATGCGGCGCGAATCTGCAGACGCTGAAAGACGCTCAGAAGTCCTCGTCGTCCAACCTTGGCGCAGACACAAAGACTGAAAGCGAGTCTGCATACAATAAAGGCCTGGCTCAGCAAGAGGCTGGCGACGACGGAGCCTGCATCGAAACCACCACTAAGGCTATCGCAGAGCTGAAACGACTTGGCTCCGGCAGTGAAGGCGGCGCAGCGAAGTAACCCTGGGCTCGGCCGGTACATAGCCGGCCAGTCCACCCTGATGCAGGTTGAAGGTCGACGTATCCCATTGATTCGGGTACACTCCGTGGTCTGACTGCTAGAGCAGCAGAATTGGGGCCGATTAGGATTCGACGCCGGTGATGAAACTCTAGGGGCATGCCGACTTGGTAACAGAAGTCGTAAATCCACTGTTGCAACTTTCTATAGTTGCCAATGACGAAACCTACGGGGAACAAGCTCTCGCTGCGTAAGCGGCGCTAGCCTTCCTTCTGGTAGCTTCGGCTCCAGCAATCATCAGGGGATGCCTGTAAACCCGAAATGATTGTCATACAGAACAGGATCGCCGTGCAGTACGCTGTGGACGAATCGGCTAAAACTTACACAGCTCGCCCAAAGCACCCTGCCCGTCGGGTCGCTGAGGGTTAACTTAATAGACACGGCTAAGCATGTAGGCCCGAAAGCGGAGTACTGGCGGACGGGGGTTCAAATCCCCCCGGCTCCACCACTTTTACATCTAAAGACGTCCAAGGGCGTCTTTTTTTGTGCCTGAAATTCATTGAAATCAAGGGCTTCAGCGCTTCTGAGGTTTTTTGGCATCCGCCGAGTTCTGACCGTTCAGGTATTCCAAGTGGTATTCCAGCCCCTCCGGGGTTAATCTCTGGAATACCAAAACAGCGCCTGAGGTAGATCTCATGCCTGCTCCAGCCCTCCGCCTCTCCGACCGACAACTCAAGGGAGTCAAACCGGCGTCCAAGGATTACGTCCTCACCGACGGCGACGGTTTGCAGCTCCGCGTACGCAGCAACGGCTCGTTGCTGTGGAATTTCAATTACCGCGACCCGGTGACCAAAAAACGCATCAACATGGGCTTCGGGACCTACCCCGAGCTGTCACTAGCGAATGCACGAAAGAAGGCTGTCGAAGCGCGCGAACTGCTCGCGCAAGGCATCGACCCCAAAGTGCAGCGCAACATGCTAAATGAAGCCAGGCGAGCCGAAACTGAACACACCTTCGAGAACGTCGCTCTCGCCTGGTTCGAGCTCAAGAAAGACTCGGTCACCCCGGCCTACGCCGAAGATATTTGGCGCTCGCTCACGCTGCACGTGCTGCCGAGTATGAGAATCACGCCACTGGTGAAGATCACTGCCCCGATGGTGATCGAGTTGCTTCGCCCGCTCGAAGCCAAAGGCAGCTTGGAAACAGTGAAACGCTTGACCCAGCGGCTCAACGAGATCATGACCTACGGCGTTAACTCCGGGCTGATCTTCGCCAACCCGCTCAGTGGCATTCGCGCAGTGTTCAAAAAGCCCAAGAAAGAAAACATGGCCACGCTTCCGCCCGAAGAGCTTCCCGAGCTAATGATGGAAATCGCCAACGCCAGTATCAAGCGCATCACCCGCTGCCTGCTCGAATGGCAACTGCACACCATGACCCGCCCCGCCGAAGCGGCCACCACTCGATGGGCCGATATCGACTTCGATAAAGCGTTATGGGTAATCCCCGCCGAGCGCATGAAGAAGCGCCGCCCCCACGCGGTCCCCCTCACCGAGCAGGCGCTAGCACTGCTTGCCACGGTTAGGCCGCACAGCGGTAATCATGAATATGTGTTTCCCTCTGACCGCAATCCCCGCACCCACGCCAATAGCCAGACCGCGAATATGGCGCTCAAGAGGATGGGCTTCCAAGATCGCCTGGTCAGCCACGGTCTGCGCTCGATGGCCAGCACCATTCTTAACGAGCATGGCTGGGACCCCGAGTTGATAGAGGTCGCGCTAGCGCATGTGGACAAGGATGAAGTGCGCAGTGCGTACAACCGTGCGGATTATATCGAGCGCCGACGGCCGATGATGGCGTGGTGGAGTGAATACATTCAGAAGCGGCGACAGGCAACCTTTCGGCAACCGCGATCAACGTGACGCGTGATCGCATCGTGGTGCCGATCCGATAGCGCTGCGGCATCGGTGGCAGAAAGCGCGCCGTCAGACTCACTGGCGGCAGTGGCCAATTCACTTTGCTCTAAGCCTCTCCGGCCCAGCCCCTGGGTATGGGGAGGCTTCGCATCCCCATACCCAGGGGCTAACATTATAAAAGCGACGAGCGGCCGCGCCGCTACTGAATGCCACCGATTTCCACTCCACGCTAACGCTTTCAATTGGCGCAATTCCAGGCGCGTTTCGCCATTGACCCATACCCCCAGCGCCATTAAAACGAAGCTTCCAAACGCTGCCGTTGGCAGCACCCCAGATGGCCAGAGCCTTCAAGGTCATGCCGCTAACGCGGTGGCTCAACCTAAGTACGATTCGCGTCCGGCAGCTCGTACGGTCACTACCAACGTGATGGATGCCTACTTCACTTCGTTGCCCATGCGGCAACCGCCCTACCCTCTTGCTGCCTTGTAGCAACCCATTCGCATGGCCATTTCATATGCGCCATCCCTTTGCCCGTCTCTTTCTAAGGAAAGAGACGGGCGCACATACCACCGCTGCAGGCTAGGTAATACGTGGCTTTGCTGCAATCCTCCTCGTGACAATAGGCGTGACAAACGCCGAAGCCACCTGCAACAGCGATGTAGATGATGGTGCCGCAGACCTTAACTGGACTGCACCTGGCTGACAGCCAGGCACGCACCGGTCATCGCATCGTTGCCTTCACCTGACTCAGGATCTCGCGGCGCTGGTTTCGTCAGCCAACGCAGCCTCCACCCGCCCACCGGTAACGGTGCTCAGGGGGCCAGATCATGAGATGCCCAAGCTCTTGGCCGTAAGGAGCCGCAGTCCCGCGTAAGTGGACATCCCCACAGGCCGCAGGGGCCTTGATCCCTGATAACACTCAGCATTCTTGGCGGGATGACGTGGGGCGAGAGCCTGGTGAATCAGGCGAGGAAACCGAAATGGTATTAGTGGGCAGGCGGCGAGAGGGCCGCAATTTTGGCTACGGCAGGCAATTGAGCTACGCAGGGCCGCAGGCGCTGAAAGACATGTTCGGCGGAGGCCACTACGGTACGGTCAAGGCGCACTGTGATCGGTGGTTGGCATTCGTGAAGTGGTGTCGGTCTGAAGCGGGGCCCGGGGTCAATGATGCGCGGAAGATTGATCGCGAGGTGTTGTCGGACTATGCCGCATACCTTCGCGGACTGGTTGAGCAAGGCGACCTAGCAATCAGCACTGCACAAAACCGGCTATCCAGCGTTAACAGAACCATGGCAGCGCTTCGCGATGATCAATATGTGAAATTGCCAAGTCCGAGCAAGGCGTTGGGTATGCAGCGCACCGGGGTTCGTCAATCGGTGCCGCAAGGCCAAGACCGCGAACAGGTACAGCAGATCGTCGAGACGCTTTGTAGCCGCGATCAGATGCGGGCAGCAGCGATAGTTCAGTTGACGCGAGCCACGGGGATGCGTTTGCGCGAGGCCATTCTGGCTGACCTGCCACGTCTGAGCCGTGAAGCCGCGCTCTACGGCAAAATCAATATCCAGGATGGCACCAAAGGCGGCCGCGCCGGTGCATTTGCACCCCGCTGGATTAAGGTGGATGACCATATTCGTGGCGCACTTAGATTTGCATTGCAAGTATCCCCTGCGGATAGCCGCAACCTGATTGCTCCAAACGAGAGCTATCTGAACGTTCTGCAGGAAATAGCCCGGCCAGCGAGAGAGGTCCTGAAAGCACACGACCTCAAAGGCTTTCACGAACTTCGGGCGGCGTTTGCATGTGAGCGCTATGAACAGATCACGCATCACCGTGCGCCTGTAAATGGTGGCCAGTGTTACGCCATAGACCGGCGCCTAGATCTTGAGGCTCGCATGCAGATCAGCGATGAGCTGGGGCATGGACGGATTGAAGTGGTCGCTGCCTACATAGGGGGAAGGGTATGACTAAGGCGTTTGATATGGAGTTGTTCTTGAGCGCCGTGCTGACAGGGTCGCATGCGACGCGGCACCGGCATTTGCGGCAGGCGAGAATCATCCAATCTGAAATCGCAAAACGCTGGCAGCGATCAACTCCTTGGGCCTGGCAGCGAAAGCATTTAGTTTGGTTTCTTGAACACTTCCTCACCGGCCGCAGTGAGGCAACACATTATTACTATTTGCTTACTGTCCAACTGCTCGCACGACGCCTGGAAAGGCCATGGGTTTTTAAGCGTTGAGTGGAGCTCCCGTTCCTAACCATCGGTAATCGCCACCGCCTCGGAAAATCATGGCGTCGACGCGCCTATTAGCAACCTCCTCAGTGCTGAGGAAATCATGACTTTTAAAGGTCAGCCCGGTTATGCGCAAATCGCGCCGCATACAAGCGTAACGTCTCGCCCTCGGCCAGTAGCTGGTCACGCTGGACCGACGGCATATGGTTATACACGCACCACGCTTCGTCTGGCATTATGCCCTTATAGCGCCACCATTCTCGGGATGGCTGGTGACGAACTCAAGGGATGGAACATGGCAGAGAACAGCAACTTCGCCTTTTTCAAAGAACACGATCCGGTTTTTTTCCAACTTGCCAATGCGGCCGAGCGAGTATTTTCCAGCGACCCCAATACGACGCTGATCAAACTGCGTCAGTTGGGCGAAGCGCTCGCCCAAGATCTGGCGGTAAGAGCAGGCATTGAGTTCGACGCCACCACTTCCCAGGCTGATCTGCTGTTCCGCCTGAGCCGTGAAATCCAGCTCGACGGCAACATCCGTAACCTCCTCCATACGCTGCGCATCGAAGGCAATAAGGCTACCCACGAATTCCGCACCCAGCATCGTGAGGCACTGGACGGGCTGAGGGTCGCCCGCGCCTTGGCGATCTGGTATCACCAGTCATTTGGCACGGGCGGCAACACCTTCAAGCCTGGGCCTTTCGTGGTTCCGGCCGATCCGAGTGAGCCTCTGCGTGAGCTGCAGGGGCAGATCGAAAAACTTCGCGCAGAGCTGGGCGACAGTCGCCAGCAATTGGAGAACAACCACCAATTAGCCGAGCTACTGGTGCAAGAAAAGCATGAGCAAGCCAGTCTTGTTGGGCAGATGAACGAGGAAGCCCGCGTCTACGAGCAGATTGCCCTTGAACGCGAGGCAGAACTATCGAAGGCCCGAATCGATTTCGAGGCGCGGCTGAAAGTGCTGCAACAACAGCTTGAAGATCAGCCGCAAGCTGCCCAGCAGGTCACGCGTAAAACTCAGCAGGCAAGCAGCCAGTTCGACCTCAATGAAGACCTCACCCGTATTCTCATCGATCAACAGTTGAACGATGCCGGCTGGGAAGCCGATTCGCTCGATCTTACCTACAGCAAGGGCGCTCGGCCCGAAAAGGGCAAGAACAAGGCCATCGCCGAATGGCCAACCAGCAAGCCGAAAGAAAACGCTGATTACGTGCTGTTCGCCGGCCTAATCCCAGTCGCCATCGTCGAAGCCAAGCGCAAGCGCGTCAACATAGCGGACCGTATCCGCCAAGCCGAGCGCTATTCACGCCAACTGATCGTTACCGACAATCTGCAACCGGCCGGGCAGAACACGGGCTGGGCGGATGGCCAGGGCGGCCACTTCAAAGTCCCGTTTGCCTTTGCCTGCAATGGCCGGCCCTTCATTAAGCAGCTCGCCGAGCTATCTGGCATCTGGTTTCGTGACTTGCGCAGCCCGGCCAACCTGCGCCGGCCGCTGCAGGACTTCCACACACCGGGCGGCCTACTCGACCTGCTTAAACGCAGCCGTGAGGACGCCGAGGCGAAGCTACAGCAGGAAGGCTTCGCCTATCTCAAGCTGCGTGACTATCAGGAAAACGCCATCCGCGCCGTCGAGCAGGCCCTAGCCGACAATCGCCGCAACTGTCTGCTGGCCATGGCGACCGGAACCGGCAAAACGCGCACTATCATTGGCTTGATGTACCGCCTGCTGAAGGCCGAGCGCTTTCGCCGTATTCTTTTCTTGGTCGATCGCAGCGCCTTGGGGGAACAGGCCATCGAAGCCTTCAATGAGGCGACGCTGGAACAGAACCACACGCTGGCGCAGATCTACGACGTCAAAGAACTAGGCGACATGGCTGCGGAGGCTGAAACACGGGTTCAGGTCGCCACTGTGCAGGCCATGGTCAAGCGCATCTTCCAGTCGGACACTCCGCCGCCCATCGATGCCTTCGACTGCATCATCGTCGACGAAGCCCACCGCGGTTACACCCTCGATCAGGAAATGACTGAAGGCGAGCTGGCAGTGCGCGACTTCAACCAGTATCTATCGCAGTATCGTCGCGTGCTCGACTATTTCGACGCCTGCCGCGTCGGGCTCACCGCTACGCCAGCCAAGCACACCAGCGAAGTCTTCGGGGCTCCGATATACACCTACAGCTACCGTGAGGCCGTGGCTGACGACTGGCTGATCGATCACGAACCTCCAATCCGCTACCAGACTCTGCTGAGCCAAAACGGCATCCACTTTGCCAAGGGCGAGAGCGTCAGCGTCATCGATACGAACACCGGCGAGGTGGATGTCGCCGAGCTCGAAGATGAACTCGACTTCGAAATCGAGTCCTTCAATCGCCGAGTGATTACGCCCGGTTTCGACAAAGTCATCTGCGAGCAACTGGCACAAGAGCTCGACCCGTCGGGCGACGAAAAAACGATGATCTTTTGCGTTAACCAGGCCCATGCCGAGCGAGTCAAAAACCTTCTCGACGAAGCCTTCAAGGACGTTCACGGCGAGGATTACAACCAGGCAGCGGTACAGATCATCACCGGGCAAAGTGACAAGGTCAAACAACTGATCCGCCAGTACAAGAACGAGCGCTACCCGAGCATTGCCATCACGGTCGACCTGTTAACCACCGGTATCGACGTACCACGCATTTGCCACTTGGTGTTCATGCGCCGGGTGCGTTCGCGCATTCTCTACGAACAGATGAAGGGCCGCGCGACTCGCCGCTGCGATGAAATCGGCAAGACGGTATTCAGAATCTACGATCCGGTTGATCTGTACGCTGCCCTCGAGCCAGTAGATACAATGAAGCCGCTAGTGAAAGACCCAAGCATCAGCCTCGAACAGCTGGTCAGCGAGCTAACCAACCCAGCCAGCCTCGATGCTCCTGGTAACCAGCCAGACACTAATCATGCCCACGACGTCCTGGACCAGCTCAGCCAGCGGATCATGCGTATTCTGCGTAAGGCCAGCCATAAGGCCGAGCAAAAGCCAACCCTAAAGGCCAAGCTCGCCGAACTGGAAAACACCTGGGGCGTAGCCCCGGACAAACTGCATCAGCACCTGCACCAGCTCGGCCCACAGCAAGCTGCCCAGTTCATCCAACAGCATGCCCAACTGCTCGATCAGCTCGCCACGGTTAATGCCCTGCTGGGATCGCTGAACTACCCGGTGATCTCCACTCACACGGACGAACTGATGGTCCGTGAGCAGAACTACGGCGATTACCAAAAGCCCGCGGACTATTTGGAAAGCTTCAACGACTTCATCAAAAATCAGTTGAACCAGTCGGTGGCCCTCGGCGTAGTGGTCAACCGCCCGCAAGACCTGACTCGTGAACAACTGCGCGAAGTGCGCCTGCTGCTCGACGGGCATGGCTACAGCGAGGTCAACCTACAAAGCGCCTGGCGCAACCAGACGAACCAGGAAATCGCTGCCAGTATCGTCGGCTTCATCCGCCGCGCTGCCCTCGGAGAGGCTTTGCTGCCATTCGAGCAGCGCGTAACCAAGGCGATGGAGACGATCTACACCCTGCAGCCTTGGACTCAAGTTCAGCGTAAGTGGCTGGACCGCCTGGCTAAGCAGCTGGTTCACGAGGTCGTTATTGACAAGAAGCAGATTGGTGAAGCGTTCAAGAGCGATGGCGGCAGCACGCGGCTGGACAAAATGCTCGGCGGCAACCTGGGCGTGGTGCTGGATGCCCTGAATGACAACCTTTGGGCACAAACGGGATGAGACCGATCTGGAACGCCGGATTGGCCAGCGTGCTCGTTCATAAGGGATAATGCCCCTGCTATACGACTTATCGCCGCGCTACTTAGAGATGCCTCATGACCCCTGCTGAGCTTCATCAGATCCTTGCCCGTGGTGAAGACAGTCGCCATCAGTTCAAGCGCGATTTCAGCAATATCGATGCCTTGGCAGCCGAGTTGGTGGCGTTCGCCAATACGTCCGGTGGCTACTTGCTGATTGGCGTAGACGACTCCGGCGCGGTGAGCGGGTTGAGTAGCGCCGACATTTCGCGACTCAATCAGCTGCTCTCCAATGCGGCCTCACAGAATGTCCGCCCGGCGATCAATCCATTGTCCAGCAACCTTCAGACCGAGCACGGGCTGGTCATGGTGGTGACAGTCGAACAAGGGCTGAATAAACCCTATGTCGACAACCAGGGTCGCATCTGGGTAAAGAATGGCGCCGACAAGCGCCGGGTCACGGCTCGTGAAGAACTGCAGCGGTTGTTCCAGCAGGCCGGGCTGGTGTGCGCCGATGCGGTACCTGTCGCGGGCAGCAGCGTGGCGGATATCGATGCCAAGGCGCTTGGCGAGTACTTTCAAAGACGCTTTCGGCAGAGCCCCGAACAGACAGGTTTGGAAACCACCCGCATCCTGGAAAATCTCGGCCTCGCCAGTGGCGACACACCCAATTTGGCCGGTTTGCTGCTCTTCGGCCAGGCACCACAACGTCTGTGCCCGGCGTTCGATATCAAGGCTGTGGCGTTTCCGGGCACGGTTCTGCATGACCGCCACTATCTAGACAGCGAAGATATCGACGGCAATCTGCAGGAGCAGTACCGACGCAGCCTTGCCTTCATAAAGCGCAACCTACGCCACGTGCAGCGCCAGCAGGGCTTCAATACCCTCGGCCAGCTGGAAGTGCCGGAGGAGGTGTTTGAAGAACTGTTGGTCAATGCCCTGATCCACCGCGACTACTTTGTCAGCGCCTCCATCCGGATCATGATCTTCGCCGATCGCATCGAACTGATCAGCCCCGGGCACCTGCCTGACGTGCTCGATACCGAGAAAATTCGATTCGGCCTGTCCAACCGTCGTAACCCGACGCTCACCTCCCATGCTGTGCACATTCTCCCCTATCGCGGTTTGGGCACCGGCATCCCGCGCGCTATCGATGCTTGGCCAATGATCCGGCTGGAGGACGACCGGCAGAGTAATCAGTTCAAGGTGGTGATTCAGCGCGCCGTTGAAAAAGGGCCTCTTTCGGGCCCAAGTGGGGACCAAGAAGGGACTAAGTCGGGACCAAGTAGGGACCAAGTAGGGACTGAGTCCGCTGTCGAAGAAGAACAAGCCGAAACTCGCCTGTTTTTGCAGCAAGAGCAGATAACGCTGCTGTGCAAGATGACAGGCGATCACACTGCGCCAGAGCTAATGACCTTCGTCGGGCGCAGCAACCGCAGCAAGTTCCGCGAGCAGGTTTTGACCCCACTACTGACGCTTGGCGTGGTCGAGATGACCATTCCAGACAAGCCCAACAGCAGCAAGCAACGCTATCGCCTGACTGCGGCCGGCCGAGCGCTAAAGGCCGAACAACGCTCCTCAGACGACTGAGCCAGACAACCACTTCTTTGCGCCAGCGCAATCTGGCGCTTTACACACTTCGCCACAGGTACCCCATGACCAACTCCGATATCGTCCAGAAACTCTGGAACCTCTGCGACGTCCTGCGCGACGATGGCATCAACTACAGCGACTACGTCACCGAGCTCGTGCTTCTGCTGTTCATCAAGATGGAATACGAACAGGTGCAGAACAACGACAGCTTCGGCCATAAGCTGCCCGAAGGCGCGCGCTGGCCAGACCTGGCTGGCAAGTCCGGCGTTAACCTGCTCGATCACTACCGGCAGATGCTGCTGGACCTTGGCAAAAACCCTGACCCGCTGATCGCCGCCATCTACGCCGACGCTCAGACTCGCCTCAAGGAACCGCGCCACCTTGAGCAGTTGATCAAGAGCCTCGACGGCATCGACTGGTTCAGCGCCCGCCAAGACGGCCTCGGCGATCTTTATGAAGGCCTGCTGGAAAAAAACGCCAGCGAGACCAAATCCGGGGCCGGCCAGTACTTCACCCCTCGACCGCTGATCGACAGTATCATCCGCTGCATCAAGCCGCAGCCGGGTGAGACTATTCAAGATCCAGCCGCAGGTACTGCGGGCTTTTTGATTGCTGCTGACGCTTACATCAAAAGCCAAACCGACGACCACTACGACCTCGACGCCAAAGCACAAGCATTCCAGCGCAATCGAGCCTTTGTCGGCGTAGAACTGGTTCCCGGCACCCGCCGCTTGGCGCTGATGAATACCCTCCTGCATGGCATGGAAGGCGATGAAGAAGGCGTGGTGCACCTGGGCAATGCACTAGGTCAGGTCGGGGCCAACCTGCCCAAAGTCGACGTCATCCTCTCTAACCCGCCGTTCGGCACCGCCAAGGGTGGCGGTGGCCCAACCCGCGACGACCTCACTTATCGCACTAGCAACAAGCAATTGGCCTTTCTCCAGCACATCTACCGCGGCCTCAAGCCGGGTGGCCGCGCCGCCGTGGTGCTGCCGGACAACGTGCTGTTCGAGGCCGGCGTCGGCACCGAGGTGCGTCGCGACCTGATGGGCAAGTGCAACCTGCACACCATCCTGCGCCTGCCTACCGGTATCTTCTACGCACAGGGCGTGAAGACCAACGTGCTGTTCTTTCAGAAGGGCACCGTGGAAAACTCGCGCCAGGAGGAGGATTGCACTAAGCGCGTTTGGATCTATGACCTGCGCAGCAACATGCCCAGCTTCGGCAAACGCACCCCCTTCGGCCCAGCCCACCTCAAGCCGTTCGAAGATGCCTATGGCGAAGACCCGAACGGCGCAAGCCCACGCGCTGAAAACGTCGAGGGCATTGGCGACGCCAGCCGCTTCCGCTGCTTTACCCGCGATTACATCCGCAATGAACGTGGTGACTCGCTGGACCTCAGTTGGCTAAAGGACGATAGCAGCCTGGACGCCACCGACCTGCCCGCTCCGGAAGTTCTGGCAGGGGAGGCCATGGCAGAACTGACTGAGGCGCTGCGTGAGTTGGAAGATCTGATGAAGGCGCTGGGGGCAGGGGATGAGGTGGGGGCGCAGAAGCGGCTACTAGCAGAAGTCATGGGTTTTTCTAGCGAGGAAGACGCATGACTAGTAATGATATTCCCGCAAACTGGTTAATCCTTGGATTCGACGAAGTATTTAGTCAGATCTCTATTTCCGGAAAAAAGGTAAAGTCAGCTGACGTTCTGACTGAAGGAAAATTCCCCGTCGTAGATCAAGGACGGAGCTTCATTTCCGGCTATTTGGATGATGCAAGTTTTGTGGTATCTGAAAATAAGCCACTGATAATTTTTGGCGATCACACTCGCGAAGTAAAATGGATAGACTTTCCATTTATTCCAGGTGCAGATGGCGTGCAGGTTCTAAAGCCGCACCCTGAAATAGATACACGGTTCTTGTATTTCTTTCTGCGCAACCTTCCGATTGAAAGCAGAGGGTACGCAAGGCATTTCAAAATCGTGAAAGATGCAGCGTATCTGGTTCCACCATTCGCCGAGCAAACCCGCATCGCCGCCAAGCTCGACGAACTGCTGGCACAGGTCGATACCCTAAAAGCCCGCATCGACAGCATCCCCGCGCTGCTGAAGCGATTTCGCCAGTCCGTCCTCGCTGCCGCCGTATCCGGGCGGTTGACAGAGGAGTGGCGCACTAATAGCCCCCCCATGGACAAAAGCTCCGAGCTACATCAGCAAATAAAAAATGCTCATATTGCGGAAGGCGGACATGCTCGTGGTAATGCATCTAACCCTACAGAAGAGGCTCACGACCTCAGCTCAGATGATTTGCCGGACAGTTGGGATATTGCCGAACTGCGTGACGTGTGTGTGCCGGGACGACCAATCACCTACGGCATTCTAAAACCAGGACCAGAGTTGGAAGAGGGCGTCCCGTACATCCGAGTTGCGGATTTTCCAGGTAACAAGCTCAACATAACCAATATCAAGAAAACCAGCTCCGAGATTGATCAACAATTCAAGCGTGCCCGACTTCTAGAAAACGATCTTTTGCTATCTATCAGGGGGAGCGTTGGCCGTCTGATCAAGATCCCGGCAAGCCTTGAGGGAGCAAATATTACGCAGGATACT
Source organism: Pseudomonas sp. UBA5706 (assembly GCF_002419965.1). Lineage (GTDB taxonomy): Bacteria > Pseudomonadota > Gammaproteobacteria > Pseudomonadales > Pseudomonadaceae > Aquipseudomonas. The sequence goes on from NZ_DIHC01000002.1 coordinate 85,420, forward strand.
GCTCGACTCTCAATATCACCGCTCATTTCGACTGATTTTGTATATTGGGCATTGCTGGCAGACTCAACACAGCGTCGAATGAAAAACGCCACTCGCGGCGTCGCCGTTCGCGGCATAAACATCGGCGACGTAAGAGCCCTTCAAATTCCGTTACCTCCTCACGATGAGCAAGCTGAAATTGTCCGGCGCGTCGAGCAACTCTTCGCCTTCGCCGATCAACTGGAAGCACGTATCAAAGCAGCCCAAGTACGTATCGATCTCCTGACCCAAAGCATTCTCGCCGAAGCCTTCCGCGGCGAACTAGTCCCACAAGATCCGAACGACGAACCGGCCAGCGTGCTGCTGGAGCGCATCAAGGCTCAACGCGCCGCCATGCCCAAGGCCAAGCGCGGTCGCCAGGTTGCCAGGTTGCCAAATTGAGCTAAGCCTTACATCAGGAAGAAAACGAACCATGTCTGTCCCGACCTACGACCAGTTCATCGAGCCCATCCTGCGTTTTCTCGCCGCCCACCTGGAGGGTGCCACGGCGGGCGAGGCCCACGAAGCGGCCTCCGTGACGCTTGGTCTAAGCGAGGCGCAGAGGCAGGAGACCATCGCCAGTGGCCAGGCCACCTACAAGAACCGTTCAGGCTGGGCACATGATCGGCTCAAGCGCGCCGGCTATTCCAGCAGCGCCAAGCGTGGTTACTGGCAGTTGACCGACACCGGCCGCGCATTCGCCCAGGCCAACCCGACCCCGTTGACCCCAGAGCAGGTCGAGTATCTAGCTGTGAACTTCATGAGCGTGAAGCTGAAGGCTGCACCGGATGCCGCCTCGCTGGATGAGAGCAACGACACGCCAGCGCTTATTACCAAGACCGACCTCGCCACTAGCAGCCCGCAAGAGCGCCTGAACCAAGCCATCCTCGAGTTGCGCACCAGCGTCGCGGGCGACCTGCTGGACAATCTGTTGCAAGCGAGCCCGACGCGCTTCGAGCACATCGTACTCGACGTCCTGCACAGCTTGGGCTACGGAGCGAACCGTCAGGCGCTGCAGCAGGTCGGCGGTAGTGGCGACGGCGGAATCGACGGCGTGATCTCGCTCGACGCGCTGGGCCTGGAGAAAGTCTACGTTCAGGCCAAGCGCTGGCAGAACACAGTCGGCCGCCCCGATTTGCAGGCATTCTATGGCGCTCTGGCCGGACAGAAAGCCAAACGCGGCGTATTCATAACCACCTCCGGCTTCACCGCCCAAGCGGTTGAGTTCGCGCTATCGGTCGAAGGGCTTGTACTGGTCGACGGTAAACGCTTGGTCAATCTGATGTTGGATCACGAGGTCGGAGTCAGCTCGCAGCTTTACAAGGTGCCTAGGCTCGACAGCGATTACTTTGACGAGTCGCTCGGCTGAGTTCAAAAAGCACCATTCCATTGAAAGCCAGATAAACCAGCATTCCATTTGGTATTCCAAGCCATTTATCTGATTGATTATTAGCCAGCAAAAACAGACGGCTACGGCATATTTTCAGCTCCCCCCGGCCCACCAAACGATCAAAAAAAGACGTCCACGGACGTCTTTTTTGTGCCTGCGAACCAGTAAGTAGGCGCTGTTGGGCTTCCTGATTTTCTCCACCTACGCCCTGGCGTTTGCGCCCATGCGGCAGAACCGTTTTTCACCCGGACCTGCAAGTCCTTCGGGCTGATTTGCGCAGCGTGCTACTCGATGGTTGCTATTGGCTTTCTCAGTTCGCTGTTCTGATTCCAACTACAAGTGGCATAGTGCATCTGTACCCCGCCGTGTCCAGGTGACAGGTGATGTGCGAAGGCCCGTTTCCAGGAAAACCCCATGTCCTTGTCGTTTGATTTGATGCTGGCGTTTGCTTTGTTTGCGTTTGTCACCTCCGTCACCCCAGGCCCCAATAACGCCATGCTGTTGGCCTCGGGCGTCAATTTCGGCTTCCAGCGCACCATCCCGCACATCCTGGGTATCAGCTCCGGGTTCCTGGTGCTGGTATTGGCGGTAGGGTTTGGGCTTGGGGCGGCCTTTGCCGCCTACCCGGTGCTCTACACCATCCTGCGCTACGCGGGCGCGGCTTACTTGCTGTACCTGGCGTGGAACATCGCCCGTTCGGGCCCGGCGTCCGAAGACGCCGAAGGCGAAGGCAAGCCGCTGGGGTTCTGGGGCGCGGCGGCGTTTCAGTGGGTCAATCCCAAGGCGTGGGTCATGGCGATTGGTGCAATCAGCACCTACACACCCTTGCAGGGCTACACCGTGAACGTGGTGATCATCGCCACCGTGTTCGCACTGATCAACGCGCCAAGCGTGGGGGTATGGGCGGGGTTCGGCAGCGTGTTGCGCAACGTGCTGCGCAATCCGCGCTGGTTGCGCGTGTTCAACTTCGGCATGGCGGCGTTGCTGGTGATTTCGCTGTATCCGCTGCTGCAGCATACGAGCTGACCGTGGCGGTCCCGCAACAACAGTGATCCAGAGGCACCGGGGGAACGGTGACGAGTGACATCCAGAAACTTTCACTCAGCCCTAATGTTTTCCCCCACTCAGCCGTTATCTAAACCGAGAAATAGCAACCCCAAGCCGGCCAGGACGCCTACTTAAACGACGCGTCACTGGAGCGCTCCATGCCTACCCTCAGTTTGATCGATATGCAGCTTGACCTTGAAGCATCCGTGGCTCATCTGGAGTCCCTCTCCCAGATGCTTACCGGTCACGCACTCTACCTCGCGGCGTTTCAAACCCCGTGCCACCACGAAGATTTGAAACTGGTTGAAAGTCGCGTCGGTGGTTTGGCGCTGTCGATTCAGGACCTCAAAGCCGCCGCGCTGAAGATTGCCAGACGGGCCTGAACGACAGACGATGCTCCACCATTTCGGCTTACTTGATCAGCGACGCCAGGTGGCCGATTGAAGAACCAGATCGTCAGGCTTACCGGCGCCGTCGCTCAGCTCATCCAACATCCAAGACGTCCTAGGACGTCTTTTTTTGTGCCCGAAGCAGGCACGCTGGAGGCGGCAATTTGGACCTTGGGGCCGAAAGTCGGCTAATGTCTGCGGTGGGTCAAGTCAGCACCCGTGATGGCATGCCAAGGTGGCAAGCCATTACTGAATGCGACGTCGTCTGACTGGACGGACTTCCCTTTGCTGCCCCGCTCTAACCTGGGCTGCGGTGCCTTGAGTGGATGGCAATACTCATCACGCATAGAAGGAGATGACGATGAAAGCGGCTGTTGTCGGCAAAGATCACAAAGTAGAAATTGTCGAGAAAACCCTGCGCCCGTTGAGACACGGCGAAGCTTTGCTGCAGATGGAGTGCTGTGGCGTTTGCCACACTGACCTGCACGTGAAGAACGGCGATTTCGGCGACAAGACCGGCGTGGTACTGGGCCATGAAGGTATCGGCGTCGTTAAAGAGGTCGGGCCGGGCGTCACTTCGCTCAAGCCAGGGGATCGCGCCAGTGTGGCGTGGTTCTATGAAGGATGCGGCCATTGCGAGTACTGCAACAGCGGCAATGAAACGCTCTGTCGTGCCGTGAAGAACGCCGGTTACACCGTGGACGGCGGCATGGCCGAAGAATGCATCGTCGTGGCCGATTATTCGGTGAAGGTGCCGGACGGACTGGACTCTGCTGCGGCGAGTAGCGTGACTTGCGCCGGCGTGACGACGTACAAGGCAGTGAAAATATCCAACATCCGTGCCGGTCAATGGATCGCTGTGTATGGCTTGGGAGGCCTGGGTAACCTGGCGTTGCAGTACGCAAAGAACGTATTCAATGCCAAGGTGATTGCTGTTGACGTCAACGATCAGCAACTGGCCTTCGCTGCTGAGATGGGCGCTGACTTGACCATCAACTCGCTGCATGAAGATGCCGCCAAATTGATCCAGGAGAAAACTGGCGGGGCGCACGCTGTGGTCGTGACCGCAGTGGCGAAAGCTGCGTTCAACTCTGCCGTGGATGCGTTGCGGGCCGGTGGCAGGCTGGTCGCGGTGGGCCTGCCTTCGGAGTCCATGAACCTCAATATTCCGCGTTTAGTCCTCGACGGCATTGAAGTGGTCGGCTCGCTGGTTGGCACCCGTCAGGATCTGGTCGAGGCGTTCCAGTTTGCGGCCGAGGGTAAAGTGGTACCCAAGGTCGCGCCGCGCACGATTCATGAAATCAACGATATTTTCGAAGAAATGGAGCAAGGCAGGATCAAAGGCCGCATGGTGATCGAGTTCTCCCGCTGACCGGGGATAACCCCGCGTAACGCTCGACCAGAGGCGCCTCGGACCACACCCTGGTCGAGTCTCGGCGCTAATCTGGCGTTGATCCGGCGCCGGTCGTTTGAACGTGGGACGAGACGACCGCTCGCGAAAACGGCACAAAACCAGGGTCACCAACTGACCCTGACGCCCACGGTCCCGCTTGCCGTTTCCAGTGCTTCGCTGTCCACATTGGTGTCGTAATCCACGGCAAGGTAAACGCTGACACTGGGTGACAATCTGGCCGCGATGCCAGCCCCGACGTCGGCGCTGGACGATTTATGCTCGCTCTTGATTCGATCGACGCCGTTATACGTCACCGTGTCCTTGCCCCCAAACGTGTGCCAGGTGTTCGCTCTTACGTAGGGCTCGACTGGCGTGTCATGGATCAGATAGCGCCCTTTCAGCCGCACGCCCATGCGGCCTGTCCAGTAGTCCTGGGAATCGAAGGACACATCGGAGATGCCGTCGTTTTGCTTGTCCAGATTCACACTCTGGTAAACGACCTGCACCTGAGGCTCGACCACCCAATTGTCGGAGATGGGCAACGGGTATCCGCTTTCCAGCGAGAGCGCGACGGCGCGGCCTTCGGTGTCGAGCTTGACGCCACGGTCCGAGCGGTTGGTGCCATCGAGGCGCGTGCCCATGGCAACAGCGTCCAGGTACCCGCCGTGAGGATCGGAAAGAGTCCAATACGCGCCGTAATGATCACCCTCAAGCTTCAGATGACCGGACTTGCGATGTTCGAAGCCTTCGCTGAAACCATCGACGTCGCCTCGCAAGCGGCTCTGGCCCACGAAAAAGCCCAGCCGCTGCATCAGGCCCGAATCAGTGCTCGATGCGTAAAGGTCGTGGCCAATCTGGTACCCCTGACTGGAGCCGTCGAAGCGTGGAGAGACCGTCCCTGACCAGTTTTTGCGCAGGTCGCTGCCATAGGCGCGAGCCCATCCGGCAGGTATCGCGCCAGTTTCGGTCAGCAGGCTTTGATCGCCCTGACGATCATGAAACGTGCCCAATGCGGATAACGCCATCATCTGCGCCGCTGGCACGATGACCGAATACACCGGAACTTCGAGACGATAAAGCGGAATCGGCTGCGCACCAGGGGTGGCTTGCGGAACGGGGGGGGTGGTGGCGGCGGGCGCCGGTGACGTCGCCGCTTGCGCCGCCGTAGAGGGCAGCGCTGAAGGGTCTGCTGGAGCGACCGGAATTGACGTCGGCGCCTCGACCGGCGGCTCATCGGCGCCGACTGCAGGCGCTGGCACGGCGACTGGCGTCGTGATCGGCGGCACCACAGTAACCGGTGGCGCAGGCGGCGCACTCACAGCCCCCACCGCTGCCACCGAAGAACGCAGGTACCAGTTGTTTTCGGTTCCCGCAGACACCCCACCCTTGAACAGGTAGTACTGATAGGCGCCCGCCGACACCGAGCTTTTCAGGGCAAAGGCATCCGTGGTACTGGTCGCCCCGTTGAGCGCCTGTACCACTTCAATGCCATTGGTTCTGGTCAAGCCACCCAGACCGCCGAGGTTGGTTACACCCAACTGGGTATTGCCGCTGATCGAGCCTTGGGACACCACCAACTTGTCGCTGGCCGAATTGTCATCGCTCAACACGGTTTGTACCAGCAGCTGCCCGCCCTTGCCCACATAGTTGCCGTAAACGCTCAGCGTATCGCCGGCCACCGCGCCGTTACGGGTCAGATCGATAATCCCGGCGTTATTGAGCGTGGCTAACCGGTCTGCCTCGTAAGGACGAATCGCACCTTGGGTCGCAGTCAGCGTGCTTGTGCCATCGACGTTAAAGGTTCCCGTGGTGCTGCCACTGTCGCCAAGAAAAAAACTGCCATCGCCCAGATCGAAGCGCGACCGATCGTTGAGATTAACGGTTTCCCAACCAAGATAGCGCGCCGGAGTGGCTGATGAAGTGTCACTGAACGTCAGCGTATCCGTGCCCAAGCCACCGTCGAGTGACGGTGTCGGGGCGAGCATGGTTTCTGTGAGATTGGCCAGACGCGCGGTATCATCGCCGTCGCCCATCAGCACCGAAGATTCGATCCGCCCGCCACCGTCCCATGTGAACGTGTCGTTACCCACGCTGGTGCGGATCTCACCGGAAATCACGCCGCCTGTCACCGTGACGCTGTCATTGCCACCACTGACGCTGATATTGCCGCCAATCGTGCCGCCGGAAACGACGATGGTGTCACGCCCAAAACCGGTCACCAGGTTGCCGATGATCTGGCCGTTCGACATGTCGAAAATGTTGTTGTCGAGTTTCATGTCGACGCGGCCGATGGTGCCCCCGGTCATCGTCGCCACATCCCCATCTTCGAAAGCGCCAATGATGGTCCCGCCGCTCATGAAAAAGCTGTCGCGACTGTCGCCCTGGGCCAACGATTGGATGGTACCGCCGGTCATCTCGAAGGTATCGGGCATCGTTCCCTGGGTTACGGCGCCGGCGATGGTGCCAGCGCTCATTCGAAAAATATTGGCGCCATCGCCCATATTAACGAAACCCTGGATCGCGCCGGAGTCCATCTGCAACGTGTCCGCCCCCGGACCAAAACGCACGTTGCCGTTAATGGTTCCGTTGCCCCCGGCCGGAAAGCTCAAGCGATTGTTGCCCGTTAAATCGGTTAGAGAGGCGCTGCTGTTAGTGTCGCAGACATAGCTGTCATCGCCTGCACCGGGTGTCAATGTGCAGGCTGCCTTAATCTCCGTGACTGGCAATAACAACATAGATACGCAAGACAGATAGAGAATATTGCTGACGCCCGCCCTGAAGGGCTGCTTCATCAGAATACTCCTTTGGGCGTGACCCAAAGTCGGGTTACTTCCTTTTAATAACCGCTGCCTACTGCGTCGGATGGCACCGAGTTCAGACTCCTGCCTTGAGCTAAGGATATGCACTGGAAACTGTCAAGGTGCGCCATTGAGTCCCTGAGTCCCTGAGCCCCTGAGCCCCTGAGCCCCTTTGACGCAGGGCTGACGTGTTGTGACAACGTTAACAAGCGCGTAGACTGCCCTTCATCTGCTCGTACCTCCCATACCCATAATATTTCGCTGATTGCATGCACCGCCTCGGTTAACTACCTTGCGCGGCATTTGTGCTTGTCGGCGTTTGGTGTGGGAGTTCGGCGGCCCTTTCGTATTTCCCCTGAGGCTGGCGCGTCTTACATGAACACCACCGATGCTCGCACTGGAAGTTGGCTCAGCGTAATCGCCCTAGCCCTGGCGGCTTTTATCTTCAATACCACCGAATTCGTGCCGGTCGGTTTGCTGAGCGCGATCGGCCACAGTTTCGACATGACCACCGCGCAGGTCGGCCTGATGTTGACGGTCTACGCATGGATCGTGTCGCTGACCTCCCTGCCGATGATGCTCATGACGCGCAATATCGAGCGGCGCAAGTTGCTGATGTTTGTGTTCGTGCTGTTCATCATCAGCCACGTGATGTCGAGTCTTGCGTCCAGCTTTGGCATGTTGTTGGTCAGCCGTGTGGGCATCGCGTTGTCCCATGCGGTGTTCTGGTCGATTACGGCGTCTCTGGCAGTGCGCGTGGCGCCTGCGGGCAAGCAGGTGCAGGCGCTGGGCTTGCTGGCGACCGGCACCTCGCTGGCGATGGTACTCGGCATCCCGCTGGGCCGTGTGCTCGGTGAAGCGCTGGGTTGGCGCACCACGTTCCTGGCAATTGCCGGCGCCGCGGGGCTGACAGTGCTGGTGTTGATCAAGTCGCTGCCGCTGCTGCCGAGCCAGAACTCGGGCTCATTGCGCAGCCTGCCGATCCTGTTCAAGCGTCCGGCGTTGATATCGCTGTATGTGCTGACGGCGCTGGTGATCACGGCTCAGTTCACGGCCTACAGCTACATCGAGCCGTTCGCACAGCTCGTCGGGAAGATGAATGGCGACATGATCACCATCATCCTGTTGCTGTTCGGCGGCGCAGGGATTCTCGGTTCTATCGTGTTCAGCCGGTACAACAACCGTTACCCGCGGGGCATGTTGATCACGACCATCGGTGCACTGGCTTTGTGTCTGGTGCTACTGTTGCCGCTGTCGGGCAAGGCGTCGCTGGTTGCGACGCTGAGCATCGTCTGGGGCATGGCGATCATGTGCTTCGGCCTGGTGATGCAGGCCAAAGTCCTGTCCCTGGCACCCGATGCCACGGACGTTGCGATGGCGCTGCACTCCGGCATCTACAACATCGGCATCGGCGGCGGGGCACTGCTGGGCAGCATGGTGATCAGCCAGTTGGGCATCGCCAATATCGGGCTGGTAGGCGGCCTGGTAGCGCTCAGCGGTTTGGCGCTGGCGTGCCTGGCGACCTACCGGTATGGCGACACCATTCGGGCCTGATGCAGAGTCCTCAGTTATCGGGAAAGCTGCCGTAATAGCCTTGGCTTGGCTTGCGGCAGCTTCCCTCGACAACGAACACCGTGATCGTTCCCACACTCGCCATCATTCCCATTGATAACCACCATTCCTGCGATTGCCTTTCGCTCAAGATTTTGCGGCGTACTATCACCTCATCCCCACACACGAGCGGGGCCAGGAACAGGATTAATCATCTTCTGACCTGCATGACGCCGACCGCCCTCACCGGCTGTATTCTCGCCCTCGAACCGTTCGCGCTGCAGTCCGTGCAAGCCACGGCTCACGAAACGTCAATCGTGTGATGGCACGGGCCATCACAGGCTCCAGTAGCTGACACTCATCAGCACCTTTTGCCCTTAGAATTCTGTTTGATGCGGAGCATTCGACATGACCCGAGACGTCACCCTGCACGTTAGTTTCCCCACGTTTGGTCCCAACTATTACTCACAACATGTCGTCACTCGCCAAGACCGCCACAGCCTGGTTGAAGACATTCATTTCAGCGCATTCATGATGCCTGCGGCGGAAAACCACTTCAGTAATGAAGTGGTCGGTTTCAACGATCAATTTCGTTTTCTGACCGATGTGCTAGCCCTGCATCTGCTCGATATCGAAGCCGCGCGACCTGCCCGTAAACTCCGCCACCTGGTACCGTCGCACAGCCTGTAATAGCAGGCTGTTAACACAGGTGACTGCGTGCCCAGTGCTCGACATCAACCACATTAATGGCCTGTTGCGCGTTGAACGTCACGTCCGCGTCCCACGCAACGCCCCTGCCCTGGGCAAACACGGCCCGGTACTTTTTGATCGGGTCTTCGGGGTCGCCCTCAAGTTGCGCTTTCAGAAACGGCACACTCCATTCCACCCGCTCAAAGGTGCGCCCTGTCACCGCTTGCAGAATGTCCGCCAGTCTTGCGTACGTCACCGTGTCGCCAGCGGTATAAACGACCTGATTGCGAATGCGCGGCTCGGCGAAGACGATTCTGGCAGTCAAGATGCCGATGTCTTCGGGGGTGGTCACGGTCACTGCGGTCTTCAGGCTGCCGAGCGCATGGACGGTGTCATTTGCCAGATCGACCACGCCAAACGTTGGTTCGAACAGAAAACTGGTGAACATCCCGGTGGAAACGATCACCCACTCGGTGTGCTTTTGGGCGCGCAGCAGGTCGCGAACATCGAGCTGCTCATCGAACACATCCTGCGGACTGCCACGTCCGATGACGTCGTAATCCACACCAAACTGCCATGGGAAATAGCGTTTAACATCTGCCTCAAGCGCTGCCTGTGTCAACTTGAGCTGCGTACCGCGCCCGGCGACGAAACCTGCGCAACTGATCACGGTGTGAAACGGCGCAAACAGCGCGGCGAGTTCACTGACAGAATCGGCCACCAGATCGCCCTGTAAAATTTTCACCCCCAGGGCGCGCAGTTCGTCGATGTCCTGTTGCTTGCCAGGCGCTTGCGACTCGATGGCCGAGGCACGCAGCAGCACGGTGACGGGAGTGTCGCTGCGTGCCGCCAGCGGCGCCAGATTGCGCAGTACCGACATGCCGAGTTCACCAGCCCCGAGGACCAGAATCGATTGGGAAAGCGTTGAGTCTTTATCACTGTGCATGGCTAATCCTGAGTTGTGCCGCGCGAAACGTGAAGCCATGCTGGCACAATTAAAAACCGCCCAGAAGAAGGCACATCCGTGATACCGCAGACCGAACAACTCGATAACGCAGAAATCCTGCGACGCTCGCAAGCCGCTTGCGATGCGCTGAGCGCAGATGAAGATGGCCTCAAGCGCGAGGTCCTGACCCATGCCGGAAACCGATGGTCACTGGGCATCGTGCACGCGCTGGGGGTTTCAGGGAGGTTGCGCCATGCCGAGATCGGCAGGCGAATGGAAGGCGTCACCCAACGGATGTTGACCCGCACATTGCGACAACTGGAGCGTGACGGGTTGATCCTGCGACACGACTTCAACGAGGTCCCGCCACGCGTCGAATATGAGCTCTCGGAATTGGGTATGGGCCTGCTGGTGCGGATGATTCCGCTGTGGACCTGGGTCATGGAAAACGCCGAAGGTTTTCGCACGTCACGGGCGACGTTCGATGCTCAACCCAAGGCCGGTCTGCCGGCAGCGCGATCAGAAAAGCGCTGATTTCAATGCAGTGTTCTTAGGCCCAGCCCGCGCTATTGACGATCCTCTGCGCATTCAATTCAAAATTATTGAATTTAAACTGCATTACTTCGCATTTGTCTCGTCGGGCTTTTCTGACCACAATCGGGATGCTTAACGCGACCGGAAAGTTGACGCAACAGCTTCCCACTGTCGTTCCAGCCTTGAATTATTTGGCACTTGCCCCTTTGTGCGGGAGCTTGCTTTCACCGGCAAGCTCCTTTTTTCTGCCCTGGACTTTCCCGTTTGAAAACGCTTCTACGCAGCTTCATTCCTCATTCGCTCAATACCCATCCTGGCGAATGGTCCCGTGCTGCCCTGGGCGCTTGCCTGGGTGTTTTACTCAGTGCATTGCTCAGTCGCCAGGTGTTCGGGATCGACGTCACGTTGCATTTACTCGGTCCGATCGGCGCATCGGCCGTGCTGTTGTTCGCAGTGTCCACAGGTGCGCTGGCACAGCCATGGTCGATCATCGGCAGTTATCTGGTCTCGACCCTGATTGCATTGCTGTGCATCCGGCTGTTCGGCAACACCGTCAGCGCCGCCAGCGTCGCGGTGTGTTCGGCGATGTTGATCATGTGCATTTGTCGTTGCCTGCATCCACCGGGAGCGGCGGTGGCAATCAGCATCGTCACTTCGAAAACGGAGCTGTCAGCGCTGGGAATGCAGGTGTTGCTGCCGGTGATGCTTAACGCTGGATGCCTGCTGGCTACCGCGCTGATCTACAACAATCTGACGCGGGTACGCTACCCCAAACCTCACCTCCGATCCCAGGCCAGTGCCCTGTCGACAACGCCACCTGAACACCCGGGTTTCAGCAGCGACGATCTGGAGCAGGCGCTGAATGATGCAGGGGCTTTTATCGATGTGTCGCGCAATGACCTTGAGACGATCCTGCACAGGACCGAGGCGAACGCTCAGCACCGAAATCGCACCGATATCGACACCGCCAGGATACTAGTCCGCAACACGCAGAGCCTGTCGCTTGAGCACTCGCTGGCCGATGCGATGAACATGCTGGCCAGTCAGGACGGTAAATACCTGCCTGTGCTCGATGCCGAGCGAAAGGTGATTGGCATTATCAGCCTGGTGGATTGACACGCGTGCAGCAGTCCGGCAAGGCATGCTGCGATCGAGCTGAACCGACTTAGATCAGCGGATCCCAGCGCTGCGACCAATCGCCCTTCTCCCTGGCGATTTCACGCAGCAACTCGAGCGCCCTCGGCAAGGTCGATGAGGGGTTTTCCCGCGAATAGACCAAGTACGTCGGGTAGCTGAATTCAGGCGCTAACGGCACCCGCTCGACGATTCCCCGATCCAGGTAGGACTGAACCACGCGGGTACGGAAGTAACCGGCGCCGCCGTTGTCCAGAATGTATTGCAGCGCAAAGGGACCAAGGTTGAAGGCCACGGCCGCCCTGGATTTTTCCGGCAGCGCTGCATCATGCTGCTCACGAAACGCCGGCCCCCAATCAATGTAAACGTAAGGCTCGGGCCTACCGACGACGCGCACCAGAATCAGCTTTTCTTCCAGCAGTTCCTCGACCTGCAGCCCTGGCCAGTACGCCGGCTGGTAGACCAGCGCGGCATCCAGCACGCCGCGCTCGATATCCTTCAGCAGCGCGTCGCCATCCATGACCTGCGAATGCAACGCGTCATCGGGAATGGCGCTTCTGATCTCGCGTACCCAGCGAAGCAGCAGCGGGTTGCACAAGCTCATTTCCGCCCCTACACGCAGCACATGGCGATAACCCTGCGCAAGCGGCAGGTCGCGTCTCGCCGCGTCCCATGTCTGCACCAATTGATTGGCAAACACCACGAAGGCCTCGCCATCGGAGGTCAGCCTGGCGCCGGTTCGGTTGCGGATGAACAGCGTGCAATTGAGCTGACCTTCCAGCTTCTGCACCCGAGCGGTGATGGCGGTCTGGGTGACGTGCAGTTTTTCGGCAGCGGCCATCAGGCTGCCCAGGCGGACGATTTCGAGAAAGGTGCGGGCGAGGTCAATGTCCATCGATGGGGCTCGGTGTCCTGCTTCAGGCTTCTGGCTTGCGGAAAGCCGGGCCATGGTAGCGCAATGACCTGCCGTCCAGCGGGAAAGCGTGAGAGATTTGCGTTTGAAGCGCTGCGCTATCTGGCAGAAATTCCAAATCCGCTGTCTCATGCAGCAGGTTCGTACCGATCACGAGCCGCTTCCCTCCCCTTCTGCGGAAAAAACCATGAAACACGCCCTGCTCACCGGCCTGCTTTTGACTGCACTCGCTCTGCCCCTCGCCGCGTCCGCCAACGACGACAGCAGCCAGTGCCAGATGAACCTGAGCAAGGTCCGAGATGCAAAAGTTGCCAAACCGGACCTCAGTGATGCCGTGAAAAGTGACGTAGACACCACCGTTCACCGCGCCGAATCGGCATTGGCACGGCACAACGCCGATGGGGCGCGAGAGTGCGTTTCATTGACACAGCAGGCGTTGCAGAAGATCCAGAGCAACTAGGCCCGGTAACGCCGCTGTGCTTTGATTCCATCAAACACATAGGCAACGCCATTCTCGCTCCTGGCCGAAAACCCCAACGCATAGACCACCTCGTCGCTTCTGGCCGAAAGGCCGTAGGAGCAAGCTTGCTCGCGATCTGCCGGGAACCGGCAGCAAAATCAGCCCCCGCGGTGCAACAGGCAGACCGCGGTCGCCGGTTTTGCTGCTGCTGCGCAGCAGATCGCTGGCAAGCCGAGCTCCTACGCCCTGCGGGCAGAACCAAACGCATGATCGTGGCAGACGCAAAATGGCGCGGCGGTCAGCGTGAAACGCAATGGCGCGGCGGGTCAGAAC
>NZ_DIHC01000002.1:99198-99385 GCF_002419965.1 Pseudomonas sp. UBA5706
CCGGCAGCAAAATCAGACCCCACGGTGCAACAGGCAGATCGCGATCGCCAGGTTTGCTGCTGCTTCGCAGCAGATCGCTGGCAAGCCGAGCTCCTACGCCCTGCGGGCAGAATCAAACGCATGATCGTGGCAGACGCAAAAAGGCGCGGCGGTCAGCGTTAAACGAAATGGCGCGGCGGGTCAGAAC
>NZ_DIHC01000002.1:99573-174567 GCF_002419965.1 Pseudomonas sp. UBA5706
CCGGCAGCAAAATCAGACCCCGCGGTGCAACAGGCAGATCGCGATCGCCGGGTTTGCTGCTGCTTCGCAGCAGATCGCTGGCAAGCCGAGCTCCTACGCCCTGCGGGCAGAATCAAACGCATGATCGTGGTAGACGCAAAATGGCGCGGCGGTCAGCGTTAAACGAAATGGCGCGGCGGGTCAGAACCAAACGAAATGGCGCGGCAGTTCGGCATCAAACAAAATGGCCCTCGTAGCTAACACCAGCGCACAGACAACCCCATCTCGCTTCTGGCCGAAAGGCCGTAGGAGCAAGCTTGCTCGCGATCTGCCGGGAACCGGCAGCAAAATCAGCCCCCGCGCTATAGCAGGCAGATCGCGATCGCCGGGTTTGCTGCTGCTGTGCAGCAGATCGCTGGCAAGCCAAGCTTCTACGCTTCGCAGGCCAGAAACCGTCCCCGCCTGATTCGGCTTACTTCAACACCAGTAACCGATAAACCCCTGCCTCGTTTTCGATCCCGTGGGTGTCATGGGTAAACCCCGGGAACGACTTATCGAAGCTCTCTAGCGCCTTGAGATACGCCAGTACGGCCCCATCGGCAGCCCCTACGTTTTCGCCCGGCATCAGCAGCGGGATGCCCGGTGGATACGGCACGATGCCCGTTGCGGCGATGCGTCCGGCGGCTTCCTCCAGGGTCACTTGCTCGACCTCGTTCCTGACCAGCTTCTCGTAGGCCTCCACCGGGCTGTACTCGGCTTCGGGCAGGGTACCGAACGCCTGGGCCATGGTCGCCGTGGTTCGGGTTTTCTTCATGGCCGCGAAGATTTCCTCGGCCAGATCCTTCAACCCCATACCTGCATAACGCTGCTGGTTGGCAGCCAGCAGGTCGGGCAGGCACAGCTCAAGCTCCAGGTTGGTGTCGTAGTCGCGCTTGAAGTCCAGCAGCGCGTTGACCAAGGTGCCCCATTTGCCTTTGGTGATGCCGATGGAGAACAGGAACAGGATGGTGAAATCGGTGGTTTTCTCGACCACGATCCCCTGCCGCCCCAAGTACGCGCTGAGCACGCAGGCCGGGATGCCAAAGTCGAGCAGGTTGCCGTCGTCGCCCATGCCGGGGCTGAGGATCGAGACCTTGATCGGGTCGAGCATGCAATAGCCGTCTTCGATGTCGCCGAAGCCGTGCCAGACCTCATTGGGGTGCAATACCCAGCAAGCTGGATCGGTCTTGAGCGTGAGCGGCTCGACTTCATGGAAAGCCACCCACGTCCCGCCAACGTGCACCGACGGCGGCTGCCAGCACGAGAAGAACCAATCGTCGTTCCTGAGCATGTCGCTCTGCATGCGCGAGATGACCTGACGAAACGCGATAGCCTCCTCGATGGATTCATTGGTCAGGATCTGTCCGCTAGGCGCCTCCATCATCGCCGAACTGACGTCGCACGAGGCCATGATCGCGTAATTGGGTGAGGTCGAGGCATGCATCATGTATGACTCGTTGAAGCGCCCGTGCGGGATCGGATTGCGCCCGTTGCGCACATGAATCATCGAGGCCTGGGACAGCGCCGCCAACAGTTTGTGGGTCGATTGCGTAGCGAACACGGTTGGCTTGGAAGGGTCGTGGTCCTCCGGCTTGCCGTGCATGGCGAAACGGTCCTTGTACAGCGGGTTGAATCGCGCGTAGCCGTACCAGGCCTCGTCGAAATGCAGACGGTCGACGCTTTGTCCCAGCAACTCTTCGACGCGGGTGACGTTATAGGTCAAGCCATCGTAGGTGGAGTTGGTAATGATGGCGTGCACCGGGGTCGGATCGACGTGGCTTTTGACCAGTGGGTTGTTGGCGATGGCCGCTTTAACGCTTTCGGCACTCAAGGTCTGTGGCAGGATCGGGCCGATGATGCCAAAGCGATTGCGCGTCGGTACCAGGTAGGTGGGGATCGCACCGGACAGTGTCATCGCGTGCTCGGCGGACTTGTGGCAATTGCGGTCGCACAGGGCAATCTGATCGCGGGTCACGCTGGCCATGAGGATGACACGGTTGGACATCGACGAGCCGTTGGTCACGTAGTACGTGCGATGAGCGCCGAACACCTTGGCCGCGTAGCGCTCACCCTGCCCTATCGGCCCGCTGTGATCGAGCAACGAACCCAGCTCGCCGACTGAAATCGACAAGTCCGAGCGCAACAGGTTTTCGCCAAAGAACTCGTAGAACGCGCGGCCCGCCGTGCTTTTCAGAAACGCCGTGCCACCTGCATGGCCCGGCGTGTGCCAGGAGTATTCGTAACTGCGGGCGAACTTGAGCAACGCACCGAACATCGGCGGCAACACGGCCTGCCGATAGCGCTCGATGGCGGCCATGATGCGCCCGCTCAAAAAGCGGCTGGTGTCTTCGGGCAGCCAGATGAAGTCATCGGCATGCTGCATGACGATTAACGGGACACTCGACGCCGTACTGCGATCGCTGATCAGGAACACCGGTACGCGGGTATTGCGTTCACGCAAGGTGGTAAGCAGGTCGATGCATTCCTGATGGTCCGGGCTGTCGTCCATTTCCCAACTGAGCAGCACGCACTGAATCGCCGGATCAGTGCTCAGAATCGACTTGGCGTCGCTCAGGCTTTCCGAGGTCAACACGCTGATGGCGCGCTCCTCAACATCGCTGATCAGCTGGATCAAGGCCCGACCGAATACCGTGCGTTTATCGGGCTGCTTGGTCACCAATAGCGCCAGCATGCCGAGTAGATTTTTGTCGTCCTTCATGGTCGGGTCCCCCGTTTGGTAAGATTCAGGTCGTTGACTGGGACCGCCTGACCAACGATGTGTTGCGCCGCTACAGTCTGAGTCGGAACGCTGTTATTGACCGCTTCGAGCCTGATCAGACGCGTATTGACGAAGCCGAACAGCGTGTAGCCAGCGATGGTCGCCACCCCGCCAAGCATCAGCGCCTGCGCACCGGAGCTGTACAACGCCAGGTAACTGTAGGCCGCCGCGATATAGGCGACGATGTTGGTGATCAGGGCCTTTCGTGCCGGCACGTTGGAGACCTTCTGCAGTGTCATCAACGTCGCCATCGACAGGATGTACGGCACCAGGTTGGTCACCACCGCAAGGTTGACCAGGGTGTCGAACTGCTTGGCAAGATCTGGGCTAATGGTCAGCAGTGCCATGGCCGTTTGCAGCGCCAACAGGATCAACATGCTGATGATTGGGACTCCGTGCTTATTGGCCTTTGCGAAGATCGGCAGGAAGTACCCGGTATCGGCCGAACTCTTGAACACCTGGGCCACGGTGAACTGCCAGCCCAGCAACGAGCCGATGCAAGCCAGCACCATGAAGCCCATGACGATATCGCCAATCATGGGGTTGAACATTCGGGCGAACACCAAGCCGAAGGGCGCCGTGGAAGACACCAGATCGGCATTTTCCACAATGCCGGCGATGACGTTGGTGGAGGCAATGTAGATCACCGCTGCACCCAGAGTCCCGCCCAGCACAGCGATGGGCACGTTCTTTTCGGGGTTCTCCACCGCGTCGCCGTTGGCGCACGCTGACTCAAGGCCCAGAAAGGCCCACAGCGTGATCGCCACCGAAGCGCCCGCCGCTTCGTACCATGTCTTGTCATGAGGGTTCCAGCCAGCGGCGTAGACACTGCTGTCGAACCAGAACCAGCCGATGGTCGAAACCAGCACCACTGGCGCGATCACACCCCATACGGTCACAGCGCCGATCTTACCGGTGATTCTCGCCCCGCCGAAGTTGGCGAACGTGGTAATCCACAACAGCGCGATAGTCGCCAGTCCCACCTGCAGGGAACCGAGTTTTATATCGAACAGGGTCTGGATATAACCCACCGCCGTGATGCTGATGGCCACGTTGGCAATCAATAACGACAGGCCGTAGGTGTAATTGGTGATGTAGTTGCCGGACTTGCCGAAAGTGTATTCGGCGTAACCGCCCATGCCCCCGGTCTTGCGGCTGAGCATGCCGCAACGGGCGAATGCATAGGCCAACGCCAGCGAGCCGGTGGCGGTAATCAGCCAGGAAAGAATCGAGATGCCGCCGACTTCGGCGAGTTTGGTAGGCAACAACACAATGCCGGATCCCAACATGTTGACAGCCGTCAACATGGTCAGTTGTCCCACACTCATTTTTTTTGCGACTGACATTCAGTGGCCTCTTTAGGAAGCGAGAAGGGTGTTAGCTATAGCAAAGGATTCTCAGCGGGCAAGAAAAGGATGGCCCTCGAGTGCCTGGCACGACGCCAGGCTTGAGCCATGGCAAGCAGGATTTGCCAGGGGCTGGAGGGGCCCGCATGGAAACCCGCAGCCTGCGAGCGGACGTGTGGATAACGCACGGCGCAAGGACATGACCAAAGGCTCGACCGCTGTAGATACGCGTCCACACAGATAAGAATAATCATGGGCGTGCGCGCGATTATTGACTCATCTGACTTCGCAGCTGGTTCATCACTTGCACATCGGTGCGCTCGAAACGCAGCGGGGTCGCCGACACGCCGCCGTGGGTAACAACGAAGGTTTCGCTGTCTTCGAAGTCGGGGCGCTCATGGCGGTCGATGTTCAGCCAGTAGTAGCCCTGCTCGCGCATGTCGGTACGCTGCGTGATGTTCAGACCATCCATACGACCGACGCCTTGCCGGGTGATCTGCAGCGGACCGGCCTGGTGCGGCGCTACGTCCGGGAAGTTGACGTTCAGGCAGACATCCGCGGCCCATTGCATGCCGAGCAGCCGACGTATTACCTCGGGTGCCAGCGCCCTGGCCGTGTCCCATTTCACCGCATCGCGGCGGCTGAAAAACTGGCTCAGGGCAATGGAAGGTACGCCCAGCAGCAGGCCGGTCATGGCCGCGCCAACTGTGCCGGAAAACAGGGTTTCGACGCCCAGATTAGCGCCCTTGTTGATGCCTGACAGCAGCAACTGCGGCGGCCTGTCCAGCAACTGGCGCAGGCCGATCGCCACGCAATCGGCCGGGGTACCCGACACCGAAAAGCGGCGCTCGCCGCGAGTCTTCACCCGCAATGGGTGGTGGATGCTCAAGGCGTGGGAAATTCCGCTCTGATCCTGTTCCGGCGCGACGACCCAGACTTCGTTCGCCAACTCCCGTGCCACCGCTTCAAGCACTTCAAGTCCCGGGGCGTCGATGCCATCGTCGTTGGTGATCAGGATGCTCTCGATACGCGGGTAAGGCATGTGATTCTCCTTGGCAGGTAACGCGTTTGCAGTGCGCAGTCCCCTGTAGCAGTCCGGCTTGCGACGGCAGCGGTGTCTGGAACATCACCGCTACCAAGCCGCATTGCTACAGAAGAACAAGGTGTACCGGTGGCATTGGCTGTCGGCAGGTTGATGCCTCAGACAAACAGCGTCCACAAGGCAAACCCGGCATACCAGACAATCGCTGCGCGGATCAGCAGTTCCCAGAGCACGTCCAGGCTGTTCACTCCCTCGGCACCCACGACCGGCGCCGGGACTTCACCCGCCACGCAGCCGGCTCGGGTGATCAAGGCCGAGGCACTGATGTTCCAGTTCAGCAATTCACCGAGCATCACCCGGCTGACCGCAACGAAGTTGCCTACCAGGGCGAAACTCGCTGCGAGCAAGCGCACTGGCACCCAATCGAAGGCATGGCGCAATTGCGTGGCGCGCTCGACCAGCGCCGGCGTCTTGCCGTGGTCGGACGCCAGCGCCAGCAGCCGATACGCCAGCGCCGCCACTGGGCCGAGCACGAAATACCAGAAGATCACCGCGAAGAAACTCTGATAGACCTGCCACAACAAATACGTCTGCACGCCGCCGAGCAACTGCTCCTCGTTCTCGGCCTTGACGCCCAGATCACGGTCGGCCACCAGCACCGCTGCCTCCTGGTCGCCACGACGGCAGGCATCGCGGAACGAGCCAAGATTGCCTTTCACGTTGCCGCGCCCAAGGCTGTAGATCAGCACCAGAAGATGAATCGGCAGCGCCAGCCAACCGTAGGCAACCGAGCCGACAATCACCAGAACCAGTGCCAACACCAACAGCGGCAACAACACCGTCAGCGTCAGAATCCACCACGGGCGCTTGGCCGTGCGCGGGTTGGACTCAAGCCGCGCCAGCTGATGCAGCCAAGGCGCATCACGCTGAACACGCTGACGCAGCGCGGAAAATTTCTCGATCCACACCGCCAGCAGCAACACCAGAAAACTCATTACCTACTCCTCAATTCAATCCTGCAAAGCCGAACGAAACCGAGCCCAGTCAAAACAGGGGCCCGGATCGGTCTTGCGTCCCGGGGCTATGTCGCTGTGCCCGCAGATTCGTGACGTGGTGATCGCAGGCCAAGCCAGCTGCAGTTGCCCGGTCAGAGCGATCAACGCCTGGTATTGTGCGTCGGTAAATGGCTGATCATCGGTGCCTTCCAATTCGATGCCAATGGAGAAGTCGTTGCACGTCTCCCGACCCTCGAACAGTGAAATACCAGCATGCCAGGCGCGATCCAGACAGGACACGAACTGCGTTAGCTCGCCATCACGCTCGATCAAGAAATGCGCGGAAACCCGCAATTCAGCGATGCTTTCAAAGTAAGGGTGCTCTGCGGCGTCCAGCCTGTTCTGAAAGAACTGCTGGACCTTGCCCGTCTTGAACTGCGCGGGCGGCAGGCTGATGTTATGGATCACCAGCAGCGAAATCTCCGCCTCGGGGCGGTCATTGAAATTGGGCGATGGGCAACGGTGCGCGCCGTGGCACCAGCCCGTGGCAGGGTCCAATTGCATGGAGGGATCCTTAAAGCGTAAACCGACAGCGCTCAGTATGCCCGCGATGGGAACGGATGTGGATGAATACGACAGATCCGAGCGTGCGAGTCCTTATGGCCCCCCGGCGAGTCGGCGCAGGCAACCGCGCAATCGACATCCCCGGCATGCTGTGCAGCCGCAGCGGTACGCGCAACTTCAGCCCTTGAGCTTGCGCAGGTTCCCCAGTACCGATTCCAGCGCCCGGTCGAACAACAGCGAGTCGTCCAGCACCCGGATCGCACCGCGACGGAACTCGACTGCCAGGCCCATGCGGGTCTTCTCCAGGACCTTCATCCCGGTACGGTTAACGAACACATAACGGCCGCTCGGCTCGACGATCGCCGCCAGTTTGCAGCGCAGCTTGTGCTCTTCGTCTTCCTGAATCTCGACCCAACTGCCCAAGCGCAGCTTGTCGACTTGCATCAGCCCTTCGTCATCCTCGGGCAGGTGCACCGCCGGCTCGCTCAGCACTTGCTCGCCCGGCGCGACCAACACGATCTCTTCCACCACTGCCATCATCGAAGGCCCTTCAGCGAACGCATCGCCAACTGCCTCGGACGCACCCTGCACACCCTCTTCCTGCGTTTGCGCAACATGGTTAAAGGCCTGCACATGCAGGGCTTCCAACTGGCTGAAGAATTCGCTGGTAGCGAACGGATCGAATGCTGCGCTGCTAAGACCGTCACGCAGGGACTTGAGCAGCCCCGGCACCAGCTCCAGCAACCGTTGGCGCGCATCCGGCTCATCATGGGGTTCGACGCTCCAGACCAGGTCGTCCATCGCCTGCAGCCCGGCCTTCCACTCGCTGGATTGCTCGCCATGCTTGAGGCACGTCAGCAGCAATACCTTGCTCCAGGCCTCCTGCAGCAGACGCACCACCACTTCGGGCAGCGTCTTGCCTAGCAGACGATCATTAAGCGCCTGCTGCACGCGCTGACGCGCCAGTTCCGCCAGCGCCCGGCCCTCTTCGGCATCGCGGGTCCGCTGTTCGAGCAACTCACTGCGACGACGCTCGTCGCTGGTGAACGCCAGGAAGTCCACCAGCAACTCGGTGAAGATCGCCGGGTCATCGACGAAATCGTGCAACAACCGCTGCACGATCTGATCGATGCGGGTGTACAGGGAGTCGCGCTGGCTATCGTCACGACCGCCCCAACCCAACGCCGCCGAAGCGATTTCGTTGAGCAGGCGCCGAGCCGGATGGCTGCCGCGACTGAAGAAGCTTTTGTCGATGACTGCGACCTTCAGCATCGGGATCTGCAAACGGCCGATCAACGCGCGCAGCGAACCCGGCAGGTTGCGGTCGTCAAGAATGAATTCGAAAAGCATCGAGATCAGATTGATCACGTCTTCGTCGACGGTCCCGACGGTACGGAATTTGCCGCTACGAGCACTGACGCGAGCGATCAACTGCTCCAGTTGTACGCGCAGATCGAAATCATCCGGCGTCTCGGCCCGTGGCACGTACTGCTGAAGGTGAGACAGCAGGCGCAGCAAATCCTGACTGGAGATTGGCCGGGCTTCGGCAACGCTGTCCGGGCGCGGCGTGATGTTGCCCCGCACGTAGACCAGTAACTCTTGCAGCGCCGAGAACACCTCTTGCACGCTCTGGTCGAGCTTCTCGGTGGCCTGGACCAACGCTACGCCCTCGGCGCGGTGCTTCTCGGAATGCGCGCCCCCAGCCGAGCGGTCGGTTGACCGACGCGACGGCAGCACCTTCAGGTCCGGCAGTACACCGGCCGCGATCAGCAACTGGTTGGCGGCCTCATACAATTGATCGGCGTCGGCCAGGGCGTATTTTTCGAACAGCTTGAGAATGATCAGCTTGACCTTGATCTCCACACCCAGGTTGCGACCGGACTGCAAGAAAAAATCACACAGCAGCGTAGGCCCGAGCGGATTAGTCTCGTCGGTCAAGGATTGCGGGATCAGCTGATTGAGGCGTGTGGTCAACTGGCTCAGGGCTACGCCATCGCGACTGACCACCTTGGTCACCATGGAATCGACGGCCACGGTGCGCTCAAGGTCGTCGTTGTGCACCAGCGCAAGCTTGTCGAAGGAAACAGGTTCGGCGAGGATCGGCTCAGCGATTTCATACTGACCGAGGCGCAGAAACGCGTCGAAAAACTTGTCGAGGAAATTGCGTTCGATACTTTTGCGCTTCAGGCGCAGGTCGCGCATGGCTTCGAAGAAGATGTTCTGCTCGGCGTTGTTGTGCGCGCGATCCGCCATCTCGAACAGCGTGTCATCGGCATTATCGAACAGGGTTTGCAGGCTTTCCTTGAGCTGCTGTGCGGCTCTGTCCCGGACCTGCAGCAGAACGACGGGCAGCCGAGCGACAGGCGAAGACCCGGCTTGATCCGGACCGTTCTTGCTCATAGGCACCACTTTACCGTCGTTTTGCATCAACCACCCCTCGTCACGCATCATTCAAACCAGCCACGGCAACAGCCACACAACAATCGCCAAGGGTGCATCAACTCCACTCGGACGGACGTCGAAACTTTTATTCACTGGGGTAAAAAGGCAGCACGTCAACGCGATGACGTCAAATACCGGGCGAGTATCTTTCAAAATCCGTCCGCCCGCCAGCAGACTCTACGCCCTGATTAGAATAATAGAAGCGAGCAGGGTGAAATGTGCTGGGATAGACACTGAAAACTCGATTCCATCGCATTAGCGGCGGAAAATCCGACCAAGTGCAGGTGAAGCCATCCGTTAAGGGATGGCAGAGTGATGGGTTGGTCCCGTCGGCTGCCTTATACTCCGATCAATTAGAAAGTGGAGTGCCATATGCCGAATCTACATCTCGCCTCACTGACCGCCGAAATCGAAGCCAATGTGCGTCGCGCATTGCTTGAAGACGTGGGCACCGGCGACATCACCGCGCAGCTGATCCCCGCCGAGCGCCTGGCCAAAGCGACCGTGATCTCCCGCGACGAGGCGGTAATCGCCGGAACGGCTTGGGTAGATGGCGTTTTCCGTCAATTGGACCCGCGCGTTGCGGTGCATTGGCAAGTTGCCGACGGCGAGCGGGTCAAACCCAATCAACCCCTGTTTCACCTCGAAGGCCCGGCGCGTTCACTGCTAACGGGTGAGCGCAGCGCACTCAACTTCCTGCAACTGCTCTCAGGCGTTGCTACCCGCTCCCAGCACTACGCCGACAGGGTCGCTGACACCCAGGTCAAACTGCTCGACACGCGTAAAACCCTGCCCGGCCTGCGGCTGGCTCAGAAATACGCCGTCACCTGCGGCGGCTGCCACAACCACCGCATCGGCCTGTTCGACGCCTTCTTGATCAAGGAAAACCACATCGCTGCTTGTGGCGGCATCGTCGAAGCCATTACCGCCGCCCACAAGATCGCCCCCGGCAAACCCGTGGAAATCGAAGTCGAAAACCTCGCCGAACTCAAACAGGCGCTCGGCGGCGGCGCCGACATCATCATGCTCGACGAACTCAGCCTCGACGACATGCGCCACGCCGTGCACCTCACCGCGGGCCGCGCCAAACTTGAGGCCAGCGGCGGCGTGACGGATGCAACCTTGCGCAGCATTGCCGAGACAGGGGTGGACTACATTTCGATTGGTACGCTGACCAAGGACGTGAAGGCGGTGGATTTGTCGATGCGGTTGAGTGTTTGACCCCACCTTCGGCCGGTAAGAAGTCGCCCGCCCGCCACCGTTAGCCATTTCACGCCAGCGGCTGCGCAGCACAGAAAGGGCCGCAGCCCTCACGGTGCAGCCAGGCCAGCCATTGCCGATTGCCGGTGCGCTCTGCAGTCGCACAGCGTGCTGACGGCGCTTGTTTGCACAGACGGGTCGCCAGTCGCAACGGGCTAAATCGAACAATCCGGGCCGTGCTGTCTGGTTTCCGCTTCCTACCCGGCGGCGGCGCTCATCTAAGCTGGTCGTTCACCACAATGCGCGCATGGGAGAAAACGAGATGGCAGACCTGATTTTGCTCCACGGCGGCAACCACGGCTCCTGGTGCTGGGCGCCGCTGCTGGACGAACTGGCCATGGACAAGGCGCGGTTTGAGCGCATCATCACCCTCGACATGCCAGGCTGCGGCAATAAACGTGGTCGCGACAATTCGCAACTAAACCTGGCGGCAGTGGCAAAAGAACTCAACGACGACCTGCGCAATGCAGGCGTCACGCAGAGCATTCTGCTGGGTCACTCGATTGCTGGCGTCCTCTTGCCAATGATGGCGGTCGAAGATCCGTCGCTCTATTCGCAACTGATCTATCTGGCGACCTCGCTACCCGCTGAGGGGCAGACCATCATGGAGATGCTGGGCACCGGCCTGCACGGCGAAGACCCCGAGCATGTTGGTTATCCCATTGACCCTGTTACGAACTCGCCGGAAGCACTCAGCACTGCTATGTTCGGCCAAGACCTGAACGAAACCCAATTGACCTGGTTGCTGAGCGAAGTGGCCCAAGACAGCACGCCGCCGGCAGTCGCACTGGAACCCGCCACTCGCACTGGTTACCAAGGCTTGGTGCCCGCAACCTACATCCTCACTCAGCGCGACAACATCCTCCCGCCGCTCTGGCAACGACGCTTTGCCGAACGGGCCGGGGCTGAACGCATTATTGAAATCGATACGCCACACGAGCCTTTCGTTTCGCATCCGGTGCTACTGGCCGAGGTGTTGCGGGGGTTGAGCTAGGGGCTGTTGCCCTCTGTCTTGCGGGTACGGTGCGAGCGTGTGTTGGGAGGAGGCCGGATGTCGGCTGCCGCGACAGGTTTGCGCCACCGCCCATGCTCACCCCAATCCTTCGAAACGAAAAAGCCCGGTCTTAAAGACCGGGCTTTTTGGTTTGCTGGTGCCGAAAATAGGAATCGAACCTACGACCTTCGCGTTACGAGTGCGCTGCTCTACCGACTGAGCTATTTCGGCGATATCACTTACGAGCCGGTGTTACCACTAGTAGTGCCTGCGGTACAGCCTTTGGGCAGATAGTCAGCCCCAACCGTGGAGGAACAGCTCCAACCACCTTCGGCCGCCCGCGTGAGAGTGATAGTGGTCCCCGATAGGGCTGGCGGTACGTTTTGCAAGGTGCAAACTATTGTGCCGGTGCCTGCGGTAGCTGTTCCACTGACAGCCAGCTTACAGTTGGCGGTCGTATCATTTGTGATGCCGGAAAGAGCAAGCGTCGGAGTGGTACCTTGGTTGATGGCATCTTCATAGCCTGGCTTAAGCGCCGTTACCTCAGCAAGCCCAGCGGTTACTTTTGCCTTCGCTTGATATTTCGAATATGCCGGGA
This sequence comes from Pseudomonas sp. UBA5706, assembly GCF_002419965.1. GTDB lineage: Bacteria > Pseudomonadota > Gammaproteobacteria > Pseudomonadales > Pseudomonadaceae > Aquipseudomonas. The sequence continues at coordinate 111,612 of NZ_DIHC01000002.1, forward strand.
TGGCGACTGCTGCCAAGATACCGATAATCGCAACAACGATCATCAGTTCAATCAGTGTGAAACCCTTTTGTGCTTTCATTGTTCGCTCCAAAATCACGAATATAGTGTGAGGCCGTGCCGCCTGATGCATCCTCTATGCCAACTCCTTCATCACATTTGCCTACTCGCCAGAGCTTTCTTGACGCGGTCCCTTCCATAGCCAAGCAGAAAGTGACATTTAATGTCACCTCCGGCTCCTCCGATTGGCAGCACAGCCCGACTACGCTATAAACCACACACTGTGTGCGTCTGGTGGTTTTATGACTGATGTTGTCCTCTCCGGTTTGGCCAAACAACTTGTTGTGGCCAACCTGCTTGATCAAAAAGTAGCCAAACATGCCTACCAGCAGGCTAGACGTGACAAAGTTTCTTTGGTCAGCTACCTCGTACAAAACAAGCTGGTTAACAGCCTGGCGCTAGCCGAATTAGCGTCCGACCAGTTTGGTCTGGCCTTTCTTGACCTGAGCACTTTAGACAAGGACAGCCAACCAAAAGGGTTAGTGAGTGAAAAACTGGTCCGTCAGCACGCTGCACTGCCGTTGTGGCGTCGCGGCAATAAACTGTTCGTAGGTATCTCGGACCCGACCAATCATCAGGCAATTACGGATATACAGTTCAGCACTGGCTTGAATACCGAGGCCATTTTGGTCGAAGACGACAAGCTGAGTGTGGCCATTGACAGAATGTTCGATACCCACGGCGGGCTCAGCGAGATGGCTGATGTCGACCTCAGTCTTGAGATCGAAGCCGTAACCGCAAATCACGAAGCGACACTGGATGAGGTCGATTCCGAAGACGCTCCGGTGGTCCGCTTTGTTAACAAAATGCTGATGGATGCCATTCGCCTTGGCTCCTCCGACCTGCACTTCGAACCCTATGAAAAAACCTTTCGGGTTCGCCTGCGTACGGACGGCATTCTCCACGAAGTTGCCAAACCGCCTACTCAACTGGCGGGGCGTATCGCTGCGCGGCTCAAGGTCATGGCAGGGCTGGATATCTCTGAACGACGCAAACCTCAGGACGGCCGGATCAAGCTGCGTATTTCCAAGACGCGCGCGATTGATTTCCGCGTCAATACGCTCCCTACGTTATGGGGCGAAAAAATTGTCATGCGGATCCTTGATCCCGCCAGTGCACAGATGGGTATTGATGCTTTGGGTTATGAGCCTGAACAGAAAGAACTTTACCTGCAGGCGCTGCGTCAGCCGCAAGGCATGATTCTGGTTACAGGTCCTACCGGCTCCGGGAAAACGGTCTCCCTCTACACCGGTTTGAACATCCTGAATACCGTAGATATCAACATCTCAACCGCCGAAGATCCGGTGGAAATCAACCTCGAAGGCATTAACCAAGTTAACGTTAACCCGCGTCAAGGTATGGATTTCTCTCAGGCACTGAGGGCATTCCTGCGCCAAGACCCGGATGTCATTATGGTGGGTGAGATTCGCGACCTGGAGACGGCTGAGATCGCTATCAAGGCTTCTCAGACCGGGCACATGGTTTTGTCGACGTTGCACACCAACAGTGCGGCCGAAACACTGACCCGGCTGCACCACATGGGCGTAGCGGCTTTCAACATTGCGACAGCAATCAACCTGATCATTGCCCAGCGTCTGGCACGTAAACTTTGCTCCAATTGCAAGAAGGAAATTGACATTCCTCGCGAAACTCTAATTGCAGAAGGGTTCCCGGCGGAGAAAATCGGCACCTTCAGACTGTACTCACCGGTAGGTTGTGATCAGTGCAATGCTGGCTATAAAGGCAGAACCGGAATTTACGAAGTTGTGAAGACCACGCCTGAACTTGAACGCATCATCATGGAAGAAGGCAACTCCATTGAGATTTCTGCGCAGATGCGCAAAGACGGCTTTAATGACCTGCGCACTTCAGGGCTCATGAAAGCCATGCAAGGCGTGACCAGTCTTGAGGAAGTCAACCGGGTGACCAAGGACTAGGCATGGCAACCAAAGCAAAAAAAACCAAGGTGGCCAAACCTGTTGTATACGCTTGGGAAGGTGTAGACAAAAAAGGCGCCAAAGTGACCGGCGAGTTACCCGGACACAATCCTGCCTTGATCAAAGCACAGTTGCGTAAGCAAGGCATCAACCCGCTCAAGATCCGCAAAAAGTCGGTGTCCATTTTCAGCGCGGGCAAAAAAATAAAGCCGCTGGATATCGCTTTTTTCTCGCGGCAGATGGCGACCATGATGAAAGCAGGGGTTCCACTGCTGCAATCCTTCGACATTATTAGCGAAGGCTCCGCCAATCCGAACATGCGCAAGCTCGTCGACGACATAAAGCACGAGGTGGCTGCCGGGCACAGCTTCGCGACTGCCCTGCGACAAAAGCCTCAGTATTTTGATGACTTGTTTTGCAATCTGGTCGACGCTGGCGAACAAGCCGGGGCGCTGGAATCCCTCTTGGACAGGGTCGCTACCTACAAGGAAAAAACCGAGTCGCTGAAAGCGAAAATCAAGAAAGCGATGACATATCCAATCGCCGTAGTGATCGTTGCGTTCATTGTGAGCGGTATTTTGCTGATCAAGGTGGTTCCTCAGTTCCAGCAGCTCTTTGCCGGATTTGGCGCAGATTTACCGGCTTTCACTGTCATGGTTATCGGCCTTTCTCAAGTGCTGCAGGATTACTGGCTCATTTTGTTGATTGTGGTTTTCTTGATCGTTGTGGGGTTCAGGCATGCACGTAAGACGTCCGAAAAGTTCAGAAATGGGCTTGATCGTACGCTGCTTAAACTCCCGATCATCGGGCAATTACTCTATAAGTCAGCCGTTGCTCGATATGCCCGCACATTGGCAACGACGTTCGCTGCAGGGGTGCCTTTGGTGGAGGCTCTGGATTCCGTTTCAGGAGCCACGGGGAATATTGTTTTCAGGAATGCGGTAAATAAGGTAAAGCAGGATGTCTCCACGGGCATGCAGCTGAATTTCTCTATGCGCAGTACGGGCGTCTTCCCCACACTTGCTGTGCAGATGACTGCCATCGGTGAAGAGTCCGGGGCTCTGGACTCCATGCTCGACAAAGTGGCGACGTATTACGAGGAAGAGGTCGACAACATGGTAGACAGCCTCACCAGCCTCATGGAACCTATGATCATGGCGGTATTGGGCGTCATCGTCGGTGGCCTCGTCATTGCCATGTACCTCCCCATCTTCCAGCTCGGAAACGTCGTCTAACCATGTCCCTCCTCGACCTCCTGGCCAGCTCCCCGCTGGCCTTCGTTTTATGCACCTTCGTTTTGGGCCTTCTCGTCGGCAGCTTTCTCAACGTCGTTATCTATCGCCTCCCGAAAATGATGTTCCGTGACTGGAAAATCCAGGCGCGGGAAGTGCTGGGACTGCCGTCAGAACCGGAAAGCGAAACCTTCAACCTGATTCTCCCCCACTCGCGCTGTCCACATTGCTCGCACAAGATTCGCCCATGGGAAAACCTGCCAGTGATCAGTTACCTGTTCCTGGGCGGTAAGTGCTCCAGTTGCAAGGCTCCCATCAGCAAGCGCTACCCACTGGTGGAGCTGGCGTGTGGGGTGTTGTCTGGCTTCGTGGCCTGGCATTTTGGCTTTGGTTGGGAAGCGGCGGCGGTGTTGGTGTTGAGTTGGGGGTTGTTGTCGATGAGCTTGATTGATGCCGACCACCAACTGTTGCCGGATGCGATTGTGTTGCCGTTGTTGTGGCTGGGCTTGATCGTTAATTCGTTCGGGTTGTTCGCTTCGTTGACTGACGCGTTGTGGGGTGCAGTGTCAGGGTATCTGGTGCTGTGGGCGGTGTTTTGGCTGTTCAAGCTGGTGACCGGCAAGGAAGGCATGGGCTATGGCGATTTCAAGTTGCTGGCGATGCTCGGCGCGTGGGGTGGCTGGCAGATTTTGCCGTTGACGATTTTGCTGTCGTCGATTGTCGGCGCGGTGTTGGGCCTGATTCTGTTGCGCTTGCGCAACGTCCAGACGAGTACGCCCATACCGTTCGGGCCTTATCTGGCCATTGCGGGGTGGATCGCATTGCTTTGGGGTGATCAAATAACCACTTCGTATTTGCAGATCGCCGGTTTCAGATGATTTTGTCCGCAGCAACACCCTGGATCCTTGGCCTGACTGGCGGCATTGGCAGTGGCAAAAGCGCGGCGGCGCAGTGCTTTGTCGAGCTGGGCGTGCATCTGGTGGACGCCGATAATGCTGCGCGCTGGGTGGTCGAGCCAGGACGTCCAGCCTTGGCGCAGATTGCCGAACACTTCGGTGCGCAGGTGCTGCAGGCAGACGGCACGCTGGACCGCGCAGCGCTGCGTGAGCTGATTTTCAAGGATCCCTCACAGCGCACCTGGCTTGAAGCTTTGTTGCATCCACTGATTCGCGAGGAAATTCGCCAGTATCTGGCGCGCGCGGAGTCTTCTTACGCGATTCTGGTGTCGCCGTTATTGCTGGAGACTTCGCAGCACCAGACCGTGCAGCGGGTGCTGGTGATCGATGTGCCTGAAGCGGTACAGATCGAGCGCACGGTGCTGCGCGACAAGACCAACGAGGAGCAGGTTCGCGCAATCCTCAAGGTGCAGGCCAGTCGTGCAGAACGTCTGAGCCGCGCTGATGACGTGATCGTCAATGATCGCGACCCGGCCTGGCTGAAAAGCGAAGTCGAACGACTGCATCACTTTTATCTAACTTTGCGTGGAGGCCAATGATGAGCCAACCAATGACCGTCGATTGCCCAACCTGCGGAGCGCCGGTGGAATGGACGCCGGAGAGCAAATTCCGGCCGTTTTGTTCGGACCGCTGCAAGCTGATCGACCTCGGCGCCTGGGCGTCGGAGGAGCATGCGATTCCGGTGGCGCCGGACGCAGAAGACGAACTGTTTTCGGGCGAGTTCGATCCGCGGCAGCATTGATTCAAACCCATCAAACAGCACTGCGGAACAGCCTTCCCCCAAACGCTCCCTTTGCAGCAGCGCGGCTTGCCGGCTATCGCGATCTCAAGGACGCCGAGCTGCTACAGGGTCATGCTCAGAACCTCACACCTCATAATCTCAGGCCACGGCCCCGACCGGCTCCTTGCCTTCGAAAACGGCCGCCAGACTCGCCAGCACCATCTCGCCCATCCGCGTGCGGGTTTGCACGGTGGCGCTGGCGCGGTGGGGTTGCAGGGTGACGGTTTCCAGGTCAAACAACACTGGCGGCACATTCGGTTCATCGACGAATACGTCCAGTCCTGCTCCCGCAATCGCACCTGACTGTAACGCAGCGATCAAGTCGGGTTCGTTGACCAGGCTGCCGCGTGCCACGTTGATCAGATACCCGTGCGCACCCAACGCTTCCAGCACCTTGGCATCGATGATGCCTTTGGCTTTGTCCGCGGCAGCAGCGACGATCAGCGCGTCGCTCTGACGCGCCAGCTCCAGCAACTCACCAACAAAGGTGTACGGCACGTCGCTCATGGGGTTGAGGTCGGTGTAGCTGATCGGGCAACCGAAAGCAGCCGCGCGGGTGGCGACAGCCCGCCCTACCCGGCCCAGCCCGACGATGCCGACACGCATGCCACTGAACTGACGCGCCAGTGGCAACGGCACCAAAGGTGTCGCGGTCTTAGCCCAGGCGCCGGAGCGCACGTAGCGATCACCGGTGCCCAGCCCGCGACAGGCCGAAATCAGCAGGCCGATGGCAAGGTCGGCGACGTCTTCGGTCAGTGCACCAATGGTGGCGGTGACGCGAATGCCACGGTCGCGCGCATAGGCCAGATCCACGGCATCGGTGCCGACACCGTTAACCGCGATGACTTTCACATTCGGCAGTTGCTCCATCACTGCGCGGGTAATGCCGGTGTGCCCACCGGTGATCACGCCCCGGATATTGGCGCCGTGCTCAGCCAGGTACGCAGCCTTGTCGCTCTGCTGGAAATAGGGCCGCACGGTGTACAGCGCGTTAAGTTGCGCGTTGATTTCAGGGATCAGGATGGGGCTCAGTTGCAGGATTTCAGCTTTCATTGGCGTCTCGCTCGCGTCGAATTCGGTGAGTATCAACCACGGCCCACGAAAGGCATATTGGTCGCCATGACAGTCATGTTCAGCACGTTGGCCGACAGCGGCAGCGCCGAGATGTAGCGTACGGCGTCGGCGATGTGTTTGACGTCGATCATCGGCTCGACCGCAATCGAACCATTGGCCTGGCGCACGCCCTTGGTCATGCGCACCGATAATTCGGTGAGCGCGTTACCGATGTCGATCTGGCTGCAAGCGATATTGAACTCGCGCCCGTCCAGCGCCAGGCTTTTGGTCAGGCCCAATACTGCGTGTTTGCTGGCGGTGTAAGGGCCGGTGAACGGGCGTGGCACGTGAGCGGAAATCGAGCCGTTGTTGATGATCCGGCCGCCTTGTGGCGACTGCTTGCGCATCAGGCCGAACGCGCCTCGGCTGCACAGGAAAACCCCTGTGACGTTGGTGTCGATCACGCTCAGCCATTTCTCGATGGGCAATTCATCCATCGGCACGGCGGGGGCGTTGACGCCTGCGTTGTTGAACACCACATCGAGTCGGCCATAGACTTCTTCGATGGTCGCGAACAGTTTGTCGACGCTCGCCGGATCTCGCACATCGGTGGACACCGCCAATGCTTCGCCACCTTGCTCGCGCGCCAGGCAGGCCAATTCTTCCAGCGGCTCGATGCGCCGCCCGGTGACCACCACCTTGTAACCGTCTTCCAGCAGGCCCAGCGCGACGGCGCGACCGATACCGCTGCCGGCGCCGGTCACCAGGGCAATTTTCGAGTTCGATTGTTCAGTCATTGTTGTTCTCCTGTTGCGTGTCTGAATACTTCAGTTCTGAGTGGCACGAGGAGCGCGTCGGCTGCCGACCCGCACTTCGAATTCGCCGATACCGCTGATGCCACCTTTGATCACGTCGCCCGCTTCCAAGGCCGCCACGCCGGGCGGTGTGCCGGTCATGATCAGATCGCCCGCGCGCAGGCCAACCGAGTGGGAAAGCTGGCTGATGATTTCGCTCACTGACCAGATCTGGCATTCAAGATCCGAACGCTGGCGCTCGATGCCGTTGACGCTGAGCCAGATGGCGCCTTGTGTCGGGTGATGCCCCAGGGTGGCGGGCTGAATCGGGGTGATCGGTGCCGAGCCGTCGAACGCCTTGGCCGGCTCCCAGGGATTGCCCACGGCCTTGGCCGCCATTTGCAGGTCGCGGCGGGTCAGATCGAGTCCTGCGGCGTAGCCCCAAACGTGATCCAGCGCCTGCTCTTCGCTGATTTCGAAGCCGTCCTTGCCGATGGCGATCACCAGTTCGATTTCATGGCAGAACTGTTCGGTCTGGGTCGGAAAAGCCAGCTCGCCGGTGGCGTCGATGACCGAAGTCGCAGGCTTCATGAAAAACGCCGGCACTTGGCGCACGGCATTCAATGAGTCGCCCCAGTGGTAATTGCGCCCCAGGCAGAATACGCGGGCGATGGGGAACCGGGCTGCGCTGTCGTAGACCGGCAGGCTGGGGATGGGCGCGGGTTCGAATACAAAGTTGCTCATGAAAATTCCTCATGGCCGGCGGCCGTTTCATCCAGAGACTACGGGATGGAACTGCCCGAAAGTTGGACAAAACCGTGTTCGCGCTGGACTAAAAAACTCAATGTCCGGGGCATAAAAAAGGCGTACTCACGTACGCCCTTGCCTAGTTCGGCAGAAGGTCACACACATTCGTAATGCTTCACTGCGCCTTGAGCTGAATGCGGTAGATACGCCCCAGCAGCAGCGAATAAGACAAGGTGCCGATGCAGGCCACGCCACCGATGAACCAGAAGGCCCAGGCGAAGTTGCCGGTCAAGTGCAGGATCTGGCCGATGACGATCGGCGTGACGATGCCGCCAATATTCGCCGCCAGACTGGTGATGCCACCGGTCAGGCCAATCAGCTCTTTGGGGGCGATTTCCGACACCGCTGCCCAGGAAGCCGATGCGATGCCTTGTGCGAAGAAGGCGACGGTCAGCAGGGCGATGCAGACCTCGTTGGAGTCGGTGAAGTTGACCAGCATGATCGACATACCCAGCGCCGATCCCACCACCAGCGGCAGTTTGCGGGCCAAGGACAGCGATACACCGCGGCGGATCATCCAGTCGGAAATAAACCCCGCCAGCAATACGCCTACCGTTGCGCCGATGAAGGGCAGCACTGCGAAAATGCCGACTTTGACCATCGTCAGGTGACGCTCTTCAATCAGGTAAGTGGGGAACCAGGTCAGGAAGAAATACAGGGCCGAAGTGCTGGCGAATTTGCCGATGCATATTGCCCACACCTGGCGATATTTGAGCAGTTCGGCGATTTGCGCCCACTTGAATGTGTTCTTGTCCTGGCTGCTTTTGACCAACCCGCCGCCCGCCTCGATATATTCCAGTTCTTCCTTGCTGACCTTCTTGCAGTTCAGCGGGTCGCGATACAGGTAAAGCCAGGCAACCCCGAACAGAATGCCGACGATGCCGGTGCTGTAGAACACGTGACGCCAATCGTAGGTAGTTGCCAGCCACAACAGCAAACCGGTAAACAGCGCCGTGCCCAGGTATTGCCCGCAGACGTAGATGCTGCTGGCCATGCCACGTTCCCGAGCCGGGAACCAAACAGTCACCGCTCGGCTGTTGGCCGGAAATGCCGGGGCCTCCATGGCGCCGATGGCAAGGCGCAATCCAAACAGCGAGGAAAAACCGCCGACCAGGCCTTGGCAAACGGTGACTGCCGACCAGGAGATCAAGGAGGCGCCGTAGGTCAGCCGCGAGCCGAAGCGGTCAGCGATAAACCCGGCAGGCACCAGCGCGAATGCATAGGTCCAGGCGAACGCGGAGAAGATCAGGCCCATCTGGACCTTATCCAATCCCAGGTCCTTGGCCATGAAGGGTGCGGCGATGGAAATGTTGACCCGGTCCACGTAGTTGATGATCGTGGCGATCAACAACAGCGAGAGCATGAACCAGCGGCGATGGGACACGGGGCGTGCAGGCGCTGCAGCCCTGGGAACGGCCACGACAGCATCGATCGCCTGAGAATCAGGATGGCTCGACATGAAAATTCCTCGTTGTTTTTATTGGAATCGAGTAATGAAGCGCACCCTTAACTTATCGTACGACTGAGTTTAAACAAGCGATCGCTTAGACCGTTTTTGGATTTCAGCCATGTCTCGTCAGTATTTGTCCAAAAATTCTTGCGCGCGCGCCGAATCCAATACCAGCTAGTTTTTCGTCCGAAAACGTTGTGGTAGAGCGGTTTCTGCATTCAGCAACAAAGCAATCTTTTTGGACAGCAGAATTGAAGGCTGAGAACAGAAAGGTTTTGAATATAGTCATAGGACAACTGACAATACATCAGCACCTCGAGGAACCCACGATGGACTCTGCCAACCGCGTACCTACCTACGGCATGCAGCAACGCAGTGAGCGGCCAGATTTCTACATTCGCGGCAAGACCGAGGGCAAGCCCGAAACCGCGCCCCACCGCCACGAATATTTTCAGATCCAGATCAATTTGGGCGGTGACACTGTGCAGCACATTGGCGGCGTGGTGCGGCCCTTTCCCCGCAACACCCTGGCGTTCATCCTGCCGCACAAACTGCATCTGATTCCGCACCCGGCAGAGGGCAACTTTCTGCTGATCAATTTCGCCCAGACCTTCCTGCTGCCGCAGTTGCAATGCGATCCCCTGGATCTGGAGGATGTCGCGATTGCGCTCGCGCCGGAACTGTCGCCGTTCCGCTTTCAGGAGCACCTGGATTTCACGCTGAACGCGCAGGATTTCGCCGAGGTTCAGCGCCTGCTGGACCGCATGCGCGCACTGGACCAGCATCGCCGGTTCGGCACTCGGGAAATTCTCAAGGGCTGCCTGTTGCAACTGATCGGCACGGTCTGCGAGCTTTACGCCGAGCCGATCAAACGGCTGGCTGACGACAACGCCGCTGAGCGCAGCCGCCGTGATGCCCTGGCGCGCATGTCCGAATACGTACGTCAAAACCTCAGCGACCCGGATCTGAGCCTGAAGAAAGCAGCCTCTGCGGCTTTTCTCTCGCCGAACTACCTGACCCACTGGCTGCGCAAGGAAGTCGGCAAGACGTTCAGTGAACTGGTGCTCGAACGCCGCATGCACCTGGCCCGCGCTCTGCTGCTCAATGGCAGCAAACCGGTGGGCGAAGTGGCGCGCCTGTGCGGGTTCGCCGACGAAGCCTACTTCTCCCGCCGCTTCCGCCACGCCCACGGCATGCCGCCTGGACAGTTTCGCAAGCAGCGGGATTTGTAGTGCCACGGCCTAGTCGCAATCCGTAGCAGCCCGGCCTGCCAGCGGCGGCGGCCTGGTAATCGCTACCGCCAACCCTGGTGCTTGGTAGCGGCCCGTTAATTTATGTCCATGCACTGGTTTCATCTTCCCGCCAGGCCGCTAAGCTTGCCCTCATGGATGACTCCGACTACCTACGTCTGTTGACGATCCAGGCCGAGCAAGCCAATGCGTTTTTGTCCAACGCGCGCAAGTGGGAGCGTGAGCGTTGGGTGTGCCAGCGTTTGCTGCAAGGCCTGAACATTGCCCATCGCACCGACGACTTCCTGCCCGCCGGGCAAGAGCCGCCGGACGTACTGTTTCGCGATGCGTGTTTTGAAGTGTTCTTCGTGCTCGACGAAGGCCGGCGGCTCAATGATGAATGGCGTGAAGAGCTGCAACGGCGGCGCAGTGCGTTTTCCCTGAGTCAATTGGTGCGGCGTGAGGCCAAGCCCAAGCGCATTCCCGCCTCCGAATTGCTTCGTCGCCTGGCGCCGACCTTGCGCAAGAAAGCGCACAACTACCAGGAACGCGGGTTGGATCTGAGCGAACTGGACATCATTGCCTTCGCCAGCCTCAAGCGCGAGGTACTGGATCTGAACAGCCACTTCCCACCGCCCACCGAGTATCTGCGCCAGGGTTGGCGCTCGCTATCGCTGGTGGGCCCGACCTTTGCCCGCGTGCTGTTTGCACACCCCGAGGCGCCGGACTTTCTGCGCACGAACCTGGGGCGCAGCGTGGTCTTCGATGTGGGGATCAGCCTGTGATGGCGCAATTTGCGCGCCAATGATACAAAGCGGCATTGCTCGTTGATATCCGGTGTAACCCACGGCCGGAGTCGGTCGTCAACGAGGTTAACCGATTGCAGACCGTCGCTCGCTGACGCCGGTCAATGTCCATGACGAGGCTTTATGACCTGTCGCCTGAACCCCGACGCCCGGAACCGGGTCGAAGGGTATCTTCATGCGCCACAGCCCAGTGCCAGAGCATCGAGTCGAGCGCTCGCAGTTTCGATCCTGCCCGCTCCTTATGCCGGTGCCTGTCGTGGTGGTCGGGTTGAGCCCGTTGAGCCATTTATTGAAGTATCCGAAGCTTTGAGCTGCCTGGCGCTCGCTCGGATAGAGCCATCCAAGAATTCCTTAAGCCTTATGAGATATCCCCATGACTCATCGTATCGTGATCGTCGGCGGAGGCGCCGGTGGTCTGGAGCTGGCTACCCGTCTGGGTAAAACCCTTGGCAAGAAAGGCACCGCCAGCGTCACGCTGGTGGACGCTAACCTGACCCACATCTGGAAACCTCTGCTGCACGAAGTGGCCGCCGGTTCGCTGAACTCCTACGAGGACGAGTTGAACTATGTGGCACAAGGCAAGTGGAACCATTTCCAGTTTCAGTTGGGGCGGATGGTCGGCCTGGACCGCGAGAAGAAGCAGATTCATCTGGCGGCCACGCCGGACGAGGACGGCGACGAACTGGTTCCGGCACGCAGCCTGGATTATGACTCGCTGGTGATTTCGGTCGGCAGCACCACCAACGACTTCGGCACCAAAGGTGCTGCAGAGCACTGCCTGTTCCTCGATACCCGCAAGCAGGCCGAGCGCTTCCATCAGCAGTTGCTCAACCGCTACCTGCGCGCCCACGCCAGCCAGTCGCCTGCCTGCGAAGAGATCAACATTGCCATCGTTGGCGCAGGCGCTACGGGTGTCGAACTGGCAGCCGAGTTGCACAACGCCGCTCAAGAACTGGCGGCCTACGGCTTGGGCCAGATCAAACCGGAGAATTTGCGAATCACCGTCATCGAGGCCGGGCCGCGGGTGCTCCCGGCCCTGCCCGAGCGCATTGGCGGGCCGGTGCACAAGACACTGGAGAAGCTGGGCGTGACGGTAATGACCAACTCGGCGGTCAGCGAAGTGACGGCAGAGGGCTTGGTGACGGCGAGTGGTCAGGTGATTGCGGCAACCCTGAAAGTCTGGGCGGCGGGTATTCGCGCTCCGGCATTCCTGGAAGGCATCGCCGGGCTTGAAACCAATCGCATCAATCAACTGCAGGTGCGCCCGACCCTGCAGACCACTCGCGATGACAATATCTTCGCGTTTGGTGACTGCGCGGCCTGCCCGCAAAAAGGCACCGATCGCAATGTTCCGCCTCGCGCACAGGCCGCGCATCAGCAAGCGTCGATGCTGGTGAAGTCGCTCAAGCAGCGCATCGAAGGCGGCGAGTTGCCGGAGTACCGCTACAAGGACTACGGCTCGCTGATTTCGCTGTCGAAATTCTCGGCAGTGGGCAACCTGATGGGCAACCTGACCGGGAGCGTGATGCTCGAAGGCTGGCTGGCGCGGATGTTCTACATCTCGTTGTACCGCATGCACCAAATGGCGCTGTACGGCATGTTCCGTACGCTGATGCTGGTGCTCGGCAGCCGGATCGGGCGCGGCACCGAGCCGCGGATGAAGTTGCACTGATTCAACAATGAAAGAGCCCGCCGCACATCATGTGGCGGGTTTCATCCTGCACTCAGCGTCCCGACATCCGGTCCAGCAGCGCGCTTTTTTCCTCCAGCACAGCCGCCCTTCTGGCGATCTCGGCACGCGCAGCGTCAATGCGCATCCGGCCAGCACTCACTGCAGCCGCGTGGGAGTGGAAGAGCGTATCCGGCGCATACCACTTGCCCTTGGCAGAACGTTCGTTCAGGCCGTCTGCGGTGGGCCCAATCAGCTCGACTTCCAATACGACGAAGCTACGGGTCAGCACCCACGCAGTGTAGGGATAGGTGCGGGCTTTCAAATTCGGCCTCATGGCGGTGTCTCTTCGAAAAAGTGTCTGCACTGAACAGAGTGATCTGAGCAGTTTCAGGTCATCGACGGGCCGCTTCATGACCGCTAAGCGCGCCGACTGGCTGCCCATGATAACTATCGCTGTATAAATTTTCATATAGCGAAAGCCCTCAAGTTGCCTGCATCTTCAATGCGCAGCTATCGCTTGGCGTTTTTTGAGGTGTTGGGCAGACCGATTTGCAGAAGTAGTGTCGCAAATGATGAATGCACTTCATATGAAACACTCTAGCCGGGCAGTCTAGACGCGTTCGTAAGGTGTAACGCCACCCTGCCACTTGCATACAAATGTTTGTCGCATTTGTTACAAATCTGAAAAATCCTGATACATTTTTCACAAAATCGCTGGACGATCGTCCCAGGTGTGTGCCAATTTTTCCCCGCTTCACGCATCAAGCGAGTGATTGGATGACCTCGCCATTGAGGTCATTCGATCTTTTTTCAACGCAGACAAGGATGTGTCTGAATGTCGAAACTTAAACTTAATGCTCTCAGCGTAACGCCGCAGGGCCCAAGCTCTGCCTACAACCAACTCAACTCGTTCAGCCACCAATACGATCGAGGCGGCAGCACGATCAACGGAAAACCGTCGTACACGGTGGACAAAGCGGCCGACTACATCTTGCGCGACAAGGCGGCATGGGTAGACAACAACGGCAACGGCACCATTGAGTTGACCTACACCTTCCTGACCAGCCGACCCGCCGATTTCGATCGCACCCTGGGCACGTTCAGCGCTTTTTCGGCGTTGCAGCAATCCCAGGCCAAGCTGTCGATGCAATCCTGGGCCGATGTAGCGAAAGTCACCTTCACCCAAGCCAACTCCGGCGGTGACGGGCACCTGACGTTCGGCAACTACAGCGGTGACAACGGCGGTGCGGCGTTTGCCTATCTCCCTGATGGCAGCTCGTATGCAGGTCAGTCCTGGTACATGATCAACAACAGCTACCAGGTCAACGCCAACCCTGGCACCAACAACTACGGGCGCCAGACCCTTACCCACGAAATCGGCCATACCCTGGGCCTGTCGCACCCTGGCGATTACAACGCCGGGAACGGCAACCCGACCTACGCCGATGCCACCTACGCCCAGGACACTCGCGGCTACAGCGTGATGAGCTACTGGAGCGAAACCAACACCGGGCAAAACGACAAAGGCGCCTACTCCTCGGCACCTTTGCTCGACGATATTGCCGCCGTACAAAAGCTGTACGGCGCCAATCTCGCGACACGTGCCGGCGACACCACCTACGGGTTCAACTCCACAGCCGATCGTGACTACTACTCGGCGACGTCTTCGTCGTCCAAGCTGGTATTCGCGGTATGGGACGGCGGTGGCAAGGACACCCTGGACTTCTCCGGCTACTCCAACAACCAGAAAATCAACCTCAACGAGGCTTCGTTTTCGGATGTCGGCGGCTTGGTGGGTAACGTGTCCATTGCCAAAGGTGTGGTCATCGAGAACGCCATTGGCGGCTCGGGCAATGACCTGATCATTGGCAATAGCGCTGCCAACGAACTCCGGGGTGGTGCCGGCAACGACATCATCTTCGGTGGTGGCGGTGCCGATAAACTGTGGGGCGGTACGGGCGCGGATACGTTTGTATTCGCAGCCAGCAGCGACTCACGGCCGTCGGCCCCGGACCAGATCATGGATTTCGTCAGCGGTCAGGACAAAATCGATCTGTCAGGTATGCCGGAGTTTGCGACAAGCCACATACCGCTGGTTTTCGTCAACGCTTTCAGTGGGACGGCTGGCCAAGCCGTGCTCTCCCAGGTCAGCACTGGAAGCACCTTGTCGATCGACCTCACGGGTGACCGTACGGCCGATTTCGTGGTTAACACCATAGGTCAGGCTGCCACGACTGACATCGTGGTCTAAGCCTGAGGGGGCGGCGTGCAAGCGCCGCCTCTGCCTGATCTGGAGCAGATCGATGAATTTCAAGACTGCGGCGTGCCTGTTCACGACGCTTTTTACCCTCAGCGGAGCTCACCTCATGGCCAGCAGCCTACGCCTCGCAAGCCCCGCCGAACTGGCCGGCCCCTGGCAGCTTTACCCCGAAGACCAGGCGCAGAAACCCTGTGCATTGATTCTGCAGGAACAGGACGAGCGCCTGGCAGGCGATCTGGCCTGTGCCGGTCACTGGCTGGGCGGCACACCGGCGACCTGGTATCCGACGCCTGATGGCATTGCCTTGGTGGACAACCATGACGAACTGCTGGTGCACATGGGTCGCCAGCGCGATGGGTTCTACATGGCTCATCTGCCCGATGGACGCACCCTTTTCCTGCAACGCGACGCGGTAAACGCAACCCCACGCTCCTGACGCTTTTTTTTCAAGGATGAAACCCATGACCCAAGGCCGGCCAAGCCCTCTGCCGCGTGCTCCTATGTGGGCGACGCTCAAGGCGTATAAAGGCGTTCTGCTGAGCATCGGCGCCTTTACCGCGCTGATTAACGTGCTGATGCTGGTGCCCTCGGTTTACATGCTACAGGTGTACGACCGCGTACTGTCGTCGCAAAACGAAACCACGCTGGCGATGCTCACCGTGATGGTGATTGCCTTTTTTCTGTTCATCGGGCTGATGGAGGCCGTGCGCAGCTTTGTGGTGATTCGCATCGGCAGCGACATGGAGCGGCGCCTGAATCTGCAGGTCTACCAGGCGGCTTTCGAACGCAACCTCAGGCAAGGCGAAGGCAATGCTTCCCAGGCGCTGGCCGATCTGACGCTGGTCCGGCAGTTCGCCACAGGCCCCGCGCTGTTCGCTTTTTTCGATGCACCGTGGTTCCCCATTTACCTGGCGGTGATCTTTCTGTTCAATCCCTGGTTGGGTTTGTTCGCCAGCGTTGGAGCGTTAGCGCTGATCGCCCTGGCCTGGCTGAACGAAGCGCTGACCCGCAAGCCGCTGGCTCAGGCGGGGCATTTTTCCGTGGTATCGAGCCAGTTATCCGGGAGTCACCTGAATAACGCCGAGGCTATCCAGGCGATGGGCATGCTGGTGCCTTTGCGCCAGCGCTGGTTCGCCCTGCACAGCCGGTTTCTGGAGCGGCAAAACCGCGCCAGTGATATCGGCGCGCTGATCGGCTCGCTTAGCAAATGCCTGCGTTTGTGCCTGCAATCGCTGGTGCTGGGGCTGGGTGCACTGCTGGTGATAGAGGGCCAGATGAGCGGGGGCATGATGATCGCCGGCTCCATCCTGATGGGTCGTGCGCTGGCACCCATTGATCAACTGATCGCCGTCTGGAAACAGTGGAGTTCGGCCCGGCTGGCGTGGCAGCGGCTCGACGCGCTGCTGATCGCCCACCCCGAGCGTCCAACGCCCATGCCCCTGCCCGCTCCCACCGGGCATCTCAGCGTCGAGCACATCAGCGCCGCACCGCCGGGGCGTGACACAGTTACCCTGCAGCAACTGAGTTTTGCCGTGAAGGCAGGCGAAATATTGGGCGTATTGGGGGCTTCGGGGTCAGGCAAGTCCACCCTGGCCCGGGTGCTGATTGGCATCTGGCAGCCGCTGGCCGGGGTGGTCCGGCTAGACGGCGCCGAGCTGCACCGCTGGGACCGCGACGCCCTGGGCACACACGTCGGTTACCTGCCCCAGGACATCGAACTGTTCAGCGGCAGCATCGCCGACAACATTGCCCGCTTTACCGCCGCCGACCCGCATAAAGTGGTGACCGCAGCGCGCCTGGCTGGCGTGCACGAGATGATCCTGCGTCTGCCCCACGGGTATGACACGCAACTGGGCGACGGCGGCTCGGGACTGTCCGGCGGGCAAAAACAGCGAGTGGCCCTCGCTCGCGCGTTGTATGGAGAGCCGCAGCTGGTGGTGCTCGACGAGCCCAACTCCAACCTCGACAGTAACGGCGAAACCGCGCTGGCCGCCGCCATCGCACAACTCAAGGCTCGCCGTTGCACGGTGATTCTGATCACCCATCGCTCAGCCGTGCTGAATCAGACCGACCGCCTGCTGGTGCTCAATGAAGGTCGCCTACAACTGTTCGGCCCCACAGTCGATGTCCTCAAGGCTCTGTCGGGCGCTCCGCCAGCGCCTGAACGGGCGCAGGGGGTGAGTTTCAGTCGCCAGCTTGGCGCGCAGCAAGGAGGCCAGCGCCATGAATGAACAGATCGTCAAACCCGAGCGCAGTGCGCAGTTTTTCGTCAGGGTGGGTTGGTGGCTGGCGTTGCTCGGTGCCGGCAGTTTTTTCCTCTGGGCTGCACTTGCCCCGCTCGACCAAGGCATCGCGGTGCCTGGCACGGTGGTGGTTTCAGGCAAGCGCAAGGCCGTGCAGTCGGTGGACAGCGGCGTGGTCAGTCGCATCATGGTGCGCGAGGGCCAGGTGGTGCGTCAGGGCCAGCCGCTGTTCCAGCTTGACCACACACAGGTCCAGGCCGACGTGCAATCGTTGCGCGCCCAGTACGAGCTGGCACAGGCCAGCATCGCCAGGCTCCAGGCCGAACGCGATGGCAGTGTGCAGGTGCGTTTTCCCGAGTCCCTGTTGCAGGGAGCATCTCCACAGTTGCTCGGCGTGCTGGAAGGCCAGCGGCAACTGTTCAGCAGCCGTCACCAGGCATTCCAACGCTCCCAGGCAGGCATTCGGGCCACCATCGAAGGTGGCGTTGCCCAGCTTGCGGGCATGCGCCAGGCGCGCAATGACCTTCAGGCACAGGCCGAGTCATTGCGCCAACAACTGGACAACCTGCGACCGCTGGCCGAGCGCGGCTATATCGCCCGCAACCGCTTGATGGACTACGACCGGCAGCTGTCTCAGGTGCAACGTGACCTGGCGCAGAACACCGGTGACACAGGGCGCGTCGCCCAGCAAATCGAGCAATCACGGCTGAGCCTGCAGCAGGGTGTCGAGGAATATCAGAAGGAGGTACGCGGGCAATTGGCGGACGCCGAACTCAAAAGCATCACCTTGAGCCAGCAATTGGCCTCGGCGCAATTCAGTCTGACCCACAGTGAAATCGATGCGCCGGCCGACGGAATCGCCGTCAACCTTTCGGTGCATACCGAGGGCGCGGTGGTGCACGCCGGTGAATCACTACTGGAAATCGTGCCACAGGGCGAAGGCCTTGAGATCGAAGGCCACCTGCCGGTGCACATGGTCGACAAGGTGGCCGAGCAGTTGCCGGTGGAGGTGCTCTTCACTGCGTTCAATCAGAGCCGTACGCCGCGCGTAGATGCCACGGTCAGCCTGATTTCTGCCGACCAACTGCTCGATGAGCGTAGCGGCCAGCCTTACTACATCGTGCGCAGCAGCGTCACCGACCAAGCGTTGGCCAAGCTGCAGGGCCTGGTGATCAAACCTGGCATGCCAGCGCAGATGTTCGTGCGCACCGGCGAGCGCTCTCTTCTCAACTACCTGTTCAAGCCTTTGATGGACCGCGCAGGACTGGCACTGACCGAGGAATAGGATGTTTCGGTACATGAAAATCTGGCTAACCGCGGTGCTATGGATCAGCGCCAACATGCACGCCCAGGCAATGGGTTTATTTGACGTTTATGAGCAAGCCTTGCGTAACGATCCGGTATTCCTCGGCGCCATGAAGGAGCGCGACGCAGGACTGGAAAATCGCAATATCGGCCGTGCCGGACTCTTGCCTCGCGTCGCCTGGAACTACAACAAAGGCCGCAACGACTCCCAGGCTACGTACAAAAGCGACTCGCGGCCCAACACCCGCGAGGACCGTCACTACAACAGTTTCGGTTCGACATTAAGCCTGCAGCAGCCAATCATCGATTACGAAGCCTATGCCAATTACCGCAAGGGTGTGGCGCAGGCCCTGTTTGCCGACCAGGCCTTTCGAGCTAAAAGTCAGGAATTGCTGGTGCGGGTGTTGTCCGCTTACAGCCAGGCGCTGTTCAGCCGCGACCAGATCGAGATTGCCGAGGCCAAGAAAAAAGCATTCGAGCGGCAGTTCGAGCAAAACCGGCAGATGTTCGATCAGGGTGAAGGCACCAACACCGACATCCTGGAAGCAGAGTCACGTTATGAACTGGCCGGCGCCGAGGAAATCGAAGCGCAGAATGAACAGGACGCTGCGCTGCGGGAACTGGGCGCCTTGATCGGCACGCCCGAAGTGCGTATCGAAGACCTGGCGCCCCTGCGCACACCCTTCAATTTTCTGGCCCTGACGCCAGCCACTTACGAGGCGTGGAATGCCATCGCCTTGAGCGAAAACGCCGACCTCGCCTCGCAGCGCCAACTGCTGGAAGTCGCGCACCAAGAGGTGAAACGCAACGTGGCCGGGCATCTGCCCAAGCTCAACGCCTACGCCACTGTACGCAGCATGGAATCCGACAGCGGCAATACCTACAACCAGCGTTACGACACCAATACCATCGGCCTGGAAATCAGTCTGCCGCTGTACGCAGGCGGTAGCGTCAGCGCTTCCAGTCGCCAGGCCAGTCGTAGCCTGGAACAAGCAGAATATGACCTCGAGGGGAAAACCCGTGAGACCCTGATCCAGTTGCGTCGCCAGTTCAACGCCTGCGCCACGGGGGTGCAGAAAATCCGCGCTTATGACAAGGCGTTGGCCTCGGCGGAGGCATTAGTGGTGTCCACTCAATACAGCATCAAGGGTGGCGAGCGGGTCAACCTGGACGAACTGAATGCGCAACAACAGCTTTACAGCACTCGTCAGGACCTGGCCAAGACTCGATATGAGTACTTGATGGCCTGGATCAAGTTGCATTATTACGCAGGCACCCTGACCGGCGAGCAATTGGCGCGGGTCGATGAAGCCTTTGGTACGGGAAACTCGTATCGCTGAAACCAAGCAGTCGCCTCAGCAACCCTACGAGAATGCCCAGTGCGCGAATGCGTTGCTGGGCTCTTTGCCTGTGAAGGTGATGTTCAGCAGTTCGCAGGGCTAATGGATGGAAGGCGCCAAGGATGTCGTCATCACTCACCTAGCAGCTGTCCCGGTATTTACGACAGACGAAAAAATGCCCGGACTCAAAGACACTGTCTTCAATCCAGGCATATTCAAAATGGTCGGGGTAAGGGGATTCGAACTCCTGACATCCTGCTCCCAAAGCAGGCGCGCTACCGGACTGCGCTATACCCCGTTTAAATTCAAGACACCTCAACAAGCTGCCTGCGATGTGATGCGAATGGCATCAGATCTTTAAGATTCGGCTCCAAGGTTACCCTTGAAGCCAAAAATGGTGGGTCGTGTGGGATTCGAACCTACGACCAATTGGTTAAAAGCCAACTGCTCTACCAACTGAGCTAACGACCCAAAAATGGTCGGGGTAAGGGGATTCGAACTCCTGACATCCTGCTCCCAAAGCAGGCGCGCTACCGGACTGCGCTATACCCCGACGGTATTACCTTCTGAAATTGGCTCCGTGACCAGGACTCGAACCTGGGACCCAATGATTAACAGTCATTTGCTCTACCGACTGAGCTATCACGGAACTGAATAACTTCACAATTTCAGCCTCTTCGACCTGTCTGCATCGCTGCGTTCACGTCTCTGAGGCGCGCTATTCTACATTCCCAGAAATAGCTGTCAACCCTCCAAATTGCTTTTAAGACAATGATTTGCGACTTTTTTTCGAGATCGCCTGCAAGCCTCGAAAATCCGGCGCCTGGCAGCAATCACCCGCTCAGAAAAAAAGGGCGCCCACCGGGGGCGCCCTCTCATTCTTCTATATAGATAGACAGACGATGCATCAGGCGAAAGCGATTTCGTCGTTCACCACAGTGCCCCTGATACTGGTGCCTGGCATGAAGCCGCCGGACAGAATCATCTGCGCCAGCGGGTTCTCGATCCAGCGCTGAATCGCACGCTTGAGTGGACGCGCACCATATACCGGGTCGTAGCCCACCGCGATCAACTTCTCCAGGGCTTCAGGGCTCAGTTCCAGACTCAGCTCTCGCTCGGCCAGACGCTGGCGCAGCCGTCCCAGTTGAATCTCCGCGATGCCAGCAATCTGGTCATGGCCCAGCGGTTCGAAGATCACCACTTCGTCGACCCGGTTGATGAACTCCGGACGGAAGTGCGTTCCTACCGCGTCCATCACCGCAGCACGCTGCGCTTCGCGATCACCGACCAACTCCTGAATACGGGCCGAACCCAAGTTGGAGGTCATGACGATCACCGTGTTGCGGAAATCGACGGTACGACCATGACTGTCGGTCAGTCGGCCATCTTCGAGCACCTGCAGCAGAATGTTAAAAACGTCCGGATGCGCCTTTTCCACCTCGTCCAGCAGGATCACCGAGTAAGGCTTGCGCCGCACGGCTTCGGTCAGGTAGCCGCCCTCCTCGTAACCGACATATCCTGGTGGTGCACCGATCAGACGAGCCACGGAATGTTTCTCCATGAACTCGGACATGTCGATGCGCACCATGGCCTCTTCGGTGTCGAACAGGAACTCGGCCAGCGCCTTGCACAGCTCGGTCTTACCCACGCCGGTCGGGCCGAGAAACATGAACGAACCGCTTGGCCGATTCGGGTCGGACAACCCGGCTCGCGAGCGGCGCACCGCGTTGGCCACGGCCACTACTGCCTCGTTCTGCCCGATCACACGTTGATGCAGCAGGCTTTCCATCTTCAGCAGCTTGTCGCGCTCGCCTTCGAGCATCTTGGACACCGGAATCCCGGTCCACTTCGACACCACCTCGGCGATTTCTTCCTCGGTCACCTTGTTGCGCAGCAGCTGGTTTTCCGGTTTGCCGTGCTGATCGACCATCTGCAGGCTGCGCTCCAGGTCGGGAATGACCCCATACTGCAGTTCGGCCATGCGATTAAGGTCGCCGCGACGACGAGCGGCCTCCAGTTCCTGACGCGACTGCTCGATCTTCTGCTGAATCTGCGCGGAACCGGTTACTTCAGCTTTCTCCGACGTCCAGACTTCTTCCAGATCGGCGTATTCGCGTTCCAGCCGCTGGATTTCCTCCTGAAGTTTGTCCAGGCGCTTGATCGCGGCCTCGTCGTCTTCTTTCTTCAATGCCTGGGATTCGACCTTCAACTGAATCAGACGGCGCTCCAGGCGATCAAGCACTTCCGGCTTGGAGTCGATTTCCATGCGGATACGGCTGGCCGCTTCGTCGATCAGGTCAATGGCCTTGTCCGGCAGTTGACGGTCGGTGATGTAACGATGGCTGAGCTTGGCTGCGGCAATGATTGCGCCGTCAGTGATCGCCACCTTGTGGTGAACCTCATATCGCTCCTTGAGGCCACGCAAGATCGCAATGGTGTCTTCTTCACTCGGCTCGTCCACCAGCACTTTCTGGAAGCGCCGTTCGAGGGCCGCATCCTTTTCTATATATTGGCGGTACTCGTTGAGTGTCGTGGCACCGACGCAGTGCAATTCGCCTCGGGCCAGCGCAGGCTTGAGCATGTTGCCTGCATCCATCGAGCCTTCTGCCTTGCCCGCCCCGACCATGGTGTGCAGTTCGTCGATGAATAGGATTACCTGGCCTTCCTGCTTGGAAAGCTCATTGAGCACGGCTTTCAGGCGCTCCTCGAACTCACCACGGAACTTGGCGCCCGCGATCAGCGAACCCATGTCCAGCGACAGCAGCCGCTTGCCGCGCAGACCATCCGGCACTTCGCCATTGATGATGCGTTGTGCCAAACCTTCGGCGATCGCGGTTTTACCCACGCCAGGCTCGCCGATCAGCACCGGGTTGTTCTTGGTACGGCGCTGCAGCACCTGGATGGTCCGGCGAATTTCGTCGTCACGGCCAATCACCGGATCAAGCTTGCCCTCTTCGGCGCGCTTGGTCAGGTCGACGGTGTACTTGTCCAGCGCCTGGCGCGATTCTTCAGCGTTCGGGTCGTTGACCGCATCGCCGCCGCGCAGGTTGCTGATGGCGTTTTCCAGCGCCTTCTTGCTGACGCCCTGGCCGAGCAGCAGCTTGCCCAGCTTGCTGTTCTCATCCATCGCCGCGAGCAATACCAGCTCGCTGGAGATGAACTGGTCGCCCTTCTGTTGGGCCAGGCGATCGGCCTGGTTGAGCAGGCGCGCCAGATCCTGCGACATATTCACGTCGCCGGTGGGGTTTTGAATCTTGGGCAGTTGGTCAAGCTCCTTGCTCAACGCCTTGCGCAGGCTGTTGATGTCGAAGCCGACTTGCAGCAGCAGGGGTTTGATCGAACCGCCCTGTTGCTCGAGCAGCGCCTGCATCAGGTGCGCTGGCTCGATGGCGGGATGGTCCATACCCACGGCTAAAGATTGGGAGTCAGATAAAGCGAGCTGTAACTTGCTGGTTAAACGGTCAATACGCATTGGTCACCTTCCTAATGGGCAGGCCGGAGCAATGAACACACCTTAATAACGAAAACCTGCCAGATAGCCCTTTAGATGTGGCCGATTGCACAGGATTCAAGCGCTGGGTGGCTGACCCAGATCAACATTAGCTTGCTGCAGCAGGTTTTGATGGCGGCGACGGACCTGAAATCGTTACCACCGACCACCCGTGCCGCTACGGCTTGCCCGGCTTAGACGTCGGCGATCCACACCAAAGACGCAAACCGTCCAGTCCGCGCACCCCGGCGATAGGAGAAGAAGCGCTCGTCGTCATAAGTCGACAACCCGCCGCCGTATACCGCCCTGACGCCATGAGCCGCCAGGCGCAAGCGCGCCAGCTGGTAGATATCAGCCATGAACTTGCCTGGATTGGCGCTCGGCACAAACGCCTCGGCAGCCTCCGGATGGGTCGCTATAAAAGCTTCCCGCACCTCTGGCCCGACTTCGAATGCTTGCGGGCCAATAGCAGGCCCGAGCCAGACGAGAATCTCGGAAGGCGCGGCGGTGAAGCTGTCCACCGTGGCTTCCAGCACGCCCGCCGCCAAACCACGCCAACCGGCATGAGCCGCCGCGACCTGATCGCCCTGGCGGTTGCAGAACAGCGCGGGGAGGCAGTCAGCGGTCATGATGGTACACGCCACGCCCGGTTTCCTGCTCCAGCTGGCGTCGGCCTGCATCACCTGGGCAGGTAACGCCTCAACTACATTAGTGCCATGCACTTGCTTCAACCACGCAGGCTGGACATGCAGGTCAGAGGTGAGTTTCCAGCGGTTCTGCGCGACCGCTGCCGGGTCATCATCGACGTGATCGCCCAGATTGAAGGTGTCGAAAGGGGCAGCGCTCACGCCACCCGCACGCGTGGTGACGCAGGCCTTGATACCCACCGGCGCGGGCCAGTCGGGGATCAGCCAGTGCGCCACAGGCTCGCTCATCCGATGAATGCCTCGCGATCCTGCTTGAGCAACGACAGCAGCCAGACGAAATCGTCCGGCAATGGCGATTCCCAGCTCATGCGCTCCCCGGTCGTCGGATGATCCAGCTCAAGGAAGCGCGCGTGCAGAGCCTGACGCGGGAAATGTTTCAACGATTCGACCATCGTCACACTGGCTGCCGGTGGGATGCGGAAACGACCGCCGTAGGCAGGATCGCCCACTAATGGGAAGTTAATGTGGGCCATGTGTACGCGAATCTGGTGCGTACGACCGGTTTCAAGCTTGACCCGCACATGGGTGTGGGACCGGAAGCGCTCCAGCACCCGGTAATGACTGACCGCAGGCTTGCCGCCTTCCATCACTGCCATGCGCTGACGCTGCTGACCATGACGACCGATCGGTGCATTGATCTTGCCACCTGCGGTCACCACGCCGATCACGATGCACTCGTAGATCCGGCTGACGCTGCGATTCTGCAATTGGGTGACCAGTTGGGTCTGCGCCTGAATGGTCTTGGCGACCACCATCAGACCGGTGGTGTCCTTGTCCAGACGATGCACGATGCCGGCGCGCGGCACGTTGATAATGTCAGGCACATGGTGCAGCAAGGCGTTGAGCAGGGTGCCGTCGGCGTGACCGGCGGCCGGATGAACGACCAGACCGGCCGGCTTGTTGATCACCAGAATCTGGTCGTCCTCATAGACGATATCCAGCTCGATGTCCTGGGCAACCCACTCGCCCTGGGCTTCCTGCTCGGCTTTGAGGACCAGTTCGGCGCCGCCGTGCACGATGTCACGCGGGCGCAATACGCCTCCGTCCACAGTCAGGCGGCCGTCTTTGATCCAGGCGGAAAGGCGCGAGCGAGAGTGCTCGGCGAAGAGTTGGGCGGCGACCTGGTCGAGGCGTTGACCGCCCAATTCGGACGGCACCTCTGCGCGAAGTTCAATGATCTCAGACATGCTCAAACTAGGAGGTGGCACTGGCCTTTGGTTTCGGCTGTGCGCTTGTGGTTAAATACGGCGTCTTTTGTCCCGGGGGTTCCACGGGGCGCCCATCATAACAGGACGGTCCTGCGCAAGACAGCAGACCGTTATAGGGACGCAAGCCGCCATGCAAGTGAAACACCTGCTGCTGATAGCCATCCTCGGACTTACTGTTGCCTGTTCTTCGAAGAAAGAAGTCATCGACGAAAACCTCAGTGAAGTCGAGCTGTACCAGCAGGCGCAGGCCGACCTGGACAACAACAGCTACAACAGCGCAACCGAGAAACTCAAGGCGCTGGAATCCCGCTACCCGTTCGGCCGCTACGCCGACCAGGCCCAGTTGGAGCTGATCTACGCCAACTACAAGAATGGCGAGCCTGAAGCCGCGAAATCCGCAGCCGAGCGCTTCATCCGCCTGCACCCACAGCACCCGAACGTCGACTACGCCTATTACCTCAAGGGCCTGACCTCGTTCGACCAGGACGTGGGCATCATCGCGCGCTTCCTGCCGCTGGATCAGACCAAGCGTGACCCGGGCGCTGCCCGTGACTCGTACAACGAGTTCGCCCAACTGACCAGCCGCTACCCGAACAGCCGCTACGCGCCGGACGCCAAGCAGCGCATGATCTACCTGCGCAACCTGCTGGCAGCGTACGAAATCCACGTGGCCGACTACTACCTCACACGTCAGGCCTACGTCGCGGCTGTCAATCGTGGTCGTTATGTGGTGGAAAACTTTCAGGAGACCCCATCGGTCGGCGACGGTCTGGCGGTCATGGTCGAAGGCTACCAGCGCCTGCATCTGGACGATCTGGCCGACACCAGCCTGCAAGTCCTCAAGGCCAACTACCCGGATCACCCGCAACTGGCCGACGGCAAGTTCGAGGCCCGCACCCCCGATCCGGACAACCGTTCGTGGCTGTCGAAGGCGACGCTGGGCCTGATCGAAAGCCGTCCGCCACTGCCGCCGGGAGAAACCCGCGCCAACCAGGACGTGATCAAGCAGTACCAGGACGCCAAGGAAGCCATCCCGGCCGAACTGTTGCCTGAGAACCAGCCGACAGAAGACGAGAAGAAAAACGAAGACCAGGACGGCGCGCCGAAAAGCCGTTCGATCTTCAGCTACATGACGTTCGGCCTGTTCGACTGATTGCAGGCACGGTTCACGCGTCATGCATAGAGGGGTCCTACGGGACCTCTTTTTCATTTCCGACATCACGGCGGGGCGCAGATCACTGTGCGCCCGTCTGCGCGTTGGCTACACTGCGGCATCCTCACTCACTAAGCTGGTAAACATGATTCGCTTGATTATGTGGGCCGCCTTGATCGCGGCGGCGATCTGGTTCTTCAAACGGCTGACCAACGGCCCTGTCCGGAAAGCGAAACCCGCAGCGCCGGAAATCGACGCGGCGCCGATGGTACGTTGCGCCCAATGCGGTGTTCATGTCCCCCGCGATCGGGCCTTGAGTCAGGGTCAGCATTGGTATTGCACCGAAGCCCACCGCCTGCAGGGCCCCGCCGCACGTGACCGCTGAAGCATTGTCGCTGGCGACACCTCAAGCCCAGCGCATTCTGCGGCTGTATCACCTGTACCGCCTGAGCATCGGCATCCTGCTGGTGCTGTTGATTTCCAGCAGCCTGGACGCCGAACTGCTGGAACTGGCAGACATCGAGCTGTTTCGCACTGGCTGCTGGCTGTATCTAGTAGTCAATATTCTGGTGGTCGTGCTGCTTGAGCGACCGGCCCGCCATGGGCAGCTGTTCACCCTCGCGATGGCCGACGCCATCATGCTCTGCGCGCTGTTCTACGCCGGTGGCGGCCCACCCAGCGGGATCGGCAACCTGATCGTCGCCTCCGTCGCGATCAGCAATGTGCTACTGCGCAAACGCGTCGGGCTGTTGATCGCTGCGGTGTCGGCGATTGGCATCATCTACCTGACCTTCTATATCAGCTACCACAAGCCCGCTGCCGCCAACCACTTTGTCCAGGCCGGCTCCCTCGGCGCATTGTGCTTCGCAGCAGCGCTGCTGGTGCAGGCCCTGGCACGCCGGTTACAGGTTAGCGAAGGTATCGCCGAACAGCGCGCCGCCGATGTCGACAATCTGGAAGAGCTCAACGCATTGATCCTGCAGCGCATGCGCACCGGGATTCTTGTGCTCGACGCCAACCACAAAGTGCTGCTCGCCAACCACAGCGCCCAGACGCTGCTCGGCCACGACGATTTGCTCGGGGAAGCCATCGATCCCTATTCGCCGCAACTGGTGGAGCGGCTCAGGCAGTGGCAGATCAACTCGTCCATGACGCCGCGCAGCATGACCACGTCTGCCATCGGCCCGGTGCTGCGTCCCGGTTTCATTGCGTTGACCCGAGGCAATCAACGGCACACGCTGGTGTTCCTCGACGACCTCTCGCAAATCTCCCAGCAGGCCCAGCAGCTCAAACTCGTCGCGCTCGGCCGGCTGACCGCCGGCATCGCCCATGAGATCCGCAACCCGCTGGGCGCCATAAGCCATGCTGCTCAGTTGCTGCATGAATCCGAGGAACTGACCGGAGCGGACCGCCGCTTGAGCCAAATCATCCAGGACCAATCGGGCCGGATGAATCTGGTGATCGAGAACGTCCTGCAGCTGTCCCGCCGACGCCAGACCGAACCTCACCTGATTGATCTCAGGCAGTGGCTCGAGCGTTTCGTTGGCGACCTTCGCAGCAGGCTGCCGGTCAACCAGTCCGTGCATCTGGATATTGGTTTCGGCACACTGACCACCCGCATGGACGCCGAACAGCTGCAGCAAGTCATGACCAACCTGGTGCAAAACGGCCTACGCTATAGCGGCCAGGTACACGAACAGGCGCAAGTGTGGCTGCGGCTGTTTCATGATGCGCAAAGCGATCTGCCGAGCATGGAAGTGCTGGACGATGGCCCGGGTGTCGCCACCGAGCACCTGACAAAAATTTTCGAGCCTTTCTTCACCACTGAAAGCAAAGGAACCGGGCTTGGCCTGTACCTTTCTCGCGAGTTATGCGAAAGCAATCAGGCGAACCTGGATTACACACCCCGGGAAGGTGGCGGCAGTTGCATGCGGATCACCTTCGCCCATCCGTTCAAACTGAGCTGAACATGAGCCAACAGCAAAAAATCCTGATCGTCGATGATGAACCCGACATTCGCGAGCTGCTGGAGATCACTCTGGGGCGGATGAAGCTGGACACGCGCAGCGCGCGCAACGTCAAGGAGGCCCAGGATTGGCTGGCTCGCGAGCCGTTTGACCTGTGTCTGACCGACATGCGCCTGCCCGACGGCAACGGCCTGGAACTGGTGCAGTACATCCAGAAGCGGCACCCCCAGGTGCCGGTGGCGATGATCACAGCTTATGGCAACCTCGACACGGCCATCCATGCCCTGAAAGCAGGTGCGTTCGACTTCCTCACCAAACCGGTGGACCTGGCGCGACTGCGCGAACTGGTAAGCAGCGCCTTGCGCCTGCCGATGTCGCCGCGCAACGAAAACAGCATTGACCAACGCCTGCTGGGTAATTCCCCGCCTATGCAGGCCCTGCGCAAGCAGATCGGCAAGCTGGCGCGCAGTCAGGCGCCGATCTATATCAGCGGTGAGTCCGGCAGCGGCAAGGAGCTGGTCGCCCGATTGATTCACGAACAAGGCCCGCGCGTCGACAAGCCGTTCGTGCCCGTCAACTGTGGCGCGATCCCTTCCGAGCTGATGGAGAGCGAGTTCTTTGGCCACCGCAAAGGCAGCTTCACCGGAGCCCATGAAGACAAGCCCGGGCTGTTTCAGGCTGCCAACGGCGGCACGTTGTTTCTCGACGAAGTGGCCGACCTGCCGTTGGCCATGCAGGTGAAACTGCTGCGCGCCATCCAGGAAAAATCCGTGCGTGCCGTCGGAGGGCAGCAGGAGCAGGTCGTGGACGTGCGCATCCTCTGCGCCACCCACAAGGACCTCGGCGTCGAAGTCGCCGCCGAACGCTTCCGTCAGGATCTCTACTACCGGCTTAATGTCATCGAGTTGCGCGTACCGCCATTGCGCGAACGTCGGGAAGACATCGAGGAGATCGCCAACAACGTCCTGCGCCGCCTGGCAGAAAACATGCAACCGCCAGCACGCCTGACGTCCCAGGCCCTGACGGCGCTCAAGGGCTACCGCTTTCCCGGTAACGTGCGCGAGCTGGAAAACATGCTCGAACGCGCGCACACCCTTTGCGAAAACGATCAGATCAACGCCGACGACCTGCGCCTCGCCGAACCTGCGAGCACCCTGGACCAGGACGGCCCGAGCCTGGCCGACATCGACAATCTGGAAGACTACCTGGAAAGCATCGAACGCAAGCTGATCCTCCAGGCCCTGGAAGAAACCCGCTGGAACCGCACCGCCGCGGCCCAACGGCTGAACCTGACGTTCCGCTCGATGCGTTATCGATTGAAGAAACTGGGACTTGAGTGATCCGCAAAGTCCCTATCCGGGCCTCTCATACGTATTCGCGCCTTCCGTTATCGCAAAGCTCACTCCGGGTTTCCGACACACCGCAAACCTGTAGGAGACGTCGCAGATTACACCGGCAGTGAATGCGGTTCGTCAGCGGCAAAGCCCCTTTCTGACACCCCCGCACTGGCCAGCACCTACGATGAACTGCCGTTAGTATCGAGGCCGATCCTGACATCTGGCGCATACGGCGCAGGGTCAATAATCGGCGCGTCCCCCATCAGCAGATCCGTCAGAAGCTGACACGAGGCCGGGGCCAGTACCAGGCCGTTGCGGAAATGCCCGCAGTTCAACCACAACCCCTCATGCTTGAGCACCGGCCCAATGAACGGGACTCCATCGGGCGAACCCGGACGCAACCCGGCCCAGTGCCCCACTACTTCGGCTTCGGCCAGCGCTGGAATCAACGCTTGCGCCGAGGCCTTCAGGCTTTCCAGCGCATTCCCGGTCGGGGTCTTGTCGTAGCCTTCATATTCCAGCGTGCTGCCGACCAGGATATGGCCATCACGGCGCGGAATCGCGTAGCGGCCTTTGGCGAGGATCATGCTCGGCAGAAAATCCGCTGCGCATTTGTACAGAATCATTTGCCCCTTGACAGGCTCAACCGGCAGTTCCAGGCCCAGCTTGCCGAGCAGATCACCACTCCAGGCCCCGGCCGCCAACACCACGCTGTCACCCAGAATGTCGCCGGCCGATGTCGTCACGCCGATGACCCGTTCTTCGTCACGCACGAAATTACTGACTTCACACCCCTCGTGAAGGGTGACATTAGGCATCGCCAGCAAAGCTGCCTTGAGCGACTTGACCAGCCGCGGGTTGCGCACGTTGGCGATATCGGCCATATGAACGGCGCGCGTATACCCACTGCCCATTACCGGCACGGCGTCATACACCGCTGAAATATCCACCGAGCGCAATGGTCGACCGAGCCGCGCCGCCCATTCAAGCGCCTCTTTTTCGTCATCCAGATCCAGCCAATACAAGCCGGTCTGATGAACCTGCGGATCGATACCCGTAGCGTCCAGCAGACGCTCGGCCAACTGTGGATAAAAGTCCTGCGACCAATGCGCCAGCGCCGTCACAGCAGGGCTATAGCGCCACGGATAAAGCGGCGAAACAATGCCACCACCGGCCCATGAAGACTCCTGCCCGACGCCCGAGCGATCGAGCAACACCACGCTCTGGACTCGTGCTGCGAGATTGAAGGCAGTCAACAGACCGATGACGCCTCCACCGACGATTACCACGTGTTGCCTGGACATGCAGATCCCGATCATCAATAGAAAATCAACGCCGGTTTGCGCCCCGCAGGTTGCAGATAAACCGACTCCACAGCGGCTCGAAAACCTCGCCGTGCCACTGGTCCGGAGAATATCCCCGAACATCCACTACATAGCGACTTCGAACCTGAGTAGTATCACCATATTTCTAACGAAAAATGGAATTTCCTCAATGGGTTTCAGCTCTGGCATTACGCGTTCGACATCGCGTCGCAGCTGGCAAGGTTCTTTTGGGGGCAATAGCGGCGGGTTTACGTTGATCGAATTGATCGTGGTGGTAGTCATCATGGGGATTTTTGCGGCGATCGCCATGCCCAGCTTTACCAGCATGATTCACCGCAACAGTGTTCGTGCCGCAGCAAACGAATTCTACGATCTGCTTCAGTATGCGCGCGCCGAGGCTGTGACACGGGGCACCACCGTCAATATCAACGCGCCTGTCAACACCACTAATATCGTGGTGACTCTGGGTGAGAACGGAAACGGCACTCAACTGAGACAAGTCGGTGCCGGCGGCCTGCAGGCCGGGGTCAGGATCAACTCTGCAGTTAACAACGTGAACTTCACACCCACCGGCACCGCTTCGACCAGTGCCTGTTTCGAGATCCTCTTTCCAACCGACACGTCCATCGCTGCGCAGTATGTGTCTTTGCTCAGCAGCGGCCGGGTCTCCCCGCCTACCGCAGCCGCACCGGATGGCTGCTGATGAATACCTTCAGTCCTCAGCGCCAAGCTGGCTTCAGCATGATTGAAGTGCTGGTCAGCCTACTCATTACTGTGATTGGCGTGCTGGGCATGGTCGCATTGCAGAGCAAAGCCATTCCGTACACACAGGATTCGGTGCAGCGTAATACGGCCATGATGCTTGCTGATGATCTGGTGGAGATGATCCGCACCGCGGGCAGTTGCACAGCATCCAATAATTGCCTCAAACCACCGGGTACTCCTTTTGCAGACGCCACGACCAGCTGCGTTCCTACGCCCACTGTCCTTGCTCAGCAAATCGGCTGCTGGAAAGCTCAGGCGGGCAAGGCGCTGCCTGGCGCGACTGATCTTTTGACCGGTTTGTTTTATATCTGCCGCAGCGTCAAACCAGGCGACGTGGGCACCTCCGCTTGCGGTACAGAAAACACACTTGATACCGAAATAGAGATACAGGTTGCCTGGTCCGTGAAGAACAATGCGGACTGCATGGACGCCAACGCCAAAAATTCGATATGCACTTACCGAATCAGGACACGCCTGCCATGAAAGCCGCTGCAATGAGGTACCGGTCTGCAGCCCGACAACGCGGTCTTTCACTGATCGAGCTCATGGTGGCCATGGTCATCGGCTGCTTCCTGATTCTGGGCGTCACTCAGATTTTCATTAGCAATCAGAAAAGTTACCTGTTCCAGCAAGGGCAGGTGGGCAACCAGGAAAATGGCCGCTTCGCGTTGGCAATTCTGAGTCAGGAACTCTCCAAGGCAGGTTATCGCAGCAACCCTTATCAAGCATTTGCCAAAGGGTCGGGGCAGAGTTGCACCTTTCCTGAGGGTTCGTCCGTCATCGCGAATTCGGCGACCTCTGTCTGCATTCGCTATCAGGCACGCAATCGACTGGACGTGTCATGCCAAGGTACGGCCTTGTCGGAAACGGACCAAGCGAGCATTGACACCCCGTATGACAGGCTCAAGGAAAATCCGGTCATCGTTGAGAAAATTTACTTCGATGCCGATACCAGCTCGATCATGTGTGCGTCCGGAACCGGGTCGCAGCAATTGGTCACCGGCGTTGCGGCTTTGCGCTTCGACTATGGCTCGGGTTCCGGCGACCTTAAAACGGTGACAGCTTACGGCACCAGCACCAAAAACGTCATTGGTGCCGTCCGCTACGCCGTCCTCATGAAAAGCCCTGGCTCAGCGTCGCTTCAGGACACAACCGAAGTTACATCCCCGGCTCTGGCCGAGTGGGACAATCGGTATGGCACCAAATTGGCGGAAAATGACATGTCTGCACAGCTGTATCAACTGGTACAGGGCACAATCATGATCAGGAATCAGATGCAATGATGCCGGTCCACTTTCCGTTTGTCCGGGCAGCCAGACAGCAACAAGGGGCGACACTGCTTGTCGCACTCGTGATGCTGCTGGTCATCACGCTGCTGGCGTTGTCCAGCCTGAGAGGCGTTTCGCTCGAGTCGAGGATTACCGGCAACCTGCGCTTGCAGAAGATTCTGACCAATGCTGCAGAAGGCGGGCTGCGGGTCGGCGAGCAAAGTATTAGCACTTCCGTGGCCCCCGACAAAATCACGCCCTGCACATCGACAGCGTGCATGCCCTGGAGCCTTCTGAGCAGCGACCTCAAAGCGACAGCCACCATCGACACACCGATACGTTTCGGCGCTGCAGACGCTAATAACGTTGCCACCCTGAACACCAATTACGACGCCAAAGTCCAGTGGTACGTGGTCGAGCTTCCGCTTCCACGCATCAGCCAGGGCAACTGCGCGCTCACCGGCTGTGGTCGCAGGTATTACGAGGTCAATGCCTGCGCATCGACCGTCCTCTGCACCAGCGACACGACGACTGCGCGAGTGATCTTGCGCTCTGTCATTGCACGGTCTTACTAATGAACAATTACCCGCAGCGCGCCACTATGAATAAGCCCCACGCATTTACACGGGGAGCAGCGCTGCTGACTGCCTTGATCCTGTCGACACCGCTGGCGCACGCGGCGGTAAGTCAAGAGCCCGCGCAGGCCCCCCTGTTCGTCAACAACTCGGTGCCTCCGCTGAATATGCTGGTGGTCGGGCGTGATCACAAATTGTTCTTCCCAGCGTACAACGATGCCTCGGACCTGGATGGCGACGGGGCGATCGAGATTCGCTACAAACCTTCGATCGATTACCTGGGTTATTTCGACTCGCTGACGTGCTACACCTACAACACCAGCGGATACTTCACCGCCTCCTCGAAAACCACTGAGGCCAACCTGAAAAAATGCCCTGGCACTTGGAGTGGTGACTACCTCAACTACCTGACGACTTCCCGCGCCGACGCATTGCGTAAAGTTCTCTACGGGGGATACCGGAGCACAGATACCACCTCGCAAACCATTCTGGAGCGGGCTTACATTCCTACTGACGCACATACTTGGGGTAAGGAATACACCAGTTACGATTTCGACGGATACAACCTGTCCGACTACACGCCGTATGCCAACCCCAGTTCCGGCAATCGCACGCTGTTCGCCAACAACACGCCATCTTCGGCGTCATCTTCGGCGCCGTTGCTGAGGGTGCTGTCCAACATTGCCAACATCCGTATATTCGGCTGGGTTTCCCGCGAGACAACCCAAGGCGGAACAACGGCCACGAACACCTCGTTCAAGGACGTAACGGTCAAGCCCGTCGACCTCAACGTACGGGTCGAGGTATGCAAAAGCGGCTACATCGAGAGCAATTGCAAGCTCTATCCCAACGGCACTTACAAACCCACCGGTATCCTTCACGACTACGGCGAAGGCAACCAGATGTACTTCGGCCTGATGACCGGCACCTATCAGAACAACCTTCAAGGTGGGGTCGTGCGCAAGGCTATCAGCAGCTTTGCCAATGAAGTCGACACCTCGACCGGGATATTCGGCACTAAATCCGGCAGTACCTATACCAAGGGCGGCATCATCGGCACCCTCGACGGATTGAAACTCAGCAGCAGTGGCGGCTGCACATCCACGGCGCAGACAGGTAATACCATCACCAATGCTACCTGCCAGAACTGGGGCAACCCGCTGGCGGAGATGATGTTTGAAACGATGCGTTACTACAGCGGATCCGATGCCAAGCCAACCGCCGCTTATGCATCCGGTACAGCCGATACGAATCTGGGCCTCAGCGGCCTGACTTCGTGGTCCGACCCCTACGCTAGCAAGCCCAATGCAGAGGGCTCGCCACCGACCTTTCCCAGTTGCTCCAAACCCTTTGAAACACTGTTCAGTGACGTGAACCCCACCTACGACTCAGACGTGCCGAGTGCTGCGTTCTCGCCCACCAACCTTCCCAGCGTGCCAACGGTCTTGAATAAGTTTGACCCGCAGGCATTGGGCCTAACGATCTGGAACGCCGACGTGGGCGGCGGCAACAAGAACATCAACATCGGCCAGACGACGAGTGTCAGCGACTCGGCACCAACCGCCAAAGTCGCCTCCAGCCTGGGCAATATCCGTGGCCTGCCCGAGGAGCCGACCAAGGAAGGTACGTATAACGCCGCAGCCGTGGCCTACTATGCCAATACCCGTCCCATCACATCGCTGGGCTCGCAAAAGGTCCAGACATTCTCTATTGCACTGTCCTCGACATTGCCACGCATTCAGATGCCGGTGGGAAGCAGCACCATCACCCTGCTGCCCTTCGGCAAGGTCACCAGTGGCGTAACCGAACAGATCACCGGCTTTTATATCGACTCGCTGTACAACATGCCGGGACAGTTGAAAGATACTTCAGTCAACGGTGGCCGCGCGCAAGCGGTGTTCCGTGTTGTCTACGACGATTGCGGTCAAGGCTGCGACTACGACATGGACGCCATTGTGTTGTACACCGTCTCGGTCGTCGGGACCGGCGCCGACGCAACGCTCGACGTGCGACTGGAGACGGTCTACTCGCAAGCGGGCAACGAATCGCACATGGGGTACACCATTTCCGGTACGACCCACGACGGCATCTATCTGGAAGTGACCGGCGGTGGCAGCGGCAACCAACACTACGTACTCGATACACCCGGCACCCAGTATCCCGGATCGTGCTCTTCGGGCTGTAACACCTCCGCCACGCTGTTGCCAGGCATGAGGTCGGGAAGTACGCAGGTGAACGGCGCCACCTACCACACGCGTAACTTCAAGCCTTCATCCGCCACATCGGTGACCAACCTTGAAAACCCGCTGTGGTACGCGGCCAAATGGGGAGGTTTCGGTGACTCGACCAACACTGCTTCGAGCTCGCCGGTAGCCGGCAAATGGGACTCGAACGTCTCAGGGACGCCTGACAACTACTTCCTGGTAAGCAGCGCGTCGACGCTCAAGGCGCAGCTTCAGGCGGCCTTTAGCCAGATTGCACAAAAAAATACATCCGTGGCGGCGCCAGCAGCCGTCCCCTCGCCATTGAAAGCGGACGCCTCAACTTCGACCTACACCAATAGCTTCAACATTGCACAGTGGAGCGGTGATTTGACCAAAACCACCAGCAGCACCAACAGCACCACCCGCACGACCACGAAGACCCTTAATTGGACAGCGGCGGCGGTGATGCCAGAGGCTTCCAAGAGAAACATTCAGATGGCTAACGCTGCTGGAACCGGACTGCAGGCCTTCACATACAGCAATTTGGGCACTCTTACCTATGCCAGCGTCAAATTGCAGACAACCCTGACTTCCGATCAAGTGTCATTTATCAGGGGGGTGCGCACGCTGGAAGGTACGACCTTCCGTCGGCGCGCTTCCACACTGGGCGACATCGTCAACTCGCAACCGGTCTTCGTTCAAGGCGGCACGTTCACAAATACGCTGGCGGACTCGCTGAACGGAACCAGCGGCGACTATGCGAAATTCAAGACCACTGCCAATGCGCGTCGCTCGCAGGTGTATGTCGGGGCCAACGACGGCATGCTTCACGCATTCGATGCCACTACCGGCGTGGAGCAGTTCGCCTTCGTCCCCACTGCAATCATTTCCAAGCTCAGCGCCCTGTCGGGGACGACCTATAACACTGACTCTTCCTTGCACCGATTTTATGTCGATGGCTCGCCGGTGGTTTCCGATGCTTATTTCAACTCCGCCTGGCATACGGTGCTGGTGGGAACGCTGGGGGCTGGCGGCAAGGAGATCTTTGCGCTGGACATCACCGAGCCCGACAACATCAAGCTGTTGTGGGAGTTCACGTCACAAAACGACACCGATCTGGGCGCCACATTTTCTACTCCCTACATTTCCAAACTGCACTCTGGAGAGTGGGGCGTCATCTTCGGCAGTGGCTACAATGGCGATAACGGCAATGCCAGCCTGTTCATTCTCAACATTGCGACGGGTGCGAAAATCGCCAAGCTGACGACGCCTGCCAGCACGCCCAAAGTGGATAACGGGCTGTCTTCGCCAGTGATTCTTGATACCAACTCCGACGGCATCGCTGACTACGCCTACGCGGGTGACCTGCTGGGCAACCTTTGGCGCTTCGACTTGATCAGCCCTGGCTCGCTAACCGACACCACCACCGCTAGCAGCTACAAAGTGGCGTTCAATGGCACCCCGCTATTCACCGCCTCGGCTGGCACTACAGGCGCCGCGGCGCAATCGATTACTACCGCTCCCGTCCTTTATCCACATCCCGGCGGCACAGGAAACCTGGTCATATTCGGCACCGGCCGTTACTTCGCCTCGGCGGATAAGGCCAGTACTGACTTGCAGAGCCTCTACGGGGTTTGGGACCTGCAAACAGATGGGCAGATAGCGACTACACCTACAGGGACGTCCACCAGCAGCCCGGCAGGACGTAGCAATCTTCAGGCCCAGCTCCTGTCTTCGGCCAGCGGCACACTTGGCACCAGTACCGGGCTACGAACGCTCACCACCCGCTCGGTGGACTGGACCACCCAATATGGTTGGTATCTGGACTTGCAGACCGACGGAAAATCGAGCGGCGAGCGTATGGTCGATTTGATGACAATCAAGGGCCAAGTGCTGTTCGTCGCCACCCGCACCCCCATCACTGGCGTGTGTGAAGCAGGTATTCAGGGTAAGCAGTTGGA
Source organism: Pseudomonas sp. UBA5706 (assembly GCF_002419965.1). GTDB lineage: Bacteria > Pseudomonadota > Gammaproteobacteria > Pseudomonadales > Pseudomonadaceae > Aquipseudomonas. Next base: position 149,494 of record NZ_DIHC01000002.1, read on the forward strand.
GCTTGACCCTAACACGGGGGGTGCGAATCCCTTCTCGGTGTTCGACTTCAACGGTGATGGTGTAATTGACAGCAGCGATACCTTGTCCGGGGTAATCATCAGCGGTTACGACTCATCAGGAGTGGGGTTCACCGTCGTTTCTGGCGATGGTCCATCGGGACTGTCCACCGTTTATTCCAGCGGTGGCAACAGCATGAGTGCGTTTACCGGTCTGCAGTACAACGGCCGCCAGACCTGGCGGGTGATTCCATGACCTTGAGAGATCGGCAGAAGATGCGACATTTAAAAACAGACGAGCACGGCTTCACCCTCATCGAGCTGATGATCACCGTAGCGATCGTCGCGATTCTTGCAGCCATCGCTTATCCGTCCTACACCACATATGTGCAGCGAGGGTATCGATCCGAAGGGATCGCCATGCTCAATGATGCGGTGGCCAGAATCGAAAGGTTTTATGCACAGAACAACACGTATGTGGGTGCTACGTTGTCGACACTCGGCCTTAGCACTGACAGCAAAGTCACAACGCTTAACTCTGCTAACAGCAAATACACGTTGAGTTTTTCAGGGACACCTGGCGCCACCACCTACACGCTACAAGTCGTTCCGCAAGACAGTCAGGCCAAAGATACCTGCGGCACCATGACGATCAATCAGGCCGGCGCTAAAACGCCTACCACAGCGGAATGCTGGAGATAGGGATCAGTCAGCGCCCCCAACACCCTTGCACACTGGCACTGCCCGACATCCCCAGGTTATCGCGCCTGCCAGTGTTCTGCAGCAGGAACGCGCCGCATTTGTCCCCGCTCATCAAGGTGCCACCAATCGGCATCGCCGTCAGCACAAACGCCTGCTCTGAACGCTCGGCATCAATTGCATAGAACTCGGTGCCCGTAGAGACTTCATGCTCCCGAGCAGGTGGCCCTGGGGCGTCCGAGTACTGCCCGGTCCGAGAATAAAACCGCTCCAGTTTATGGGCCTCTTCGACCAGCATCGCCGCGATTTCCGCGCGGCGGGTTTTGCGGGAGTGCTCGGTGTAGTTCGGGTAGGCGACGGCGGCAAGGATTGCGATGATGGCGACGGCAACCAGCAGCTCAACCAATGTGAAGGCTCGTTCTATCATCGGCCCTGTCTTCATTGCCGCTGCCGCCACATGATCCGGCGCTCGTCGGTGTGAATGCTTTCAAGCACCGTACGCGCGGTGCCGTGAAGGCCGATGGCAGTGACTCGATACAGCCTTTGTGGCTGCATGGGTGGGCCGCCCCCTGCTGCGTCCTCGGTCTCACCGAGATGCTGGATACCGAAGAAACCACCATTGCTCGCTACCCAGTTCACCCCTGACGCCTTACCCGCACCGCTGGCGGACAGGGTCAACGCTTCGGGGGGTGGCAAGCATGTCAGGGGCGTTGAACATTCCGGCGGTGCATAGGCTGGAGTGCGTACGCGGGCTTCGGCCGTTCGCAGCACGGCTTCGGCCAGCTGAAACGAGACATCGCGCAGTGCCAGGCCGCCGGCCGCTTTCTCCTGAAGCGTGGCGTTCTGCATGGATGAGGTTGCCAGCAGCGTCAGGAGCATGAGCAATATCAGGCTGACGATCAGTACCGCACCGCGTTGAGTCTTCATCTGCTGCTCCTTAGCCAAGGCGATTACGAAGGGTGGCGACGACGCTGAAGGTCTGCTCCCGCGCGCGGTCTGCAGGGTCGAACAGGGTCAATGTCAGACGGACGCTACGAATCAGCGGGGGCTCTGGTTGTCCGGTGTAGCGCGCTATACCTGACGCATCGGGTGAATCCGCTACCCCGAACAACACGTTGAAGTCGCGAACATTGCTCAGCAATGGCTGACCGTCCAGCGTCAGCTCATCTCGCTGCGCGTTTAGCCGGTAGACTAGCTGCTGGACAGGCAGCGCGATTTCCCCGGCTTCCATTTTGGGTGCGCGCCCACGAGACCATGCCGTGGCCGACGATGCGCAATCAGTGTGTATCACCCAGTCGTGCCAGGATTGATCGGTGCCTGCGGGAGCGGTTACCAGGGTCAAGGATCTCTGCCGTGCATCCCATTGCACCGGCGTCTGATGAGCATTGGAAAACCCTCCCCCCAGGCTGGCGTCACGTACGCTGGCAAGACAACCGAACATGCCTACCAGGCGGGTTTCCTGGAGCATCTTGGCCAGCACGAAGCGCGCATCCTCCTGCAAGCTGGCGGACGATGTCTGACTCAACCAGGTGCTTTTGGAAGTGATGAATATCTGCGTCAGCGCCAACGACATCATCAGGCCGAGAACCAGCGCCAGCATGATCTCGATCAGGCTAAAACCCCTGTTACACGTGATCACGGCGGCGTTCCTTGTACGGACTTCGTCAGGCTGCTCAGGGTCATTGTCTGTCGCGCCGCGCCATCGCCTTGTGCTCGTGCGTCACTCCAGTCCAGCGAGATAACCACCCTCGCGCCGGAGACGGTCACGGACGCCTTCGCGTCCTCCCCCACCATTTGCCGCAGTTGATCGGCAAAGTCGAAAAGGTCCTGATCACGGGGTACGTCAGGGTTGCCTGAGGTCGGTGCCTGGCTGAGGGAGGCCAGGGTGTAGTTCGCATCGGGATTGGCGCGGATACGCTCCAGCAGGTCATGCGCGATAAAACTGGCATGGGTGCTGCGCAGGGCACTGTCGGTGTGCCTCAAGGCACTGAGCTGCAGCGTCGCCACGCCCAGGATGCCGATGGAAAACATCAACAACGCCACCAGCACTTCGATCAATGTCACCCCGGTCTGCGCTGATCCCACGCTCATCGAACACCCCTCGCTGATCCTATTCAGGAGACAGTGAAGCTGATCAGCAGCAGCTCGCCGGACAGGTGTGTAACCACAGCTTACCGACATATCGGCTGACAATCGACGGCCTTGTCAGCACCGCCGGATGCGCGTTTGCTAAGTCGCGCTGAGGTCAGGGGGTGACAGAAGTGAGGCAGACGGGACTGACATTGATAGAACTGCTGGTCGGGCTGACGCTGATCAGTGTCGTTGCTACGTTGGCGATTCCCGCCTACGCGGCGCTGGTCGAATCACAACGACGTCAGGACACCGCTCAACAATTGGCCAGCAGCCTGCGTCTGGCGCGGGTCGAGGCCATCCTGCGCAGCCAGCCGGTGATCGTACAGGCGCAGGAAGGCAACTGGAGTCGGGGCTGGCACGTATTCGTCGATATCAATCGCAACCAGCTCCGGGACGACGATGAACCGATACTGGCCGAGCGCGGCGGCCAGCAGAACGTGAGGGTGGTCGGCAATGGCCGGGTGGCGATGCGCATCGGCTTCGATAACACCGGCAGGCTGCTCAATAATGCCAACGGCACCCTCGCAGTCTGCCTGAAAGACTCACCCGCCAGTCACTACCAGATAGCGGTTGCCGTGACAGGGCGGGTGACGCTTCGCAGCAGCGGTTTCACAACCGAGCCTTGTTCATGAGGCAGATGCCAGAAGCGCTTACAGGATCGACTTGACCCGCAGTTCCTTGGGCATCGAGAAGGTAATATTTTCCTCGCGACCCGCCAGTTCGTCCGCGCCGGTTGCGCCCCAGGCCTGCAACTGCTCGATGACGCCACGCACCAGCACTTCGGGCGCCGATGCACCTGCGGTGATGCCGATACGCTGCACGCCGTCGAACCAGTTGCGCTGCATGTCTTCTGCGCCGTCGATCAGATAGGCCGGAGTGGCCATACGCTCGGCCAACTCGCGCAAGCGATTGGAGTTGGAGCTGTTGGGGCTGCCGACCACCAACACCACGTCGCACTCATCGGCCAGTTGCTTGACCGCATCCTGTCGGTTTTGCGTGGCGTAGCAGATGTCGTCCTTTCGCGGGCCGCCAATAGCCGGGAAGCGCGAGCGCAAGGCATCGATCACGCGGCTGGTGTCGTCCATGGACAGCGTCGTCTGCGTCACGAAAGCCAGCTTTTCAGGATTGTGCACCTGCAGATTGGCGACGTCTTCTTCGTCCTCGACCAGATAGATGGCGCCGCCATTGCTGGCATCGTACTGCCCCATCGTGCCTTCGACTTCCGGGTGCCCCTCGTGGCCAATGAGAATGCACTCGCGACCGTCGCGGCTGTAGCGGGCGACTTCGATGTGGACCTTGGTCACCAGCGGGCAGGTCGCGTCGAACACTTTCAGCCCACGACCGGCCGCCTCGGTACGCACCGCTTGGGATACGCCGTGCGCACTGAAGATGACGATGACGTCGTCGGGCACCTGATCCAGTTCTTCGACGAAGATCGCGCCACGGCTGCGCAGGTCTTCGACGACGAATTTGTTATGAACCACTTCATGGCGCACGTAGATCGGCGGGCCAAACACTTCCAGCGCGCGATTGACGATTTCGATCGCACGGTCCACTCCGGCGCAGAAGCCTCGTGGGTTGGCGAGTTTGATTTGCATGATGTGCCTCGTGTCTACGCGCAATGAAACATAAAAACGAAAAGGCCCCGAGCGATGCCGGGGCCGATCAGACGCCAGACAATCAGAGCGCCTTCACCTCGAAGATTTCCACTTCGAAGGTCAACGTTTTACCGGCAAGCGGATGGTTGAAGTCGACGGTCACCTGATCGTCGTCGAATGCCTTCACCACACCCGGCAGCTCGGTATTGGCCGCATCGTTGAAGATCACCAGCAGCCCCTCGGCCAGTTCCATGTTATGAAACTGCGAACGCGGCATGATCTGCACATTTTGCGGATTGGGCTGGCCGAAGGCGTTTTCCGGCGGCACTTCGACCCTGCGCTTGTCGCCGGCCTTGAAGCCGAAAATCAGCGCTTCGAAGCCAGGCAGGAGACTGCCATCGCCGACCTTGAACGTGGCCGGGGCCTTGTCGAAGGTGCTGTCGACGGTGTCGCCATTTTCCAGGTACAGGGCGAAATGCAGGGTAACTTCCGTGTTCTGACCGATGCGTGTTTCTTGGGCAGCGTGTTCAGTCATGAACGGGCTCTCCGGTTTTCTTGCTCTTGAACATGTCCAGAGCCAGCATGATCGCACCTACAGTGATCGCACTGTCGGCAAAGTTGAAGGCCGGGAATCCATGTTCTTTCCAATGAACGAATATGAAGTCGATAACATGGCCGATGGCCATTCGGTCATACAGATTCCCCAACGCTCCTCCCAACACCAGAGCCAAGGCAATGGCTAGCCAGGTTTCGTCACGACCCAGACGTTTCAGCCAGACGATCAGCACTGCACTGACAACGATCGCGATCAGAGCAAATAGCCAGCGCTGCCACCCGGACCCATCGGCCAGAAAGCTGAAAGCAGCTCCTGTGTTGTAGGCCAACACCCAGCTAAAGTAGTCCGGGATGACCACTATCTGCTCATACAGGTCAAGACGATGCTCGAAGTAGAACTTGCTGGCCTGGTCAATGACCAGAACCAGCACGCTCAACCACAGCCAGCTTAGACGACCCATACGGCCAGCCGACGCATTACGCATAGTGACGAACCTCGCCTGCGCCGCTGATGTTGTCCACACAGCGACCGCAGATTTCCGGATGCTCAGGGCTTACGCCCACGTCATCACGGAAGTGCCAGCAACGGGCGCACTTGGTGTAACCGGACTTGACCACTTTGAGCTTCAGGCCGGCGACTTCAGTGACAACGGCATCGGCAGGGGCGCTGACGAACGGCGCGACGCTGGCCTTGGAGGTGATAAGCACGAAGCGCAACTCATCACCCAGCTTGTTCAGGTCAACGGTCAGGTCGTCCTCGGCGTAGAGCGTCACTTCGGCCTGCAGGTTACCGCCGATGGCTTTCGCCGCACGCTGGTTCTCCAGTTCCTTGTTGACCGCTGTCTTGACCGCCATGACCCGCTCCCAATAGGCACGGTCCAGCTCGAAGCCTTCAGGCAACTCGCTCAGGCCTTCATACCAGGTGTTGAGCATGACCGACTCGTTACGCTCGCCCGGCATGTACTGCCACAGCTCGTCGGCGGTGAATGCCAGGATCGGAGCGATCCAGCGCACCAGCGCCTCGCAGATGTGGAACAGCGCGGTCTGGCAGGAGCGGCGAGCCTTGCTGTTGGCACCGGTGGTGTACTGCCGGTCCTTGATGATGTCCAGATAGAAACCGCCCAGCTCCTGCACGCAGAAGTTATGCACCTTCGAATAGACGTTCCAGAAACGGTATTCGCTGTAGTGCTCTTCCAGCTCGCGTTGTAGCAGCAGCGCGCGATCAACGGCCCAACGGTCCAGTGCCAGCATTTCATCGGCAGGCAGGATGTCGGTGGCCGGGTTGAAGCCGGTCAGGTTGGAAAGCAGGAAGCGCGCGGTGTTGCGGATACGACGGTAAGCGTCGGCACTGCGCTGCAGGATGGTTTCAGAAACCGCCATCTCGCCCGAGTAGTCAGTGGCAGCAACCCACAGGCGCATGATGTCCGCGCCCAAAGTGTCGTTAACCTTCTGCGGCGCAATCACGTTGCCCAGCGATTTGGACATCTTGCGGCCGTTCTCGTCCACGGTAAAACCGTGGGTCAGCAGCTGGCGATACGGTGCGTGATTGTCGATGGCGCAACCGGTCAGCAGCGATGAGTGAAACCAGCCACGGTGCTGATCCGAACCTTCTAGGTACAGGTCGGCGCGTGGACCGTTTTCGTGGCCCATAGGGTGCGAGCCGCGCAAAACGTGCCAGTGAGTGGTGCCCGAATCGAACCAGACGTCCAGCGTGTCGGAAATCTTATCGTACTGCGACGCTTCATCGCCCAGCAACTCGGCAGCGTCCATTTTGAACCAGGCCTCGATGCCTGCGTGCTCGACGCGCTTGGCTACCTGCTCCATCAACTCGACCGTGCGTGGGTGCAGTTCGCCGCTTTCCTTGTTCAGGAAGAACGGGATCGGCACGCCCCAGTTGCGCTGACGGGAAATGCACCAGTCAGGACGGGTGGCGATCATCGAATGCAGACGCGCCTGCCCCCAGGCCGGTACGAACTTTGTTTCTTCGATGGCTTTGATTGCGCGGGTGCGCAGGGTGTCGCCCGACACGGGCTGCTTGTCCATGCCAACGAACCACTGCGCGGTGGCGCGGTAGATCAGCGGCGTCTTGTGGCGCCAGCAATGCATGTAGCTGTGGGTGATGACTTCGGTGTGCAGCAGCGCACCGACTTCGGTCAGCTTGTCGATGATCGGCTGGTTGACCTTGAAGATGAACTGGCCACCAAAGAACTCCAGCGACGGCACGTACACGCCGTTACTTTGCACCGGACTGATGATGTCGTCGTTGGTCAGGCCATAGCTTTTGCAGATCACGAAGTCATCGACGCCATAGGCTGGCGAGCAATGGACGACACCGGTACCCGCGCCCAACTCGACATACTCAGCCAGATAAATCGGCGACAGCCGATCGTAGAACGGATGGCGGAAGTTGATCAGTTCCAGCGCCGCACCGGGGGCAGTTGCCAGCACTGAACCTTCCAGGTTCCAGCGCTTGAGGCAGCCTTCGACCAGTTCTTCGGCCAGCACCAACAATCTGTCGCCGGTATCGACCAGCGCGTAGTTGAATTCCGGGTGAACGTTGAGCGCCTGGTTGGCCGGGATGGTCCACGGGGTGGTGGTCCAGATCACGATGGCAGCAGGTTTGTCCAGGCTCGACAGGCCGAAGGCAGCGGCGAGCTTGTCGGCATCGGCAACCGGGAAGGCCACATCGATGGTCGAAGACTTCTTGTCCTGGTATTCGACTTCTGCCTCGGCAAGTGCCGAGCCGCAATCGAAACACCAGTTGACCGGCTTGAGGCCTTTGAACACGAAACCGTTCTTGACCAGTTCGGCCAGCGCACGGATCTCACCGGCCTCGTTGGCGAAATCCATGGTGCGATACGGATTGTCCCAGTCGCCAAGCACGCCCAGACGAATGAACTCGGCTTTCTGGCCCTCGATCTGCTCGGCGGCATAGGCGCGGCACAGCTCGCGGGTCTTGTCCGCGGGCAGGTTCTTGCCGTGGGTCACCTCCACCTTGTGCTCGATCGGCAGGCCGTGGCAGTCCCAGCCTGGAACATAAGGCGCGTCGAAACCCGACAGGGTTTTGGACCGGACGATCATATCCTTGAGAATCTTGTTGAGCGCATGGCCGATGTGAATAGTGCCGTTGGCATAGGGAGGACCGTCGTGCAGAACGAACTTCGGACGATCCTTGCCAATTTCCCGCAGCTTCTGGTACAGGCCAATGCTGTCCCAGCGCTGCAGAGTTTGCGGCTCGCGCTGGGGCAGGCCGGCCTTCATAGGGAAGGCGGTGTCCGGAAGATTAAGCGTGGCTTTGTAATCGGTCATTTCAGGCTCTAGGTTAGCGGTTGACCATGCCCCAATGGGCACGGGCGGCAGCGACATCCGCATCGATCGCCGTCTTAAGCGCCTCAAGTGAGGCAAAACGCTGCTCATCGCGCAGCTTTTGGTGGAAGACCACCGTCAAACGCCGGCCATAGATATCACCGGCAAAATCCAGAAGATGTATTTCAAGGTGAGGACGTCCATCCCCTGCCACGGTCGGTCGCACGCCAATATTGGCGACACCCGGCCAGACCTTGCCATCGATCTCGGCACTGACCAGATAAACCCCGGTCAACGGCACGCGACGACGTTTGAGCTGCACGTTGGCAGTGGGCGTACCCAGCTGACGCGCGAGCTTCTGGCCATGCAGGACACGGCCGCAGATTTCGAAGGGCCTGCCCAGCAGGTCTTCGGCAAGCGCAAAGTCAGCCGCTGCCAGGGCGTTTCTGACCTTGGTGCTGCTAACGCGTACGCCGTCGATTTCCACGGTTTGCGCGGCTTCAACGGTGAAGCCTTTTTCGGCGCCGACCTTTTGCAGGAAATCGAAATCCCCGATCCGGTCACAACCGAAGCGGAAATCGTCACCGACCTCCAGATGCTTCACGCCAAGGCCATCGATCAACACCGTGTCGACGAACTCGGTCGCGCGCAGCTTGCTCAGGCGTTGATTGAACGTCAGGCAGAGCACCAGATCGACGCCCTCGGCAGCCAGCAGGTCGACCTTGTCACGCAGACGGGCCAGGCGCGCAGGCGCTGTTTCCGGAGCAAAGAACTCGCGCGGCTGCGGCTCGAAAATCACCACGCAGCTGGGCAGGCTCAACTCAACGGCACGCTCGCGCAGCCGCGCCAGGATAGCCTGGTGACCACGATGAACGCCGTCGAAATTGCCAATGGTGGCGACGCAGCCCCGATGCTGGGGGCGCAGATTGTGAAGGCCTCGAACCAGCTGCATAACGCGCTTCTTGCTCATAAAGTGGCCGATTATAACCACACACCGCCGTCAACGACAGGCGACACATTCAGCCAAACAACAACAATCGGCGTTAACCGGCAAAAACCGACGACTGATCCTACATGATCGCCTTGCGGGCGAAATCTTTCAGACGAAAGCCCAACGCCAGCAAGGTGCCGAAATACGCCACCACACCCGCCGCCACCAGCGCGCCCAGACGAATGAAGCGCTCAAGCATCTGGCCGTCGGACCAGGCCGGCATTACATGCATCAGACCCAGCAGCACAGCGCACATCACCAAAACCGCCACCACCAGTTTGATCAGGAACACCGGCCAGCCGGGTTGTGGCTGATAGAGGTCCTGACGCCGCAGCTGCCAGAACAGGAGCAAGGCATTCAGACAAGCGCCCATGCTGATCGCCAATGCCAGGCCCGCATGGGCCAGCTGCACGCCATAGACGAAAAGTACGTTGAACAGCTGAGTCACAATGAGGGTGAAGATCGCGATTTTCACCGGGGTGCGAATATTTTGTTGAGCATAGAAGCCCGGTGCCAGCACCTTGATCACGATGATCCCCAACAGGCCAACCGCGTAACCGATCAACGCGCGCTGGGTCATCGCCGCGTCGGTGGCATCGAACTTACCGTACTGGAACAGTGAAACAGTCAACGGCTCAGCCAGCAGTCCGAGGGCCAGCGTACACGGCAGGACCAGTACGAAACACAGCCGCAGGCCCCAATCGAGAATCCGCGAATACTCCTGGCGATCCTTGCTGGCGTAGGTCTTGGAAAGAATCGGCAGCAGAATCGTCCCTAGCGCGACGCCCAGCACACCCGAAGGCAACTCCATCAGGCGGTCGGCGTAGTACATCCACGACACCGAACCTGCCACTAGAAAGGAGGCGAAAATGGTGTTGATGATCAGGGAAATCTGACTGACCGAGACGCCAAGCATCGCTGGCAGCATTTGCTTCATCACACGCCAGACGCCGGTGTCGCGCAGATTGAGGCGCGGCAGGACCAACATGCCGATTTTCTTCAAGTGCGGCAGCTGGTACAGCAATTGCAGCAGACCGCCCGCCAGCACCGCCCAGCCCAGTGCCATTACCGGGGGGTGAAAGTACGGCGTGAGGAACAGTGCAAAGAAGATCATCGCCAGGTTAAGCAGTGTCGGCACGAACGCCGGCACTGAAAATCGGTTCCAGGTGTTGAGGATCGCCCCGGCCAGCGATGACAGGGAAATCAGCAATATATAAGGAAAGGTCACGCGCAACAGATCGGAGGTCAGCTGGAATTTTTCAGGCGTATCTGCAAAGCCCGGCGCCGTGGCCCAGATCACCCAGGGCGCGAAGATGATGCCAAGCACGGTCACCAGCGCCAGCGCCAGCGTCAGCAAGCCGGTGACATAAGCGACAAACGTGCGGGTGGCCTCCTCGCCCTGCTGGCTTTTGTATTCGGCGAGGATCGGCACGAACGCCTGGGAGAACGCACCCTCGGCAAAAATCCGGCGCAGCAGATTCGGCAATTTGAAGGCGATGAAGAAGGCATCCGTTGCCATCCCGGCCCCGAAGGCACGGGCGATGATGGTATCGCGGATAAAGCCCAGAACCCGCGAAAGCATGGTGATAGAGCTGACGGCGGCAAGCGATTTAAGGAGGTTCATCTAAAGGTTATGCGCCCGACCAAAGGAAGCGCCAAAGCGCGTTCCATTTATGCGATACTCCGCGCCGCAAAACAGCACAGAGCCAAAACCCGCGAGTTTACAGGTCGCACGCCGGAAAGAAATATCCTCGGCATTACTCGGCGACCACTCAGCGGAACGCATCAACTGCCCTTGACAAGCATCAAAGTCATCGGCATGATTCGCGGCCTATTTTGTTAGCTATTTCCCAAGTCTTTCGAGGAGCTCGACGGTGGCCAACTCACCTTCCGCCAAAAAACGTGCAAAACAGGCTGAGAAGCGTCGCAGCCACAACGCCAGCATGCGTTCCATGGTCCGCACCTACATCAAGAACGTAGTTAAAGCCATCGACGCTAAAGACGCTGAAAAAGCGCAAGCTGCTTATGTTCTGGCTGTGCCAGTTATCGACCGTATGGCCGATAAAGGCATCATCCACAAGAACAAAGCTGCTCGCCATAAAGGCCGCCTGAATGGCCACATCAAGGCTCTGAACCTTGCTGCTGCAGCCTAAGCGATATGCTTGTTGAAAAACCGACCTCAGGGTCGGTTTTTTATTGCCTGTGATTTGGCTGCAACACAACTCGCCACGATGACCGCTCCCAAGTGCTACGCCCCGACTGCAGGGACGCGGAGCGTCCGAGAATGCGTCACCACGCGGAGCGTGTGAACGATCAGCCGGCCGATCAGCGGAGCGCGAGGAAGGTCAGCGCAGCATGGCACGATCAAATGATCCCAAGCCAAAACCCGCCACCACACAGCCGATCAAGGAGCAGGCGCTGGCGCCCAAGGCAAGATAGGGATCGCTGTCACGGCATTCTGCGGACTGCCTTCGATGATTCGGTCGCTATAGACCAGATACACCAGCGTATTACGCTTCTTATCGAGAAAGCGCACGACCTGCATGGTTTTGAACACCAGCGACGTGCGCTCCTTGAACACTTCGTCTCCGTCCTTAAGCGCCTCCTTGAAGCGGATCGGCCCCACCTGACGACAGGCAATGGACGCCTCAGCACGATCCTCCGCCAGCCCAAGTCCACCCTTCACGCCGCCAGTCTTGGCCCGGGACAGGTAGCAAGTCACGCCATCGACCTTCGGATCGTCGAACGCCTCGACAACGATTCGGTCGTTGGGGCCGACGAACTTGAAGACCGTCGATACCTGACCGATCTCTTCGGCGGATGCCAGCAGAGGCAGCAACAGCAGCGCACCCAGCATTCCCTTCATGATTCGCATTGCAGCTTCCTTATTCAGAAATTCCGATTCAAACCAGAATCAGGTTGTCACGATGAACCAGCTCAGGCTCGGCCATATAACCCAACACCCTGACGATTGCATCGGAGGGCTGACCAATGATCCTTTGCGCCTCAAGAGCACTGTAATTACTCAGACCACGAGCAATCTCGCGACCATCGGCGGCGACACACACCACCATCTCTCCGCGACGGAAACTGCCCTGAACCAGCTTCACGCCCACCGGAAGCAGGCTCTTGTTGCTGTCGGCAAGCGCTTTGACCGCGCCGTCGTCCAGCACCAACGTACCGCGGGTCTGAAGATGCCCGGCCAGCCACTGCTTGCGAGCCGCCAGCATGCCGCGCTCGGGCGACAGCAGCGTACCCAGCCGTTCACCGGCCTTCAGACGTGCCAATACACGCTCAATGCGTCCACCCACGATCACCGTGTGCGCCCCGGAACGCGCAGCCAGGCGCGCCGCGCGCAATTTGGTCTGCATACCACCACGCCCTAGAGCGCCGCCAGTACCGCCCGCCACAGCATCGAGCGCAGGATCGTCGGCACGAGCCTCATGAATCAACTGGGCTTCAGGATTATTGCGCGGATCGGCATCGAACATCCCGTCGCGATCGGTAAGGATGACCAGCAGATCCGCCTCGACCAGATTCGCTACCAATGCAGCCAGTGTGTCGTTGTCGCCAAAACGGATTTCGTCCGTGACAACCGTATCGTTTTCGTTGATCACCGGCACCACGCCCAGCTCGACCAGCGTCCGCAGGGTACTGCGGGCATTCAGGTAGCGCTTGCGGTCTGAGAGGTCGTCGTGGGTGAGTAGAATCTGCGCGGTATGGCGGTCATGCTCGGCAAAGCTGGATTCCCAGGCCTGCACCAGACCCATCTGACCGATCGCTGCGGCCGCCTGAAGCTCATGCATGGCACTCGGTCGTGCAGTCCAGCCCAGGCGACTCATGCCGGCAGCTACAGCGCCGGAGGAAACCAGAACCAGCTCGACGCCCGCCTCATGCAGCGCCACCATCTGCTCGACCCAAACACCCATCGCGTTGCGATCAAGACCCTTGCCGTCCGCTGTCAGCAGCGCACTTCCGATCTTCACAACCCAACGCTGGGCACCTGTCACCTTGCTCCGCATGATCTTTAACCTTAGCCAGAGAGTACGAATTCGACATACTAAAACGCCGCTATCAAGCGGCGCTGTAGTTTACTTCACTGCATCACTCACGGACGTAAATGATTTCCGGACCGTCTTCATCGTCCACATCTTCTTCGTCCCAGTCATCGTCACCGATGTCGTGCACGCTCTTCACGCCACTGCGGCGCAGCGCACGCTGATCGTCCAGCGCCTGCAACTGGGCGCGAGCCTCGTCTTCGATACGTTGATCCAGCTCGGCAAGCTCCTCGGCGTACGCCGGGTCGCTGGCCAGACGGTCAGCGCGATCTTCGAGATAGCGCATGATGTCGTGGCTCAGGCGATCGGTACCTTCCTTGGCGATGGCCGAGATCACGTAGACGGGACCGGTCCACCCCAGGCGATCGATGATCTCCTGCTTGCGCTCTTCATGCTCTTCTTCGAGGATCTGGTCGCACTTGTTCAGTACCAGCCAACGATCGCGATCTGCCAGCGCAGGGCTGAACTTGATCAGCTCATTAACGATGACTTCAGCCGCGTCCGGCGCGCTGCTCTCATCCAGCGGCGCCATGTCGACGAGGTGCAGCAATAGACGGGTACGCGCCAGGTGCTTGAGGAAGCGGATACCAAGGCCGGCACCATCCGATGCGCCTTCGATCAGACCAGGAATGTCGGCAATGACGAAGCTCTTCCAGCGATCGACGCTGACCACACCCAGATTCGGCACCAGCGTGGTGAACGGATAGTCCGCAACCTTCGGCTTGGCAGCCGACACAGAGCGAATGAAGGTACTTTTGCCTGCGTTCGGCAAACCGAGCAGACCAACGTCAGCCAGCACCTTCAACTCCAGCTTCAGATCCCGCTGTTCACCAGGCTTGCCTGGCGTGGTTTGACGCGGCGCGCGGTTGGTACTCGATTTGAATCGGGTGTTACCCAGACCATGCCAACCACCGTGCGCTACCAGCAGCCGCTGACCAGCCTTGGTCAGGTCGCCGATGATTTCCTGGGTACTGGCATCGATCACAGTGGTGCCGACCGGCACACGCAGGACCAGCTCCTCACCTTTTCGCCCGGTGCAATCGGTGCTGCCGCCATTGGAGCCGCGCTCGGCGTCAAAGTGACGGGTGTAGCGGTAGTCCACCAGAGTGTTGAGGTTTTCGTCGGCGAGCATATAGATCGAGCCACCGTCGCCCCCGTCACCACCATTGGGACCACCGTTCTCGATGAATTTTTCGCGACGGAAGCTCATGCAACCATTGCCACCGTCACCGGCCTTCACCCGAATGGATACTTCATCAACAAATTTCATAACGCACGCCTCCCGTCACAAAGACGAGCAAACAACATAAATTCATAAGGCTCTTGCAAAGATGAGCGTTGCGATACCGATCAAAAACCAGCGACTACACACCACAACGGCCCACACAAACAGCTTTGCAAGAGGCTCACCAAAACCAGACCTGTTACAAACGAAAAAGCCCTGTCGTCGACAGGGCTTTTCTGCTCAGGTAGTGCAAAGGTCGCCGCAACAGCTACGCCTTCACGCTCCCTGAACGCAAGATCATGCCGCGACTTCTGCTTTAGGCACGATGCTTACATAACGACGACCGAAGGCGCCTTTAACCTGGAACTTGATCACGCCTTCGACTTTAGCGAACAGGGTGTGATCCTTACCCATGCCAACGCCGTAGCCAGCGTGGAACTGGGTGCCGCGCTGACGCACGATGATGTTGCCCGGGACGATGACCTGGCCGCCATACATCTTCACGCCAAGGCGTTTGGCTTCTGAGTCGCGACCGTTACGGGTACTACCACCAGCTTTTTTGTGTGCCATGAGTTCAATTCTCCTAGTGAGGAATTAGGCTGAAATTAAGCCTGAATACCGGTGATTTTGATCTCGGTGTACCACTGGCGGTGGCCCATACGCTTCATGTGGTGCTTACGGCGACGGAACTTGATGATGCGGACTTTATCGTGACGACCTTGGGAGATCACTTCAGCCACAACGGTTGCGCCAGCAACGACAGGAGCACCGATGTTCACGTCGTCGCCGTTGGCAACCAACAGAACGCGATCAAAAGTAACGGATTCGCCAGTGGCGATTTCCAGTTTTTCGATCTTCAGGTATTCACCTGGGGCGACCTTGTATTGCTTGCCGCCAGTAACGATTACTGCATAAGACATGGTATTTCTCCGAAAATCCTGCTCACCCAGCTCTTTATAGGAAGAGGTATTGGCTGGCATGGCTGCATGTGGCTGGAAAGACCCGACATGCAATTGCGTAAGGCAGGTGCTGCCCAGGAAAGTTAGGGTGCGCGATTGTACGCAAGCCGTGAGCGCCTTGCAAGCGGCCGTACGTCACGCCTTGACAGGGTGGGGCCTGCAACCTAGCATGCCGCGCAACCCTTCTGGAGCACGTCTCGCTGATGCAACCCCAAGCCTTCTACCGCGCTGTGGCGGACGACTTTACAGCCGTCGACCACATTATCAAGAAGCAGCTGACATCGCGCGTGCCGCTGGTCTCGAAAATCGGCGACTACATTACCTCCGCCGGCGGCAAACGCCTGCGTCCATTGCTGGTGCTGCTGTGTGGCAAGGCGCTGGGCAGCGGCGGTGAAAACCTGCGCCTGCTGGCGGCCACCATTGAATTCCTGCACACCGCCACCCTGTTGCACGACGATGTCGTCGACATGTCCGGCATGCGCCGCGGCCGCTCGACCGCAAATGCGATGTGGGGCAATGCGCCGAGCGTTCTGGTGGGCGACTTCCTTTATTCACGCTCGTTCGAAATGATGGTCGAACTGGGTTCGATGCCGGTGATGCAGATTCTTTCCAAGGCGACCCGCGTGATCGCCGAGGGTGAAGTACTGCAGCTGTCGAAGGTTCGCGACGCCAGCACCACCGAAGAAACCTACATGGAAGTGATTCGCGGCAAGACAGCCATGTTGTTCGAAGCCTCGACTCATAGCGCCGCGGCGTTGGCCAACGCCAGCCAGGAACAGAGCGAAGCGCTGCGCACGTTCGGCGACCATTTGGGTGTGGCATTCCAGCTGGTCGACGACTTGCTCGACTACCGCGGCGATGCCGAGACCATGGGCAAGAACATCGGTGACGACCTGGCAGAAGGCAAACCGACCCTGCCACTGATCTACACCATGCGCGAAGGTACTCCTGAACAGGCTGCCCTGGTGCGCAAAGCTATTCAGAAAGGCGGCCTGGAAGACCTCGACAGCATCCGTGTAGCGGTCGAGCACTCAGGTTCCCTTGATTACACTGCCAAACTGGCTCGCGACTATGTCGCCCGCGCCATCGCTTGCCTCGAAGTCCTGCCTGCCAGCGAGTATCGCGATGCGCTGGTCGAGCTGAGCGAATTTGCGGTAGCCCGTACGCACTGATCAGCGCCCTGCTCCACCGAAAAGCCCATCCATGTGATGGGCTTTTTTGCGTTTCGCGTTTCGCGATGCCGGGCCATTGAGAACGCCACATGACCCAGATCAACCCAATCGCCAAAATGCGAATTAATCTCAAATAGATCCTTGCTATTCTTCAGATAAGAATTATTCTCATTGAAACCTTTCAAGGAGCAGGACCATGACTTATCTGATCGACGCCTGGCTGGACCGACCACACCCTTACCTGCGCATTCTGCATCGCGAGACCGGCCAGGTCTGTGCAGTGCTGGAAGAAGACGCGCTGGACGAGTTGCGGGATCAGGGGGATCTGGACGTAAACAGTCTCAGCTCATGCGAACCGGGGATTCAAAAGGAGATGGTGCGCAGCCTGTTTCTGTTCTGCTACGCCCGAGCCTTGCGCCCGGCCGGTGAACTGCATTGATGACTGCCGCCGAATACAACATTGCCGGGTGAACACCGATAGTCCACCCGGCAATGATCGGTTTAAAGCTTAAAACTCAGCGCTTACCGCTGCTTTCAAGCTTTTACAGAACGTCGAGCAGCTCGACGTCAAACACCAAAACGCTGTGCGGCGGGATGCTGCCCACGCCCTGAGCGCCATAGGCCAGCTCGCTAGGAACGTGCAAACGCCATTTGCTGCCGGCCTTCATCAGTTGCAACGCTTCGGTCCAGCCAGCGATCACGCCACCGACCGGAAATTCAGCAGGCTCCCCACGATCGTAGGAGCTGTCGAATACCGTGCCGTCGATCAGCATGCCGTGGTAGTGAGTACGCACGTTGCTTTCACGGGTTGGCTGAGCGCCTTCGCCGGCAGTGATGACTTCGAATTGCAGACCCGATTCCAGCGTAGTGACACCATCACGCTTGGCGTTCTCGGCCAGGTATTCCTTGCCGGCACCGGCAGCGGCTTCGGCTTTGGAGGCGGCTTCGGCTTGCATGATTTCGCGGATGACCTTGAAGCTGGCAGCCATTTCTTCCTGGCTGACACGGCTTGGTTTGCCACCGAAAGCATCGGTCAAACCAGCCAGAATAGCGTCCAGGCTGACGCCCGGCGGCGGATTGTCACGCAGCTGGTCGCCCAACTGGCGGCCAATGCCGTAGCTGACGCGGGTTTCGTCGGTGGACAGGTTGACTTCGGACATGCTGCTGCTCCGCTTATATAGAGCGCCCAAGGCGCCCTGAATCAAAAGGCCGAGCAGCCTAGCACATTCGCTCAATCTCCCCTAAGCGGGCAACCCGGTCATCCCGCAAGCCGGCGGTCCCGGCACCTGTCGCGGCGGCTTGCCGACGGTAATGCTCTTGATACGTCACCGCTGATTCGCCGAGCGGCTAGGATTGGTTGTGGCGCAGGCCCGCATCAATGCTTGGTCAGCTTATCCAGATACCCCATCGCAAACGCCGACACCACGAAGGTCATGTGAATGATCACGTACCACATCAGGTATTGGGGCTCGATGTTCCTGGCGTCCATGAACACCCGCAGCAGATGAATGGAGGAAATGGCGACGATGGAGGCCGCCACCTTCATCTTCAACGACGTGGAATCCATTTTGCCCAGCCAACTGAGCTTTTCCTTGTCCTCGTCGATGTCCAGTTGCGAGACGAAGTTCTCATAGCCCGAGATCATCACCATCACGAGCAGGCCACCGACCAGCGCCATGTCGATCAACGACAACAGCACCAGAATCAGGTCCGACTCGGCCAGCGAAAATATGTTGGGTATGACGTGAAAGACTTCCTGGAAGAACTTCAGCCCTAGCGCCAGCAGGCCTAGGGATAAACCAATATAGATCGGCGCCAGCAACCAGCGCGATGCGTACATAGCATTTTCGATAAACCGTTCCATTGAAACTCACAGATAATTAGAAGCCCGCGAGTATAGGGCGACGGCGCGGACGCACAAGTGATCACGCCAAACCTGGACAATCGGCTGCACGATAACGATCAAGCGATCAAGCGATCAAGCAGTCGACGAAGGCCACGCTACACCCCTGAACCACAGGAACAACCACGGGCGTTCGTCGATGGGTTACTGCACGTCAATTGACGGGGGAGGTCCGCTGAGCATTGGAGGCATCGCTATTGATCCTTCGCAATTCACCTTGCAGATGCAGGCTCCAGATCGGTATCTCTTCGGCTGTCTGATACCCGTGCAGCACCAGGCTTTCGGCAATCGCATCCAGAACGGATTCGGCGGCGACAGGACCATGAAAGGGGCCTTGGGCCTTTAATGCCGATGGTTGTTCTCCAGACATTCCGGCGGCGAACAACAAGGTCCACATACCGTTATCGCCGGACAGGGGGCGCACTACACATTCGATTCGGGTCACCAGACCCAGGCATTGGCGAGTAAGACAGAGGCTGCGCGACATGGCAAGCTCCTCATTGATTACAGTATTCATTCCCTTGAAACGGCGAAGGAAACGCGTCAGTCCCTTTGACAACTGCTGTAGCCCGACAATATCGAAGAAATACCCTGCAAGAAAAGCAGGAAAATAAAACGGGCGCCGAATGGTCATTTAGCCATCAAACGCCCTGTTTACTTGACGTCTAACCTTCAACTTTTCAGCTCCGGCTGCAATTGTGGCGCCTCTTTTTCAAGCTCCTTGAGCTCGTCCTCGCTGAGCATTTCTGCGATATCACGCAGGCGTTCCACCACTCGACCGTTCACCGAGTCTTCCGGGAATTGCCCGTCTTCATCGGCCTCGCCCACGGCCTCACCGACCAGCAGACCGAGCGCCTCATCGACCTGCCGCACGGCATAGACATGGAATTGCCCGGCGCGAACGGCCTGCAACACGCGCTCATCGAGCATGAGGGTCGCCACGTTGGCGTGTGGAATGATTGCCCCTTGATCGCCTGTAAGACCCCGCGCTTCGCAGAGTCGGAAGAAGCCCTCGATCTTCTCGTTTACTCCACCAACAGCCTGCACTTCACCGAACTGGTTGATGGAGCCGGTGATGGCAAAGCACTGCTTGAGCGGGGTTTTCGACAACGCGGAAATCAGCGTACAGACCTCGCCAAGTGAAGCGCTGTCACCGTCCACATAACCGTAGGACTGCTCCAGCGCGATGCTCGCGGAGATCGCCAGCGGGAATTCCTGGGCGTACCGGCTACCCAGGTAACCGGTGAGGATCATCACGCCTTTGGAGTGGATCGGCTGACCGAGATTGACCTCGCGCTCGATATCGACGATGCCACTGCCACCCGGATACACCGTGGCGGAAATCCGCGCCGGCACGCCGAAGGCTGAATCGCCCACTTCCAGCACGGTGAGGCCATTGCATTTACCGACCGCCGCGCCCGTGGTGTCGATCAGGATGATGCCAGCGAGCATGTCATCGAGAATCCGCGCCGACACCCGACCGGTGCGCGTGGCCTTGGCTTTGAGCGCACGTTCGATATGACCGGCATCGGTACGCTCGTCGCTGGCCAGGCTGCGAATGAAATCCGCCTCGCTGACCAACTGGAACAGATCCCCGATGCGCGCCGATAACCGCCCCTGATGCTCGGCCAGACGTGCGCTGTAAGTCGCCAGACGCGCCACGGCGTCGGCCGTCAGCGGCGCCATGCCTTCTTCCGAAGTGCGAGTCTTGAGCAACTGGGCAAACTGCTCCAGGCTCTCGTCAACCATCGGAATGTCTTCGTCGAAGTCCACCAATACCCGGAACATCTCCTGGAAGTCCGGATCGAGGTCCTGCAGCGTGTAATACAGCGACCGCGCGCCAATGATGATGACCTTGACGTGCAGCGGGATGGTCTGCGGCGTCAGCGTCACGGTAGCGATGCGGCCCAACTCGCCCAGCGGCGATTCCATTTTCAGCTTGCGAGACTGCAGCGAGCGCTTGAGGGCATCCCACACGAACGGCTCGCTGAGCATCTTTTCGGCTTCCAGCACCAGAAAGCCACCGTTGGCCCGATGAAACGCGCCCGGACGCAGCTGGCGATACGTCGTGTAGAGCGCGCCCTGGTCAGTGCTGTACTCGATGCGTCCAAACAGATTGTCGTAGGTGGGGTGCGGCTCGAACACCACAGGCGCCCCGCCACTGGCTGAGTGGCCGACCACCAGGCTCGGGCAATACTGCTCTTCCAGCAGCTTGCGCGCCTGGGCGTCGGTTTTGCTGTCATCGACCAGCTGCTCGACTACCGTTTTCAGCAGGTTGACCTGCACCGCTTGCAAATAAGCGCAGACTTCAGCGTTCTCGGCGTACTGCTCGGACAAAGGTGCGAGCAACGGTTGCAAAGCCAGAATGATGGTTTCTTCATTGAGCTGGCGCATCTGGTTGTTGGATTCGCGTTTCCACTGCGGCAGGCTGGCGAGCTCTTCGTTAAGGCGCTCTTCCAGTGCCGAAATATCCGTGTGGAAGCGCTCGCGCTCGGCTTCCGGCAGTTGCGAAAACTCGGCTTCGTCCAGCGCCTTGCCTTCCAGCATCGGGGTGAACGCAATGTTGGTGCTATCGCGATAAAGGGCGATGTCCTTTTCCAGCGCCAGACGCTCGATCACATCCAGCGCGCGGTCGTAGCGCTGGTTGAAGGCGCGATCGATGGCGCTTTTCTTTTGCTGGTAGGACGGATGCTCGAACACGGCGGGAAATGTCGCCAGCAGGTTGTCGATCAGTCCGCCGATATCAGCGATGAACGAGTTGGCGCTGCCGGCAGGCAACTCCACGGCGCGGGGCTCGCGTGCTTCGTCAAAGTTATTGACGTAGACCCAGTCTGACGGTGTCTGCATGCGCTTACCCTCGGCCTTGAGGTAGCGCTTGACGAAGGAGAAGCGACCGGTGCCGGGCTCCCCCATGACGAATACGTTGTAGCCGGGACGCGGCATGGCGACCCCGAACTGTAAGGCCTCGACCGCTCGTTCTTGGCCGAGCACGCCGCGAAAGGGTTCCAGATCGTTGGTTGTCGTGAAGCTGAACTGTTCAGCGGAAAAGGGACGGGTAAGCGCCTCGGGCGCAAGTCGCAAGCTGGCAGCAACAGGATCGGGCATCGGACATCCTTACATCACGCGGGGCAGATGGGCGCATTCTGGCGCTCGCTGCCCCAGACTGGCAAGGCAAGAACCATCGGAATGTTTTTTGCCGACAACGCTTCCGGCAGCGCAAATGTGCAGTGTCCCATGCAAGAAACAGTAATTACGTACGGAACATTCAGAACGTGCCTAAACTCCAACCTGCGCGGCTGGTAACAATTTAAATAACCGGCCCGTTCTGACGCCTGTATGGGTCAGGCATCCGACCCTTGGTTGAAATAACAGAGACTAAAGCTATGAAACGGATTCTTCTTGGTACTCTCCTCGCCGCTGCATCCTTGAACGCCATGGCTCAAGCTCCTGGCGGTCCTGATTGCGGCTGGGGCAACATGCTGTTCGAAGGCCAACGCGGCACGCCAGCTCACTTCCTCGCATCGACTACCAACGGCACCTCCGGTAACGCCACATTCGGCATGACCTCGGGCACCAACGGTTGCTCCACCAACAGCGCGCTGACCTACGGCGGCAAGTCTTGGTTTGCCATGAATGGCATGATGGACGAGCTTTCCAAAGACATGGCCATGGGCCAAGGCGAGGCGCTGACCACTTACGCGGTCGTGCTGGGCGTTGCACCGGAAGACCGTGCGCATTTCGCCGCAGTCACCCACGAGCACTACCAGCAGATCTTCAGCAAGGCCGACGCCACTGCTGATGACGTGCACAGCAACACCATCGATGTACTGAAGAACGATCCGACTCTGGCCAAATACGCAACTCAGGCCTAAAGTCGTGCCACCTGCCTCCCTCCCGGGGGGCAGGTTTTTACGCCTCCCTCTATCCTGGTTAGTTGCCTCTTTATGCTCAAACGCCTTGCCTGGCTGGCGCTCTGTGTCTGCGCCCCGTTGTACGCCGCGCCCCATGTTGATGTTAGTCGTTTGCAGCAACTGGCCGATTCCAGATTCTGGGTCTCGATTGGCCACTACGAAGCCGGCAAGCTCGGCGGCTGGCGCAGCTATGTCGACGATCCGAAATTCTTCCTCGCCGTGAATGGCGCACACGACCCCGAAGCCGAGCTGGCTGCAACGCTTGATGCGATCTATCGTCCGGTTGTCAAGGGCAAGGAAGACCTGCATCCGCAGTGCGTCTATCCCTCGCGCACGCGCTTTTTACGTGATGAGTTGAAGCTCACCGACCTGCCCGCGGTGGACTGCAAGGAATTCAGTAAATGGTTCTCCGACGTGGCACCGGACAGCACCGTGCTGATCTTCCCCGCCGCGTACCTCAACAGCCCGTCGTCAATGTTCGGCCACACCCTGCTGCGTATCGACCAGGCTGATGTGCAGGCCAACAAGACCGCCCTGCTCAGCTACGCCATCAACTTCGGTGCTTACATAGAAGGCTCCGACAACAGCATTCTTTATGCCTGGAAAGGCCTGATGGGCGGCTATCCCGGCCTGTTCGCGCTGGTGCCATATCAGGAAAAACTTTCCGAGTACCGTAGTCTGGAAAACCGCGACCTGTGGGAATACCGCCTAAATCTGACGCCGGAAGAAACCCGGCGCATGGTTGAACACGTGTGGGAACTCAAACAGATTCGCTTCGGCTATTTCTTTTTCGACGAAAACTGCTCCTATCGCTTGCTGGAGCTGCTACAGGTGGCGCGTCCTAGCCTGAACCTGACGCCGCAGTTTCGTCTGACCGCAATCCCGACCGACACCGTGCGCGCAGTCAAGGACGCCGGGCTGATTGAGAAGATCGATTATCGCCCGTCCAAGGAGCGCGAACTGCTCAGCCGAGCCGAGCCGCTCAGCCATGACGAAAAACAGTGGGTGCTCAAGGTCAGCGCCGATCAGCAACAAATGCAAAGCCCGGAATACTTGGCGGTGCCGAAGGACCGTCGCGCTTTGATCCAGGATGCGGCGTACCGGCTGGAGCGCTATCGCGCCAATGGCGAGGAGCGTGACGCGGCGCGCTCGCAGCGCAGTTACGACCTGCTGCGAGCTATCAGCACCAATCCGCCGCCGGCGCTGGAAATCGAACGCCCAGGGCTCCCCGAAGATGGCCACGAATCACGCACCTGGCAGTTGGGCGCGGGTACTCGGGATGACAAGGCATTCGCTGAATACGGGCTGCGCATGGCCTATCACGATCTGAACGACAACGCTTATGGCTTCCCGCTGGGAGCACAGATCGAGATTCTGCAACTGAAGCTGCGCCAGTACGAGAACAACAAGTGGCAAGTGCAACGCCTGGATCTGGCGACGATCCGCTCTCTGACGCCGCGCAATGAGCTGCTGCAACCTTGGTCATGGCAGGTAACAGGCGGCCTTGAACGGGTGCTGGGCAAGCATGGTGACGAGAATCTGGTCAGTCATATGAACGGCGGCGCAGGCGGGACCTGGAAGCTGGGCGACGATGTGCTGGGCTTCGCGCTGGGCACGGTGCGCATCGAACACAACAATGATTTCGACGCGTTGGTTTCACCGGCGGCGGGCTTCGATAGCGGGATTTTGTGGCGCAATCCGCTGGGCAATCTGAGCCTTGAGACCAAGGGTGATTACTTCACCAACGGCGAAGTGCGGCGCAATATCAGTCTGAATCAGCAGTGGGAATTGTCTCGAAACCTGGGATTACGGCTCAGCGCTCAGCGTGAATTCAGCCAGCTGACATCGCCGGTGAATGAAGTGATGCTGGAGTTGAAGTGGTATCACTACTGACGGCGCGACCTGATTGTTGGAAATCCCCTTCGTCCGAACGCCACGCTGGCGGACCGCAAGCGCGCTGCTACGGGCGGTCGGGTGCCAGGCGTGATATCGCGGTTTTCGCTTTTGATTCTGGCCGTAGGCCGTAGGAGCCAGCTTGCTCGCGATCTGCCGGGGAACGGCAGCAAGACCTGACACCTTGGTGGTGTCAGGCATACCGCATTCACCGGGTTTGCTGCCGCTGCGCAGCAGATCGCTGGCAAGCCAGGCTCCTACGCCTTGCGGCAGAAGCCAGCTTCATCACTTCACCTTCCCGGTATTGCCTGGCCGACAGAAACGGGGCGCGCTTCGCACAAGATTGTCAAAGCCGGGCTCCCACGCCCTGCGGGCAGAGGCGAGGCGCATCAAGGCTCCTGCGCGCTGTTGAGTGGTATCACTATTGATGGCACAACCTGAGTGTTGGAGATCCCCGTCGTCCGAACGCCACGCTGGCGGACCGCAAGCGCGCTGCTACGGGCGGTCGGGTGCCAGGCGTGATATCGAGGTTTCGCTTTTGATTCTGGCCGTAGGCCGTAGGAGCCAGCTTGCTCGCGATCTGCCGGGGAACGGCAGCAAGACCTGACACCTTGGTGGTGTCAGGCATACCGCATATACCGGGTTTGCTGCCGCTTCGCAGCAGATCGCTGGCA
>NZ_DIHC01000003.1 GCF_002419965.1 Pseudomonas sp. UBA5706
ACGCTGGCCTGCAGCCTACGTGGTATGCGGCAATACTTTTCGTACAAAACCTAGTGAACGTGTGAAACGTTTTTTCGGTGTACGCATCATAAAAAAGTGCGTAAGCAGGTATGGTTTCCGGGGCGGTTGCTTCACATTGGGGCGAGGCGTATAACTTGATTATTCGCCAACGCCTTAGAGTTGAGGGCGAAACTGGATGAACTATTAGGCTAGTAGCAACGAAAAAGCTTTAGCGATTGAAATAGCTTATCCATACAGAGACTGGCGTCCCCTGTGCAGTGTTAACAGAGGCCGCCGCAGGAGGATATCGCTCATGATCGCATGTACCCTGTCGAACCTTGAACTGCGCAGTATTATAGAAAGCGCATTTTTGCCCAAGCGCTGCAACTGCACGATCATTGATGACGCTATGACCGTTGAGGTTATTGACCCTGTTACCGATCGCGTCGACCTACTGGCGAGTGGTATCAGGCTCGACACGCTGGACACCAGCCGCGCGCTTTGCGAGCTTATCTTGAAGCTGCGGGCCGATATAGGAGCACCGCAACACGTACAGCGGCATACCCTGGTAGGCTGATTGCTTAGCCGCCATAAATAAGTTCTTGCCTCTCATGCCCACGACATATCCGTCGTGGGCTTATTACATAGCGACGCGCTAGACCTCGGGGATTATTAACTTCAATCGTTATAACTGAGCTGAGTATTCAGTCCAGCAACCGGGTATAGGGTATTCGCGGCGAAACGATCATTGTAATGACAGACAAATCGGTTATATCGAGCGGCACTGATATTATTAGCCGCACTTCATACCTGAAAGGTTCGGCCATTGTACGCACGTACAGCATCCGGTATCCGACAGCTTACCGGGGGGGATGCATCAAAAGCCGTTGGCAATGCGTCCATTACCTTTTATCTTAAGGCCGCACGCTGCGGCGCAACGCCATAACGATTTCAAGGGGAATGCATGGCTGAGAATCAGTCCGAGGGCATCAGGGTAACTGCACAAGGTGCGCATACCCGGCGCATGCTACGCCGACGCAAAGTAGTGCTTGGCGTGGCGCTGCTGCTAGCTATCGTTATTGTATGTGTCACGGCCATCGGCTTTATGTTGCAACGCCTGGAAAGCCGTAATGCCTCTTTTCAGCCACCGATGACTGCATTGGAGCGCCAGCGCCTTTTGCCGCCCGACCCGGTGCTGGACGCCGCACCCCGCCTTGACGGCTTGCGATACCGTCAGCAAGTTGAACGTAAAGTCGAAGGCTACGCTCCCGTTGATGTCGAGCGGGCTGACGTGCAGGGTCCGCTCAGTCCTGCATTGATGCTTGACGGTGGGAATCTGCATGCCGACGCCCATTCCGGCCTGCGACCGGGCATGCGGTCGCAATAACCTGCTCGTGCACCGATCATCATACGCAGGCGTCCGTCCTGCGCAGGTGGCAATCAATGCACTCGCTGCGGATGTTCGTCCTCGAACAGCAGCCTGAATTGCTCTTCGCCGCTGTCCTGAGTCGCGTAATGATCACGGACCGGACCCGCCTCTATCCTGCCATCCAGCGCTACCCGAATGATGGACGACTTGGATAGGAAGTCAGGAACGTCGCCAATTATCGTCAGCTCGCGCAGCGTGTGACCGTCTTGTTCGATAGTGGCCAGCCTCACCCGGCAGGTCGCCTGCATGGGAATCGGACCGAAAAGGGTGTCTCGGGAATAATCGATTTCGGCAATGCTAGACCGGCGGTTTTTTTCAGCATTCATGTCTGCGACCTCAATGTCCATTCGAAAGTGAGCGTAAGCCTGATAATGGAGGCGGATGCGATTGAAATAGTTCTCTTTTTTCGGCGAACGTTCTGACCGTTCATCGGTTGCAAAAATGGCGTCAGCTGATTGCTAGGTCATTGCTGATAGATCGCTGACGTCATTATTTTGATTGGGCGGATATTACAGTCGATAAATCGAGAGTCTTTTGTAGCGTTGAACTAACGCCGGGAAAAGTGTCAGATTTATGTCTTTAGCTTAAAAAGCGGGGTGCGAACTTAATGGATGATAAGTTAGGCAGCAATAAACCATCGATTTCGATTTTAAAAAAGCATGGCCGTCGAGATGAGCGCCTTTAATATGGCGCCAAGAAAAATAAAGGTTTAAATATCAACAAGTTAAACGTACCGTCGTTGGTTTTTTGGGTTTTCTCGAAAATTTGACACTTCCCCGCTTTTTTGAAACTATCGCTTTACAGTTTTAAGTTGTAACCATTTGTGGCAAACCTGGTTTGTTCATGATTTTCTCTCATGCCAGCGCTCCAGGCATTCTGTGTAACGGCAGTAGTGCCTCCGGGATCCGAGTGAGTCAACTCATTGATTGGCGAGGTTTTTTACCATTGCTTGTCGATCGGATCAGGTGGCCGGGTTTGCGTGCCAAGCGCGCGGCCCCACGCCGAATAAACTTGAGCGAATAACAACTCGATCTTTTTCGACCGGTGCGCGCACGCTCATCGTGCCATTAATGCCCCACGTTGCATCAACTTTGCCAGTCAGTATCCAGTGTGAATAAAAGGAAGTTAGGTCAGGGCGGGCGTCCAGGGATGCCTGTCACTCAGGGTCAGTCGTTAGGCTGCACTCAACGCATCGACTAAGTTCGGAGTCAAGATTATGTATGGAGATCATCTGGAAACCGTATGCGGTTGTGTTGTCGGAGGGGCCGGACCGGCAGGGATGGGGCTGCTTTTCAATGCGTTGAAAAGTGGAGCAATGCCTGAGCTGGCCAAGGACGGGCTGATCATTGTCGATGCAAGTCCCCATCCCGGAACGGGCCGACTGGGGGATTACCGGATCACCGCTAACTCGGTTGGCGATGTGTTCCTTGACTGTCTGCGCGACCCGGCGCTGCGCGATGTATTCGAGCCTCTCGAACATTCCCCGGCGTACTGGCGAATCCGACGCCAGGCGCACAGTGCGCCGCAGCTCGCCGATGTCGCCGAGCTGCTGGCGGAAGCGTCGACCCTGGTGCTGAACTTCGTCGTCGAGCACTACGGCGTGAAACTATGGACCAGTACCACCATCACCGAAGTTGTCAGCCAGGATAATGAGTATCAGGTTTGGGTTGAGTCCGAAGGACGCTCTCGGCGCATTCGTTGCCGCTCAGTGGTCTTGAACCTGGGTGGGCGGCAGGATCCGCAGCACCTGCTCAATAGCCTTGCCGACCAAGGCTTGGCAGTGCCACCTGCAGCCAGGGTGTTGAGCGCCGACTTGCTGTTGCGCATGAACGGCGTGCAACTGCGCGATTATTTCGCACCCATGCTCGCGTGTAATGGCCGGGTAAGCGTGGTAGGCGGTTCTCACAGTGCTTTTTCCGTACTTGAAAACCTTGCCGATGCGCTGGAGTTCGCCGGGTTGCGTGAAGTAACGCTGGTACACCGCTCCCCCATCCGGCTGTTCTACGAAACAGCCGAGGCGGCGCTCGCTGCCGGTTACATGTTCGATCTAATCAAGGACGTATGCCCGGTCTCCGGCAGGGTCAATCGTTCAGGGGGCCTGCGTTATCGCGCGCTGGACATTGGACGGGAAGCCTTGGCAAATGGGCATATCGGCAAAACCGGCGTGCGCGTGCAGATGCTGCAGACCCGGAACGGCCCCGAGGGTCATTTCGACAGAGCGCGCCAAGCCCTGGCTGAGTCCGACGTGGTGGTGCAATGCACCGGTTATCAGCCGTTGCTGCCTGCTTTGAGCTACGCCGGTGGCGAGGCCATCAACCTGATGGCGGTCAAGGGCGGCGTGGATTCGGACCCCTCCGGCTGTCCGCTGGACAGCACCGGGCAACGTCTTCATGGGCTGCATCTGTTCGGATTGGGCGCAGGCCTGGGCGTCGATCCGCGCCTGGGCAGTGAAGCGTCTTTCGACGGACGCATCTATGGCGTTTGGCAGTTTCACCATGACGCCAGCGGCGCAGTGATCGATGCAGTGCTGGCGCGGCTGCAGCAGCCAGTCCTCCAGCCGACCAGCGTCAGCCGCAAAGGGGGAGCCGATTGCGAAGAGCCGAGACAGCCGTTCCTCTGGCCGGCACTGATGGCCAACGCACAATCCTGATATTCATTTTTCGCACCTGCTTGCTTTCGATCGGCATGGGAGGTTCGGGAATTTCCCTTGGATCAAACAGGACGATGTACTGGACCAGATTCTATAGTCTGGCCGTCATCATGCTTTTGATAGAGTCCGGGCCGTGGCCTATGCTGGGGTCTTCGCACACCTGCGAGCGACTCGATAAGGAACCGGCACAAAATGCGTATTTTGATTGTGGGTGCAGGTGCTATAGGCGGCTATTTTGGCGGCCGGTTACTGGAAGCCGGACGCGATGTAACGTTCCTGGTGCGCCCCGGGCGGGCAGAGGAGCTTGACCGCGACGGCCTGGTCGTGCGCAGCCCGTTGGGCAATATCCTGTACCCGTCGGCGCCCCACGTCATGGCGCCGATGCTCGATCAGGTATTCGATCTGATCATCCTGTCCTGCAAGGCTTATGACCTGGATGCGGCGATGGACGCCTTTGCCGCTGCGGTGGGCCCCGATACGCTGATCCTGCCGTTGCTCAATGGCATGGCGCATCTGCAGCGCCTGGGCCAGCGTTTTGCGCCTGATAATGTGCTGGGCGGGCAGTGCCTGATTTCCCTGGACCGCGATGCCTCGGGGACGATCCTGCATCTGAACGAAACCAATCAGTTGTCATTCGGTGAGTTGAGCGGTGCCTTGACGCCGCGTATTCAGGCAGTGACGCACGTCCTTGCCGACGCAGGATTCGACGCCAGGCTGAGTCAGCAGATCGTTCAGGAAATGTGGGAGAAGTGGTGCTTCATCGCCACTGCTGCTGGCATCACGGGCGCCATGCGTGCCAGCATCGGGGATGTAATCGCCAGCGACGGCGAGGCTCTGGTGCTCAGACTGCTTGCCGAATGCGCCGACATCGCCGAAGGCGCAGGCTATACACTTCGAAGTGATGTGCGCGAGCGTTTCCAAAGCATGCTGACCACCCAGGGTTCGAAGATGACCGCTTCCATGCTGCGTGACATCGAGCGCGCAGCGCCGATCGAGGTCGAACACGTGATAGGGGACATGATTGCGCGGCGCTGCGATCCTGATAAGTCGCCCGATCAGCTGTCGGTGCTGGATGTCGTCTATCTAAATCTCAAGTCCTATGAGGCCCGGCGCTTGCGCCAGCAAGGCTAGGCTGGAATGGTCCGGTGCGGCAGCACGGCTTGCCGGCGGTGCTCGATGCCGGGGCACCGCTGGCAAGCGTGCTGCTAGGGACGGTCGCGAGTCGGCAACTGACTCGGGTTACGCATTACTTTGCCTTGGTCAGCTCCATGATCATCCGCGTCAGCAGATAGATCCTCGGCGAAACGCTGTCTACTTCGGCATATTCCTCGGGCGTATGAATGTTGCCACCAACGATGCCAAAGCCATCGAGCGTCGGTACGCCGACACCGGCCGAGAGGCTGGCATCCGCCGCGCCACCACTGCCTTCGACGGTCAGCTTGCGACCGATCTCACCGTAGATGCCCTGAGCGATGTCGACCAGCTTGTCGGATTCGGCCGTTTGCGGCATCGGTGGCAACCCACGCTCCAGGCGAGTCGTCACTTCGATTTCCGGTATCAGCTTGTCGGCCGACACCCGCGCCAGATCTTTCTCGATGCGATCAAACTCCTCCGGCACTGCCACGCGCACGTCTGCCTTGGCGGTGGCTTGATCTGGAATTACGTTGACCCGGTCCCCGGCGTTGAGCACCGTGAAATTGATCGTGGTTTTCTTCTCCAAATCGCCCAGCTTGCCCAGTTGCAGAATCTGATGCGCGGCTTCCATTGCGGCGTTACGTCCAAGCTCCGGCGCCACGCCTGCGTGGGATGCCTTGCCCTTAACCTCGACCACGGCGGTACCGCTGCCTTTACGCCACACCACCAGGCCATCGGCCGGACGCCCCGGTTCGAGGTTCAAGGTAACGTCATGCGCTTTTGCAACTTTTTGAATCAGCTCGGTGGCGGCCTTGGAACCGGTTTCTTCACTGGCATCCAGCAGGAATGTGATCTGCGCGTAATCCTTGAAGTCCAGGTTCTTGAGAATTTTCAGCGCATACAGGCCAGCAACGATCCCGCCTTTGTCATCCATCACGCCCGGGCCGTAGGCGCGGCCATCCTTGATAGTGAACGGGCGCGCGGCGGCGGAGCCTTCCTTGAACACGGTGTCCATGTGCGCCATCAGCAGGATTTTCGCCTTGCCGGTGCCCTTGAAGGTGGCGACCACATGGCTGCTTTTGTCCGGCGCGGTATTAGGGACGGTCTCGATGGTTGCGCCGAGTTTTTTCAACTCGTCCACAACGATGTCGCGCACCTGTGTCAGACCTGGTTCATAACCCGAGCCGGTGTCGATATTGACCAGCCGCTCCAGCAGTTTTAGCGCTTGTGCCTTGTATTGCTCGGCATCGGCCTGCACCTGTTTGTTGGGTTCGGCGAAGACGGGCCCGGCGCAACCGAAAGCCAGGCCCAGCGTCAGGGCACTGGCAAGTACGGAACGGGCAAACGGTGAAGTCATGAGTCGATCCTTGTTGTATGAAATTGTGTCCAACAACCCTATCGCGTTGAACAGGATCATGCATGTCCAAATGCGACGACGTTCGCCATCGACCGGCTGGCCGGCAAAAAGGTCGAACCTTCTGGGCCAGCAACCCTCAATAATTCATCATCAGTCGTCAGAGGAGCAGCGCACTATGCCGGTCAAGCACGATTTGTACGCGGATTTGGGCATCACCAGAGACTCTCTGGGCAAGCATCGCAGCGAGGATGCCAAGCTCAACAAGCTGGTGGAGGATTACGAAACGGTCGATGCAGACATTGTTAAAGCAGAAGAGGGATCTGCAGGCGACGTTTCGGATGATCAGCTCAAAAAACTCAAGGAGAAACGCTTGCTGGCCAAAGATAAGATTGTCCAGCACCTTCCTCCTTCAAGCTGATTGATCAAAACGATTAGTCTGTCCCAAGGGCTGGTTTTCCACGGAATGCCGGCCCTTTTTGTTATAAAAGCTGCTCGGGTTAGTTACAGGGATAAGGAAGGGCACAAGTAGAGATAATGGATCCAACATCAAGACGAAAAAAAACGGCGTCGCAGACTACGCCGTTGATTCCTGTCTGCTGCCGGGAAGCAGCAGACGAACTTGCTAAGAAGATGAACCGGTTGGTTCACTGCGGCTCTTGATTAGGCGCGATCTCGGCTTGGATACGTTTGTAGATTTCTTCACGGTGTACCGAAACGTTCTTCGGCGCGTTGATGCCGAGCCTGACTTGAAGGCCCTGTACGCCCAGAATGGTGACGGTGATTTCATCACCAATGTTTATGCTTTCGCCGACTTTGCGGGTGAGTATCAACATAATCTTTTCCTTGATGGCCTCTTGAAGCGCCTCTACCAGGAGGCTGGCGTTAGCCTTTGGGTGGTGGTGATTGCCGAGTGCATCCAAATGCGGTCATCAGTATGACGCCATTGGTACGAGTTTAATTCCCCAGGTTCATCTTCTTGTCATTGGCATGCTGTCTCCTGAGGCCAAACGACACGCGAATTTTGCCTGCTCTTTGGCATTACACCTCGAAATAATTGGCTATGACCTTGATAGCCGGATCCGAGGCGGCGCCTATTGCACACTCCTTTTGCACTTAATGCAAAGAACTCGTGCCGGGCGGCCATGAAATTTTCATTAAGCAGGCTGTAGGTGATTTCCTAGAGGATTGTAGGAGACTTCTGAAATGTGTGAGGGCGAACTGATAACGCTTGGAGAGAAATAGCCGCTAGCCAGTCGTTTGCAGGTATTGGCGGGGTGGTTATGAACGTTATGGTGCCTGTTTGAGGGACATTCAAGCGAAAGGCGGCTGCCCTAGGTTTTGTACGAAAAGTATTGCCGCATACAACGTAGGCTGCAGGCCAGCGTGACCATGGCTGCAAAGCTCCTGGCCAGCTTGTCGTAGCGAGTCCCTATTCTGCGGTTCTCTTTTAGCCAGCCAAACATCCGCTCAATGATGTTCCGCTGTCGATACTTTGGACGATCAAAGAGTCGGGACAAGCCCGGTCGGGGTTTGCGTGGCATGGCGCGCAGCGGGATCACCGGCTGCATTCGGTAACGGTCGCAGTAATGACGCAGGTGTTCTGCGTCATAGCCTTTGTCAGCCAGTAACCAGCGACTACGCTTGCGTGGTCGCCCCGGCTTACCGGGAATTCGCACCTGATCCAACAGCGGTTGGGCGTGGGCGATATCGCTGGCTTGTCCCGATGAAAGGATGAAGCGTAAGGGAACGCCATTGGCGTCGCAGACCATGTGGATCTTGGTAGTAAGGCCGCCTCGACTGCGTCCCAGGGCATGGTCTAGCGGTTCTTCAGGCCCCCCTTTTTCCCGGCGCCTGAAGAGGCTCGGGTTGCACGTACCGCTGTGGAATCGATCATCCAGGTGTCCAGATCAATCAGTCCTTCGCGGTTCAGTCGAATATGCAACCGCTCCAGTATTCGGTCGAATGTGCCGTCGTCGCGCCAGTCACGAAAACGCTGATACACCGTTGACCAGGGCCCAAAGCGTTCCGGCAGGTCACGCCAGGCTGCGCCAGAGCAAAGCACCCAAAGGATTCCGTGGAGTACCAGACGATCATCACTGCGTGGTCGACCCATTTTCTGCTCTGGAGAAACCAGATCCCTGATCAATTCCCAGGATGCATCGGAGAGTTCGTAACGCTTTGCCATGCGGGCCTCCAGCCAATCATGGCGGCAATTCTACCCGCACCGACTTTTCGTACAAAACCTAACAAAATGCCCACCGCGAGGGTGGGCATGGGTGCAGCAGTCAGCGAATCAAACCACCAGCGACAACAGCATGATCAGAATGATACCGACCACCGAAAGGATCGTTTCCATCACGGTCCAGGTTTTCAGGGTTTCGATCACGGTCATGTTGAAGTACTGCTTGACCAGCCAGAAACCGGCGTCGTTCACGTGTGACAGGATCAACGACCCCGCGCCGGTGGCCAACACCAGCAACTCGCGGTTGACACCCGGCACCAGGGCTACGACCGGCGCGACGATGCCGGCACCGGTGATGGTTGCAACGGTCGCCGAGCCGGTGGCCACACGAATCACCGCTGCGACCAGCCAGGCTAACAGGATCGGCGAGATCTGCGCCTGAACCGCCATGTGACCGATCAGGTTGCCGACACCGCTGTCCACCAGCATCTGCTTGAAGCCACCCCCGGCACCCACGATCAAGACGATCGCAGCCACCGGCGCCAGGCTCTGGTCCAGCAGCTTGATGATCTGCTCGCGGCTGAAGCCACGGGCCGAACCAAAGGTGTAGAACGCCAGCAACAGTGCGAACAGCAAGGCAGCGATCGGGTGGCCGATGAAATCCATCCAAATGCGAAAGATGTGGCCATTGGGCAACGCAACGTCGGCAAAGGTCTTGAGCAGCATCAGGAACACCGGCAGCAGGATGGTCACCAGTGTGACCCCGAAGCTTGGCAGGTTCTCGTTTGTCGACTCCTTGGCAATCTGGTCCATCAACTCCTTATTGGGGTTGCCAGGGATGCGTTTGGCAATCCACTTGCCGAAGATCGGACCCGCGAGGATCGCTGTCGGGAAGGCAACGATCAGACCGTAGAAAATGGTCTTGCCGATGTCCGCGTTGAAGATGCCGATAGCCAGCAACGGACCTGGATGCGGCGGCACCAGGCCGTGAACGGCGGACAGGCCTGCCAGTAGCGGAATACCGATCTTGACGATGGGCACGCCGCTGCGACGGGCAACGATGAACACCAGCGGGATCAGCAGCACGAAGCCGATTTCGAAGAACAGCGGGATACCCACCAGAAACGCCGAAAACATCATGGCCCAGTGCACCCGCTCCTTGCCGAAGCGACGGATTAGGGTCTGCGCGATCTGGTCGGCTCCACCAGAGTCAGCCATCAGTTTGCCGAGCATGGTGCCAAGGCCGAGGATGATACCGACGAAGCCCAGTACGCCGCCAAAACCGTCCTGAAACGATTTCATGACCTTGTCTACAGGCATGCCCGAGGTCAGGCCGAGGAAACCGGCGGCGATGGTCAGTGCAATAAAAGGGTGGACCTTGAACTTGGTGATCAGCAGCACGAGGCCAATGATGGTCACCAACGCATCGACAAGTAGATACGTGTCTTGAGTCATACCGAACATGGGGTGTCTCTCCGTTGTATTTTGTTTTTTTGGAGCTACTGCTCAGCGCTGGTGTTCACTGCCTTGTGTACATAAAAAGACAGCGCTGTCTTCGTCGCTCACGCAGGCTTGAAGATCAAGAGCCCGTCAGAGCGGTGGCAGATGAGGTTTGCGAGGCGTTCCACCACGTGGCCGCTTCGGCGCCGATGGACTCAATCGATTTGGTCGCGTCCACGACCAGCGTGCGATCTTCGCCATAGGGGGGTTCAAGGGTTGCGAATTGACTGTCGACCAGACTGGCCGGCATAAAGTGTCCTGGTCGATGCGAACAGCGCTCGGCGGCCAGTTCGCGGGTCAGCTCAAGAAACACGAAGCCCAGGCCCGGCACTGCGGCACGCAGACGGTCGCGATAGCTGAGCTTGAGGGAAGAGCAGGTCAGGATAGGTTTTTCACCGTTGCGCACGGCAGTCGCAACTTCTTCGCCCAGGCGCGTCAGCCACCCGGCGCGGTCTTCGTCATTAAGAGGATGGCCAGCGCTCATTTTGTCGATGTTGGCTTGCGGGTGAAAGGCGTCGCCCTCGATCAGGCGGCCGCCGCTGTTCTGGGCGATTTCAGCGCCAACGGCGCTTTTGCCGCAACCGGAAACACCCATCACCACGACGGCGGAAATAGCATGTGGAGCAGTAGTCATAAAAACCTCGTCCCGAAGACAGCGCTGTCTCTGCCGCAAGGTGTGCAAAACCGGCAAGACTGTTTCCGGGTGTAGTCATTGTTATGGGTATCTCGCTGATCCATGAGATGCACCCTCCGGCGTGGTTAACACGAGCGAAGAAAGTTGCGGGCCTCCGTGAGATAGCGCTACCTTAGAGCCCATCCCACGCAATCGCAACCCCCTCGGCTTATCCTTCCAACCAGTTGGCAACGCATGACACGCATTGGTTCCCGATCCACCGGTCGTCCTACCCTAAACGAAGTCGCAAGGCTGGCCGCTGTCTCGCCCATCACAGCCTCGCGAGCCCTGCGCGGCGTGGCGACGGTCGCCCCGGAAATGGTGGCGAAAGTGCGCGCTGCTGCGCAGAGTCTAGGCTACGTCGCCAATCCTGCAGCGCGGGCGCTGGCCTCCTCGCAGAGTCAAACGGTGGTGGTGCTGGTGCCATCGCTGTCCAACCAGTTGTTCATCGAGACACTTGAGGCCATCCAGAACGTTCTGCGCCCCCGTGGTCTGGAAGTGGTGATCGGTAACTATCACTACTCGCCCGCAGAGGAAGAAAACCTGCTGCGCAGCCATCTGGCAAACCGGCCACGGGGCATCATCCTGACCGGCTTTGACCGCAGTCAGGCGGCGCAGCAGTTGTTAGCGTCCAGCGGCGTGCCGTGCGTACACATGATGGAACTCGATCCGAGCCGTGCCGAGCCTTGCGTAGGGTTTTCCCAGCAGCAGGCCGGGGCGGCTGCGGCGCGGCATCTGTTGAATCGCGGGCGGCGGCGCCTGGCCTATGTGTCTGCTCAGCTGGACCCGAGGGTGATTCAGCGCGGCGCGGGTTTTCGCAGCGCGTTAGAAGCAGAAGGGCTGTACGACGAAGCCCTGCAGATGGCTTCGCCACTGCCGTCGTCGATCGGTCTGGGAGGGGAGTTGTTTGCTCGTCTGCTGGCCGAGCATCCGGACGTGGACGGGGTGTTTTTCTGCAACGACGACCTCGCCCAGGGTGCCGCTTTGGAAGCGCTTCGCCGCGACATCAAGATTCCTGAGCGGGTGTCGCTGATCGGCTTCAACGACTTGCCCGGCTCGGCGCACATGGTGCCGCGTCTGACCTCGATCCGCACTCCCCGCGAACAGGTTGGCCAGCGTGCCGCGCAATTACTGCTCGGGTTGCTGGACGGTAATGTGCAGCAAGCACAGGTGGATCTGGGCTTTGAGCTGGTGGTGCGGGAAAGTACCTGAGACGGTGGAAGCGTCTGCGCGCACGGTGAGCGCAATGGAGGCGCTTCTACACGTTACGACGGCGACGACGGCGGTCTGTCTGACACCGCGCTCGATCATTCCCTCGTTCGCAGGGGTAGCGCAGCCCGGTACACTGCGCGTGGCTTGACGCTGAAGGAGAATGTCACGGGATGCATGCCCACCCATAGCGTGGGCATGATCGGCAGATTGATGCTGATTATTCCTCCTTTTTGAACGCCAGGCGGAACTTGTGCAGCAATGGCTCTGTGTACCCGCTCGGTTGCTCGCGCCCTTTGAACACCAGCGCGCATGCGGCCTGGAACGCTACCGACTTTTCGAAGTTCTCCGCCATCGGCGTGTAGGCCGAGTCACCGGCATTCTGCTTGTCCACGATCTTGGCCATGCGTTTGAGCGTTTCCAGCGCTTGATGCTCGTGTATCACGCCATGGCGCACCCAGTTGGCAATGTGCTGGCTGGAGATGCGCAAGGTGGCGCGGTCTTCCATCAGGCCGACGTTGTGAATGTCCGGTACTTTCGAACAGCCAACGCCTTGCTCGACCCAACGCACTACATAACCGAGCAGGCCCTGCGCGTTGTTTTCGACTTCTTCAAGAATCTGCTCTTCGGTCCATTTCGGGTCGGCGGCTACCGGAATGCTCAGCAAATCCAGCAGGATATCCTCGCTGACGCTGTCTAGGTCGACCTGTTCCAGTTCCTGTTGTACCGACTTTACGTCCACCTTGTGGTAGTGCAGCGCGTGCAACGTTGCGGCGGTCGGTGATGGCACCCAGGCTGTGGTCGCGCCCGCTTTGGGATGAGCGATTTTCTGTTCCAGCATGTCCGCCATCTGATCCGGCATCGCCCACATGCCCTTGCCGATCTGTGCCCGGCCACGCAGACCGCAGGCCAGACCCACCAGCACGTTGCTGCGCTCGTAAGCCTTGATCCAGGGCGTAGCTTTCATATCACCCTTGCGCAGCATCGGCCCCGCTTCCATGGAGGTATGCATCTCGTCGCCGGTGCGATCGAGGAAGCCGGTATTGATGAACGCCACCCGGGCCGATGCCGCAGCGATGCACGCCTTGAGGTTGACGCTGGTGCGCCGCTCTTCGTCCATGATCCCCATCTTCAGGGTGTTGCGCGGAATCTTCAGCACGTCTTCGATACGGCTGAACAATTGATCGGCGAACTTCACTTCGTCCGGGCCGTGCATCTTCGGTTTGACGATGTATACGCTGCCCGCTCGCGAGTTGCTGCGGTTGTGCAGGTCATGCAAGGCGATAAGGCTGGTGATCACACCGTCGAGAATGCCCTCGGGGATTTCCTTGTTGCCGTCGTAGAGAATCGCCGGGTTGGTCATCAGGTGGCCGACATTGCGAATGAACAGCAATGAGCGACCGTGCAGCGCGATGTGACTGCCATCGGCGGCAGTGTATTCCCGGTCGGGATTGAGCCGGCGCGTCAGGGTTTTGCCACCCTTGACCAGTTCTTCGGTAAGGTCACCCTTCATCAGGCCCAGCCAGTTACGGTAGATCACCAGCTTGTCGTCCGCGTCGACAGCGGCTACCGAGTCTTCGCAGTCGATGATGGTCGACAGCGCCGCTTCCAGCAGCAGGTCCTTGATGCCCGCAGGGTCCGTGCTGCCGATCGGGCTGTTTGGGTCGATCTGGATTTCGATGTGCAGGCCGTGGTTCTTCAACAGAATCGCATTGGGCTGCGCCGGTTCACCCTGATAACCGACGTATTTTTCCGGCTGCGCCAGACGTGACTGGCTGCCATCGGCGAGCGTGACCAGCAGTTCGCCGCTGTCTACGGTATAGGCCTTGGCATCGAGGTGGGAGCCGCTCGACAAAGGTGCCGCTTCATCCAGCAGCGCGCGGGCGAAGGCGATGACTTTGGCGCCCCGCAGCGGGTTGTAGCCCGCCTTGATTTCCGCACCGTTGGCACTTGAAATCGCATCAGTGCCATACAGCGCGTCGTACAACGAGCCCCAGCGCGCGTTGGCGGCGTTCAGCGCATAGCGTGCGTTGGCGGCGGGCACGACCAGTTGCGGACCCGCCTGTTCGCTGACCTCAATGTCGACCTTGCTGGTGGTCGCCTGAACTTCGCCCGGTACCGGTTGCAGGTAGCCGATGGAATCCAGAAACGCGATGTATGCGGGCATGTCGGTGACCGGGCCCGGATTGGATTTATGCCACTTGTCGAGCTGGGTCTGCATGCGCTCGCGCTCA
Source organism: Pseudomonas sp. UBA5706 (assembly GCF_002419965.1). Lineage (GTDB taxonomy): Bacteria > Pseudomonadota > Gammaproteobacteria > Pseudomonadales > Pseudomonadaceae > Aquipseudomonas. The sequence continues at coordinate 14,369 of NZ_DIHC01000003.1, forward strand.
GCCAGCAGCTCACGATTGATCGGCGCGAGGTCGTGAACCAGGGAGTCGAAATCGGCCCAGAAAACCTCCGCGCTCAGCCCTGTTCCGGGAAGCACGTCCTCGTCGACAAAGCGTTTCAGATCGGCTGCCACCTTGAGGTTGTGGCAGTTGACGAATTCGGTCATCTCGGGCTCTCCGTTAAAAAACATGTGATGTGACGCCAGGCTCGCATCTGCCCCGCAGGGCGCGGAAGCTGGCTTGCCTGCGACCCGTCGGTAACCGGCAGTGAAATTCAGGCGCCGGGTTTACCTGACGCTCGGCAGCCTCTGGGTGCTCAACCGGTTCGCAGCGAATCGCAGGCAAGCCGGGTTCCTACGCCCTGCAGGCAGAATCTGGCACTACTGCGCGTTTACTGCCGCGACACCGGCCTTGGCCACCTGAGCATCCTGATCGGCCTTCACCCCGGACACGCCCACCGCGCCGATGGTCTGGCCATCGACAATCACCGGCACGCCGCCTTCCAGCGAGGTCAGCAAGGGCGCGCTGACGAACGCGGTTCGGCCGCCATTGACCATCTCTTCATAGCCTTTGGACTCGCGACGACCGAGGGCCGAGGTGCGGGCTTTTTCGATAGCGATATAACCGCCGATCGGTGCACAGTCGTCCAGACGCTCGAAACCCAGCAGGTGGCCGCCGTCGTCGGTGACGGCGATGGACACGGCCCAGCCGTTGGCCTGGGCCTCTTTACGGGCGGCGGCGAGAATTTGGGCGACTTCGATCTGGGTCAGTATGGATTTGCTTTTCATGCAGCTCTCCTTAGGGGGCGTGTGTGGTCAAGACGGCCTGCGATCAACTTGGATGCAGGGCGTCCTCGATGAGTTCGATCCAGTGTTTGACGGGTGTGCGTCCCGCGCTGGCAAGGTGGGTCTGGCAACCGATGTTAGCGGTAGCGATGACTTGCGGTCTGCCGCTCTCCAGCGCATTCATTTTATTGTCACGCAGCTGCCTGGCGAGCGCCGGCTGGGTAATGGCATAGGTACCCGCCGAGCCACAGCATAGGTGACTGTCGGGCACCGTGGTCAGATTGAAGCCCAGCCGGCTCAATACCGACTCCACCGCGCCGCCGAGTTTCTGCGCATGTTGCAGGGTGCACGGGCAATGGAATGCCAGCTTGGCGCTGGTACAGGCGCCGAGCATTTCCAGCGGTTCGGCACGCAGCACTTCCACCAGGTCTTTGGTTATTGCGCTGACCTTCGCGGCTTTTTCGGCGTACTCCGGGTCGTCGCGCAGCATATGCCCGTAATCCTTGACGAAGGCGCCGCAGCCGCTGGCGGTCTGCACGATCGCTTCGGCGCCAGCCTGAACGCCAGGCCACCAGGCGTCGATGTTACGCCGGGCACGCTGCAGGCCCTGCTCCTGTGCATTAAGGTGATAGTCCACCGCGCCGCAGCAACCGGCCTGGGCGATGGATCGAACGCTGATCCCCAACCGGTCCAGCACTCGCGCCGTTGCTGCGTTAGTGTTCGGCGACAGGCCAGGCTGCACGCAACCTTCCAGAATCAGCACCTGGCGTGCATGTTGCCGGGTCGGGCGCGCTTTGGCCGGGCGAATATCAGCGGGCAGCTTGGCTTGCAGATTGCCGGGCAGCAGCGGCCGGAACGCATTGCCAATCTGGGTCAGGCGCTTGAACAGCCCGGGATTTGGAACCACCGCGCGCAGGCTTTCGCGCAGCAGGCGCTGACCGATTGGCCGGGGTACGGCGGCATCGACCACGGCACGGCCGATGTCCAGCAGGTTGTGATAGTCGACCCCCGAAGGGCAGGTGGTCTCGCAGTTGCGACAGGACAGGCAGCGGTCCAGGTGCAGCTGGGTTTTTTCGGTGACTTCGCACCCCTCGAGCACTTGCTTGATCAGATAGATACGTCCACGCGGGCCATCCAGTTCGTCGCCCAGCAACTGATAGGTCGGGCAGGTGGCATTGCAAAAACCGCAGTGCACGCAACTGCGCAGGATGCTCTCGGCTTCTTCGCCACGGGGCAGGCTTTTGGCGTATTCACTCAGGGTGGTCTGCATGATTCAAATCTCTGCGTACATCCGGCCCGGATTGAACACCCCGTGCGGATCGAGTTGCGCCTTGAGCTGGCGGTGATAGCGCAGCAGCGGGGCGGGCAGGGGCTGGAACGGGACGTCGTCCAGGCCGTGGCTGTAACAGGTGGCATGGCCGCCGACGGCGCCGACGATGGCGCGAATCTCGCTGCCGCAGGCGCAGGTCTTCAACCAGCGTTGCGCGCCGCCCCAATCGATCAACTGATCGCCCGGAAGGTTTAGCACACCGGTGCTGGTCGGCAGCGACAGGCGCCACAGCGGTCGGCCATCGGTAAAAAAGTCCAATCGATGTTCGTTCAAAGTGCGCCAGTACACCGGATCGATGGCATCGCCACCCAAACGATCCTGGGCTGCCGTCACCGACCCTTCACCTCCCTCAAGACGCAGGCGCAGCAGCCGGCCGTCGTGACTGGCGGCGCTGATGGGTAATGGCTGTTGACCCCATTCGGCCAGGCGGGCAAGAGCACGGGGCAGGTCCATTTCCATGGCAATGCTGGTGCACAGCCGCGGCTTGGGCAATACCTTCAACGAGACTTCTGTGATCACGCCCAGGCAGCCAAAACTGCCGGCCATCAAGCGCGACAGGTCGTAACCGGCGACGTTTTTCATCACCTCACCGCCGAATTTCAGATGCTTGCCCAGGCCAGTGATCACTCGGGTGCCCAGCACGAAATCGCGCACCGAACCGGACCACGGTCGACGCGGGCCGGACAACCCGGCTGCGATCATTCCACCGACAGTTGCATCGCCGACGCCGCCGTCGCTAAAGGTCGGCGGCTCGCAAGGCAGCATTTGTCCGGCCTGTTCCAGCGCCGCGTTCAGCTCGCTAAGGGGCGTGCCAGCCCGGGCGGTGATCACCAATTCGGTCGGGTCATAGGTAACAATGCCGCGATGAGCCCGCGTATCGAGCACTTCCCCAGCCACTTCGCGACCGAGAAATGCCTTGCTGTTAGCACCCTGGATGCGCAGTGGCAAGCCGAGTTGAATCGCCTCGTTGACCTGTTCCAGCAGTCCCTCGCTGGCGTCTCGATCCTGAGCGCGGATATAGGATTGTCGTTCGCCACCCATCAGAAACGCTCCAGTTCAGGGAAGGGCAGCTTGCCCATGTGTACATGCATCGCGCCGAATTCCGCGCAGCGGTGCAGGGTTGGAATGTTCTTGCCGGGGTTGAGCATGCCGCTGGGGTCGAACGCCGCTTTCACGGCGTGGAATAGCGTCAGTTCGTCGCCGTTGAACTGCGCGCACATTTGATTGATCTTCTCGCGGCCTACACCGTGCTCGCCGGTGATGCTGCCGCCGACCTTCACGCACAGTTCGAGAATCTTGCCGCCCAGCGCTTCGGCGCGGTCCAGCTCGCCGGGCTGATTGGCATCGAACAGGATCAGCGGGTGCATGTTGCCGTCGCCGGCGTGGAAAACGTTGGCAACGCGCAGGCCGTATTCCTCGGACAGTGCGGATATGCCCTTCAACACGCCCGGCAATTCCCGACGCGGTATGGTGCCGTCCATGCAGTAGTAATCCGGCGACAGCCGACCGACCGCAGGGAAGGCATTCTTGCGTCCGGCCCAGAAGCGCACCCGTTCGGCTTCGTCCCTTGCCTGGCGCACTTGCGTGGCGCCGGCCTTTTCCAGCACCGCGCGGACCCGGTCGCAATCGTCGTGAACGTCGGCTTCCACACCATCCAGCTCGCACAGCAGAATCGCTTCGGCGTCTACCGGATAGCCCGCGTGGATAAAGTCCTCGGCGGCGCGTATTGCCAGGTTGTCCATCATTTCCAGGCCGCCGGGGATGATGCCCTCGGCAATGATGTCACCCACGGCACGACCGGCTTTTTCCACGGAATCGAACGCAGCCAGCAGCACCCGCGCGACTTGCGGTTTGGGCAGCAATTTCACGGTGACTTCGGTGATGACGCCGAGCATGCCTTCGGAGCCGGTAAACAGCGCCAGCAGGTCGAAGCCGGGGGTATCCAGCGCGTCCGATCCCAGCACCAGACGCTCGCCTTCAACCGTGAGAATCTCGACGTTGAGCAGGTTATGCACGGTCAGGCCGTATTTGAGGCAATGCACACCACCGGCGTTTTCGGCAACGTTGCCGCCGATGGAGCAGGCAATCTGCGAGGAGGGGTCAGGGGCATAATACAGGTCATAAGGGGCCGCAGCCTGGGAGATAGCCAGGTTGCGAACGCCGGGCTGGACTCGAGCGAAGCGACCGGCCGGGTCGATGTGCAGGATCTTGTTGAAGCGCGCCATCACCAGCAGCACGCCTTTTTCCAGCGGCAAGGCGCCGCCCGAGAGCCCCGTGCCCGCGCCACGCGCCACCACCGGAACGCCGCGCTCGTGGCATACCTTGAGCAGTGTCTGCACTTGCTCGACCCGCTGCGGCAGTACCACCAGCATCGGTGTGGTGCGATAGGCGGACAAGCCGTCGCATTCGTAAGGGCGCAGTTCTTCCTCACGGTGGAGAATGTCCAGATCAGGCAGCCGCGCCTGCAAGGCCTGCAGCAATTGGGTCTTGTCAATGACGGGCAATGCGCCATCGACGCGTTCGTCGTACAGAATATTCATGATGGGCTCGCGATCCCTCTTGTTTTTATAAAGGGTTTTATATGAGGCCCGTCCCTGAGCGGAACGTTCTACGGCTGACTTGCATCATTGGCCGTACGGCCTTTACTGTCCATGTCTGAACGCACTGGTCGAACCAGTTTATTTTGGCATTTGCACAACGATTTTTAACAAAAACGAACTAATTCAAAGAGTTGTTGTGCGTAGGTGCGTTGGTTATTCGTGAGGGTAGTACTGGTCATACCAGTGAAGGGCCCTTGCCAGTCTCCGCTTGCTGGTTCATTGCGGCTCGCCAGCGGCAGCGGCAGCGGTTGAGTGAACGCCATTGCCGGCGATTGATACAGCTACACGATTGGCGCAGTTCGTTTGCCTTGCCTTGGAGCCAAAATCCCATGGAACCCTCCGTCAAAATACGCCCTCAACAAGTGGCTGACGTGGTCAGCGAACGCATCGAACGACTGATCGTCGATGGCGTGCTCAAGGTCGGGCAGTTGCTGCCTTCCGAGAGACGCCTGACAGAAAAGCTCGGCGTCTCGCGCACGGCATTGCGCGAAGGCCTGAAGCTGCTGCGCGCCCGCGGAATCATCGAAACCCGACACGGTCAGGGCTCATTCGTCGCGCGGATGGGTGGGCTGGGAATCACTGACGCCTCGCCGCTGATGCACTTGTTCGCCTCGCAACCTCGCACCCTGTATGACCTGTTTGAAGTGCGCAGCCTGCTAGAGGGCGAGTCCGCGCGGCTGGCAGCGCTGCGTGGTACCGATGCGGACTTTGTACTGATTACCCGCGCCTATGACGCCCTGGTCGCCGCCCACGATCACCCACTGGCTGCTTGCGAGCATGCGCGACTGGACCACGCTTTCCATCTGGCGATCAGCGAGGCTTCGCACAATCCGGTGTTGGTGCAGACCTTGCGTTCCCTGACCGACCTGCTGCTCAACACGGTGTTCGCCTCCGTCAACAATCTTTATCACCGAGATGCGCAAAAGCGTCAGATCGACCGGCACCACGCCCGGCTCTACACTGCCGTCATCGGGCGTCTGCCGGAGCAGGCACGCAAGGCCGCTGTCGCCCACATCCAAAATATCTGCGAAAACCTGCGGGAAATCGAAAACGAAGAGCAGCGTCTGGTCAGAGCAACATTACGGTTGGAGGGTTGGACCTGACCTTGACAGTCGGCAGGGAATCGCGCAGTTTACGCGTTGCGTAAGTCGTTTACGAAAATAACAACAATGACAGGCCATGCCGTGGATCTTTTTACCTACTACCGCTCAACCTCCAGTTATCGGGTGCGCATTGCCCTGGCGCTGAAGGGCCTTGAGTTCAACTCGATTCCAGTCAACCTTATCCGTGACGGCGGCGAGCACCGCAAAGCCGCGTATCTGGCAATCAATCCCCAGGGGCGGGTACCGGCGCTACGAGTCGACGCGGGCGAGGTGATCATTCAGTCGATGGCGATCATCGAGTACCTGGAAGAGCGGTCGCCCACGCCGCCCTTGCTGCCCGTCGATCTGCTAGAGCGTGCGCGACATCGTGAAGTGGCCGCGTTGATCGGCTGCGATATTCACCCTCTGCACAACGCTGCCGTGCTCAACCGCCTGCGCGGCCTGGGCCATGGCGAAGGGGACGTGACCGCCTGGATCGGCCATTGGATCAGCGAAGGGTTGTCGGCCGTAGAGGCGTTGATGGGGGATGAAGGTTTCTGCTTCGGCGCGGTCGGTCTGGCAGACGTTTACCTGTTGCCGCAACTGTATGCAGCCCGCCGTTTCAATATCGATTTGAGTGCCTTCCCGCGCATCTGTCGAGTAGAGGCGCTGGCGTTGCGGCATCCTGCTTTCCAGCAAGCCCATCCTGACGCCCAGGCCGATAAGCCGGAGTAACGCTTCCTCAATGAAAATTCTCGGCTTGCAACTGATTTTCGGCGACTTTCTCGCCCGCAGCGTTCGGGGTATTCCGTGCGCGCCACCCGCTGAACAGTGATCTCCGCCGCCGTGCATTTCACTTTTTAGCAGGAGCAGGACCGTGACTGATCTCTACGAAAATCCAATGGGCCTGATGGGCTTTGAGTTCATCGAGTTCGCCGCACCGACGCCTGGTACCCTGGAACCGGTTTTCCAGATGATGGGCTTCACCAAGGTTGCCAATCACCGTTCCAAGAACGTGGCGCTGTATCGCCAGGGTGCGATCAACATCATTCTCAATAACGAGCCCAACAGTGAAGCGTCCTACTTTGCCGCTGAGCATGGTCCTTCCGTGTGTGGCATGGCCTTCCGGGTCAAGGATTCGCAGGCCGCCTACAAACGCGCGCTGGAACTGGGTGCGCAACCGATCGAAATCGCCACTGGCCCGATGGAACTGCGTCTGCCAGCGATCAAGGGCATCGGCGGCGCGCCGCTGTACCTGATCGACCGCTTCGGCGAAGGCACATCGATCTACGACATCGACTTCGTGTTCATCGAAGGCGTCGACCGTGACCCGCAAGGTGCAGGCCTGAAGTTCATCGACCATCTAACCCACAACGTCTATCGCGGACGCATGGCGTACTGGGCCAATTTCTATGAAAAGCTGTTCAACTTCCGCGAGCTTCGCTACTTCGACATCAAGGGCGAATACACCGGCCTGACGTCGAAAGCGATGACGGCCCCCGATGGCATGATCCGCATCCCGCTCAACGAGGAATCTTCGAAAGGCGCCGGGCAGATCGAAGAGTTCCTGATGCAGTTCAACGGCGAAGGTATCCAGCATGTCGCGTTCTTCACCGAGGACCTGATCGATACGTGGGATCGCTTGAAAGCCTTGGGAATGCGCTTCATGACCGCGCCGCCGGACACCTACTACGAAATGCTTGAAGGGCGCCTGCCCAATCATGGCGAGCCGGAGCACGAACTGAAGGCACGGGGCATTTTGCTGGATGGAACGTCCGAAAGCGGCAGCCGGCGGCTGTTGTTGCAGATTTTCTCGGAAACCCTAATGGGCCCGGTGTTCTTCGAGTTCATTCAGCGCAAGGGCGATGACGGCTTCGGTGAAGGCAACTTCAAGGCGCTGTTCGAATCGATCGAGCGCGATCAACTGCGCCGTGGCGTGCTGACAGCCGACTGATTGAAAAGCCCTGCTCCGCAACCCCCTGTAGCAGCGCGGCCGTGCTGCTACAGGGCATAAGGCCAGCCTTGGCTCAGGCGTGAGCGAAGCCTTCCATCAATGAGCCGCTCCTCGGTAGAACCGCCCCTGACGCTCACCTTGCAGTATTCCGTCGGCGTAACTCAAATGTCCGTTCACCCACACACGCTCGATGCCCTGCGCGGCGCGCTGGGGTTGCTTGAAGTCGGCAACGTCGCGAACGGTGGCTGCATCGAACAGCACCAGGTCCGCCCAATAGCCTTCACGAACGAAACCGCGCTGATGCAGGCCGAAGCGCGTGGCGCTCAGGCCGGTCATCTTGTGGATGGCCCTGTGTAGCGGGAACAGCCCCAGATCACGGCTGAAATGCCCCAGCACCCTGGGGAACGCTCCCCACAGGCGCGGATGTGGAAACGGGTCTTCCGGCAGGCCGTCCGAGCCGATCATCGACAGCGGGTGTTTCATGATGTTCTGCACATCGTTTTCATCCATGCCGTAATACACCGCGCCAGCCGGTTGCAGTTTGCGCGCGGCTTCCAGCAGTGACAGGCCCCAATCGGCAGCGATCTGCCCAAGGTCGCGCCCGCCTTGATCTGGGTACGGTGTGGACCAGGTAATGGTGATAGGAAACGCGTCGGTGACTTGCTTCAGATCAAGCGTCGAAGAGCTGGCCGCGTAGGGATAGCAGTCACAACCCACCGCTTGAGTCAGCGCGGCTTTTTCCAGCGAAGCGAGCAGCTGTGGGCTGCGGCCCCAGTTGCCCGCACCTGCGCATTTGAGGTGTGAAACCACGACAGGCGAGCGGGCGTGTCGGCCGATATCGAATGCTTCGTCCATTGCCTCCAGTACCGGCTCGAATTCGCTGCGCAGATGGGTGGTGTACACCGCGCCAAACGCCGTCAGCTCCTCGGCCAGTTGCTTGACTTCATCGGTTGCTGCCGAATAAGCCGACGCGTAAGCCAGACCGGTCGACAGCCCCAGCGCGCCTTGCTGCAGACTTTCGCGCAGCTGTTCGCGCATGGCGCTAATTTCTCCAGCGCTTGCGCTGCGCAACAGATCGTTCATATGGTTGCTGCGCAACGCTGTATGGCCGACCAGCGCCGCTACGTTAACGCTGGGGCGCGCCCGATCCACGGCCTGGCGATAGTCGCTGAAGCGCGGATAAGCAAAGGCGGCGGCCGAGCCAAGCAGGTTCATCGGGTCCGGCGGATCGCCCTGCAGCGTCACCGGCGAAGCGCTGATGCCGCAGTTGCCGACGATGACCGTGGTCACGCCCTGGGTGATCTTCGGCAGCATTTCGGGGTGGCGAATCACCACCGTGTCGTCATGGGTATGAACGTCGATGAAGCCCGGTGCCAACACCCGGCCAGCGGCGTTCAGCTCTTCCCGGGCCGGCACACCGTCGAGCTCGCCGATGCGTTGAATACGCCCGTCGCCGATGGCCACGTCGCTGCGGTAGCCGGGGCTGTCGCTGCCGTCGATCACCAGCGCGTCGCGAATGATCAGGTCGTAAAGCATGCTTCAGTCTCCAAGCGGCAAGCCGTCTTCGCCGCCGCGGTAGTCGTCGAGTGCCAGCTTGATGCGGCGCAGACGTTCCTGATTGTCATCAGGGGCGATCAGCGCCAGTTCCGTGGCCAGCACATCGATGGTCAACAGCATGCCGTAGCGTGCCGCCGTCGGTTTATAGATGAAATTGGTTTCGGCGATCTGCAGTGGCAGCAGCACATCGGCAAGCTCTGCCAACGGTGAGCCGGGCAGGGTGATCGCCAGAATCTTCGCGCCGTAGCTGCGGGCCAGTCCCACGGCGTCCAGCAGCTCCGGCGTGCGCCCGCTCAGGGAGCAGACGATCAGGCTGTAATCGGGGCCAAGGGTGGCGGCGATCAAGCGCATCATGACCGGGTCGCGGCAGGCAGCAATGGGATAGCCGAGACGCACGAGGCGGGTCTGCAATTCTTCGCTGCACAGGCTGGAGCAGCCACCCATGCCGAAACTGTGGACCATGCGTGCTTGGGTTAGCAGGGCGACCGCGGCCTTGAAGCGGGTGTCGTCGAAACCCGCCAGATGCTGGCGCAGGGTGGATTCGATATCGCTGACGATCCGGGTGAAAAACGCTGACTGATCCGGCGCCTGTTCAGGCTTGAGAAAGCGACTGCCCACGCCGCTGGCCTGGGCCAGTTGCAGGCGCAGGTCGCGCAGGTCCTTGCAGCCAACCGAGCGGGCGAACCGCGACAGCGTGGCGCTGCTGACTTCGGCGCGCGTGGCCAGCTCGTCAAGGCTGGCGCCGGCGCAAAAGGCAACGTCGCTGAGAATCAGCCTGGCGATTCGCCCTTCGCCGGCGCTGAATGCGTCCTGGCGCGCGCGGATCTGATAAAGAATGTCCACTTAAAGCACCTGTGCCAGACCCAGGGTCAGGACGAAGGCGATCACCGAGATCAGCGTCTCCAGCACCGTCCATGTCTTGAAGGTTTGCGCCACGGTCATGTTGAAATACTCCTTGATAAGCCAGAAACCGCCGTCGTTGACGTGGGAAAAGATCACCGAACCGGCGCCGGTGGCCAGCACCAGCAACTCGGGGTGCGGGTAGCCAAGCCCCGTCGCCACGGGTGCCACGATACCGGATGCAGTGGTCATCGCGACCGTCGCGGAGCCCGTCGCTACCCGCATCAACGCTGCAAACAGCCAGCCCATGAGCAGCGGCGAAAGGTGGAAGTCCTGTGCCAGCCCGACGATTTCGTTGGTTACACCGCTGTCGACCAGGATTCGGTTCAGGCCGCCACCGGCGCCGACTAGCAGGGTAATGCTGGCAGTAGGCGCCAGGCATTGCTGGGTGAACTTGAGGATCGAGTCACGATTGAAGCCTTGGGCGATGCCCAGGGTCCAGAAGCTCAGCAAAGTCGCCAGCAGCAGGGCGATGACCGAATTGCCGACGAACAGCAGCAAACTGTTGAAGGCGCTCCCGGGTGTAGAAATCAGATTGGCCCAGCCGCCCAACAGCATCAGCACCACCGGCAGCAGGAGGGTCGCCATGGTAATGGTGAAACTCGGCAGTTGCTGGCGTGGCTCGCGTTCCAGAAACTGTTTGGCCAGCGGGTTTTCATCAGGCAACTGAATGCGCGGGGCGATGAATTTGGCGTAGACGGGGCCGGCAATGATCGCGGTAGGGATGCCGATCAGGATCGCGTACAGCAGCGTCTGGCCCACCGAAGCCTGATACACCTGCACGGCCAGCATCGCTGCGGGGTGGGGTGGCACCAGCGCATGGACCACCGACAGACCGGCGACCATCGGCAGGCCAACCATTAGCAGTGAAACCCCTACCTGGCGCGCCACTGTGAACGCAATCGGTACCAACAGCACGAAGCCGACTTCGAAAAACAGCGGCAGGCCGACCAGAAAGGCGATGCAGACCATTGCCCAGTGTGCATTTCGCTCACCGAAGCGGGCAATCAGCGTGCGCGCCACCTGCTCGGCGCCTCCGGACTCGGCCATCATTTTGCCCAACATAGTGCCCAGGGCAACCACCAGCGCGATATGCCCGAGCGTCTTCCCGACCCCGCCTTCATAGGAGGCGACCACTGACGTTGCAGGCATTCCGGCAACGAGCGCCAGCCCGACCGAAATGAGGGTGATGACGACGAACGGGTTAAGACGAAAGCGCGCGATCAGCACGATCAGGGCGATGATGGCGACGGCGGCATAGATCAACAGAGACAAGCCGGTAGAGGGAGGCATGCGACGGTTCCTTGCAGAGAAAGTGAGGAGTCAGGGCTTGGCACGCCACTCAGGTCGGGCGCGGACAAGCGGTGAAAACAGTCTCGGCAGTAGGTCTCGCAAAGGGTTCGCAAAGCGCAATAGCAGGTAGGGAGCGACGATCACAGGCAGTCATTATTGTTATCTCTGATTTCGTGGTGAAAATTAAATTACACGAAGGCAGATAAATATATCAATTTATGAAAATTAATTTCTTTCTTTGGCCGGGATTCCGGTGGCAGCGCTGGTTGCCGACGAGCATGGGTCGCAGATTGTCACCGTCGGCCAGCAGCACCGCTGGCCGGGATCACCCTGGCGGATGGATCATCCTGCGCTGAACCTGTCGCGATAGGCCTGCGGCGTCACCGATACAGTGCGCAGGAAGCTGCGGCGCAGCGTCTCTTCGGTGCCGAAGCCGCACCGGGCGGCGATACGTTTGATAGGCAACGCGCTGTCTCCCAGCAGGCGGCGCGCCGCCTCAACGCGCAGTTGTTCGATCGCCCTCGCCGGGGTATGGCCGGTGTGGGCGCGGTAGTGGCGCACGAAGCTGCGTTCGCTCATCCCGACCTGCGCGGCGAGGGTCGCAACCGACAGATCGCTGGCCAGGTTGTCGAGAATCCACGCGTGCAGATCACCGAAACGGCTGTCCTGGCCCCGCGTGGCGTGTTGCATCGACAGCGCGGTGCTGAACTGGGACTGACCGCCGGGGCGCTTGAGGAACACCACCAGATCCCGCGCCACTGCCAGGGCGACACCGCGCCCCAGATCGGCTTCCACCATTGCCAGCGCCAGATCGATGCCCGCCGTCACGCCGGCTGAGGTCCACAATGCGCCTTCGTTGATGAAGATCGGCTCGGGATCAACCTGCACACCCGGGTAGCGGCGGGCCAGCTCGTCGCAGCTGTCCCAGTGCGTGACCACCCGGTGCCCCTCCAGGATGCCCGCTTCGGCGAGCAGGAATGCGCCAGTGCACACCGAGGCGATCCGCCGCGCACTTGCCGCTCGATCGCGCACCCAGCGCAACAGGTTTTGATCCCGCACCGCGGCGTGCACCCCGCGGCCGCCAGCGATGATCAGTGTGTCCGAGGGCGTTGCCGGCAGCGGGTGGGTGTGCAGCCCCAATCCTGCAGAAGAGACGACGCAGCCCTTTTGGTGGGCAATGACGCTGAGTGAGTAGGGCGCCGCACGTCCGTGTTGCGCCGCATGAACATTGGCCGATGCGAAAACCTGCAGCGGCCCGGTGACATCGAGCAACTGCACGTTAGGGAAGGCCAGGATGTGAATCGACCTGAGTGCGATAGTCATGGGTGAGCGCCGCCTGGAAAACAGAAATATCCTACGTCAACACTGTTTTTGTACAGACCACATCCACCGAGCATAACGATAAGCGCCTCATTGTTCGTGGGTTATACCTGCTCCGAGCCGTCGTATGGCGACGGAGAGAAACCCCATCAGGCAAACGAGTCCTCCAACGATCCCCATCACAACAAATAGCCAGCGTATGTCGATCAGCTCCCCCAAAGGGGTGATCAATGCCAGTCCGAGCGGAGCACCCAGTCCCAGCAGCATATTCATCAACGAAAGAACCCGCCCCTGCTGGTGATTGGGAATACTGCTTTGCAGAAGGGCCGTCAGCGGAGCCTCTCCCAAAATAAAGGTCAGACTGCTAAGCATCCAACAGACAGTGGCAATTCCAAACAGACTGGCTGGCATCAGACCCGTCAGCGCGATGGCAAAGCTTGAGACTGAAAGTCCCAGCATCCAGGAAATTTTTTTGCGTGGCGCGAAGAAGGCCACAACGAGCCCCCCGACGATTATCCCTGCGCCCGCCATGCCCTCAATTAGCGCAACATCCGGCGCGCTACCGCCAAAGTGCGTCTTCACAAGCAAAGGAGCTAATGTGAATGCGGGCGAGGTCGTCAGCATCAAAACGCCAATCATCAGGTAAAGGCGCCGTAAGCCGGGATGACCCCAGACCACATTCAAGCCTTCTTTAAACTCCCCCCATAGGCCTGACAGGCCAGCACGACTGTGGGTCAAGATTTGCGGAATACGGTAGATAAGCAAAGGCAAACATCCCAGCAGCGCTGTAAAGACGTCGATGGACAACGCCCAGCCCAATGGCATCACACTCATGGCGAGTGCCCCCAAAGGGGCGGCCGCAACCAGCGTTATTCCCTGCATAGTCTGGTTCAGACCTGCGGCTCGGGATAAGAAGCTGCGCGGTACCAGCATGGCAACACTGGCTGATGCGGCCGGCATCTGAAAGGATTGCATGGAACTGCGTATAAATAGCATGGTGAAAACGTGCCATAACTCAATACGTTCACTCAGAAACAGCGCTATCAATACCAACATACACAGGGCGCTTACTGTATCAGCGACGATCATCAGCATACGCCGGCTATAACGGTCAGCGAATGTGCCACCCAGCGGACTTATTAGTGCCTGTGGCAATAACGCTGCCGTACCGGCAATGGCCAATGTCGCGATACTGCCGGTGGTATCTGTTATCCACCAAATAAGAATAAATTGGGTTAATGCTGAGCCAACCAAGGACAGCGCTTGCCCGGAGAATATGGCCCAGAAGCGCAGCCGCCACTCGGGATTGGAATCGTAAAACGAATCCGCGAGCGACGTATCTTTTGCTCCGGAAATACTGGGTGTGGTCATGCTGGGAAAGCCTGTTAATCATCGTAGGCAGAAAGTGCAAACACATAGATGTCCGCATTCGATTCGGCATGTTGATAACCCGTCCGGCCTGGGAGCGGTGAGCTGATTGTCAGATAATTAAATTCGCCAACATGCAAACCTCGACAGTAAGAAAATGCGTTGGCGATGATAACAGCGGAGTTCCATGATGAAAAAAGCGATTTATTGTAACGAGCCTTATCGGTAAAAATCACATAGGTGGCAGCCAACCAGCCACGTTTAAGAACAATGCAGAAACGCGTTATCTGTGCCTTTAGTTCAGGAACTTCCGTTTTCCAGGCGAACCTCGGGCGATATCTTCGCTGAATTGGCGGAAACTGTTGGGTTAATGGCGTAACCGCCAAAATGGATCTGGCTACAGTGAGCGCGTTCACTGACTCAAGTACGAAAATCCCCACCCTACAGGAGCGCACTTTATGACTCTGCACATCGGTCTGCTGGTATTTCCCAAGGTTCAGCAGTTGGATCTGACCGGTCCTTACGACGTTTTTGCCAGCATACCCGGCGTGACCGTGCACCTGGTCTGGAAGAACCTCGATTCGCTGCTGTCTAGCACCGGACTGAATCTGCTGCCGACCCGGACTTTCGACGATTGCCCCGATCTGGACGTGATCTGTGTGCCAGGCGGCCTTGGCATTGATGCCTTGCTGGAGGACGCAGAGACACTGAACTTCATCAAGCGACAGGCAAACAATGTGCGCTACGTGACGTCAGTGTGTACCGGGACGCTGGTATTGGGGGCGGCCGGCCTACTTGAAGGCAAGCGTGCGACCACGCACTGGGCGTCTCATGATTTGCTAGAGCAATTCGGCGCGATCCCGGTTCAGGAGCGTGTGGTGCGCGACGGCAATCTGATGACCGGTGGCGGGGTGACGGCAGGCATTGACTTCGCGCTGACCCTGATCGGCGAGCTCTTCGATACCGACATTGCCCAGACTATCCAGCTGCAAATCGAATATGCCCCGGCGCCGCCTTTTGATGCTGGTCGTCCGGACACCGCGCCTGCCGCTGTGCTGGCTGTCGCAAAAGAGCGTGCGGCGCCAGGGCTCGAAGCGCGTCGACGGATCGTCGAACGAGTAGCGGCAGTGCGTGGTCAAGCCTTTGGCGGTTGAGCCTTGATCTCGTACCAGCAAAGAAACAGATCCAGGGCCGACTCCACCACGGGCAGCTGTTTGTCAGGTGCCAGTAGCGGTTCGTTCAGGGTGACCTGAGGCCAGAAGGCAAACGCCTTGAGCAGCGCGTGAATCTGAGACGCGGCGAAACCCGGGTCGACGGCCTTGAGGCGGCCGTCCTGCTGGGCACCGCGGACCCAGACGGTGAAGGTCTCTTCGCGCTCATTGAGGCGATTGACCCAGGCCTGCGCACGTTCGGGAGAGTGGATGGTGGCGCCAATAGCGACCCGCGCAAGGTCAATGAAGTTGCTGTCACCGAGCGTTTTCATCTTGGCGCTCAGCAGTTCGCGCAGTTGATCACGCAGCGGGACGTCGCAGCGGTAGGCGGCATCAGGTTGCGCGGTGGCCCTGGCCCAAAGACGCTGGAGCATCTCCGAAAACAGTTCTTCCTTGCTCGGGAAATGGTTGTAGACCGTGCGTTTTGAAACTTCCGCCCGGGCCGCGATGCGGTCCATGCTGGTGACTTCGAAACCGTTGTCACGGAATTCGGCAATGGCCGCCTGCACGATGGATTCGCGTTTACGGTCGGTCAGGCGCAGCGGAAGAGTCATGGCATCGCTTCTAAGGGGTTGGGTCAGGCCAGGGGATCACTGGATACACTGACAGTAAATTACACCGAGCAGTTTACTTCCGTTTGCGGATCGTTCAAGCTAGAAACTACACCGTGTAGTGTAAAATCCTGTTACAACTTCCTCCTTACTTCTTCGCGTCGTATGCAACATTCTGCAACGCCTCCGCCGTTGCAGAAACCTCCACCCGTTTCATGGAGTCAGCACCTCATGGCCTCGCTCGAAAAAAACCTCGATAACGTTGCTCCGTTGCCCGTCCTTTCCCGAAAGGAGGGCCGCTATCGCAATCACAAGCCGATGAAGCGTTCCGGGTTCTTCAAGACCATGCGTATTTTCTGGAACGCCATGGTCAACAAGCCTCGGCACACGCGTCCGTTGGGCGAGATTCCGGTCCAACCGCTGTCCCGCCAACAGTTGCTGGCCGCGCCAAACAACACGGTGTATCGGCTTGGTCACTCCACGGTGCTGCTGAAACTGCGCAATCAGTATTTCCTTACCGACCCGGTGTTCGCCGAACGCGCATCGCCCATTCAGTGGGCCGGCCCTCGGCGTTTTCACCAGCCGCCCATCAGCCTGGAAGATTTGCCGCCATTGAAGGCCGTGATTCTTTCGCACAATCATTACGATCACCTCGACCACATGAGCATTCAGGTGCTCAAAGACAAGGCTGAGCACTTCATCGCGCCGCTTGGGGTGGGCGACACGCTGATCGAGTGGGGTGTTCCTGCAGCGAAGGTGCAGCAGTTGAACTGGTGGCACTCAACGGAAATACACGGCATTCGTTTCGTTGCCACGCCCGCCCAGCACTTTTCCGGGCGCAGCTTGCGCGACGCCAACCAGACGCTGTGGGCATCGTGGGTGATGATCGACGGCCAGCAGCGGATTTTCTTCAGTGGCGACACCGGCTACCACGACGGCTTCAAGATGATCGGCGAGCAATACGGGCCGTTCGACCTCACCCTGATGGAAACCGGCGCTTACGATGCCGAGTGGCCTGATGTGCACATGCAGCCGGAAGAAACATTGCAGGCGCATATCGACGTGCGCGGCAAATGGCTGCTGCCGATTCATAACGGCACGTTCGATTTGGCCATGCACGCCTGGCACGAGCCGTTCGACCGGATCCTGAACCTGGCCTGGGACCGCAGCATCAGTATCACCACGCCGCAAATGGGCCAGGCGTTCTACATCGATTATCCCAGTCGGGGCGAAGCGTGGTGGCTGAAAGTCGAGAACGCGGTCGAAAGCGGCAATCCGACATCACCACGTTGTGGGCGTCGTTGCAATCGCCGGCCAGAACGGGCTGCCAGTCGCGGATAGGCTGCGAGATTCCAGAATGGCGTTGCTCATGCAACGCTCTGTCGCCATTCAGGGGTGTGAAACATTGATTCCGGCCATCCTGATTTTTAAATCGCTCTCGGCAGTTTTCAGTTTGTCGCGTACCTGACCCTCGCTGCCTAATGACGATCCGATCATTTCAAGGCGAGCACTATGCAAAGCAGCGACATGGAAAGTACGCAACGCACACATACTGGCCTATCGTCTACTCAAGCCTTGTGCCTGATGAGCGCGGTCGTGCTCGTGGCATTGAATCTTCGTCCGTCGATGGCTGCCGTCGGGCCGCTGCTGTCGGCTATTCGGGATGACGTGCCTTTGAGCTTTGGCGCGGCATCGCTACTCACCATGCTCCCGGTCATGGCCATGGGCGGGGCAATGTTCTTTGGGCTGCGCATCGGCCAGTGGATGGGGCAAGACCGCGCCATCGCGGTATCGCTGTTGGCCATCGGCGTCGCGACGCTGGGTCGGCTGTGGCTGGACAGTGCCTTTCAGTTGATTCTCAGCGCAGTGCTTGCCGGTCTCGGTATTGCCCTGATCCAGGCGCTGATGCCGGTGCTGATCAAGTCGCGATTCAGTCAAAATATTGCGTTGTGCATGGGCCTGTATGTCAGCTCGATCATGGGCGGAGCGGCGTTGGCGGCGTCATTTTCCCCGTTGGTGCTGCAGAGCACCGGCAGTTGGCGCGCCGGCATGGCGATCTGGGCCGTGCTGGCGTTGGTCGCTCTACTGGTCTGGATGGCGCAGCGTTCAGCACCTGCACAGCTAAAACCCTCGTCTGCCAAGGTTGGTGAGTCATTTTTCCGTAGTCCCCGGGCCTGGTTGCTGGGCCTGTTCTTCGGCCTGGGCACTGCGTCTTACACCTGCGTATTGGCCTGGCTGGCGCCGTACTACGTCGAGCAGGGCTGGAGCGAACAGGACGCGGGGCTGGTGCTGGGGTTTCTGACTGCGATGGAAGTCCTGTCCGGCCTCATAGCGCCTGCCCTCGCCAACCGTAGTCGCGACCGGCGGTTGGTCATAGCGGTACTACTGATCTTGATGGCTGCCGGTTTTTGCGGGCTGACCCTCATTCCCCGGACACTGCCGCTGATCTGGCCGTGCCTGTTGGGTATGGGTATTGGCGGTCTGTTCCCGATGAGCCTGATCGTCTCGATGGATCACCTTGATGAACCGCGTCGGGCAGGCGCACTGACTGCGTTCGTTCAAGGCATCGGTTACCTGATTGCCGGGCTGTCGCCGTTGTTGGCAGGGATGATTCGCGACATCACCGGCAGCTTCGAAGGCGCTTGGTGGTCGCTGCTGACAGTGATCGTGCTGATGTTGTTGATCGTTGTGCGTTTCGATCCAAGGCACTACCGGCAACGTCTTGAATGAAGGGTCGGTGGCTGCGGGTTTGATGCTATGGTGCGCCGTTTCTACCCAGCCTCGCAGCCGGGGGGGCTCAAAGGACGGATACGATGCTGAGCAGTAACTCCCTGAGGAAAATCGACGTTCAAGACCTGATGGTGTTCGTCGCGGTGTACGAGCGCGCCACGCTCACCGAAGTCTCCGACGTCTTGCACGTTAGCCCGTCGACGGTCAGTTATTGTCTGAAAAAGTTGCGAGTGGGCTTTGAAGACGAATTGTTCATCAGCACGCGCAGCGGGATGCAGCCACGCGCAAGGCCGCGGCGATGTTCGGCCATGTACAGCAGATCCTGCACTCGCTCAACCTATGCCACTCAGGCCTGCGCACGTTCGATCCCGGCAGCCGGGCGTGGACCTTCAGTGTGAGCGCTCCGGAATATTTTGAGCTGCTGATTCTGCCGCCCTTGGTGCGCCGCTTTGTTGCCGGCGACCATCAGGTGGTGATCAACGTGCTTCAACCCGAGAAGGATCTGCCGTTAGACGCACTCAATGACGGGCAGCTCGATCTGGCGCTGTGTTTCGGACCGGGTTTCAATCGCTTGCCCAATGGCCTGAACTCTCAGACTCTGCTGAAGGATGACCTGGTCTGCGTGGTGGACAAACATTACGCACCGCAAACCGCGGTGGTGACTATCGACACGTTTGTCACGCGTCACCACGTCTATCCGACACCTTGGGTGTCCGACGCCAATCTCATCGACCGCTGGCTGACTGGTCAGGGCAGAGAACGGCACATCGCGGCCCGCGCGAATACCTATGGCTCGGCGCTGCAACTGGTGGAGGGCACCGACCGCTTCCTCACGCTGCCCCGACGTATTCTCGCCGTACTGGGCACGCCGCCATGGCTGGCGGTGCGAGAGTTGCCGAACGATCTGCCCACGTTTTCACTGGAAATGGTCTGGAGCGAGCGTGCCAACCAGGACCAAGCCAATGGCTGGCTTCGCGAGCAGATTCTGGGCGTGTGCGCAGATCAGGGTTTGTTCTGATTGCGCTCCTTATCCTGATCCTGGACTTTAGGCGGTTCTGGACGTCGAGTTTGTTCGCCTTGCTGGTTGGCCTGCTTGTGTTTTTCGCCGACCTTGCTGGCATTTTCCGGTTTGTGGTCCAGGTCTTCACGGTTTGATTCTTTGGGCATCATTCACTCTCCTGTAAGTGTTGCGACCCGCGACCTTACGCACAGTCGCTCAGCCGATTGATCAACATCAGCGCTTCGTCTTTGAACAAGGGTTGCTTCATACGTTCGGCGAGTAGGGCCAACTCGCGTTCGTGCTGGCAGCCAACCACCGCTGCCACCACGCCCTGTTTGCAGATCAGCGCAAGAAACTCGAAGGTCTCCGGCTCACCCAGATAGACGATCTCGTCCCATTCATCAGCGTGCCCCAGATAGTCCAGGCGCTTGCCGAAATGAAAGGTCCAGAAGAACGGCACGTCGGTGTAGTGCTTGTCCTCGCCTAGCATATTGCTCGCGGCGATGCGCGCATGTTGCTGAGCCAGACGCCAATGCTCGATCCGTTGAGGCTGGCCGTTGATGGGGAAAGTGGCGATATCGCCCGCCGCCCATAAATCCTTGCCGGCCTTCATCCCGGAATCCACCGCCAGCGATCCGTCCTTTTCAAGCTCAAGACCGTCGATGAATTGTGTGGAGGGCGTGACGCCGATGCCGATCAGTGCGAGGTCCACCGGCAAACGCTCACCATTATTGAGCACTGCAATCTTCAGGTTTCTGTCTTGCGAATCCGCATCGCTTTCGAACCGGCTGACGTCGACGTGGGTGCGGAACAGCACGCCGTTTTGCTCATGCAGCGAACGAATAGCCTTGCCAATCCGCTCACCCAGTTGTGCAGCGAACGGCACCTCGTGACGGGCGAGTACAGTGACGTTGACCCCATGCTTGCGCAGGGCAGATGCAGCCTCCAGCCCGATAAAGCTGTCGCCGACGATCAGCGCCTGTTTGCCAGGGGTGGCGGCAGTGAGAATCTTTTTCGCATCGTCCCGGGAGCGCAGCGTTAGCACTTGCGCAAGATCGGCGCCAAGCAGAGGCAGGGCGCGAGGCTCACCGCCGGTCGTGATCAGCGCCGCGTCATAGTCAAAGCGGCGACCATCGGCCAGTGTCAAACGCTTGTTGACGACATCCAGTTTCATCACCTCGCCCTGAATGCGCTCGATCCGGTTCTCAGCATAAAATGCATCTTCGCGCAGAGGCGGTGTGTCGTCAGGGCCCATGTCTGCCGAGAGTACGAATTTGCTGAGCGCCGTTCTGTCGTAACCGGGCGTGGTCTCTCGATCCATCAGCAGCAGGCGGCCGTTGAAGCCTTTTTCACGCAGGGCGCAGGCGGCTGCCGTTCCTGCAGCTCCGGCGCCTATCACGATAAAGCAACGTGGGTCGTCCGGCAGAAGGGTGCGTTGTGTTTGCATGGCCTGATCGTCGACGTGAATCTGATCGTCGACGATCTGCAGGGGGTAGCGGGTAAGGGCATCCAGTGCAGGCGGTTCGCACAGATGCCCATCGGAGATGGCGAACTCTGCCTTGTGCCACGGACAGATCAGGTGACCGTTGCAGACCGCGCCGTCGGCCAACGGTGCGCCCGCGTGCGGGCATTCGGCTTGATAGGCACGGACCTCTTCGCCATGGCGCACCAGCAGGATTTTTCTTTCGCCAGCTTCAACCTCAATTCCACGATCTTGACGAAGATCGGCCAGGCTAGCGACTCGATGCATTGGCATTGTAAGTTCCTCCCAGGCTTTATTCTGGGAGTAGGCGGTCGATAAGGAGGTTCAGCGAATTTGATGGACCGTCGAGCGGTTGGCTCAAAGCCTTTGACGACAAGCTCGATCGCACGTATTTCGCCTGCAACGTGCCGCTTGCCACTCATGATTGTCGTGAGCTGTCAGCGCACTAACCCCAATCGCTCATGCCATTGGGCAATCGACTCTTGCGGATACTGCTCGAACTGCTGATCGTTCGGGGCCTCCTGCACTTCGACCCACGATGCCTTCGAATCCAGCAACAGGTGCGTGTGCTCGGGCGGGGTCGGCAGGGGCGTATCTATGGCCGAGGCGAACGGATGGATCAGGTCTGGCCATTGCGGGCTGAACAGCCATAACGCGCTGCCACAATGCTTGCAGAAATGCCGCTCGGCACTGCTGGTGTGAACGTGCTTATGCTCCGCGTCGCGCATTTTCGCGTGGTAGATGGCAATGCTGTCCTTGCCCTTGATCTTCAGGCTTTTGGCGTCGCCGCCCAGGTTGATCGAGTAACCGCCTCCGCCCTGCGTCTTGCGACAGATCGAGCAGTAGCAGCGTTGATAAGGGTAGGGGTGGGCGCTGGTCAGACTGAACTCTACTTCGCCGCAATGGCATGAACCTTCCAGATGCATGGTGGCCTCCGCGTTAAGGGACAGGATCTCTTAGCTCTAGACCGCACCCGGCACCGGGGTTCGATGTTTTCTCGAACGCTCGTTCGGTTTGTTGCCTGACGCAGTTGCATGAACCACGCTGCTTAAAGGTTTCACCTCAATCGCTTGCCTGCACCCGGCCTTGGCTTGCATGATTCTCCCCGACTAATAATTCCTGGCGGGCTGAACCTGCCGAACAGATAGGTGACAAGGCAATGGACGATGTGAATCGTGATTTCAGCAGCTGGCTGCGTTCCCCGGGTCACCAGGCCTGGCTGGCGCAAGAGGGCAATCGCCTGCTGGCGTTCGCCAAGGCAGCCAGGCTGCCCCAAGGGTTCGGCAATCTGGACGACCAAGGGCGGCTGCCAGCAGACGCGGTCGCCGAGACCATGAATACCGCGCGCATGACCCACAGTTTCGCCCTGGCCCATATCAACGGTATCCCCGGCTGTGCCGAGCTGGTCGATCACGGTATCGCCGCGTTGGCCGGACCGCTGCGTGATGCCGAGCACGGCGGCTGGTTTGCCAAACCTTTGCAAACGGGCGACGACACAGGCAAGGCTGCCTATCTGCATGCTTTCGTCGCGCTGGCCGCCAGTTCTGCCGTCGTCGCCCAGCGTCCTGGCGCCAAGGCCCTGCTGGAGCAAGCTATCCATGTCATTACCCGGCACTTCTGGAGCGAAGATGAGGGCGCCATGCGCGAATCCTTTTCTCGCGACTGGCGTGATGAGGAGAGCTATCGCGGTGCCAACAGCAACATGCACAGCACCGAGGCGTTTCTGGCGCTGGCCGATGTGACCGGCGACGCGCGCTGGCTGGACCGGGCGCTGAGCATCGTCGAACGGGTCATTCATCAACACGCCGCTGCCAACCACCATCAGGTGATCGAACACTTCACGCTGGCGTGGCAACCGGTCCCGGAATACAACGTCGACAAGCCCGACGACGGTTTTCGCCCTTATGGCACCACCCCCGGGCACGCCTTCGAATGGGCGCGGCTGGTGCTGCATCTGGAAGCGGCGCGGCATAAAGCCCAGTTGCAGACCCCGGCGTGGCTGGTGGAAGACGCGCGATTGCTGTTCGAAAACGCCTGTCGCTATGGCTGGGACGTCGATGGCGCGCCGGGCATCGTCTACACCCTCGATTGGCAGAACCGGCCGGTGGTTCGCCATCGCCTGCATTGGACCCACGCCGAAGCGGCGGCGGCCTCGGCAGCGCTGCTGCAGCGCACTGGCGAGCAACAGTATGAAAACTGGTATCGCACGTTCTGGGAATTCAACGAAACCCTGTTTATCGACCGCGAGCGGGGCAGCTGGCGCCACGAACTGAACCCGCAGAATCAGCCAAGCGCCGATATCTGGGCGGGTAAACCGGACCTTTATCACGCCTATCAGGCCACGCTGCTGCCGGTCCTGCCACTGGCGCAAAGCCTGGCCACTGCGCTGGCGCGTCTGCAGTGATTGGTATGGGCGATTCATCGAATCGATGGACACCTTGGCCTTGTAGAGCTAGGCATCGTTGCCGCCTTGGAAGCTTGTCACTCGCGCGTCTGAAATCGTGCGCGAGTTGCTACTGACGCTGCGCGATGGCTATGCAATTCGCGGTGAGATTGTCGTGCATAAAACTGTCGTCGTCGAACAGGGCGCCGCGCTCAAGGGCCCGCTGATTATTGGCCCGGATTGCTTCGTCGCCAGCGGCGCTTGTCTGCGCGGCGGTTGCTGGGTCGGTATCTTCGGCCCCGGCGCGGAACTGAAAACGTCGTCGGTGTTTGACCGCACCAAGCGGGCGCATTTCAACTTTGTCGGCGATTCGGTACTGGGGGCGGGGGTCAAGCCAACCGCTCTGTCACCCGTATCACCTGCCGGGCGATGTAGGCGCCGGTAACGATCACGCCAAACAGGCGCAGGGTCTGCATCGCCAGCACGAAGCCGACATCCGAGTGCGTGTCAATGGCAATGATCGCCATGGCGTCGAGCCCGCCGGGACTGGTGGCCAGGTACACCGATAGGAAGTCCTTGCCCATCATCTGGGCAATCACCCCTGCGGACATCGCGCACAGCAGAATCAGCAGCAGCGCAGCGGCGATCATGGCCGGCAGACGCCGCCATACGTAGCCGATGGTGACGCGGTCAAAACGCAGCCCGATGTAACCGCCGATGGCGCCGTAAGCGATTGCCAGCAGCCAGGTCGGCAGGGTGATCTGCAGCAGGCCGCTCAATTGCAGGGCGCCCCCAAGCAACAGCGGCACCAGCAAGGCCCCGGCAGGCACGCGCGCGCCGAGGGTGACGCCGACCACGATCACCAACAGGCTGAGCCCCAGATTGAGCAGGTTGAACGCCTGCAGGACAGCATCGGTACTGTGGGCATCGGTGCCGCCGGTGCCCGCGCCAATGAAGCGGCTGACCAGCGCGCCTACCATTACCACGCAGACCACCCTTACGTACTGCATGGTCGCCACGACCCGCGAGTCAGCACCGTAATCCTCGGCCATCGCCACCATCGCCGAGGCTGCGCCCGGCGACGTCCCCCAGGCAGCGGTGCTGCCCTGAAGACCACCCCAGCGCGCGAGCCCCACCCCCACCGCTGCGCTCAGCGCGACTGTGAGCAGGGTGGCGAAGACCATCACATGCCACGAATGAAGTGCCGTGATCAGCACCCCCATAGTCATCGAATGGGCCACCAGCACGCCCACCGTACCCTGGCCCAGGCGGAAGGCATGCTTGGGCATTCGGATCGAGGCGCCGGACACGCCGAAGCCGATCGCAACCAGCATCGGGCCGAGAAACAGCGCGGCGGGAACATCGAAAGAGCGGAACACCTGACCGGCGCTACCGGCTAGCAGTATGAGCAACAGCCATTGCACCCACGGCTGCAGGGTTTGAAGGGAAAACGAGACGGAGCGTGACAACGAGGATCTCCAAAGCATGGGCTGTTTCCTGGTGGAATTTCGTCCATTGCCGCGAAGTATCGACAGTTGAATCGATCAAGTCTATTTTCTAATAATCATGAATCGATAACTTTGGTTGATATATGGACCTGCGCGACTTGACCTATTTCGAAACCATCGCCGAACTCGGTCACCTGGGGCGTGCCGCGGAAAAGCTCAACCGTAGCCAGCCCGCACTGACCAAGAGCATTCAACGGCTGGAAGCTTCGTTCGGCACCAGGTTGTTTCAGCGCGATGGACGCCGGATCAAGCTGACCCCGGTGGGCGAGTTGCTGCAAGCCCGGGGCAAGATGCTGCAGCAGAGCATCGCCCAGACCCAGCGCGAAGTACGTGACTTCGCTAGCGGCGCAGTGGGGGAGATCCGCTTGGGATGTGCGGCGACCATGGCCGAGTACCTGTTGCCGGAGTTGACCGATGCCTTACTCAAACGCTCGCCGGACATCGTTCTCAAGTTGGTGATCGGTCAGGATGACATGCTCCGCGAGCAACTGCGTTCGGGGCATCTGGACATGATCATCTGTTCCCAGCGCGGTGTTGAAGACGAATTCATCGCGCATCCGATCCTGACCGATGAGGCGGTGGTCATCGCCAGTCGCAACCACCCGGTCTTCAATGGGTCGTTTCAGATGAGCGATCTGTGCAACTATCGCTGGGTCTTGCCGCCGTCGGGGGTGTCGTCACGGATGTGGGTCGACGAAGCTTTTACCCGTCACAACCTGCCGCTGCCGGTGGTGCAGATCGAGGCCAACTCCATTTCCCTGCTGCCCAGGCTGATTGCCCAGACCCGGTTGTTGAGCTTTATCGCTCGGGAAACGTTGGAGTATGGCAAGAACATGCAATACCTGCGCGAGGTGCCGCTGGAATCGACCACCATGACGTGGACCATCTGCGTCATCCTGCGCCGCGAAGGCTATCTGTCGCCCGCAGCCCATGCGATGGCGCAGATGCTGCGCGACGACGGCGGGTCGTTTTTCAGCTGGGTGTGATCCCGGCACGATCAGGAGTAGCCTTGAACGCCTGCCGACACCAATCGAATCGGCATCGATCGACACCGGACAGACTGTTGGAGAAACCTGTCATGCATGCACAAACACATGTAAGCACCACGCGCAACGTCAACTCGTACCTGCTGAGCGACGAAGACGAACACTTCGGTGGCGACCAGTCACCGCTCAACGATGCCGACGCCGACGAAGACCGCGATCCGGAAGCCGAGCTGGATCTTGGCGAGCTGCAGCTTGATGAGTTTGAGGATTCGGACAAGCTGGATATCGGGTCGTCGACGTTGGGGTGAAGCGTTACATGATGAAGTCCGAAGGCATGGCTGCCACGCTTTAAAAGCGGATTGTGGCGCGGTCTAGTTTTGATTCTGCCCGCAGGGC
>NZ_DIHC01000004.1:0-87053 GCF_002419965.1 Pseudomonas sp. UBA5706
GTGACGCTCTGCGTGGGAATGTCTGCGCTGACGTTCTGCGTCAGGATGGCGGACGCAGAGCGTCCTGCGCGGCGTTACCACGCAGAGCGTGGGAACGATCATCACGATCATCAAACAGGAGGTTGCAGCAACACCATCACCCCCCGCACCACCAGATCCTGAATGAACACCAGCCAGTCCTGCCGCGGCCCCTGGCCGCCCATATCATGTCCGAGAAACGAGGTCAGGGTGTGCAGGTTGGAGTTATAGAAATAGCAGAGCGAAGCGATCATCAAGTAGACGTGCTTGAGGTCGACATCGTGGCGAAACAGGCCCTGTTGCTGACCGGCTTCGATAATCGGGCGAAGCACTCCCACCGCTTCTCCGGACAGCCGCCGCAGCTCGCTGGACTGCTTGGCGTGCTTGCCCTTGTGCAGGTTCTCGATGCTCAGGATCGCGACGAATTCCGGGTGGGTCACGTAGTAGTCCCAAACGAAGGCGACCAGTTGACGCAACGTCGCAACCGGCGTGGATGGGTCCAGTTGCAGCGTGCTTTCGGCCTGGTTGAAGCGCTCGTAGGTGTGCTCCAGCACCTTCACGAACAGCTTCTCCTTGCTGCCAAAGTAGTAGTAGATCATCCGGTCGTTGGACTCGGCTTCGGCCGAGATTTTTTCGATCCGCCCGCCCGAATAGCCGTCGCGGGTAAAGACTTTCGTCGCCGCCTTGAGAATCCGTGCTCGCGTCTCTTCGGCCTGTTGTGCGCGCACACCCGTGTTCTTGCTCATGCTGCTCAGAGAATCCGGTACAGCAAGCGTTCGACGCGCACCCGGCTGACCCGGCGCAGAAAAGTGCGCACGCCAATCGGGTATTCGCTCAGGGTGTCCAGCTCATCGAACTTGCCCACACGCTGGGTGTTGCGCATCAGCAATTCGAGTTCCTCGGCGCGCGGTGTCAGCCAATCGCCTTTGGGGTCATCGATCAACACGGCGTTTTCCAGGTCGAGCTGGAAGGCGCGGGGATTAAGATTGTTGCCGGTGATCAGGGTGTAGCGTTCGTCCGACCACAGGCCCTTGAGGTGAAAGGTGTTATCGCCGTCTTTCCACAGGTGAATGTTCAACGCCTGCTTGGCCACTGCAGTCTGATGCTTTTGCATGAAGCGGCGCAGGCTGATTTCATACAGATAGGGCAGCGCGGAAATGACCTTGAACGGCTCGTCTGGCGGGATGAAGAAGTCGTTGGCGGTCTTGTCGCCGATGATGATGTCGATTTTCACGCCGCGTTTAAGTGCGCGGTTGATCTCGCGTTTGACCACCAGCGGCATGTTGAAATACGGCGTGCACAGCGTCAGTTGATCACGGGTCGCGGCAATCAGATCGCACAGCACCTTGCTCAGGGGGTTCTTGTTGCCGATGCCCAGTAGCGGGATCACCCGCAATTCGCCGTTTTCCCGAACCCCGTCATTCACGTCGTAGCAAGCGCGTTTGAGGCGCTGGCGAAACTGACGGATTTCCCCTCGAATGCTGCGTGAGCTTGGCGGGGAGGGCAGGTCAAGACGATGCACGGCGTCAGAGGGCAGGATTTGCTCCTGCACCAGCCGCTGGAACGAATCGGCCAGCGCCGGGTTTTCCAGCAACTGATAGCGGTCCAGGCGGTATTTGCCGAGCATGTCCAGATACACGTTGTTAATACTGGCGCCGGTGTAGAGCACGCAGTCGTCGATGATGCTGCCTTTAAGGTGCAACACACCGAACAGCTCGCGGGTCTGCACCGGCACGCCGTAGATCGGCACCTCCTGGTCGTGCTCCAGGTTCTGCGCCTGATACCACGCCGAGTTGCCTGCCTGCTTGCCCGCGCCGATCAGCCCGCGCTGGGCGCGGAACCAGTCAACCAGCACCACGACGTCCAGCGCGGGCCGGGCGGCTTTCGCGGCATAGAGGGCGTCAAGGATTTGCTGGCCGGCTTCGTCCTGCTGCAGATACAGCGCGACGATGTAGATGCGCCGGGTCGCCGAAGCGATCTTTTCCAGCAACGCGCGGCGATAATCGGCGGCGCTCGGCAAAATGGTAATCGCTGCACTGGACGATTCGAAACCGCGCAGTGCCGCAAGGGAAGAACGTCGGAAGGGAGCCCGCATAAGCCTCTCAATGGATCGAATCAACAGCGCACGAGCTTACACCAGAGTGCGCTCAGTAGTGCCTTGGGCAGCGTGATCGCAGACTTTGTTCATCAAATTTACAGCGACTCGGCCAGTCGCTGCATGCGCTCCCGGTATCCGTCGGGCTTGCCAATGGTGGCGAAGCCCGAATCGCCGCCGGCAAGTCAGGATGGGCCAGGGCGATGTGCGTTACACCTTCAATAGCAGCTTTCCATGGTTTTCACCCTTGAACAGCATCTGCAAGGTTTCCGGGAACGTCTCAAGGCCCTCGACGATGTGTTCCTTGCTCTTGAGCGTACCTTGAGCGAGCCAGCCAGCCATTTGTGCGCTAGCCCTGGCAAAGTGTTCAGCGTGGTCCATGACCACGAAGCCTTCCATGCGCGCGCGATTGACCAGCAGTGACAGGTAGTTGGCCGGACCTTTGACCGCCTCCTTGTTGTTGTACTGACTTATTGCCCCGCAGATCACCACGCGCGCCTTCGGTGCCAGGCGCGTGAGCACGGCGTCGAGAATATCGCCGCCGACGTTATCGAAAAACACGTCCACGCCTTTTGGGCATTCTCGTTTGAGAGCTGCATGAATGTCTTCGTGCTTGTAATCGATCGCGCCGTCGAAGCCGAATTCGTCGATCAGCGCCTGGCATTTTTCCTTGCCTCCGGCAATGCCGATCACGCGGCAACCCTTGATCCTGGCGATTTGCCCGGCAATGCTGCCCACAGCACCTGCGGCGCCAGAAATGACTACCGTGTCGCCTGCCTTCGGCTGGCCGACCTCCAGCAAGGCGAAATAGGCCGACATGCCGGTCATCCCCAATGCCGCCAGGTACACCGGCAGCGGTAGCAACTTCGGATCGACTGTGTGGAGGCTGTCGGGTTCGCCAACAAAATAGTCCTGGACCCCGAGTACACCTTGAACGTAATCGCCAACGGCGAATGTCGGACTCTGCGATGCGACGACCTTGCCCACCCCGAGTGCACGCATCACCTCGCCCAGTCCTACCGGCGCGATGTAGGACTTGCCTTCGTTCATCCAGCCGCGCATGGCCGGGTCCAGGGACAGGTACTCGCTTTTCACCAGCACTTGCCCGGCTTTGGGCTCGACCACGGGAACGGTCTGAAAGGTAAAGTCATCGCGGCTGGCAGCGCCGTCCGGGCGGCGGGTGAGCAGAAATTGGCGGTTACTCAGAGAGGTCATGGCAGCTTCCTGGTTGACGAGACAAACGCCATTGATAGACGCCCCTTGCGGTTATCGCAAGCAAAGCTGCATGAGCGAATGCGTGTCGATCCATGAGGATGATGCGCGATGTCCAGGGCATCACCACCACCCATGATCTTGTAACCGGGGCCTTGATAATGCTGACTTGCTGACGGCTCGCGTGACTAAACTGCGGCGCAAGGCCACAAGCCTCCCTATAAAAACACAAGACAGGACGACTTCATGAGCATGACTTTTTCCGGGCAGGTTGCCTTGGTGACCGGCGCCGCGGCGGGTATTGGTCGAGCCACCGCGCTGGCGTTTGCCGCGCAGGGCCTGAAAGTGGTGGCAGTGGACCTGGACCGCGACGGCGGGGAAGGGACCGCGCAGTCGATTCGTCAGGCCGGTGGCGAGGCCCTGTTCCTGCGCTGCGACGTCACCAGGGAGGGCGAAGTGCAGCAGATGGTGGGTAAGGCTGTCGAGGCGTTCGGCCGGATCGACTATGCGTTCAACAATGCCGGGATCGAGATCGAGAAGGGCCGTCTGGCCGAGGGCAGCGAGGCCGAATTCGACGCGATCATGGGCGTCAACGTCAAAGGCGTCTGGCTGTGCATGAAGCATCAGTTGCCGGTGATGCTGGCGCAGGGCGGTGGTGCGATCGTCAACACGGCGTCGGTGGCGGGACTGGGCGCCGCGCCGAAAATGAGCATCTATGCGGCCTCCAAGCATGCGGTGATCGGCCTGACCAAGTCGGCCGCCATCGAGTACGCCAAGAAGCACATTCGGGTTAACGCGGTGTGTCCGGCGGTGATCGACACTGATATGTTCCGTCGCGCCCACGAAGCCGATCCGCGCAAGGCCGCGTTCGCCGCGACCCTGCACCCGGTGGGCCGCATCGGCAAGGTCGAGGAGATCGCCAGTGCCGTGCTGTACCTGTGCAGCGATGGCGCAGCGTTCACCACCGGGCACTCGCTGGCGGTGGACGGTGGGGTTACCGCGTTTTGAGCTGACCGGAAGGCTTCATCGACTCAGCGAGCGTGTGTGAAGCACGTGGCTACCGGCCTCTGGCTTCAAAACCGGGACTGCTCTACATTGCGCGTTCATTCGAAAGCCACACGAGTCGTTGAAATGCCTGTGTCCCGACCGACCCTTAACCCTAATGTCCTGTACCCCGGTGACGCCGTGGCGCTGGTATCGCCTGCCAGCCCCGTGGCCCAAGCGCGAGTTGAAGCGGCGGTACGCGAATTGTCGTCCTGGGGGCTGCGGCCCAGGGTCTACCCTCATGCGCTGGACGCTGAGCATTACCTGGCCGGCGGCGACGCTACCCGTGCTGCCGATCTCAACGACGCGCTGGCCGACCCTGACATCCGCGCGGTGCTGTGCACGCGCGGCGGCTACGGCGTTCAGCGAATCCTCGAACACCTGGATTACGATGCGGTGCGCCGCGATCCGAAGCTGGTGGTGGGCTTTTCCGACATCACTGCATTGCACGCGGCACTGTGGTCCCACGCCGGGCTGGTCACGATTCATGGCCCGGTCGCCGCGCAACTGGAGCGCGGTGGTCTGTTCGCCAGCACACTCAAACACGCGCTGATGAGCACGGAACCGTTGGTGGTGGAAGCTGATCGGGAGGAACCGACGTTCCGCGTACGCACCACCGGGGTGGCCCACGGCACTTTGCTCGGCGGCAATCTGAGTATCCTCAGCACATGTGTCGGCACCGCCTTCATGCCCGATTTAAATGGCGCCATATTGTTGATCGAAGAAGTGGGCGAATTGGCCTATCGCGTGGATCGGCTGCTGACCCATCTGGGTAACTGCGGGTTGCTCAAGGGGCTTGCAGGCATTGCCGTCGGACAGTTCATTGAACCGGGGCATGGCAATAATGCCGTCAGGCCCGCCGACGTGTTGAGCGAACGCCTCGGTACGCTGGGTATTCCGGTAGTGGGCGGACTGTCGATCGGGCACGGTGATCGGAACCGGGCGGTGGCGCTGGGCAGTCGCGCCACGCTTGACGCCGACAGTGGGACGCTGACAGTCGCACCTGCCGCGCACTGACTGCCCGAGCGTTACCGGCGCACAAACCTCGCCTCATGCCCTCTTTCGCGCCGTGACGGCGCGTTACCGTTCATCGCATCTTGCGCGCGGTTGAAGCGCGCTTGCCCCCTGCTTTGCTGTTGAAGATCGCGCTCGTGCCGATAACCGTTCTATAAGCGACTTCGGCGTAGCTAATTGCCATTATTGCGGGGTCAAACCCTTGTTTTGCTGCTGACTCATTGCGAACCTGCACGAAAATTGAATGGCCGTGCTGAACACGGCTTCGTCGTGTGCCTTTTAGCCGTGTGGGTCGGGGACTGAATCTATGATTTCGGCCGTGCAATTGCGTGTTGCCAATCTTGGAATGGCAAAGAAACTGGGTATCGGGTTCTTCCTCGTTCTGCTGCTGACGGCCGTGGTTGCCGCGATAGGGGTTTGGTCGCTGCGTTCGATTACGGTGCATTTCGACAGCCTCAAAGAGATGACCGCGCTCAATACCGCCCTTAACCGCGTACGCCTGTTGGAGCAGGACTATGCGCTGCACGGCGACCCCAAGCGGGTCGACGAGCTGCACGCCGGCCTGGACCGGTTGAACGGTCAGGCCGAACAACTCAAGTCAGGTTCGGCAGTCAATCAACAGGTCATGGGCCAGGTCCAACACGCGCTGGCTGCCTACCGCACATCCTTCGATGAGTTCGTCAGTATCAGTCAGAGCAAGGACCTGGCCCTGGAAATGGCCAGTTGGTCGGTGTCCAGCGTGGCCAATAACCTGGATGTATTGCAGGCCGGGCTCGCTGACGACGGGGCGTACACCCTCAAGGATTCGCAAGGGCAACAGGGGGCGGAATTCATCGAGCAGTCCGGTCAGGTCAGTCAGGTCTCAAGGCTGATGATGCAGGCCATGGACGAGGCGCGCGTGCGCCTGGACCAGAGCCGCAAGACCGGCTCGGGCGAGCAGGCCAAGACGGGCAAGATCGAACAGGCCGTGCAGGCCCAGGAACTGGCCGAGCAGATCAAGGGTGTGATCAAGGATCCGGGCTACCTCACCGTGCTGGCCGAAGTTATCGAGCACATCACCAATTTTGGCGACAAGCTCAACGAATACACAGGCCTGCTGGCCGACGAGGCCAGGGTCTCCCAACAACTGGCGGGCAACGCGAAAGCCGTGGTTCAGCAGGTCAACCAGGCCTACGATGCCGAAGACCAATCGATGCTGGCTGAACTGCAGACCAATTCGCTGAAGATCATCGGTTCTTCGATCCTTGCACTGGTCGTCGGCCTGATCGCCGCGTTCGTCATCACCCGTATCATCGTTGCACCGCTGCGCAGCGTGATCGCCATTGCCCAGCGCATCGCTTCCGGCGACCTGAGTGGCCATGTGCTCGTCACCCGCAAGGATGAAATCGGTCAACTGATGCAGGCCATGCAGCAGATGAGTGCGGGATTGAGCAGCATCGTCAGCGGCCTGCAAGCGGGTATTGAGCAATTGGCGACGTCGGCGCATTCGTTGTCGGCGGTCACCGAACAGACCAACCTGGAAGTCAGCACTCAAAAGGAAGAGACCGAGCAGGTGGCCACGGCCATGAACCAGATGACCTCCACCGTGCACGATGTTGCGCGCAATGCCGAAGAAGCGGCGCTGGCCGCGCAGACGGCCGACACCAAGGTCGATAGCGGGCAGGCGGTGGTGCGCCAGAGCATGCAGCGCATTGAGCAACTGGCGACCTCGGCCGGTTCGGCCAGCCACAGCATCGAAAGCCTGAGCGCCGAAATCCAGAACATCGGCAAGGTGCTGAGCGTGATCAACAGCGTCGCCGAGCAGACCAACCTGTTGGCCCTCAATGCGGCCATCGAGGCCGCGCGGGCGGGCGAACAGGGTAGGGGCTTTGCGGTGGTGGCTGACGAAGTACGGGCACTGGCCAAGCGTACTCAACAGTCGACCGAGGAGATCGAACGTTTGGTGACCCGTCTGCAAAGCGGGGCGCAGGCGTCGGTGGCGCAGATTCAAAGCAGCGGCGAGTTGGTCAAGCTGGCGGTCAGTGACGCACTGCAGACAGAAAGCGCACTGGGCAGCATCGCCGCTGCTGTGTCGTTGATTCAGCAGATGAACCAGCAGATCGCCGCCGCCGCCGAGCAACAGAGTTCGGTGGCCGAAGAGATCAACCGCAGCGTCACCAGCATCCGCGCCAGCGCTGATCAGTCAGCCTTGGCCATGCAAGGTAACGCGGCCTCCAGCATCGAGCTGGCCTCGTTGGGAATGGAATTGAAGGGGATGGTAGGGCATTTCAGGCTTTAAGCCATCGCTGGGTTCGGCTGCGCAGCAGGCGTAAAGCCTGATGGGGCGGTGTGCCTATACACCGCGTCTGCTGACGTTGCTGCCGCTTCGCGCCAGATCGCAAGCAAGGTGGAGCACTACCGGTCGCTCCTGTGGCCCTTGGTCAGAAGCGGTTCTCGAGGCGGTCTGTGTTTTGATTTCATTTGCGATAATTCAAAATCAGCAACGTCAGCACCCCGGCCACAATCCCCCAGAACGCCGAGCCGATGGAAAACAGCGTCAGCCCAGAGGCCGTGACCATAAAGGTAATCAACGCCGCTTCACGCTCCCTGGGTTGGCTCATCGCTACCGTCAGGCCGTTGATGATCGAGCCGAACAGCGCCAATGCTGCGATCGACAGCACCAGTTCCTTGGGAAAGGCCGCGAACAGGGCCGCAAGTGTCGCGCCGAACACCCCGGCGATGGCGTAGAAAATGCCGCACCAGAGGGCGGCCGTGTAGCGCTTGTCATGGTCTTCATGGGCGTGTGGGCCGGTACAAATGGCGGCGCTGATCGCGGCCATGGTGATGCCGTGGGCACCGAACGGGGCGGTGATCAGCGAGATCAGTCCCGTGGCGGTAATCAACGGCGAGGCGGGCACCTGATAGTCATCGGCGCGCAAGACGGCGATACCGGGCATGTTCTGCGAGGTCATGGCGACGACGAACAGCGGAATGCCGATACTGACGGTCGCGCCCAGCGAAAACGCCGGCGTGGTCCATACCGGCACCGCGACTTCCAGGTTAAAACCGCTGAAATCGAGCATGCCTAGCGAGGCCGACAGCGCCACGCCCACCAACAGTGTGACGAGCACCGCGTAGCGCGGCGAATAGCGCTTGACGATCAGGTAGGTGAAAAACATGCCCAGTACCAGGCCGGTGCGGTGTTGTGCAGCAACGAAAATCTCGCTGCCGATCTTGAACAGAATGCCCGCCAGCAGCGCTGCCGCCAGCGAGGTAGGAAGACGCTTGACCAGTCTTTCAAAGCTGCCGGTAATGCCGCAGATGAGCACCAGAATTGCGCTGGTGATAAAGGCGCCGATGGCTTCGGGATAGGCCACCTGGCCCAGGCTGGTGATCAGCAACGCTGCTCCCGGCGTCGACCAGGCCACGGTGATGGGTGAGCGATAGCGCAATGACAACCCGATGTTGCAGACCGCCATGCCCATGAACAGCGCCCAGATCCAGGAAGAAATCTGCACCGACGTCAACCCGGCGGCTTGTCCGGCCTGAAAGATCAGGACCAGTGAGCTGGTCACGCCGGTCATCATCGCGATGAACCCGGCGACGATGGCCGAAGGTGCGGAATCGCTCAGCGGGCGCAAGGGCAGGTGAGTCACGTCAGTCATACGGTCGTTCCTTGGAACTGCGGTGTGAAGAGCTGCAAGCCTATACGCAGTCGCGACAGTTCGTTGCGGTACAGCCGCGCGCCCGATAATCGGCACAGTTGCGCATCACGTTTGCTCACGCCCTCAATCGCACAGCTGCCGGCGACGCCGATTTTCGCAGACTCCTGCGCCGGTAAACCGCGCTGCTAGCGCGAATGCGTCAACTCACGCTTGCCATGACCGGTCAACGTGGCCCCAGCGTGTTGCCCAACGCCTGATTCACCGCCAGCCAGCCGTCTACCGCCTCTTGCCCTGCCTCGGTGAACACCCGCTGCAGCAGTTTCACCTGCTCGCGACGCAGCGACTCTTCGAACCTTGCCCCCTCATCCGTCAACTGCAGCAAGCGTTTGCGTTTGTCATCCGCGGGCGCGACGCTGAGCACCAACTCCATCTCCACCAGCTGACGCAACGGCGTATTGAGCGCCTGCTTGCTCACGCCGAGCACGCCAAGCAATTGCTTCACGCTTAGGCCTGGGTACCGAGCGATGAAAAAGGCGATGCGCTGATGCACTCGGCTCAAACCCCGACGGTCGAGCATCTCGTCGGCCTTGGCCGTGAACGCCTGATAGCCGAAAAAGAACGCTTCCATGGCGATTTGCTGGGTCGAAGAATTTTTAAGGTCAAGCATATTGACGTATCCGGCTGCGGCATCGTAATTTCGGTCAAGCAGTTTGACGTATTTCCATTTATTTCCGCCACTGGTGATCTCATGGCTTTTTCTGAACGCGTCACCCGTTTGAAGAGTTCTCTGATTCGCGAAATCCTCGCCGCCGCCCAGCGGCCCGAGATGATGTCCTTCGCCGGTGGCCTGCCCGCCGAGGCCATGTTGCCGCAAAGCGAATGGACCGGCATGCCGCGCAGCATCGGCCAGTACGGCATGAGCGAGGGCGAGCCGCTGTTGCGTGAAGCGCTTGCCGCGCAGGCGCGGGAGCTGGGGATTGCCTGCGACGCGAGTCAGGTCATGATCGTCAGCGGCTCGCAACAGACGCTGGACCTGGCTGCCAAGTTATACCTCGACAAAGGCACCGAAATTCTTCTCGAAGGTCCGACCTACCTGGCAGCGCTGCAGATTTTCCAGCTGTTCGGCGCCGAATGCCTGACCGTGCCGTTGCTGGCCGAAGGACCGGACCTGAACGTGCTGCGTCAACGCCTGGAACAGCACAAGCCGTCTTTCGCCTACCTGATCCCGACCTTCCAGAATCCATCGGCAGTACGCTACAGCGAGGCGGCGCGGGACGCGGTGGCGGCGTTGCTGGACAAGTTCGGCGTGACCCTGATCGAAGATGAGCCCTATCGCGAACTGACCTTCGACGGTGGCAGCGCTCGGCCGATCGTCAGTCGCCTGAAGAAAGCCAGCTGGATCTACACCGGCACCGTGTCCAAAACCCTGATGCCCGGTTTGCGGGTGGGTTACCTGATCGCCTCGCCGGACCTGTTCCCGCACCTGCTCAAGCTCAAGCAAGCGGCTGACCTGCACACCAACCGCGTCGGTCAGTGGCAGGCCTTGCAGTGGATCGGCAGTGAACGCTATCAGCAGCACCTGCTGGAGCTGCGCGGTTTCTATCGCGAGCGCCGCGATCAATTCGAAGCCGCGCTGCAGCGTCATTTCAGTGACCTGGCAGAATGGAACAGCCCCCAGGGCGGCCTGTTCTTCTGGTTGACGCTCAAAGACAAACTCGACACCCGTTCACTGCTGCACACCGCGTTGGCGCAGAATGTCGCGTTCATGCCCGGCGAACCGTTTTTCACTGATCCGGATGCCAACCCCGGTTACCTGCGTCTGAATTTCAGCCACATCGAGCCGCAGCGTCTGGACGAAGGATTGAAGCGCTTGGCAGCGGTTATCAGGGAAGCGCAGAGGGCCCTTGCGGCCTGATACATTACGCACACGCAACAGCTCGGCATTAAGAGGGGAGCAGCAGATGTACAAGGTTTATGGCGATTACAATTCGGGCAACTGCTACAAGATCAAGCTGATGCTCAATTTGCTCGGTGCGCAATACCAATGGGTGCCAGTGGACATTCTCAAGGGTGAGACCGAAACCGAGGCGTTTCTGGCAAAAAATCCCAATGGCAAGATTCCAGTGCTGGAACTCGACGACGGCACGTGCCTCTGGGAGTCGAACGCGATTCTCAATTTTCTGGCTGAAGGCACGCCGTTTCTGCTGACCGAGCCACGCCTGCGTACGCAGATGCTGCAATGGCAATTCTTCGAGCAGTACAGCCACGAACCGAGCATTGCTGTCGCGCGCTTCATTCAGTTTTACCTGGGACTGCCACAAGAACGTCTGGAGGAGTACCAATCCCTGCACAGGCGCGGGTACAAGGCATTGAAGGTCATGGAGCAGCAACTGCTGCGCACACCATTTTTGGTGGGTGAGCGATTTTCCATTGCCGACATCGCGCTGTACGCCTACACCCATGTCGCCCATCAGGGCGGTTTCGACCTGACCCGGTTTCCGGCCATTGAAGGCTGGCTGGCGCGGGTCCAGCAACAGCCGGGCTATGTCGGCATGCTGGATTGACCTGCGGAAAAATAAAAACCGGCCCTGGCAGCAGTGGCCGGTTTTTTTATGTCTGAACACTGTGCCTGGCAGCATCCGGTGTCCTCAGTATTCAAGCTGCGTGCGCTTGGCTCGGTCCGGGCGTTCATCCAGAAAAGGGAATATTCAATGCGCTACATGATGATAGGCCTCGGCATGCTGATGGCCCTGGGGATCGGCTGCTCGGCCCAGGCCGAGGATTGCGATGCCAATCAGGCTGCGATGAATCAATGCGCGAGCAAGCAATTCGCAACGCTGGATGCCGAGTTGAATGAGCAGTACAAGGCGCAGATGTCGTACTTGACCACATCGGATCGCAAGAAAGCGTTGCAGGTTGCACAGAAGCAGTGGATCGCTTTTCGTGATGCCGATTGCAAGTACCAGGTCGGCAAGCGCGAAGATGGTGGCAGTATGTGGCCGCTGGCCCAGGCGCAGTGCATGGCGGAACGAACCAAGGTACGGATCGAGCAACTGAAGGCGTATACCGCGTGCCGTGAGGAGGGCTGCCCGCGCTGACCGCAACGCGCTGTCAGGCAGAACACCATGAGCAGTGAGGACCTGAGCCACCCTGTTTGCGGCGCAAGCGCTTGAATGCCGTCACCGCTGGTCTGTCAGCTGCTAAAAGGGGCAGCAGTCACACTGCCGAAAAGCGCTGATTCAGGTAATCGATGATCACCTTGGACTCATACATCCAGACCGTTTTGTCGGTTCCTTCGATACGCAGGCACGGCACTTTGATCCTGCCGCCCCCGCTGAGCAGGGTCTGGCGGTCTAGCTCGTTGTTCTTCGCGTCGCGCAAGACCACCGGAACATTCAGCCGCCGCAGGGTGCGGCGCGTCTTGACGCAGAACGGGCAGGCGTTGAACTGGTAGAGGGTCAGGTCCTTGCCCGAAGCCTCCACCGCTGCCTGAGCGGCTGGCGTACGTTTCT
Source organism: Pseudomonas sp. UBA5706 (assembly GCF_002419965.1). Classification (GTDB taxonomy): domain Bacteria; phylum Pseudomonadota; class Gammaproteobacteria; order Pseudomonadales; family Pseudomonadaceae; genus Aquipseudomonas. The sequence goes on from NZ_DIHC01000004.1 coordinate 12,540, forward strand.
TCCTGGCGGGACGGGTCAGGAAGTCGCCCAGGATAACCAACTGGCCAACACCGACCCTTAATGCCTTCATCAACATGCTTGAAACCTCGCGGCCGCAACATCGGTTGCGGCGCTTCTGAATGCCCGGATCACTTGATCAGGCTGAGGAACTCGGTACGGGTGGCAGCGTTTTCGCGAAACTCGCCGAGCATTACCGAGGTAATCATCGACGAGTTCTGTTTCTCCACACCGCGCATCATCATGCACATGTGCTTGGCTTCGATCACCACCGCCACGCCCAGCGCGCCGGTGACCTGCTGAACGGCTTCGGCGATCTGACGGCTGAGGTTTTCCTGGATCTGCAGGCGGCGGGCGAACATATCGACGATGCGCGCGACCTTGGACAGCCCCAGCACCTTGCCACGGGGGATGTAGGCGACGTGGGCCTTGCCAATGAACGGCAGCAAGTGGTGTTCGCACAACGAGTACAACTCGATGTCCTTAACCAGCACCATCTCACTGTTGTCGGAGCTGAACAGCGCGCCGTTGGTGACTTCTTCCAGCGTCTGCTGATAGCCGCGGCAAAGATACTGCATGGCTTTGGCCGCACGTTTCGGGGTGTCGAGCAGGCCTTCGCGGGAGACGTCCTCACCGAGTTGACCAAGGATCGCCGTGTAGTTCTGTTCCAGTGTCACAGGGTGTGTTCCGTGTGGGTTTCAGAGGGGTACTGTTTAAGGCTGTACCGAATGTAGACCAATCAGGATCGTGACCCGTTTTTCAAGCTCACTGCATACGGTGCTGGAGTTGTTCCATCGGGTATGAGTGGGCTGAGCATTGCACGCCGTGTCCGAACTGATTGGCAATGTACGCAGGAATCAGGCCCGCCATGCGGCACATGGTAGCGTAGGTGTGCTGGCAGGTGTACTGCCGTCTGCCGCCGATCGCCCGCTATCGACGGCTCGTTCAACGCATTTCTCCCTCAAACCGGCTTGTTGCGGGGCCCGCTGAAGCGAGTTGGCGGGCATTGTCGAATCGACGTTTCCACATTGTTCTTTTGCTTGAACACTGCCCTTGGGCGGCTCCATTCGCCGTCATCAGCGTTGCTGGCCTCTGATGAAAACCCCAGCGGCTGTCGCTTTTATCCCTTCGTTGTACCGATGCGATCACTGAACGCATCACGGGCGTATTGAGCGGGGACGTCGTCGCTGAATTTATTTTTTTGAAAAGATTGCGTATGCTAGCCGAAATAACTGTACATACATACAGATCATAGGGAGTGACTGATGACCGCATTGCAGCGAGAAAAACAAGAGCAAAGGGTTCAGGTATCAGGCGTAGAGCGACTCAATCTGCGCATTGCCTCGATGATCAACCACCCGATCGCCCAGCTTCAGCGATGGGTGACGATCCACCGCCTCGACACTGATGGTGATCGGGAATGGGATGAGGTGATGGGGATGCTTGCAGAGACAGTTGGTCTGCACATGACCTACAACGATGCAGACGGCTCAGTGACAGTGCGGTGGGAGCGTTCAGACGTTGACGAGCAGCCGGAGGAGATCGGTGACGTTTTTGCACATGAGCCACCGGCGCCGTTCTGAACTGCGCAAAGCCCGGCGCCAGGGCCGGGCAAGCATTAAACGCAGGTCCCACCTTTATGGTGCGAGCCGGTCCCGCCGGTGGGATGGGTACCTTTCGGACACGCCGATCCCAACAGCGGACTCGCTGACAGAATCGTGACCAGAACGAGCAGTGATATCTTTTTCATGAAGCCTCCTTGCACCGCGGAATGCGGTAACAGGCTATCGGCTTGGGGCGGGAAGCCTTTAAACCCAGGCAGGGGCAATCCGCCACTGTCCTGCCGGGCCGGGCCCGCGATGGATCGAACAACAAGGACTAGAGCAGGTTGGCGTTCCACACCAGCAGCACCCGAGCCTGGATGTAGGTTTCCTCTGCCCTGATGGTCTGCGGGGGGTGACGAGTGTTATCCGAGATCATGGTGAATTGCTCGTCGCCGACCCATTGCAGTCGTTTGATATAGAGATGGCCATCCCATGAAAACATGTAGACGCCATCCCCCACGAACTCACGAATGCTGATGTCGACCAAGAGCGGATCGCGATGTTTGATCGTCGGCGCCATGGACTGGCCCCACCCGGTCACCATCTTGAGGTGGAAGTGCTCTTTGAACTCGACTCCCATTTCCCGCAGGTGCTGCGGACTGACCCGGACGTCCTGCAGCATTTCAGGGTAGTCGTGGGGGATCTGCCCGCCACCCATCGCCGCACGCACGTCGTAATGTGCAATCCACACCTCACCGCCAACAACGCCTGGCCGATAGTAGTCAACCTCGACTGCACCTGTGCCCTCATCGCTCTCAGCGGCTGCCAACAAGCGCCTGCGGGCATCGTCGGAAAGCCCTTTTCCCTGACGTGCAAGCATCCGACGAACCAGCTCGGCGGCAGGAATGCTAGCGCCGGGGGACAGCGGTTGCTCCGCGCCGTGGGTCAGCCCGGCGATTTCTTTTGCCAGCCGCTTGCTGAATGCCTCAACGGGCACATCCAGCAAGCGTGACAGGACTACAGCAAATTTCGCGTTCAGCGCATTCGTGCCATTCAGGTACATCGCCACGGCCGCTGCCGAGATATCGGCAGCTTCTGCCAGGCGTGCCTGGGTCAGGCCAAGGGCATTCTTTCTGGAAACGAAAAGCGCCTTGGCGGCGTCGCATTCGGTTTTTAGCTCGGCGGATAACGCTTTCTTTCTGCTCATGGGTGGAATTTAACCGGTGGTTAAGTATTGCGCATTAACCGGCGGTATTGTAAACGAGATTACCGCCGGTTAACATTGGCGAGCGACGTGTTGCATAAGCAGGACATGGAGCCAGGTGTAGGAGCTTGGCGCGCAACGCTTAGGCGGTCGCGATGCCACCAGGTAGCTACGCACTGCACCATTAGAAATTTGAAGGCCCTAACGGCCCGGGCCCTGGCAAGTCTCAGGGTTCAAAGGAGAAACGACATGATGTATTCCAGCGTTTTGAGCGCCGTGGTGTCGGCGCTCGCCGCAGATGCTGTGGGCAATACCGCCAAGCAGGCTTGGCAGAATCTGTATAGCCCGCTCAACGAGGGCAGAGCGGACCTGAGGCTGCTGTCCTCCTCGAAGCGCCCCGGTGGCGACCGCAAAGTCGCCGACTGTTGGATTTATGCTCGCTTGCATTCGCAACTGACTCCGCGCCACTGGGGTGCGCTGGTGGCGAAGTTCAGCATGCACAAAGGCAAGAAGGTGCAGGCTATTGGCGAGCTGGTCCCGCTTGTCTGCTCACCTGCGCCGCAGTTGTTTATCTACAAGGCTGTCACAGCCTGGGCGATCCCACCCTTGAAGGGGGCGAAGGTCGCGAGCGAACCCAAGGCAGCACATCGGCCCGGCAAGCCATGCGCGACGTCCACGGGTCTTGGCCGCGAGCAGTACATCAAGCGCTCAACCGACATGATCGTGCTGCCGGATGCGTTCTACGACATCACGACCTGGGATGCTCAGGGCTTGAATCGAACGACTTACTGGCGGTGGAAGAGAGGGATCGAAGCCGCGTTGGACGCGCTGGTGAGGGATGCGTTGAAGTCAGCTGAAGTCATTCTTGTTCATGAGGGAATTTTAATGTCGGTCATTGCTTGACCACTGTTCATCCATACAGTATTGTTTCCCCATGCTGTCATTCCTACGCAAGTAGGACTACCCACTGAGCCTCGCCAGAGAAACCTGTCGGGGCTTTGTCATTTCTGGCTGTTGACGGCGGATAGGTCGAGCGCGCAATGACCCCACGGTATATGTCACACCCTAAAGCCCCGAAATCCGGGGCTTTTTATTTGCGTGAAAAAACAGAGGGCGCCTTTAGCCGGTGAAGTTACACGAAGCGAAGGCGTCGAATGGCCAGCCCGCCTGCAAATCAGTCCACGCCCGCTCTGCTCATGCGAGCGGGGCGCCGCTTGGAAGCACATTAAAAGGCTTTGAAAATGCTGAAAGATTGCCGATGTGGAAAGTGCAAAAGACTTCTTGCCCGAATCGGCGAGATGACCGAGCTCCAGATCAAATGCGCCCGGTGCGGGACATTGAATCATGTGCGGGCCACGAGCCCCGAGCTATCGCCGTTGAGCGACAGCGGTACCGCGTCCGTTACGCGGTTAACTCAATCGACTCAAGGTGCACAAAATGTCCAATAGCAGCTCAGCAATTGCCCAGCTCACCAACATCCCTCTGGTAGGGATCAACCTGGGCTCCGTTGCCAACGCCGGCCAGATCCTTCCGGGCTCCGCCGGCACTCATTACCAGTGGCCGACCGAAGACATCATTAACCATTGGGTGCGTGACCTCGGCGTACGACTTATCCGGTTCCCCTTCGAACTGCAGCGTGCCATTAACCTATCGTCCACGGACGGCCTGCCGGGCCAAGGCGCCAGCCTGAACCCGGACTTCACGGAAAATTGGCGAAAGATGCTCAAGTTGATTGACGCCGCCTCCAACGGCGAAGCCAGGATCATTCCCGATCCGCATCACTACATGCGCCTGCATCGCTATGAAACCGACAACAACGGGCAATTGACCGGCAGCCTTTATCCTGCGGAAAAAGCCGGTAATCAATCGGGCTGGAAGGTGACCGAGCAAGTCCTGATCCGAGACGGTAACGCTGTTGGCGGCGGTTCCTGGAGTGCGGTGCATCTGGCCAACTTCCACCAAAAACTGGTTGTTGCCTGCGACGATCCGATGGTTTTGGGTTGGGGCCTGGGTAACGAGCCTTACTCCTCCACCAACAATGCCTGCGACAAGGATTACATCACGCTGCCTAACCTGGAAACGCTGTACATCAACACCATGAATACGGTGCTCCAGGCCCTTCGCAACAGTTCCAAGAAGCCGGTGTTCATCTGCGGTCTGGAATATGCAAGTGCTCAGCGATGGTCCAGCGTCTCGGCGAACCTGCAGTCGAAGATCGTTGATCCGGCGAATGCCATCGTCTGGGAGGCCCATGGTTATGCCGACGTTAACGGCGACTCGAGCGGTAGATACGAAGGCGATAACACGCAGATATCGCCCACTGCATTGCGTGATGACATCATCGGGCCATTCCTCACCTACGCGAAGGCCAACAAAATGGCCGCGTTCATTGGTGAGACGGGTATTCCGCCAACCGATGCCGGACGTACTGCATTGAAAAATCTGCTGGATAGAGCGAAGGCTGAAAAGATTCCTCTTACCCTCTGGGTTGCCGGGCCTGGCACCGATGGGGAAAAGATGAGCCTGGAGGCAAGCAACCATGCGGCCACCGTCACCATGGTCCGGCCGTACTTTGCTGAGCGCATCGCACAGTGGAGTTACGCGCAGGCGTAACGCTACCAATAGCTTTGTGCAATACGAGGGCCCCGCACGTCGCGGGGCTTTTCCTTTTCTCCGCAATGAGCTGTGCAGAACGTTCCTGCTGGACCGTTCTGTGACAGCGTCAACCCCATTCCGAGCCTCGGCACCAGCCGGGGCTTTTCATTCTCCGATCCCGAAAGGGTGGACTATCGGATGTCGACGATATGCCTGAAAAATCACCTGAATTTTGGGCGCAGGTCTGGCTTTTACTTTCGAATCCGCTCTGGCAAGGAGCGATCATGGCCGCAACCATCTCTTTGCTCCGTGTGCTGTACGACGGCAAGGAGCAGAACAGGCGGCGTGTGCTGCTTGAAGCGCTTATCTGCGGCGCACTCAGTCTGTCAGCCAGTAGCGTCATTGAATGGATGGCCTGGCCATCGAGCTTATCCGTCGCTGCCGGCGGCGCCATCGGCTTCATCGGCGTCACGGCCATCCGGCAACTGATCATAAGATTTCTTGGACGCAAGGCGGACTCGGCATGAGTGTTGAATCAGTCATTCGACCAGTGTCACTGCTGCGCAGTGTCGCCGTTGCAGTGGCAGTTGCCACGGTCATGGCCCTGCTTATGGCCATCCAGCAGATCAGGATGGAAAGGCTGCAGGGCAATCTTGCCGCCGAGCGCGTTGCCAGGCAGGCCGCGCTCGACGCCAGCCTGCAAAGCCAGGCAACCATCACGACGCTGCGCGCTGAAGCAAAACGTAACGCCGACTATCAGGCTGACCTGAACAAGCGGCTCAAGGCCAGTGACCAGAAAGCCCTGCGGGCGAGGAGAGACTTTGAACAACTCAAGCGTACCCGCAAGCCTGTTCGTGATTGGGCTGCTCAGCCTTTGCCTGACGGCTTGCGTGGCAAGACCGCCCGCGGCGTTAACGACAACGACCGTCCAACTCGAGCCCCCTGACTGGGTACCGTGCGAGCGCATCAACGCTGCAGACGAGGATTTGATGTCGAACGGCGACCTTTGGGCGTTGAAAGATCGGGCAATCAATCTGCTCGACACCTGCGCTGATCAGGTCGACGCGCAAATACTGCGCAGCAAGCGCAAGTGATTCGGCGCCTGAACCGGCCCGTCGATTCACGTGCCTCCAACCGTCGGTAAAGCGCCAGGAAGGGAGGGTGCCCTGCTGTTCGCCAATGCCCCGACTGGTTCGGTTTTTTTATTTCTGGAGAAGCATGATGCCGACAATCCCCCGCGGGGTGCGCAACAACAACCCCGGTAATATTGAGTACGACCCACGCAATCAGTGGCAAGGGCAACTGGCGCCAGATTCGGCGCTTGAAGAACGATTTGCTCGTTTCGACACCGCCGAGAATGGCATCCGTGCGTTGGCGAAGCTGATTTTGGCGTACCGAAGCAAGGCCGGAATACCGCACGCAGGAGACGCCGGAGTCGACACGATCCGCGAGGTGATCAGCCGCTGGGCGCCAGGCGTGGAAAACGATACCGAGGCTTACATCAACGCATTGGCCGCAGGCGTCGGTGCCCAGCCCGATCAGCCGATTGACATCGCTGACCGCAAAACGCTGATCGCCCTGACGACGGGCATTATCCTGCATGAGAATGGCACCGTTCCTTATGCGCCATCGATCATTTACGCGGGCGTGCAGCGGGCGCTGACGTCACTACTGCTTTGAAGCCGCTTCCCGAGGCGTTGTGCTGGCACGACCGCAATGATCTGGCTGCCATTTGCGCCGGGTTGCGAGGGCCTGCCGCACGGCTAACCGCAGTGCACATGGTCCTTGTACACGTGATAAAGGCTGTACAGTTTTCTTCGTAGATGACGATATAAGAGACAAGGCGCCATGGATGCGGCCCGTTTTCGGTTTAAGAGTTCGTCATCATGTCTACTTTTTTCTCGCTGCGCCGTGATCGGCGAGCATTGCATCAGCTTATAAATGCCATTACCGATGGTCACGTGCCCCAGGTTGACGGGTGCGCGCAAGCGCAGGCTGTCCTTCATGCCTGGAGCGTTGTGGAAACATCCAATCGGGAAGCAAAGGCCCGTATCAGCGAACTTGAGCAAGCGCTCGCATCCGCTCGCGAGTCGCTACGCGAATCAGCGCTTTACGCCTCTGCTCATGACGTGAGGTTCGACCTGGTGAACAGGGCGTCCAGCGAGGGGCTTTGGGACATGGAGGTGGTGGCGGGGGATCCCGTCAACCCAAAGAACCGGTTCTGGTGGTCACAGCAGTTTCGCATTCTCCTGGGCTTTAACGATGAACGTGATTTTCCCAACGTTCTGGCCAGTTGGGCGGATCGTCTTCATCCGCAGGACAAGCAAGCGACCCTTGACGCGTTTGCCCGGCATCTCAATGACAAATCGGGTCATACCCCCTATAAGGTCAAGAATCGGCTCGCCATGAAGGATGGTTCATATCGATGGTTCTACGCGCAGGGCGAGACACTTCGTGATGAACAGGGCAGGCCGGTGCGTGTAGCGGGATCCTTGCGAGATATCCATATCGAATTGGAGCGCGACCGTGCGCATGACGTCATCATCACCCGATTCGAGCTGGCCCGCGAAATGCTCTCCGATGGCCTGTGGGACATGGAGGTCATCGCGGGGGATCCTGTGAACCCGAAAAATCCGTTCTGGTGGTCGCCGCAATTTCGCCGGCTGCTGGGATTTGAAACGCAGCAGGAGTTCCCGGACGTTCTCGACAGTTGGGCTTCCAGACTGCATCCAGATGACAAGGAACGCAGCCTTACCGCGTTTGGCAATCATCTGAATGACCGGTCCGGGAAGACGCCTTTCGACCTGGAGTACCGGTTGAAGATGAAAACCGGCGAGTACCGCTGGTTCAGGGCTCGCGGCCAGACTCGGCGAGACGCCCACGGTGCGCCACTCCGGGTGGTCGGCGCACTGGTGGATGTGCACCTGCAGCACGAGCAGCAAGCGTTGCGGGCAGCGGAAGGGGAGCATCAGCGCACGCTGGAAGCCAGCATTGCCCAACTCTCGCAGATCGTCAGTACGATCCAGAGTATTGCCAGCCAGACCAATCTTCTGGCACTGAACGCGGCTATTGAAGCCGCACGCGCTGGCGAAGCCGGGCGAGGGTTCGCAGTGGTCGCCGATGAAGTTCGTAAACTGGCAACCCGTACCACCGAGGCGACCGAGCAGGCGGCGGGAATGATAGCCCGGTAAGGCTGGCCGTTTAGCCGGCCTCTGGTGCGCCAGACGCCGCTCTGTTGAAACAAAGCCTTCTTACAGCAGCGTCGTTTCAATCTGACAGTATCAATCCTGATACCTGGCGGTTACCAATTGACGACGCGGTTTGCCCAAGTGGTGCTGTCAGATTTCGCAGGGGGTGAACGCCTGTCGTTGAACCCATTTTCAAGAGAGTGAAGTGTATGTTGAGTCGTATAGCGAAAGTCGCGATGGTCGTCGCAGTCCTGTCGGCCATGTCCGGCTGCTGGCCTTTCTGGGGCCCTGGCGGTGGTGGTCACGGCGGCGGCCATGGAGGCGGTGGCGGTGGTCATTACGAGGGTGGAGGCCCGGGCGGTGGCGGTGGACAAGGCGGCGGCCCCGGCCCTCGCTGATCCCGGGTACACCGGTGTGCCATGGCACGGCCTGTCAGCGGTGGGGCTTTTGCTACCCCGCCGGCACGCCGTGTCGCTGCAGAGCAGCGCGCTTTCTAGCGCGATGGCGCGCAGGCATTGTTGTGACATACGGGTCTGAACAGCCCGACACGTTTTAATGCGCGGTTACTCGACGCGGCCACTCTACTCGTCACGCCCCTCCATCATCGTCCTCTTGAGCATCACGTATACGGCCCCGGCGCCGCCATGTTTGGCCAGGCACGAAGTAAAGCCCAGTACCTGCTGATGCTGACGCAGCCAGGTGTTGACGTGGCTTTTGATCATCGGGCGCTTACCGTCCAGCCGTACCGCCTTGCCATGGGTGATACGCACGCAGCGGATTTCCAGTTTGGTGGCTTGCGCCAGGAATTCCCACATGGTCTCCCGCGCCAGTTCCACGCTCATGCCATGCAGATCGAGGCTGCCTTCAAAGCTGATCTGGCCCAGTTTGAGCTTGCGCATCTGGCCTTCCTGAACGCCATCTCGTGCCCAGGACAACGTGTCTTCCGGTCCGACGTCGATTACGAACTGATCGGACAGGCCATCCACTGTAATGGTCGCATCCGAGCGCACGGTCGCAGCCTGCCGCAGTTTGGCCAGGTTCTTACGATCGGGTTTGGGTTTACCTACGTCGGCGTGTTCAGTCTTGATCGGCCTAACGCCGCCAAGCTCACTTCTGAACAGGGAAAAGTCGTCGTCTTGCATGTTGGTCTCCGCGAAGGGCGCCAGTTTAACCCTGTCACGCCGTCAGCGGCGCGACTAAACGATCAAATGGCGATGCAAGACGCGGGGGAAGGGTCAGTCGTGCTTTTTCATCAAATGCGGAGACATGTTCAGTTCGCCAGCGCGGCGGCGGCGACGACGGCTGCGGCGCCATAGCCAGACACCGAAGTACAGTAAAAACAGGCCAAGGACGATGATGACAACGGCGCCTGCCGGGCTTGCATTGAGCTCGCCCAACGCAGCCGGGTGACCGATCAGGCTGGCCACGCCAGCCATGGCAAGCAGCACACCTGCCGTGGCAAGAATTGCAGAGATTGCAGCGCTAAAGCGCATCCGCCAGTTGCTCTGGCCTTTGGGGCGCAAGCGACGGGCATCGAAACCATCGGATATCTTCATTCCGACTTCCTCTATGGGTATCGGCGCTCTGACCCGCTTACGCCCCGGGTGGTTCCCGTCTGGTCAGCGCTCGAAGGCAAACACGAGTGTTTAACGGATAGGCGGTAATGTGAGACGGTTCACATAACCGGAGATTGCATGTGTACTCTTTTTCTTCAGGAACTGCCGGAAAACGACATGCGAGGCATGGTCAAGACTTGGTGGTGCCAGGTTCAGTTCCTGATGAGTCGGTCGTCAGATCAGATCTTTGGTCAGGGCTAGCTTGGCGAAGTTGTCGTTCATGATCGCCATTTCGGCCTGCTGCACCCGTTCTGCCTTGATCACACCGGTCGGGATTGGAAGATCGCGAGTGGCGCAGGCGTCTTCGACCAGGGTACAACGGAAGCCGTAGTCCTTGGCCGCGCGCACGGTGGTGCTGACGCTGGAATGGCTCATGAACCCGCAGACCACCAGATCCAGACGTCCCAACTTCTCAAGCAACATGTGCATTTCCTGGCTTTTGTCTGTGCTGACAGTCCCCTTCATCGCATTCGGCAACGTTTTTTCGATGATGATCTCGTCGGTCAGAGGCAGCAGCTCCGGCACGAATTTCCCGCGCTCTCCTTGAGGGTCGAACATGCCGCCTACGGTTCCCAGGTGACGGACGTGGATGATCGGCGATTTGGCGAGGCGGGCGGCGTCGACCAGTTTTACGATGTTATCAATCGCTTCCTGAACCCCGGTCAGAGCCAGCGGGCCGCTCAAGTATTCTTTCTGGGCGTCGATGATGATGAGGGTGGCATTACTCAAAGTGGCCGCTGCGTACTCACGGTTACTGAGTTGAAACATGGTCTTTGGATCGGTGTTTGGAACAGACATCTGGGGCTCCTTCGAGTGGGGCTTTTGCCACATTGTCCACTGGCTGAACGATTCTGTGAATCTCAATGCTCACAGGTACCGTTTTTTAACGGGCTTGAAGCCGTCGAGCAGGTCGCGGTTGCTGTCATATTGCCTGCAAAATCGATGAAAGGTTGTGGAAAGTTTTGCTGTCGGGCGCAGGCATCGTTTGTTGGCTGGATGACTGCTAGAATCGCCCGTCGTTTTTTCAAGGAGTCTGCCGTGATCACTTCCCGCCTGCGCACCCTGCGCGATCATATCCGTTGGGCCGTCAGCCGTTTTCATGGGGAAGACCTGTTCTACGGGCACGGCACCGACAATGCCTGGGACGAGGCCCGGCAGCTGGTATTGGGTGCCCTGCACCTGCCTTGGGAAATTTCAGACAGCTATATGGACTGCAACCTCGAAGACGACGAACTGGTCAACGTACAGCGTCTGATCAAGCGCCGTATCGAGGAGCGTGTTCCGACTGCTTATCTGCTTGGGGAAGCCTGGTTCTGCGGCATGTCGTTCATCGTCGACGAGCGTGTGCTCATCCCGCGCTCGCCGATCGGTGAGCTGATCGAGCAGCGTTTCGAACCTTGGCTGGCAACCGAGCCAGCACGCATTCTTGATCTGTGCACAGGCTCGGGCTGCATCGGCATTGCCTGCGCCGAAGTGTTTCCCCAAGCCGAGGTGGCGCTGGCGGACCTTTCTTTCCAGGCACTGGAAGTGGCCAATCGGAACATCGAGCGTCATGGCCTGGACGAGCGCGTATACACCGTGCAAGGCGATGGTTTTGACGGCCTGCCGGGGCAGCGCTTCGACTTGATCGTGTCCAACCCACCTTACGTCGACGCCGAAGATTTCGCCGACATGCCCGATGAGTACCAGCATGAACCCGAAATAGCGCTGGCCTGTGGTGACGACGGGCTGAACCTGGTGCGTCGCATGCTGGCTCAGGCCGCTGATCATCTGACCGAGAAGGCATTGCTGATCGTCGAAGTGGGCAATAGCCAGGTGCACCTCGAAGCGCTCTACCCGGAAGTAAACTTCGCCTGGCTGGAATTCCAGCGTGGCGGGCACGGGGTGTTCATGCTGACGGCCGAGCAATGTCGGACGCATCAGGCACTATTTGCTGCACGCGTTTGATCCTCGAACCGTTACCGCCTTTCAGCCAGCCCTCGGCGACTGACGACCGCATTCGCCAGTGTCGCGACGCTTTAAAGGCTGCTACAGGTCTTGCGGCGTGCCTGGTGTGTACGCGCTCGTATCACAGGCCAGAGACGCTTGAGGGTGCGTACGCTAGCGGTGCGTCGCAATCCAGATCAACAGTCCGGCCTGAAATACTGCGAAGGTCACCAGGCAAGCGATGGTAAAGCGCAATCCGCTGTCATCGCGGCGGTACTTGCCGATCTTGTGTTCGGCTTTCTTGATCGTGACTTCCTGTTCCTGAATCTTCTGCTCGGCCTGTTGCAACATCTGCGCAGCGTCGAGAATCTCGACGATTTGCACCTTGTCAGTGTTCCAGGTGTTGTTCAGGTTGCCGACCTTGGCCTCCTTCACAGTGCCCTTAAGGTGCTGAGGGTCGGCGTAGGCCACCTCCAGACCTTGGGTCTTGAGGAAGTGGTCGCGGCGCATGCGGGTATCTTCGTTAAGCGCATCCTTGTTGGCCAGCGCAATGCCCTCGATGCGATATTCGGACCAGCGTTTCTGCGCCCAATGAATGCCCTGGGCGAGCATAAAGCGGCCTAGCCCGCGATTCCACGGTTCGATCTGCAGGCCCGACTCGGGGCCTACCCGAACCGCACGATTGGCATGGTCGACCCATATATCCAGGTTGTTCTGCTCTTTGCGGGTCTTTTGCCCGGGCAGATGGTAGCTCAGGCGCAACAGGCTGAAGTCCTTGCTATGGCGCTCCGCGCGACCGAACTCGACAAAGCGTAGAGGCCGCCCACCGGTAGCACGATCCATCGGCAGTGGCGACAGTCGCAGCATCGAAAACTGGTCGGCCTGCACGTCCTCCCACAATACCGGCGCAGCGGCTTCACTCTCTTTGCCTTCTGCGGGGGCGAGCGCTTCGGCTTCCATCGTTGCTTGTGTCATCACGGCGATCCTGTTCTCGACATTGCTCGGCAAACACAATGCCAGCATCCCGCTATCGGCCATTTTCCTAGGATCTGAAGGGGGAATCGCGGAACAGTCGATTGACGGCGCCGGGCGGCACGACTGGCTCAGACGCTTCGCTAGCGCTCAAAATCTGCTGACTGACGCGCCGAAACCTTCGGTAAGGGCGCGTAGCTCAAAGAGACGTATGCCTAGGCCGCGGGCACCGAAGCAATGAATTTGAGAATGCGATCGGACAGCTCGCTGGCCAGCGGCAACTGCGGGTCCTTATAGGATGCCAACTGGCGCTTCAAGTCCATCGGTACGATACGCAGCACATGGTTCATGCCGTCGATGATCGCCAATTGCGAGTCCGGTTTGGCCTGATGCAGCAATTCTGCGTCGCCCACCCCGACCTGCATGTCATTGCGGCCCTGGAGGATAAGCGTCGCAATCTTCAGTTTGCCGAACGCTGCAGCCGGATTCTGCCGAAAAAGCGAGATCAGGTACGGCTGCACGCTTGGACGAAACACCACTTGCAGCGGTTCAGGCACATTGTCATCGGTCTTGCCGGCTTTTATCTCTTCGATCAGTTCCTCGCTGCGCGCCAGCAATGGCGGTGGGAGGCGATCTTGCAGCTGTCCGCGCACGACCTGGTCCACCGGGCGCCCCGTGCCTGCAACGGAGATCAACGCCGTGGCGCCTGCGCGCTCTGCGGCCAGCGAGGCGACCAGTGCCCCCTCGCTGTGGCCCATGAGAATCAACTGTCCCAATCGAGGGTCAGCCTTGAGCTTTTGGCTCCAGGCGACCGCGTCGTCGACGTATTTCTCGATGCTGAGGTTCCGTTCGTCCGGCGTCGCAGGCCGACTGGCAGCCACGCCACGCTTGTCGTAACGCACGCTGGCAATGTTGTGTTTGGCCAGGATCAGCGCTAGGCGCTTCATGCTGTCGTTGCGTCCGCCATCAGGATTATTACCGTCGCGATCGGTAGGGCCGGAGCCGGCGATGATCAGCACCACCGGTACGGGTGACGTCGATTTGGGCAGCAACAGTGTGCCGAACAGCTCGCCCGTTCCGGTATCCAGGGAGATGGGGCGCTGCAGGACAACGGGGGTACCCGCGTTAGCGAGGGTGGAAAGCAGGGTGAGGGTCAAGGCGATTACTCGCAGCGGCAGCAAGCCGCAAATCAGGGACATACTACGTAGCATCGCAAGGCCATCATCAATAAAGTGTGAAATTGGACGCAGCCAATCGAATAAGGTTCGCGCGTGATATAGCCGTTTACCCTGCGTATACTGCCGCGCTGTGTTTTTAGTCTTTTGGTCGATTTCTCGGAGCCTCCCGCATGTCCGGCAATACCTTCGGCAAGCTGTTCTCTGTCACCACCGCCGGCGAAAGCCATGGTCCGGCCCTGGTCGCCATCGTCGATGGCTGCCCACCGGGTGTCGAGCTGTCGCTGGAAGACCTGCAGCGTGACCTGGATCGCCGCAAGCCCGGCACCAGCCGCCACACCACTCAGCGTCAGGAAGCCGACGAAGTCGAGATCCTGTCCGGCGTGTTCGAAGGCAAGACCACCGGCGCGTCCATCGGCTTGCTGATCCGCAACACCGACCAGAAGTCCAAGGACTATTCGCAGATCAAGGATCTGTTCCGTCCGGCCCACGCCGACTACACCTACCACCACAAATACGGCATTCGCGATTACCGCGGCGGTGGCCGCAGTTCGGCTCGTGAAACCGCCATGCGTGTCGCAGCGGGCGCCATTGCCAAGAAATACCTGCTCAGCCAAGGCATCACCGTGCGCGGCTACATGAGTCAATTGGGGCCGATCCAGATCCCGTTCAAGACCTGGGAGTCGGTCGAGCAGAACGCCTTTTTCTGCCCCGACCCGGACAAAGTGCCCGAGCTTGAGGCCTACATGGATCAGCTGCGTCGCGATCAGGACTCGGTTGGTGCCAAGATCACTGTCGTGGCCGACGGGGTGATGCCAGGGCTGGGCGAGCCGATTTTCGACCGTCTGGATGCCGAGCTGGCGCATGCGCTGATGAGTATCAATGCGGTCAAAGGTATCGAGATCGGCGCCGGTTTCGCCAGCGTCGCCCAGCGCGGCACCGAGCACCGCGACGAGATGACCCCTGAAGGGTTCGTCACGAATAACGCTGGCGGTGTTCTCGGTGGTATCTCCTCGGGCCAGCCAATCGTCGCGCACCTGGCGCTCAAGGCAACGTCGAGCATCACTACCCCGGGCCGCTCCATCGATATCGATGGCAATCCGGTCGAAGTGATCACCAAGGGTCGTCACGACCCGTGTGTGGGCATTCGCGCTACCCCGATCGCTGAAGCCATGATGGCGATCGTGCTGCTCGATCATCTGCTGCGTCATCGCGGACAAAACCTGGACGTGCAGGTCAACACCCCGGTTCTGGGTCAGCTGTAATGCCACCATCGGGTAATGCCGACGCGGTCGTTTGACCGTGGCGGCGCTTCCCTACTGGCGACTGTCCAGCTTCTATCTTTTCTATTTCGCCTTGCTCGGCTCAACCGCGCCGTTTCTGGCGCTGTACTTCAATTATCTGGGGTTTCCCAGCGCACGTATCGGCGAACTGGTGGCGATTCCCATGCTGATGCGTTGTGTTGCCCCTAATGTCTGGGGCTGGCTAGGCGACTACACCGGTCGGCGCCTGGCCATCGTGCGCTTCGGCGCCGTTTGCACGCTGGCCTGCTTTTCACTGATTCTCGTCGACAAGTCCTACGCCTGGCTGGCGATGGTCATGGCGTTGCATGCGTTTTTCTGGCACGCGGTGCTGCCGCAGTTCGAGGTCATCACCCTTGCGCATTTGCAGGGCCAGACCGCGCGTTACAGCCAGATCCGGCTATGGGGTTCAATTGGCTTCATCCTCACGGTAGTCGGGCTGGGCCGTCTGTTCGAATGGTTCAGCCTGGATCTGTACCCGCAGGCACTGCTGGTGATCATGGCCGGAATCGTCGCCAGCAGCTGGTGGGTGCCCAATGCGCAGCCTTCGCTCTCACCGCAGCGGCTGGCAGGCGAGGGCTTTTTGAAGCAGCTATTTAGCCCCGGAGTGCTGGCCTTCTTCATATGCGTGGCCCTGATGCAATTGAGCCATGGCCCTTACTATACGTTTCTCACCCTGCACCTGGAGCACCTCGGTTACAGCCGCGGCATCATCGGCATGCTGTGGGCGGTGGGGGTGGTCGCCGAGGTGCTGATGTTCCTGGCGATGAGCCGGATCCTGCAGCGTTTCGGCGTACGTCATGTGCTGATGGCCAGTTTTGTCCTGGCTGCGCTGCGCTGGGTCTTGCTCGGCAGTTTCGCCGATCATCTGGCGATCCTGATATTCGCCCAGCTTTTACATGCCGCGACTTTCGGCAGTTTCCATGCCGCCGCCATTCATTTCCTTCAACGCAGTTTCGGTCCGCACCAGCAAGGACAGGGGCAAGCGCTGTATGCAGCCTTGTCCGGTACGGGCGGCGCGCTGGGCGCATTGTATTCCGGGTACAGCTGGAGCGCGCTGGGTGCGGGCTGGACGTTCGCTATCGCCAGCCTGGCTGCGCTGACTGCCGTGATTTTGGCGGCCAGGTGCATGCAGGATGAGCGCGCATGAACCGCGCCCGCCAGTGCGCGTAAACCCTGATGATGCTGGCTGCTTGAATCATCCCGCGTCTGGCCAATCACTGTGTTGGCGAGCACTTGAACCGAGGAACCCCCTATGAGCATTCTCTTCGTCTACCACGTGTCTTCTGCGCAGTTACCGACCAAGGTCCTGACCCACTTCGAAGACATTGCCTCCACGCTCGCCGAGCAGGGCATTGGCTTTGAACGCATGTCAGCGGTTGTTCCGGTAACCGCCGGTGCCCCTCACGACGAAGTGCTAAGCGCGTACCGCGAGCAGCTCGATGGCCTGATGACCGAGCGCGGCCATGTCGCAGCCGATGTCATCAGCGTCGATGCCCATCACCCGCACAAGGATCCACTGCGTGGCGAGCTTCTCGACGAGCATCAATACGGTGCGGACCAGGTGCGTTTTTTCGTCGCCGGTCGGGCTCTTTATTCGCTGCACATCGGTGATTTCATCTATGCCGTTCAGTGCGAGAAGAACGATCTGATTTCCGTCCCGGCCGGTACACGGCAATGGTTCGACATCGGCGAGCACCCGCGCGTGATCGCGATTCGACTGTTCAGCAGCGCTGAAGGGCAGGCGCCGCAGCCAACTGGCGAGTCATTCGCCAGTCGGTTTCCCGGTCTGGACGACTGACGCGCGCGCCACGTGACTTCTGTCGCTTGATCGTTGCATGGTTTTTGCCCTCGGCCGCGGTCATCGCCTTCGGCCGTTTTTGTTTCCAAATCATCAAAAATGTAAGCAGGTTTTGGTTGTTTTGTGGGAAGTGGCCTGTTTATCGGTCAGGCATGCCTGTTTGTTTTCGCCCTTATGTTTAACCCGTTCGGACTGTGTAACCCTTAGCCCGTCGGAGCCTGACGGCCATTGGATCCGCCTTGCTCATGAATTTTCGTGCAGGGCTTTGTGTATCCAGCGGCTGTAGTCAACTTAAAAACTCTAAAGAGCACCCAGGGACGACACAGGACGTTTTTTGAACGGAGGGGAAGATGAAAAACGTACAAACAGGGACGCTGAGTCCGTTGATAGAGCAAATGGTCAGCAGCATCACCGAACAGGATGGCAGTGCGGCAATTGCTAACGCGCTGGACTGGCTCAGGATCGAATGCCGCTGTGCGCGGGCGATGCTTTACCAGTATCGCGACGGCATGCTGCTCAGTTGCATCACATCCAATGTCGACGACTACTGGAAGCAGCTCTATGGCCAGGGGCGGCTGATGATCGAAGACCCGGTCATTCGCTGCTTCCGCCACAACCTGGGCTTCCTCGATTGGGAGGAGGCGTTCCACACTTACCCACCCTCGTCAGCCTACATGGCGGCCGTCGAGGACTGCGATTTGCTGCCCGCGCTGTCCTACGGTTACACCAGCGAGACCCGTGTCAACCGGGGCGTCGTTACCGTTTGCTCGCTCAACGGTATGGAACGGCCGCTCAGCCATAACGACCGCTATCTACTGACGAGCCTGGTGCCAATGTTGCACGTTGCAGGCAATGGGCGTCAGTTTCAAACCCGCGCCCTGACCGGCAAGGAGCTGGAAATTCTCAAGTGGGCCAGAGAGGGCAAGACGGCCTGGGAAATCGCGTTGATCAAGGAGGTTTCCGAGGCCACGGTCAAACATCACTTCAAAAGCATCTACGCCAAGCTGGGCGTGACCAATCGGGCTCAGGCAGTCGGCGAAGCGTTGTGCCGCGGGATCATCCGATAACTTCGATAACCCTGCACATCATGCACTGGCGGCGCCCGTCGTCACGGCAGAAGCTGAACGCAAAAAAAACCGCGATGGCCTTGGTGTGCTATCGCGGAGTCTATAAAGGGATGCTTCGGTACTGCAGGTCGACCTGTTACCGGGTGTGGTAAGTCGGCAAATCGAAACGGTGTTGGCTTTGCAGCATCGAAATCGCGGGCAACTCACTGGCCTGAGCTGCCAGGTCACGGCGGATCGCGCTGATGACCCATTCAAGTTGAACAGGTGTGTGAAGTTGAGCGTACGAAATGGAGCGGCGGATCTGTTTGCCTTCCCCGTTACGCAGCGACAGCAGGACGCCACCGTCCGGACGAGGCTGGGTGTTGACTTCGAATTCGGAAAATACGGAAGCGAATTTCTCTTGGATGAAAGTCATGTCTAGCGGCTCCATTGCTCAGTGATTACAAGCTTGGTAGGACTAGTGCAGTGACTGTGCCAGTGTTTGAATCTAAATAAAAACCTTATAAATCAGCAAGTTATAAGATTGGCTTATTTTTGCATTCGTGCATTTTGCAAGAAAGCCTTTTAGGCGTCCTGCATTTTGCGGGAGCTGGGAGAGCAGAGAGGGGTAAAATGAAGGGGCATTGAAATCTCAGACCCCAATCTTGGTGATTCATTTCAAGCGGCTGAATGGTTTTTTCGCCATAGATGATCGTGGTGTTTTCTATCAACCTCATCGAAAAGGCGTTCTGGCCGGGCGTTGCTAAAACTGAGATTGTCAGCGGTACCTAACGGGAACTTGATCTCATGCTCGTGGCTCTGAGATTTTCCCGCAGCAAAATGATTGATCACGTGTGCCTGCGTCTATGTGCGGCGCTACAGGAGAAAGCTGATGTCTGACACTTCGAAAACCCCGGATAACGCGACCCGCATGTCGGACGATGAAGCGCTTGAATTTGCCGAACAGGTCTTCAACTGCGCCCGGGCTGGAGACGCACAGATGCTCGATCGCTTGCTGGAAAAGGGTCTGACTCCCAACTTGCGCAATCACAAAGGCGACACGTTGCTGATGTTGGCCAGCTATCACTGTCATCAGGACGCCGTGAAGGTATTGCTCAAGTACAAGGCGGACCCGGAGCTGCGTAACGATAATGGCCAGAGCCCGATCGCCGGAGCGGCGTTCAAGGGCGATCTGGACGTGGTGCGCATCCTGGTAGAGGGCGGGGCAGATGTTGAAGGCGCGTCGGCCGACGGACGCACTGCGCTGATGATGGCGGCGATGTTCAACCGTACTGCGATCGTCGATTACCTCATTTCCAAGGGCGCCAACCCGAATGTTCAAGACGCCAAGGGCGTGACGCCGCTGATGGCGGCACAAACCATGGGCGCCACTGATACCGCCGAGCAATTGACCCGTTTAGGCGTATAGCGCTCCAGGTGCACGCACTCTGGGGCAGTAACGTGCGAGGGTGGTGCCCGGTCGGGCTGTAAGCCATAGAGGCGCGAAGGATTTCCGGCTATCCTTCGCGCCTGTTTTTTCCCCGGATCACAACCCCATGAAAGCCTCACTCATCGAATTCATCAGCAAGATCAGCTCCGGCTGCATGAGCGACGAGGAAATCGAACAGATTGCCGACGAAGCTGCACAAGCCTACTCCGCCCCGGCAATCTTTCTGACTGCCAACCCCGACATCAATTACGACGACAGCTTTCCGATCCCGCTAGGCGAGTGGGTAGTCGTTGGTAGCCTGCCGGAAACAGTGATGTTTCAGGCCGATAGCTATATGGACCTGTTCGCCGAAATCACGGCTTCGTTCGGGCCGCAGGTGACCTTCAATATCAAGGCCAGGCAATTGGCCAAGGTCGAGCCGTTGATCGCCTTGAACCGGATCCAGATTCAGCTCGCCAGTATGAACAAGGAAATGGGCGGCTACGTGCTGATGAACCTCAGCGAGCCGATGGATGACGAATTGCAGACGGTGCTGGTGTATGGAAACGACCAGCAACGGGTGATGGAGTTGGGCGTTGAGCTGGGCATCCTGATCGAGCCTGCCTTGCAGGCGTTGAAGGCTCAGTCGTAGCAGCCTGGTTTGCTGGCAGCAACGCGTATACGAACGCTAACGCTGGGAAGCCGCGCAGCGTACTGGAGCGTGCAAATATGCTGCCGGCGACGGAACCCTCTTCAAGCCTTGCCACTCCTAACTGGGCAAGCCTTCAATAAGGAGCGACACCATGGGTTCCACCTTTAATGGTCTGGTTGGACTGATCATTCTGGCCCTCGATATCTGGGCCATCATTAACGTCTTGAAGAGCGGTGCCGAAACCGGGATGAAGATCCTTTGGGTGCTGCTGATCGTATTGCTGCCTGTTCTGGGCTTGATCATTTGGGCCATCGCCGGTCCGCGAGGCAACGTCCGTATCTGAACCATCGGCTGCACGACCATAAGCGCCTGATTGGCTTGCCGCCCATCAGGCGTTTTTCATGGTGCGCATGCACGCGTATAGGCAAGGCTGCGGGGGCCTGCCTGCCTTCGCGAGACGTTGGCCATATGTCACGTTTACGTAACTTAGTAGCGCAGATGTTATCTCTGCATAACTTTTTATTGCGAAGCATGAATGTCACGTATAAATTCCATCTTCTATTGAATGTTATGCAGGTATAACATGGTGGACGCCCTTCTACTGATCGAAAGGTTCGGCAAGCAGATCGCCGATATGCGCAAGACTCGCGGTTTGACATTGATACAGTTGGCTGCTCAATCGGGCCTTACCCGGCAAAAGCTCGCAGAAATCGAGAAGGGTAGCCCGAGCGTCTCGATGAATTTCTACGCCAGGGCGCTGGCTGCGCTGGACGTCGAAATCAAGGTGGTGCCTGCCAGGCGACCTGCCTTTGAAGAACTGCGGGAAGTCTTCAAATGACGCCTCTGGATCGTGTACGCATCCTTACACCCCAAGGAGAAAGCGGTGAGCTGTCGGCGAACGAGTCCGGTGATTACCTTTTCCGCTACGGCCTTGATGCGAATCCTCAATCGCAGATCAGCCTGACCATGCCGCTGCGCGATCCGGCCTATCACGCCAGAAGCCTGCATCCGGTGTTTCAGATGAATCTGCCGGAAGGTTATGTCCTTGAGCAATTGCGCAACCGGCTCGCCAAAACTACCCCGCTGAACCCGATGCTGTTAATGGCACTGACCGGAAGCGGTTCGCCCGTCGGACGCGTGGCGGTCCAGTCCGCAAGGATCGATGAACTGCTGGGCGGCGAGCCTCACCGAACAGGCCGCAGCCTGGCGCAGATCCTCAGTTGGGACGGCGCGCACGATCTGTTTGCCGAACTGGTGGACCGCTACATTCTGCGCACGGGTATTTCCGGCGTTCAGCCCAAGGTTATCGTGCCCGAAGCCGCTTTTACCGCCGATCCCAAGGCCACGTTGCTAATGCCCGAACTGATCGTAAAGTCTGGACGCGCCGATTTTCCGGGTCTTGCGATCAATGAGTATATTTGCATGGACGCAGCACGCAGGGCGGGTATGCCGGTCCCCGATTTTTATCTTTCCGATGATCGTCAGTTATTCGTCATGCGCCGCTTCGACCGCGAGCCTGATCAACGCCCGATCGGCTTCGAGGACATGGCGGTATTGATGGGGTTGGGGACCGAGCAGAAGTACGATTCAGCTTACGAAAAGATCGCGCGTGCCATCGGGCTGTTCTGTGCCCCGGGGCATATTGCAACGTCGCTGCAGCAGTTCTTTGACATCGTGGCCCTGAGCTGCATGGTCGGGAACGGCGATGCCCATTTGAAAAACTTCGGGCTGCTCTACCGCGATCCGCTGGGGAACGATGCGCACCTCGCCCCGGCCTACGACATCGTCAACACCACGGCCTATATTGAAGAGGACTCCTTGGCCCTGACGCTCGCCGGGTCGAAGAGCCTGTTCGGGTCGCGGCTGGGCATCCTTGAGTTGGCGAGCGCGTGCAACATCCGCAAGCCTGTGCCTCGCCTGGAGCGGCTGATCGACGCCGTATACCAGTCGCTAAAGGCCAACGCGCACTTGGCTGATCAGGCACCGAAGGTTTTCGCGGCGATCGACTATGCCGTCGGCCTGTACGCCCAGACCTTCACCCGCCCGTAGGTGCAACAGGCTTTGTAAGAAAATATGAGCAGCCCGGAAAAACAACGGAATTTTCACTGTTTTTCAGGAAAATCCGCAGTATTTCAGCTCGCAGGTCGAGCCGATCTTGCGCCGTTGCACGACGTCTCTCATGAAGATTGAGCCGCATCGGTGGTAAACACCGGGCGATCACGTAATATTTGCCCCCCGCGACCCGCACCATCTTTCAGATGCCACCGGGCGCACAGGCTTTTCGAACTTAAACCTGAATCCAACGGATCCTACAACACATGGCCAAACCGGACGCCCCGGCGCGCGCGCCGCTACCTACCGTCAAATCGCACCTGGCTTATACGCTGCTCAGCGGGCTGGCGCTGATGGTTCTGTACACCCTGCTGCGCGTAGCTCTGCTGGTATACAACCGTGAAGGGATCGGCGCCACGCCGGCCTCGACGTTCATCGAGGCATTCGGCAACGGCCTGCGTTTCGACTTGCGGCTGGTGGTCTACATCCTGATCCCGTTGCTGCTGGCGCTGTTCAGCGCCCGATTGTTGGCCGCTCGCGGCGTGTTTCGGGTCTGGTTGACGCTGGTCGCCAGCCTGACCACGTTCTTCGGCCTGATGGAAATGGATTTCTACCGCGAATTCCACCAGCGCCTCAACGGGCTGGTCTTCCAGTACGTCAAGGAAGACCCGAAAACCGTATTGAGCATGATCTGGTACGGCTATCCTGTGGTGCGTTATCTGCTGGCATGGGCCTTGCTGACCTGGCTGCTGAGTCTGGTCTTCAAGGGCATCGACCGCCTGACCCGTGCCCGTGGCGGCCTCAATATCGGCAGTTCCAGCAACCGCGCCATTGCGCCGTGGTACACCCGCATCGCCGTATTCGTTCTGTGTCTGGCGGTCGCGGTGATTGCTGCTCGTGGCACGTTGCGCCAGGGCCCGCCATTGCGCTGGGGTGACGCCTACACCACCGAATCGAATTTCGCCAACACATTGGGCCTCAACGGCACGCTGACCCTGATCGCTGCTGCCAAGAGCCGGCTGTCCGAAGACCGTGACAACATCTGGAAGGCCACGCTGCCACAGCCTGAAGCCCAACAGACTGTGCGCGACATGCTGCTGACCGCCAACGACAAACTCGTGGATCCTGCTAGCGCAGCCGTGCGCCGCGATTTCACCCCGCCTGAGAGCAACACGCTGCCCATCAAGAACGTTGTGGTGATCCTGATGGAGAGCTTCGCCGGCCACTCGGTCGGTGCGCTTGGCGATGAGTCAAACATTACTCCGTACTTCGACAAACTGTCGGAAGAGGGCCTGTTGTTCGACCACTTTTTCTCCAACGGAACGCACACCCACCAGGGTATGTTCGCCACCATGGCCTGCTTCCCGAATTTGCCGGGTTTCGAATACCTCATGCAGACCCCGGAAGGCAGCCACAAGCTGTCTGGCTTGCCGCAGCTGTTGAGCGCGCGCAAGTATGATGATGTGTATGTCTACAACGGTGATTTTGCCTGGGACAACCAATCAGGGTTCTTCAGCAACCAAGGCATGACCAACTTCATCGGCCGTAACGACTTCGTCGATCCAGTGTTCTCCGATCCGACGTGGGGCGTGTCCGACCAGGACATGTTCGATCGGGGCGCCGAGGAACTCAAAGCCCGTCAAGCCAAGGGCAAGCCGTTCTACGCTCTGCTACAGACCTTGTCCAACCACACGCCATACGCATTGCCGGCCAACCTGCCGGTAGAGCGCGTGACCGGGCACGGTACGCTGGACGAGCACCTGACGGCGATGCGTTATTCCGATTGGGCGCTGGGTCAGTTCTTCGAGAAGGCGAAAAAAGAGCCTTACTACAAGGACACGCTCTTCATCGTGGTCGGTGACCATGGTTTCGGGAACAACGAGCAGATCACTGAAATGGACCTGGGCCGCTTCAATGTGCCGATGCTGATGATTGCACCAGGCCTGCAGGACAAGTTTGGCAAGCGCAGCAGCATCGTCGGTACCCAGATCGACATCGTGCCGACCATCATGGGCCGTCTGGGGGGCCAGACCGTGCATCAATGCTGGGGTCGTGACCTGCTGAACCTGCCCGCCGGAGACCTGGGCTTCGGCGTGATCAAGCCTTCGGGGAGCGAACAGACCGTCGCACTGGTGACCGGTAACCGCATCCTGATCGAACCAAAGGAAATGGAACCCAAGGTGTACAGCTACGAGCTGGGTACCAAACCGCATGCCGAAGTGATGCAGAATGCGCCGGACGTCGCTGAGTTGCGCAAGAAGCTAGACAGCTTCCTGCAGACCGCGACCAAGAGCCTGCTGGACAACACGGCCGGCGTTAAAGACGCCAAGCCGTAAGCTGCATGCTGTTTTAAAAAAGAGGCCCTCGTGGCCTCTTTTTTTTGCGCCAAAACAGCGTCGACTCCCATTAGAAACGTTGAACGAATGCCAAAAAAACGCAGTCCGATTTTGGTAGGCCGGCGTGCGGCCTGACTGAGGAGACATTGATGAAAGTCTGGACTATTTCGTTTCAGGATAAAGATGGCGTGCAGCAGACCCACGATCTTGAAGCCGAGCAGCGTCCCAGTGACGAGGAGGCCGCCCAGCACCTGCGTCACGCCCTGTTTCCGGTCACCGAGGACCTGGATCTGAACGATCTGGACGGGCGAACGGCCGATCCCACCGTTAAGACGCTCAAAGAGCAAAACGCGGTGCAGATCATTTCCATCGTGCAAGCCCCGTGAAACAGCGCGTGCAATCAGCGCCAGTTGCCAATTGGCAACGTGCCAGTAATGGGCGTAATCTCCAAGCGAGGCCGGTGAAGCATCCACCTGAGCCCGCTCATGTACGGATGCCTGATTTGTAAAAGCAGCATCGGCCTTCTCAGCGACATGCTTGAGTCCCGGGTGGCGGATGATCCGCCGCTCGACCCCTCTGTACCGGAGGGCGTTTCGGGATCGTTGAAACTCTATCTATCGTTGCATAGGAGGACGTTTCATGAGCACGACCTATCAGGAAGACATCAGCAGTCACGTACTGCGCCGCATGAAAGAAGGCGGTTTCGACTTCGCAAGCATCCACCCCATCGAGTTCTACGCAGTCTTCCCGGATGAGGAGCGGGCGCGTCAGGCAGCGGAAAAATTTCGTGGTGAATCTCTTAACACTCAGCTCAACGCCCGTGAGGACGGCGCGTGGCATCTGCAATTGAGCAAATTGATGTACGCCACCTACGATGGCATTGGCGACTTCGAACAGGATTTCCAGACCGCCATCCTTGGCTTCGACGGCGAGGTTGAGGGGTGGGGGGTCAAACAGGAGATCAAGCGGCTTCACTGATCATGATTGCATCTGCCATGACGCCCGGCCTCGCTGCCGGGCGTTTTCATGAAAGTTAGCCCGCAGGGCTTAACGGCAGCAATGCGATCTGCCCGCTGCCGGGATGACCTTGCGTCCTCAAGACTCGCGCAGAACTGCGCGGGACAGCCAAAAGCCGAGCAAAAAAAAGCCGCTTCATGTGAGCGGCCTAAAGGGAATTTCGTGAACAAGTCCGGTGACGCATCCAGGGTCGCTTAGGGAGTCGAAGCCAGCCTGGTTTGCGTCGATGGGGCGATTATCGGCAAACACTGCCTGGTCGGGAAATCAACTCTCGCTATGCCGCCGATAGATTTTCCAGCGATGCAACGCTTCTCTTTGAAGCGCGTGAGAAACGCTGGAGGCGCATCTTGCACAGGAACGGTGCGTGATCAACTGTCCGCTTAATCAAGCAGTTGATTTTCAAGCGTTTATGCCACTGGCACGAGCCTTGCGAAGCCATGGTGTCCATGGTGACAAGGAGTACGGCATGATCCGCACCTTTTATGATGAAATGTACGAGGCGGGAGGGGCTGTCCGCCCACATTATCGGGAATTTGCCCGTTGGCTGGGCGAGGCGCCACCTGAGTTGCTGGCTCAGCGTCGGCGTGAGGCCGACCTTCTGTTTCATCGTGCCGGGATTACCTTCACCTTGTACGGTGACGAGCAGGGCACCGAGCGTCTGATCCCTTTCGATACGATCCCACGCAGCATCCCCGCCAGTGAGTGGCGCGTGGTCGAGCGCGGCTGCATTCAGCGCGTCAAGGCCTTGAACATGTTCCTGGCCGACCTCTACCACGATCAGCGCATCATCAAGGCCGGGATTCTCCCCGCCGAACAGGTGCTGGCCAACGAGCAATACCAACTGGCGATGCAGGGGTTGAATCTTCACCGCGACCTGTATTCACACATTTCCGGGGTCGATCTTGTTCGCGATGGCGACGGCACCTATTACGTCCTCGAAGACAACCTGCGTACGCCAAGCGGCGTGAGCTATATGCTCGAAGACCGCAAGATGATGATGCGCCTGTTTCCCGAACTGTTCGCCGCGCAACGGATTGCCCCGGTCGATCACTATCCGAATCTGTTGCTCGACACCCTGAAAAGCTCCAGCCCCCTGGATAACCCCAGCGTGGTGGTCCTTACGCCTGGCCGCTTCAACAGTGCGTTTTTCGAACACGCGTTTCTGGCTCGGGAAATGGGCGTCGAACTGGTCGAAGGGGCTGATCTGTTCGTACGCGACGACCGGGTGTTCATGCGCACCACCGATGGCCCGAAAGCGGTGGACGTCATTTATCGTCGCCTGGACGATGCCTTCCTCGATCCGCTGGCGTTCAACCCCGACTCGATGCTCGGCGTTCCGGGCCTGCTAGCGTCTTACCGCTCAGGCAATGTGGTACTGGCCAATGCTATCGGTACCGGTGTCGCCGACGACAAATCGGTGTACCCGTTCGTGACCGACATGATCCGCTTCTACCTCGATGAGGAGCCGATCCTGAAGAACGTGCCAACCTGGCAGTGTCGCAAGCCCGAGGAACTGTCCCATGTGCTGGCCAACCTTGGCGAACTGGTGGTCAAGGAGACCCAAGGCTCCGGCGGCTACGGCATGCTGGTGGGCCCGGCGGCGACGGCAGCGGAAATCGAAGCCTTTCGTGCTCGACTCAAAGCCAAGCCGCACGCGTACATCGCTCAACCCACCTTGTCTTTATCGACCTGTCCGACGTTCGTCGAAAACGGCATCGCCCCACGGCACATCGATCTGCGCCCGTTCGTTTTGTCTGGCCGCGAAACCCGCGTGGTGCCCGGCGGACTGACCCGGGTCGCCCTGCGCGAAGGGTCGCTGGTGGTCAACTCGTCGCAGGGTGGCGGAACCAAGGATACCTGGGTGGTCGAGGATTAAGGATGCCTGCCAATGCTAAGTAGAACTGCCTCGGATTTATATTGGATGTCGCGGTACCTGGAGCGGGCGGAAAACCTCGCGCGGATGCTGGATGTCAGTTACTCGCTGTCCCTTATGCCGCAGGACGGACGCGGGGACGGCCTTACTGAAATCGCCATGCCCCTGCTGATTACCGGAACCCTGGACGATTATCTGGAGCGTCATGGGGAGCTGCACGCTGAGCGCTTGCTGGATTTTTTCGCGCTGGACGCTGCCAATCCGGCCAGCATCTTCAGCTGCCTGGCTGCTGCGCGAGCCGGCGCCCACGCGGTGCGTGGGCGTATTACTGCGGATATGTGGGAAAACATCAACGCCACGTACCTGGAAATTCGCGGAATTGCCGAACAAGGCCTTAGCCGATATGGCATGAGCCGCTTCTGCGAGTGGGTCAAGGAACGTTCACACCTGTTCCGCGGTGCGACCTACGGCACCATCATGCGCAACGACGCCTTCCGTTTCATCCGTCTGGGGACCTTTATCGAGCGTGCCGACAACACCTTGCGTATGCTCGATGCGCGTTACGAAATGCTCGAACTGCGCGGCCCTTCAGCCAATGCAGCGGCGGACAGTTCGGCGGCCGGTTATTACCAGTGGAGCGCCTTGCTGCGCGCGCTGTCCTCGTTCGAGGCCTATACCGAGGTCTATCGCGATGCGCCGGGTGCCCGTCAGGTCGCTGAGCTGCTGCTGTTGCGCGCGGATATTCCGCGATCGTTGCGCGCCTGCCTTGAAGAGCTGGACATGATTCTGGCCAGTCTTGCAGGTGCAAATGGACGTCCCGCGCAGCGACTGGCCGCCGAACTCGATGCACGCTTGCGCTACACCGGTATCGACGAAATCCTTGGCGAAGGCCTGCACGAGTGGTTGAACGAATTCATTCCGCTGCTGGCCCAACTGGGCAACGTCATTCACACTTCTTACCTGGAGGCTGCATGAGACTCTCAATTAGCCACGAGACCACTTATCACTATGACGATCAGGTCCGCGCCAGCATCCAGTATTTGCGTCTGACCCCTCACGATAGCGAGCGCCAGCATGTGCTCAGTTGGCAATTGTCACTGCCGCGCCCGGTGCGTGCGCAAGTCGATCCGTTCGGTAATATCCTGCATGTACTGACCCTGGATGAACCTCACGAGTCCATCGTTATCGGTGCGCGAGGTCAGGTAGAAATCGACGAAAAGCGTGAAGCGGAGCACGAAAGCCAGTCGGCTTTGCCATTTTTGCGTTTTACACGCCTGACCGAGGCCGACGATGCCATTCGCGCCTTCGCCGCCAAACAGACCCGCAAGCGCACCGATCGCATCGCACTGATCGATCTGATGCACGGGTTGAATCAGCATATCGTCTACACACCAGGCTCCACTGCAGTCGACACCCGCGCGACGCAGGCTTTTGCCAATGGGGCAGGGGTCTGCCAGGACCACACCCACGTATTCCTGGCTTGCGCCCGCAGCCTTGGCGTGCCGGCGCGCTACGTCTCGGGCTACCTCTACAGTGAAAGCAGCGAACACCTGGCCAGCCATGCCTGGGCCGAGGCATGGATTGACGACGCCTGGTACAGCTTCGATGTAACCAATCAGTTGTCAGTCCCGCAGCGTCACCTGAAGCTGGCGGTAGGTCTGGATTATCTGGACGCCTGCCCGGTGCGCGGTATGCGTCGTGGTGGGGGTTGCGAGCAGATGCACGCCAAGGTGGTCGTTTCGGATTCGGCACCTGTGGCAATGCCCGGCGTGCAGACGCAGGTGCAGCGGCAGTCGTGAGCGGGTGCAGACAGAGGGCTTGATGGCGGTGGCGCTGCGAGTGGGCATACTGGTCACTCTTGCGCTGCTGCGTGGATCACCGCGGTACGGCTATCCAATCGCACTGCTGTCGCGTCATGCCGCAAATGCGGTGAGCACTCGGACCGCTGAACGCGTTGTAGCCTCACCCCCGCCCGTATTCATTGCGCTGGATCGTCGGCCACGTCATAAAGCGCGTTGTGCAATTCCTCGTAAGTGCCACCGTTGATGATGCTGTTGTAGCCAGCTTTCATCAGCTTTTCCTGCGCCTTGCTGGCGCGTGAATCACTGGAACTGAAAACCACCATCACAAGATTTCGATCGGTCATGACTTGCTTGAGCTGGGGCACCAGCCGCCTGTCATCGACACGCACGGCATTAAGCACCGTACCGGCTTCATAGTCACTCTGGCTGCGCACATCGATTGCAAGCTTGCCATCTCTGATGGCAGCAACGGCTTCTGCCTGTTCGACAGGTCCTGCATGAGCGCTTTCGCTGAAAATCAGTGCAAGAATCATCAACCACCGACGCATGCGCTTAACCCCCCCGTTTCATTGATGCAAAGAGGTTGGCACAAATACGCCCGCTCGCCCGGGTGATTTGAAGTCTCAACCGAACAAACGAGTCAGGTTCGGTAGAATCAGCAGCAGGGTAGTGGCGAAAACGATCAACCCGGCTTGACGTACTTTTGAATGTTTAAACATGGCGTAATGGCCTTTTCTTGTTATTCCTAAGCAACAAAAGCTCGCCTGCTTCGTGGAAAGAGGAAGCGGCAGCTGGCAGAGGTGAAAACCAAGTGAGCAGGTGTCCCGAAAATGAATCGCAGACAGCGGCGCCGCAAGTAATAGTTGTAAGGCGCTCCTGCTATAGACATAACCTTAGAGGCCAGCTGCACCCTTGCTTAGATCGGTTTGATATGAGTAATTCGATTTGGTTAGCGCAAACAGACATAAGCCTATCAGCGGGCAGTAAACACTCGCCTTCTAGACACCTCTAGCCAGACATTTCGGCGTGCGA
This sequence comes from Pseudomonas sp. UBA5706, assembly GCF_002419965.1. Classification (GTDB taxonomy): domain Bacteria; phylum Pseudomonadota; class Gammaproteobacteria; order Pseudomonadales; family Pseudomonadaceae; genus Aquipseudomonas. The sequence continues at coordinate 43,098 of NZ_DIHC01000004.1, forward strand.
CGGTTAACGACCGTTCGTCTGAGTCCGAAAATTCCTACGAAGCATTAATCGCCTTCACAGTTCGCGAGGTGATGAGTAAACGCATTGAATCCATCTCCATCGCCGTTATGCTGTCGGCACAACAAAAACATCCAGTTGGCAAGCGAGTAACACGATGACCGAGGCGTTTATTTTCGATGCATTGCGCACACCCCGGGGCAAGGGTAAGGCGGGTGGTGCGCTGCACAGTGTCAAGCCGGTAGATCTAGTCGCAGGGCTGCTTAGGGAACTCCAGCTGCGCAACCACCTGGACACCGCTCAGGTCGATGACATTGTTCTCGGGTGCGTGACACCCATTGGCGATCAGGGCGCCAACATTGCCAAAACCGCAGCGTTGGTAGCCGACTGGGCGATCAGTGTGGCGGGAGTCCAGATCAATCGTTTCTGTGCATCGGGCCTGGAGGCGGTGAATCTAGGCGCAATGAAGGTCCGTTCCGGGTTCGAGGAGCTGATCGTGGTCGGGGGTGTGGAGTCGATGTCGCGGGTCCCCATGGGCAGCGATGGCGGCGCCTGGGTGTTGGATCCGCTGACCCAGTTGCACACTCACTTCACCCCGCAAGGTATCGGCGCCGACCTGATCGCGACGATCGAAGGCTTCAGCCGTGACGATGTCGATCGCTTTGCCCTGCAGTCCCAGGAAAAAGCCGCCCACGCCCGACAGACCGGTGCCTTTAATCGTTCGCTCATTCCCGTGCGAGATCAGAATGGTCTGCTGTTGCTGGACCACGATGAATTCATTCGCGCCGACTCGACGCTCTCGGGTCTGGGCCAGCTCAAGCCCAGCTTCCAGAGCATCGGCCAGATGGGCTATGACGCGACGGCGCTGCGCGTGTACAGCCATGTGGAGCGTATCGAACACGTGCATACCGCTGGCAACAGTTCGGGCATCGTCGATGGTGCCGCCTTGATGCTGCTGGGCTCTGCGCACAAAGGGCAGGCCCTGAACCTGCAACCTCGTGCACGCATTGTGGCAACTGCGGTGACCAGCACCGATCCGACCATCATGCTCACCGGGCCTGCTCCCGCGACCCGCAAGGCACTGGCCCGCGCCGGGTTGAAAGTCCATGACATCGATCTGTTCGAAGTCAACGAAGCGTTTGCCTCGGTGGTGCTCAAGTTCATCAGGGACATGAACGTCGACCCGGAAAAGGTCAACGTCAACGGTGGCTCGATTGCCCTGGGCCACCCCCTTGGCGCGACCGGTTGCATGATGCTCGGCACATTGCTCGACGAGCTGGAGGCGCGACAGCAGCGCTATGGCCTGGCGACCCTGTGTGTGGGGGGCGGGATGGGGATTGCAACAATAATCGAACGGCTTTGAGTCGACAGGGGGGCGATGAGTCACCGGCCCCTGCAGCCGTGCGGCCGCAGCAAGCCTTTTTCCGCCCGCCTCACATAAAAACAGTTTCAGGAAGAACGATCGCATGATTGACCCCATCCATTATGAAATCGGCCCCGACCGGATTGTCACGCTGACACTGGACCTGCCCGGGCAGCAGGCCAACACGATGAACGCCCTGTATCGGCAGGCGATGACGCAGACCTTGACGCGGTTACAGGCGGACAAGGACAGCATTTCAGGTGTGATCATTCGTTCTGCGAAGAAAACCTTTTTTGCCGGAGGCGATCTGAACGAGCTGATTCAGGTGGACAGGTCCCGCGCCCAGTGGTTTTACCAGATGACCCTGGACCTCAAGGCACAACTGCGTGCGCTAGAGACCTTCGGCAAACCGGTGGTCGCTGCTATTAATGGCGCAGCCCTGGGGGGCGGCTGGGAGCTGTGCCTGGCCTGTCATCAACGCATTGCCCTTGATGAAAAACATGTTCGTCTCGGCTTGCCCGAAGTCACCCTGGGGTTGCTCCCCGGTGGCGGCGGTACGGTGCGACTGGTGCGCATGCTCGGTTTGGAAAAGGCTTTGCCATTGCTCATGGACGGCAGGATCCTGACTGCACAACAGGCACTCAAGGCTGGCCTGGTCGATCAGCTCGCCAGCGATGCCGAGGATCTGCTGATCAGGGCCCGCAACTGGATTTTGGCCAACCCGTCGCCGAACAAGGCTTGGGACCTGCCGGGGTTTCAGATTCCGAGTGGTTCGACGTCCGACCCGAGCGTCGCGCGAATGCTGGCGCTCGCCCCGTCGATGCTGCGCAGCAAAACCCAAGGCTGTTACCCCGCACCAGAGAAAATCCTGGCGGCAGCCGTCGAAGGCGCGCAGGTGGATTTTCACACCGCCGAGCAAATCGAGGCGCGGTATTTCACCGAGCTTGCCATCGGCCAGGTCGCCAAGAACATGATCGGCACCTGGTTCCAGCTTAATGAGCTCAACGGGGGCCAGTCGCGGCCCAAGGCGCCGCCGGTCTATCACATGCGCAAGGTGGGTATTCTTGGCGCCGGGATGATGGGGGGCGGCATCGCGTATGTCACAGCCTTGGCCGGGATCGATGTAGTGCTCAAGGACGTCAACTTTGCCACCGCGCAAAAGGGTAAGGATCATGCTGTGCGTCTGTTGGATAAACAGGTTGCCAGCGGTCGCATCGAACCTGAACGGCGGAACGCCGTGCTGGGCCGGATCAAACCCACCGGTCGTGACAGCGATCTGGAAGGCTGCGACCTGATTATCGAGGCGGTGTTCGAGGATCGTGAACTCAAGGCCCAGGTCAGCGCGGCCGCGGAGCAGGTCGTGGTGCCTTATGCGGTGATTGCGTCGAACACCTCAACCCTGCCGATCACCGACCTGGCCACGGCGATCAGTCGCCAGGAGCGTTTCGTCGGTATGCATTTCTTCAGCCCGGTGGACAAGATGCGCCTGGTGGAAATCATCAAGGGTGCGCGCACCAACGACATGACGCTGGCTCGGGCGTTCGATTTCGTGCAGCAGATCAACAAGACGCCAATCGTGGTCAACGACGCCCGAGGTTTCTTTACCTCGCGGGTGTTCGCCACATTCACCAACGAAGGGATCGCCATGCTGGGCGAGGGCGTTTCGGCGGTGATGATCGAGACCGAAGCGCGCAAGGCCGGAATGCCGGTGGGGCCGCTGGCGGTGTCGGACGAAGTGTCGCTGAGTCTTATGAGTCAAATCCGGCAGCAGGCGCGCCAGGCGCTGGCGAAGCAGGGCGATACGCTTAGCGAGCATCCGGCCACTGCCGTGCTCGACCTGTTGCTCAACGAATACAAGCGTGGAGGGAAGGCCGCTGGCGGCGGTTTCTATGATTATCCGCAGGGCGCGCCGAAACGCCTGTGGCCGGAGCTCAAGGCGCGATTCGAAAATCCCGAGTCGCAACTGGCGGGGCAAGAGATTCGCGACCGCCTGCTGTTCATCCAGGCCATCGAAACCGTGCGTTGCGTCGAAGAGGGCGTGTTGCGATCGACCACCGACGCCAACGTCGGCTCGATCTTCGGGATTGGCTTTCCGGTATGGACGGGCGGCGCGCTGCAGTTCATCAATCAGTATGGGTTGAAGGATTTCATCGTTCGCGCCCGCGATCTCGCCGAGCGGTATGGCAAACGTTTTGAGCCGCCGGCGCTGCTGCTGGACAAGGCACTCAACGGCACGTTGTTCTGATCGTTCGGCGCAGCGCTGACGACTTGGCAACGCTACAGCGTCGGTTCAGGTCGGGGCAGGTCTGTCAGGTAAACGGCCCTTGCCTTGCCCCGGCCATCAAGGCAGGCTTGGCCATGTGCATCTTCGCCTTGTCGCTTCAGGTATTTTTATGTCGTTACGCATCTGCATTCTCGAAACCGACGTTCTTCGCCCGGAACTGGTCGATCAATACACCGGTTATGGGCGGATGTTCGAGTCGCTGTTCTCGCGCCAGCCCATCGCCGCCGAATTCGTCGTCTATAACGTGATGCAAGGCAAATACCCGCCCGCCGATGAGCATTTCGATGCGTATCTGGTCACCGGTTCGAAGGCTGACTCCTTTGGCACCGATCCGTGGATCGAGACGCTCAAGACGTACCTGCTCGAGCGCTACCAGCAAGGCGATAAGTTGCTGGGCGTGTGTTTTGGTCACCAGCTTCTGGCACTGCTACTCGGCGGTAAGACCGAGCGGGCAGCACAGGGCTGGGGCGTAGGTATCCACCACTACGAACTGGCTGCGGCCCAGCCGTGGATGACTCCGGTCATGGACAAGCTGACGCTGCTGATCAGCCACCAGGATCAGGTCACGGCGTTGCCCGAGGGCGCCACGGTGATTGCCTCCAGCGAGTTCTGTCAGTTCGCGGCGTATCACATCAATGATCAGGTACTGTGTTTCCAGGGCCACCCGGAATTCATCCACGATTACTCGCGTACGTTGCTGGATATTCGCCAGCAATCACTGGGCGAGCAGGTTTACAGCAAGGGTATTGCCAGCCTGGAACAAGACCATCACGGCACCACGGTGGCGGAATGGATGATGCGGTTCGTAGCGAACAAACCTCAGTCGCATGAGGCAGACCGCAGCTAAGTAGCCTGCGGCAGCACGGCTTGTCGGCGGGAGCGATCATAAGAAGCGCCGCCGCCGACAAGCCGTGTTGCTACAAAAGCCGTGCGCGGCCTACAACCAGCCCGAGCGCTTAAAGCTGGCGAACAGAATCCCGCAGCCGCCCAGAATCACCCCCAGCACGGCGTAATAGCCGTAATGCCAGCTCAGCTCTGGCATGTTCTGGAAGTTCATCCCATAAATACCGGCGATCGCTGTCGGGAATGCCAGAATCGCCGCCCAGGCGGCGAATTTGCGCTGTGTCAGGCTCTGGCGCGAAGACTCCAGCAGCAGACTGATTTCAATTGTCTGACTGGCGATGTCGCGCAGGTTCGCCAGGTCTTCCATCTGCCGCTTCACGTGAATCTCCACATCGCGGAAGTAGGGGCGCATGTTCTTGTCGATGAACGGAAAGCTGAGCTTCTGCAGCTCTTCACCGATCTCAACCATTGGCGCTACATAACGGCGCAAGCGCAGCAGGTCGCGGCGCAGACTGTGAATACGATGAATATCGGCTTCGTTGAGGTCTTTCCTCAACACACTGTGCTCCAGCTCCTCAAGCTCGCCATGAATAGCTTCGGTGACGGGTTGATAGTTTTCGGTGACGAAATCCAGCAGCGCATACAGCACGAAATCTTCGCCGTGCTCGAGCAGTAAGGGGCGCGCTTCGCAGCGTTGGCGCACCAGCCCATACGATTTGGAGTGCCCGTTGCGTGAGGTGATGATGTAGCCATTGCCCGCAAAAATGTGCGTCTCGATGAAAATCAGCTTGCCGTTTTCGCGGATTGGCGCGTAGGTCACGATGAACAGGGCATCGCCAAAGGTTTCGAGCTTGGGTCGGCTGTGAGTTTCCAGCGCGTCCTCAATGGCCAGCTCATGCAGGCAGAATTGCTTTTGCAGCGACGCCAGCTCCTCGGCACTCGGCTGCTCCAGGCCAATCCAGACAAAATGCCCAGGCTTTGCGGCCCAGGCCGCCCCTTCGTCGAGGGTGATATCGGTGACTTTCTTCCCGGCACTGTAAACGGCAGCAGCAACAACTCGGCCCATGGTGATCTGCTTCTTTCTGGAGGAGGGACTGGTGCGCAGCTTAGCGCGGTCTTACTTCAGAGTGGGCCGATCTCAGCGAGTTCGAGGGTTTTGTGCAAGCTGTTCAGCAGCGGTTTGGTTGGGGGTCGCCGTCGGGCGCAACTGCGTGTCCATCTGCTCGATGCAGGTTTGCATCTGGCCATGGCACAGGGCGATCAGACCGGGGATGTCGTGGCTGGTCTTGCCCGTCGTGGGAATGGCCGGCAGGGCGCGAATCATCACCTGGCCGCTGTCCCACCCATTCAGGCACATGTCGCGCGCATAGGTGCTTACGCACACCGGCACGATCGGCACGCCTGCCTCGATGGCCATCTGGAAAGCGCCCCGCTTGAACGGCAGCAGACCATTGCCCAGGTTGCGCGTACCTTCGGGGAAGACCCAGATCGAGGTGTCCTTGTGCTGCAGGGTGTCGGTGGTTTGGCGAATCGAGCGCCGCGCCCGCAGCGGGTTGCCGCGATCGATCAGTACATTGCCCGCCAGCCAGAACAGCTGACCGAACAATGGCACCCATCTCAGGCTCTTCTTGCCGATGCAGACGGTGCGGGGCGGCACGATGTTGCCGAGGATGAACAGGTCGTAGTTGGATTGATGGTTGGCGATGATCACGCAAGGTCGCGCTCGCTGGAAATGCGTACCCATTTCGGCCTTTAGGCGCAGACGCAAAATCCACATGGCTGGCAATGCGTACAAGCGGGCGCACAACCGGCTGTTGTCGGGGTTGAACGGGCGACAGATACCCAGTGCCAGGCCGAGCGCGCCAGCGACTATGAAATGCACCCCCATCAGCAACATACGCAGGACAAACAGCATGCAGACCACTCTGGCAACAAAAGGTGGCGCAGTGTACGGATGTGCACTCAAACCGGCAATTGTCAGGAAGACGGATGGCAAATCTCGATTTTAAGAAGATGTTTCAGCGCTGGGGCGCCGGCTCATCGACCGCAGCGGCCTAAAGGCGCCCCGGTCAGGACGCCGGATCATGACAAGGCGTTGGCCATGACAGGCATCGCACGACGCCTGATCGCTGGAGCAGCACGGCTTGCCAGCGCAAGCGATTATCGTGCGCTACTGTCCGCAGGCCAGACGCCGGTGTGGGTCAAAACTGATGCTGCCGATCCAGTTCGATGGCCTTGTCCAGCGCCTCCAGAAACGCCCGGCGTACCTTGAGCTTGGTCTGGCTGTGAGCCTTCATGTTGATCTTCTTCAACTGCAGGGCCACGGTACGGGCTGCGTCAGTGAGCTCTTCCGGGGCGACGATTCTGTCCAGGAACCCGGCTTGCAATGCGCCTTTGGGGTCGTACATTTCGCCATTGATCACCGAGCGACCGAATGCGCTATTGCTCAGGCGGTCACGGGCCAGCTCGATGCCGGCACTGTGCATGGTCATGCCGATTTGCACTTCGTTCAGGCCGATGCTGTACGTGCCTTCGACGCCGATGCGGTAGTCCCCCGACAACAGCAAGAACGCACCCTTGGCTACGGCGTGGCCGCCGCAGGCGATGACGATTGGGAAGGGGTGTGACAGCATGCGCCGCGCCAGGGTCGAACCGGCTTCGACCAGATCCAGCGCCGCTTGCGGGCTTGAGGTCATGATCTTTAGGTCATAGCCGCCGGAGAGAATGCCGGGTTGACCGGTTATGATTACCACCGCCCGATCCTTTTCTGCCTGGTCCAGCGCGGCATTGAAGGCAGCGACGACTTCATTGCTGATGGCATTGACCTTGCCATTGCTCAGGGTCAGCGTGGCGATGCCGTCCTCCAGCTGATACGCGACCAAATCATTCATGGGAGCTGTCCTTCTTGTTTTGAGATGGCGCAGACGTTACTCACCCCACGGGGCAAGGTAAAGCGCAAAGGATGACTGATGAGTCAAGGTTTCGGGCCGCATGCAGGGCAATAAAGGGCGGCCCGAGGGGAAGGAGCAGGGCGGGTGTTATTCCTCGACCGCGTTCAATTCGCAGTACTCATGCCAATTCATGTCCAGCGCTTCGGCCGCTTCCTTGTGTATGGCCACGCGCACCGCCTTGATCTCTTCTTCGGACCTGCTGCTGAACCTCAAGGCCAGTTCCCAGGTTGCGATGTTCAAGGCATCGGCTTCATCTTCGAACGCCCATAGGGTCTGCTTTTGCTGGTCTTCGTGACTTAGGCCCTGAATTTCTTGCTGCAACGTCGGATTGGTCACGATGTACTTGGGCAGGGCATCTACGATCCAGTCTTCTTTATTCATCTGAGGTAGATCTCCTGTGGTTCGAGCTGACGTGTTGAATGGTAAGGATTAGCACGTGAAGCTCGATTGTGCGGGATGTCCGCCGCTCATGCCAGACGCAGATGGGCCGTCCGTCGTGCTGAAATCTGGCTGCTTCAAAATGCAAAGGGCCCACTTGCGGCGGGCCCTTCATCTGAAGCACCGGGCGTGTCAGTCAATGGCCATGGGCTCTTTGAGGTTGCGATGGGCACTGTCGCCCAGTAGTGGGTGCGGGCCGTAAGCGCCATACACACCGATCGGCTCCGGGAATGTGCGCAGCAGAGTGATGTACAGCAATGCTGCCAGGCCAAGGGTGATCGGCAGGCTGACGTCGATACCGCCCGCCAGATTGCCCAGCGGCCCCACGAACTGCCCCGGCAGATTGACGAAGCACAGGCCTACCGCCGCGCTCGGGATCCACGCTCCCAGGCCGCGCCAGTTCCAGCCATGTTCGAACCAGTAATGGCCGCCGCTCTGACCCCGCGTGAAGACTTGCAGATCCGCCGGATGGTAGAAGCCGCGACGGATGATCAGCCCGAGCACCATGATCACGATCCAGGGCGTGGTGCAGGTCACGATCAGCACGGCGAAGGTCGACACGCTCTGTACCAGGTTGAAAGCGAAACGGCCGATGAAGATAAAGGCAATGGCGGCCAGGCCGATCAGAATCGTGGCTTGGGCACGATTGAGCAGGCGCGGGAACATGCTCGACATGTCCAGGCCCGTACCGTAGAGCGATGTGGTCCCGGTGGACATGCCGCCAATGATCGCGATCAGGCATACCGGCAGGAAGAACCAGCTCGGGGACACGGCCAGCAAGCCCCCCACGTAGTTGTTATCGGCAATGTACTGCGGTGCCTGGGTGGCGACGATAGTGGCCGTGCACAGGCCGAACAGAAAGGGAATGAGCGTGCACACTTGCGCCAGAAACACCGAAGCCATGATGCGTTTTTTCGAGGTGTGGCGCGCAATGTAGCGCGACCAGTCCCCGAGGAACGCGCCGAATGAGACCGGGTTGCTCATCGCCAGCAATGCCGCGCCGATGAAGGCGGCCCAAAAGCCTTCACTGCCTTGATTCACGGTCCCGGCGAAGCTCGCATCGAAACTGCCGTTGAAGGCGAGGATACCCAGCAGGAACAGGAGGCTGGAGGCAAAGACTGCCACCTTGTTGACCCATAGCATGAAGCGAAAGCCATAAATGCACACCACCAGCACCAGCGCCGCGAACACCCCATAAGCGATCGCCAGGCTCAGGTCGTTTTCAGGTAACCCGACCATGCGTTTGGCACCGCCGATCAGGGCATCGCCCGAACTCCACACTGAAAGCGAAAAGAACGCGATGGCGGTCAGCAGCGACAGGAACGATCCGACGATCCGTCCATGAACGCCGAAATGCGCGCCGGAGGACACGGCATTGTTGGTGCCGTTGAGCGCTCCAAACAGCCCCATGGGCGCGAGTATGACCGAGCCCAGAACGATGCCAAGGACGATCGACCAGAGCCCCGCCTGGAAAGACAGCCCGAATAGCACCGGAAAGCTGCCGAGCACCGCCGTGGCAAAGGTATTGGCGCCTCCGAACGTCAGGCGAAACAGATCCAAGGGCGACGCGTCGCGTTGATCGTCCGGAATCTGTTCGACACCGAAGCTCTCGATACGGGTAGTGGGATGTGACATGAGGGTTTCCTGCGCGCGGTCGTGTTGTTATGAGGCCAGCATTGAGTGCAAGCCTGTATTGTTCGGCTGGAGCCAGTCCGGCCGTTGCGTGGGCAGTGGTCGGGAAGCCGACCGCAAGTGATGGACATCGTTGTTGTTATGGCGAATGCACTGGATCGGCGGGCTCTTCGACCCGCGTGGCGCGACCGTCTATTCGGGCTGCGCCGACAAATGCTCGTGACACGCCAGCCAGCGACGACCGTCGTGACGAAAGACGATGGTTTCCCGCTCCCTGAATTGACTTTCTTCGGTGCCGAATCGCACGCGGGTGGCGACATCGTGCATGAAGATCGCCACATCGCCCTGCAGGCTGATGTGGACGTTGCTTGACTGGCAGTCGAGCACGGCAAACCCGTCCGCCTGCCAGCCTGCCCACACATCGCGATAAGCGGCGCGGGACAACAGCGGGGTGGGTAGGGTGTAGAACAGGAACGTGGCGTCGTCACTGAACGCCGCGAAATAGGCGTCGGTGTCGTTGCTGGCGAACGCGGTGATCAACTGGTTGGCGGCTTGCTGGACGTGTTCGATGAGGTGCGCAGTGGAAGTCATGGCCGTCTCGTTGTTGTGATTCTGGCGATGGGGCTCGACTTTAAGCAGCTCTTACATCTCTTAACATCGTTGCCGGCAAATACTTAGTTCAGGAATTTCGGAAGTAAGGGCGGGGAGCTTGCGATGAAATGAGCGTGGCAAACAGCCCACGATGGAGCGTTTGCTTGCGATAAAGATAGGAGAATCCTCGCTCTTTTGCATTTGCTGGCATGGCGCGGTGGAACCGGGCGCTGGACTGGGGCCTGACCCGCAAGGTCCGGACACGACGTCGTAGTGACGCTGACCTTGCTTTCGCGGACCGCACGTGAACCACTCGGCGCTGGCCGTTTCAGTCGACCCCTGATCCGCATCGCAGGTGCCCTCGAACACTCTTTCCCGAACCTTCCCCGTATGGCGCAAAGCGTCTGTCAGGGGAAGGAGCTTTCAGCGCAGCAGTGCAGGTTCAGTGGGTTTCGAGACCGGCTTTCTGCACCTTTGCCAGGGCCAGTGCCACGAACGTGTCGGCGTCGCCCTGGAGAACCCGCAGATGATCCTCGACGTGGTCAGCGTCATTCTGCTGCTCCTTGGAGTCGATCAAGCGTGTGACTTCACACAGCGCGCTGGCGGTGACCCAAAGGCTCTGGCGCAATTGACCGATGATTTTCACCACGCTTTCAGCGCTGTCGTGATCCTCCTCCAGCCGGTCCATCGACGGCAGTATTGGCATTTCCATCCGTTTGCTTGAGTCGCTACCTGTCACCACGTGACCGATATCGACGCCAACCGCCGCCACTCGATGTAGATAATCTGCTCGCGGCAGCCGTTGCCCGCTCTCGTAATGACCTTGAGCATTAGCCTCAACCCCCCCAATGGCACCAAGGGCACTCTGGGTGAGTTTCAGGCGTTTCCTTTCTTGTTTCAGGCGTTTGCCAATACCGTTCATCAACCTACTCCTGCGAAATTCGCGCCCCTGCTTAGACAGGACGCGTAATGGGGGCTGGAATACGGGCTGGGTGATCTACTTTTTTAGAACAAGCCTCGTACTGAGCTGCCACGCCGATTGAGCACAGCAACGGGTAGACAGTAGCTGTTCGTTTGACTGGATGGGCAGCTTTCCGATGGTCTGTGACAATCCTTCGAAACGGACTACAAAAAACGGCAATAAATCATTCGTTTGGATTTGTAGAATATTCATATGGGTGTGGAAAGGTGAGGCGCAAAGAGGGTCTGTGGTGACCCCGCAGTTCGCTCAGTGGACGCGGGCAAGCTTGAATGGAGCAAAACCGGTAACCAACAACCGTGCGCAGCCCAAATACAGGACGATGGTCGCGATGACCATGAACGCCAACTGACAGCGCAGGAGCCAGCTCTTGCCTGGTGGCTTTTCAGGTAAGATTTTGCCTTATGGGCAAGCAGCGATGATGACGCTGCCTGAATCGGCACATTGACGGGGCACAGGTGGTGATGGAACGGATCAAGCTTCGCAAGCTGCAACTCGATGATATCGATGATGAGTATGTTTCCTGGTTCGATAACGCCGACGGACACCTGAGTTATTTTACCGGCAGTGGCAGAACGTTCTCTCGCGGCGTCATTGTTGATGATTTCCATACCTCCGTCGAAACCGGCCAGTGGGTCTACTACCTGATAGAAAGCGCTTCCGGAGAAAAAATAGGCAACGTCAAAATTGGTCCGATGGATCCGCGCAACAAAACATCCGACCTGGTGTGCATGGTCGGTAACCGCAAGTTCCTCGGCAAGGGCATCGCCAAGGCTGCCATATCGATGGCCAACCAGATTGCCTTTCGAGATTACGATATCAGGCGGCTTCAGGGCGGCATGTACTCGGGGAACATTCCCTCGATAAAAGCTTACACCGGTGCCGGTTGGTTCGTAGAGGCCACTATGAAGGGGTTCTATCTCGTCGATGGGCAGCCCCAGGACCGAGTTTGCGTTGCGTGCCTGAATCCAAAGTATTTCCCCGAGGATGCTTAGGCGTCGTGAGCGCAAGGAGGTAAGCAGGGGCGTTTGGTGCGAGAGCGCCATATGCCGCTATCGCCCAGGCAAGCGCTGGTGAACCTGGCGAGCATGAAAAAGCCCCGGCTCTCGCAAGGAAAGTCGGGGCTTTAACGTACATCGAATTTGGCGGTGAAGGAGAGATTCGAACTCTCGATACAGTTTCCTGTATACACACTTTCCAGGCGTGCTCCTTAAGCCACTCGGACACTTCACCGTATCTCTTCAGACGTTCAGTCTGTCGAGGCGCGCTAATGTAGTCGAAAGTTCTGACGAAGGCAAAACTTTTTTTCAGAATTTTCATGCGCTTAAGCAAAAATGCGCAAGGCGCTGACTTCACTGCGAAGGTCGGGGCTTCGTCTGGAGCAGACAAGCCTGCCAATCAGGCGCCAGAGCAGGCGCTGATGGTCAAGCCGAACAGGGTCGGTATGCCCCTGCAAAGAACTTTTTGTCACAACGAGAGAACCATGGAACTACACCGCAAGGCCGCGCTGGTCATCATCGACATGCAGCAAGGCATCCATCATCCAAAACTGGGGCGGCGCAACAATCCCCAGGCCGAGCAGCGAATGCTGGCTTTACTTGGCGCCTGGCGCGAGACCGGGCGTACGGTAATCCATGTACGGCACTTTTCCCGCTCGCCGGATTCGGTGTTCTGGCCCAGGCAGCCTGGTGTGGAATTTCAGCCGGCGTTTCTGCCATGGGACGGGGAAGGGGAGTTGCACAAGCAGGTGCCGGATGCGTTCTGCCATTCGGCGCTGGAAGGCTGGCTGCGCGCGGACGGGATCGATCAGGTGGTGGTCGTGGGTGTGGTGACCAACAATTCAGTCGAATCCACGGCGCGTGCGGGGGGCAACCTGGGATTCGAAGTCATCGTGCCCCACGACGCCTGTTATACCTTCGACGGCGCGGATTTTTTTGGCCTACCGCGCAGTGCCGAAGAGATTCATGCCATGTCGCTGGCGAACCTGCACGGTGAATATGCCCGTGTGGTGGCGACCGAAGATATTTTGCAGAGCCTTACCCGGTGACCGGCCAATGCAATAGCCGCTCGGCTTGCCCGTGGCGGCGGTCTTGATAACGCTGCCGCGGGTCAGCCGGACGGCCCGGGGAAACCTATCTTTACAGGCGGAACCGGGCCATCTGGGCTGCGAGGTGCTCTGCCTGTTCCGACAGTTTCCGGCAATCCTGCAGACAGGCTTTGACGTCGCTGGCCGTGGATTGCGCCAGGTCGGCAATGCCTTGCACGTTACGGTTGATCTCCTCGGTCACGGTGCTCTGCTCTTCGGTGGCGGCGGCTACCTGATGATTGCGGTCGGTAAGCTGCTCGACATGCCCGGCGATCGCATCCAGCGAATTGCCGGTGCGCCGGCTGGCTTCAACGCCGGTACCCGTGGCCGCCTGACCGGCACGCATTGAGGTGACGGCCTGATCGGCGCCGCTTTTCAGCTCGCCCATCATCTGCTGGATTTCCGCGGTGGCGCTCTGGGTGCGGCCGGCCAGGGTGCGCACCTCATCGGCGACCACCGCAAACCCACGTCCCATCTCGCCCGCGCGCGCCGCTTCGATGGCTGCGTTCAGGGCCAGCAGGTTGGTCTGCTCGGAGATGCTGCGAATCACGCTGAGCACCTGATCAATGGTGGAAATCTGCGTGGCGAGGTTTTCCACAGCGCCCGCTGCGGTGCCGACGCCGTCGGACATGCTTTGGATATGGTCGATGGATTCGCCCACGACCTTCTTGGCAGACACTGCCTCCTGGTGAGTGCTGCGCGACACGTCGGCAGCTGCACCAGCGTTGCGGGCGATTTCCTGCACCGTCAGGCCCATTTCGTGGACAGCCGTGGCGACCATGTCGGTCATCTGTTGTTGCTTGAGCGCACGACTTGAGGTGCTGTCGACCACCCGTGCGACATCCACAACGCTGTGACGCAATTGTTCACTGGTCTTGAGCGCGTCGCCGATCAACAGGCGCAGGCTTTCGATGAAACGGTTGAAACCACGGGCCAGGTCGCCTAGCTCGTTGGCGCGGCTGTCATCCAGGCGACGCGTCAGGTCGCCCTGGCCACCGCCGATATCCACCAGCGCCGTGGTCACTTGCCGGATCGGTCGGACGATCCCGCGCGCGATCCAGGCGACGAAACCCAGGAAGCACAGCACCACTGCAAGGCTGATCGCCGAAATGGTCGCCAAGGCCTGCTTCGCCGTGCCATAGACCTCCGCCAGCGGCACCTCGCTGACCAATGTCCAGCCCAGCGACGCCACCGGCTTGGCCACGGCCACATATGCAAGGCCGTTACGCTCGAACTCCAGCGCCTGCCCATCACCGCTATGGCTTAACAAGGTGCCAGCAGCGGATTCGCCGACAAGTTGGGCCAGCGATTGGCGATCATTGAAGTCCGCGTTCGGATGAACCTTGATCTTGCCGTCGGGACTGACCAGGTACACCTGGCCGTCCTTGCCGAAATGGAAGTCGCGGACCATTTGCGACAGCGCAGTCATGCCAAAGCCCAGGCCCGCCACGCCAACCACGCTGCCGTTGTGTTCGATGCGCTGATTAATGAACAGCGTCGGCACCTTGGTGGTGGCATCGATGTCGATATCCAGCGAACGCTGCTTGTGGCTGTCCAGAAAACCGTAGAACCAAGCGTTTTCCGCCGGGCCGCGTTGCAGTGTGCGGTCTGCACCTTTGTTCGTGATGTAGTGGCCACTGTCCGTGGCGACAATGAAGGTGGTCAGCGCGTTGTGCTGTTCCTTGATGCTTGCCAGATAGCGGATGAATGATGGCTGTTGCGTCGGATCTTCGCCGCTGGCCAGCCAGTCGGAGACCAGCGTGTTGCCGGCAATGTCGCCCGCGGCTGTCAGAGGCGCTGCCAGCAGGCGTTCGAGGTCGTTGCGGATGGCTTCGACGCTGGCTGGCATGGCTTGTTGCAGCAGATACCGGTCAGTCAGTTTGTTGAGCGCATAGGCGTAGATACCGATGACGATCAGGCTGCTGATCACCAGCGCAGCGCCCATGCTCAGTGTCAGTTGCCACTGAATACTTCTTCGCCAGACAGGCATAGAAAAAACTCCGCAAATGCAAGCGCACAACCACGATGGAACAGTGCCGCTGATACGCCCGGAGCAATAAGCGGGCCAGGAAGTTGATCATGTAGTCAGGTCGTGCGAGGCCGCCGTGCAAGCGTCACGAAACAAGGGTCAGCTGCGCCGGCCAATAATAAAGACGCTGTTAGGGTACTCAGGCTGTGTACAACATTGGACGTTTTTGGAGCGACTTTTGAGAGATGCGCAAAAAAATGGCGAATGGCGCTGGTGTTTGCCTTGGGCCTGCCATTCGGCTGACGCATACCGGTGAGCGCAAAATCCCATGGTGTACGACCTCTTGCTCAGGAGAGGCGGCATCTTTGGAAGCCTTGGGGGCTGAGAGTCAGCTGTGAGCAAGCTCGCGCCTTTTGCTCAGGTTCTTCGGCGCGAGGTGCGTTAGCGTCCGAGCCTAAGCGTGCTGCACGCCGGCGCGTTTGAGCAGCTTTTTGCAGCGTGCGGACAGGTGCACCACCCGCAGGTGTTTACCCGCCTTTTGATACCGCTCGCGCAGTGTTTTCAGCGCGGCAATCGCTGAATAATCGACGAAGCGCAGGTGCTGGCAGTCCAGGGTTACGTGTTCAGGGTCGTCCTGATAGTCGAACTGGTCCAGAAAGGGAGTGGCGGAGGCAAAGAACAAGGTGCCGTGCAGGTGATAGCGCTTGCTGCCGTCCGCTTCGAGATGGCTATCGGCGTACAGCTCGCGCGCCTGCTGCCAGGCGAAATTCAGCGCAGCGATGAGGATGCCGAACAGCACTGCGATCGCCAGATCCGTCAGCACCGTGACCACGGTCACGGCGATGATGGTCAGCACGTCATTCAACGGCACCTTGCGCAGCACCCGCAACGAAGCCCAGGCGAAAGTCTGCTGCGCCACCACGAACATGACGCCGACCAGCGCCGCCAGCGGAATGCGCTCGATCAGCGGTGACAGGAACAGCACGAACATCAGAATCATGACCCCGGCCACGGTACCCGACAGTCGCCCTCGGCCACCGGAGCTGAGGTTGATCACTGTCTGCCCGATCATCGCGCAACCGCCCATGCCGCCGCACACACCTGAGGCAATGTTGGCCATGCCCAACGCCACGCATTCGCGATCCGGATAGCCACGGCTTTCGGTGATTTCGTCGGTCAGGTTAAGGGTCAGCAGGGTTTCCAGCAGGCCGACCAGGGCCATCAGAATGGCGTAGGGCGCGATGATCCGCAGTGTGTCCATGTTCCACGGCACGTCCGGCAGAACAACGTTCGGCAGGCCGCCCGCGATATGGGCCATGTCGCCGAGGGTGCGGGTCGGCAGGTCGAAACCGTAGACCAGCGCGCCGACACTCAGGATCGCGACCAGAGCAGGCGGAACCGAGCGGGTCAGGCGTGGCAGCAGGTAGACCACGGCCATGGTCAGCGCCACCAGACCGAGCATCAGGTACAACGGCGTGCCGCTGAGCCAGCGCTCGCCGTTCTTGAAGTGTTCCAGCTGTGCCATGGCAATGACGATCGCCAGGCCGTTAACGAAGCCAAGCATCACCGGGTAGGGCACCATGCGCACCAGCTTGCCCAGGCGCAGCAGACCGAACGCGATCATCACCAGCCCGCCCAGCAGCACCGTCGCCAGCAGGTATTGCACGCCGTGTTGCACCACCAGCGCGACGATGACCACCGCCATCGAGCCCGCCGCCCCCGACACCATGCCCG
Source organism: Pseudomonas sp. UBA5706 (assembly GCF_002419965.1). GTDB lineage: Bacteria > Pseudomonadota > Gammaproteobacteria > Pseudomonadales > Pseudomonadaceae > Aquipseudomonas. Next base: position 59,965 of record NZ_DIHC01000004.1, read on the forward strand.
GCCGGCCGCCGAACAGCGCGGTCAGTGTGCAGATGATGAACGCGCCGTACAGACCCATCAGCGGGTTGAGGTGTGCAACGAGGGCGAAGGCGATGCACTCCGGCACAAGTGCGAAAGAGGTGGTGAGGCCGGCAAGAACATCGGCGCGTAGGCGAGCGGGTTTCATCGAGTACCTGAGGAAGGGAGCATGCAAAAGGTGGGATGTTACGGAATGTAAGGCGTGAGGTCGATATCGGGGCGGTCGTGAAGTTGTCTTCTGCCCGGAGAGCGTAGGGGGGGCGGGAGGCGCGCTTCTGCCTGGTAGAGCGAGGTGCCTGGCTTTGCTGGCGCTTCGCGCCAGATCGCGAGCAAGCTTGCTCCCACGCCCTTCGGGCAGAAACGGAGGTGATGTGTGCCGTCTTCGTGGCAGAGGCGGAGGCGATGTCTGTGATGCGCAAGCCGTTTGTGGTGCGCGATTTCTGGGGCAGAATCGAGCAGTCCCGGTGTGTCGGCGCTTGCAGGGGGCTAGCGCAGTCAGCACGCGTGTAAAAGAAATTATCTCAGTGTCCAGTCAACTGCGATTGTGTAAGGATGCTTGGCTTGAACGAACACTGCCGATCATGAAGGACAGAACACCGATGCTCGCCGCGCTCAGACACTACCCCGCTTCAGTCAACCTCTTGCTGGCTTCATCACTGTTTCTGACGCTGGGCCGGGCGATTACCTTGCCTTATCTGGTGATTTATCTGTCATCGAACTTCATGCTGGGTATCAGCGACATCGGCTTGATCGTGGGCAGCGCATTGATCGTCGGCTCGCTGCTGAGCCTGTATGGCGGATACCTCACTGACAAACTGTCCAGCTACAAACTGATCCTGTGCTTTACCGGCTTTTTCGTCGCAGGCTTCGTCGGCATGTGCCTGACCGGCAAGTTGTGGCTGTTTTTCCTGTTTCTGGTGTCGTTCAACTTCGCGTATTCGGTCACCGACATCGTGGTCAAGGCCGCGTTCGGCAAGCTGTTGCCCGTGGCCGAACAGAGCAAGGTGTTCTCGGTGCGCTACACCCTGATCAACATCGGCTATGCGGTCGGGCCATTTATTGGTGCGGGCCTGGCGCATTGGAACATGAAGCTGCCGTTCCTGATGTCGGCGGCACTTGGGCTGGGCTTTTTCGTGATCTATGCAATGTACGGCGACCGCAAACTCAGTTCCGCAGACCCGGCCAACGTGCCGGTGTCGTTCCTTGCCGTGGGGCGGATTCTGCTCAAGGATTATCGGTTGGTGTGCTTCACGGTCGGTGGCGTGCTTAGCGCGGTGGTGTTCGGCCAGTTCACGGCTTACATCTCGCAGTACCTGGTGACCACCAGCACCCCGGAGTTTACCTACCAGGTCATCAGTTCGGTGGTCGCCGTCAACGCTGCAGTGGTGATCTGCCTGCAATATTTGGTCGGCAAGCACATCAACCATCACTACCTGAATCAGTGGCTGACGGCCGGTTTCAGTCTTTTCCTGATGGGCGTCGTCGGGTTTGCGCTGTCGACCACCGTGCTGCATTGGGCCTTGGCGGTTGCGATATTTACCTTGGGCGAGATCATCGTATTTCCTGCCGAATACATGTTCATCGACCGTATCGCCCCGACTCACTTGCGCGGCATGTATTACGGCGCGCAGAACCTGTCCAACCTCGGTGGTGCACTGGGTCCGGTGCTGTGCGGTTTTGCCCTGGCCACACAGTCAGCACACTTCATGTTCTACATGCTGGCGGCCTTCATCGTGGGCGGCGGCTGTTTCTACCTGCTGGGCGCCTCGTACTCCAAACGTCACGATGAGGTCGCGCAATGACGGTGCTGTCTCCTCTGGCTGCCTGGCAGCAGGCGGTCGACACCCAAGGTTTTCAGCCCGACGAGGCTCAGCACCAGGCCGCGCAAAAACTCCAGGAATGTTGGCTGGCGCTACGTGACGGCAGGCCAGGCGCTCCGTTGAAAGGTGTGTACCTGTGGGGACCGGTCGGGCGCGGCAAGACCTGGCTCATGGACCGTTTCTTCGAAGGGATGCAGGTGCCCGCACGCCGCCAGCACTTCCATCATTTCATGCGTTGGGTGCATCAGCGTCTGTTTCAACTGACCGGCGTGGCCAGCCCCCTAGAGGTGTTGGCCCGGGAGCTGGGGCAGGAGGTGCGCGTGCTGTGTTTCGACGAACTGTTCGTCAATGACATTGGCGACGCGGTGATCCTCGGCGGCCTGCTGCGCGCCATGTTCGAGGAAGGCGTCACGCTGGTCTGCACCTCCAACCAGTTGCCCGAGCAGTTGTATGCCAACGGGCACAATCGTGAACGCTTCGTGCCAGCGATTACAGCGATCAATCACTACATGACAGTCGTGTCGGTGGACGGCGGGGAGGATCATCGGCTGCACCCAGGCCTGGCGCAGCAGCGTTATTGGGTGACGCGAGCGCAGGGGCCGAGCGCGCTGGTCGAGGTGTTCGAGACCTTGAGCAGTGGCGAGTCGGTGTCGACGCAACCGGTGCCGTTGGGTCGCCGTCATCTGCCGGTGCTGCGTTGCAGCAAAACGGTGGTGTGGTGCTGTTATGCCGACCTGTGTGAGCAACCCCTGGCTGCCATGGATTTCATTGAGCTGTGCGATCGCTACAAGGCCGTCTTGTTGAGCCAGGTCCCGGCCTTGAGTGCGCCTCAGCGCGATGGGCGAATTGCCCGGGGTACCGAGGACGGCGTGGAGCAGGTGGCGGCGGGGGATCGCGAGCTGCCGCAATTGTCGGCGTACGATGACGGCGTGCGGCGTTTCATTGCGCTGGTGGACGAGTGCTACGACCGCAAGGTGCCGCTGTACGTCGAGGCGGCGATGCCGATGCAGGAGTTGTACACCGAAGGTTACCTGGCGTTTGCCTTTCGCCGGACACTGAGCCGCTTGCAGGAAATGCAACTGGCGCGGTTCGGGCATTAGGACAGGCGCGTTGTGAACGCTCTACCAGAACCGCTTGCCGAGGGGGGCGCCCTTCAAACCGCCAACGCCGGCAAGCCGTGCGACCAAAGAAAGTCAGCGTGCGAACATGTCTGTCAGGACCGGCCTCTCCGCCTTTGTGCCAGCACATGCTTGATCCCTTCAGTCACCAGCACCATCACCCCTAGCCAGATCGGCAGGTAGGTCATCCATTCATCTCGACCGATGGATTCTCCTAATAACAATGCAACACCCACCAGCAGTACCGGCTCGACGTAACTCAGTAGCCCGAAAACGCTGAACGCCAGCAGGCGGCTGGCAAGAATATAGCTGACCAGTGCCGACGCGCTGATCGCCCCCAAAACCGGAATCAACAGATACAAGCCTGGAACCTGCTCGACCACCGCCGGATTGCCCTGGCAGATAAACCACACCGCCACCGGCAGGATCAGCGACATGTCCCACCATAACCCACCCAGGTTGTCGGTTTTGAGTTTGCGCCGCAGGACGAAATACAGCGGATAGCCCAGACACACCACCAGGGTCTCCCAGGAAAAGCTCCCCAGCCGCAGCAACTCGTTGCCCACCCCGATCACTGCGCAACAGGCAGCGATCTTCTGCAGGCGCGACAAGCGCTCCCCATAGGCCACGCGACCGGTGAGGATCATCGTCAACGGCAGCAGGAAATAACCCAGCGACACCTCCAGACTGCGCCCGTGCAGCGGCGCCCAGAGAAACAGCCACAGTTGCACACCGATGAGCGTCGCCGACAACGTCAGGGCCGCCAGCAGCGACGGGGTCTGGCGGATGCGCATTGCCAGGGCGCGGGCCAGTTTCCAGTCGCCGCTGGAGAGCATGAATGCCGTCACGCAGGGCAGGGTCAGCAGCATGCGCCAACCGAATATTTCTTCTCCACTCAATGGTTTCAGCAATGAGGTGTAGTAGTACATGACCGCGAAGAGGCAGGAGGCCATAACCGATAACGCAACGCCCTTGTACACAGGGGCTCCTTTGTTTTGAGTAGCACGTTTCAATTTTATTGAAGTAAGCATCGCTTTCTCGTCAGGTGTCACAACCGGGCTCTGATGGCCCGCTTGCAGAAAGCGACGCGCAGTCTATCCGAAGCCGTGTCCGGCGTTCCTCTGCATTCTGGTAAACCCCACCTCGGCTGGCAGTAAACGATGCACGTTTGGCAGAGAACGCGACCGCGTGTCGATTGAGCGAAGAATGCCGTTCCCGCAGACTTTCCCCAGCGCGCCGCACCGACGCGAGCTTTTGAGGCATACCCCAAGACGCAGCAAATCGCCGGCATCAAGATCCCTGACACCCCCTTCGGCACGCTCAATGCCGACGTGTTGGTGGATGAAGACCCGACATTCAACCCGTTGAATTTCGTCGAGATCATTCGCACCTCGCCCGGGAAGTCCTGATCGCGTACACGCCAATCCTGTAGCAGCGCCGCTCGGCCGGGCTGCTACAAGCGAACCGGTTGAGCCTAACGAGGTTGAGGCATCACGCAGGCCAGCCCCTTCGACATCCCTTCTTCGGCATTGTGCCAACGTTTGTTAGGCTGTTTTTTTGTCGGCCCGTGACGGGCAGGCGACCATTCAAGGGAGCGGCAATGACCTCCATCAGCACCGCGGCACCGGTTGTGCCTGGGCGGCTGCAACAGTTTTCTACCCGCGTGGCGTTCTTCGTCACCGGCTTCAGCATTTCCGCATGGGCGCCGCTGGTGCCTTACGCCAAAAGCCGTCTGGGGCTGGACGACGCCAGCCTGGGGCTGCTGTTGTTATGCCTGGGCATTGGCTCGATTCTGTCCATGCCCCTGGCCGGCGCGATGACGGTGCGCTACGGCTGTCGGCGCATCATCATGGTGGTGGGTAGCATCGCCTGTCTGTGCCTGCCGTTGCTGGCAACCGTCACTCAGGTACCGTGGATGGTCGCCACGTTGTTCGTCTATGGCGCGAGCATGGGTGCATTGGGGTGTGTGACCAATATCCAGGCGATCATCGTCGAGCGTGCCAGTGGCAAGACCATGATGTCGGGCTTCCATGGCTTGTTCAGCTGTGGCGGCATTCTGGGCGCGGCGGGCGTTTCGGCATTGCTCAGCGTCGGCGTCTGGCCGTGGCTGACCATGAGCCTGGTGGCGCTGTTCATCGCTATCGCCCTGTACAAGGCCGGACCCGACATGCTCGGGTTCGGCAGTGAAGCCGGCGGTCCTGCCTTCGCACTTCCCCGTGGCGTGGTGCTGTTCATCGGCTTGATGTGCTTCACCGTGTTCCTCACCGAAGGCGCGATGCTCGATTGGAGCGCGGTGTTTCTCAGCGCCCAGCGCGGCATCGAGCCGTCCCGCGCAGGGTATGGTTACGCGGTGTTTGCCCTGGCGATGGCGATCGGCCGTCTGAGTGGCGACCCGATCGTTCGCCGTCTGGGGGTGCACAACATCATTCTGTTCGGCGGGTTGTGCGCCGCCATCGGCATGGCCGTCGCCACGCTGATGCCATACTGGCAGGCGGCGCTGTGCGGCTATGCGTTGGTCGGCATCGGCTGCTCGAATATCGTGCCGGTGTTCTACAGCGCGGTGGGGCGGCAAACGAGCATGCCGGAGAACGTCGCCGTCCCGGCCATCACCACCCTGGGTTACATCGGCATCCTTATGGGGCCGACAGGCATCGGCTTCGTCGCCCACCTGAGCAGCCTGGGCGTCGCCTTTTTGATCATCGCCGTGATGCTGCTGGGTGTGGCGCTCAGCGGTCGCTTTCTCAAGGTTTGACAGTCAGAGCGGGCGCGCCGTGCCTGAGACGCGAATCGAACTGCCGGGCACGTCGCTGAACTCTGCGCGAAGCCGCGAGCGGCTGCCCATGTCCTCACCCTGCACGATGTCGATGACGCCGCTATGGTTCCAGCCGATGTCGCGCAGGTAACCGGCGAACGCCGCAGTGGCCGCGCCGGTGGCCGGGTCCTCATAAACCCCGCCATACGCAAAAGCATTGCGCGTGTGAAACAGACCTCGCGATTCGGCGAACACCAGCAGGATCGTCACCAGCCCTTCGCGCACCATCAGTTGGCGACCTGTGGTGAAGTCGTAGCTCATGTCCTTCAAGGTTTCGCGACGGTTAAGCGCCAGCACCAGATGCTGGGCGCCGCCGTGGATCAGCGCCGGTGCGATACGCAGGTCGATGTCTTCTGCCTGCAGGCCGAACAGTGCCATTGCCTGGTCGAGCAGCTCACGGCTCACCGGACGACTGTGGGTGGGCGGCGATTGCAGCGTTGCCGCGATCAGCGTGCCTTGTTTGTAACCTGCGACGCTGATCTGCGCCGCGTTCAGGTGCAGCCGGTATTCGCCCTCGCCATAACGGGCGGCCAAGGCAGCGCCCAAGGCGATGGTGGCGTGACCGCAGAACGGCACTTCGGCTTCGGGGGAGAAATAGCGCACGCGCCAGCCATCGTCTTGGGGAATGGCGAAGACGGTTTCCGAGTAGCCCACCTCCAAGGCCACCGCCTGCAGGATCGCATCGTCGGGGAAGACCTCGCCAATCCAGACGCCGGCGGGATTGCCGCCTTGCTGTGCGTCCGAAAACGCGGCGAGTCTGAGGATGTCCATTGTCATGTGTGTTTGCTCGTTGCGCCGTATCGAATAGGCGCGATTGTCAGCGAGGCGGGGCAGGTCGCGCCAACCAAAAGTACTGATGGCTGGGATTCGACGGCTTGATGCATGAGCCCTGCGCCAGGTCGTGCGTGCGACCCGGCCACTTGCCTCATGAAGTTGCGGCAGGCACGAACACGCTTCATGAACCGCGCTGCCACGCTTTACGCCTTGCCCCGGCGGCTTAACCCACTAGGCTTGAGGCTTACCATCACAGGAGTCATCCATGTTTGCCGGATTCCAGAAAGACCAACGCCAGGTCAACGGCGTGCACATCGCTTATCGCATCGGCGGGACCGGGCCGGGGCTGTTGCTGCTGCACGGACACCCGCAGACTCACGTTATCTGGCACAAGATCGCCGAACGCCTGAGCCAGCATTTCACGGTCGTCGCCGCGGACCTGCGAGGCTATGGAGACAGCAGCAAACCGCCGGCCAGCGAAAACCATTACAGCTACAGCAAACGCGAAATGGGGCGCGACATGGTGGCGCTGATGAATGAGTTGGGCCTGGCGACCTTTTCGATATTGGCTCATGACCGTGGCGCACGGGTGGCTCATCGGCTGGCGCTGGATCATCCAGGGATTGTGACGCGCATGGCATTGCTCGACATCGCACCTACGCTGGCGATGTACAGCCAGACCGACGAAGCCTTTGCCCGTGCATACTGGCACTGGTTTTTCCTGATTCGCCCGGCGCCATTGCCGGAGACCTTGCTTGAGGCCAATCCCGAACACTATCTGCGCAGCGTCATGGGCAGCCGCAGCGCCGGGCTGAGTCCGTTTACCGATGAAGCGTTCGCTGAGTACCTGCGCTGCGCCAGTCTGCCGGGCGCAGCTCGCGGTGTATGCGAAGACTACCGCGCCAGCGCCAGCATTGACCTGGAGCATGACCGCGCCGATATCGCCGCAGGCAATCGTCTGCAACTGCCGCTGCTGGTGGTATGGGGCGCCGAAGGCACGGTGGGCACATGCTTCGACCCACTCAAGGAATGGCAACAGGTCGCGACCGACGTTCGCGGTAAGGCGTTGCCGGGTGGGCATTATCTAGCGGAGGAACTGCCGCAGGAGTTGCTGGCGCAGGTGATGCCTTTTCTGACCTGATTGCGCTTGGCGTTCGATATGGCGCCTGCGATGCTCGGGTGGCAAAGCGCGCGTGCCCGTCATTGCGTTTTGTCTGATCGTTCTGCGTTGCCCGACACAGTGCTTCGGGCAAGCGCGCCTGGGGAGATGTGCTTGGGTGGTTGCATCAACGGCTCACCCCATGCCCGGGCAGTGCCGCGCCACCACCCGCTCGCGCACTTTGTCATACGCCAGGTTGAACAACAGGGTGTACGGCAAAAACACCAGCAGCAGGCCTATATCCAGCACGAACGCCTGCCACAGGCTGACCGACAGCCACCACGCCGCCAGTGGGACCACGGCGAGAATTAGCCCGGTCTCGAACGCGGCCGCATGCAGCGCGCGTGTTTTCAAACCCATTGCAAACCCCAAGCGCCCGCGCAGTCGATCGAAACCTGCGTTAAACAGCATGTTCCACAGCATCGCCACGGTGGAAATCATCACCGTCATTGCGCCCATCTTGCCCAGCGACTGACCGAGCACCCACGCCAGGGCTGGCGCAAACAAGGCCACGCCAACAAGTTCGAACAGCAGCGCATGGAGGGCGCGCTCCTTGATGGATTTTGCCGGTACAACCGACATCGTTTTGTGGGTCTGGGTGGACATGATTGATTTCGCTGCCTTGCTGAACAGGCGTGCATTGTCGCGAGGCACTGGACTAAACTGAAAATCGTTTCCATCGGAAAAACCGATGGTTCATTGCCGGATCCGTCATGAGCTATTCGCCTGAAGCCCTCGAAGCCTTTGTTCAGACCCTCGCGCGGGGGTCTTTCAGCGCCGCTGCCAGGCGCTTGGGCAAAAGCCAGTCGACCGTCAGCGAAGCCATCTCCCGGCTGGAAATCGACCTGGGCGTCGAGCTGTTCGATCGCTCATCCAGGCATCCGGCATTGACCGAGGCTGGCAGAGCGCTGCAAGGCCGCATCGAGGAAGTGCTGGCGGCCTCGGATCAGCTGCGCCGCGCAGCCGGACGTCTGGCCGAAGGCATGGAGCCGCGCTTGACGCTGGTGTTGTCGGACGCCAATCAGTTCGCTGAATTCGAGGTGCGCATGGCGGAACTGGATCAGCGTTTCCCGGAGCTTGAGCTCGAATGCGTGTTCGCCGAGCACGGCGATGCGATCAGCCTGATCCAGAGCGGCAGGGCGTCGCTGGGCCTGCTGTCGGCGCAGGCGGTTTATCCGCCGGAAGTAGGCCACGCAACCATTGCCGAGCGTGCGGATTTCGGGCTGTTCGTCTCGCTTCGACACCCGTTGGCTGCCGAGGACGAGGTTGATTACCGCAATCTGGCGCAGCATCGCGCGCTGCGCCTGAACACCCTCGTTGATCAAAGCATTCCCACCAGCGACCTGCCCAATGGCGCCAAGCGCAGTTGGTCGGCGCCGAACTATTTACTGCTGATGGACATGGCGATTTTCGGATTCGGCTGGTCGGCCCTGCCGCGCTGGCTGGTGCGCGGCTATGGCCAGGGGCGTTTGAAAGAGCTGCAGGTGCCAGGCTGGCCGCGCAGTTCAGCGGTCGATGTCATCTGGTCGCGTCAGAAAAGCCTGGGGCCTGCGGGCGCCTGGTTGCTGGATACCCTGCTCGAAGGCCAGAGCGAGCATTGAGCGAGCACATTGGACACTGCGCTGAGTGCGCTGCAGCGTGCCTGTGCCCGGTGGCCATGGGAGTCCGGCTCGCTGACGAGCTGCCGGGCACTGGCAGTGAACGCTGTCGCCCTGGCCATCAGGCCACCGGTGATAGCAGGTTTTGCCGCGGTGTTGCAGCAGATCGCCGGTCAGGTGAAGCGCCCATTCCGGACCGCTCCCGGCCCAGACCAGCCTCCAAGGTTCGGCGGTGGATCAGTCTGCAAGGGCATCCAGCACAAACCCTTGCGGCATCTCCCGCGCATACTCACCGACCACTTCTCGCGTCAGCCCGACGATATCCTCCACCAGCTCCATCCCTGCGCCCGTGCGCCAACTGGCGACGATGTCCATCACCGGCGGCAGCGGTACGTTTTCGATCAGCGTCAGCACGCCTTGAGCCAGCTCCCCGCGCACCAAGGTGACCGGCAATGCGCCAATGCCGAAGCCGTCGCGCACCAGCCGGGTGATGGCCGAGGCCGAGTTCACGCAGTTGATGCGCGGAGTGACGATGTTAGCCGTGTGCAACATGTTAAGGATGTCCTGATGCGGCCGCGAGTTGCGTGAGAAGGTGACGATGCGCTGCTGGGCGATGTCTTCGAGCGTCATCCGCGGGCGGTCGAAATCGGAGCCGGTGGGCACCACCCAGTGCAACGGATACCGTGTGAGCACGGCATTGCGCACCGTATCGAAACGCAGCACGTCGGTCTGAAAGATGATGTCCTGATAGCCTTTTTCCAGCTGCGTACACAGGTTGCTCGCGGTCTCTGCGGTCAACTCGATCTCCAGGTTCGGGTAACACTTCATCAACCGTGTTACCAACGGACTGAGCCAGGTGTGTATCACCGTATCCATGGCCCCGATGCGGATCCGGCCACGCACCTGGTTCGGATCTTTGATCGCCGCTTTCATGTTTTGCATCGTGTCCAGAATGCATTCGGCGTATTCCATCACCCGCAAGCCCTCGCTGGTCAGCGAAACGCCCTTGGAATCGCGCACGAACAGGCGCACGCCCATCTCGTCCTCCAGGGCGGCGATGCGGCTGGAGATGGACGCCTGTGTGCTGAACAGTTTCTCGGCCGTGAGGCGAAAGCTTTTCAGCCGTGCGACCCAGACGAAGGTTTCCAGAAACTTGAGATTCACCGAGCGATTTCCTTGAACGATTGAGGGAGGACCACGGGTTGCAAAAGCCTGTGCAATACGTCGTCGGCATGAAGGGTTCAGTCAGATCTGCCACTCAGGCAGCAGGTTACATGCCAGCTCCCGAACAGAAATTTTTATCGGGCATAGCGGTTTTTTCCCGCTGGACGCCGCACCCGACCTGCCCAAAGATGACTTTTGAACGGTGTCGTGCTGCTGATCGCGACAGTTGGCAAGCCGCGCTGTTTCCCCGGTATCCACTGGAGCGGCGTATTCGAATAACAAAGAGATTTCAATCATGCAAACCGCTACCAATCTCTGGCCGCTGCTGGGGGTGCTGGTCATCGTTCTGGGCTTTGTCCTGCGTTGCAACCCGCTGCTGGTGGTCGCCGTCGCTGCGCTGGCCACAGGACTTGCCGCCAGCATGTCGCTGGAAACAATACTGGCGACCATCGGCAGCGGCTTCATCAAAACCCGGACCTTGCCGCTGATCATCCTGCTGCCGCTGGCGGTCATCGGCCTACTGGAACGCCATGGTCTGCGGCTGCATGCGCAGAACTGGATCGCGCGATTCACCAGCGCCACCGCCGGGCGTCTGTTGATCGCCTACCTGTTCGTGCGCGAAGCCACCGCGGCCCTGGGCCTGACCAGCCTGGGTGGACACCCGCAGATGGTTCGCCCTCTGCTCGCGCCGATGGCCGAGGGCGCTGCCGAATCGAGGTTTGGCAAGTTACCGCAAGCCCTGCGCATCAAGCTGCTGGCATTGTGCGCAGCGACCGACAACGTCGGGCTGTTCTTTGGTGAAGACATCTTCGTGGCCTTTGGCGCGATCGCCTTGATGCACACCTTCCTTCTGGGGGCCGGCATCAATGTCGAGCCGATGCACATCGCGGTCTGGGGCATCCCCACCGCCCTCTGCGCTTTCGTGATCCATGCCATTCGCCTGTATCGATTCGACCAACGCTTGAACCGTGAACTGCAGGCACTGCCGCGCACCTCCCCGGCAACCCCGAAGGCCACGTCATGATCCTGTCCATTCAATACCTGTACTGGCTGGCCGGGGTGATCCTGGCGATCACTGCGTACATGACCGTCACCGACCGCAGCAACCCCAAACGCTGGACCACCGGGTTGTTCTGGGGCCTGTTTGCCGTGGCGTTTCTGGCCGGTGAGCGGATGCCGCCGGTCTGGGTGGGTGTCGGTGTGCTGGTGATGGCGCTGATCGCAGGTTTTGGCGGGGTGGGCTTCGGTCAGCACGATAGCCTGCCGGACAAGGCCCGGCGAGCAAGCGCCGCACGCTTGAAGAACACGCTGTTCATCCCGGCGCTGGCGATACCGCTGGTGACGGTATTCGGCGCCCTGGTGCTGAAAAACATCCGCTTCGGCGATGTATTTCTGCTTGATCCGGCCAACAGCACCTTCGTCTCCCTGGGGATCGGCAGCCTGGTCGCATTGGCGCTGGCGTGCTGCTTGACCCGCGACACCCCGGTGCAGGCCATGCGCGAGTCACGGCGCCTGACCGAAGCGCTGGGTTGGGCGCTGGTATTGCCGCAGATGTTGGCGATGCTGGGCTTGATGTTCAATGACGCGGGCGTGGGCAAGGCTGTGGCGCATCTGGCGACAGCGTATATCAACCTGGACGTGCGTCTGGTCGCGGTGATGGTCTACGTGCTCGGCATGGCACTGTTCACGGTTGTCATGGGCAATGGGTTCGCGGCGTTCCCGGTGATTACGGGCGGCATCGGCGTACCGGTGCTGGTGGGTGTATATGGTGCCGACCCTGCGGTCATGGCCGCCATCGGCATGTTCTCCGGTTACTGCGGCACGCTGATGACACCCATGGCGGCGAACTACAACATCATTCCCGCCGCGTTGCTGGAGCTGCCGGATAAATACGCGGTGATCAAGGCGCAGATCCCTACGGCGCTGGCGATGCTGGTGGCCAATATCGTGCTGCTGTATGTGCTGATGTAGCGCCCGCGCCTGGTTGAGAAGCTGTTGCGGCAGTCCGGCTTGCCGGTGGCGTCGACCTCAGTAACGCCACCTCACGCAAGCCAGACTGCGACAGAGGTCGCGTAACCTCCAAGCGAGCAGATGCAGGTTTTCGGGCGGCTGAAAACCGCCTAACGCAAACGATTGCGACTACCGGCTGTCAGTATTCCTCGGCAACCCGGAGCCCTCTGGATCAACGCTTTCAAAGGGTCAGGCAGTGATGTTTGACCCTTTTTTATGAGCGGCATACAACAGCCCCACAAAATACAGGTTGAATAGTCACAACAAATGTTATTTAAATAACAAAAATAGTGACGCCCAGTGCCTGCTGTGGTGTAGATAAGGTAATGACACACATGAACAAAATCGCAGTCATCGGCAGCAATATGGTGGATTTGATCACCTACATCGACCGGATGCCGGCCCAGGGTGAAACCCTCGAAGCGCCGAACTTCGCCATGGGCTGCGGCGGCAAGGGCGCCAATCAAGCCATCGCGGCGGCCAAGCTCGGCGCTGATGTGCTCATGCTGAGCAAGGTCGGGGACGACATGTTTGCTGACAACACCCTGGCCAACTTCCAGCGTTTTGGCATCGACGCGCAATTCGTGCAACGGGTGCCTGGCGTGTCCAGCGGTGTGGCGCCGATCTTCGTGCAGAGCGACTCGCACAACAGCATTCTCATCGTCAAAGGCGCCAATGCCCACCTCATGCCTGCCGACATCGACGCCGCTCAGGCCGCCTTGCGCGATTGCAAGCTGATCGTCCTGCAGCTGGAAATCGAGTTGGAGACCGTTTACCACGCCATCGAATTCGCCAAGGCCAACGGCATTCCCGTGCTGCTTAATCCGGCGCCTGCGGTCAAGGGCCTGAGCCGCGAGCACCTGTTGCAACTGGACTTCTTCATCCCTAACGAAAGCGAGCTGGCGCTGATCACCGGGCGCGTCGTTGACTCGCTGGAATCGGCCCGCACGGCCGCCTTGCAACTGGTGCAGGACGGCATTCGCCACGTCATCGTGACCTTGGGTGAGAAGGGCGCGCTGTACGTCGGTGAAGAGGGCGAGTTCCGCATCGAGGGCATCAAGGTCAACGCCCGCGACACCACTGGCGCGGGCGATGCCTTCATTGGTTGCTTCGCCCATCACTGGAGCCAGGATGGCGACATACGCCGCGCCATGACTCAGGCCGTTGCGTATTCGGCCTGCTCGGTCACCGGGCTCGGCACCCAGAGTTCCTATCCGGACGCTGCCACGTTCGGGCAATTCCTCGACACCCTTTAGTCAATCAAGCGCTGCCGCACCTTTGCCGGTCGCAAGGCCGGCGGGGCGGGGTATTTCCTGTACTTCACGGAGAACAACAATGACAAAGCCCGCGCTGCAACAATCCCCGGACGGGTTCTACCTGAACCGCACACCCTGGTTCGCCTTCCTGCTGCTGTGCTGTTGCTTTGCGCTGTGGGCGGCAGCGGCGAGCATGAATGACGTGCTCATCGCGCACTTCAAGAAAGCCTTCCTGCTCAGCGATTTCCAGACTGCGTTCGTGCAGTCGGCGTTCTATCTGGGCTACTTCTTCGTGGCTATTCCGGCGGCCATGGTCGTGCGGCATTTCAGCTACAAAACCACCATCCTCATTGGCCTGTTGCTGTACATGGGGGGCTGCTCGCTGTTCTTCCCGGCCGCCTCGATGGCCAAGTACGGCATGTTCCTGATGGCGCTATTCGTCATCGCCGCCGGCCTGTCGTTCCTGGAAACCGCCTGTAATACCTACTCAACGCTGATGGGCCCGCGTGAAACAGGTACTCGTCGCCTGAACATTTCGCAGACCTTCCACCCGTTTGGCGCCATGGCCGGGGTGTACGTCGGCAGCTTCGTGATGTTCAAGGACACCGACGCCACGCGCGAACAACTGACTCAAATGAGCGCCTCCGACGCGGCAGTCCAGCAGTTGCAGATGATCCAGTCGACCCTGCTGCCGTACAAATGGATGATCGCGGTATTGATCCTGATGTTCGTGCTGATCGCTTTCACCAGGTTTCCGGCCTGCAAAGGCACCCTGCAGAACAACGTCAAGAAGAGCAGCATCGGCCAGAGCCTTTCGCGGCTGTGGCGCAACCCGCGCTTCACGTTTGGCGTGCTGGCGCAATTCCTGTATGTCGGGGCGCAAGTAGGGGTGTGGAGTTTCACCATTCGCCTGGCCATGCAAATGGGCGGCATGAATGAGCGCAGCGCCTCGTGGTTCCTGCTGACCACCTTTGCTGCGTACTTCGTCGGCAAGATGATCGCCAACCTGCTGATGCGCAAACTGCACCCGGCCAAGGTGCTGGCCATCTACGGTGTGCTGACCATCGTGCTGCTGGCCTACACCATCCTGGTGCCGAACATCAGTGCGGTATACGCGGCGGTGGGCGTGAGCATTTTCCTTGGTCCGTGCTGGCCGACCATTTATGGATTGACCATCGATGGCCTGGGCGAGGACACCGGTGTCGGCGGCTCGTTGCTGGTGATGAGCATCGTCGGTGGCGGCGTGATGCCAATCTTCCAGGGCCTGCTGTCCGACGCCACCCACGGCAACATGCAGATCGCCTACGTGGTCCCGCTGCTGTGCTTTGTGGTGATCGTCGCCTACGCCATCAAATGCATGCGTGATCCGCGCAGCGAGACGGCGCCGGTGGGCGCGGTGACCGCATCATGACCACGACTATTGCCTTGTTTGCCGAGCTGTTCGCGGGTGGTGAAAAGACCCTGCTGGAATCCGCTGACTTTCGTGTGCTGGCCTGGACCTACCCCAGCGGGGTGAAGGCGCTGGCGCTGGAGAACACGCGTGGCCGAGTGGTGGTGCTGCCGTATCAGGGGCAGATGGTCTGGTCGGCAGTGTTCGACGGCTGCGACCTGACCATGCGCAACATGTTCGAGCAGCCGCGTCCGAGTCCGACCGTGATCGGCACCTATGGCTGTTTCATGTTCCACAGCGGCATCCTGCGCAACGGCTGCCCGACGCCTGAAGACGATCACGCCTTGCACGGCGAGATGCCCTGCGCACCGATGGACAGCGCCTGGCTGGAAGTCGGCGAGGACGAGGCGGGCAATTTTCTGCGGGTTGGCGGCGAGTATGAATACGTGATGGGCTTTGGCGATCACTACCGCGCCCGCCCTCGGGTAACCCTGCGCGCAGGCTCGGCGCTGTTCGACGTCGGCATGGACGTGCGCAACCTGGCCGGCAAGCCGATGGAGCTGATGTACATGGCACACATGAACTACGCCTACGTGGCGAACGGCCGTTTCGACGAGCCTTTGGGTGTCGAACGCACACGGGTGCGCAGCAGCGTGCCGGCCCATGTGAAGCCAACGCCTGCGTGGTCGGCGTACATCACCGAGCTGACGGAAGACGCCTCGCGCCTGCAGACCCTCGATACACCCGAGCTGTACGACCCTGAGATCGTGTGCTTTTTCGATGGCGTGAAGGCCGATGCGAATGGCGATGCGCATTTCCTGCTCAAGCACCCTGAGGGTGCGGCGTTCTACACCCGCTATAAGCCTGTGCAGTTCGAACACGCCGCGCGCTGGATCCTGCACAACGCCGATCAGCAAGTGGCGGCATTCGTCCTGCCCGCGACCTGCGAGCCGGAGGGCTATCTGGCGGAAAAGGCCAAGGGCAATGTGCGGGTACTGGACGCGGGGCAGGATGCTTCGTTCAGTGTGACCACGGGCTACCTGGCGGCTACGGAAGTGCTGCAACTTGAAAACGCTTTGAAACACTGACGATCACGCTAGACATTCGACGCGACCGTCGCGTTGCACTCGGTCCCTGTAGCCGTCCGGTTTACCGGCGGCGCGATCATAAGAACGCCACCGTCACTAAGCCGGGCGGCTACAGGGCCAGTGTCTGACCTGACGCTGGCGACTGATCACACTACCAACTGCGCCCCATACCCCTGAATCAGGTCGCGATACGGTTTTGGCACTTTTTTATCGGTGACCACCACGTGGAACTGCTCGAGGGTCGCGAAATGCGCGGTGCGCACCGCATCGAATTTCGAATGGTCGGCCAGCAACATGCAATGCCGCGCCTGACGCAAGACCTTCTGCTTGACCTCGACCTCGTTGAAGTTGAAGCAGGTCACGCCGAATTCGTCGCTGACACCGGCCGCCGACACGAACGCCCAGGTCAAGCGGATGCCATCCAGAATGCTGGCTTCGCTGTGGTGCTCGAACACCTGGTTCTTGCGATGGAAACTGCCGCCGCACAGCACGATCTGGCAATTGGGCTTGTGCTGCAGTTTGAGCAGGACATTGAGCGAGTTACACACCGCGGTGAACTCAAGCTCATCGGGAATGAAATCGATGACGAACGGCAGGGTAGTGCCGCAATCGAAAAACACCGTGTCGCCCGGTTGGATGAACGCGGCGGCCAGTTTGCCGATGCGGCGTTTCTCTTCGACGTGGCGGGTGCCTTGCTCACTGACCTTGTATTCGCTGGCCTCGGCGGGGTCGAACGCCAGAGTGATGTGTCCACCGAGCAACTGAAACTTCTCCGGGTGCCGACCCAGGTCGCGACGCAGGGTCATCTCCGAGACATCCAGCAGCGCCGCCATTTCACGCAGGTGAATGGCTTTCTGGTCCTGAAGGGCTTGCTGGATCAATTTGATGCGATCGGATTTTTTACTGTCCACAGGCATTCCGGCTATCGATTAAATATGGTAAAAAAATAACATTTACTGTTATATAAATAACAGAATATATTACCCACGGGTTGGCAGCATAAAGCTTGTTGCGCATCACCGCCCAAGAGTCGTCAACGACTGATCCGCTCTCTAATGACTCACTCATGACTCACTAACGACTCACTAACGAAAAAAGAAGGCCTCCGATGAAGATTGAACCCGCAGCACTCGCGCAGTATATCGACCACACTCTGCTGGCCGCCGATGCCTCCCGCGAGCAGATCGCGACCCTGTGCCGCGAAGCGCAGGCACATGGATTCTATTCGGTGTGCGTGAACTCCGGCCAGGTGCCGTACGCCGCCTCGTTGCTGGTCGGGCAGGCGGTGAAAGTCTGTGCCGTAGTCGGGTTTCCGTTGGGCGCCGGCCTGAGCGACACCAAAGCGTTCGAAGCCAGGCAAGCCATTGTTGCAGGCGCGGGCGAGATCGACATGGTGCTCAACATCGGTGCGCTCAAGGACGGGCTCCTGGATGAAGTGCGCGACGACATTGCGGCAGTCAGACAGGCTTGTGGCGCGGTGCCGCTGAAAGTGATTCTGGAAACCTGCTTGCTCGATGACGCGCAGAAGACGGCTGCCTGCCAGATCTGCCGCGAGCTGAATGTGGCCTTCGTCAAAACTTCTACCGGTTTCAGCCGCAGCGGCGCGACCCTGGAAGACGTTGCGCTGATGCGCAAGGTGGTCGGCGCAGACATCGGTGTCAAAGCGTCTGGCGGCGTGCGCGACTATGCCACCGCAGTGGCCATGATCGAAGCGGGCGCCACGCGTCTGGGCACCAGCTCCGGCATTGCCATCATCAGCGGCGCCGAAGCATCCGGTTCGGGTTACTGAGTGATTTCCCCCTGCCCGACGTGAACTGCACGCCGTGGATCTGAATAACCGCGATACGTGTGGGAGACGCCGCAGGTTACGACGGCAGCGAATGCGGTATGTCAGTCGAGGTATGTGCGGCTGATCCACCGCTTTCGCCAGCAAGCTAGCCCCCACAGGGTCTAATGCAACCCTCCCGTCCGGCAAACGGCACTGACCTCTCTACCTAATCAATGGCAAACTGCCGGTGTATTCATCCCCCACACCGGATCGACCCCATGCCGCAACGTTCCCTGGCGCACTTCAAGGCTCGCTGGTTTTTCTGGCTGTGCATGCTGCTGATCGTCGTCGGCCTGCCGGTCGGTTGCGCGGCGTTGCAACACAAGGAGCGCGAGCTGGTGTTCATGATCGAACCCGGCACCGCCAGTTGGTATCACGGTATCCCCGCCGATGTGCAGAATCTGCAGCTCAAGGCTCCATCATTCGGCGTCGCGCAAAACATCCATGCGTGGTGGTGGCTGGCTGAAAAGAAAGACGCCCCCGCGATCCTTTACCTGCACGGCTCGCGCTGGAACCTCACCGGGCAATTCTTTCGCATCGAACAGCTGCACGCGCTGGGCTTTTCGGTGCTGGCCATCGATTACCGCGGCTTTGGAGAAAGCAAGGGACAGTTGCCCTCTGAATCCTCGGTCTACGAAGACGCCCGCATTGCCTGGGAACGCTTGACGCAGTTGCAGCCAGATCCGCGCAAACGCTTGATCTATGGTCACTCACTCGGTGGCGCGGTGGCGGTGGACCTGGCCGCACAGCTAGGGCGCGATGCGCAGAAAGGCAATGAGCCGATTCAAGCGCGGGGGCTGATCATCGAGTCGACCTTCACTAACCTCGCCGATGTCGCCTCATCGGTGGCCAGCACCCGCACCTCGCTTCCCGTGCGCTGGCTGGTGTCGCAGAAATTCGATTCCATCGACAAGATCGCTGACATTCACATGCCACTGCTGATCGTGCACGGCAGCGCCGATCAGTTCGTCTCGCCGCAGTTCAGTGAAGCGCTGTTTCAGGCCGCGCAGGCGCCGAAGAACCTGCTGATGGTGCCGGGGGCCAATCACAACAACAGCATGAACCTGGGACGAGAGGCCTACAGCCAAGCGATTCAGGCGTTGCTCAACGAGAAAGCACCGCCAGTGCATGCAGTCAATGAACGGCCCTCGACCGGCAAACAGTCGGGCTAGGACAACCGCTCCGGTCGCAGTCCGGCGAGCGGTTTGAACAGGCCATCGCCGGCCGGCTGAACGCCGCCTGGCCGTGCTGCGGCAGCAAGCCCTTCAATGCGCCGGGTGATGCTCGACCGAAAACGGCTTGCTGTGCACCACCACCTCGCCCGGCTGGCTGTCCGGTACGACGAAGCCTTTAAGCGCTTCGAGCAGTTTCAGCGGGTCCTCAATCGGCAGCTCTGCCAGTTGGTGCGGGGTGAGGTTCCACCACTGGCTGGCCAGCAGGCCCTCGATGGTCTGCGGATCGAAGCGGTAACGCTGCACCTTGGCCGGCGAGCCGACCACGATTGCGTAGGGCGGCACATCCCGGGCAATCAATGATTGCGCGCCGATCACTGCACCGGTGCCGATGCTGATGCCTTCAAGAATCAGCACATCCATGCCGATCCACACATCGTGGCCAATCACCGTCTGCCTGATCTCTTCAGGCGCCTGGGCCATACCCGCATGGCTCTGGCGCAGACCCATCAGCGCCGTGTGTGAGCTGAGCCAGTCCAACGGGTGGGATTTGCGGTTCTGGCCGATGGTCACGTTGCGCGCGATGGAACAGTAACGGCCAATACGGGCGACGTTCTGCAGCTCGGTGCCGCTGACGATGTCGGTATAGGCGCCGATATTCAACTGCCGGGAGTTGATCTTGACCTGATGCAGCTTGACGCCGTACTCCAGCGTCAGCTGCATATCGCGCCGCAGCCCCCGAATGCCGCTGTCCAATCGGCATTTGTTGCGGGCCAATGCTCGTTTGAGCTGGCGATCGAGGAGCACGCGGCGCAGGAAATTCATGAAGGCAGATCCATCAGAGTGGCAGTGAATCCGCTGCCCGAGCCCAGGCGAAGACGCCGGAACGGTGCGCGAACCCTTGTAGGAAAGTCGACGATATTCGCATATATAGCAACGCGCTGACAGTCGATGGTACTTGGCAGGCGGGTAGGGCGGGTAGGCGGGCATTCCCAAGCGCCACGCCCAGTGGTATCAGTGTCGCTCCATATGACGTCGATCATGAGCAGGGCCATGGACAAATATTCAAACGGCGAGGCCCATCTCGCCCATTCTTCGCGGGACTGGGTGGTACGCGCCAAACCCCTGCCGCAGATGGAGCGGATCGAAGCCTATTTCCAGGGGCACGGCTTCGAGATGCATCGTCATGACACCTACGCCATTGGCCGTACGCTCTCGGGCGTGCAGAGCTTCCAGTACGACAAGCAGGTGGTCAACAATCTGCCGGGCCAAACCATGGTCCTGCACCCCGACGAGCCCCACGACGGTCACGCAGGGACCGAGGAGGGCTTTCGCTACCGGATGTTCTATCTGGAGCCTGCGTTGATCCAGCAGGTGCTGGGCGGCAAACCGCTGCCATTCATCAAGGGCGGGGTGTCCAATGATCCGCGGTTGTTCAAGGCGACTCAGGTACTGCTGGAGAATCTGCAGACTTCGCTCGACCCGCTGGAAATGGACGACGCGGTGTTCGACATTGCCATCGCCCTGCAGGATGCCGCGGGGGTGCGCAGAGGGCGACAGTCGGTGGACTACGCGTCGGCCGAGCGGGTACGCGAACTGCTGATGGCGAGCCTGGAGCAGGGCGTCAGCCTTGAAGCGCTGGAACTGGCCAGCGATACCGACCGCTGGCGCCTGTCTCGGGATTTCCGTGCGCTGTTCGGTACCAGCCCCCACCGCTATCTCACCTTGAGACGTCTGGACCTGGTTCGCCATTCGATCTCGCTTGGCGTGTCACTGAGCGATGCGTCGTTAATGGCCGGTTTTTCCGATCAAAGCCACATGACACGGCATTTCGTGAAGACCTTTGGCTACCCGCCCGGGCGCTGGCTGAGGATGCTCGGGGCAGGTCATGCGTAGCGATGATCGTTCCCCACGCTCCGCGTCACGCAGAGGGCGGACGCGAAGCGTGGGAATCATCAACCTGGCAGGTGGCAGACCAGGAATGCGTCTGGCCTGACGCCTGGTAAGCAAGCTCGTTTCTATAGCCGATTTATCTACACGTGCAATAACGTACAAGACCTGGCTCTGCCCAGGGTTCTACATTGATGGCTACCCAACCTTGAGGAGCCGTCCTGATGTCCCTATTGCGACCCACCCACCAGCCCATCAATTTCGCTCAGAAATACAGCCTGTTCACCGAACAGTGGCAACCCAAGGTCGTCGCGCAAATGAACGACTACCAATTCAAGCTCGCGCGCCTGGAAGGCGATTTTGTCTGGCACACCCATGTCGACACCGACGAAACCTTCATCGTCATCGAGGGCTGCCTGCGCATCGATTTTCGCGATGGGTTTGTCGAGTTGAACGCCGGCGAGCTGTACGTGGTACCCAAGGGGGTCGAGCACAAGCCCTATGCAAAAGATGAGGTCAAGCTGATGCTGATCGAGCCCGTCGGGGTGATTAATACAGGCGATGAGACCCACGAGCGTACTGCCCAAAATGATGTCTGGATCTGATCTCAAGCGATCGCTGCTAACGTTAAATGGTGAAGACCAGATGCGCGCGGAAACCCAGGCGCGTGGACTCCTCGTTCATGTATTTCTTAAAATTGTTATAGATGAAGGGCCTTTTTTCGTGCTCATCTGGCCCGTCATCAGGCACCGGGCGTAATACGGGCAATACTGCAGCAGTGCTGTGGCGGGATGGAGAATTGCTCGCCGAACATAGATTGTTGGATACCTAGCGCTGAAGTATTGACACTCTTTACCTCAAACTTGGTGGCGAAAAATGAGACAGCGCTTATTACACTCGCCGCAGATGCAGAGGCCGACGATAAGCTATATATCGATTCAATTCGTATAACCCGTATCAGCGACTCCAACGAGATACGACCGTTGAGCGGCTACGTGACTACTTCGGGAGCCTATAGTGCACTGCAGGTTGTTTGTATTTGGGCAGGGCGAATTGAGACAAGCGCTTACCCTCATCATCTGTAACCGCCTGAGCGCCACTGCACCTATGCATCTTCCGTCGGCATTAACACTGCAATCAACGCCCTGACCACCCCCGGCAGGGCGTCCAGCTCCCTCACCAGAATGCTGCGCTCGCGCACCGCCCACGGCTCATCCAGTTCGATGGTCACCAGCTTCATCGTACGGCTGTGACGCAGCGCGGCCGACTCGGGAATGATGCCGATCCCCACTCCCGCTTCGACCATTCTGCAAATGGCTTCGAAGCTCGACACCTGAATCCGTAAAGAAAGCTTCTGCCCCAGGCGCTCGACATGGTCGCGCAAGAAACTCAGCAGGGTGCTGCCTTCGTGCAGACCGATATGCTGGAACGCCAGGGTCTGTTTCAAGGTGACTTTTGTCTGCGCCGCCAGTTCGTGGCCTTTGGGCACGGTGAGCACCAGGCGGTCGGTGCTGAAGTGGATGACCTGCAAGCCTGCTGCTTCGACGGGACCTGCGATGATTCCCATGTCGGAACTGCCATCGAGGACGCCGCGTACGATATCCCGCGATAACCGTTCTTGCAGGTCCACCGTCACGCCGGGGCGCTGCGCCAGAAAGCCTGCCAGCACTTCAGGCAGAAATTCGGTCACCGCCGTGGTGTTAGCGAAGATGCGGATATGCCCTGCCGAATCGGTCCCGTAACGGGTGAACTCGGCCTTCAGGTAATCGACCTGGCTCATGATCAGCCGGGCGTGTTTGAGCAGGCGTTCTCCAGCGGGGGTCAGTTCGACGCCTCGGCTGTCGCGGTAAAGCAGACGCGTATCGAGCTGACTTTCCAGGGCCTTGATCCGTGCGCTGGCGGCCGCGGGCGAGAGAAAGGCGCGGCGGGCACCCTGAGTCAGGCTGGGAGATTCACCGATGTGGATGAAGAGGCGCAAGTCAGCCAGGTCGAAGTGCATGGTTGTGTCCGGACGTTGCAAAGAGCGTTCAGCATACCTGAACGCCGATATATGCAAATGCAAATTCACAGAATGCCACAGTGCTCCCATGCTCTGCCCATAACAACAAATGCAGAGGGTTCTCACTTATGCGTGCTTCAGCTTCGCCAGTGGATTTCAGTGCCTGGATCGGACGAACCGAAGAAGCTCAGGATCACTTGAGCCCTAACCTGATCAAGCGCATCGCCGCTACGTTTGGCGAACCCGTGCCCGCTGCTGGGGACGCGCTGTCGCCGCTTTGGCAATGGTGTTTTTTCCAGGAGCCGGTGCTCGAATCCCAGTTGGGGGCCGACGGCCATCCTGCCCGCGGGGGCTTTTTGCCGCCTGCCGACAATCGCAACCGCATGTGGGCCGGGGGACGCGTCGAGTTCATCCAGCCGCTGAAAGTCGGTGCCGACGCCCATCGCCTGTCGACCATCCTGAATATCGAAGAAAAGCATGGCCGCACCGGTTCGCTGCTGTTCGTCACCCTGCGCCATGACTACTCGCAAAACGGCGAACTGTGCGTGCGTGAAGAGCAGGACATTGTTTACCGCGAGCCCAATCCGCCGAAGCTCAGCAGCGGCGAAGCCCCGGAGCAGGGCGACTGGAGCGAAACCATCGAGCCGACCCCGACCCTGCTGTTTCGCTACTCGGCCGTGACCTTCAATGGCCACCGCATCCACTACGACTACCCCTATGTCACCGAAGTCGAGGGCTATCCGGGATTGGTAGTCCATGGCCCCATGATCGCCACCTTCAACCTGCGCGCGTTCATCCGCGCCAACCCTGAGAAGCGCGTGCGCCACTTCGCCTATCGCGGCGTGCGTCCTTTGAATGTGCCAACGCCCTTTCGCGTGGGGGGGCGCATTCTCGAAATGGGCAAGGCGCAGCTGTGGGCGGGCAACGAGGCCGGTCTCGCGCAGAGCGCCGAAATCAGTTTCGAATGAGCCTGCCTCGACTGAGTTTTCTTTCTTCATATAGCCAGGCCCGCACCTCACGGGCCGCTGCCAGACGTGAGCCAAGACCATGAGTCCATACGACGACGAAGACCTTAATGCCATCCGCGAAGGGGTGCGTGCCCTGTGCGCGGAATTCCCGGCTGAGTACTGGCGCAAGATCGACGAAGAGAAGGGCTTTCCGGAAGCCTTCGTCAAGGCGCTGACCGAGGCCGGCTGGCTGTCGGCGATGATCCCGACCGAATACGGCGGCTCGGGGCTGGGCCTGGCCGAAGCTTCGGTGATTCTCGAAGAGGTCAACGCTTGCGGCGGCAACTCCGGCACTGTGCACGGCCAGATGTACAACATGTTCACCTTGCTGCGTCACGGCAGCGATGCGCAGAAAAGCTACTACCTGCCCAAGCTCGCCAGCGGCGAATTGCGTCTGCAATCGATGGGTGTCACCGAGCCGACTACGGGCACCGACACGACCAAGATCAAGACCACTGCCGTCAAGCAGGGCGACAAGTATGTAATCAACGGGCAGAAGGTGTGGATCTCGCGGGTTCAGCATTCGGACCTGATGATCCTGTTGGCGCGCACCACGCCGTTGGCCGAGGTGAAGAAAAAATCCGAAGGCATGTCGATTTTTCTGGTTGATCTGCGTGAGGCCATCGGCAAGGGCCTGACGGTTCAGCCCATCGCCAATATGGTCAATCACGAAACCAACGAACTGTTTTTCGACAACCTCGAACTGCCTGCCGACAGCCTGATTGGCGAGGAGGGCAAGGGCTTTAAATACATCCTCGATGGCCTGAATGCCGAGCGCACGCTGATTGCTGCCGAGTGCATCGGCGATGGTCGCTGGTTCACTGAGAAATCCGCCGCCTACGCCCGCGACCGCGTGGTGTTCGGGCGTCCGATCGGGCAGAACCAGGGTGTGCAGTTCCCGATTGCCGAGGCCTACATCGAAATCGAAGCGGCTGACCTGATGCGCTGGCGCGCCTGCGAGGAATACGACAGCGGCAAGAACGCTGGCGCGGCGGCGAACATGGCCAAGTACCTGGCGGCCAAGGCGTCCTGGGAAGCGGCTAACGCCTGCTTGCAGACTCACGGCGGTTTCGGCTTTGCCAATGAGTACGACGTGGAGCGCAAATTCCGCGAAACCCGTCTGTACCAGGTCGCGCCGATCTCCACCAACCTGATTCTTTCCTACGTCGCCGAGCACCTGCTCGAACTGCCGCGCAGCTTCTGAGGACACCGACATGAGTCATACCCAGGCGTTGGCGGGCTTCGTTGCCGAGCTGACATACGAGCAGATACCCAGCGCAGTGCTGGACCGCACCGAGGACCTGTTCCTGGACTGGATCGGTTCGGCGCTGGCGAGCAAAGGCGCGCGGCCAATCCCGATTTTCGAGCGTTATGCCGAGCGCATGGGCCCGGCCAGCGGCAAATCGAAGATCCTTGTCAGCGGCCGCGACACCTCGGCGTACTTTGCCGCGCTGGTCAACGGCGCCGCGTCGCACCTGGTCGAGCAGGACGATCTGCACAACAGCTCGGTGCTGCACCCGGCCACGGTGGTGTTTTCCGCTGTGCTGGCGGCCGCGCAGGATTTAGGCAAATCGGGCAAGGACCTGCTGCTGGCCTCCGTCGCAGGCTACGAGGCCGGGATTCGCATCGGCGAGTTCATGGGCCGCTCGCATTACCGCATCTTCCACACCACGGCCACAGTCGGCACCCTGGCTGCGGCAGTGGCGGTCGGCAAGCTGCTGAATTTCAGTCAGGAGCAGTTCATCAACCTGCTGGGCAGCGCTGGTACTCAAGCCGCGGGGTTGTGGGAATTTTTGCGTGATGCTGCCGATTCGAAACAACTGCACACCGCCAAGGCTGCTGCCGATGGTCTGCTTGCGGCTTACCTGACCGAAGACGGCCTGACCGGTGCCCGCAATATTCTGGAAGGCGATCAGGGGCTCGCGGCAGGCATGTCCACCGACAGTGATCCGAGCAAACTCTCTGATCGTCTTGGGTCGCGCTGGGCCCTGGTGGAAACCTCGTTCAAGTTCCACGCCTCATGCCGTCACACCCACCCGGCGGCCGATGCGCTATTGCACCTGATGCAACGCGAGGGCTTGCGCCATGACCAGATCGCCAAGGTCGTCACCCGTGTTCACCAAGGCGCGATTGACGTGCTGGGACGGGTCGATGTGCCGCAGACCGTGCATCAGGCGAAGTTTTCCATGGGGGCCGTGCTCGGCCTGATCGCGGTGCATGGCAGCGCGCAGTTGATCGAGTTCCGCGATCTGGCGCTGACCGATGCCGACGTCGCGGCCTTTCGCGAGAAGGTGACGATGGAGCTGGACCCTGAAGTGGACGGCGCCTATCCGTCGCGCTGGCTGGGGCGGGTGATCGTGACCACCACCGATGGTCGCACCCTGACTGCGGCCATCGATGAACCCAAAGGCGATCCGGGCAACACGCTGTCGCGTCCCGAACTGGAAGACAAGGTTCAACGCCTGCTGGCGTTCTCCGGCGCACGCTCGGTGGAGCAGGGCAAGGCGCTGATCGAGCGGGTCTGGCAATTGCGCGATACGCGGGATTTGGCGGATTTGGTGTAACAGCGAATACGTTCATCGTGATCCCCACGCTCCTACAAGGAATGTGCAGAGGCAACGAACATGATCGTTCCCACGCTCCGCGTGATAACGCCTCCCCCCATATGTTTCGCGTCTGTGGCAGTGACGCAAAGCGCCAAGGGATGCATGCCTACCTAGAGCGTGGGGACGATCAGGGATTTAAGGCTAAGGCCAAGCGTTGTAGGAGCGTGGCTTGTCCCGCGATCTGCCGGGCACTGGCAGTAAAACCGGTCACCTCGGTTGTGTCATGCACACCGAGGACCCTGGGTTTACTACCGCTTCGCGGCAGATCGCGGGACAAGCCACGCTCCTAATGGGGAATGTGCAGAGACATCGAACATGATCGTTCCCACGCTCCGCGTGGTAACGCCGCCTTCGTAGGCTTCGCGTCTGTGGCAGTGACG
>NZ_DIHC01000004.1:87243-102688 GCF_002419965.1 Pseudomonas sp. UBA5706
CCCGCGATCTGCCGGGCACCGGCAGTAAAACCGGTCACCTCGGTTGTGTCATGCACACCGAGGACCCTGGGTTTACTACCGCTTCGCGGCAGATCGCGGGACAAGCCACGCTCCTACGGGGATGTGCAGAGACATCGAACATGATCGTTCCCACGCTCCGCGTGGTAACGCCTCCCCCCATATGTTTCGCGTCTGTGGCAGTGACGCAAAGCGCCAAGGGATGCATGCCTACCTAGAGCGTAGGGACGATCAGGGATTTCAGGCTAAGGCCAAGCGTTGTAGGAGCGTGGCTTGTCCCGCGATCTGCCGGGCACCGGCAGCACACCGGTCACCTCGGTTGTGTCATGCACACCGAGGACCCTGGGTTTACTACCGCTTCGCGGCAGATCGCGGGACAAGCCACGCTCCTACAGGGAATGTGGAGAGGCATCGAATATGAATCAACAATCCCCCCGTCCACTGGACGGCATTACTGTCATCAGCCTGGAACACGCCATCGCGGCGCCGTTCTGCACCCGGCAGCTGGCGGACCTGGGCGCCCGCGTGATCAAGGTCGAACGTCCTGGCGTCGGCGATTTTGCTCGCGGCTACGATCAGCGCGTCGATGGTCTGGCGTCGCATTTCGTCTGGACCAACCGTTCCAAGGAAAGCCTGACCCTGGACCTGAAGCAGGATGAGGCGGGTGACATTCTCGAATCGCTGCTGGGCAAGGCCGATGTCTTGGTGCAGAACCTGGCGCCGGGTGCTGCGGCGCGCATGGGCCTGTCCTTCAACGCACTGCATAAGCGCTTTCCCCGGCTGATCGTCTGTGACATTTCCGGTTATGGCGAAGGCGGCCCGTATGAGAAGAAGAAGGCCTATGACCTGCTGATCCAGAGCGAGGGCGGTTTTCTCTCGGTGACCGGCGGGCCGGGTGAGAACGAGATGGCCAAGGCCGGTTGTTCCATCGCTGACATCGCTGCGGGGATGTACGCCTACACCGGCATCCTCTCGGCGCTGATGCTGCGGGACAAGACCGGGGAGGGCAGCCGCATCGACGTCAGCATGCTGGAAAGCCTGGTGGAGTGGATGGGCTATCCGATGTATTACGCCTACAACGGTGCGCCGCAACCGCCGCGAGCCGGAGCTTCGCACTCGACGATCTATCCGTATGGGCCGTTTCCTACAGGCGGTGGCGGCACGGTCATGCTCGGTCTGCAGAACGAGCGCGAATGGGCGCTTTTCTGCGAAAAGGTGCTGCTGGACAAGGCGCTGGCCACCGATGAGCGCTTCTCGGCGAACTTCAAGCGCTCGGAAAATCGTGAGGTGTTGCGCCAGATCATTGTCGACGGCTTCGCGGGGTTAAGCGTGGACGATGTCGTGGCCCGGCTTGAAGAGGCGCAGATCGCCAATGCCCGGGTCAACGACATGCACGGCGTCTGGGAGCACCCGCAACTCAAGGCCCGCGACAGCTGGCGTCAGGTCGACAGCCCGTCCGGGCCACTGCCATCGTTATTGCCTCCTGGGCGCAATACCGCCTTTACCCCGCGCATGGACGGCGTACCGGGGTTGGGGCAACACACGCAAAGCATTCTCGCGGAGCTGGGAATTTCAGCCCAGGAACAGGCGCGGATGGCGGCAACGGGGGTGGTTTAAATTGTTGCTTGGCTGTGCACGGTGGGAGCGAATTCATTCGCGATGGGGATTCACAGCCGATGAATCTACGTCGGCCGCATTTCCCTCTCGCCAATCAACTCGCTCCTACCAAAAACTATTCTCAAGGATATAAACCATGCCCTCATCCGTCGTCCGCTCCGCACTGTTCGTGCCCGGTAGCCGGCCCGAGCGTTTCGCCAAGGCGCTGGCTGCTGGCGCCGATGCGGTGATCGTCGATTTCGAAGATGCCGTCGAGGAGCCGCTCAAGCGTCAGGCCAGAGACAATCTCGCTGCGTTTGTGCAGGACAACCCCTCGGCTGCGCTATGGGTGCGGGTTAACGCCCCGGATCACCTGGAGCACGCGGCGGATCTGGCCTTTTGTAAACGGCATGCAGGTGTTGTGGGTGTGCTGCTGCCGAAAGTCGAAAAAGCTGCCCATGTGGCTGCTGTCTGGGAAACCGGCAAACCCGTCTTGCCCATCATCGAGAGTGCCAAGGGGCTGTTGGCGCTGGCGTCTATCGCACACGCCCCGGGGGTCGAGCGCCTGTCGTTCGGCGGGCTGGACCTGGCGCTGGACCTGAGCCTGAACACGGGCACCGAGGCGGCGCAGTTGTTTCTTGATCAGGCGCGCATGTCGGTGCAGCTGCACTCCAGAGGCGCTGACCTGTTGCCGCCGCTGGATGGCGTGCACCCGGCCATTGGCGATCCTGAAGGTCTACACCGCGCGATTCGGCATGCCTATGACATGGGCTACGGCGGCGCGCTGTGCAT
Organism: Pseudomonas sp. UBA5706; assembly: GCF_002419965.1. Lineage (GTDB taxonomy): Bacteria > Pseudomonadota > Gammaproteobacteria > Pseudomonadales > Pseudomonadaceae > Aquipseudomonas. The sequence continues at coordinate 89,650 of NZ_DIHC01000004.1, forward strand.
TCATCCCGGGCAAGTGCCGGTGATACATGCCGCGCTGGCGCCGAGTGCAGCTGACTTGAGTTGGGCGAAGCGGGTAGTAGACGCCAGCACAGCCGCTAACGGCGCTGGCGCGTTTCAGCTCGACGGGCAGATGATTGATGCGCCCGTGCTGCTACGCGCCAAGCGCTTACTGGCGCTCGCCGCAGAGTGAATCAGCACCTTATGACAACGCCGGTAAACCTGTGGGAGCCATCTGGAGCTGGGCGACAGGGGCGAAGGCGGTGGGCCAGGCAACAGTGATTTGACTGAAAGATCGCGTTCGCTGCCGTCGTAACCTCCGGCGTCTCCTATAGAGATACCTCTCCCACGTGGATGGCGTCCGGAAGGAAACAGCGTTCGGCCATACCGAACGCGGTCTTACATAAAAGCTGATTCTCTAAACACACTGGGTTGGGCATCGTTAGCTCGCACAACGCTCAAGATCCACCCATGGCTCCTATAAAACCAAAGCTCCTACAAAAATAAAAAGGTGATATCGATGTTGAAGCTGACCAAGGCGCTTTTCTGCGCCGCTGCAGTGTCCATGGCCGGCATGGCCTGCGCTGATCCTATCGTCATCAAGTTTGCCCACGTGGTTGCGGAAAACACGCCAAAAGGCCAGGGCGCCTTGATGTTCCAAAAACTGGTTGCCGCCGATCCGGCCTTGAAAGACAAGGTTAAAGTCGAGGTCTACCCGAACTCTTCGCTCTTCGGCGATGGCAAGGAAATGGAAGCTCTGTTGCTGGGCGACGTGCAAATGCTTGCCCCCTCCCTGGCCAAGTTCGAGCAATACACCAAAGCGGTTCAAATCTTCGACCTGCCCTTCCTCTTCAACGACCTGGCCGCAGTGGATCGCTTCCAGCAGGGTCCGCAAGGCAAGGCGTTGCTGACTTCGATGGACGACAAGGGCATTCACGGGCTGGCCTACTGGCACAACGGCCTGAAGCAATTGTCGGCGAACAAAAAGCTGCTAGACCCCAAGGACGCTCGCGGCCTGAAATTCCGCGTGCAGGCGTCCAGCGTGCTGGAAGCGCAGTTCGTGGCGCTGCATGCCAACCCGCGCAAGATGAGCTTTGCCGAGGTGTACCAAGGGCTGCAGACCGGTACGGTCAACGGCACCGAGAACACTTGGTCGAACTACGAAAGCCAGAAGGTCAACGAAGTCCAGCCATTCTTCACCGAATCCAACCATGGCCTGATCGACTACATGGTGATCACCAACGCCAAGTTCTGGAACGGACTGCCGGCTGACGTGCGCGACGAACTGCAGAAGATCATGGATCAGGTCACGGTCGAGGTGAACAAACAGGCCGAAGCGCTGAACCAGACTGCCAAGCAGAAGATCATCGATTCCAAAACCAGCGAAATCGTCACACTGACGCCTGAGCAGCGCGCCAAATGGCGTGAAGTCATGAAGCCGGTCTGGGACAAGTTCTCCGATGAAATCGGTGCCGACCTGATCAAGGCGGCGGACGCCTCGAACACCGCGCCTTGATTCCGCGAAAGGCAGTTTGATCGATACGGGCAGTGATGCCTGCGTGGCCACCCGATTTTCTTTGCAGAGAGGGGGTGGCCGCTCTCTATGTTCGGAGAATGCTTATGCAATCGCTGACGCGACTCTGGGAGCACCTGGAGGAGGGCATGATCGCCTTCCTGCTGGCTGCCATGACGCTGGTGACTTTTGTCTACGTGGCGCTCAACAACATCTACACCCTGTTTTATTCGCTGAGTGACAAGTGGACGTTCAGCAGTGAGTTCTTTTCATTTCTGGGCGACCACACGATGGAATACGCGCAGAACATGACCTGGAGCGTGGCCCTGACCAAAGCGCTGTTCGGCTGGCTGATCTTTTTCGGCGTCTCCTATGGCGTGCGCACGGCCGGTCACCTGGGGGTCGACGCGCTGGTGAAAATGACCAGCAAACCGGTTCAGCGCCTGCTCGCGCTACTCGCGTGCCTGTGCTGCATGGCCTACGCCGGCCTGTTCCTGGCGGCCAGCTACAAATGGGTCAGTGCCCTGTTCGTCGCCGGTATCGGCGCCGAGGACCTGGATCGCTACGGCGTGAAGGTGGCGTACATCGCCGTCATCGTGCCGATCGGCTTTACCCTGGTCTTGCTGCGCTACCTGGAAATTCTCTACCGCATTTATACCCATCGTCAGCTCGGCCTTGGCCTGGCCGATGAAGCGGCAGAAGCAAGCAAACTGGCCAATCCTGATGAGGAGCAACGCTGATGACGGTCATCTGTCTGTTCCTGCTGCTGTTCGTGTTCATGTTTCTCGGGGTGCCCATTTCTATCGCGCTGGGCCTGTCCGGCGCGGTATCAATTCTGCTGTTCAGCCCGGACTCACTGAGTTCGCTGGCGATCAAGCTGTTCGAAACCTCCGACAGCTACACCTTCCTGGCGATCCCGTTTTTCCTGCTCTCCGGCGCGTTTATGACCACCGGTGGCGTGGCGCAGCGGCTGATCGATTTCGCCAACGCCTGTGTGGGGCACATTCGTGGTGGCCTCGCTATCGCGGCGGTGCTGGCTTGCATGTTGTTCGCTGCGCTGTCGGGCTCTTCACCTGCGACCGTGGCGGCCGTGGGGTCGATTGCCGTGGCCGGGATGGTGCGCTCGGGCTACCCGAAGGAGTTCGGCGCCGGGATCATCTGTAACGCAGGGACCCTGGGAATTCTGATTCCGCCGTCAATCGTGATGGTGGTCTACTCGGCGGCGACCGAAACCTCGGTGGGCAAGCTGTTCATCGCCGGTATCGTGCCGGGCATTCTGTTGGGCGTGGCCTTGATGGTAGCGATCTATATCGTTGCGCGCGTCAAGAAGCTGCCTGCCCAGCCGCGTGTCAGTTTCCGTCAGTGGTTGCACACTGCGCGTCGCGCCTTTTGGGGCCTGCTATTGCTGGTGATCATCCTCGGCGGCATCTACAGCGGCATGTTCACCCCGACCGAAGCGGCGGCGGTGGCGGCAGTGTACTCAGCATTCGTGGCGCTGTTCATCTACAAGGACATGCGCTTTCGCGATTGCCCGAAAGTGCTGCTGGAGTCCGGTCGCCTGGCGGTCATGCTGATGTTCATCATCTCCAACGCGATCCTGTTCGCCCATGTGCTGACCACCGAACAGATCCCGCAGGAAATCACCAACTGGGTGATCTCCGAAGGGCTGACGCCAATCGGTTTCCTGATCATGGTCAATATCGTCTTGCTGGTGGCAGGCAGCTTCATGGAGCCGTCGGCGATTACCCTGATTCTGGCGCCGATCTTTTTTCCGATCGCCATGAAGCTGGGAATCGACCCGATTCACTTAGGCATCGTGATGGTGGTGAACATGGAAATCGGCTTGGTGCATCCGCCGGTAGGACTGAACCTGTTCGTGACATCGGCGGTTACCGGCCTGACCCTGGGGCAGACCATCCGTGCAGCCCTGCCGTGGTTGTCTATCCTGTTGTTGTTTCTGATTCTGGTGACCTACGTGCCATTCATCTCGCTGGCCTTGCCCAACTGGCTGGGCATGCCATAAGGGCGCTGAAGCCTGTACCCGAACTGTGAGCGCAGTGCCTTGGCCCTCGTCGACGTTAAGTCTTCGGGGGCTTTTTTATGGGGAAGGGTTCGCCACCGCCTCAGTCTTCTTCGCGATTCCGATTCTGCCCGAAGGGCGTAGGAGCAAGCTTGCTCCCGATCTGGCGCGCAGCGGCAGCAAAATCAGCCACCGCGGTGTGTCTGGCACAACCTAGGTGCAGGGATTTGCGACTGCTGCGCAGCCGATCGCCTGCAAGCAAGGCTCCTACGCCCTGCGGGCAGAAGCGTGGTGCGTGAGTGCGGTTGGCCGTGGACGGCTCCTACGCCTTGCGGGCAGGAGCGTGGTGCGTGAGTGCGGCTGGTCGTGGACGGCTCCTACGCCCTGCGGGCAGGAGCTTGGTTGCGCGATTCCGGTTCTGCCCGCAGGGCGTAGGAGCAAGCTTGCTCGCGATCTGGCGCGCAGCGGCAGCAAAATCAGCCACCGCGGTGTGTCTGGCACAACCGAGGTGCACGGATTTGCGACTGCTGCGCAGCCGATCGCCTGCAAGCAAGGCTCCTACGCCCTGCGGGCAGAAGCGTGGTGCGGGATTGCGGTTGGCCGTGGACGGCTCCTATGCCTTGCGGGCAGGAACGTCGTCGCGGGAATGCCGGTGGGGCCTGGCGTGGGGCAGTGTGTCGTGTATAAAAAAGCCCGGTGCCGAAGAGTCGGCAACCGGGCTTTCATCGCTTTTGACTCAGTTCAGACCGAGTTTGCCACGCAGTTGTGACAGGTCTTCAGCCAGGGTGTTGACCGGGCCAGCCAGCGCCTTGCGATCGTTTTCCTTGACCTTGTCGTAGGTCTCATAGCCGCTGTCCTTGGTCTTGTACTTGGCCAGGATCTTGTCCACGGTGGCGAAGTTCTTCTCGACCTTGGCCACGAATGCCTTGTCTGTTTTTTCCAGTTGCGGCTTGAACAGGTCGACGATTTTCTTCGAGCCGTCTACGTTGCCTTGGAAGTCATACAGGTCGGTATGGCTGTAGCGGTCTTCTTCGCCGGACAATTTGGTGGCTGCCACTTCTTCCATCAGGGCGGCAGCGCCGCCCACCACTTTTTCTGGCGGGAAGGTCATGCCGTCGATGCGCGACTGCAGTTCCTTGACATCGGCCAGCAGCTTGTCGGCGAACACGGCCTGATCCTTGGTGGTGTTCTGCGAGAACAGCGCATATTCCAGGCGATGGAAACCGGTGAAATCTTCAGCCGTGACGCCTTTCTCATGGTCATCGACACGGGAGTCGATGGACGCGTCCAGGTCGCTGAACAGCTCGGCAATCGGCTCGATGGACTCATAGGAGATGCGCGTGGTCGGGAACAGCTTCTTGGCCGTTGCCACGTCGCCTTTCTTGACGGCGTCAGTGAATTTGGTGGTGTCGGTGACCAGCTGGTCTACCTTTTCGGAGACGTAGATTTTGTAGTCCGAAATCGGTTGGACCAGATCAAGCGGTGCCGTCGCCGCGAACACGGACGGGGTCTGCAACAAGCCAAGGGTAACCAACAGCGCGAGAGGCGACTTTTTCATGGAGCTCTTCCTGTGAGGTAAGGGTTGTCAGGCAGTTTTTGTTTTTACAGCGGAGGCAGCAGCCAGCAACGAGCGGCCGATGAAATCGTTGTCGTCCACCACACCCGGCAGCGTGAAGAAATAACCGCCGCCGACCGGCTTGAGGTATTCCTCCAGCGGCTCGCCATTGAGACGGGTCTGCACGGTGATGAAGCCTTTTTCAAGGTCAGACTGGTAGCAGATGAACAGCAGTCCCATGTCCAACTGGCCGTTCTTGTTCACGCCGTTGGAGTAGTTGAACGGGCGGCGCAGGATCAGATTGCGCTGGCTTTCCGGGGTGCGCGGATTGGCCAGGCGGATGTGCGAATCGAGCTTGGTGATCTTGCCTTCCGGGTCTTTGTGGTAGTCCGGCACGTCGGTTTCGGCTTTGCCGTCCATTGGCGCACCGGTGGTCTTGACCCGGCCGAAGATTGCTTCCTGTTCCTGCAACGGCGTGCGGTCCCAGCGTTCGACGAAGTTGCGGATGATCCGCACCGCCTGATAGCTGCCATTGGCGGCCCACGCCGGCTCATCGCCGCCGGGCTGGACCCAGACCAGTTCGTTCATGGCCTTCTGGTTGTTGGAGTCGGGGTTGGCAGAGCCGTCACGGAAACCCAGGAAGTTGCGCGCACTTTCAGGTGGTTGGCCCGGCTTGAGCGGTGCCTGCGCCGGCACGGTGCCTTCCTGTTTCCAGCGCACCAACAGCAGATCCGGCAGGTTCTTGACGATATCGCGCAGGGCGTGAATGTTGCTGTCCGGGGCGTTGGAGCAGAACTGGATGCTCAGGTCGCCGTGGCAGCAGGCCGCTTCCAGCGCGTCGTTGGGGAAGCCAACCATGCGTTGCAGGCGTTTGGGTTTGACCTGTTCCAGACCGAAGCGCTCATCGAACAGCGAGTCGCCCACGGACACCGTGATGGTCAGGTTGTCCGGGGTCACCACCGGGCCGAGAATGCCGGAGTCCAGCGGCGGCAGCTTCGGATCGACCTGCGGCACTGCGCCGCCGGTCATCAGGAACGCGATACGCTCGTTGAGGGTGCGGAACAGGCGCTCCAGGTCATCGCGATCCTGGGCCAGCACGTCAAAGGCTACCATCATCCCAGCGGTAGGCCGCGGGTTGACGATGCCGCTTTGATGAACACCGTGGAACGCGTTGTGATCCTGGGTCTTTTCGCTTTTCGGCGCTTCGGTCACCTGCGCTGGTGCGCCGGTGGCCGCGAGGGCATTGCCGCTCAGGCTCGCACCGGCGATGGCAGCACCGGCTGCGCCCAAACCCACCAGAACACGGCGGCGTTCAGCGCAAATAGGGGCGTTGGATGAATCTGAATCTTTCATGTGAATACGTCTTCGCTCGGGTTTCAGGGCCGGGCGGGCGCATTGGCACCCGCCTGGGCACGCTTACAGGCCGGTGAGGCCCAGGGCCGGATCGATTCCATCGAGTGCATCGGCCAAAGCCTTGGCCTTGTCTGCGATTTGTTTTCGTTGTTCGGTGCTGACCTGGTCATACAGTTTGAAGCCGTCGCCGGTCTTGAATGCCAGCAGTTGGTCGTCCACCGCGGTGGCCGCGTCGTCGATCTTTTTCAGCACGTCGCCGGAGTTCTTGGCCAACAGCGGACGCAACAGGTCGATGACCTTGCGTGTGCCCTGAAGGTTGGCGGCAAAACCTGTGAGGTCGATGTGGCTATAACGTTCTTCTTCACCGTTGCTACGGATCTCGGCCAGGCTGCGGATGTTGCGCACGACCATGCTCGCCAGTTGCTCAGGGGCAATGGACTGCGCCAGCAATTGGGTCTTCAGCGCGGCGAGGTCTTTTTGCAGCTTCTGGACCACGGGGGTCAGGCCTTCGACCGACTTCTGCGAGAACAGGCCGAACTCGATGCGGTGGAAGCCGCTGAAGCCTGGATCCTCTTCACGTTTTTCGAAGTAGTCAGCGCGGGCGTTGATCGCGTTGTCCAGCTCGGCCAGACGCTGTGCGGCAGGGGCGATGCGCTGATAGGCGGCACGGGCCGGAACATAAGCCTGCTGCGCTGCATTCAGGTCGCCGCTTTCAATGGCTTGCTGCAGATCGTTCACGGCGCGGATCAGCGCGCTGCTCTGGGTGCTGAGGTACACGCGGTATTCGGACAGCGGGCCGATGAACGCGACCATCGAAGGACGGGCCTTGGCGGCGGCATCGGATTCGGCGGTCGGGGTGACGTGCAAGGTGCCACGTGGGTTGCTCAGCAGGCCGCAGGTAATCGCATAGTCGCCCGGTTGCAGGTTGGCATTGATGACCTGGCTCAGGCCCGGCGCGATGTTTTCACGTTCCTCGATCACTAGCACGCCGTCGAGGATTTCCCATTCAACGGCGCGCTCGGAGGCGTTGACGATGCGGAAGGCGTTCTTCCCGGCCGGCACGGTGAGCGCGTTGGGCTCGCAGTTTTTGGCGTGGATGGTAACCACGGTTTCGTTACCGCTGTTGGCGATGCGCTTTTTCTGTGCAGCCTGGGAAGCGAAATAGAACATGGCGCCTGCCGCGATCATCAGAATCACCGAGCCTGCGACGGCGAATCGCAGGGCGCGGGAAGGCTGGGCTTTCTTCGGAGGAAGGCCGGAAGGACTGCTGGTCATGATTGCCCTTATTTATTCGTAACTGAGGAAGTGTGGCGGCCGTGTTCATGCGCTGGGCGGGTAGGCAGACTTACTACCCGCGGTTGCGGCAGGAAGAACAGCACCAATGCGAACACCAGGTAGGCCAGGTAAACGGTCAGCACGCTGACGGTCGGCGCATCCTGATAGCCGAACATGCCGGCCAGCACCGAGCCGGTCGGACCGTCCATCGGCAGGGTCGCGCTGATGTCGAAGACCACGGTCTGGAAGTGGTTCCACAGCCCGGCCTCATGCAACGCCTGCACCGAATTGGCCAGGATGCCTGCTGCCACCACGAGGATGAACAGGCCGGTCCAGCGGAAGAAACGGCTGAGGTTCAGACGCATGCTGCCACTGTAAATGGCAAAGCCGATGGCCACTGCGATGATCAGGCCGAGCAGGGCGCCCAAGGGAGCGCTGGCCCCCTCGCTTTGCTGGAAAATCGCCAGCAGGAAAAATACGGTTTCCAGGCCTTCGCGGGCCACGGCGAAAAACACCATGCCGATCAGGGCGTAGGTCTGGTTTTTCGAGCCGGCGAGGGCCGCGTCCAGCGAGGCGTGCAGTTCATGCTTGATGGAACGCGCGACCTTGCGCATCCAGAACACCATGGAGCTAAGAATGATCACCGCGAACAGGCCCACCAGGCCCTCGAACAGTTCCTGCTGTTTCTGCGGAAATTCGGCGCTGACCATCTCCAGTCCGCCGCCGACGAACAGGGCTAGGGCACAGGCGAGGAAAACGCCGATCCACACCGCTGGCATCCACTCGCCGCGGCCGGTCTGTTTGAGGTAACTGGCAATGATGCCAACGATAAGCGCGGCTTCAATCCCTTCGCGCAACATGATCAAAAAAGGAACGAGCATTTATCACCGGTGTAGATCTGATAAGGTGTGCGGCGTGAACGCGGTCGCAAGCCATTCGCATTCAGCCACTGTGTAACATAATGATACTCATTATTGAATGCGCGTACCGGTTTTTTTGCTTTTTTCAGGATTGTGCATTTGTAGTGGCGGCGAGCGTCGAGCCGTAAGCTAGAAGAAAGATGGCCGCGCGTCAGAACTGATACCTTTCCAGCGTAGATCCTCGTGCACCTTGGCTTGCCAGCGATAGCTATCGTGGGATCGGCAACGCTTGCGAGCCCAACTGCTACAGGCGGGTTGGCGACAGTTCCCGCGTCATGATTTCCACGAAGCGCTGCGCCGCTGGGCTCAAGCCGAAGCCCGCCCGGGTGATCAGCCCGATTTCCCGACTCACTCCCGCATGCTCTATTCGCAGTTGCACCAGTTCGCCTCGTCCCTCATCAGCCGATTCGGGTAGCAGCGTCATCCCCAATCCTTGACGCACCAGTGCCATGACCGTCGACATGTAGTTCGCTTCCAACCCCGGGGTCAGCACCAGGCCATCGTCGGCGAACACTTGTTCCACCCGCTCGCGCACGCTGCTGTCGCGGCCGGTGAGGATAATCGGTTCGCCGACCAGCTCTGGCAGCGTTATGGACCGACGTGCCGCCAGCGGATGATTCGCCGGTACGAACAGACTTAGACGGTCAACCATCACCACCTTAAAGTCCAGCCCTTGGCGGGTTCGCGCTCTGACTCCCAGGCCAAAGTCGACTTCGCCCTCACGCACCAGCGCATCGATGCGCTGCGCCACCACGTCGCGCAGACGCAACTCAACGCCGGGGAACTGTTCGCGAAAGGCCTTAAAGATCGGCGGCAATGTCCCCGAGCAGAGGGAGGGCAGGGCGGCGATGGTCACCACGCCCCGGCGCAAGGCCGCCAGATCCCGCGAGCCGCTGACGATATTGTCCAGATCGAGCAGCAGTTTCTCCATCGGCCCTCGGTTGCTCTGCCCGGCGGCGGTCAGGCTGACCTGCCGTGGGCTGCGTTCGAGCAGGGCGACGCCGAGCCATTGTTCCAGTTGCTGGATTTGTACGGTCAGCGCCGATGGCGACAGGTTCAGCTCGACGGCCGCCTTGGCAAAGCTGCCGCTATCGGCCACTGCCAGAAACGCACGGATGTGCTGGATTGAGTTTTTCATCGGCTGTGGTCCTTTCGATAGTTCGGTTTTTCCGAACGCAGGGCAGTGAACATTTCAATTTACAAAGCTTATCCCGGTTTCGATACTCGCTGAAAACAACAACAGCTCGTTCCGCCGCCCGCCGGTGAGGAATGACAAGGACCGCCCATGCTCGCCACTCTCGGTGTCATCACCATTCTTTGTTTGCTCGCTGCCGTCATGAGCAAACGCCTTTCGCCTCTGGTTGCCCTGATCGCCTTGCCGATCATCGCTGCGCTGCTCGGTGGTTTCGGGCTGCAGACCAGCGCATTCATTATTACCGGCATCAAGAACGTTGCGCCTGTGGTCGGCATGTTTGTGTTCGCCATTCTGTTTTTCGGGGTGATGACCGACGCCGGCATGCTCGACCCGATCATCGACCGCATCCTGCGCACCGTCGGCACGCGTCCTACGCGGATTGTCATCGGGACCGCGTTGCTGGCGCTGCTGGTGCATCTGGACGGCTCGGGTGCGGTGACCTTTCTGGTAACTGTTCCGGCGATGCTGCCGCTGTACACGCGACTGGGCATCGATCGACGCATCCTGGCCTGTGTAGCAGCAATGGCTGCAGGGGTGAATTTCCTGCCGTGGACCGGTCCGGTGCTGCGCTCCTCGGCGGCATTGCATGTGCCGGTGGCCGAGCTGTTCCAGCCGCTGATTCCAGTGCAGATCGTCGGTCTGGCCTTTGTCTTCATCAGCGCCTGGGTGCTGGGGCGTCGTGAAGAGACGCGCCTGGGGCTGGGCCGCGATCAGGAGACTGGCACCAAAGTCGATGTGGTGCCCGAGCGGGTATTGAGCGAGCAGGAAGAAGTACTGCGCCGCCCGCGGCTGTTCTGGCTCAATCTGCTGCTGACTATCGTGGTCATGGCCGTGATGATCGCCGGCTGGGTCGATCCGGTGGTGATGTTCATGGTCGGCACCGTGCTGGCGCTGTGCATCAACTACCCCAATGTCGACGCGCAACGCGCCCGCATCGATGCTCACGCCAAGACCGCTTTGACCATGGCCAGCATTCTGCTCGCTGCCGGCGTATTTACCGGCATCATGCAGGGCACCGGCATGCTCAAGGCCATGGCTGAAGTGGCGGTGGCGCAGATTCCTGCCGGCCACGGCAAGCTGATTCCGATGGTGGTGGGCTTCCTGTCCATGCCGCTGAGCATGCTGTTCGACCCGGATTCTTTCTATTTCGGCGTCATGCCGGTGATTGCTGAAGTTGGCCGTGCGCTGGGCGTCGATCCGTTGCAGGTCGCTCAGGCCTCACTGCTGGGCGTGCACACCACCGGTTTCCCGGTCAGCCCGCTGACGCCTGCGACCTTTCTGCTGGTGGGGTTGTGCAAGGTCGAACTGGCCGATCACCAACGCTTCACCATCCCGTTTCTGTTTGGCGCATCAGTGTTGATGACCCTCACCGCACTGCTGCTGGGAGTGTTTTGAATGAAGACGTTACGCATTGGCTCGGGAGCTGGTTATTCGGGCGACCGTATCGAACCTGCGGTGGAACTGGCTGATAGGGGCGCGCTGGATTACCTGGTATTCGAATGCCTGGCCGAGCGCACCATCGCCTTGGCGCAACAGGCGCGGCTGGCCAATCCCGAGGCCGGTTACGACCCTTTGTTGAGTGAGCGCATGCGCCGCGTGCTGCCGTTCGTGGCCCGTGGCCGTGAAGCCGGGCAGAGACGCTTGCGGGTGATCAGCAACATGGGCGCCGCCAATCCAATGTCGGCGGCCCGGGAAGTACGGCGGATAGCGGCAGAGCTTGGGCTGCACGGTTTGAAAGTCGCGGCGCTGACCGGGGATGACGTGCTCGCGCAGTTGAATCCCGAACAGATGCTGGATAACGGCGCGACGGTCAAGTCACTGGGTGAGCGCCTGGTCTCGGCCAATGCGTATCTGGGGGCGGATGGGATCGTCGAAGCCTTGCAGGCCGATGCCGATGTGGTGATCACCGGGCGTGTGGCTGACCCTTCATTGTTCCTGGCGCCGCAGTTGCATGAATTCGGCTGGGCGCAGGACGACTGGACCAGGTTAGGACGCGGCACGCTGATCGGTCATCTGCTGGAGTGCGCGGGACAGATCACCGGTGGCTATTTCGCCGATCCTGGGGTGAAGGATGTCGCGGATCTGGCGCGTCTGGGCTTCCCGCTGGCCGAGGTAAATGCCGAGGGCAGTGCGGTGATCAGCAAGGTGAAGGGTTCCGGCGGACGCATCGACACCGCCACCTGCACCGAGCAGATGATTTACGAAGTGCATGATCCCAAGGCCTATCTCACGCCGGACGTGACTGCGGATTTTTCCGGCGTGTCGTTTAGCGTGGTGGCACCCAATGAGGTGCGCGCCCAGGGCGCAGAGGGTCACGCTCGTCCACAGACGCTGAAAGTTTCGGTGGGGTATCTGGACGGCTGGATCGGTGAGGGCCAGATTTCCTACGGCGGGCCGGGGGCATTGGCCCGTGCGCGGCTGGCGCGGGAGGTGGTGCTGGAGCGGTTAAAGATCACTGGCGTGCTGTTCGACGACGTGCGCGCGGAGTTGATCGGGGTCGATTCGCTGCACGGTGCCGAGCTGGGTTCGCGTACGTCGGGCGAACCTTGGGAAGTGCGCCTGCGGGTGGCCGGTCGTTGCGCTGACAAAGCCCAGGCGGTGCGCATCGGCAACGAAGTGGAAACGCTTTATACCAACGGCCCGTATGGCGGCGGCGGGGCGACCAAGGGTGTGCGTCAGGTGGTGGCGGTGGCTTCGCTGTTGTTGCCCCGGGACGCGGTCACACCGCAGGTTCATCTGGAGGATGCATCGTGAGTGCAGCCAAATTGCGTGAACTGGCCCATTCGCGAACCGGGGACAAGGGTGATACGTCGAACATCTCGGTGATCGCGTTCAACACGTTGGATTATCCGCGTTTGCTTGAGCAACTGACCGCCGAGCGCGTGGCGGCGCACTTCGCTGAGCTGCTGGATCCGCAGGCGGGTGCTGTGCGGCGGTACGAGTTGCCGAATGTGCATGCGCTGAATTTCGTGTTGCCGGGCATTCTAAAAGGCGGCGTCACCCGATCTTTGGCGCTGGATGCTCATGGCAAGGCGCTCGGCGCGGCGTTGCTGGATATCGAGATCGAGTTGTAAGCGCTCTTGCCCAAGGCGCGCCACCTGCGTTCGGTCTACTGAGGATTGTCGCTTCCCCGCCTATGGGCGCTGCGGGTTCACTGTCTGCATGACGCAGAGCGTCGATGGGTGCATTACCACGCAGAGCGTCACTAGTG
>NZ_DIHC01000005.1:0-34590 GCF_002419965.1 Pseudomonas sp. UBA5706
CACTAGTGACGCGGAGCGTGGAATGATCAGTACACGGATCGCGTTGGGTGCAGGCCGATGGCGGCGGGCCCACGGAGCGTCGCCTGCGTGAGGGAACCTTGACGAAGTCGAGGCCAAACCAGGAACAAAGCGTTTTTGGTCACTTTTGGGACGCTTTTGCCAAAAGTGACCCGCTGTAAGGGCGCGAAGGTGAATCAACGCCACCACCACAAACAGATCTACCCTCCAACCCTGCGCCGACAAAAAACCAACCACAAAAAAAAGCCAGACGCCCTCAAGGCTTTCCGGCTTCTTCACCTAACGGAAACGCAGAGAATCAGAACACATTAATCGGATAATCGGCGATCAGCCGCAACTCATTGTTATCCCCCTCCCCTTGATCCGCATTGGCACGGTGAAACGACTGCCGCATGCGTAACGCCAGATCCTTCGCAGGCCCCGACTGCACCACATACTTGGCCTCGACATCGGTTTCATGATGCTTGCCATCATCGCCATACCCGTAATTGACATAAGTACTGTTCGCAGGCATATGCGACCCGTCAATATTGTCACCGGTTATATACCGCGCCATGAAACTAAGCCCCGGTACCCCATAACTCGCCATATTCAGGTCATAACGCGCCTGCCACGACTTCTCCCCCGGGCCGTTGAAGTCGGAATACTGCACCGAGTTCGCCAGAAAGATCGAATCCCCCGTATCGCCAGGACCATTTATGCCAAAGGCCACATAATCGAACGGCGTATCACCGTGAACTTTCTGATACGCCAGCGTCACCGTATGCGCCGTCAGGAACGAATAAGCCGCCGCCAGCGACCACGTCGTGTTACTGATATCCCCCGCCTTGGCGGAACCTGCATCATTGGTGCGATAGATATTGAAATCGAAGTTCACCGACTGGTCATCGGTTATCGTCTGGGTGTAATTCAGATTGCCATAGTATTGATCCCAGACATCCTTGAGATTGGACGCATACAGGCTCGCCGTCAGATTGTCGCTAAATGAATATTTGCCGCCCGCATAATCAACGCTCGTCGCAGTAACACCGGCGTACGAGGCGTAGATATCGTGATCGTGGTTGGTGGTGACCGGGCCGTTACCACCAGTGAAATGCCCGCCGTCCAGTTCGAGTCCGGCGATATCGCTGCTCAGCAGATTGAAGCCTGTCGCGGTCTGTGGAAACAGCCGCGAGCCACCGGCGGCGAATACCGGCGAGGCCGGCATCAGATCGCCGTAACGCAGCTCGGTCTTGGAAATGCGCATTTTGATGGCGCCGCCAGCGGTGCCGTATTCGTCTTCGGGGTCGCCGTGCCGGTCCACCGGCAAGTTGCCGGTACCCGCCGTACCTGCCCCGCCATCGAGCTTGATGCCCCAATATCCATAGGCATCGACACCGAAACCAACGGTGCCTTGAGTGAAGCCGGAACTGAAATTACCCAGTACGCCCTGGGTCCAGTCCTTGCGGTCGCCACCGCCATTCTTGCCATCGCGGTTAAAGTAGTAGTTCTTAAGATGAACCGTCAGGCTGCTGTCTTCGACAAAGCCCTTGGTGTCGGACTGGTCACTGACGACCCCTGCCGCGGCCAGTTGACTCACGCCCAGCGAAACCGCGAGCGTTACGAGGTTCCATTTCACAAACGTCATTATTATCCCCTGTCTCGATTAAGGCCCAACGTCCCGCCACCCCTGAGACTCAGGGCGTGCTCCTGCGTTCAGGGCTGATATTGAAACGATGGGGTTGGCGCTATGGCAGATGGGCAAATACATCAACGCCGTCATTGGTCTTCACGGCAAATCTACAGGCTGGAGCCCATTTCCTTATTGTTCCGATGAGGCTGTACGAGACCTCGATTTTTTACCGGATGTGCTCGCGGATTGAAAAACTTTTAGCATTTTTCCGCTCGACGGTTCATGAATCGACCGTGATAGTCACTATCGATGTTCGTAATAGTTCTCTATGAGACGGCGGTGTTACCGTTGTCGGCGATGAAGCACATGAATCAATGATCTGATGAATCCGCAGCATCAGATGATCGAATCTTGCTCCACTTCATCATTCCTTTGGTAAGACTTTTTAGCCACCTCACACCAGTGCGGTGGCTTTTTTTATTAACTAATCATTTATGCAAGTTTCACGATCTCTTTACTGCTCGGGCTCATTGCTGCCATTGCGCTAGTTGGAGTTCCACCTTTGCAGGCTGATGAGGGTCTGGCGTTCTGGAACAAGGCGTCTCACCGTTTCATCGGCATGGTGGTGCCCCCGAGGGGCCGCATCGCGCAAGGTCATTAGCGACACCGCCGACCGACCAGCCCGCCGACAAACCCCGCAATCCGCTCACACGCCTCGGCCAACTGCGCCTCGCCCAGGGTAAACGACAGTCGTACGAAACCCTGGGCCGGTTCGCCGAACGCGGCGGCATCGAGCACCGACACTCCTGTCTCGCGAAACAGGCGCCAGGCAAATTCCAGCGACGTCAGACCTGTGCCGCGCACATCGACCAGAACGAACATCCCTGCCCCCGGTTCCAGCACGGCGATTCCCTGGCAATCGCTCAACCGCCTCACGACCAGGTCTCGCCGACGCCGATAGGTATCGCGCATCCCTCCGGTGACCTGGTCATGGGCCAACACTGCCGCCAGGGCGCCTTCCATCACGAAACCCGGCAATCCGTAGAGCATGCTCAGCGCCAGATTCTCTGCATGGCCAATCAATTCGGCGTCTGCCATCAGCCAGCCGATGCGCCAACCGGTCATGGCGTGTGACTTGGAAAGGCTGCCGACTGCCACGCAGCGTTTCTCCATACCGCGCAGGCTGGCAAGGCTGACGTGCTCGCGCTCGTAGCACAGGCTTTCATAGACCTCGTCCACCACCACCCAGAGATCGTGGGCAATCGCCAGATCGGCGATGATCTGCAGCTCCTCGCGGTCGAGCACTACACCCGTCGGATTGTTAGGGTTGGACAGAAAGATCGCGCGGGTGCGCTCGGTTATGGCATCTGACAGGTTCTGCGGGTTCAGGCGAAACCCTGAATCGGCATCGCAGATAGCTCGAACAAGAGTCGCGCCGGAGGCCCTGAGCGTCGCCTCATAGGTCACGTACATGGGGTCAAGGACCACGACCTCATCGCCCGCCTGCAGCAAACACAGCGACGCGATGAACAAGGCGTTCTGCGCCCCGGCGACGGCAATGACGTTTTGCGCGTCGACCTCGCGACCGAGCCTGGCTGCA
Source organism: Pseudomonas sp. UBA5706 (assembly GCF_002419965.1). Taxonomy (GTDB): domain Bacteria; phylum Pseudomonadota; class Gammaproteobacteria; order Pseudomonadales; family Pseudomonadaceae; genus Aquipseudomonas. Next base: position 3,231 of record NZ_DIHC01000005.1, read on the forward strand.
TAGCGTGCAGCAATGGCCTGACGCAGCTTCGGCCGTCCGGGAATGTCGGCGTAATGGGTGTCGCCGCCGCGCAATGCGTTGATAGCGGCATCGGTAATGAACTGGGGTGTGGCGAAATCGGGGTCGCCGATGCTGAGGATGATCACATCCTGGCCGTCGCGCTGCGCCTGGAAGGCAGCGTGATGAATGTCCCAAGCGGCCACGCCATGCCCGGCAATTCGTTCGACAAAGGGGGAAAAACGCATGCCAGGGCCTCTTTTCATGCAACGCGGGGTGGATCGCAGGAAGGATTGCGAAAAACGGATGAACGGCCAACATAGAGAAAACCGGACGCTCGTTCAATGGCTGGCCTGAGTCTCGACACCACAGGCTGGCGATCAATGAAGGCCCGCAGGGCGCGCATCGCCAGAGCCGTTGATTTCGCAGCGAAACCGGTCTGCAGGACAGGGGGCGTGCGTGCGTGGGCAAGGATTGGCGTATTGACTGGAGTCCGCCGATACTTTCTGGTCTAGTAGTGCTCGCATTTATTGGAATCGACAGGTATCGGTTCCTGACATGAACGTTGCTTCAAAAAGCTGCCGCACAACCAAAGGTGCCCTTGATGTCTGCCCAACGCGTAAAGCTCGCCCTCTCATGCTTCTCTTTGATGGCATGCCTGACCACCTCGTCTGCCTTCGCTCACGCTCACCTGGAAAGCCAGCTGCCAGCTGCCGACAGCGAAGTGAGCACACCCAGGGAACTGCGCCTGAATTTTTCCGAAGGCGTTGAGGATACGTTCAGCAAAGTCGCGATCAGCCTCGACGGCCCGGGTCAGGGGACGGAAATCATCCAGATCCAAAGCGTTACCACGGACCCGGCCGACAAAAAGGTCTTGATCGTCGTTCCGGCCGTGCCGCTGGCACCTGGTAAGTACAAGGTCGAATGGCATGCGGTCTCCGTGGACACCCACAAAAGCGAAGGCGTCTACCGCTTTCAGGTGACGCCTTAACGCCATGCAGGAAGGATTGATCCTGTGCCGATTCGTGCATTTCGGCGCGGTCCTGCTGCTGTTTGGCACCGGCCTGTTTCGCCACGTGCTGTTCAGCTCTGCCCTGCAGCCGTTCGACGCCAGCCCCGCAGGCCTTCGCCTCGACCGCGCGCGAATGTGGATGAGCGTAGCGGCATTGCTCAGCGCGCTCGGCTGGTTGATGCTGACGGCTGCGAGCATGGCTGGCGACTGGCAGGACGCGGTCAATCCCGCGACCGTTATGCGGGTCCTGGGGCATACGTTTTTTGGCCATGTCTGGATCGCCCACCTGGCCCTCAATGCACTGACGCTGCGGTGGGCGCTACGCGCAGCGCATTCGGCGCCGCGCGTGTGGATGTGCCTGACCACGCTGCTGCTGCTGACGCTGGCGCCGGTGGGCCACGGCGCCATGTTCGACGGGCTTCGGGGCGATTTACTGATCTTCAATCAGATGCTGCATCTGATTGGCGTGGGCACCTGGCTCGGCGGGTTGTTAATGCTCGGCGTGTTGCTGAGGGCTGCCAACGATGTCGATTTGCGTAGCCTGCTGCAGCGTTTCAGCGGCCTCGGTTATGGCCTGGTGGCGCTGATCATCGTCACCGGCATGATCAACGTCCGTGCCCTGAGCGGTGCTGTCTGGCCGCAGCCTGCGCTGTCGGGGTTCGGGCTGGTGCTGGCCGTCAAGGTGGCGCTGGTGCTGTGCATGCTGCTACTGGCGGGGGTGAACCGCGGGCTGGCTCGCGCGCCGATTCTGCAGCTACGGGTATTGTGCGTCAGCCTGCTGCTCGAAGGGGCCTTCGGTGCGGCCGCCCTGGCAGCGGTGTCATTGCTGGGCACGCTGCCGCCACTGCTTGGCTGAATTAGAGCGCAAGACTCGGGAATCAATTTCCCGGTGCGACCAATAGTCTGTCGTACAAACAGCCACTTGCCTGGGTAACGGTGCATGAGCCAACGTAAATCTTCCCGCAGCACCCGGAGCATCCAGGACGATCCGCGCTGGGCAGCGGTTGTGGCCCGTGACCCAACTGCCGACGAGCGCTTCGTCTACGCGGTGCGCACCACCGGGATTTACTGCCGCCCCAGTAGTGTCTCGCGCCTGCCGCGCCCGGAGAACGTGGTGTTCTTCGACAGCGCCGCCCAGGCCGAAGCCGCTGGCTATCGTCCCAGCAAACGAGCGGCCGCCGACCGGACACAGTTAACCAAGCAGCATGCCCGGCTGGTCGCGCTGGCCTGCCGACAGATCGTCGAAGCCGAAAACCTGCCCACTCTCAACCAGCTTGCAGGCACTTCAGGCATTAGCCCGTGGCATTTGCATCGCGTGTTCAAGGCGGTCACCGGCGTCACGCCGAAAGCCTGGGCCAACGCCCACAGGGCCGACCGGGTGCGCAGTCGTCTGGGCGACGCATTAAGCGTCACCGAAGCCATGTATGAGGCGGGCTTTAACTCCAACAGCCGGTTTTACGAGGCCAGCGACAAACTGCTGGGCATGAAACCGTCGGACTACCGCAAGGGCGGCGCCAATGCCGACATTCGCTTTGCCGTGGGCGAATGCGTTCTCGGTTCAATTCTGGTTGCGCAAAGCCAGCGCGGGGTCTGTGCGATTCTGCTGGGCGACGATCCGGATCAACTGGTGCGCGATCTGCAGGATCAGTTTCACCGCGCCACGCTGATCGGCGGCGATTCGCAATTCGAGCAACTGATCGCTCAGGTAATCGGCTACGTCGAAGCGCCTGGACTCGGCCTGAATTTACCCCTCGACTTGCAGGGCACGGCGTTTCAACAGCGGGTCTGGCAGGCGCTGCTACAAATTCCACCGGGCACCACCGCCAGTTACGCAGACATCGCCCGGCGCATCGGCGCACCGACGTCCGTACGCGCGGTGGCCCAGGCCTGCGGCGCCAATCGTCTGGCCGTGGCCATTCCCTGTCATCGCGTGGTGCGCAGCGATGGTGCCCTGTCGGGGTATCGTTGGGGTGCCGAGCGTAAACACGAGTTGATCGAGCGCGAGAGGCGGGCAAACCCGTGTAACAGCTTGGGACTTGAGAAACAGTGACAGGGGCGTAACGTCCAGCACCGGATATCTGACCAAGGAGCATGGACGTGCCTGCCATTTTTCAAGCGTCAACTCACGCGGCCTCGCCCGCTTTCTGGCTGATCGCTGATCAGCTCAATACCCGCAACGAAACTGAACGCCTGGCCTACATCCGCACCGGTTTTCCACCGGGATGGGTTAAGGCCGTGCGCAATGCCTTTCAACTGAACAACAGTCAGTTGGAAGCGTTACTCAATGCTTCGATCTCCACCCTGGAACGCCGTCAGCGGCAACGACGACCGCTGGACCTGGTGGGTTCCGAGCGACTGGATCGTGTCGCCTCGCTGGCAACCCGTGCTGCCGACGTGTTCGAAGATCAGGACACCGCGCGGCGCTGGATGATGGCGCCCAACCGCGCGCTCAACGACCAAACCCCCATTGCCCTGTGCGAAACCGAAATCGGCGCCAGCCAGGTGCGTCGGGTGCTGGCGGCGTTGCAGCACGGAGGGGTGGTCTGATGCAGGCCTGGAGAATCGGCAAGGCTGAGGATGTCACCGATCTGTCCGGCGCGGGAGCGGCGTTGTTCGGCGGGCGCTGGAATCATCCTGAGCAACCCGCGCTATACCTGGGCCTGAGTCCGTCGGGCTGCGCACTGGATCCGGTGATACTCGCCGGCCACGTGCCGACCCTGCCGTTCAAGCTCATGCACCTGCAATTGCCCAGCGACCCGGCGCTGTATCAGGAACCGTCGCTTGCCCAACTGCCGCTGGGCTGGGACAACTTGCCGCCGGACAGGCCCAGCATGGATTTCGGCGGCTGCTGGCTCGAGCGCAACGAGCAGTTGGGACTGATCCTGCCGTCAGCGACGATGGATGGCACCCGCTGTCTGCTGGTCAATCCAAGGCACCCTGCCTGCAACCAGATCAGCGTGTTGCAGATCAGCGACTTCATGTACGGAAAACCCGGCACGCGCCGCGCCGCCTAGCGCTGGGTGTCGACCACTACCCTGCCACGTACCTGCCCATCCATCAGCCGATGGGCAGCTCGATCACCCGCCCCGAAAAAGGATCGCTGCTCCCTGCCACGGTGCCTGCAAGGTCAACGTCCGGCACTGTCGGGAAACGTGCCCCTTGCCGACCAAACGCCGTTAAAAATGGGTTGTGCCCGATATAGACCGATCGCCTACAAATAGAACGATCGTCAGCGTGGCAGACCACGGAGAAATCCTGCGATAAACGTGTTCAGCGGAGCATCGCTTTGCACAAGACGGGTGCGCAGCACAGCGCCTTCCCAGCCGATCCAGAAATACGCCGCCAGCTCGGCGCAGTCGGCATGATCGGGCAACTCACCGGCCTGCCTGGCGGCGTCAAAACATGTACAGAGGCGCCTTTGCCAGTCGAGGAATATTGCCTCCAATGCATTACGAAAACCGTCCGGGAGTACGCTGACCTCCTGCCCCAAGTTGCCCACCAGACACCCGCGGCGGTACTGATGACGCGCCATATTGGCCTTGGACTCCTGCACGAAACCGACCAGTCGCTCCAGCGGCGTCAGCGTCTCATCCAGCAGCCAGCGATCCAGACGCTTGGCGAAATACCCGGCATAGCTGGCCAACACCTCAAGGCCAAACACCTCTTTGCTTGCAAAATAGTGATAGAACGAACCTTTAGGCACGCCGACGCGTTTGAGGATGCCGTCGATGCCGGTGGCCATGAAGCCCTGCTCGGTCAAGACTTCGACGCCACAACGGATCAGCGTCTGGCGAGTGTCGAAGTCATCAGCGCGCGGTGTCTTTGGAGGGCGGCCCGGGCGTCTGGGTTTGGTGTTCATGTCGGTCATGGGGTTGCATATTAGACCGACCGTCTATTAAATCAACTGCACGTTTGCACGCATCAGAAATCATTAGCGCCGAGGGTGAAAAACTCAGCGTGCCATCGGCCCGATCGCCACCTGCTTTGGAGACTCTGCCCATGATTGCCTGGCCTGACACCCGCCTTCTCAAGCTGTTCGGTATCGAAGTGCCTATTCTGCTCGCGCCAATGGCAGGTGCCGCCGGTTCTGCACTGGCGATCGCCGTGGGCCGGGCCGGCGGCTTGCCTTCCCTACCCTGCGCGATGCTCAGCCATGTGCAGATTCGCGAGGAAGTGGCGCTCATCCGCGCCGCCACTCACGCGCCACTGAACCTGAATTTCTTCGTACACCCGTCGCCGGCCCCCGACCCTGACGCGCAAAAGGCCTGGAAAGACCTGCTGCAACCTTATTATCAGGAGTTAGGGGCTGACTTCGACGGCCCAACCCCCACTTCCAATCGCGCGCCATTCGACGATGCCGGCTGCACGCTGGTCGAGGAACTGAAGCCACAGGTGGTCAGTTTCCATTTTGGTCTGCCTGCGGCTGATCTCCTCGCCCGGGTAAAGGCCACCGGCGCGAAGGTCATATCCTCGGCCACCACCGTGGAAGAGGCGGTATGGCTTGAGCAGCATGGCTGTGACGCGATCATTGCCATGGGTTATGAAGCCGGGGGACATCGCGGTATGTTTCTCAGCGATGAGCTCCATACCCAAGTCGGGACAATGGCCCTGGTGCCGCAGGTTGCCGATGCAGTGCGGGTGCCCGTCATCGCTGCCGGGGGCATTGCCGACAGCCGCGGTATCGCGGCCGCCTTCATGCTGGGGGCGTCGGCCGTGCAACTGGGTACTGCATACCTTTTCAGTGCAGAAGCCAAGGTCTCGGCACTGCATCGGGCGGCGCTCGCCAGCGCCAAGGACAGCCACACTGCACTGACCAACATTTTCACCGGGCGTCCTGCTCGCGGGATCGTTAACCGCATCATGCGCGAGATCGGTCCTATCAGCCCCCACGCTCCGGCGTTTCCCAGCGCAGGCGGCGCGCTGATCCCGCTGCGCGGCAAAGCGGAGCCACTGGGCGAAGACGGCTTCATGAACCTGTGGGCGGGTCAGGCCGTTGGTATCAAGCACGCCCTGGCCGGCGAAGCGCTGACCCGGCAGTTGGCGATTCAGACCCTGGAAAGGCTGGCCGGATTCGGTCACTGACACCGCTTAGGCGCCCAGCCGCGAAGAACAGGCTTCCTTGAGGTGACCTCACGCTATATATTCCGGTGCATAGCGTTTGGCCGGTATCGGTTGACGTCCGTCATCACCTTATAAACAACAACATGGAGCTGTTTCATGCGCGCAACTTCCCTTCGCGTCACGCTTAAATCCCTGGTTATCGCTGCTGCTGCCTTCTCGGCCGGCAGCGTATTGGCCGATGAAGTCCAGGTAGCGGTCGCTGCCAACTTCACCGCTCCGATTCAGGCCATTGCCAAGGATTTCGAGCAGGACACCGGGCACAAGCTGGTGGCTTCCTTTGGTGCCACGGGCCAGTTCTACACCCAGATCAAGAACGGCGCGCCTTTCGAAGTGTTCCTCGCGGCCGATGACACCACGCCCGCCAAACTCGAAGCAGAAAATGAAATCGTCAAGGACTCGCGCTTCACCTATGCGGTCGGCACCCTGGCCCTGTGGTCGGCCAAGGATGGTTATGTGGATGACAAAGGCGAGGTACTGAAGCAAAACCAATATCAACACCTGTCGATTGCTAACCCCAAAGCCGCTCCCTACGGCCTGGCCGCGACTCAGGTTCTGGATAAGCTCGGCCTGACCGAGGCCACCAAAGCGAAGATTGTCGAAGGCCAGAGCATCGCTCAGGCGTACCAGTTCGTGCAGAGCGGCAGCGCCGAACTGGGCTTTGTCGCCCTGTCTCAGGTGTACAAGGACGGCAAGTTGACCAGCGGTTCGGCGTGGATCGTTCCAGCCAACCTGCATGAGCCGATCAAGCAAGATGCCGTGATCCTGAACAAGGGCAAGGACAGCGCTGCGGCCAAGGCGTTGATGGAGTACCTCAAGGGGCCCAAAGCCGCTGCGGTGATCAAGTCCTACGGGTACCAGCTGTAAATGCCACTGGGCAGTGCCGACCTCGCGGCGATATGGCTGACGCTGAAACTGGCATCGTTGACCACAGTGATTCTGCTGATCGTCGGCACCCCCATCGCCTTGTGGCTGGCGCGTACCCGCTCCTGGCTCAAAGGGCCCGTCGGCGCGGTGGTGGCCTTGCCGCTGGTGTTGCCGCCTACGGTAATCGGCTTCTATCTGCTGCTGTTGCTCGGGCCCCATGGCGCGGTAGGGCAATTCACCCAGAGCATTGGCCTGGGCACGCTGACCTTCAGCTTCAGCGGCCTGATCGTCGGCTCGGTGCTGTACTCCCTGCCTTTCGTGGTGCAGCCGCTGCAGAACGCCTTTGTTGCCATCGGTCCGCGCCCGCTTGAAGTGGCCGCGACCCTGCGCGCCAATCCGTGGGATACATTCTTTTCCGTGGTGCTGCCGCTGGCGCGCCCTGGTTTCATCACCGGGGCGATCCTGGGCTTTGCGCACACGGTGGGCGAATTCGGTGTGGTCCTGATGATTGGCGGCAATATCCCCGGAAAAACCCGGGTGGTGTCGACCCAGATCTACAACCACGTCGAGTCCATGGAATACCTGCAGGCACACTGGCTGGCCGGCTCGATGCTGGTGTTCTCTTTCCTGGTTCTGTTGGCGCTCTACTCCAGCGGCAAAACCAAAGCAGCCTGGAGCTGACACGTATGAACTCAAGCATCGAAGTCCGCCTGAATCTGGACTTTTCCGATTTTGCAGTAAACGTCGATGTGTCCCTGCCCGGTCACGGCGTCACGGCCCTGTACGGCGACTCAGGTTCGGGCAAGACCACCTGCCTGCGCTGCATCGCCGGTCTGGAGAAAGCTGCCAGCGGATTCATTTCGGTCAACGGTGAAGTCTGGCAGGACAGCGCCAACGGCATCTTCGTGGCCCCGCACAAACGTTCGTTGGGCTATGTGTTTCAGGAAGCCAGCCTGTTCCCGCACCTCACGGTCAGGGGCAATCTGGAGTTCGGCCTCAAGCGCATTGCCTCCCGCGAGCGACGGGTGAACCTGGAGCAAGCCACCACGTTACTGGGGATCGACCATTTGCTGTCACGCCGGCCGGGCAAGCTTTCCGGGGGCGAACGCCAGCGCGTGGGCATTGCTCGCGCGCTGTTGACCAGTCCTCGGCTACTGCTGCTCGACGAGCCGTTGGCGGCGCTGGACGCTCACCGCAAGGGTGAGATCCTGCCGTACCTGGAACGCTTGCACGACGAACTCGACATTCCCATGCTGTACGTCAGCCACTCACAGGATGAGGTGGCGCGGCTCGCCGACCACCTGGTGCTGCTCAGCGGCGGCAAGGTGCTGGCCAGCGGCCCGATCGGCGAGACCCTGGCCCGCCTTGACCTGCCATTGGCGATGGGCGACGACGCGGGCGTTGTGATCGAGGGTGCGGTCCGCGCCTACGACGACGCCTACCATCTGCTCACCGTGCGCCTGCCGCACAGCGAACTGTCGATTCGCGTCGCCCACGCGCGGTTGGACATGGATACGCCGCTGCGCTTCAAGGTGCAGGCGCGGGATGTCAGCCTCAGCCTTCAACCGGACGATCGGAGCAGCATTCTCAATCGTCTGCCAGTGACCGTCGTCAGCGAAGTACCGGCCGACAATGCCGCTCACGCGCTGGTGCGGCTGGACGCAGCCGGCACGCCGTTGCTGGCGCGCATCACCCGGTATTCGCGGGATCAGTTGCAATTGCATCCAGGGCAAATGCTCTGGGCGCAGATCAAATCGGTAGCATTGCTCACCTGAGCACGGATACCGAAGGCTTTTTCGAAGCCGCTGGAGGCTGCGCTGAACGCGCCGCTGAGCGTCCTCTCAAATAATCGGCACCACTGCGCAACGGAACGGTCAATGCAAAGACCAGTTCTCAGGATTGCCATTCATGTCGGACGCTCTATCCCGTGAAGATCTGCCCAAGGATCTGCACTATGTCGATGACAGCCAGCCGGGCTTCACCCGCAAGATCCTGCGCGGCAAGTTCGCTTACTTCGATACTGACGGCCAGCGCATCCGTGACGAAGCGCAGGTCAAGCGCATCAATGCGCTGGTGATCCCGCCGGCTTACACCGATGTGTGGATCTGCGCCGATCCGATGGGGCATCTGCAGGCCACTGGCCGCGATGCACGAGGGCGCAAGCAGTACCGGTACCACCCGCGCTGGCGCGAGATTCGTGACGAAAACAAATACTCGCGCATGATCGCCTTTGGCATGGCGCTGCCAAAGGTGCGAAAGCAACTGGAAGCGCAGTTGGCAGCTCCCGGGATGGGCCGCGAAAAAGTTATGGCCGCCGTGGTGTCACTGCTCGATCAGACGCTGATCCGCATCGGTAACAGCCAGTACGCCCGGGACAATCGCTCCTACGGTTTGACAACCCTGCGCAACAAGCATGTCGATGTGCACGGCAGCAAAATCCTCTTCCAGTTTCGCGGCAAGAGTGGGGTGGAGCATCAGATCAGCGTCACCGACCGACGCTTGGCCACCATCATCAAACGCTGCATGGAGCTGCCCGGGCAGAATCTGTTCCAGTATCTGGATGACGAGGGCCAGCGGCATACCGTCAGTTCCTCGGACATTAACCGTTACCTTCACGACCTGACCGGCGCTGACTTCACCGCCAAGGACTATCGCACCTGGGCGGGCAGCGCAATGGCGCTGACTACGCTGCGCAAGCTTCACTGGGAGCCTGCGGCCGACGCCAAAAAACACATTGTGGACATGGTCAAGGAAGTCTCTCGACTGCTCGGCAACACCCCGGCGGTCTGCCGCAAATGCTATATCCACCCGGCCGTTCTGGAAGCCTTCGTGGTCGGCGAGTTGGCCAAACTGCCACGTTCGCGCCAGCGCAAGGGCCTGCGCATGGAGGAAGTAGCATTGGCCGGATTTCTACAAGGCTTGCAGGCTGCCGAAGCCCTGCATGACGCGACAGGAGAAAAACCATGACATCGAGTAACGCTCATATCCGCGGTGAAAAAATCAATGACCCGGACGCCAAACCCGCCGATGTTGCAGATGATCGTGATCGCACGAAAGAAGCCCGCAAGGAGCAACCTTTGACCGGCGGCGAGCACGACGATGCCGGGCATACGCCCAAAGTCCCGGAAGCTCGGTAAACGCACCACAGACTTATTGACCCCAAGGCTTGCTCATGACCAAAGCGCCTCACCTGCCCGAACCTATCGACACGCCCTCCACGGTTTCTTTCACTGTCGCGCCGGATCAACCCGGCTTCGTCAGGGTGCGCGGTGCGCGTGAGCACAACCTCAAGGACGTGGACGTCGACATTCCCCGCGACGCGCTGGTGGTCTTTACCGGCGTCTCCGGGTCGGGCAAGTCGTCCCTGGCGTTTTCCACGCTGTATGCCGAAGCCCAGCGCCGCTATTTCGAATCGGTGGCGCCCTATGCCCGACGCCTGATCGACCAGGTGGGCGTGCCCAACGTTGACTCGATCGACGGCCTGCCGCCGGCCGTGGCCTTGCAGCAACAACGCGGCACACCCAGCACACGTTCCTCGGTTGGCAGCGTAACCACCCTGTCCAGCCTGATCCGTATGCTTTACTCGCGCGCGGGCAACTACCCCGCCGGGCAGCCAATGCTGTACGCCGAAGACTTCTCGCCCAACCTGCCCCAAGGCGCTTGTCCTGAGTGCCATGGCCTGGGCCGGGTGTACGAAGTGCCGGAAGAATTGATGGTGCCGGATGACTCGCTGACCATTCGCCAGCGCGCGGTGGCTTCCTGGCCGCTGGCTTGGCAAGGACAAAACCAGCGCGACATCCTGGTCACGTTGGGCTACGACGTAGACATCCCGTGGCGCGATCTGCCGAAGAAACAGCGTGACTGGATTCTGTTCACCGAAGAACAACCCACCGCGCCGGTGTATGCGGGGCTGACACCCGAACAAACCCGCGTGGCACTCAAGCGCAAGCTCGAACCCAGTTATCAGGGTACGTTCACCGGTGCGCGCCGGTATGTCCTGCACACCTTCACCCATTCGCAGAGTGCGCTGATGAAGAAGCGCGTTTCGCAGTTCATGCGCGGCAGCCCTTGTCCGCTATGCGATGGCAAACGCTTGAAGCGCGAGGCGTTGTCAGTGACTTTTGCCGGGTTGGATATCGGTGAGCTGTCGCAAATGCCACTGCTGCGCCTGGCGCAAGTGCTGCAGCCTGTGGCACAGGGAACGTTCGAGGATAACACCGAGAGCGAGGTCCTCGATCGCCAGCAGATCGACAAGGCACGCAAGAAACGCATCACTTCAGGTGGTTCGGCCCATGACGCCGCGCCCGATGTGCGCGCAACCCCCAACTTATCGGTCGAGAAACGCTTGGCGGCCCAGCGCATCGCGCAAGACCTGCTGGCTCGGGTCAACACGTTGACGGAACTTGGACTGGGTTACCTGGCACTTGACCGCAGCACTCCAACCTTGTCGTCCGGCGAGCTGCAACGACTGCGTCTGGCCACCCAGTTGGGCTCGCAGTTGTTCGGCGTGATTTACGTGCTGGATGAACCGTCCGCCGGCCTGCACCCTGCCGACAGCGAAGCCCTGTTCGCGGCCCTGCAACAACTCAAGGCTTCCGGCAACTCGCTGTTTGTGGTCGAGCACGATCTGGAGACCATGCGCCGGGCTGACTGGCTGATCGATGTCGGCCCTGCCGCGGGTGAGCACGGCGGCAGGGTCTTGTACAGCGGCCCGCCCGAGGGACTGGCGCAAATCGAAGCCTCCCGGACCCGCCTGCACCTGTTTGCCGAACACAACGAATTGCGCACCCAACGACGTGAACCGACTGGCTGGCTGCGCCTGGAGGGCATCACCCGCAACAACCTTGACAACCTGAAAGCCGAATTCGCCTTGGGATGCTTCACATCGGTGACCGGAATCTCCGGCTCGGGCAAATCGAGCCTGGTCAGCCAGGCGTTGCTGGAGTTGGTAGGCGCAGCGCTCGGGCGTCCTGCGGCCGCAACTGGCGATCAGGAAGAGCCGAGCCTTGAAGACGACGCCCCACAGTTCACCGGTGGCCGTATCGCCAACGGCCTTGAGGCCATCAAACGGTTGGTACAGGTCGACCAGAAGCCGATTGGCCGTACACCGCGCTCGAATCTTGCAACCTATACCGGGTTGTTCGATAACGTTCGCAAGCTGTTCGCTGCAACCGCTGACGCCCAGGCGGCTGGCTACGATGCCGGGCAATTTTCCTTCAATGTCGCCAAGGGCCGCTGCCAGGTGTGCGAAGGCGAAGGCTTCGTCAGTGTCGAGTTGCTGTTCATGCCCAGTGTTTACGCGCCCTGCCCGACCTGCCACGGCGCCCGCTATAACCCGCAAACCCTGGCAATCCAATGGCAAGGGCTCGACATTGCACATGTGCTGCAACTGACCGTCGATCAGGCAGTCGAGGTGTTCGCCGAGCAGCCTGCAGTGCTCCGTTCGCTGACTGTGCTGCGTGATATCGGCCTGGGTTACCTGCGGCTGGGCCAACCGGCAACCGAGCTCTCCGGCGGCGAAGCCCAACGCATCAAACTCGCCACCGAACTGCAGCGCAACCAGCGCGGCGCCACGCTTTATGTGCTCGACGAGCCCACTACCGGCTTGCATCCCAGCGACGTGGACCGTTTGCTGGTCCAACTCAACACTCTGGTCGACAACGGCCACACCGTCATCGTCGTTGAGCACGAAATGCGTGTGGTGGCGCAAAGCGACTGGGTGATAGACATCGGCCCCGGGGCCGGCGATCAAGGGGGAAACATCGTCGCCAGCGGCACCCCTGAACAGGTGGCGAAGGTCAAGGCGAGTCGGACAGCACCGTTTTTGCGCAAGGTATTAGCGCAGATGTGACTGCGCTTGAAGGGCCGCTCTCCTAAAGCGATGTGGCGCGGAGTGTACGGCCCTTCGCTACGTACGAATGAAACGAATCCCGTGCTGTTCGTCTGCCAAATTGGCACGGGATTTACCTTTTCGATTACTGTATATCCGAACAGTATTCGAGTATTCCCCATGGATTTCACACCTGAGCCAGAATGGCCCGACGAATTCAGCCGCGAGGAAATGCTCGAGCAGCACGCCCATCTCCTTGAGGAAGAGTGCCGGATGTTTCAGCAGGAACTGAGTCGCTACCGGAAAAACATGGCCAGGCTCATCGCCATGCATACCGATGTGAGTATCGAGCGAGACAGCTTGCGCGCAGAATTGAAGGAGACGGCGACGCGACTTTCTGACACTCTGCGCGACTACGCGGCCCTGGCCAATCGTATCGCAGGCCTGGAGATCTGCCGCGAACAGCTTGAGGCGCTGCACACCGCTCGGCGCGTTGCCGCACACGCGCTGCCAGCGACCTTCTACCCGAAACGGTAACAAGGCAAACTTCAAGTCGCGTTACGCTTTCACCCTCTCGACCCATCAGAACCGCCAGGAATCATCAATGCCACAAGAAAGAATCGAGTCGCTCAGACTGCCCAAGGCAGTTCAAGGGCCGATCAATGACTTGGTGCGAGCGCTGAGTGCCGCTACCACTCGCGAAGACATCGAACGCGAGGGAGAAATGGAAATTGCCTTCATCCTCGGGCTGGAAACTTCGAAGCGGCTTCGCGCCTCGGATATCGAAACCCTGTACATGATCTTTGACGACGCCGTGCAGGCACGGCTCAAGCACCTGGAAGAGCAAGCTTGATCGGGCAACGCAAGGGGTGCAAGGAACGTCGATACTTCACATCGGCCAGCGCGTGCCTGCATCACCGTGATGGACACCGGCTTGGTTTTAACAACATCAGAAAAAAGGCGTGAGCATGGCATTCGATTGGCACTCAGCCCCCCTCACCCGCGCCACAGCGCTGGACAAAGACTATCGCAACACGCAGAACGTGCGCCGGTTTCTCGTCTCGCAATGCGGGAATGCTTTCAAGTTCGACCGGCCGTTCATGGCCTGGATCAAGGAACAGGACGGGCTGACGATGGGCGATGTTGCCGATCAATGGCTGCGGCTGAATCCTTGACCTGACACGGTACTGATTCATTGGCCGTAATCACACCTCCATATCCAGATAAAGAAAAAGCCCAGACCAGCGTCTGGGCAGGTCTATAGCGTTCGAACCCGTTCAGTCAGGCGCCACCGTTACCACGAGGGATTTGGGCGTCTTGATCGAAGCCTGGCTTTCCCGCGGGCGGATTCCAGTCTTTCGGCTTTTGCTCGGCTCCCTGTTCTGGCTCGGACTCCGCTCGTTCAAGTCTCCAATCATGAGGTTCGCCGGCTTCGGGTGTTGCTTCATCCGGGCCAGGATAAGCCCCTTGTGGCCGCTGTTATCGATAGCCATCATGTTTTCCTTGGCTGTGGCACAGGGCATCTGCACTTACAGATCGTATGAGGGCTGCACCTCCAAGTGCTGTGGTGCCGACGGGTGGACCTGCGCTTTACGCGCGGCACCATTAACCACAGCTTGCACGACATATATGGATATTCGTATATTCAGCCCTACGCATCCCAAGGCCTTCCACATGATCGCTCCTCCGGAATTTTTCAAATGCATGGCCGACGAGACTCGAGCACGCGCCACGTTGTTGGTCGCCAGCCATGGCGAGCTTTGTGTCTGCGAACTGATGTGCGCGCTGAACGACAGCCAGCCCAAAATCAGTCGGCACCTCGCGCAACTGCGCAGCAGCGGTTTGTTGCTGGATCGGCGACAGGGGCAATGGGTCTACTATCGGCTAAACCCGGAGCTTGCGTCATGGGCTCACGAGGTCTTGCAAGTGACGCTGCGGGAAAACGCTGAATGGATTCAGGTCAACGCTGCCCGATTGCAGAATATGGACGCACGCCCGGTCCGTGAAGCCGCCTGCTGCTGAATCGCTCGAGTTGGTTTCAATGTCTTGTGAATGCAGCCGCGTCCTCGAACAATAGCGCTGCATGGAGTGCGCTGGGGCGTAAGGACAGCAATGGTGTCGCGAGCCGGAGTCGAACTGATGGACAACAGGCCAGCTAATTATGGGGCTGCATAGGTTAGATTGAATTCCTCTGTACTAATGGATGTACCGTTTAGCACTCCCTGGACTCTTTGAACTACCTGCGCGCGTGCCGCCGCCCTTGTCACCAGCCTCCCTGCAGTTCGTCAGCCAAGCTGGTTTCTTGTCGAAGCTCGACCACTGCGTATCCAAACAACAGTTAAGTATCACCCCTGCACACCACCGAACTGGCCGAATGGCCCGATGAATTCACACGCGAAGAAATGATCGAGCAGCAGTCACATCTGCTGGCCGAGGAACGCCACATGCTGCAAAGGGACTTGAGCCGGTACCGGAAAAACATGGCGAAGCTGATCGACATGCACGAGGCTGTGACAGCCGAGCGCGGCCCGCTTCGAATAACCCTCAAAGAGACTGAGACAAGGCTGTCAGGCTGCCTCCGAGAGAATTCTTTATGGGCAATCGGATAGGTGAACTGGAAAACTGCCGCCAACAGCTTGAGGACCTCCATGAAGCTCTGCGCATTGAGGCCATGAAAAAACAGCAGTCAACCTTGGGACGGTCTTGAGCGCAAAGTGGTCCGTCAAAGACGGTCCCGCTTCAAGCCGCACATCGTTGGTGGCGTATGGCAGCGTTGAAAATTTCTTCCACGTGGGCCGTTCGCCAGAGTCAGTTACCGGCCCGAGGCGGGTACTCGGCCTGAATGATTTTTTGGCCAGGGTCAGATGATACCCATTGCAACATCGCGACTTGGCCGATTTATCAGAATCGCACTTGCAATGACATTAAACAGATAATCGCTGCGCGCGGAGTACGAGGCCTGATCGCCGATCCAGCCTAGCGCCCCTATGAGTGCGAACAGATCGCTACCTGTCATATTCTTGTCCGCCGTTCCCACAGCCTGCGCCCTCGCCAAGAGGCGAGTGCCAGCGCTGCGTAGGCCCGCACATGAAGCGTGCAGTGCCGAACTGGCATCTGAAAGCGCAGACGCCATTAAGGTGACGACGCCACTATAAATCCGAACAAACGCCACGGCCTCGTGCAGCCATGTCACTAGCGCGTCATCAGCGGACGGGGCTGATTCGAGTGCGTTAGCCTTCTGCGTCAGTTCTTCTAGCGAACCCCTTAGCAACGTGTCGAGCAGCGCATCTCGTGTGGGGAAGTGTCGAAAAAGGGTGGCAGGGCCCACCCCGGCTTTGCGAGCAATATCGCGCATTGATGCGTTAGCACCTTCCTCGGCGACCACAGCACGCGCGGTCACTAGGAGGTGATGATAGTTTTCTTTTGCATCAGACCGCATGAACTCTCCTTGACAATCGGATCAGTGATCCAGATTATACGGATCACTGACCCGCTTATTGTAGCGCCGCTGCATCATGGGGAACAACAAGGATTAAATATGCGTTATAAAATTTTTGGTGAACATACAGGCCTGCGGATTTCCGAGCTGGTGCTCGGGACAGCGAATTTCGGTGAGGCTTGGGGCGGCCACGGGGCGACTCTGGAGGAAGCACGGCGTATTTTCGATACCTATGCCAACGCAGGTGGTAATTTCATTGATACGGCTAATGGCTACCAGGATGGCCAGTCGGAGCAATTTACTGGCGACTTGCTGAAGGGGCGACGGGATGAATTTGTTCTGTCGACCAAATTTGCAGTCAAGACAGATGCAAACTCCGGCATCCTAGTAACAGGTAACAGCCGCCAGGCAATGGTGACATCTGTTGAAGCCAGCCTGAAGCGCCTTAAAACCGATCGCATTGATCTGTACTGGGCACATGTGGATGATAGCGTTACGCCGATGGAAGAGATCATGCGAGGCTTCGATGATCTTGTACGGGCCGGCAAAATCTTGTACGCAGGCCTCTCCAACTTTCCTGCCTGGCGCGTCGCACGCGCCGCGACCATCGCTGAATTGCGAGGTACCGTACCAGTCGCAGGCATACAGGTGGAGCATAGCTTGGTTCAGCGCGCAACTGAACAGGACCTCATTTCCGCCGCGTCTGCTCTAGGTCTTGGTGTGGTGGCTTACTCGCCATTGGGTGGCGGTGTCCTCACGGGGAAATACCGCCACCAAAATGCCGGAAACCGTCGTGACGAAGCGTGGGGTGGCGCCGGATTTCAACCTGAGAACACACCGCAGCGCAGCGCGATTATTGATACCTTGATCGCGATTTCTCACGAGGCTGGCGTGAGCCCTGGCGAAGTCGCTATCTCATGGGTCTGCGCCAAAGGTTCGTTGCCGATTATTGGGCCGCGTACGCTGGCGCAGCTTGAGAGTAACCTTGCTTCAACAAAAGTCGCCCTGTCGCTTGAACAAATCGCGCGTCTCGATAAGATCAGCGCGATTCCACGAGGCTATCCTTATACGGTACTTGACGATCCACGCATTAAAGATCTCATCACTGGTGGCAGGTTCGATCAAATCGATGCACCGCTGCGGTCTGTAGGCTGAACTGCAAACCGGCGCCCGAGCGCCCTGCCAAGATTGCGAGGGAATGCTGCAGGCCGAACGAGGAATTCACCTGGTTCGAGGTCAGCAAGGACGTGGGCAATGTGAGAAACCAAGTATCTCGGGTAGACCTGTTACCGCATTGGCAATTTTCGTCAAGACACTTTCCGCCAACGTCGCTAACTCGAGGCGGGTGAAATCGCCAGTGACAGCAAGGGCAAACTCATCCCCACCCAATCTTGCGACTGCTGCATGCCAGCCGGCGGTGGCTTCTCGTAGCGTTTCCGCGACCGCGCAGATAGCGCCGTCGCCAGCGGCGTGCCCGTACGTATCATTGATAGTTTTAAATTTGTCGAGGTCGATCAGGAATACTGCCGTGTTTAGGGCTGGCTGCTCCAGGCGCAAAACCAATTGCTCGTGAAACACCCGGCGGTTCAGCAACCCAGATAGAGTATCATGACGTGCCAGCGAATCGCTAAGTGCCTGGGCCACGACGAGGTCGTTGTAGCTATGATGCAGACGGTTTATCAGGCGCCTCAAGAGAATTAAAGGCACGACCGTCGCCAATAGGGCAAAACCTGTCGACGTTAGGACAAAACGCCAGCGCTCGGAGTTTTCGAAGGCGATGTCATACGGCAGGTCGAGCAAATGCATAGCTACCGGCTCGACTTCGAACTCCCAGGCAATAGCGAGCAAGAAGATCGAGAACAGGTAGAAAGCCAGCAAGGCGTAGAGATTGCTTCGCACTCGCTGGGGGTTGCGTGTAAGTGTCATGGAAGGCACGCTCGAAGGGCCACCGGCAGTGCGGCCATGCCATATCTATCGGCCGTGAGGCGCAGGCCTAACCCAAATTTGCACGTAGATTCAATGTCAAATCAATGCCCGGCGAACTCCTTGCGCTACCAATTCTGGCGCATAAGGCACGCTTCCGTTCTCTTGCCTGATGATCTCAATGGTCAGCGCGATCAGAGTACGGGAGTTGCGGATGTCGATCGGTTGATTGGGCTGGACGCCGACACCGGCGGCCACCGCCTTGATGTACGACTCGGTGTCGTTCTCTCCGCCCGGCGCCCACCGACTGATCACCTCGCGCACCGTGTCGATGCCGGGACTGCCAACGCCAGGCATACCATCCTTGCTCCGGTACGCCAAAAGCAGCTTGGCCAGCGCTCGGATACCGTTCTCTGCTGTATCAAAGCGAGCGAAACGTTTCTCGATCGCTGGATCCGGCCGGAGCTGCCCTGCCACTGGGTGCGCGGGTTGTAGTCGATATTGACGGGGTTGTTGTTGCGTACCTTCGCTTTCGTCGCGCAGCAGTACCTCGTTCAGATCGTCCCCACCAAATCACCCAGAACGCAGAAGGACAACCTCCGAAAGCTCAAGCAACTATTGCTGTTCTTTAATGGCCCTCCCGCTGCTCTTGATGAAATCCGCCCGCAACACGTGAAGCAATACCTCCGTTATCGCGGCAAGAAAGCTCCAGTAAGGGCGAACCAGGAAAAGGCTCTGCTTAGCGCGATATGGAATTTCGCCCGAGAAACTGGATATACCAGCCTGGCAAACCCTTGCGCTGGAGTTAAGGGCACAAAGAAACCGGCCGCAAGATCTACATCGAGGACGACGTTTTGTAACTGTCCGGCGAAGTCACTTACCGAACTCCAGCATTAAGGGCGATGGTGTCCGCGTATTTTAAGCGGACGCGATCGCCCTTATCCCCAGGATTTCCATGCGCCAACGAAGCTCTTACCCCAAACCATTCAAAGCCCAGGTCGTCCAGGAATGCCTGCAGCCCGGCGCGACGATTTCCAGCGTAGCCATCCATCACAGCATCAACGCCAACGTGATCCGCAAGTGGCTACCGATTTACCGGGATCAATCGCCTGCAACCTTGCCGGCTTTCGTTCCGGTAAAATCGGTACCAAGGCGAGCATCAGAAGAGATGGTGATCATCTCGCTGCCTCTGGGCGATAAATCTTTCACCGTAAAATGGCCAGCCTCGGATCCGGACGGCTGCGCGTGTTTCATTCGTGGCCTGGCCCAATGATTCGCGTCGATGCCATTTGGCTCGCGACTGAGCCTATGGACATGCGTGCCGGCACTGAGACTGCGTTGGCCCGAGTGGTCGCGGTATTCGGTGCGGCGAAGCCGCACTGCGCCTACCTCTTTGCCAATCGCCGGGCCAACCGCATGAAAGTCCTAGTGCACGACGGCGTCGGTATATGGCTGGCGGCACGGCGTTTGAACCAAGGAACATTTCATTGGCCGGGCATCCATCGTGGGTCGGAGATCGAACTCGACCCCGAACAACTCCAGGCGCTAGTACTTGGATTACCCTGGCAACGAGTCGGTGCGGGCGGCGCAATTACATTACTTTAAATGCTGCCTTTTAGCTGAAGCAGTCGGGCTGCTTTGGTAAAATCCACCCCATGACTTCCTTGTCCGATCTCGACCAAATGAGCCCCGAACAACTGCGCACGCTGGCTGCGCAGTTAATGTCCAAGGTCGATACCCAGAGCAGGAAGATCCATCGTGATGAAACGATCATCGAGCAGCTCACTCACGAGATCGCCATCCTTAAACGTCACAAGTTCGCCAAGCGCAGTGAGCAGATCAGCCCGGCGCAAGGCAGCTTGCTCGACGACCTCCTCAATACCGACCTCGGAGCCATTGAGGCGGAGTTAAAAGCTCTTCACCCAGCACTCGCACAGACAGAACCACGCCAGCAACCCAAGCGTGCGCCGCTGCCGCCACAGTTTCCACGCACTGTGCCCCATCACGAACCGGACGACACTCAGTGGGCTTGCGACTGCCAGCTTCAGCGCATTGGTGAAGACGTCAGCGAAAAGCTGGACTACACACCGGGCGTGTTCACTGTCGAACAGCACGTTCGTGGGAAATGGGCCTGTCGGCAGTGCGAAACACTGATCCAGGCCCCGGTACCGGCGCAGGTGATCGACAAGGTCATCCGCACTGCCGGCCTGCTGTCCTGCTGTCCTGCTGGCCCACGTGATGGTGGCCAAGTTCGCCGACCACTTGCCGCTCTATCGATAGGAAAAGATCTTCGGCCGTGCCGGCCTGGCCATCCCGCGCTCGACACTGGCGCAGTGGGTGGGTCAAACCGGCGTGCAGCTTCAGCCGCTGGTCGATGCGCTGCGCGAAGTGGTGCTGGCCCAGCGCGTGGTTCACGCCGATGAAACGCCGGTACAAATGCTGGCGCCCGGGGAGAAGAAAACCCACCGCGCTTATGTCTGGGCCTACAGCACTACGCCGTTCTCGGCCTTAAAGGCCGTGGTCTACGACTTAAGCCTCAGCCGGGCTGGCGAACATGCGCGTAACTTCCTGGGCACCTGGAACGCCAAGCTGGTCTGTGATGACTTTGCCGGCTACAAGGCCAGCTTCGAACTGGGCATCACCGAAATCGGCTGCATGGCGCATGCGCGCCGCAAGTTCTTCGACCTGCATGTAGCCAATAAAAGCCAATTGGCGGTGCAGGCGCTTCACTCGATTGGCGGACTGTACGAAGTCGAGCGACACGCCAAGGAAATGAGCGACGAAGACCGTTGGCGATTACGCCAGGAAACAGCCATGCCCATCGCTGAAAAGCTGCATGAGTGGATGCTGGCCCAACGCGAACTGGTGCCCGAGGGTTCGGCCACAGCCAAGGCCCTGGATTACGGCCTCAAACGCTGGGTAGCACTGACGCGCTACCTGGAAGATGGTGCTGTGCCCATCGACAACAACCAGATCGAGAACTTGATCCGGCCGTGGGCGCTCGGGCGGTCGAACTGGTTATTTGCAGGGTCGCTGCGCAGCGGCAAGCGGGCGGCAGCGATCATGAGCCTGATCCAGTCGGCGCGTATCAATGGGCATGATCCGTATGCTTATCTCAAGGATGTGCTGACGCGGCTGCCGATGCAGCGGGCCAGCGAGATCGAGCAACTGCTGCCGCATCAGTGGACCCCAGCCTGATCTGTGCAAAGTGTGTTTGCTGGCCGCTTACCTTGTTGTCTCTGAATGGCTACGTCAATTCAAACTGCTTCACCAGCATGCTAGTAATCAAATCCGCCTGACGCATCAATTCGGCACCATCGGTTCCTTCGTCAGTAGTACGCTCAGCGAAGCTGGTGGTCATGAGCACCACGAATCGGACGATAAAATCGACCTCATGTTCAAGGTGCTCACCTACGGCATCGGCTATGAAGGTTTTGGTTAGTTTAATGCCATCGCGCAGCAATCTCTGATACTCCTCCATCTCTCTAAGCTCCACCGAAGCCGCCCGAAGTGCACGTCGAAGCTCCACCTCTGCCGATTCGATCATGAAGAACTCTCTGAGGAAATCACGTAGCCGAGTTGCATGACTGGCGTCTCTCCGGCTCAGGATAGGCGATAGCCTGGCCAGTTGGCGCTCCCAAGTCTGCTGTACGATGTGAAAAAGCAGCGCCTCTTTGTTAGGGAAGTATTGATAGAAGGATGCGATGTTGACGCCTGCCTTGTCTGCGACTTTATTGGCAGTGAATCCCGCAGGGCCGGAGCGAGCCAAAATGTAAGTAGCTGCCTCGACCAAGGCTTCAACCGTTGCCACCGCCCGAGCCTGAATCGGCAGCTTTTTCGGGCTCATCTGCCTCGATTTTTTCATGATGAAGGTAGTCGCCGGATGTGATTAGAAGAGGCAATCAAATACTTATATCTTGATCTCCATCCTATCAGCGGTGGAGGTGCACCATGGCAATCCAAGAAAATACCCCCGTAGTCATCATTGGGGCCGGCGTAGCAGGCTTGACGTTAGCCACATTCCTCAAAGTCGCCGGCATCGCTTGCATAGTCCTTGAGCGGCGCGACCGCCGTTACGTCCAGACCCGACAACGTGCAGGAGTGGTCGATGCACGCAATGTGCAAATGTTCGAGCTCTGGAGTCTGGCTGATCGACTACTTGGAGGCCCCGTCGCCCAGACCATTGACTATCGCACCGATGGCGTCAGCCGCGTCTTTGAAATCAGTAAAGAAGATGCCGTCGAGGGCCGCTTTTGCACACAGCAGATGCTGGTCAACAATCTACTTCGGGTACTGGTAGATGAAATGGACGCAGACGTGCGATTCAGCGTCACGGACGTCACCATCAGGAACGAGGCGGGCGTTGCCCCTCAGGTTGCCTACGCCGACGCGAGCGGCCTACATGAGTTGACCTGTGCGCATATTGCTGGTTGCGACGCGGACCGAGGTGTGAGCCGCGCCTCCATTCCGGCGGGTGTGCTAACAACCATCATTCATAACTTTGGCTATGCGTGGTTAGCAGCGCTTGTGGAAGCCCCAGTAGCCGCACATCCCATTATGGGAATCAGTGAGCATGGCTTTGTGGGCCAACTCCCTCGCGGACCACATCGAAGCCGATATTATTTGCAGTGCTCGCTTGATGATCAGTTATCGGACTGGCCAGATCAACGTCTTTGGGACGAAATCCGTCTTCGGACGGGTGACGCAAGTCTTACAAATTCGGCTGTTCTCGAGCGGGAACTAGTGCCACTGCGTTCAGTGGTGCACGTCCCGATTCAGCATGGTCAGTTATTTCTCGCCGGTGACGCCGCTCACCTGGTTCCCCCTACAGGTGCTAAGGGAATGAACCTGGCGCTATTCGATGTCGACATGTTGGCTCGAGCGTTGATCAGTGCGGTGCGAGACGAGGACCTGGCTCCTTTGGCGGCATACACCGATACCGTGATGCCTCATGTTTGGCGCTACCAGGAGTTCAGCACTTGGATGACGGACACGATGCACGACGCTGGCGACAGCACCCTGCACGGGACGTTCCGTCAGAAGACCGCACGAGCGCGCTTGGATGCGTTATTCGATGTTCCCGCAGCAGCCCGCATACACAGCGAATATCAGCGGGGAATGGCCTGATCCCTTGAGTGTGGCTGTATCTGGATTCGGAGCTGGGAGAGCAACTTCTGATTGCTCGCGTACCTAGCCTTTTCAGCTCGACTTCATTGCCCTTCTCTGTGGGCTGCAGGTGAGCTCGGGTGGCCTGCCCAGCCGTGCCGGAGATATGCTCGAAACTCCCTGCAAGACTGGAAGGGCAAGATGATTTTGGCGGTTACAAAGCGGGTTTCGGGCTCGGCCTGACCGAGATCGGCTGCATGGCTCATACACGGCGAAATTCTTCGAGTTGCATGCGACGAACAAAAGCACAGTTGCCGAACAGGCTACGCACTACATCCAACTGCTTTACGAGTCCGCGACCTGGAACCGGACTCCCGGCACCGAATACGGCAAGAGAAAGCCGTCCTGTGATGGACAAGCTGTATGCTTGGATGATCGCCCAGCTTGCTCTTTTTCCTGAGGGCTCTGTCCTCAGTAAAGCTTTGGAGTACAGCTTGAAACGCTAGGCAGCGCTGTCGCGCTACCTCGATGACGGGGCCGTACCCATAAGACAATAACTGGTGTGAGAACCAAATCCGGCCATGGCCCCTCGGGCGCAAGATCTGACTCTGTGCCGGGTCGTTGCGCAGTGGCAAACGCCCCGCCGCGATCATAAGTTTGATCCAGTCTGCGCGGTTGAATTGGCATGATCCGTACGCGTACCTGAAGGATGTTCGCACGCGCTCGCCGACGCAGCGGACGAGTTAAATCGATGATTTGCTGCCGCATAGGTGGCAACCGGTTCAATCATGCAAGGTGTGATGCCCAGACGCATACGATGTTTTCGCCAAGGTCTACGCAGAGGCCTGCGAACCCTGCGTGACACCCTGGATATTGCTTACCTGACCGGTCAACTATCCGGGACGGCGATTTCGGCATCCGGCAAAACAAGACGGACGCTCTTCAGAGGATGGTGGTTGCAGGCGAATTAAAAGCGGTCTTGTCGTGAATTTCTGCACGTAAAGCTGCAATGAAGGTGAGGTCTACCAAGCTGCTAATCACGA
Organism: Pseudomonas sp. UBA5706; assembly: GCF_002419965.1. Classification (GTDB taxonomy): domain Bacteria; phylum Pseudomonadota; class Gammaproteobacteria; order Pseudomonadales; family Pseudomonadaceae; genus Aquipseudomonas. The sequence goes on from NZ_DIHC01000005.1 coordinate 27,566, forward strand.
TTTAGGGCGCTGCGATGACGGCAGCAATACTCAGAAAGCGATTTGATGACGCCAGGAAGGCGGCGAAGGTGCCAAAGGCTGAGTTCCAGATGAGAGATTTGCGCGCCAAGGCGGGGACAGACAAGGCGGAAAGCAGCGGAGACATTTTGCAGGCCAAGGACCAGTGGGACACACAACTGTCGCCGTGACCGAGCATTACATTCGTAGAAGGAGAGGCAAGAAAGTCACTTCAACAAATTAACTGCGCCGACATTCATAACTGCGGCAATCTCGAAACCAATCAGGCGCTTAAGGATGCTCCGTAAGCGCCTGATTTTGAATGGTGCCCCGAGCCGGAGTCGAACCGGCACATCCTTTCGGACGACGGATTTTAAGTCCGAAGCTGATTCTATGTAAATCAATAGCTTGCTATACGTTTCCGGTCCGCAATCAATGTAAATATGCGGTGTTTTAAGCCAATGTTTTCAATAGCTTGAAAATGATTGCGGACCGGTATTTTAACTCCCAGTTGGCCGTGCAGAACTCTCTGCGCAGACCTGCACGTATGCTGAATACGCATACCTTAACCCCCCCATAGCTTCCTGCCGATGTTCAACACTTCCCTAATATGCAATTCGTCGACGTGATTCGCTATCAAGCGCGCCCCCGATATACTGTATATTCAAACAGTATCCGAACATCAGCAAATGAAACCTATCCAAGAGGCCGAATGGCCCAATGAATTCACCCGTGAAGAGATGCTCGAGCAACAATCGCGCTTGCTTATCGAGGAGTGCCACATGCTTCAGAAGGAGCTGAGCCGATACCGAAAAAATCTGGCCAAGATGATCGACATGCACAACGAGGTCACGATCGAGCGGGACAAGCTGAGGGTCGATCTCAAGCAGACTGAGGCCAGGTTGTCTGGCTGTCTTCTGGAGCTTTCATCACTGGGCAACCGGGTAGCTGGTCTGGAACGCTGCCGCTAGCAACTCGCGGAGATACGTCTTCGATAGACAAACATCCCTGATACACGCCTGCGCAGCTCTGAGGGCTGCTTGGTTAGCGATGATTCCAGCTCGGATATGAGAACGGATCGTTCGACTCTGCTGGGAGTCCGATAGTGCTTGCGTCGTCCAAGCTGGCGGTTTGGAATGGACGCGACGTGGACTAGATCCGAGAAGAAGTGATGTTCACCAAGGCAATGACTCAGGCGTCAAAGGGAGTGGTGGAGATTCTCAAGACTGCGTCAGGCCGTCGAACGGTGAAGCTGATGGGAACAGCTATGACGGCACTGAAGTCACAGAAGGATCACACCTTTCTGGCAGGTAACGAAGTGAATCCGCGCACGCTTAAGCGCTGGACCGGTGACGAGAGCTCGACGTGCTCAAGGGCTGCGGGCCAATCGTAGAACACTTCGGTGTCCCAATAAGGGGTACAGCTCTGCATGACGTTCAATACTGGCTAACGGCTATTTGACGTCAATCCGACAACGGGGTCGCAACATAGTGGTGCTGGTGGTGCTTTATTAACTAATGCCTGTGACCGGCGGCCATTCACTTGTGTTATGCGGCCAGCACCTTGACGATCCGGTGACTCTGACTTATCAGGTGCCCTTCATTTCGTTATCGAGGACACTGGCATGTTCCTGAGCACCTGCGTGCGCGCACTCACCGTTGGCGCGTTGCTGCTGACTTCCGCTTTCACCCTGGCCGACGACGCCCGCCCGGAAGTGGCCGACAAGATCATGGCTTACCAAGGTGAGCAAGGCGTGAAGGTATGGACGCTGCGCATCGGAGCCCGCACTGCCGACGAGGCCCTGGTGCAAGTGGAAGGGGTGGACCATGACTGGAACCTGCGCATCCAGAAAATGAAAGTGGAAAAGACCGCCAAGGACATGCGCTACAGCACCGAGGTCAACGGCCAGAAGTTCGTGGCGCTGATCCTTCAGGATGACTATGGGGAGCTGTACCTGCCTGACGAAAGCCGAAAGTTGAACGTGGGCTACAGCGAATGGCTGTCGTCACAGGGCAATGCCCAGGCTTTCCTTACCGACTACCTGAACCAGAAATGAACATGTCCACGTCATCACGCAGGCTGCGGCTGCTGGCCTTTCTGTTTCTAGTTCCGTTGGGGCTGATGCTTTACGCACTGCTGCAAGACGGTCGCGTGCACTGGGCATTGAGCGACGAGCAGCAAATGCGCGACTGGATCTTGGCCACCGAAAAAGACCCCGAGCATCTGTTGCCGGTGCACAAGAGCCTGACCGGCGGGTATGTCGGGGCCGAGTACATCGTGCCGCACATGCAGCAGGAGATCGCCCGCATCGCGCAGGACCACGGCTGGCTGACGCTACGCGGGTTACTCGCGCACCTGGCTGAGCTGTGTGCGCTGGCGGCCGCCCTGACCGGTGTGGCGCTGCTAGGCAAGCTCAAATACGACGCCCTGCGCTCGATGCGCTCGCAAGACTACATGCTGCAGCACCTGACGCAGGCCTGGCGACGCGTCACACAGCTGATCTTCCTTGACGTGGCGCTGTTGGTGGCAGGCATCAGCCTGTGCCTGCTCTACGAAATGGCCTGGGCTTACAGCAATTGGGACCGAGGCGGTGCCATGCCGCTGCTGTTCACTCTGCCGCTGTGGGTGGTGCTGGCAGGTGGCGTGCTATTGCTGCGTAGCATCCGCAAGCGACTGGCACCGCTGGAGGCACCTGCGCTCGGGCTGTTGGGGCGTGAGTTACTACGCGAGCACGCACCTGGTCTGTGGCGCTGGGTGGATAACATTGCATGCACAGCCAATGCGCCTTCGCCGGACCATATCGTGGTGGGCGTCGACCGCTCCTGGTTCGTGACCAGCAGCCAGGTGTTCCTGCAATCAGCGCAGGCGCCGTTGCTTGGGCGCACGCTGTATATCCCCCTCACCTACGCCTCGGCCATGAGCCAGGACGAAGCAGGTGCTGTGGTGGGACATGAGCTGGGGCACTTCGCATCCGGCGACACGGAGAAGGGCTCGCAGCTGTCGTCGCTGTTCCATAGCGTGCATTCACGTATCTACACCATGCTCGAAGACAATGACAGCGACACCCTGCTGGCCGGTCCGGGTATCTGGGTATCGCTGTACTTTCTTGAGCGATTCGATCACGCCTTCCATCACTGGAGCCGCCGGCAGGAACTGGCCGCCGACGAAGTGGGCGCCAGGGTGGCCGGTGCCCGCACGTTCGCCAGCGCCTTGCTGCGGGTGTGTGCCTTGTCCGAGCTGATCGACCTGCTGCTCGCCAGCCCGCAGACCCGCAACATTGTGCATGCGCTCAACATCCACATGGGGCAGCACGCGTTGCCGGTCAGCCCCCACACCCTCGAACACCGTGTCGAGCACCCCTTCGACACCCATCCGCCCACCTTGCAGCGCGTACGCAACCTCAAGGTTGCACTGGACGACGACTTGCTACGCCAGGCGTCCCGTCCGGCCAGCGAGGCCGACACCCAGTGGTTCAACCAATTGCTCGCCGAGACGGCGCACACCGCATGAGCAGCACGGAGACTCGCCCGATGAATAAACCTTACCAACCTGGCAGCGCTGCTGACCTTGCTGCGTCGCTGACCGACGAATACAACCAGGCCACACGCACTGAAGCCGAAGACACCGCCGGCGACCTGCAAGCCTTCATCGACTCGGTGCCGGACAAGACCGAGTTCACCTCCTCACCCCGCGTCAAATACGTGTTGCCCGTCGCCGCGCTGGTGATGGCACTGCTGGCCTGGGCGGTGCTGCGTGACATGGGTGGGGTGCATCGTCCGGGTGACAAGGGCGGCGTGGGTGCCCTGATCTTCAGCCTGGTCGGGGTTGCCGTGCTGGTTGCCGCTACCTGGGCCAACCGCCACTCAGGAAAGTTTGTGTTCATGACGCTGGATCACCGTCATCTGCGTGTGCACAACCTCCAACAGCCCATCGATCTGCTGCAGGTGGGGCGCGTGAGCTACAAGAATGACCGTTGGATGGAATCGCTGATACTTGAACTCGGCTCGGACTCTGACGAAAACGCGCACCAACGCGCGGTCAGCTTCGAGTTCTCCAAGGCCGTCTTCATGCGCACCCGTGGTACGCCAAAGGTACGCATCATGTCCGTGGGCTATCGGGTCAACGGAAAAACGCTGCGCGATGACCAGCTCATGGGCGTGATGGAGAGCTACTTGAACGTGGCCCGGGCTGAGCAGGAACTGGCGGCGCTGCGTCAGCGTCAGGTGGGTTTCGTTTGAAGTCCACATTGATCGTCGCAGGGCTGGCGGCCGCAGCGGTTAGCTCTTCGCCGAGCACGTGCCGCTGTATCGTGAGATCAAAGGCTAGGTGGTGGAATGCGACATTACACATCAGTGCACAGCAGTGTCTGCGTTCGAGGACATGGAGCTTGCGCAGTGGACGCTACGCATTACACGCAAGGCCTGCTCTGAAGACGAGCCTAGGGTTATTCTTTGCACCCAACAGGACGTCAAGGGCCCGCCCGAACTGGAGGGCAAACAGCTAAGGAGTGCGCTGCAATAAGGCGATGCAGAAGCGGGTGAGGATTGGTACGCCACCGGTGCCGCCGCGTTGGCGTTGATCGACGAGTTACGCAATGGCAAGCGCCAAACTGTAGCTGCGACACAGGGTGAGCAGGTATCGTCTCTTGAATCAGTGCTGCACTGTTGTTTATGGATGCAGTGCAGTAACGTTTCGGCACACAGAACGCTCTGCTGCGTCGAGGCGATAAGCTTGAACAGTGAAGTGCCGTCGGCGCTGGTCGCACCTGTACTGCCGGAGCTCAGGCCTGTGGGGCAGCCTGATGATGCAGAGCAAAAGCGAATTCGCGATGCGGTAATTGCTGCGACTCGTGATAGATGGAAACATCGCTCAGTTGCACTCCAAGTCCTGCCATACGCGGGGACGACGCCGTAGAGGGACTCCGATTGTGGCGTCTATGGAACGGCATGACGGATTGATTCGATGACGTGGTCGACCTCTCAGACTGCTCGCCGGGCTTGCCGTTGCCGTTACAACCGTCGCGCCGTGGTCCGTTTACACGCTCCACAGCAGCGAACCTCCGCATTGGCCGGCAGTGCTCGGCCTAGCAGGCCTGATTCTGTTCGGCTATCTCCAACTTGCGAGTCCCCCAGTTTCTGTAAAGAGAAATCCCATGCCAGGACAGAGCGTCAAACCACCTGCTCCTTATCCGGGGTGGATCAGGATCGGATGGAGAAACGCCGTAAGTCTCCCAGGCCATTGGTTCTATCAATTCCATATTGATACGACCACGCCCGACGAGCCGTTCTGCTTTGAGGAATGGGTGGGTGGTGGACATGCTCCTGGCGGTGGGGTGAAACGCCTTGCCCTGCGGGATCTTGATGGCTGGATAGGGAACTGGAGAGAACACGCTGCCAAGGCCGGATGCGGTTGGGTAGTGGATATCATCGATTCGCGGTCCAGCGACGATACCCAGGCAGTGATCGAGCAGATCCTAAGCCGCTACGTCAACGAGCAGTTGAAGGAGCACGGCGTTCCCGAAACGAGCTATGCACTTGGGGTCGTGAAAGACGAAGCGCTCTGCTTGTGCCGTCAGGGAGCAGTGTGGGTGATCTTCTACAGCGAGCGCGGTCTGCAAACTGAAATGGAATGTTATGAGTCATACAGCGCTGCGTGTGTGGCATTCATTGCCAGAGTAAAGAAAATCGCGAATGGCAGCTAAGAAACCACCGCACCTTTACAAGGGATGAGTACAGTTTTTGAGGTAGTCGATCACGATGGCCTAATCCTGATATTCGAGCTGCCTCAAGAGGCTGCTCGGTGGGCCAGGCAAGCCCACGCCTTCGGAGTACCAGATCGGCGTCAGGAAGCAGAGAGTGGATGATCAGCTCTATAGCGGCAACGACGACCTCTAACCCCGCTCAAAATGATGAAGACATCAAATCTATCGGGGTCTTGGTGTATTGCTTGGCGCCGCCTATTCGGACACCGGCCCAGAAGAGCCAGGCCTGCCATCCTGTGACGCCTTCGGCGAGAAGCGCACGGTACATAACAGCAGCCGCCTTCGGTGGCCAGCGAGGATGTTGACGCATCCTGCTGGCCGCTCCCTTTTTGTGTTACGAAGCGCTCATTCTCTACCGGTCTTCCAGGAAGGAAGCTCGGGTTTAAGCGCGGCTCAGATCTTTCTGACTCCGAACTGACTGACCTTGACCTTCGAGTCAAGCGCCACGCCAACTGCCAGATACAGACCCATACGCGAGCTAATGACAGTTTCAGTTGCATCGAACGAATAACGCTGAGTCTCAAGCGCGCCTTTCCATTTCGCCGGCAAGGTAAATGGTTCCTGGTACTTGTCCATTGAGCGGTAATAGATCGTAGTAGACGTGCCCGCCACCGGCTTGGTGATGATCAGCTCAGCCTCCCAACCAAGGATGCCCCGGCTGTTGCCGACGATTTCAGGTGCCGAAACCATCTCAATCACGTCACCCGCCACAAGATTGCTCAGCGTGACGTTTGCCGAAGGCTGCAGATAGATGTAGCCACCCGCCGCCCCCATGATTCCGCTCAGTTCAACGCATTGTGCTTCGCCGTATGCGGCGGGCTCCTTATACCAGCGAGTGGTTACCCCGATGAGCCCGGAACCGTTGGCCTTGTAGCTGTCCGCCAGTACCGACCCGGCCACTGGGTTGGCCGATGCGTTGATTGTCCCAGCAGTCCCAGCCATCAACGGATTGGCATTGAGACAGCCGAACGGACGAATCGCCGAGTAAAGATCAGCGGCATCCGTCGGCAGCGGCACGCCGAAGAATTCGAAATTGGCATTGATGACCGGCACGCATCGGGACTGAATGAAATCAGCGCCAAGGATGTTGGGATGCAGGCCTTCCACGGTCATTGCTTCGGTAAAGCCGTCCCAGATGTTCACCACCGGCACGAACTGGCTAACGTAGCTCAGCACCCAGTCCCTGTACGCGATTGCCTCGGCCAGCGCGGTGCCCGTCAGGGCTTTGGTCCCGAACCGGGGCGTCCCAGTACCCACGATCAGGTAC
>NZ_DIHC01000005.1:34857-35499 GCF_002419965.1 Pseudomonas sp. UBA5706
CTCATTTTTCCACCTGATACACAGCGCCGCCTGCGGGCGTGAAACGAGTGGGTGAGTCTCCGAGATCCAGCCGCCAGGCACCATCCGTGCTGAACGTGTCCGACACCACCCAATCATTGCCGACCGCCTTCTCAACCTTCACGCTTCCGCCGTTAGCTCTAACGGAAAGAGTGTGCGAGCCGTAGCTGTACTGCATCACAAATTGTTCGGTGCGCATTGCGCCTCCAGGGCATTTTCAGTTGGGTCATAGCCGTTTAATACGCTCAGCGCGTCGTGGGGTTCAGCGCAGGTATCACGGGACATCCTTGAAAAAGATGTGATGCCCAAGCCTCAGCGTCTGCTTTGCTCTGTTTGCCCAGGCCGGGGCCTTGGACATCGTGGTCGCGTAGTAGTGGGTCGCCCCGCCGGTTGGGTCTGACACCTTCCCGTCAATCACCTGGTCAGCAGCAACCCGGCACTGCGCCAGCTCACGGAACGGGATCTGCCGTGCGCCGTTCAGAAACGGATAGTTGGGATCGTTCCTGTTCCAGCAGCTGAACTGATACGGCTTCTGGCAGACGCCGGTATCGCCCTCACCCCACCAGGATCTATCGTTCCCGTCCTCCAACCGGTCGCGGATCGACCACGCCACGGCCACCATTC
>NZ_DIHC01000015.1 GCF_002419965.1 Pseudomonas sp. UBA5706
TACTCCCATTGGGCTTCTGTGGGCAGATCCACCGCATAGCCACTTAGCTCCCCCAGCCAACTGCAGTAGTCCTTGGCTTCTTGCCAGCCTTTAGCTGGTGCAGGCAACTTGGGTGAAAAGAATTTTTCTTGCAGATCTTCTCGATCGCGAATTTCCGCATAGAACAGCGGTTTGCCTTCAGCAATAAAGAACACATCAAAATCTCCCAGCATCGTCTGGTATTTTGATAGAGAGTAGCTGCTCAGCTTAACGGGATGAACGAAGTCATCATCACCGTCCATGCTAATTCTACCCATGCGTTCATGCTCAACCCCGCATGGCCAGTCGCACATGTTGGCGGGGTCATCGTCATACGGCCAACCAAAATCCCCCATCTGGAATTCGCCGCCTTCGACAAATACCATATTGTCCAGCGACCGCACGACGGTATGGAGCACTTTGCCGCGAAGCTCGGACGAGAGTTTCGGGTATTTCTGCTCAATGGTCGCCGCAATCTGTGCGACTTTATCAGGCGAGAGCTTTTGGCTTGTGGGGAGAGAAAGAGATTGCGCCTCGCAGCCGGTCAAGAGAAGTAAAGTTAAAATATGTAATGGAATATGTCTATTCATTGAATGTCCTTATAGATGTAATCTGAAGGTAGCATTCTAACACTTGGTGGTTGCCATAGCTCGTATGTCCAGAAGAATGATTCCGAAAATTCAGGAAAGCTAGATACTAACGCTGTTATGTGAGGCCTATAACTGCTGTTTCGAGCGACCGATGTGGGGGACATATTTTGATAACATTATTTCCGTTCGGCACGCACCATGTTGAGCGGTCATGAGCAAGATGTATTCAATCGTTAAATTGAAAACCTTGCTATATTCAACATAGGAGCGCTGATTCGCTTAGACCCCCAGCAATGCGTGGCGCAAGGAGAGGGTGCTGGTGGCCGCGCAGCGCAGTGGCTTGTTTGAGGGGTTGGTCTAAACATTGATCAAATAATGAGGGCATTGTGCTGGTGCCCTTAATATTTCGGCTCTATAACGGCTGATGGGATTGAACGGCACAGCGGAAGCTAAAGCCTGGAATATGTCCTTTTCTTATCGGTACCTCTGGCCAGCGCCGTACAGTACTTGCGCTGAGCAAGGGGCCTTCTGGATAATTCGAGCCTCTAAGCACACGATGTGTACCTGTCTGGGGGCCGGTGGGATTTTCGACCGGTGAATAGCGATAATAATCTTTATCGTACCAATCGTTGACCCAGTCGGTGGCATTCCCTGACAAGTTGTAAAACCCCAGGGGGCTAGGAACATAACTGTCGACGGCAAAGGTCAGGCGTGTACTGCGACCCGGGCCTCCGAAGTTGCGACCATAGTTGAGGCTTCCATTGTCGGTAGAGTAGGCTACGTATTGACCCCGGTTACGCGCTGCATACTCCCATTGGGCTTCTGTGGGCAGATTCACCGCATAGCCACTTAACTCTCCCAACCAACCACAGTAATCTTTAGCTTCTTGCCAGCTTTGGGTGGGCGCAGGCAGCTTAGGTGCATAGAACTTTTCGTGCAGATCTTCTCGCTTACGATCTTCCGCGTCAAACAACGGTTTGCCTTGAGCAATAAAGAACACGTCAAAATCCCCCAGCATCGTCTGGTATTTTGATAGAGAGTAGCTGCTCAGCTTAACGGGATGAACGAAGTCATCATCGGCGCGCATGCTGATTCTACCCATTCGCTCAGGCTCTACCCCGCATGGCCAGTCGCACATATTGGCGGGGTCATCGTCATACGGCCAACCAAAATCCCCCATCTGGAATTCGCCGCCTTCGACAAATACCATATTGTCCAGCGACCGCACGACGGTGTGGAGCACTTTGCCGCGAAGCTCGGCAGAGAGTTTCGGGTATTTCTGCTCAATGTTCGCCGCAATCTGTGCGACTTTATCAGGCGAGAGCTTTTGGCTTGTGGGGAGAGAAAGAGATTGCGCCTCGCAGCCGGTCAAGAGCAGTAAAGTTAAAAGATGTAATGAAATATGTTTTGCCACAGAAATGTCCTTATATATTTGATCCGGGATCCTACCTAAAACTCTATAGCGTCTGGTCTGCGCTTTGGCGGGTATTTTTAATAATTATTATAACTATCTTGAAATTTTTCATTACCCACTGTCCTGGTCACAGATCATATGTAGGAGTTGGTCAATTAGTCGTACAGGCTGTTGAGCGCGGCTCAGAATGAACGGCTTAAAGCTGCTGCGACGCAAGGGCAGGGCCTGATCCGGTTGTAGTGTTATATGGGCGTCTGCTGGGTTCTAAAATAGCAGCAGGCGTTCCATCGGCGCAGTACGTGCAAATGCGGCGGGGGATATCTGCCGATGATCAGCGCCTGTGCGCGCGTTCTTGAGCGTTGAGCGCGTTGTCGCGTTTCTTGAAATGGTTTCAGTCGCTCAACAACAGCGATTCTGACGTTCATACCTGGATTTACCGCCGCTCGCCCGCAAATCTTTGTAGCAGTCCTTCTTCTCGGCGGCAGCGTGTTCAATCGCCACCGCCGGATCCCCGGCAGCACGGTGTCAGTCGATGTACTCAAAAAGCTTCACGATCTTTTGCACGCCTGCCACGCCTTGAACCAGATTGGTCGCACGGTTGGCTTCTGCCTGGGTCAGCAGGCCGAGCAGGTAGACGATGCCGTTCTCGGTCACGACCTTGATCCGCGAGCCCGGGATAGCGCTGTCGGTCAGCATCTCGGTCTTAATCTTGCTGGTCAGCCAGGCGTCGTTGCTACGGGCCAGCAGGGAGGAGGGCTCAATGACCTGCAGCTCGTTGTTGACCTTCTTGACCTTCTGCACCTGGCTCGCAGTCTGCTCGGCCAGCTGTTTGAGGTCGGCGCGCGGGGTTTGACCGGCAAGTAACACTACCCCGTTGAAGCTGGTTACAACGATGTGCGAGGCTTTGTCCAGGTCAGGGCTGGCCTTGGCGACATTGACCGCGACCTTGGTTTCGATCAGTGAGTCATCGATCTTGCTACCGAAAGTGCGCGTACCGCGATCGTCATCAATGGGTGCTTCGCGGCTGGCGTTGATCACCGAGCTGCATCCGCTGACGCCCAGGCAGAGCGTCAGGGCCAGCAGGCTGAGACGTTTGGATATCATTCTTCACTCCCGAACAATTGGCTGTCGATCAAGTCGCAAAGGCAGTGGATCGACAGCAGGTGGACTTCCTGAATACGTGCAGTGACCTTGGCCGGCACCCGGATTTCGACGTCCTCCGGCAGCAACAGCGAAGCCATGTCACCGCCGTCGCGACCGGTCAGCGCCACGACGATCATTTCGCGGTCATGGGCAGCCTGAATGGCTTGGATGATGTTGGCGGAATTGCCACTGGTGGAAATTGCCAGCAACACATCGCCAGGCTGGCCAAGGGCGCGGATCTGTTTGGAAAAGATTTCGTTGTAGCTGTAGTCGTTGGCGATCGAGGTGATGGTCGAGGTGTCGGTCGTCAGTGCGATGGCTGGCAAGCTCGGTCGCTCACGCTCGAAACGGTTGAGCAGCTCCGACGAAAAGTGTTGTGCGTCGCCGGCTGACCCGCCGTTACCACACGCAAGCATCTTGCCTTCGTTGAGCAGGGCGTTGACCATCACTTGGCTGGCTTGCTCGATGTAGGGTGCAAGAACGTCCATCGCCTGCTGCTTGGTATCGATGCTGGCCTGAAAAAGCTGGCGAATTCGGGATTGCATGTCCATCTATGAAAACCTTAATAGGGGCGGCTGGTCGGGCGACGTATTGATAAGGTCGTCGGCTTCCCGGCACAAAACTGTGCAGCCCGCAAAGCAAAGAGCAAAAAAACAGTGTGGGTTCAGGTATTCCGGCGAGCGTCTTGGCAGAGACTTGCGATTTGATCAGCTGTCGAACGCGTTCTGCAGCCAGTTCAGCGCAGGCGCCTTGCCCGGATCGCCATTGATTGCCACGACATCGAAGCGGCAGGGAGAATCCGCCCATTTCGATTCGTTTTGCAGAAACCATTGTGCGGCCAGGGTGAGCTTTGCCTGCTTGCGAAAATCGACGCTTTCCAGCGCGCCACCCCATCCGGCGTGGCGTCGATAGCGAACTTCGACGAATACTACTGTATCGCCGTCGAGCATGACCAGATCAAGCTCGCCGCGTTTGCATGACCAATTCTGTGTGATGAGTTGTAAACCTTGTTGCAGCAAGTACCGCAGGGCATAGGCTTCAGCGTCGCGCCCTGCGGTTTGTCGCGTATTGCTTGTGCTCAAGGAGCGGTGTCCGGCAGGCGCTGAACCTTGCCGTCGACGAACTGCGCCCAAGGCAGCTGGCGCTCGATGCGCTGGCCCTGGCCGATCGCCAGGCTGCCGGAAAGACCGTCGATGCGGCTGTCCGGAAGCGTTTTCAGTTGGCTCAGGCGAGGCGCCAGGCGATAGGCATCGATGCCCATGGCGTACAAGCGGCCCAGGCTGCCCGATGCCTGTGGCCATTGAGCGGTGACCTGTTGGCGAAGTGGGTCGGTAGCGTTAAGCAGCCAAGGGGTTTCGCAGAAGCGCACGCCGCTCAGGTCGTTGTACATCGCTTGATCGTTGCTGTTGGTGAACAGGTGCGAAGTGGCATAGACCGGAACGTCACCGGCGTACTGGAAGACCATGGTCGGCTTGATCTGTTGAGCCTGCTGCGGCGTAGCGGCCAGGAACATGAAGTCAATGTCCTGACGACGGCTTGGCTGGGCAGCCATTTGTGCGCCGGTGGTGCTTTGCAGGCGCTGGGCACGACCTTCGCTGTTACGCAGCTGGAAAAGATCGGCCACTTGCTGGGCCAGTGCAACGGGTTGGTCGATGCGCTCGACACCCAGGAAGGTGCCGCCCTTGGCTTGCCAGCTCTGACGGAAAGCCTCGAGCACACGATCGCCCCATTCGCCTTTCGGCACCATGGCCACGGCACTGCGCTTGCCATCGGCCCAGGCGCGACGTGCAACTTCGCGGGCTTCATCTTCTGCGGCCAAGCCGAACTGGAACAGCTCAGCCGGACCTTGAGTGGTGGAGTCACTGTAGTTCAGGGCCAATGTAGTAATCGGCAATTGCTGATGGGTGCTTAACTGCTTGACCAGCGGTTTTTCCAGAGGACCGACGACCAACTGCACGCCAGCCGCTTTGGCCTGGGCATAGAAGGCGTCCATGGACGTCACGCGGGAGCTGTCGAACACTTCGATGCTGGGCGGGTTCTGGCCTGCCTGCTGCGCTTGATAGTGTGCGGCCATGAAGCCGTCACGCAACGCTCGAGAAACCGAGGCCAACGGGCCTTCCTGTGGTAGTAGCAAGGCGATCTTGGTCAGCGGCTCGCTCTTCAGTTCGCGCAGTTGCGTCAGGGTCGTCGGCAACTGGCGCGCTGCCGGGTGTTGCGGGTTTTGCGCTTTCCAGTTGTCGATCGCGGCCTGTTGCTGTTCAAGGGTGCCAGCGCCTTTTACCGCGCGGGCAAGGCTCAGCCAGCCACCCATGTCGTCGTTGGCCGAGCTTTGCAATTGTTCAGGGGACAGGGCGGCGACCAGCGCCCAGATCGCATCATTATTGGCGTTCAGGGCATCGCCCTGCAGCAACGGCCCCATGAACACGCGTTCGCTGGCTGCGGCGAGCGTCTGGCCGTCGGCTTCCAGGGCGCGGGCGCGGACGGTGTGGGTGCGGGTCTGCAGATCCACCGGCATTTCGCCTAGATGTTGCATGCTTGGATGGTTGAGTGCAGTCAATGCTGCCTTTGGCTGACTGCGACCCAATGCCAATTCGGCGGCCAGAGTATTGGCGTAGATCTGCTTATCTGTCTTGAGCTGATCCATCTGGACCTGCTCGAGAATGCTGGCCGCACGCCCGGGGTTGTTCTGGCGTGCGGCCAGGTCCGCGGCTGTCAGTCGCAGCAGTGCAGCCTGGTCGGGCGTCTTGGCAGCGGTGGCTTGCTCGAGCAACTGCTCGATGCTGGCGTCGGGTGTGCGTGGCAGTTCGCCAAGGCTGGAGGAGGGCGAACCGGCACAAGCGGCCAGTAAGGCAGCCAGGCAGAGGGCAGATAACAGCCGCAGGCAAGCGATCATGTCTATGTTCCTGATACTTGAGCAAATTAGCGTGGAATTGTACCCAAGCACTGGCCGGGGCGCGATGTTGTAGGCGTTAGGACAGTGATAAAGATCGTCTTGAAGCGCCCGCGAGCGTCTCGCTCGGCGCCTTGCCTCGGCTAGGGGCGATTGCCTGGATGTACGTGCGTGTGTGTCGGTCCAATTCTCAATCTCCCTGTTTGCCTCGGCTTAACCTGTACAATGCAGGCTTTAATCGAACATGAGGTGTGCGCTTTGACTGCTCCGGGTGCTTTGAATTCCACTACAGGCTCGCTTTATGTGGTGGCCACGCCGATCGGCAACCTGGATGACATGAGTGTGCGTGCTTTGAAGGTACTGCGTGATGTGTCGCTGATTGCCGCGGAAGATACCCGGCATTCACTTCGGTTAATGCAACACTTCGGTATCACGACTCCGCTGGCCGCTTGCCACGAGCACAATGAACGTGAAGAGGGGAGCCGCTTCATCACGCGTTTGCAGGCTGGCGATGATGTTGCACTCATTTCCGATGCCGGTACTCCGCTGATTTCCGACCCCGGTTATCACCTTGTGCGGCAGGCGCGGGCAGCGGGGATTCAGGTCGTTCCGGTTCCAGGTGCCTGTGCATTGATAGCGGCGCTTTGCGCGGCGGGGTTACCTTCCGACCGTTTCATCTTCGAAGGTTTTCTTCCGGCCAAGTCGGTAGGACGCAAGGCGCGTCTGGATCTGCTCAAGGAGGAGCCGCGTACGCTGATTTTTTACGAAGCCCCACACCGCATCCTCGAATGCCTGCAGGACCTGGAGGATATCTTCGGTGCTGATCGTCCTGCCGTGCTGGGTCGGGAATTGACCAAAACTTTCGAAACGCTAAAGGGTCTGCCATTGGGAGAATTGCGCGCTTTCGTCGAAAGCGACAGTAATCAGCAACGCGGAGAATGCGTGGTGCTGGTTGCAGGCTGGAGCGAGCCCGAAGGCGAGGATGCGATTGGTGTTGAAGCACGGCGTGTGCTGGATCTGCTGCTGCAGGAAATGCCGCTTAAACGCGCAGCGGCACTGGCGGCTGAAATCACCGGAGTGCGCAAGAATTTGCTGTATCAGGTGGCACTGGATAAACAAAAAACTCAGTGAGTGCTGTGCGTATGTCCGCGTTATAAATGAGCAAGGACTTATTAAAGCTTGTTCTTGGGTCGCCCTGGCATTAACCTTGGCGGCGGAGAGTCGATTGGACAGTCGCTGCCTCTCATTGTTCCGCAATGAGGGGGGGAGGAAAGTCCGGGCTCCATAGGGCAGAGTGCCAGGTAACGCCTGGGAGGCGCGAGCCTACGGAAAGTGCCACAGAAAATAACCGCCTAAGCATTTCGGTGCCGGTAAGGGTGAAAAGGTGCGGTAAGAGCGCACCGCACGTCTGGCAACAGTTCGTGGCTAGGCAAACCCCACTCGGAGCAAGACCAAATAGGGTTCCTAGGCGTGGCCCGCGCTGGAACCGGGTAGGTTGCTAAAGATGTCCAGTGATGGCCATCGTAGAGGAATGACTGTCCTCGACAGAACCCGGCTTACAGATCGACTCTCCACCTCATTTTCTCCCCTCGTTTGTACCGTTTCTTCCTCCTCGTAATGCCAAAAAAATCTTAAACCTCATAAATCACTTTAACTCCGGCCCTCATCTTTTTGAGTTTTCTCGGATTTATCTGTAAGAACGCTCCGAAATTCTCCAAAACTCCTCTATCACCCGTCGTAAATCTCCGTCCTGTAAGGGTTTTCCGTGAGAAGTCGCCTTGACGGTGTGGTGGGCGCATTCCTATAGTGTGCGCAAGTGGTGGAAAGTGGCGTGAAGTGGGTTTTTTTACCGCAAAAAGATAATATTCGGAGAAAGCGCCTGTGTTCCGTGGTGCAAATGCAATCAATCTCGACGCAAAGGGCCGTCTCGCTATGCCGAGCCGGTACCGTGACGAGTTGGATTCGCGTAGCTCCGGCCAAATGATTGTGACCATTGACACTGTCGACCCCTGCTTATGCATTTATCCACTCCCGGAATGGGAAGTGATCGAAGCCAAATTACGTGAGCTGGCCACATTTCGTGAGGAAAACCGTCGTCTGCAACGACTCTTGATCGGCAATGCGGTTGATCTGGAGCTTGACGGCAGCGGGCGTTTTTTGGTGCCGCCTCGTCTGCGTGAGTACGCCAAGCTCGATAAGCGAGTGATGCTGGTAGGCCAGCTCAACAAGTTTCAACTGTGGGATGAGGACGCCTGGAACGCACTTGCTGATGCGGACCTTGCGGCCATTCAAAAACCGGGCGCGATGCCTGATGAACTGCGTGATTTGATCCTGTGACTACAACTAGCGGCTTTACCCACATCACCGTACTGCTCGAAGAAGCCGTCGAGGCTCTCGCGGTGCGCGCCGATGGCTGCTATGTGGACGGCACATTCGGGCGGGGCGGGCACAGCCGTCTTATATTGCGAAACCTGGGGCCTGATGGCCGGCTCCTCGGATTTGATAAAGATCCTCAAGCGATTGCCACAGGGCAAGCGCTGGCGGCCGAAGACGGCCGCTTTGTCATTGTGCAGCGCAGTTTTGCCGAAATGGGCGCCGAGGCTCTGGAACGCGGCATCGCGGGAAAAGTCACCGGCATCCTGCTTGATCTTGGCGTTTCGTCGCCGCAATTGGACGACCCTGAGCGTGGCTTCAGTTTCATGAACGATGGCCCGCTGGACATGCGCATGGACCCTTCTCGCGGGATCAGTGCTGCCGATTTCGTCAATAGCGCAACTGTCGAGGAGATTGCCCGCGTCTTCAAGGAATACGGCGAAGAGCGTTTCGCCAAGCGCATGGCAGGTGCTGTCGTTACCCGCCGTGAAACGCAACTCTTTAAACGCACTGCCGATCTGGCCGAAGTATTGAAAGTCGCCAACCCCGCATGGGAAAAGGGCAAGAACCCGGCGACCCGTGCGTTCCAGGGTTTGCGCATTCACGTTAACAACGAGCTCGGCGACCTGGAAGCCGGCCTCGAGGCCGCGCTTGAAACACTGGAAGTGGGCGGTCGTCTGGCGGTCATCAGCTTCCATTCGTTGGAAGATCGCATCGTTAAATTGTTCATGCGCAAATTGGTCAAGGGTGAGGCAGACAACATGCCGCGCAACTTGCCTATTCGCCATAAAGCCTTCGAGCCGACCATCAAGCTGATCGGCAAAGCCCAGTTTGCTTCAGACGCAGAAACCCGCGCCAACCCTCGTTCGCGCAGTGCAGTCATGCGTGTTGCGGAGAAGCTACGGTGAGCCGCGGTTTCTTCAAGCCGTTGCCGGGCGGCAGCTTCTTCATGCTGCTGCTGTTTATTGCCGTTCTCGTTTCGGCAATCGCCGTTTCCTATAGTGCGCACTGGAACCGTCAACTGCTCAACTCGCTGTACGCCGAACTCAGCGTGCGCGACAAGGCGCAAGCCGAGTGGGGCCGCCTGATCCTTGAGCAAAGCACCTGGACTGCCCACAGCCGCATCGAAGCGCTGGCGACCGATCAATTGAAAATGCGTATCCCGAACGCCGCCGATATCCGGATGGTGTCGCCATGATGAAGCTTGAAGGCGCACTGTACCCTTGGCGATTCCGCGTCGTGGTCGGCCTGCTGTCTGTCTTGGTGGCGGCGATTGCCTACCGCATCGTCGACTTGCAGGTCATCGATCATCGCTTCCTGATCGAGCAGGGGGACGCACGCAGCCTGCGTAACGTTTCCATTCCCGCGCACCGTGGTCTTATCACTGACCGCAACGGTGAGCCTTTGGCTGTCAGTACGCCGGTCACCACTATCTGGGCCAACCCTTCCGAAATGCAGGCGGACAAGAGCAAGTGGTCGCAACTGGCGCAGGCGTTGGGTCAGGATCCGAAGGCCCTGACCGACCGCTTGAACGAGCAGGCCAGCAAGGAGTTTATCTATCTGGTTCGTGGCCTGACCCCGGAACAAGGCCAGTCGGTCCTAGATCTTAAGGTGCCGGGCGTTTACGGGAAGGAAGAGTTCCGCCGTTTCTATCCGGCCGGCGACGTGACCGCCCACATGGTCGGTTTTACCGACCTCGACGATCATGGCCGCGAAGGGGTCGAACTCGCTTACGACGACTGGCTCGCGGGTGTGCCCGGCAGAAGGCAAGTGATCAAGGATCGGCGCGGCAGGCTCATCAAGGACCTGCAAGTGAAGAAGAATGCCAAGGCCGGGAAAACCCTGGCTTTGTCTATTGATCTGCGCCTGCAATACCTGGCGACCCGCGAGTTGCGCAACGCGATTCAGGAAAACGACGCCAAGGCCGGCAGCCTGGTGATCATGGACGTGAAGACTGGCGAAGTGCTGGCGATGGTCAACCAGCCCACCTATAACCCGAACAACCGCCGCACCATGGTTCCGGCCGCGATGCGTAACCGGGCGATCATCGACGTGTTCGAGCCGGGCTCGACCATGAAACCGATCTCCATGACAGCCGCCCTCGACAGTGGTCGCTGGAAGCCCAGTGACAAGGTTGAGGTGTACCCGGGCACGCTGCAGATCGGCAAATACACCATCCGCGACGTGACCAAGACCGAAGGCCCGATTCTCGACCTGACCGGTATCCTGATCAACTCCAGTAACGTCGGCATGAGTAAGGTCGCGTTCGATGTCGGCGGCGAAGCGATCTTCCACGCCATGCAGCGCGTGGGTCTGGGCCAATACACGGGCCTCGGCTTCCCCGGCGAGCGCGTAGGCAACCTGCCGAACTATCGTGAGTGGCGCAAGGCAGAAACCGCGACCCTTTCCTACGGCTACGGTCTGTCGGTAACGGCGCTGCAATTGGTGCACGCCTATTCGGCACTGGCCAACAACGGCAAGATTGTCCCGCTGACCATTCTGAAAACCGACAAGCCAACGGATTCGGTCCAGGCCATCCCGGAGGCGACTGCCAAAACCCTGCAAGGCATGCTCCAGCAAGTTATCGAAGATCCGCGCGGCGTTTACCGTGCGCGAGTGCCGTCGTATCACGTAGCTGGCAAGTCGGGTACTGCGCGTAAAACTTCGGTGGGTACCAAAGGCTACGCCGAGAACTCCTATCGGTCGCTGTTCGCCGGGTTCGGCCCGATGAGCAATCCGCGCTATGCCATTGTGGTTGTGATCGACGAGCCGAGCAAAGGCGGCTACTTCGGTGGTTTGGTGTCTGCGCCGGTATTCAGCAAAGTGATGTCAGGCACATTGCGCTTGATGAATGTGCGCCCGGACAACCTCGCGCCTGTTGCGCCTGAACAGCAGGCCAATGCCGCACCGCCGGTCGTTCCAGTCAAGGGAGGACGTGGCTGATGTCTTTCAACTTGAGCAAGATTTTTGCCCAGAGCGACCGGGACCTGTTGATTCGGGAATTGACGCTGGACAGCCGTAAGGTGCGTCCTGGCGATCTGTTCCTGGCGATTCCAGGTTTGAAAGTCGACGGTCGCGATCACATTACCGATGCCATTGCTCACGGTGCAGCCGCCGTGGCCTATGAAGTCGAAGGCGCGAAGGTGCTGCCGATCACCGACATCCCGATGATTCCGGTCAAGGGTCTGGCGGCGCAGTTGTCGGATATCGCCGGACGTTTTTATGGCGATCCGAGCCGCATCATGAATCTGGTGGGCGTCACAGGCACCAACGGCAAGACCAGCGTCACCCAGCTGATCGCGCAAGCGCTCGACAAACTGGGTCAGCGCTGCGGTCTGATCGGCACGCTGGGCACCGGCTTCTACAGCGAATTGAAAAGCGGAATTCACACCACCCCCGATCCAATTTCGGTGCAGTCGACCCTCTACGACCTGAAAAAAGCCGGGGCCAAAGCGATTGCGATGGAGGTCTCGTCTCATGGCCTGGATCAAGGTCGTGTCACGGCGCTGGCGTTCGATGTGGCGGTGTTGACGAACCTGTCTCGGGACCACTTGGATTACCACGGCACGATGCAAGCGTATGGCGCGGCCAAGGCCAAACTGTTCGCGTGGGATGACCTGAGTTGCCGCGTGATCAACCTCGACGACGAATTCGGTCGCCAGCTGGCCGCCAAACCCCATCCCTCTCGTTTGATCACCTACAGCCTGGAAGACAGCGCTGCCTATCTGTTCTGCCGCGATGCGCAGTTCGACGACGACGGTGTGCGCGCCACACTGGTGACGCCACAGGGCGACCACGTCCTGCGCAGCGGTCTGCTGGGCCACTTCAACCTAAGCAACGTGCTTGCCGCTGTCGGGGCCTTGCTGGGCCTGGATTATCCGCTGGACGACATCCTAAAAGTGCTGCCAGCCCTCGAAGGCCCGGTCGGCCGCATGCAGCGCTTGGGCGGCGGCGCGCGTCCACTGGTGGTGGTCGATTACGCCCATACCCCGGATGCACTGGAAAAAGTCCTCGCCGCCCTGCGTCCGCACGCAAAAGGTCAACTGACTTGTCTGTTCGGTTGCGGCGGTGATCGCGACCGCGGCAAGCGTCCTTTGATGGCCGAAGTCGTCGAGCGCCTGGCCGACAAGGTACTGGTCACCGATGACAACCCGCGCAGCGAAGATCCTGCGCGTATTTTCGATGATATTCGTGCCGGTTTTACTGCTGCAGATAACGTTGAGTTCGTGGCCGGTCGTGCTCGAGCCATCGCGCAAATCATCGCCCGGGCCCAGGCCGCCGACGTGATCGTACTGGCAGGCAAGGGCCATGAGGATTACCAGGAAATCGATGGCCAGCGCCACGCGTTTTCCGATCTTGAACAAGCCGCTGCAGCATTGAACGAATGGGAGGCTGCGCATGCTTAAGCCACTTTCGTTCAGCGAACTGCTGATGCCGCTCGACGCACGTCGGGTTGGCGGTGATGCACGCTTTGATGGCGTCAGCATCGACAGCCGCATCATCGATCCAGGGCAGCTGTTCGTGGCGCTGACCGGTCCGAATTTCGACGGCCACGATTACCTTGATCAGGTCGCTGCCAAAGGTGCTGTCGGCGCATTGGTCGAACGTGAGATTCCAGGCAGTGGTTTGCCACAACTCATCGTTGGCGACACCCGCAAGGCGCTGGCGCAGTTGGGGGCGATGAATCGCAACGCGTTCATCGATAAACCTGTGGCCGCAATCACCGGTTCAAGCGGCAAGACTACGGTAAAGGAGATGCTCGCGAGCATCCTGCGTACCCGAGGTCCGGTGCTGGCGACTCGTGGCAACCTGAATAATGAACTGGGCGTACCACTGACCCTGCTGGAGTTGGCGCCGGAGTTCGACGCTGCGGTGATCGAGCTGGGCGCCTCGCGCATCGGTGAAATTGCCTTCACCGTCAGCTTGACCAAGCCCCACGTCGCGGTGCTGACCAACGCCGGGACTGCGCATGTGGGTGAATTCGGCGGTCCTGAAAAGATTGTCGAAGCCAAGGGCGAGATCATCGAGGGGCTCGACAGTCACGGCACTGCGGTATTGAACCGTGACGACAAGGCATTCGACATCTGGGTAGCCCGTGCGGGCGCGCGCAAGGTGTTGAGCTTTTCTACCCAGCATCGCGAAGCAGACCTGTATGCCAGTGATCTGGGCATCGACGCCCGTGGCTGTCCGGCGTTCACCCTGCACAGCCCGAACGGCTCGGCGCAGGTGCAGCTGAATCTGCTGGGTGCACATAACGTGTCCAATGCGTTGGCGGCCGCCGCTGCCGCTCATGCCTTGGACGTTTCGCTGCCAGGCATCATCACTGGACTCAACAGCGTGCAACCGGTCAAGGGCCGCACTGTCGCGCAACTGGCGAACAACGGCATGCGCGTGATCGACGACACCTATAACGCCAACCCGACCTCGGTCGCGGCGGCCACCGACATTCTTGCCGGTTTTGCCGGGCGCAGGATTCTGGTGCTCGGTGACATCGGTGAGCTGGGCGACTGGGCCGAACAGGGGCATCGCGATGTCGGCGCTTACGCTGTCGGTAAAGTTGACGCGTTGTATGCCGTTGGTCCGCTTATGGCCCACGCGGTCAGTGCTTTCGGGCAGGCTGCGCGCCATTTCGCAAGCCAGGCTGACCTGATCGAGGCCCTCGGCGCCGAGCAAGATAAAAACACAACCCTATTGATCAAGGGCTCTCGCAGTGCGGCGATGGAAAACATCGTGGCGGCGCTGTGCGGACCCCAGACTTACCCCTTGAAGGCGGAGAAACATTAATGCTGCTGCTGCTGGCCGAGTATCTGCAACAGTTCTACAAAGGCTTCGCGGTCTTCCAGTACCTGACCCTGCGCGGAATTCTTGGCGTGCTCACTGCACTGTCGCTCTCGCTTTGCCTTGGTCCGTGGATGATCCGCGCCCTGCAGAGCAAACAGATCGGCCAATCGGTCCGTAACGACGGTCCGCAATCCCACCTGTCCAAATCCGGCACCCCAACCATGGGTGGCGCACTGATTTTGTCCGCCATCGGCATTGCCACGCTGTTGTGGGCCGACCTCTCCAACCGCTACGTGTGGGTGGTGCTGATCGTCACGTTGCTGTTCGGCGCCATCGGCTGGGTCGATGATTACCGCAAGGTCATCGAGAAAAATTCGAAAGGCCTGCCCAGTCGCTGGAAGTATTTCTGGCAGTCGGTGTTCGGCCTGGGGGCCGCGATCTTCCTTTATGTGACTGCGCAATCGCCGGTTGAAACCACGTTGCTGATCCCGATGCTCAAGGATTTCAGCATCCCGCTGGGCATTGGTTTCGTAGTCCTGACTTACTTCGTGATTGTGGGCTCCAGTAATGCCGTCAACCTGACCGATGGCCTGGACGGTCTGGCAATCATGCCCACCGTCATGGTCGGCGGGGCGTTGGGGATCTTCTGCTACCTGTCCGGTAACGTGAAATTCGCCGAATACCTGCTTATCCCTTATGTGCCTGGCGCGGGCGAGCTGATCGTGTTCTGCGGTGCGCTGATCGGTGCCGGGCTGGGCTTTCTCTGGTTTAACACCTACCCCGCGCAGGTGTTCATGGGCGACGTCGGCGCGCTGGCGCTGGGCGCAGCCCTTGGCACCATAGCAGTCATCGTTCGTCAGGAGATCGTTCTGTTCATCATGGGTGGCGTGTTCGTGATGGAGACCCTTTCAGTCGTCATTCAGGTTGCCTCCTTCAAATTGACCGGCCGTCGCGTCTTCCGTATGGCACCGATCCACCACCACTTCGAACTCAAGGGCTGGCCCGAGCCGCGCGTGATTGTCCGCTTCTGGATCATCACGGTGATTCTCGTACTGATCGGCCTTGCTACGTTGAAACTGAGGTAATTGAAGTGTCGCTGATCGCTTCCTCTCACTTCCGCATCGTTGTCGGCCTCGGCAAAAGCGGCATGTCCCTGATTCGCTTCCTGGCGAACCGGGGCGTGGCGTTTGCCGTGGCCGATACGCGGGAGAACCCTCCGGAGCTGGCGACCTTGCGTCGCGACTACCCGCAGGTGGAAGTGCGCTGTGGCGAGCTGGATGTCGAATTTCTCTGCCGCGCCGACGAGCTTTATGTCAGTCCCGGTTTGGCCTTGGCAACGCCTGCGCTGCAGCAGGCTGCGGCTCGTGGCGTGAAACTGTCCGGTGACATCGAATTGTTCGCGCGAAACGCGAAGGCGCCGATTGTCGCCATCAGCGGCTCCAACGCGAAAAGCACCGTCACCACGCTGGTCGGCGAAATGGCCGCGGCGGCTGGCAAGCGCGTCGCCGTCGGCGGCAATCTCGGTACCCCTGCGCTGGACCTGCTCAGCGACGACGTCGAGCTGTATGTGATGGAACTGTCGAGCTTCCAGCTGGAGACCACCGATCAACTGGACGCTGAAGTCGCCACCGTGCTCAACGTCAGCGAAGACCACATGGACCGCTACAGCGGCCTGCCTGCCTATCATCTGGCCAAACACCGGATTTTCCGTGGCGCTCGTCAGGTGGTGGTCAATCGTCAGGACGCGCTGTCGCGACCATTGATCGGCGAAGGCGTGCCGTGCTGGACCTTTGGTCTGAACAGGCCTGACATCAATGGCTTCGGTCTGCGAGAAGAGCAGGGTGAAAAGTACCTGGCGTTCCAGTTCGACAACCTGATGCCGGTCAGTGCACTGAAAATCCGTGGCGCGCACAACCATGCCAACGCCCTGGCAGCACTGGCGCTGGGCCACGCCGCCGGACTGCCGTTCGAGCCTATGCTCGCTGCACTGCGCAGCTTCGCGGGGCTGGTTCACCGTTGTCAGTGGGTCCGCGAGCTGGCTGGCGTCAGTTACTACGATGACTCCAAAGCCACCAACGTCGGTGCCGCCTTGGCCGCCATCGAAGGCTTGGGTGCGGACATCAGCGGCAAACTGGTACTGATCGCCGGCGGCGACGGCAAGGGGGCGGATTTCGACGCGCTCAAATCCTCCGTTGCCACTCATTGTCGCGCCGTCGTCCTGCTGGGACGCGACGCTGAACTGCTCGCTGCGACTTTCGGCGATTCGGTGCCTCTGACACGCGTCAAAACATTGGAAGAAGCTGTGCAACGTGCTGCCGAATTGGCCCAGGAAGGGGACGCCGTGTTGCTGTCCCCGGCCTGCGCAAGCCTGGATATGTTCAAGAATTTCGAAGAGCGCGGACGTTTGTTCGCTCAGGCCGTGGGGAGCTTGTCATGATCTTTGGCGTGATCAAGCCTTATCCATCGCCGATCATCAGCGGTCGCGGCGTCGACGTCGATTTCCCGATGCTCGCCGGTTGCCTGGCCTTGCTGGGCCTGGGCCTTGTCATGATCACGTCCGCGTCGTCGGAAGTGGCCGCGGTGCAGTCCGGCAACGCGCTTTACATGATGACCCGGCACCTGATCTACCTGGTGCTGGGCCTGGGTGCCTGTATCGCCACCATGATGATCCCGGTTGCAACCTGGCAGCGTCTGGGCTGGCTGATGCTGATCGGCGCGTTCGGCCTGCTGGTGATGGTGATCGTCCCCGGCATCGGGCGCGAGGTGAACGGGTCGATGCGCTGGATTGGTTTCGGCATGTTCAACGTACAGCCGTCGGAAATTGCCAAGGTCTTCGTGGTGATCTTTCTGGCCGGCTACCTGATTCGTCGTCAGCAAGAAGTTCGCGAGAGCTGGATGGGTTTCTTCAAGCCGTTCATCGTGCTGCTGCCGATGGCCGGCCTGCTGCTGATGGAGCCTGACTTTGGTGCCACCGTCGTGATGATGGGCTCGGCGGCAGCGATGCTGTTCCTTGGTGGTGTGGGTCTGTTCCGCTTCACCCTGATGGTGGCGATGGCCGTGGGCGCGGTGTTCGTACTCGTGCAGGCGCAGCCTTACCGGATGGCTCGTCTGATTACCTTTACCGACCCGTGGTCCGATCAGTTTGGCTCCGGCTATCAGTTGACTCAGGCGTTGATCGCCTTCGGGCGCGGCGAGTGGTTCGGCGTCGGCCTGGGCAACAGTGTACAAAAACAGTTTTACCTGCCCGAAGCACACACCGACTTCGTGTTCTCGGTGCTGGCGGAAGAGCTGGGCGTCGTGGGTTCACTGGCAACCGTCGCCCTGTTCGTGTTCGTGAGTATCCGCGCCATGTACATCGGCATGTGGGCCGAGCGCGCCAAGCAATTTTTCGCTGCCTATACCGCTTACGGTCTGGCTTTCCTGTGGATTGGCCAATTCCTGATCAACATTGGCGTGAACGTCGGCCTGCTGCCCACCAAAGGGTTGACCCTGCCATTTCTCAGCTACGGTGGCAGTTCGCTGATCATTTGCTGCGCAAGCCTGGGCCTGTTGCTGCGCATCGAATGGGAATCGCGCAACAACATGGGCAGCGAAGAGGCCGAATTCAACGAGAGCGATTTTGCCGAGGAGCCAACCCATGGCCGTCGGTAACGTATTGATCATGGCCGGTGGCACCGGCGGACACGTGTTCCCGGCACTGGCGTGCGCTCGCGAGTTTCAGGCGCGCGGCTACACCGTGCACTGGTTGGGCACGCCACGCGGAATCGAAAACGAATTGGTGCCCGCGGCGGGTCTGCAGTTGCACCTGATCAACGTTACCGGGCTGCGCGGCAAGGGTCGTCTGTCGTTGCTCAAGGCGCCGTTTATGCTGTTCAAGGCGTTGTTGCAGGCGCGCAAAGTCGTTCGCGAGCTCAAACCGGTGTGTGTCGTCGGTTTCGGTGGCTACGTGACCGGTCCCGGCGGCCTGGCGGCCAGGCTTGGCGGCGTGCCGTTGATCATTCACGAGCAGAACGCTGTGGCCGGTACCGCTAATCGCAGCCTGGCTTCATTCGCCGCTCGCGTGTGCGAGGCCTTCCCGCAGACGTTCGCTGCGTCGGCCAAGCGGCGCACCACCGGCAACCCGGTACGTGCCGAGCTGTTTTTTGAGACACCACGCCAGGCTCTGGTCGGGCGCAAGCCTCGCTTGCTGGTGCTGGGCGGAAGCCTGGGGGCCGAGCCACTTAACAAATTGCTGCCTGAAGCGCTGGCTCAGGTGCCTGCGGATCTGCGGCCTGAAGTGTTCCATCAGGCTGGCAGGAATCACGATGAGGTCACCACCGAGCGCTATCGCGCGGCCGGGGTCGAGGCGCAGGTTGCCCCCTTTATCAAAGACATGGCCCAGGCCTATGGCTGGGCGGATCTGGTGGTTTGTCGCGCAGGTGCGCTGACCATCAGCGAACTGGCCGCCGCAGGTCTGCCCTCGTTGCTGGTGCCATTGCCCCACGCGATCGACGATCACCAGTCGCGCAATGCCGAATATCTGGCTCGTGAAGGCGCTGCCTTCGTGATGCCGCAAGCGACAACTGGCGCCGCCGAGATGGCGGCTCGCCTGAAAGAGGTTTTGATGCAACCCGAACAATTGAAGCGCATGGCTACCACGGCCCGCCAACTGGCCAAGCCGGATGCCACTAACACCGTCGTTGATGTCTGCCTGGAGGTGGTCCATGGTTGAGAGTCAACGTGCGATGCCACAACCGGAAATGCGCCGAATCCGTCGCATCCACTTCGTCGGTATCGGCGGTGTAGGGATGTGCGGGATTGCCGAAGTGTTGTTGAACCTGGGCTATGAAGTGTCCGGTTCCGATCTTAAGGCATCGCCTGTGACTGAACGTCTCGAATCGTTCGGCGCGCACATCTTCATCGGCCACCGTGCGGAGAACGCCTCGGCGGCCGACGTGCTCGTGGTTTCCAGCGCGGTGAACACCGCTAACCCGGAAGTAGCGACTGCCCTTGAACGGCGTATTCCGGTAGTGCCACGTGCCGAAATGCTGGCTGAACTGATGCGCTATCGTCACGGTATCGCGGTCGCCGGGACTCATGGCAAGACCACTACCACCAGCCTCATTGCTTCTGTGTTTGCAGCCGGTGGCCTGGACCCGACGTTCGTGATCGGCGGTCGTTTGAACGCCGCCGGCACCAACGCGCAGCTTGGTACCAGTCGTTACCTGATCGCCGAAGCGGACGAGAGCGACGCCAGTTTCCTGCACTTGCAACCGCTGGTAGCAGTGGTGACGAATATAGACGCCGACCACATGGCGACGTACGAAGGCGATTTCAACAAGCTGAAGAAAACCTTCGTCGAGTTCCTGCACAACCTGCCGTTCTATGGGCTGGCCGTGGTGTGCACCGACGACCCGGTGGTGTGCGACATCCTGCCAGCGGTGAAGCGTCCAGTTGTCACCTACGGCTTCAACGAAGATGCCGACGTGCGCGCGATCAATGTTCGCCAGGACGGCATGCGCACCCACTTCACTGTCTTACGCCGCGACCGTGCGCCGCTGGATGTTTCGGTGAACATGCCCGGCAATCACAACGTACTCAACTCGCTGGCTACCATCGCCATCGCGACCGACGAAGGCATCAGCGATGAGGCCATTGTTCAAGGCCTTTCCGGCTTCCAGGGCGTGGGGCGTCGCTTTCAGGTCTACGGTGAATTGCCGGTCGAGGGCGGCAACGTGATGCTGGTGGACGACTACGGTCACCATCCTCGCGAGGTCGCGGCCGTGATCAATGCCGTGCGCGGTGGCTGGCCGGATCGCCGTCTGGTCATGGTTTACCAGCCGCACCGTTACAGCCGTACCCGCGATCTGTACGACGATTTCGTGCAGGTGCTCAACGATGCCAATGTCCTGCTGCTGATGGAAGTCTATCCCGCAGGCGAAGAGCCGATTCCTGGCGCCGACAGCCGTCAATTGGCGCACAGCATTCGTCAGCGTGGCCAGTTGGACCCGATCTATATCGAACGTGGTGTGGAACTGGCGCCGTTGGTCAAGCCGTTGCTGCGTGCGGGCGACATCCTGCTGTGTCAGGGCGCTGGCGATATCGGTGGCCTGGCGCCGCAGTTGCTTAAGAGCCCGTTGTTCACGGGCGCCATCGTGGCCTCAACCGAAGGTAAGCTGAAATGACAGCCGCCGCGCAAGTCTCCCTGTTCTCGACCCTGCAGCCGAAAGGCTTCGGTCGGGTCGCCGTGCTCTTCGGTGGCAAGAGCGCGGAGCGGGAGGTTTCCCTGAAATCCGGCAAAGCTGTGCTTGAAGCATTGCAGGGCGCGGGTGTCGATGCGTTTGCCATCGATGTGGGCGACGATTTGCTGCAGCGACTGGTGAACGAGAAAATCGATCGTGCGTTCATCGTGTTGCACGGCCGCGGTGGCGAGGACGGCACCATGCAGGGTTTGCTGGAGTGTCTGGACATCCCGTACACCGGCAGCGGTGTGCTGGCTTCGGCACTGGCAATGGACAAGCTGCGTACCAAGCAGGTCTGGCAGAGTCTGGGACTGCCGACCCCTCGCCACGCGGTATTGGGTAGTGAAGCCGATTGTATTTGCGCGGCGATGGAACTGGGCTTTCCTTTAATCGTCAAACCCGCCCATGAAGGCTCCAGTATCGGTATGGCCAAGGTGAGCGGCGTCGATGAATTGATCGCCGCATGGAATGCCGCCAGTACCTACGATTCACAAGTGTTGGTCGAACAATGGATTCAAGGTCCGGAGTTCACCGTCGCCTCGCTGCGTGGGCAAGTATTGCCGCCCATCGGCCTGGGCACCCCTCACAGTTTCTACGACTACGACGCCAAGTACCTGGCTTCCGATACCCAGTACCGGATTCCGTGCGGCCTCGACGCAGCCAAAGAACAGGAACTCAAAGCGCTGACCGCTCGTGCCTGCGAAGCAGTGGGTATCGCCGGATGGGCGCGCACCGATGTTATGCAGGACGCCGAAGGCAAGTTTTGGTTGTTGGAAGTCAACACCGTGCCCGGCATGACCGATCACAGTCTTGTACCCATGGCCGCAAGAGCGGCGGGTCTGGATTTCAAACAGTTGGTGTTGGCGATTCTGGCCGACAGTGTCCAGGTGCGGGGGTAAGTCATGCTCGGCGCGACGGTACGTCATCAGCAATCCACTCCGGGCCGCAAGCCGGTGCCTCGTGGCGCCAGTCGCATGGTGGCCAAAGAGCCTTTGTCGGCGCGCATGCCCCGGCCGAACTTCGGTTTCCTGCGCAGCCTCATGTGGCCCGTGCTGCTGGTGGTGTTCGGTTTCGGCACTTACGAAGCGGCGCAACGCCTATTGCCTTACGCCGACCGCCCGATCTCGCGGATCAACGTTCAGGGTGACCTGAGCTACATCAGCCAGCAGGCCGTCCAGCAGCGCATTGCCCCCTTCGTGGCTACCAGCTTCTTCAATATTGATCTGGCCGGGATGCGTACCGAACTCGAGCAGATGCCGTGGATCGCCCACGCCGAAGTCCGCCGTGTGTGGCCGGATCAGGTGGTGATTCGACTGGAAGAGCAATTACCGGTCGCACGTTGGGGCGATGAAGCCCTGCTGAACAACCAGGGTCAGGCGTTCACCCCGCGTGAGCTGGCCAACTACGAACACCTTCCGCAGTTGTTCGGGCCGCAACGGGCTCAACAGCAGGTGATGCAGCAGTACCAGGTATTGAGCCAGATGTTGCGCCCGCTGGGCTTCTCCATCGCTCGCCTGGAGTTGCGTGAGCGAGGCAGCTGGTTCCTCACCACCGGCGCAGGCAACGCGGGCCCAGGCCTGGAGTTGCTGCTGGGGCGTGACCATCTGGTGGAAAAGATGCGCCGCTTTATCGCCATCTACGAAAAAACGCTTAAAGAACAGATCACGAACATTGCGCGCGTCGACCTGCGTTACAACAACGGCCTTGCCGTCGGTTGGCGTGAGCAGGCGTCAGCTACAACGACGGACAAACCCGCCGTCGCGAAGAATTGATAAGAGGCAGGACCCATGGCAAACGTGCAAAGCGGCAAAATGATCGTCGGATTGGATATCGGCACCTCCAAGGTGGTGGCGCTGGTAGGCGAAGTCGCGGCTGATGGCACGCTGGAAATCGTCGGTATCGGCACCCACCCCTCACGAGGCCTGAAGAAGGGCGTGGTGGTGAATATCGAATCGACCGTGCAGTCGATTCAACGCGCTGTCGAAGAAGCGCAGTTGATGGCTGGCTGCCGCATCCACTCGGCGTTCGTGGGTGTCGCCGGCAATCACATTCGCAGCCTGAACTCCCACGGTATCGTGGCGATTCGTGACCGCGAAGTGAGCTCGGCTGACCTGGAGCGCGTACTCGATGCCGCTCAGGCCGTGGCGATCCCCGCTGACCAGCGCGTCTTGCACACGCTGCCGCAGGATTACGTGATCGATAACCAGGAAGGCGTTCGTGAGCCGCTGGGCATGTCGGGCGTGCGTCTGGAAGCCAAGGTTCACGTGGTGACCTGCGCTGTGAACGCTGCACAGAACATCGAGAAGTGCGTTCGCCGGTGCGGTCTGGAAGTGGACGACATCATTCTGGAGCAACTGGCTTCGGCGTACTCGGTGCTGACCGACGATGAGAAAGAGCTGGGTGTATGCCTGGTCGACATCGGCGGCGGCACCACTGATATCGCGATCTTCACTGAAGGCGCTATTCGTCACACCGCAGTGATCCCGATTGCCGGTGACCAGGTCACTAACGACATCGCCATGGCCCTGCGTACGCCTACGCAGTACGCCGAAGAGATCAAGATCCGTTACGCCTGCGCATTGGCCAAACTGGCCGGTGCCGGCGAAACCATCAAGGTTCCGAGCGTCGGTGACCGTCCCCCGCGTGAGCTGTCGCGTCAGGCCCTGGCCGAAGTGGTCGAGCCACGTTATGACGAACTGTTCACCCTGATTCAGGCCGAACTGCGTCGCAGCGGCTACGAAGATCTGATCCCGGCCGGCATCGTGCTGACCGGAGGTACGTCGAAAATGGAAGGCGCGGTGGAACTTGCCGAAGAAATCTTCCACATGCCGGTGCGCCTTGGTGTGCCGCACAGCATCAAGGGTTTGACGGACGTGGTTCGCAACCCGATTTACTCCACCGGCGTCGGCCTGTTGCTGTATGGACTGCAAAAGCAGTCTGACGGCATCTCGCTGTCCGGCCTTTCCGGCTCCGGTAGCAGTTATAGCGATGAACCGAAGGCTCCAGTGTTTGAGCGTCTCAAACGCTGGGTCCAGGGGAATTTCTAGGATTCAAAAGTGGTAGGCAGGCAACAGGCGACATAAAACTAGAGAACTGAAGGAGAGGGAACATGTTCGAGCTCGTAGACAACATCCCACAAAGCCCGGTAATTAAAGTTATCGGCGTCGGCGGTGGCGGCGGCAACGCAGTCAACCACATGGTCAAGAGCAATATCGAAGGCGTCGAGTTCATCTGCGCCAACACCGATGCTCAAGCCCTGAAAAACATTGGCGCACGTACCATTTTGCAACTGGGTACCGGTGTGACCAAGGGCCTGGGCGCAGGTGCCAACCCTGAAGTCGGTCGCCAGGCCGCGCTGGAAGATCGTGAGCGCATTGCAGAAGTCCTGCAGGGCACCAACATGGTCTTCATCACCACCGGCATGGGTGGCGGTACCGGTACCGGTGCAGCACCGATCATTGCCGAAGTGGCCAAGGAAATGGGCATCCTGACCGTTGCGGTCGTGACTCGTCCGTTTCCGTTCGAAGGTCGCAAGCGCATGCAGATCGCCGATGAAGGCATCCGTGCGCTGTCCGAAAGCGTTGACTCGTTGATCACCATCCCCAACGAGAAGCTGCTGACCATCCTGGGTAAAGACGCAAGCCTGCTCTCGGCTTTCGCCAAGGCGGACGATGTATTGGCCGGTGCTGTTCGCGGTATCTCCGACATCATCAAGCGTCCAGGCATGATCAACGTCGACTTCGCTGACGTGCGCACCGTGATGTCCGAAATGGGCATGGCGATGATGGGCACTGGCGCTGCCAGCGGTCCTAACCGTGCGCGTGAAGCCACCGAAGCGGCGATCCGCAACCCGCTGCTCGAAGACGTGAACCTGCAAGGTGCCCGCGGCATTCTGGTGAACATCACTGCCGGTCCTGACCTGTCCCTGGGCGAGTACTCGGACGTGGGTAGCATCATCGAAGCGTTCGCCTCCGAGCACGCCATGGTCAAGGTCGGTACCGTTATCGATCCGGACATGCGCGACGAGTTGCACGTAACAGTGGTCGCCACCGGCCTAGGCGCGAAAATCGAGAAGCCTGTGAAGGTTATCGACAACACCCTGCAGACTGCACAAGCCGCACCGGTGCAGCAGCAGACAGCACGTCAGGAACAGCCTTCGGTGAACTACCGCGATCTGGACCGTCCTACCGTGATGCGCAATCAGGCTCACGCAGGCGCCACCGCGGCGGCAAAAATGAATCCGCAAGATGATCTGGATTACCTGGATATTCCAGCCTTCCTGCGTCGTCAGGCTGATTGATGAGTTCTATCAGGGGTATAAGGGTGATTGGTGTTCAGCAAAGGCGAGGTCTGCTATCATCGCCCGCCTTTGTTGATACTAATTCGCGATATGCGCTGAAGCGGCCAATGCCATGATTAAACAACGCACCCTGAAGAATATTATCCGTGCCACAGGTATCGGCCTGCACTCGGGGGAGAAGGTTTACCTTACCCTCAAGCCCGCACCTGTGAACGCAGGCATTGTGTTTTTCCGTACCGACCTCGATCCCGTCGTGCAGATCAACGCCTTTGCGGAGAACGTGGGAGACACCACTCTGTCCACAACGCTCTTCAACGGCGATGTGAAGGTCGATACGGTTGAGCACCTGCTGTCGGCTTTGGCCGGCCTTGGCATCGATAACGCCTATGTTGAACTCTCTGCCTCCGAAGTTCCGATCATGGACGGCAGCGCAGGCCCCTTCGTATTCCTGATTCAGTCAGCTGGCCTGGAAGAGCAGGACGCACCGAAGAAATTCATACGCATTCTGAAAGAAGTCTGCGTAGAAGAAGACGGCAAATACGCAAAGTTCGTGCCGTTCGAAGGTTTCAAGGTGAGCTTCGAAATCGATTTCGACCACCCCTACCTCAAGAACCGTACGCAAACTGCAAGCGTCGACTTCTCCAGCACTTCGTTTGTAAAAGAAGTGAGCCGAGCGCGTACATTCGGTTTCATGAAAGACATCGAGTACCTGCGCAAGCATAATCTTGCGCTCGGCGGCAGCGTCGAGAACGCTATCGTCGTGGACAAGGACGGCGTGTTGAACGAAGACGGCCTGCGTTACGAGGACGAGTTCGTCAAACACAAGATTCTGGATGCCATCGGTGACCTGTATCTATTGGGCAACAGCCTGATCGGCGAGTATCAGGGCTTCAAGTCGGGACACGGTCTGAACAACCGTCTGCTGCGTGCCCTCATCGCACAGAAAGACGCTTGGGAAGTCGTCACCTTCGAAGATGCCAGTACCGCACCGATCTCGTACATGCGCCCTGTAGCGGCGGTGTAAATACTCTCTTCTTCTAGTTTGTTTATTTAAGGCCACCTTCGGGTGGCCTTTTTTCATTGTGGGCTTAGGCGCTGTGTTTGGGGTGGTCCGCTTGTTTGGGATGCACCCAACCCAAACGTCAAAACCTAGCCGTTAGGCTGCCTGTGCTTGCCATGCGCCGCCAATCGCTCCAGCGCCGCGCGCAGTTTGGGATCACTGATCCCCTCAGCCGTCTCACTGATCGTCTCCGCCGCCGCCACCGAAAGATCCCGCGAATGACCCGCAGCACTCTGATGGACCGTTGCTGGTTGTACCTTGAGCTGCAAGCGTGTCAGGTTGGCGAATTCCTTGAAAGCCACCAGTTGCCTTTGCAGGCGTTTCTGCTGATAGCGCAGGCGCGTGGCCCAATGCCCGTCGGTGACAATCAGCAATAAAGTGCCCTCGCGCCAAGACGCGACGTGACAGTGCGCGCGCGCAGCCGGTTGCAGCTGGCTTTCCAGCAAGCGCTGCAAGTGCGCCAGTCGCTGGGCATGATGGTAGATGGCTTTGAGTGGCCGAGCCTCACGCAACAACACGGCTGGGGCGCGGGCGTGCAAGGGACGAAATGCCATAAGAGTTGCCCTTCGATACAAGCCTGCGATGGTATCAGAAACTACCGGCCGGCCTCGCAGGCATTGGACCCGGCTGGCAAGATGGTGCTCTGTTTGTGAACAAATTTTAATCAAACTTCTTTCGATGACGGGTTGAAGTCCAGGCAAACGCCCCTATTTTACTGCTGCCCCGTAACACTGCTGTGCCAGCATCGTGGAATAACGCCACTTTCCTCACCACCATTTCCGGGTAGAATGCTCGTTCGCATGCGGCCATGAGGGCTGCACGGGCGACTCACGGGGCCGCCCTCCATCCCTATGTGTGGAAGATCCTGTCGATATGTTTGCACCTTTGTTAAAAAAACTTTTCGGAAGCAAGAACGAGCGCGAAGTGAAGCGCATGCTCAAGACGGTTCAATTCGTCAACAGCTTCGAAGAGCAAATGGTGGCCCTTTCGGACGAGCAACTGCGCGCCAAGACCGAAGAGTTCAAGGCCCGCATAGCCAAAGGTGAGACCCTCGATCAGCTCCTGCCCGAAGCGTTCGCGGTCTGCCGCGAGGCGGGCAAGCGCATCATGGGGATGCGTCACTTCGACGTTCAGTTGATCGGCGGCATGACGCTGCACGAAGGCATGATCGCCGAGATGCGTACCGGTGAAGGCAAGACCCTGGTCGCGACACTGGCGGTCTATCTCAACGCGTTGTCCGGCAAGGGCGTGCACGT
The DNA here is from genome assembly GCF_002419965.1 of Pseudomonas sp. UBA5706. Taxonomy (GTDB): domain Bacteria; phylum Pseudomonadota; class Gammaproteobacteria; order Pseudomonadales; family Pseudomonadaceae; genus Aquipseudomonas. The sequence goes on from NZ_DIHC01000015.1 coordinate 27,047, forward strand.
TGTAACCGTGAACGACTATCTGGCCCGTCGTGACGCCAACTGGATGCGCCCGCTGTACGAATTTCTCGGTCTGACCGTAGGCGTCGTCACGCCATTCCAGCCGCCTGAAGAGAAACGCGCCGCCTACGGCTCGGACATTACCTACGGCACCAACAACGAATTCGGTTTCGACTACCTGCGCGATAACATGGCCTTCAGCCTGGAAGACAAATTCCAGCGTGAGCTGAATTTCGCCGTGATCGACGAAGTCGACTCGATCCTCATCGACGAAGCCCGTACCCCGCTGATCATCTCCGGCCAGGCTGAAGACAGCTCCAAGCTGTACACCGAAATCAACAAGCTGATCCCTAAACTCGAGCAGCACATCGAGGAAGTGGAGGGCGTGGTAACCAAGCAAGGCCACTACACCATCGACGAGAAGTCCCGTCAGGTGGAATTGAATGAGGCCGGTCACCAATTCATCGAAGAAATGCTCACCGAAGTCGGCCTGTTGGCCGAAGGCGAGAGTCTGTATTCGGCGCACAACCTGGGGCTGCTGACCCACGTCTATGCCGGCTTGCGTGCGCACAAGCTGTTCCATCGCAACGTTGAGTACATCGTTCAGGACGGCCAGATTCTGCTCGTTGACGAACACACCGGCCGTACAATGCCTGGCCGTCGTCTGTCCGAAGGCCTGCACCAGGCGATCGAAGCCAAAGAGCACCTTAACATCCAGGCCGAAAGCCAAACCCTGGCATCAACCACGTTCCAGAACTACTTCCGTCTGTACAACAAGCTGTCCGGCATGACCGGCACCGCGGATACCGAAGCGTTCGAGTTCCACCAGATCTACGCCCTGGCCGTAATGGTCATACCGCCGAACAAACCGTTGGCGCGTAAGGATTTCAACGATCTGGTGTACCTGACCGCCGAAGAGAAATACCAGGCGATCATCACGGATATCAAGGCGTGTCTGGCCGAGCAGCGTCCGGTGCTGGTAGGTACTGCGACCATCGAAACCTCTGAGCACATGTCCAACCTGCTGCGCAAGGAAGGCATCGATCACAAGGTTCTGAACGCAAAATTCCACGAAAAAGAAGCGGAAATCATTGCCCAGGCCGGCCGTCCGGGCGCGCTGACCATCGCTACTAACATGGCCGGTCGTGGTACCGACATTCTGTTGGGTGGCAACTGGGAAGTCGAAGTCGCCAGCCTGGAGGATCCGACCTCCGAGCAGATTGCGCAAATCAAGGCCGACTGGCAGAAGCGCCATCAGCAGGTGATCGAGGCCGGTGGCCTGCACGTTATCGCTTCCGAGCGCCATGAGTCCCGTCGCATCGACAACCAGCTGCGCGGTCGTGCGGGGCGTCAGGGTGATACCGGCTCCAGCCGTTTCTACCTGTCGCTGGAAGACAGCCTGATGCGCATCTTCGCCTCTGATCGGGTGAAGAACTTCATGAAGGCATTGGGCATGCAGTCCGGCGAGGCGATCGAGCACCGCATGGTGACTAACGCCATCGAGAAGGCACAACGCAAGGTCGAAGGCCGCAACTTCGACATTCGTAAGCAACTGCTTGAGTTCGACGACGTTTCCAACGAACAGCGTAAAGTGATCTACCACATGCGTAACAGCCTGCTGGCTGCGACCAATATTGGTGACACCATTGCCGAGTTCCGTGAAGAAGTGCTGGACGCCACCATCAGCTCGCACATTCCTCCACAGTCCCTGCCAGAACAGTGGGACGTGGCCGGCCTGGAGGCTGCGTTGAGCAGCGACTTCGGCGTGAAGCTGCCAATCCAGCAGTGGCTGGACGAAGATGACCACCTGCACGAAGAAAACCTGCGCCCGAAACTCCTGGAAGCCATCATGTCGGCTTACAACGAGAAAGAAGACCAGGCCAGCGCCGATGCCCTGCGTACCTTCGAGAAGCAGATTCTGCTGCGCGTTCTGGACGATCTGTGGAAAGACCACCTGTCGACCATGGACCACCTGCGTCACGGTATTCACCTGCGCGGTTACGCTCAGAAAAACCCGAAGCAGGAGTACAAGCGCGAGTCCTTCACCCTGTTTCAGGAACTGCTAGATTCGATCAAGCGCGACACCATCCGTGTGCTGTCTCACGTTCAGGTTCGTCGCGAAGATCCGGCCGAAGAGGAAGCACGCCTGCGTCGCGATGCCGAAGAACTGGCACAACGCATGCAATTTCAGCACGCTGAAGCGCCAGGTCTGGATCAACCGGATGTACTGGCCGAAGGCGGCGAAGACATTGCCGTTTCAGCAGTCACTGCCTTGTCGCCGGCGCGTAACGACCAGAAGCTGGGGCGTAACGAGCTGTGCTGGTGTGGCTCCGGTAAGAAGTTCAAGCACTGTCACGGTCAGATCAACTAACCAGACACTGTGAAAACGACTGCGCTTGACAACAGCACGTCAAAAACAGGCTCGGACTACTCGCTGAGGGTCAGTAAAGCCGAACGCGGCCCCGATCGCTCCTCGCCTGTTTTTGCCTTGTCTTGCCTATGCTCGTTACGTTTTCACAGCGCGTGGGATCGAAAGAGTCATTAATACAACGCCGCGACCGGCCCCGCCGTCGCGGCGTTTTTCAATCGATTGCGCCGTACCGGTCACCCGGGTGCACGGCATGAACGTTTTCAAGGAGCGCATTTCATGGCTGTTGGTCTTGGTCCTCTGCCGACGCTGCACCCAGTCCCCGGTTTCGAACTGGGCATCGCCTCTGCCGGCATCAAGCGCCCTGGGCGCAAAGACGTCGTGGTCATGCGCTGCGCCGAAGGCTCCAGCGTCGCGGGCGTGTTTACGTTGAATGCGTTTTGCGCAGCGCCCGTGATTTTGGCCAAGCAACGCGTGCAGGGCACCGTGCGTTATTTGTTGACCAACACGGGTAACGCCAACGCGGGCACCGGCGAGCCGGGGCTGGTCGCGGCCGAGCGCACCTGCGCCAGACTGGCCGAGATCACTGGCGTCGAGGCTAGCGCCGTGCTGCCTTTCTCCACGGGCGTGATCGGCGAGCCGTTGCCTGTGGAAAAGATCGAAGGCGCGTTGCAAGCCGCGCTGGATGATCTTTCTGTGGATAACTGGGCGGCAGCGGCCACCGGTATCATGACCACTGACACCCTGCCCAAGGGCGCCAGCCGCCAGTTCCAGATCGACGGCGTCACCGTCACCGTCACCGGCATCAGCAAAGGCGCGGGCATGATCCGTCCGAATATGGCGACCATGCTCGGGTACATTGCCACCGACGCCAAGGTGTCACAGAGCGTGCTGCAGGACCTGATTCGCGACGGCGCCAATAAGTCGTTCAACCGCATCACCATCGATGGCGACACCTCGACCAACGATTGCTGCATGCTGGTCGCCACCGGCCAGGCGAAACTGCCTGAGGTGACCGAAGCCAAGGGCCCGCTGTTCGAAGCGCTGAAAAAAGCCGTGTTCGCCGTCTGCATGGACGTTGCCCAGGCCATCGTGCGTGATGGCGAAGGCGCGACCAAGTTCGTGACGGTTGAAGTCAATGGCGGTGGCAATCATCAAGAGTGCCTGGATGTCGGCTACACCGTCGCCCACTCGCCGCTGATCAAGACAGCGCTGTTCGCTTCCGATCCGAACTGGGGCCGTATCCTCGCTGCGGTAGGCCGCGCGGGCGTGCCGGATCTGGACGTGAGCAAGATTGACGTGTTCCTGAGCGGCGTGTGCATTGCCAGCAAGGGCGCCCGCGCCACCACCTACACCGAAGAACAGGGCTCGGCCGTGATGGCCGAAGAAGAAATCACCATCCGTATCGAGTTGGGCCGCGGCGATTGCAGCGAAACCATCTGGACTACCGATCTGTCCCACGAGTACGTGAAGATCAACGCGGAATACCGCACCTGATCGAAGTGCTTGCCGTGGTTTGAGCGCTACTCATTGCTGACCACGGCAACCGCTTGCAGCAACCGGTCTGGCCACGGTGGCGTCTTTGAGATTGCCCCCGGCATGCCGGGATGCTGCAAGGTTCGCCTGGATGCGCAATTGCGTTGCGGCAGGCTGTCATAGAGGAAAGTCGAACGTGAAACGAATCCATGTAGCCGCCGCAGTCATTCGTGGTACTGACGGCAAGGTTCTCATTGCCCGGCGCGCCGATCAGCAGCATCAGGGCGGCTTGTGGGAATTTCCCGGTGGCAAGGTCGAATCAGGCGAAACCGTCGAAGCGGCCCTGTCTCGCGAGCTGAAGGAGGAGCTGGGCATCGCGGTGACGGCCGCGCGCCCGCTGATCAAGATTAACCATGACTACCCGGATAAACAGGTGTTGCTGGATGTCTGGGAAGTCTCGTCGTTTAGCGGCGAGCCACACGGCGCAGAAGGCCAGCCGTTGGCTTGGGTCTCCAACCGCGAGTTGGCCGAATACGAATTCCCCGCGGCGAATCGGCCAATCGTGGCCGCTGCCCGTTTGCCAGGCGAATACCTGATTACCCCCGATGCGCTGGAAACCCCTCACTTGCTGCAGGGCATCCAGAAGGCGATCGCAGGTGGTATCAAGCTGGTTCAATTGCGTGCGCCTAACGGTTACGACCCTAAATACCGCGACGTTGCAGTGGATGCGGTGGGGCTTTGCGCTGGCAAGGCACAGTTGATGCTCAAAGGGCCTTTGGAGTGGCTAGGGGACTTTCCTGCCGCCGGTTGGCACTTGACCGGCGCCCAATTGCGCAAATACGCCAGCAAGGGCCGTCCATTTCCGCAGGACCGCTGGCTGGCCGCCTCTTGTCATAACGCAGAAGAGTTGGTCCTGGCCGAGCAGATGGGTGTGGACTTCGTCACCCTGTCGCCTGTTCAACCGACTCAGTCTCATCCCGACACACAGGCTCTGGGCTGGGAGTTGGCGCGCGAATTGATCGACGGGTTCAGCAAGCCCGTTTATCTACTTGGCGGGGTGGGGCCGGCCGAGCGTCAACGTGCCTGGGAGAGTGGCGCGCAGGGTGTAGCGGGGATTCGGGCGTTTTGGCCGCACGTGTAGGTGGCGTCTGATTTGTAGAAGCGCGCTTGCCGGCGAAGGGGGGGGCACTCACCGAATGCGTATCTGACCCGGCCCCATGACCGCAGGCAAGCGGGCACCTGCAGGACGCTTGCGCTCAGTCCGGCTTCTTCGCCGGCACCCACAGAATCTCCGCAACGCCCTGTCTACGCGCGATGATCCTGGCGGCGACGAACAATAGATCCGACAGACGATTGATATACGCCAAGCCAACTCCGGCCAACGGCTCGCTGGCGTTCAGGTGCTGACAGCGGCGCTCGGCGCTGCGTGCAAGGCTTCGACAGACGTGGGCCTGGGCGATCAGCGCAGAGCCGCCCGGCAGAATGAAATTCTCCAGTGGCCCCACTTCCTCGTTCCAGATGTCGATGGCTGCTTCCAGCCGTCCTATTTCCTGCGCATCCAGTGCCTGATATTCCGGCATCGCCAGTTCGCCACCCAGGTCAAATAATCGGTGCTGACAGGGCGCAAGCACCTCGATGATCTCCTGCAGTGCAGGCGTCGCCTCCACCCATTCCTCGAGGCCCGCTAGCAGCAACCCAAGCTGGCTGTTCAACGTATCGACCTCGCCGATGGCCTCGATCCGCGGATGATCCTTGGGCACTCGGCGGCCGTCACCCAAGCCGGTTTCGCCCTTGTCGCCGGTGCGCGTGTAAATCTTCGACAAGCGAAATCCCATGGTTCTACTCCCGGTCGTTCTGACCAATGATCTGAGGGGGCGGCACGTTAATGGGGTTGCCTGCCAGCGGCAGCCGCAACGTGAAACAGGTGCCTTGGCCAAGGGTGGAGTGCACCTCCATCTGGCCCTTGTGATTGTTGGTGATGATGAAGTACGACACCGAGAGTCCCAGCCCGGTGCCCTGACCAATCTCCTTGGTCGTGAAGAACGGCTCGAAGGTGCGCTTGCGCACGGCTTCGGACATGCCGATGCCGTTATCCTCGACCTGGATTTCCGCCCACGGCGGGCTCAATCGAGTGCGCAGGATGATACGCCCGGGCTCGGCGTCGTTCTCGCGCTGGTGAATCGCCTGCGCTGCGTTTTTCAGCAGGTTGAGCAGCACCTGCTCCAGTTCGTTGGCGGTGCCTGGGACCGGGCCGAGCTTGGGATCGAACTGGCGAATGATGTTCTGGCCTTTGAAGTCGAAACCGATGGTCAGGTCGAAGTCATTGCTGGCGATCTCAACGGCTTGCTCGATGAGCAGCGCCAGATCGCACGGTGCCATCTGCCGATTGCTGCGCCGACTGAAACTGAGCATGTGGCTGACGATCTTCGCCGCGCGAGCGCCGGCCTGTTGAATGCCGTCGAGCAATTGCGGTACTTCCCGGGCGCAGAGGTACTGGTTCACTGCACTCAGTTCGATGCCTTCCTCTTGCGCCTGCTCCAGGTTCTTCGGCAGTTCAGGGGACAGGCGGCGCCGGATGTTCTGCACGTTATGCATGATCGCGCCCAGCGGGTTGTTGATCTCATGGGCCATGCCGGCCGCCAGCCCGCCCACCGAAAGCATCTTTTCGGACTGCACCATCATGTCTTCCAGAGACAACCGTTGAGTGATGTCGTCGATGCGGATGACCACGCCACGCCCGGCGCCCCCGGTCAGTGGGTAGAACGTCAGTGCGAAGTGGCGGGTCAGCTCGCCCTTGACCCAAGTCACGCGCTCGATCTTGGTCACCCCGTGGCGTTCAACGGTCTGCTTGATCTGCGGCAAAAACGCCTTCATCGGCGGGAAGGCCAAAAAGATCGGCTGATTGAGCGCCTCATCGAGCGGCGTGCCTGAGAGCGCGCCAGCCTCCTGGTTCCATTGCGTGACGTATAGCTGTTCATCGAGCGCGATCAGCGCTGACGGCATGGAATCGATGATGCTGTTCAGGTAATTCTGAAAGCCGGTGAGTTTTTTCTCGATCTTGCTACGGACCTGTACCTCCAGCTCCAGCTTGCGGTTGGTGTGGCGGGTTTCTTCAGCCAATCCCTGAGCCTGGTCATATGCCTCCTGGGAATCATCGCGGGCGCGCTTGAGCTGCTGTTCGCGGGCCTCCATGCGCGAAAGCATGGTGTTGAACGCCTCAGCCAGGGAGCCGATTTCATCCTGATTGCCAGGGCTGGCACGCAGGGCGTAATTCTCTTCACGTGTGACGCGACGTGACAAGTCCTCCAACTGGTAAATCGGCTCGGTAATGAACCTGCGTATTTGCCGCGCCACGCCTGCCCACAGCAATACGCTGAAAATCAGGATGCCCAGGCTTGCCGTCAGCGTGCCGGTGTAAAACGCAGTCGGCAACTCGCTGCTCGCCACCAGCAACAAATGCCCTGGCGCCTGGCCCGGTCTGGGGATCGGAACCACCTGGGTATTGCGAAACTCGGTAATCCGCCAGCTTTCCAGATTGCGGTAGTGGTCGGGCAGCCGCAGTTTGTCACCCTGCTGCACCTGCGCCAGCCGGTTACCGTTGCTTTCGTAAACGGCAGCAGCGCGCAACGGGCCGTAATTTTTCAGCTCCTTGAGCAGCGCCTGAGCATTGTACGGTGATGAGAGCGCCTGTTCGGACAGCCCCGGGTTGCTGATCAGGCGGCCAATCGTTTGTAAGGCTTGGGGCGCCATGGCTTCCTGGGAGATGTAGTAGGCGGCGCTGATAAAGGTCAGATTGGCGACCAGCAAGACGGTGGTCAGCAGGACCAGCAAGGCGGCCAGCAGTTTCTGGCCCACCGGCAGGTTTTCGAGGCGCTGGCGCAATGGCATTGGACGGGTCACTGGCAGATGAGGAGCAAGCAGGTTAGCGCTGTTCCGGTCCAGAGCAAACCCGCGATGTAAAACGCGCGCAGGGCGGGGAATCCAAGAGCGGTGTATCTAGTCGCTCGATAGCCCTTTGGCTTCAAGGTACTCGATCAACTGCTGGCGGAGTCGGTTCAAGAGAGGTGCCTGAAGGCCGTGACGCGCAGCCGTGGCGCAAAGGTAACCCAGCAGATAACTGATTTCGGTTCTGCGACCCTGGGCTACGTCTTGATACATCGACGAGTAATTGGCCGCCGTGGCCTCGATTACCTGCTTCACTTCTTCATGCAGTCCCAGCGCAGCCTGTGGCTGGCCGCAGCGATCGAGCACGGTCACCAATTCGTCGCACAGCGCTGTGACTGCGTGCGAGTGGGCCTGCAACTCGCCGTTTCGGCAGGCATGCAACACGGTCAGCGGGTTGATTGCGCAGTTCAGTGCCAGCTTGCGCCACAAGCGCTCGAGGATAGTCGGGGTCCATTGGTGCGGGATACCGGCTGCTGCGAGCTCATTAAGCCACACCGGGGCAGGGCGCTGCTGAACGTCGCCGAGCCAGTTATCCCCTTTGCCCGCCAGGACCACGCTGAAGTCATCATCCCGGTACGCTCCTTCGGTACTGGAGATGAACGTGCAGCGTGCGTGCGACAGCAGGGCGGCAACGGCCTGCTGACTGCCCAAGCCATTCTGTAGCAGGAGCACGTCGGCACCGGGTGCCAGGCGTGAAGCGATCCCTGCGACTGCACGCTCGGCGTCGTAGGCCTTGCAGGCGACCAGCAGCCGCTCGATGGGCAGCGGATCGCTGCCGGTCTGTGCCGAAATATCGAACGTGCGCCGCAGGCCTTGCTCGCCCAGCGTCAGCCCGCCTTTGGCGTTGTAGGCTTGCAAGCGCGTTTCATCGCGAAGAATCAGCCGCACCGGCAACCCGGCGCGCGCCAGCCTTGCAGCCCACAGGCTGCCGAGACTGCCTGCGCCGAGTACATGCCAAAGGGTGGACGTCACAGAGCATGACGCCGCAGGTCGTCGAGCCGTGAAGAAAAGGAAAACGAAAACGACATCGCAGGCTCACATGAACAGAGGAAAAGTCTCGTTATAATGACCGGGCTTTCATACCGTCAAGTCAGGCGTGCTGCATCTACATGTCGAGCTGCGCCGTATCAATTGGAGAATTTACATGCCCTCGTTCGACGTAGTGTCCGAACTGGATAAACACGAAGTCACGAATGCCGTCGACAATGCGATCAAGGAGCTGGACCGTCGCTACGACCTCAAAGGCAAAGGCAGCTTCGAGTTCAAGGACCTCACTGTCAACTTGACCGCCGAAGCCGATTTTCAGCTTGAAGCAATGGTCGAAATCCTCAAGCTGGCCCTGGTCAAGCGCAAGATCGATGTGCAGTGCCTGGAAGTCAAGGAGGCCTACGCTTCGGGCAAGCTGATGAAGCAGGAGGCCACGCTCAAGGAAGGCATCGACAAGGAGCTGGCGAAGAAAATCGTTGCCCATATCAAGGAGGCCAAGCTTAAGGTTCAGGCCTCCATTCAAGGCGAGCAGGTACGTGTGACCGGCAAGAAACGTGACGACCTGCAGGAAGCCATTGCGGCACTGCGTGGTCATGAATTCGGCATGCCGCTGCAGTTCAACAACTTTCGCGACTGATCAACGCTGCGCTTTGTCCGCGCCCTTCGATGATGCATTTGTGTCCGCATTCGGTGCCTGAACGGGGAACCTGAAGGGTTTGTGCGCGTCCGAGTGCAGGTCCCGTTGAAACGAAGGCGTCTTGGGGCGCCATCGTTTCCGTCTTTCATTTCGCGACCCTAAGGAGCATTCAATGGATCTGGATTTGAACGGCCAGGTGGATCATCTGGTCAAGGCTTCCCAAGCCTGGATTCCGATGGTCTTGCAGTACGGCAGCCGCGTGTTGCTGGCCGTTACGGTATTGTTGGTGGGGTGGTGGCTGATCAACAAGCTGACGTCCAAAGTCGGCGCGCTGCTGGCGTTGCGTCACGTGGATCTGGCGCTGCAGGGCTTCATCAGCAGTCTGGCCAACATCATTCTGAAGATTCTGCTGATCGTCAGCGTCGCATCGATGATTGGCGTGGAGACCACCTCTTTTGTCGCGGCCATCGGCGCGGCGGGTTTGGCCATCGGTCTGGCCTTGCAAGGCAGCCTGGCCAACTTTGCAGGGGGGGTGTTGATCCTGCTGTTTCGTCCATTTCGTATCGGTGACTGGATCGAAGCGCAGGGTGTGTCCGGCACCGTGGACAGCATTCAGATTTTCCATACCGTGCTGCGCACCGGGGACAACAAGACCGTGATTCTGCCCAACGGCAATCTGTCCAACGGCATCATCACCAACACCAACCGACAGCCGACCCGCAAGATTACCTTCGACGTCGGCATCGACTACGACGCAGACCTCAAGCAGGCACTGGGTGTACTGAAGGAAATGGCAGACGACCCACGTGTGCTGCAGGATCCAGCACCGCAGGCCGTGGTTGCCGCGCTGGGCGACAGCTCGATTACAGTGTCATTGCGCGTATGGACCAAGACCGGCGACTTTGGTGACGTCTCCAACCGCTTCAATGCCGAGATCCGCGATCGCCTGCGTGCCGCCAACATCGATATCCCATTCCCGCAACGGGTGGTTCGTGTGGTGCAGGAACAGCAGCAAGCATCGCCTGTACGTTAAGCGTCGCCTTGAAACGACAAAAGCCTCGACTCGTGAGAGATCGAGGCTTTTTGTTTGCGTCTTTTGGGAACGCTGCCCACATGGTTGCGGCCAGGCACGACGCTTTTGATTTTGGCCAAAGGCCGTAGGAGCTCCGCTTGCCGACGATCTGCCGCGCAGCGGCAGTAAAACCTGAGCACGCGGTTTACCTGACACATCGCATTTGCTGATTTCGCTGCCGCTGCGCGGCAGATCGCTGGCAAGCCAGACTCCTACGCCCTGCGGGCAGAAGCGACGTAGAACGCTGCCCACATGGTTGCGGCCAGGCACGACGCTTTTGATTTTGGCCAAAGGCCGTAGGAGCTCGGCTTGCCAGCGATCTGGCGCGTAGCGGCAGTAAACCCTGAACGGGCGGTTTGCCTGACCCACCGCATTTACCGATTCCGCTGCCGCTGCGCGCAGATCGCTGGCAAGCCAGACGCCTACGCCCTGCGGGCAGAAGCGACGTAGAACGCTGCCCACATGGTTGCGGCCAGGCGCGACGCTTTTGATTCTGGCCAAAGGCCGTAGGAGCTCGGCTTGCCAGCGATATGGCGCGCAGCGGCAGTAAAACCTGAGCACGCGGTTTACCTGACACATAGCATTTGCTGATTTCGCTGCCGCTGCGCGGCAGATCGCTGGCAAGCCAGACTCCCACGCGCTGCGGCCCAGAATCAAAAACAGGTCAGCGCGCAATCACGGCCTTTCGGTCACCGCTGCCTCGGCAGGCTTCGCATCCCCATGCGGCGTTGCCTTGCGCAACTCCTGCGCCCAATGCAGGGCGATCATGAACAGGGTTGGCACACCCATCACGGCCGTTGCCAGGAAGAAGTTGTGATAGCCAAGTTTCTCGACCATCACCCCTGAGTATCCGCCTATCAGGCGGGGCAACAGCAGCATGATCGAACTGAGCAGCGCGTACTGCGTAGCCGAAAACTTGAGGTTGGTCAGGCTCGACAGGTAGGCCACGAACGCCGACGTCGCAAGGCCCGAGCTGAAGTTGTCCAGCGAGATCGTGAGGATCAGCATCTTCAGGTTCGGACCCATATCGGCCAGCATCAGGAACAGCAGGTTGGTCGCCGCTGACGTAGCACCGCCGATGAACAGGATCGGCAGTATGCCGAAGCGTACGATCGCCAAGCCGCCGAACGCGGCGCCCAGCAAGGTCATGACCAGGCCGAAAATTTTGCTGACACTGGCGATCTGGTCCTTAGTGAAGCCCTGATCGATGTAGAACACGTTCGCCATCACACCCATGACCGTGTCAGACATGCGGTAGGTGGCGATCAGGCCCAGCAACAGGAATGCCTGCCAGCGATACCGCAGAATGAAATCGTTGATCGGGGTCAGCACCGGCGCCAAACCGCGTCGTCCTATGGACGACAGGCAGGCCGCAGTGAGCAGGGTATACAGAATCGCGCGCAGGAAGGCGCGGTCTTCCATCAACAGGCTTTTCCAGGTGGTGCCCTGAAACAGCACGCTGGCGAAATCGGTGTTGTACAGTTGGGTGAACATCGCCGGAACCGACACCAGCAGGATGATCAGCACGAACACCGATGCCAGTTGATGGGCGAAGCCGTAGCGCGCTGCGGAAAGTTGGGTGCGCAGCGGCACGGCGGGTTCGCGCATGATCAGCGTGGTCACCAGTGCAGGCAGCATCAGCAGGCCGAACAGCACGTAGGTGCCGGTCCATGCGGAGTGTTTGTAGGCGAAGCCGGTCGAGCCGAAGCCCTCGGCGAAATACAGCGCGCCTGCGGTGGCCAGCAGAGCGGCGACGCGATAGCCCGCCATGTAGCTGGCGGCCAGAGTGGCTTGCTGGCTTTCGGAAGCGATCTCCAGACGGTAGGCGTCGATGGCGATATCTTGAGTCGCCGAGGAGAACGCTACCAACACGGCAATCGCGATCAGCCAGGACAGATGCTGTTGTGGATCGCAGAAACCCATGCCGATCAGGCCCACTGTCACCAGCGATTGCGACAGCACCAGCCAGGAGCGACGCCGTCCCAGCTTGCCGAGCAGAGGCAGACGCCATTGGTCCAGCAGCGGCGACCAGACCCATTTAAACGCGTACGCCAGACCGATCAGGCTGGCGTAACCGATGGTTTCACGCGCGACACCGGCTTCACGAAGCCAGACCGAGAGGGTGGAGAACACCAGCATGTAGGGCATGCCCGCAGCGAAGCCGAGCAACAACAGCACGAATGTAGAGGGGCTGGCATATGCGGCGAGCGCGGCGCGCCAGGTTTTGCGGGGCATGGGCTGGAATCTGCCTCAGATTACGTGGACAAAGCGCGCACTCTAACCGTTGTGCTCTGTCGGACGCCAGCCATGACGCTGCATATCCACACGATTATTACGGATGGTCACGCCTTCGGCTCGTAAACGCGCGCGCTGTTCCTCGCCGGATACCGTTCCGGCAGCCAGGCTGAGCTTTCCGCCTGCACCGAGAACCCGGTGCCAGGGCAAGCTGCTGCCATCCGGCAGCTGGCTCAGGGCCCGACCGACGAAACGTGCCGCTCTTCCCAGACCGGCCAGTTCTGCCAACTGACCGTAGCTGACCACCTTGCCTTCGGGCACCTGGTGCAAGGTCAGATAAAGCGCCGTAAGCCGTGCTTGGGCAGGTGACAAACCCGCCGGGTCGTGGGTGATGCAAGTGTGTTCAGTCACGCATTCGTTCCTGTATAAAGGGCCTGCACGAATTTCGCTGCGGAACTAGGGAGATTTCCTACGGTCAGTGATTCCTGTGCCGGCGGTCCCTGGATTGCCTTGACGTTGTCCTGCCGGATAATGCCCGATTCACCGCCAATCAGAGCCCTGTCGTCGCTTATGTTGTCCAGAACCCTGTTGTGCCTCGCCATCACTAGTGCTTCCACTCCTTTGCTCGCTGATACCGTCTGGTTGAAAAACGGTGACAAGCTGACGGGGACCATCAAGGTCTTCGACGGCGGCAAGCTGCTGCTCAATACCAAATATGCGGGCGATATTCCGCTGGATTGGAAAGAAGTCAAGACGCTGGAAAGCGATCAGCACCTGTTGGTCAAAGAGGATGCGCACACCGGCGAAATTTCCAAGTCGTTGCAGGCCGCCGGTGATGGCAAGGTCACTCTGGCCAATGGTGATGCACCCAAGACCGTTGAGCTTGCCAGCATTCAGCAGATCATGAAGCCCAAGCCGGTGGTCACTGATCTGGTCTGGAAAGGTAATATCGACGCTGCCCTGGACTTCCAGCGCGCAGAGAACGATACCGACGACTACAACATCGCTTTCAAGACCACAGCGACCCACGGGCAGTGGCGACATAACGCCAAGGGCGAGTACAACCGCGAATCGCAGGACGACCTGACCACCACCAACAACTGGAGCGTCGAGTACTCGGTCGACCGTTTCCTCACGGATAAGTGGTTTTGGGACGGCCGTCTGACCTACAAGCGTGACACCATCGAAGACCTGGATCGTCAGCGCACGGTAGGTACCGGTCCGGGTTACCAGTTCTGGGACGATGAATTGGGTGCCTTCAAGGTCGGCGCATTGCTCAACCGCACGGACTTCGAATACTCCAACGACGAAAAGGATCACTTCTATTCCGTCTCCGGCACGTGGGATTACAACCGCTTCCTGATTGGCAAGAAGGTTGAGTTCTTCACTAACGGCGAATTGGGCAAACCGCTTAGCGGCGTGGCCGATTACAGCCTCGATACCGAAATCGGTCTGCGTTACAAGGTCACCGAGTGGGCCTCGCTCAATGTGAAGGCTGAGAAAGACGTCATCAGCGGCTCCAGCAACGGCGACCTGGACAAAACGCGCTATACCGCTGGTTTCGGCGTGGCTTGGTAAGCTCTTCTTTATATAGCTAAGTACAGAGACGAGAATTATCGCTCGTCTCTAAGCGGCATGGCTTGCTGGCGGTGGCGGACCAGCGGCTGCTGCCAGGCAAGCCGACTCCTAGCGGGTTTGCGCTCAGCTCCCCGGTTTTTACGCTAAATCTTCGCAAAATCGTCACGACTCCTCAATCTGGCACGCTTGCGCGATAACCATTATCGTGTGGCCTCAAATCCGCTTCGCCTCTCGCATTAGCCCGATTTTATCTGTTCAGGAGTCATTTCATGAGCGCCATCGCCAACCGGCAAGCCCGAGCACTGCTGCTCAAGGAGTACCGCGGCGTACTGTCGACCCACTCCAAGTCGATGCCCGGTTATCCGTTTGGCTCCGTGGTGCCGTATTGCCTGGACGAGCAAGGCCGCCCGTTGATCCTGATCAGCCGTATCGCCCAGCACACCCACAACCTGCAACTCGATCCCAAGTGCTCGATGATCGTCGGCGAACGCGAAGCCGAAGACGTGCAGTCGGTGGGCCGTGTGACGGTGATGGCCGAGGCGGAGAAGGTCACTGACATCGCTGCGATCGAAGCCGCGGCACAACGTTATTACCGCTACTTCCCTGAGTCGGCGAGCTACCACAGTGCTCACGATTTCGACTTCTGGGTGCTGGCGCCGGTGCGCTACCGTTACATAGGTGGCTTCGGCGCGATCCACTGGCTGGACGACGTAGCATTGGCTAATCCGTTTGCCGGTGCAGTTGAAACCAGCATGGTCGAGCACATGAACGCAGATCACGTCAGGGCCATCGGTCATTACGTCGAACTGGCCGGACTGCCGAAGACCGAGCCTGCGGTTTTGGTTGGCATCGACAGTGAAGGCATGCACCTGCGTATCGGGCAAAGCCTGCACTGGCTGGCCTTCGCCGAGCCTTGTAATACGCCGACACAAGTCCGCCAGGCCTTGGTCCAACTGGCTCACGCCGAAAAATGGCCCGCCGCTCAGGCATCCGAAGCTTGAATTAACGACTTTGCGACTTCACCTAATGTCTACTGGAAGCCTTCTTCCGTTGAGGACACTAATTGATGCGTGCTTTTCTACTGCTTTTATTGCTTTTTCCGGTGCTCGAGCTGTTCGTGCTGGTGAAAGTCGGGATGGCAATCGGCTTTTTGCCGACCTTCCTGTTGGTTGTCGCCGGCTCCATGCTAGGAATCTTTGTCGTGCGGGTCGCAGGGCTTGCGACCGCTATCAGTGCCCGTGCGAGTCTGGCGCGAGGCGAGTTGCCCGCGCAGCAGATGATGGACGGGCTGATGATGACAGTCGGCGGCGGTTTGCTAGTATTGCCCGGCTTTATCAGTGACGTGCTTGGATTGATCTGCCTGATGCCGTTTACTCGCCGGGTGCTCGTTAGCAAGGTGCGCCAGCGCGCCGAAGCGGCAGCCAGTCGCCAGCGAGCCTTTGCCGATGATTTACGTTCGGCAGGGGCGGCCCATCCCGGTGCAGCGCGTCACGGCGCCCGGCGCCCCGACGTGATCGAGGGGGAAGTTATCGAGGGCGAGTTCGAGCCTGTCGATAAAAAGTGATTGCGCTCCACGTCCGGCACGGCACCCCAGGGTGCCGTGTACGTTTTCGCGACCTCACCCTGTATAAAAAAATTCTTCGCCGAGCCTTGTAATCAGCTTGCTCGCCCTTATGTATGGGTCACCGCAAGGTTTCTGGCGCTTTTCGCCAGACCGTATTCTGCGGTTCGCTCGCGAACCGTAACCGGCAAGCCCGGGATGTTAACCGGCCGGTGCCAACACCGGGCGTTCAAAAACCATAATTAGGAGATCGACAATGAAGCTTCGTCCTCTGCATGACCGCGTCGTAATCCGTCGCAGCGAAGAAGAAACCAAGACTGCTGGCGGTATCGTGCTGCCAGGTTCGGCTGCCGAGAAACCGAACCGTGGCGAAATCATCGCCGTGGGTACCGGTCGCATCCTGGACAACGGTGAAGTACGTGCGCTGGCCGTCAAAGTGGGTGACAAAGTGGTGTTCGGCCCTTACTCCGGCAGCAACACTGTGAAAGTAGACGGCGAAGACCTGCTGGTGATGAGCGAGAACGAAATTCTCGCGGTCGTCGAAGGCTGAGTTGATACCTCTCATTTTCCCGTTACTACAAAGTATTTAAGGAATATCGATCATGGCTGCTAAAGAAGTTAAATTCGGTGACGTTGGCCGTAAGAAAATGCTTGCCGGTGTGAACGTCCTGGCTGATGCAGTAAAAGCGACACTGGGCCCGAAAGGCCGCAACGTCATCATCGAGAAAAGCTTCGGCGCTCCTCTGATCACCAAAGACGGTGTATCGGTTGCCAAAGAAATCGAATTGAAAGACCGTTTCGAAAACATGGGTGCGCAGCTGGTCAAAGACGTTGCCTCTCGTGCCAACGACGACGCGGGTGACGGTACTACCACTGCTACCGTTCTGGCGCAGGCCATCGTCAACGAAGGCCTGAAAGCCGTCGCTGCCGGCATGAACCCGATGGACCTTAAGCGCGGCATCGACAAGGCGACCATCGCCATCGTGGCTCAGCTCAAAACGCTGTCCAAACCTTGCACCGACACCAAGGCCATCGCTCAGGTCGGTACCATTTCGGCCAACTCCGATAGCTCCATCGGCGACATCATTGCCGAAGCCATGGAAAAAGTGACCAAGGACGGTGTCATCACCGTTGAAGAAGGTTCGGGTCTGGAAAACGAACTGTCGGTCGTTGAAGGCATGCAGTTCGACCGCGGCTACCTGTCTCCATACTTCATCAACAAGCCAGACACCATGGTTGCCGAACTGGACAGCCCTCTGCTGCTGCTGGTTGACAAGAAGATCTCAAACATCCGCGAAATGTTGCCAGTGCTGGAAGCCGTTGCCAAAGCCGGTCGTCCGCTGCTGATCGTTGCTGAAGACGTTGAAGGCGAAGCCCTGGCGACTCTGGTCGTGAACAACATGCGTGGCATCGTTAAAGTCGCGGCCGTCAAGGCTCCTGGCTTCGGCGACCGTCGCAAGGCCATGCTGCAGGACATCGCTGTCCTGACTGGCGGTACCGTTATCTCCGAAGAGATCGGTCTGAGCCTGGAAAGCACAACCCTGGAACACCTGGGTAATGCCAAGCGCGTCGTGCTGAACAAAGAAAACACCACCATCATCGACGGTGCTGGCGTTAAAACCGATATCGACGGTCGTATCGCCCAGATCCGCCAGCAGATCGGTGACACTTCGTCGGATTACGACAAAGAGAAGCTGCAAGAGCGCCTGGCCAAGCTGTCCGGCGGCGTTGCGGTAATCAAGGTCGGTGCCGGTTCCGAAGTTGAAATGAAAGAGAAGAAAGCCCGCGTTGAAGACGCCCTGCACGCAACCCGCGCAGCCGTTGAAGAAGGCGTGGTACCTGGCGGCGGCGTGGCGCTGGTTCGCTCGCTGCAGGCTATCTCTGAACTGAAAGGCGACAACGCCGATCAGAACGTCGGTATCGCACTGCTGCGTCGTGCCGTTGAAGCACCTTTGCGTCAGATCGTTGCCAACTCGGGCGACGAACCAAGCGTTGTGGTCGATAAGGTCAAGCAGGGTTCGGGTAACTTCGGTTACAACGCTGCTACCGGCGAGTACGGCGACATGATCGAGATGGGTATTCTGGACCCGGCTAAAGTGACTCGCTCTGCGCTGCAGGCTGCGTCGTCGATTGCCAGTCTGATGATCACCACCGAGGCGATGATCGCTGAGATCAAAGAAGATGCTCCAGCTGGCGGTGGCGGTATGCCAGACATGGGCGGCATGGGTGGTATGGGCGGCATGATGTAAGCCAGCCTTGCGCTGATGCATAAAGAACCCCGCCTCGGCGGGGTTTTTTTATGAGTGTTTTTTGGGTATTAGTGGTGGGGTGGTCGTTATATGCGTTTTTTGGGCTGGCGCTGATTAACTGATGAAGGCTCGGCCCCGCGGACTGTTTCGCCCGCAGCGAGTTACCTGGAAAGCCCTTGGTTACTTTTCCGAAAAAAGGTGACGCGCTGTAAGCGTGCAACCGCTAGCCGATCCATCACGGAAAACGAATAGACCCACACAAGCAGCGACGAAACGGGCTCGCTGTAAAAGGAGGGCCGAAGTGCACCTTGCGCTCATCCGGAAACCGGCTGCCCCGCAACGACTCTGTCTTGCTTACCCTCCGGTCTATAAAGCACGGCGTAATAAGCCCCGAGGCAAATCCACCAGCAAAACACCGCCGTCCAGATGTTGTGCGAGAAGAAGTGTGCGCCCTGCAACATGCGCCCTACAGAAAACACGGTGCCCAATCCGAACGCGAAGATCAGTCCCGCCTTGGCAAGGCGCGGGCGGCGGTCACGGAAGACGAAAAACAACGCAAACAGCGTAAAACCCGTTGCCGCATGCCCGCCCGGCCAGCAGCGGCCCGGTTTATCGGTAGGTGGGCGCGGACTGAGCAGTTCGCTGTAGGTTTGCTGACCACCGAACTCAGTCAGGCTCCACGGACACTGAACCGCCGTCACCGCCTTGACCGGCGTGACGAAACTGGTCGACAGCGCCATCGACAACACCAGGCATCCCAGTTCGCGCCTCCAGGGTTTAAGCCGCTCGACGACGAATGCAGCAACGAAGCCTGCAAACGACAGCACGCCTAATGCGATCACCACCTGTTTGGCGCGGTCGTGGAGTACGTTTTCCAGGAAATAGCTGTGCCTGCCCACGAACTGACCTGCCGCAGGGTCGTAAGCTATTCTCGCAATGCTCATGTCCAGGGTGGTCAGTTCCAGCAGCAACAAAACGAGGGCCGTCAACGCCGGGATCCCGAGATAAACCCATAGGTTGATCGGGCGCGAGGCGGGCCGTTCGAAGATCTCGGACATGGTGAATCCTATAGTGCAAGCGGAGCGTAGGAGGGGATCGAACGTATGCGACAGTCTGGGGCGCCCGCTGTCGCCCCGCTGTGAACCGAGAGTGAAAAAAACGTTATGTACAACGACGCTGGCCCTTGGACGCGCATGGCCTTAAGCTGCCGCCACCTCTGACCTGTCGAGTGGGTATTTCATACCCCGGGTTACGCCGACAAACGCATTAGGAGACAGTTACCCATGAGAATTCTGCTGGTCGAAGACAACCGCGATATCCTGGCTAACCTTGCCGATTATCTGGGCCTGAAAGGCTACACCGTGGACTGCGCGCAGGATGGGCTGTCCGGGTTGCACCTGGCGGCGACCGAGCATTACGACTTGATCGTGCTGGACATCATGCTGCCAGGCATCGACGGCTACACCCTATGCAAACGCTTGCGTGAAGATGCGCGCCGCGACACGCCGGTGATCATGCTCACTGCGCGTGACCAGCTCGACGACCGCTTGCAGGGTTTCCGCTCCGGCGCCGACGATTACCTGCTCAAGCCGTTCGCGCTGTCGGAGCTGGCCGCGCGCATTGAAGCGGTACTGCGCCGCAGCCAGGGCGGCGGTCTGCACGCTTTGCAGGTCGCCGACCTGATTTACGATCTTGACACCCTGGAAGTGACCCGCGAAGGGCGCATGCTCAAGCTCAACCCGGTCGGCCTGAAACTACTGGCGGTGCTGATGCGCAAAAGCCCTCATGTGCTTCGCCGGGAAGTCCTGGAAGAGGCCCTTTGGGGCGACGACTGCCCGGACAGCGACAGCCTGCGCAGTCATGTCCACCAACTGCGCCAGGTGATCGACAAACCGTTCGCCAAACCGTTGCTGCAGACGGTGCATGGCGTCGGCTATCGCTTGGCCGAGGGCCGCGATGGAGTTTAAGCAAAGCCTCGCCCAGCGGATCATCATCGCCTTTGCCTTGATGAGCGCGTTGGTAGCCGGGTCTTTCGCCATGGGTATCGTCGCAACTGTCCATCTGGTCGAAGAGAAACTGATTTCCGCCGGCTTGGGCGGTGACCTGACGCGCCTGCTGCTGATGGACAGCGTCGAGGACTGGAGCCATCGCCCTGAGCCTGACCAGCTGTTTTATTTCAGCGGCGGGCCGGGCGATTTCGAACTGCCCAAGGATTTACGCCATCTGGAGCCCGGCTTTCACGAAGTGTTCCGGGGGCCGTTGTCCTACCACGCGATGGTCGAGGTGGTCGACGGGCGGCATTACGTCCTATTGCAGGATCAAAGCGATTTCGAAGAGCGCGAACGTGTGCTGTTCGCGGTCGTGCTGGTGGGCTTCGTGCTGGCACTGGCGCTGGCGGTAGTTCTGGGCTGGGTGCTGGCGCGCCGGGTGATGGCGCCGGTGGTCAGGCTGGCTCGTCAGGTGCGCCATCGTGATCAGTTGCTCGGCCTCGCACCGCCGCTGGCGCCGGATTATGCCGCTGATGAGGTAGGTGAGCTGGCCGTGGCCTTCGACGCCACGCTGGGGCGCCTGCGCGATGCACTGACACGCGAGCGGATGTTCACCAGCGACGTCAGCCACGAACTGCGAACCCCATTGATGGTGCTTGCCAGCTCGTGCGAGCTGCTATTGGAAAATCCGGCGCTGGATCAGCGTGCGCGGGCGCAGGTCGAACGGGTAGGGCGCGCCTGTGAGGAAATGCGCGACCTGGTGCAGACTTTTCTTATGCTGGCTCGCACTCAGCGCGATGACCCCGGTATGAATCCACAGTTGTCCCTGCAAGGCGCTGCCCAGCAGCTGCTGACGCTCTGGCGTGAGCCGATCGAAGCCAAGGGTCTGCGTTTGGAGTACTACCCTGACCGCGCTTCGGAAACCTCGTATAACGCCACGTTCCTGTATGCCGTCATGGGCAACCTGCTGCGCAACGCGCTGCACTACACCGATCAAGGGTTCATTCGACTTATCCTGTTGCCCGACGGCTTCACCGTTGAGGATTCCGGAGTGGGCATTCCGGAAGAGAAACGCGAAGCGATGTTTCAGCCCTTCGTGCGGGGCAATGAAAAGCGTGGGGAAGGTCTCGGCCTGGGCTTGTCTCTGGTTCAGCGCATCTGCGAGAACCAGGGCTGGACGGTGAGCCTCGACACCATGGAGCCAAACGGCTGCCGCTTCATCGTCGAGTTCCCGAAAACGACGGGCGCCAAAGGCTGACCCCGGTTGCGTTTGAATGTATAGGCTATGTAAATGTTGCTGCGATTCGAAGGTTTCCAGCCCTATGCTTGCGCTATTGTCTGGAAATACTTCGTAACATCCGTGCGGCACGTGGAATGTTTTTTTCACATCCCGATCACCTGAGCATGACGCCAGCCCGCTTAGTTTTGGCTGTCTCACCTTCAGATGATGCGGCCTTGGGTATACGGATCTAGCTCTTTTTTTCGCAACTATGATAAAGAGCACGACAGAAAATATTTACGCAGACACAGGGACGTAACGGCCTGACGATGGTCTGATCGTCGCGACAAACAGCTGGCCCCCCCGCCTGTTGACACTGTCGGGCGAGCCGTGACGGGATCTGGACTGCCCTGCCGCTGGCCGTTCCTGGACGCTGCTGGCGTTATCGTTTCGCTCTGGTGGGCGCAAACTTCAGGCCCAAAAACGCAGGCGTGCCGAAAGTACCTGCGGGAAGGAGGGGTAGCTGACCGGCTCTATGCTTACCGGTGGCCACCGTTGAAAACGAATTCAAAAAGGCAGGATTTGCATCCGGGATCGCCCGGGCTTCCCGCCTTTGTACGCCAAGTGGCGTGTGTATCTATTACGTAAGAGGAAACAGGATGGCCGTGGATTTTGCAGCAGAATTGACCGTTCCCGCCAAGGACCGTTTTGCCTATTTCTGGAATACCAAGGGCGATTGGGTAGAAGAGCCCAATGTCCGTCGTGGTGGTGAAAGCGGCGTACAGCGTGTCGTGTCGGAGAATGGCCGGCTGCTGTACGTCAAACGCCAGGTCGGGCACATCTATCGCAGTTGGCTGCACCCGTTCGGTCGTCCGACGGTGTTGCGCGAACGTGACGCGTTGGAAGGATTGCGCCAGCTCAACGTCAACGTTGCGCGCATCGTGTTTTGCGGCGCCGAGCGCGACGAGAACAACCAGTGGCGGGCCTTACTGGTGACCGCAGCACTGGACGGCTTCGACGAGTTCGAAAACTGGCTCAAAGCCGGTGGCCGCGAACAGTACGGTGAGGCCGTCTACGAACAGATGCTCAAGGAGCTGGCCATCAACCTTGCGCGTATGCACAAGGGGCGCTGGCAACACAGTTGCATCTACATCAAGCACGTTTTCGTGCGGGTGGTCGGTGAAGGCGCCAATGCCAAACCCGAAGTGGCGTTGCTGGATCTGGAAAAGTGCCGTCAACGTTTGACTGCTTATGGCGCGGCTCAGCATGACATGAAGCAACTGCGCCGCCACTCGTCGTTTCAATCAGCGGACTGGAGCAAGCTCGTCTACTTTTACGAGACGGCGTTTGGCAGCCCTATCAAAGGTTTAGATCGATGAAGCTAGAAGTCGCTCGAGGTTTGTTTTTAGTCGGGGCACTGGGTGTCGCATCCATTGCCATGGCGGCTTGGGAACAGCCCAAGGCGCAGATTCTGAGCGCAGTGCACGGTGAGGGAAGGTGTCCGTTGCCGCGCGTGGCGAAGGTGGTCTCGCCCGTACGCCCGGATCACGACCTTCTGCTGTTTATGTTTGGCCTAGCCCAGGGATCGGGGCCGCAGAGCTGAAGTTACCCTTCGATTGAAAGGCCCCGATGATTCGGGGTTTTTTGGGGTGGCTTGGGATCGTTATGTGATGCCCTGCGGGCCTATCGCGGGGCAAGCCCGCTCCTACATTTGTTGCAACGTGCCAGGGCCAGATGGACCGAGTTGGCGGCCTTGGTGCGAATTCGCGGATGATGGGCGTTTGCCTTTAAGGCGTTCAACCCGATCTGCCGGAACGCGGAATGTTGCAGACGATGCAGGAGCGGGCTCGCCCGCGATAGGTCCGCAGGGCATCAACGTGACGCCCTCAAGCCACCCCCCGCGTCAGACCACATGCAGATGGTTGTCCCACAACCCTGTCGGCAGGTCCAGCGGCTGCGCGACCAGTGTGCGCTGGCGACAATCGTAGAAACGGCAGCGGCCTTGGCCCGAAGTGACGACAAAACCGTCGGCGACCGCACCGACGCCCGCGCAATCGGGCAGGGGGGCATCGAGTTTCAGCGCGCCGCTGTCCAGATCCCAAATGAAGAAACGATTGCCGCGCGGTGCGGTTAAGGCCACCAGTCGCAAGGGGTCATGCACGGCGACACTGGCGGTGTAGTGCGCCATGGCCTGCAGTTGCTGTTCGGCCACCGGAAACGCCTGAAACGGCTGCCCCGGTCGCTTGATCGCCAACAGCTCGGCAGCCTCGTGGGACGGTCCCATGAACTGCTGTCCGGTCACGATGGTGCCGTCGCTGGCAATTGCCATATGCCGCACGCTGTTCATCTGCTGCGACAGGCTTTCCTTACTCAACAGCGTGCCGTCACGCTGCATCAATACCAGGCTCGGCTGCATGGCATCGAGGTTCATTTCGACGCGGCTCTCCGCCTCGGTACGAATGCCGCCGTTGGCCACCACCAGCGTTTCGCCATCCGGCAACCACGACACCTGATGCGGACCGATACCGTGGGTGGAAATCTCGCCCGCACGCTGCAGACGCTCGCCGACGAATTGGTACACACCCAGCACGCCGCGGCCCGGATCGGTGATGTCGTTCTCAGTAGCGTAGAGCCATTTGCCGCTATTGTGGATCACAGCGTGGCCGTAGAAATGCCGGTCGGGTGACGAACTGACGGTTTGCAGCAAGCGCCCATCGCGCAGGTCGATCAGGTAACTTTCGGTGCCCGGCCGCCTGGCGACGAACAGGGCGATCGGCAGTTGCGGGTGATCGATGATGTCGTGGCAGCGCTGGGCGACCTGGGTGGCGAACACCCGAGTGCCATCCACGCGATAGCCCACGGCGTAGTGCCGACCGTTACTGTCGTCGCGGGCCGATAGCAGCAGTGGACCTGCGCTTTTGTTCGTGAACAGCGTCCAACCGCCCAAGGTGCAAGCGCTGAGAATGAGGCTGCCGAGCGCCAAAGCCTGACGTCGCAACATATCAGTCACCATCGTTGGCGTTGAAGCCCAGCTGGATGCCCAGTGCTCTGGCCAGTTCGCCTTCCTGCAGGCGGTGGACCACGTTGAGGCTGTCGTAGAACGCATTCAGTTGCTCGCGACCCTGTTCAGTGGCCAGCAGGTCGGCCAACGGCGGCTTCAGGGCGGCCAGCTGTTTGCGACTCTCGGCGTAGGCGGCATCGATCCTTTCGGCCAGCGGTTTGTATTCAGTGGGCAATAGCCCACGCAAGCCCTTGTTGTCCACACCCGACCACACCGTTTCGGCACTTTCCAGGCTGGCCTGCAAGCTGCTCAGGGACGCATTGCTGCGCCAGGTTTCGGCCTGGAACGGCTGCGGCACGCCCTTGGACTGGCGGCCCAGCGGGGTGCCGAGTTTCTTCTTCAGGGTGTCCAGTGCGGTGACCTGCGCGCGCAGCAGTTCGGCGATGGCTTCGTGGGAGTCGGCGTAGCGTTGATTGGGAAATTTGCTGAGCTGCGCGAGCATGCCGTCGGTGCTGTTCCAGCGGTTGAGCATTTCTTCGGCCAGAGCCTTCTGGCGATTGCCGATGGCGGTCAGCAACGGGCAGTAGCGGGCTTTCTGCTCAGCGCTGGCCATATCGATCCCGGCGTCGAACAGGATGTATTCATAAGCCGAAAGGCCCTGCACCACGACGCTGGACTTGGCCAACGCCTCAGCGTCGATCTGCGGCTGGGCGGTGACCAGTTGCTCGACCTGACGGCCAACCAGATTCTTCTTGTCAGGCCAGAACTGGACCTGCCATGCGCGGTTGCCCTCTGCCAGTGGACCAATCAGTAATGGCTGCAGCTGAGCCCAGGCTTTTTGCGCGTGCAGAAAATCGGCGCGGGCGGTGTTCAGGTCCGATTTGCCCTCGCAGAAGGCCAGCGCGCTGACGGCCAGCTGTCGGTCAGCGTCGACCCAACCGCTGTAGGTCGGCAGGATCACTTGTTTGGCAATGGCGGCAGACGTCACCGCCTGCGGATCCGAAGGCGCACAGGCACCCAGGGCGAGCGCGGCGAGGCTGGTGAACAACAGCGTGGGACGGAACATGTCCGGCTCCTTATGTTTCAGAAATGATGTTTACAGGGAGTTCAGGAACGCGAGCAGGGCGGCGCGCTGTTGCTCATCGAAAGCCAGCACCTGACGTTGTGCCGGCAATGCCTCCCCTCCGTGCCAGAGCACCGCTTCCATGAGGTTGCGGGCGCGGCCGTCGTGCAGGAACCGGGTATGCCCGCTGACGGTTTCGGTCAGCCCGATGCCCCACAAAGGCGCGGTGCGCCACTGTCGGCCGCTGGCCTGGAACTCACTGAGGTTATCGGCCAGTCCTTCGCCCATGTCGTGCAGCAGCAGGTCGGTGTAAGGGCGAATCACCTGGTTCGCCAGCTCCGGCTCGGCGGCGTCGGTTGCGGTAGTAAATTGCGGTGTATGACACTGCTGGCAACCGGCCTTGAAGAACAGATTCTTGCCTTGCAGCACCTGCGGGTCGGCTACATCGCGCCGCGCCGGGACCCCTAGGTTGCGGGTGTAGAAGGTGATCAATCGCAGGATGTTGTCGCTGACCTCAGGCTCGCCATTGGGCCCTTTGCCGCTGGGAGCCTGGAGGCAGGCGGTTTGTGAAGGGGTGCAATCGTCGGCGGGCCTCAGGGTCGTGGTCAGGCCCATGTCACCGGCCAGCGCATGGACGTTCTGCTGCTGGATGCTGGGCTGCGAGGCTTTCCAACCGAACCGGCCGAGCACCGGTTTCTGCTGTGCGTCATCCCAGACCCTGTTCGGCGTGCCGGTGATACCGGTGCCATTGCGGTTGTCGGGATTGGCATTGGCCAGAATCGCCGCTTCCGGGATTGCCTCCAGCAGACCCAGGCCGATCATTGGCGGGGCGATGCGTGCCGAAGTGCGGGCCTGGGGGTGTATCGGGCCGTAGCCGAGCTGGGTTATACGCAGGGTAGGGCGACGCAGGTGAGCCGGTGTGCCGTCGCGGAAATGCACGGTCATCGAGTCGTACTCGACGCGCACCTTGGCTTCCGGGGTGATGCCGGGAATCGCCATGTCCTGCAACTGGATGCCGTACACCGGCTCGGGGGTCAGCCCCAGCTTTCGAAGGCGATCGGCGTAAGCCGGGTCATCGGGAATGGATAGCCGGACCAGCATCGATACCGCATTCTCAGCGCCGGGCTCGGGCGGGTGGCCGCGACCGTCCTTGATGTGGCAGTTCTGACAGGCATTGGTGTTGAACAGTGGTCCGAGGCCATCGCGCGCGGTGGTGGTGGAGGGGGCGATCACCCATGGGTTGCGGAAGAAACTGTTACCCGCGCTGAAGTCCAGACGACGTGTGGGCGAGAGATTGGCAGAGGGCGAGGAGAATGCATTACGGTCACTGCGATTGACGGTCGCAGCACCTGCCGATTGTGATTC
This sequence comes from Pseudomonas sp. UBA5706, assembly GCF_002419965.1. GTDB lineage: Bacteria > Pseudomonadota > Gammaproteobacteria > Pseudomonadales > Pseudomonadaceae > Aquipseudomonas. The sequence continues at coordinate 53,788 of NZ_DIHC01000015.1, forward strand.
GCCAGGCTGCGCAGCGGTGAAACGCGGGGCGTCGTCGCACCCGCCAAGGGCGCAAGCCATCAGCAGGGAGAACCAAAGACGGAACCGCGCAGCCATACACATCCTGCATAGGGGTGGAAATCGGGGCGAGCAAGCTTAACAGCCCCGTCTTTGACGAATAAGAGGGATTTGCGTTTGTAAGTGCCTCTCGAAACGTGTTGTAACCAATTCGCTGGCAGGCGGGTGCCTGACCAGCGAGCGGGCTCAAATCCCGGTAATTTCCAATGACGGGTTTTCCACCATGAGTTGCATCAAACGGCGTTCGCCTTCCACCACCTTGAATGATCGGTAATCGCCGATGCTGTCCAACTGCCGCTCGCGCTCGCGTATGGCCAACTCCTTGGCCCGCTCATAGCCGTAATATTCGACTCTGAACGACTTGGTCACGCTGCTGCCGTTGCGCAACGTGGTGCGCGCCACCCAATACGCGATGCCGGTGTAACAGCGATAATGCACGCCGGGATAGCCGCTGGTGTTGGTGGCGATGATGCGTTGGCGAACGTCACGGCTGAGCTTGGGCAGGTGCGTCAGTATCAGTTCATCGCGGCAGGCATCGGCGGCCTGGCGGGCTGCTTCTCGTCCACCATAACGAGAGAATGAGAAGAGTCTATTGAAGGTCCTGCCATCGCGATAAATGGTCACTTTCCAGGCGCGCGGCCCCTTGATACCGACCAGCAGATGGATTCCGTAATTGTTGGCTTTGTGCTTGCTGACACGGCGTCGTTTCTTGTTTCCTTTGGGCACTGTCTGTCTCCTCCTGGATGGGATGGGGTCAAGGAAGTGCGCATGATCGACGGCCACTTGGGGGCGTTCAATCCGACAAACAGTGAACAGGAAACTCCCTACAGAACTTACGGATCGGTCCTCGAAACTCCCGTGGTTACTAGGGCAGGCGAGCCTGGTTCGCAGGCAAAAACAGCCAGCCCGGATACGGGTTGGCTGTTATTCGCAGCTCATCTGACCACGCTTTTAGGGGATGGAGCAGGAGCGTCGATCAGAACGCGTGATCGGCGTTGTCCGGGTTCAGATCGGTGATGCCCAGCCTGGCTGCGGCTTGCTCGATGGCAGCGGTCTGTTTTACCAGCGCGGCAATCGCATCGCGAACGACCTGATTGCCTGCGGTGTTGCCAGCGGCGATCAATTGGTCGAAGTGTTCGCCCTTGTTGGCGTGATCGACGATGACCTGGAGTCTGGCCTGAGTGGCGTCCAGATCGGCGCGCAGGGTGCTGTCGGTGGCGGCGTCAACGTTGGCGACCAGCGAGGACAGGCTTGGACCGCTGACCTTGCTGCCGTCCACGCGAGTGTATTGGCCCAGGTAAACGTTGCGGATGCCCAGGCCGTTGTAGAAGTGTGAGTTATGCGTGTTGTCGCTGAAGCAGTCGTGTTCGTCTTCGCTGGAATTGGCTTCCAGCGCGACCTTCATGCGTTCGCCCGCCAGTTCGCCCAGCGACAGGCTGCCCATGCCGAACAGTATTTTACGCAGGCCGCTTTCGCCCGACTCTGCTTCCAGCGTCGCTCGGTAATTGTCGGCGACCCCCGGTTTCCAGTTGCCGACCATCTCCTCCAGATCACTGACCAGCAGGTCGGTGACGGCTTTTAGATACGTGCGACGACGCTCGTTATGCCCGCCGGTAGCGCCGGCGCCTTCAAGGTAATCGCTGGCAGGACGCTCGCCGGCGCCGGTGCCGGTGCCGTTTAGGTCCTGGCCCCAGAGCAGGAATTCGATAGCGTGATAGCCGGTAGCGACGTTAGCTTCGGAACCACCCAGCTCGTTCAGGCTGGCCAGTTTCTCGGGAGTGATTTCGCTGACATCGACCGTGTCTTCGCCCACCTGCACCGACGTGTTTGCGATGATGTTAGCGGTTGCGCCGGGGTTGCCCAACGCATGCTGGTAGTCCATGGCGACATAGTCGATCAGGCCCTCGTCCAGCGGCCAGGCGTTCACCTGACCTTCCCAGTCATCGATGATGGTATTGCCGAAGCGAAACACCTCGCTCTGCATGTACGGGATGCGTGCGGCCAGCCAGGCATCGCGCGCGGCGTTGAGGGTTTGATCGCTGGGTGCCGCGAGAAAGGCGTCAATGGCGGTGCCGAGTGTCTTCGCGGTGGATTCGGCGTCACTGAATACGGCGAACACGATATTGGCGTAGTTCGCGACCACAGCCTTGGCGGCGGTATCGCTGATCGGCGCTGGCGGGGCTGCAACGGCGGCAGTCGGAGCGGTATTGGCAGTAGCGGCGGGCTTGTCCTTGCCTTGGTCACAACCAGCCAAGGCGATAGCGATGGCCAGCAGACTGGCACTAGCCAGGGGCGTACGAATCATGACGGAATCCTGCTTCGAAGAAGTGTGTGAACGATGGCGAGCGCCACAAAAAGCCGCGCAATAATGCGAAGGATTTGCATTCGGTGTAAAGGCAAAACGCCTTGTTCATGGCGGGGGAGGTATTTCAAGCTGTTACGGGGCATTGAAGGGGGGCTTGTCAGGCAGTGATAACCGGTGGCCAGCCCCTGCGCTTGGTGCTGGTGATTTTCAACGCTCTGGCCGTTGGCAAGCGGACTGCTACAGGCAGACTGCCATACGGCCGGTGTGCCGAGCGCTCTACAACACCCCGACGTGCGTGCGATGCGCCTGCTTCAGATAAGCCAGCAACTCCCGTGCGGGCAATGGCTTGCTGTAGAAATAGCCTTGGCCTTCGTGGCAACCCTCAGAGATGATGTAAGCCTCTTGTTCGACGGTTTCAACGCCTTCGGCAATCACCTGCATCCCCAGGCTTTTGCCCAACTGAATGATGGCCCGCACAATAGTGGCGTCGTCATCATCGTCGATCAGGTCTTGCACGAAGCTCTTGTCGATTTTGATCTTGTCCAGCGGCAGGCTTTTGAGGTAGCTCAAAGACGAATAGCCAGTGCCGAAGTCATCGATGGCGATTAACGCCCCGGAGCGGCGCAGGCTAAGCAAATGCTGGGCGGCGGTGCTGATGTCCTCCATCAAGCCGGTTTCGGTAACCTCCAGTTCCAGGCTGCGCGGCGGTAGCCGATAGATCTGCAAAAGGTTATTGACCACCCTTGGCAGTTCGGCGTGGTGCAGCTGCACAGTGGATAGGTTGACCGCCATGCGCAGGTCGCTGAAACCCTGATCGTGCCACTCGCGCAGCTGCTTGCAGGCCTGATCCAGCACCCACTCGCCAATGGCGATGATGGTGCCGTTCTGCTCGGCCAGGGGGATGAACTGGTCCGGGGGCACGAAACCGTGCTCCGGGTGCGTCCAGCGAATCAGCGCTTCGACCCCCACTACGCGCTGGTCGCGGTAGCTGATCTGCGGCTGATAAACCAGATGAAACTGATCACGGACCAGCGCTTCGCGCAGGTCTTTTTCCAGTTCACGGCGACGACGCATCTCGCTGTCGACGCTGGCGATGTAGAACTGATAGCGGTTGCGCGAACGGGTCTTGGCCAGGGTCATGGTTTGTTCGGCTTTCTGCAGCAGCTTTTCGGTACTGTCGCCGTCTTCCGGGAACAGGGTGATGCCGATGGTGGCGCGCAGGCGAATTTCTTCTCCGTCCACTGCGAACGGCGCTTCCAGGTCGTCGAGGATGTTCTGCGCCAGTTCGGCTGCTTCGTAAGGTTGTTCGATGTCGGCCTGGACCAGCGCGAACTGATCGCCCCCCAGACGCGCCAGTGCGCCCAGACGACCGCTATGCCCGCGCAAACGGTCAGCCAATGCCAGCAGCAACTGGTCGCCTGCCTGGTAACTGAATTGCTCGTTGATGCCTTTGAAGTCGTCAAGGCCCACACACAGCACGGCGACGCGGTGCTGCACACGGCCGCAGTCCACCAGTATTCTGTCCAGTTGCTGCTGCAATTGCTGGCGATTGGGCAGGCCGGTGAGGAAGTCGTACTGCGCCATGCGCAACAGGCTCGATTCGGCCTCGTGACGCAAGTTGGTATTGCGTTCAATCGAGGCGAGCAACTGGTTGGCGGTCCTGACCCATACGCCCAATTCGTTTTTTTCGTGACCCTTAAGCAGCGGCAGTAGATGTTCACTGGGGCGGTCAGGGTTGATACTCGTCAGGTGTTCAAGGATGCGCGACAGCGGTTTGGTCAACAGCCAGTGATAGACCAGATACAACACCAGACCCATCGCCAGTGCACGCAGTACGCCGGAGATGAAGATGATCATCGAGTTGATCAGGAACCCTTCGCCATAGGTGGCGGTGTCCAACGTGATGCGCAGGTCGCCGTAATACTCGCTGTACGGGCTGCGGCCCACCAGTTGGGTGGTGAAACTGCGTTCCTGGCCGAGAATCGGATCGGTCAGCCAGCGAGTAGGGGATGGCGTAAGGTCGCGAGATTTTTCCGCGAGCAGGGTTTCATTGGGATGCCCGATGGACGCCACGCGCACGGCCTTGTCCTGGAACAGTCCTTCGATGACCTGCATGCCCATTTCCCGGTCCAGGCTGTAGACCGCCTGGGTGGACGGGTCGCGGAACATGTCCAGAATCCGCTCCGCGTCAGTGGCGACGGCCTGCCGGGTCTTGTAGGCGTCGTAGACGATTTGTGCGCAACTAAGCACGACGCCCACCACCAGCGCCGACAGCAGCACCACACGCAGCAGCTTCACCGACAAGCTGTTTTTGAGTTCCAGCTTCAAATGGGCATTCCTTCATCCATGCTGGCTTGCTAGCATTGGCAATGCAAACCGTGGCGTCAAGGTCGTGAAACACCCCTGACTTGTTTCATTTGGATAACGATTCACGCGCGGGCAAGTAGGGCGATCGATTATGGGGCGGTGAGCAGCGAGACGGACCTGGACGTTGCTTCGTAAACCCAAGCCGAGGCTGATATTAGTCCGCTAGCGTTTGCTGACAATACATAAAGACGAACAGAAGGCGAAAAAAAACCCGGCAAGGCCGGGTTTTTTTACGCAAGCGGCCAGCTAAAGCGCTAATCAGGCGGTGAAAGCCTTGCCTTCGAACTGCTCGGCAACGAACTTCCAGTTAACCAGGTTCCAGAACGCCTCGACGTATTTTGGGCGCAGGTTACGGTAGTCGATGTAGTAGGCGTGTTCCCATACATCGCAAGTCAGCAGCGGGGTGTCGCCGCTCGTCAACGGGTTGCCGGCGCCGATGGTGCTAGCCAGAGCCAGGGAGCCGTCGGCCTTCTTCACCAACCAGCCCCAGCCGGAGCCGAAGGTGCCGATGGATGTCTTGCTGAACTCTTCCTTGAACTTGTCAAACGAACCGAATGCTGTGTTGATCGCATCAGCCAGTGCACCGGTAGGTTGACCGCCAGCGTTGGGCGCCAGGCAGTTCCAATAGAAGGTGTGGTTCCAGACCTGGGCTGCGTTGTTGAAGATACCGCCCGAGGAAGATTTAACGATTTCTTCCAGTGTCTTGCCTTCGAACTCGGTGCCAGGCACCAGGTTGTTCAGGTTCACGACATAGGTGTTGTGGTGCTTGTCGTGGTGATATTCCAGTGTTTCCTTGGAGATGTGCGGTGCCAGAGCATCGTGTGCATACGGCAGCGGCGGCAATTCGAAAGCCATGGTAATTCTCCTAATCAGGTCAGTTGCGGTGAGCGCAAGGCCGATCACGGGCGGCCAGACATAACATACGCCGGCGAGTTTTTACTCTTTGCGACGCAGGGGCTGGATCATAGCACCGGGTCCTGCCCATAACCACGCAACAACTGTGTGGGATAGAGGTTCCAGAGCTGTGCGGGGTAAATGTCGGACGTTGATGAACGGCTGTCTGTGATTCACCGGTCGCCATCGCTGCCGTTTGCTGCCCTTGATGCTCCTGGATCAGTGCGGTGTGCGATGGTGGCGGTTTCGCAAGGTCTGCGCCTGCAACCCGAGCTGTTATAGATGAACGTTCGATCACGCAGAACGCACCAACTGCGCCGCCACACTGAACATCATCACTGCGACCATTACGTCCAGCAGACGCCAGGTAGCAGGGCGGGCCAGCCAGGGGGCGAGCGAAGCGGCACCGATCGCCAGGGTCGAGAACCACATTAACGAGGCACTGGCGGCCCCTGCGACATAAGCCCCCGGCACTGTCTGCTGGGCGCCGAGCGAACCGATCAACAACACGGTATCCAGATAAACGTGAGGATTGAGCAGCGTCACTGCAAGTGCCGTCAGCAACACTGCGCGCCGCGAGCGCCGACCATTGATATCGCCTTCCTGCAGGCTCTGCGGCGACAACGCGCGACGCATGGCCTTGGCGCCATACCACAGCAGAAATACCACGCCGCCCCAGCGCGCCACCGCGAGCAGGGTGGGATTTCGGGCCAGCACGTTGGCCAGACCGAACACTCCGACGGCGACCAGCACCGCGTCGCAAAGGATACACAGCAGCGCCACCGCCAGGTGATGTTCGCGGCGCAGGCTTTGCGCCAGAACGTAGGCGTTCTGCGTGCCGATGGCCATGATCAGGCCGAATGCGACCAACAGGCCGTTGAGGTAGCTCTGCCACATGGTGTCTGCTCCGAAATAACAATGACGCGCGAAAACGGTGTAGCGATTGTCGGGGCGTCAGCGGTATAAGGAAAACCAATAATCCTGATCACTCATTAGGAAAAATGATGTTTGACTACAAGCTGCTTTCCGCGCTCGCCGCAGTGGTCGAGCAAGCAGGCTTCGAGCGCGCAGCGCAGGTGTTGGGCCTGTCGCAGTCGGCGGTCTCACAGCGGATCAAATTGCTGGAGGCGCGTATCGGCCAACCGGTGCTGGTGCGAGCGACGCCACCCAGTCCAACCGACATTGGCCGCCGTCTGCTCAATCACGTGCAGCAGGTGCGCCTGCTGGAGCGCGACCTGCAAAGCCTGGTGCCAGCGCTGGACGAGGGCGGAATGCCGGAACGCCTGCGTATCGCTCTCAATGCCGACAGTCTGGCCACATGGTGGGCGCAGGCGGTAGGCGACTTCTGTGCCGAGCAGCATTTATTGATCGACCTGGTGGTGGAGGATCAGGACGTCGGTCTTAAGCGCATGCGTGCTGGAGAGGTGGCGGCCTGTCTGTGCGGCAGCGAAAGGCCGGTTGCCGGCGCTCGCAGCCTGCTGCTGGGCGCCATGCGCTACCGTGCGCTGGCCAGCCCGGCGTTCATGGCCCGGCATTTCCCGGATGGCTGCACCCCAAAAGCACTGGCGCGGGCACCTGCGCTGGTGTTTGGGCCGGATGATTTCCTGCAGCATCGGTATCTGCAATCGCTGGGGATCGAGGGTGGTTTCCAGCATCATCTGTGCCCGTCGTCAGAGGGTTTCATCCGCATGACCGAAGCCGGGATGGGCTGGGGACTGGTGCCTGAACTGCAGGTTCGCGAACAGTTGGCGAGTGGCAAGCTGGTGGAATTATTGAGCGATCGCTGCATCGATGTGCCGTTGTACTGGCATCATTGGCGCAGCGGCGGGCAGTTGCTGACGCAGTTGACCGATCATCTGGCAAAAAAAGCCGGGCAATGGCTGGTGCCGCTGGACGCGCAGTGAGCGTCAATGCTCGAAACAGTCGGGCCTATGGCCAATCCCTATGGCCAGCGGAAGCGATCCTGCGCGCCGACACGCTGGACTGCTGCAGAGGCTGCGGTGTCTGATTTCGATTTAGTGCATGTTTGACCGAGGTAGTTTTTTCAGGCGGCCAAATGAGAGTAAGTAAAAAACGGAGCGGTAAATGAAGATTCTGGTCACCGGCGCAAGCGGCTTCATCGGCGGACGCTTTGCGCGTTTTGCTCTGGAGCAGGGCTTGAGCGTTCGGGTCAACGGCCGCCGTGCGCAGGGCGTCGAGCACCTGGTGCGACGCGGCGCCGAATTCATCCAGGGCGATCTGAACGACCCGGAACGGGTGTATGCCTTATGCGACGACGTCGAAGCGGTGGTGCACTGTGCCGGCGCAGTTGGCACCTGGGGGCGGCGTCAGGACTTTCACCAGAGCAATGTTCAGGTCACCGAGAACGTTGTGGAGGCTTGTCTCAAGCAACAGGTGCGCCGATTGGTGCATCTGTCATCGCCTTCCATTTATTTCGATGGGCACTCGCATCTGGCGGTTCGCGAGGAGCAGGTGCCCAAGCGCTTTTACAATCACTACGCCGCCACCAAGTATCTGGCTGAACAAAAGGTGTTCGGCGCCGAGGAGTTCGGTCTGGAGGTCATTGCCCTGCGTCCGCGTTTCGTCACCGGGGCAGGCGATACCAGCATCTTTCCCCGATTGTTGCAGATGCAGCGTAAACGGCGCTTGTCGATCATCGGCAACGGTCTTAACAAGGTCGACTTCACCAGCATCCAGAACCTCAACGAAGCGTTGCTCAGCAGTCTGTTGGCAGCAGGCTCGGCGCTGGGCAAGGCCTACAACATCAGCAATGGCGCGCCGGTGCCGATCTGGGATGTGGTCAATTATGTGATGCGCCAGATGCAACTGCCGCCGGTCACGCGTTATCGTTCCTACGGCTTGGGGTACAGCGCTGCGGCGCTCAACGAAGCGGCGTGCATGCTCTGGCCCGGCCGACCTGAACCGGCGCTGTCGAGAATCGGGATGCAGGTCATGAGTCGGGATTTCACCCTTGATATCAGCCGCGCCCGGCATTATCTGGACTACCAGCCCAAGGTGAACGTCTGGACCGCGCTGGACGAATTCTGCAGTTGGTGGAAAGCGCAGCATGGCACTGCGGTGTGAAACCGCCAGCGATTCAGACGGCCTTAACCTGCGGCGGTATACTTGCGCCCCCAAGATTCAACGGATTTCAAAGGTACCCGCATGCGCAAAGATCCGTATGACGACGTCGATAACGTCCCAAGCCTCAGCGCTAAAGATGATGACGACGATTTCATCCCGACTGGCAGTGCCCGCGAGCGCACCACGGTGTATTCACGCTCCACGCCGGTGGTCAAGGTCAAAGCACCCGGAACCGGTGCACTGTGGGCATTGATCGGTGCGCTGATCATCGCATTCTGTGGCCTGGGCTGGTGGAGTTTCCAGCAGATGTCCCTAATGGAGCAGCAACTGGTCGCGACCCAGGAAAGCTTCGCGCGTATCAGCGAGGAGGCAGCCGGAAGGCTGCAGGATATTTCCGGCAAAGTCGTGGCGACGCAATCCGTGGCCAACAGTGGCGGCGAAGCGTTGAAAGCGCAGATCAAGGCCTTGCAGGATCAACTGGAAGATCAGAGCAGACAGCAGCAAGGCGCGGCCGGGGTGCAGGGCGGGCTGGATAAACGGCTTGAGCAGATTGCCGTGCAGGCCACCCAGCAGCAGACGACCAATCAGCAATTACAGGATCAGTTGAAGGCTGTGACTGCAGAGCTGGCAGCGTTGAAGACTGCGCTGCCCGATGGAAAGTCGGCGCAGTTGGAGCAGGAGCGGCTGGATTCGCAGATCAAGGGTTTGAGTGCGGATGTGGCGAATTTGAAGAAAAGCAATAACAGCCAGGCGATTGAGCGGCTTGAACAGGACATGATCGTGCTCAAGAGTGAGCAGGATAATCGTCCGGCGGCGTCTTCGTCAGGGGCCAGTATTCAGGAATTTGATGCGTTTCGTGGGCAGATGACCCGGAGTTTGAATACGTTGCAGAGTCAGATTCAAACGCTGTCGCAGCAAATCAATTCCCGGGCGCAGTAGTCTTTCGAGGTGCGGCAATTGGCCAGTTAATGGTTGTTGATCGTTCCGCTGCTCTGCGTCCGATAGCTGCATGAGGCGCCGCTTCGAATGATGTATTCCCACGCGGCGCGTGGGAACGATCACTTCACAACGGCACATTCAATCCGTTCATTGCAATGCCGGATAATCTACATACCCGACCGGCCCGTTGCCGTAAAACGTCTCAGGATGTGCCTCGTTCAGCGGCGCATTGTTCGCCAACCGCGCAGGCAGGTCGGGGTTCGCAATGAACGCCACACCAAATGCAACGGCGTCAGCCTTGCCGCTGGCCAGCCACTCATTGGCGCTGTCCCTGGTGAACTTCTCGTTAGCGATGAACACCCCGCCAAATGCCTCTTTCAGTCGCGGCGCCAGGCTGTCGTCCAATTCACGCTCACGGGCGCAGATGAAGGCGATGCCACGCTTGCCCAGTTCCCTAGCCACGTAGGTAAACGTCTCTGCCAGGTTATCGTCACCCATGTCGTGAGCATCGGCGCGGGGTGCCAAATGCACGCCAACCCGGCCTGCGCCCCAGACCTCAACGACCGCGTCAGTGACCTCCAGCAACAGGCGCGCGCGGTTCTGCAGCGAGCCACCATACGCGTCAGTACGCTGGTTGGTGCTGCTCTGCAGGAACTGATCGAGCAGGTAACCGTTGGCGCCATGAATCTCCACACCGTCAAAACCGGCGGCCTTGGCGTTTTCGGCGCCTACCCGGAACGCATCGATGACGTCATCGATCTCAGCCAGCTCCAGCGCGCGCGGCGTTGGGTAGTCGGACAACGGACGCAGCAGGCTGACATGACCTTTGGGCGCAACGGCGCTCGGTGCGACCGGCGCTTCACCGTTGAGGTAGCTCGAATGCGAGATTCGGCCCACGTGCCACAGTTGCAGCACAATCTTGCCGCCCGCGGCATGGACGGCCTTGGTCACATTGCTCCAGCCACGAACCTGATCGTTGGACCAAATACCGGGGGTGTCCGGGTAACCGACGCCCATCGGGGTGACCGAAGTGGCCTCTGTGATGATCAGGCCGGCTGAGGCGCGTTGCACGTAATACTCGGCCATCATCGCGTTGGGCACGCGGCCTTCATCAGCGCGGCAGCGGGTCAGCGGGGCCATGATGATGCGGTTGGTCAAGTCGAGTTCGCCGACCTTGATCGGGTCGAAAAGGGTGGTCATCGGGATATCCTCAATGCAATCGGTAGTCAGTGAATTCGCAGAGTGTGGACACAAGGTTTGAAGCGCTGATTCTGAACGATCAGTTCGCTAGGGCAGCCAGCTCGGCATTGCCGCGCTGATGGAAGTTAATCAGGGTCACCAGCAGCGCCAGCAATGCCAGGCCACCGGCAGCCAGCGGCACGCTGGTCAGGCCGAAACCATGGGCGATGACACTGCCGCCTACCCAGGCGCCGAGGGCGTTTCCGACGTTGAACGCGCCGATGTTCAACGTCGAAACCAGGTTCGGCGCTTGCTTGCCAAAGGTCACAACGTTGATCTGCAAGGCAGGCACGGCGGCAAAGGCAGCTGTAGCCCAGAGGAACAGCGTTACTTCGGCGGGGATCAACGCGACGCTGGTCCACCTCAGGACGGTAGAGATCACGGCCATGGCGATGAACACGCCGATCAGCGTGGCGGCCAGGCGCCGGTCAGCCAGTTTGCCGCCAATGATGTTACCGAGGGTCAGCCCCAGGCCGATCAGCAGCAGGGTCCAGGTCACGCCCAGTGGCGATACGCGGGTGACCTCGCCCAGCAACGGGGCGAGGTAGGTGAAGAGGGCGAACATCGAGGCGGCGAACAGCGCGGTCATGCTTAGCGACAACCAGATGCCGATGCCTTTGAGGGCGCTCAGTTCTGCGCGCATGTCGAGTTTTTCCTCATCGCGTTTGGCTGGCAAAAAGCGAATCAGACCGATGAACGTGATGATTCCGATCACCGTGACAGCATAAAAGGTCGAGCGCCAGCCCGCCTGTTGGCCCAGCGCGGTGCCCAATGGCACGCCCAGTACGTTGGCCAAGGTCAGGCCGGTGAACATCAGCGCCACCGCCGAAGCGCGACGGTTGGCCGGAACCAGACCGGCTGCCACCACCGAGCCAATGCCAAAAAATGCACCGTGGCACAGGGCGGTGACGACGCGGGCGAACATCAGGACGTTGTAGTCGGCTGCGACTGCGCAGAGCAGGTTGCCGACGATGAAAATCCCCATCAGCGTGACCAGTGCGCCCTTGCGCGGCAGTCTGGCAGTGGCCATGGCCATGAAGGGCGCGCCGATGGCGACACCCAAGGCATAGCCTGTGACCAGCCAGCCGGCGCCGGGAATGCTGACGCCCAGGTCACTGGCCACATCGGGCAGCAGCCCCATGATGACGAACTCGGTGGTGCCGATGGCGAAGGCGCTCAGGGCCAGGATAAGTAGCGATAGGGGCACGAGGCGTCTCCTGTGAATAGGGTCAGAGCTGTTGGGTCAGCGCGTGCAGAAACGCCTGAATGACGTCTTCGTTGCGTTTGAAAAAATGCCATTGCCCGTGCTTTTTGCTGGTGATCAACCCAGCGCGTTGCAGCGTCGCCAGATGGGCAGACACCGTCGATTGCGAGAGGCCCGCACGTTGGTCGATCTGACCGGCGCAGACGCCGCCATCGAAGGCGTGCTGTTGATCGGGGAAGCAGGTGACGGGGTCTTTGAGCCAGGCAAGAATCTGGCGGCGAAGCGGGTGGGCCAAGGCTTTTATTATGTCGTCGAGGTCGATAGGCATGTCGTTCTCAATCAGCGCGTAGCGGTATATCGCGATGGAGCGAACTTTATATCCATAAATCGCGATATACAAATATCAAGAAGTGCTTACGACACGGTAAATCGGTATATCGGGTTGTTAGGTATAGGCGTGCCTCCCCTCTAAGCTTCCGGCTTGCCAACGAATGCGTTGCCCAGGTCGCCACCGCTGGCAAGTAGCGTTGCTACAGGCGGATATCGTGGTCTGATACATTGCGATCACTACCAGACTGGTAAGAAACCCGTATGAATTACCTCGCACACCTCCATCTGGGCGGTCAGACGCCTGCACAACTGCTCGGCAGCCTGTACGGTGATTTCGTCAAAGGGCTGTTACCAGGGCGATTTCCTGCAGACATTGAAGACGCTATCCGACTGCATCGGCGCATTGACGTGTTCACCGATGCTCATCCCCTGATCAAGCAGGCGGTCGGACGTTTCCCCGCCGAGCGTCGGCGTTACGCGGGAATCGTGCTCGACGTGTTTTTCGATCACTGCCTGGCGCGGGACTGGCTGCTCTATTCGCAGGTGCCGCTGGACGCCTTTACCGACAAGGTCTATCGAGTGCTGGCCGCCGAGCCGCAGTTGCCTGAGCGCCTGGCGATGATCGCGCCGCGCATGGCTGCGCAGGATTGGTTAGGTTCGTATGCGGATTTCGAGGTGGTGGGCACGGCGCTGGCCGGGATCTCCCGACGGCTGTCGCGCCCTGAAGGGCTGGCCGGCGCCATGCAGGAACTGCAGGGCCTTTATCGGCCGCTGAGCGAAGACTTCCGCGAGTTCTATCCACAACTTCAGGCGTTCGCTCAGGCTGCTCTGGCAGCTGGACGGTCCCCGGCACACTGAGCGTCGTCGCCAAACAGCGCCACCTGCACGGCGTTCCGGGCTTCGCACACCAGCGCCGTGCGCTGCTTGCCTCGAGACGTGATGGGTGGCAGCAAGCGGATGTGTACGTCGCTCGCCTCATTGGCGAACAATCGGTACAGGTGCCAGAGCAGGTCATCTTCACCCACGAACGGCGCGATATGATCCGGCTTGCCATCGCGCAGGTACTTGATGGCCACCGGCTGCAGCGCTGTCCTGGTCTCTATGGCGCTGGAGAGCAGGCGGCCATGAAAGGTACGCAGGCTGCGGCCATCGGTTGTGGTGCCTTCCGGGAAGATCAGCAGTGAATGGTTGCCCAGCAAGTGCTGAACCATCTGCTTCTGAACCTGCGTGCTGTCACCCGACCCGCGATAAATGAACAGGGTGCCAGCCTTCAACGCCAACCAACCCGCCAATGGCCAGTTGCGTACTTGCGCCTTAGACAGGAAAGACAGCGGTGCGAGCATCCCCAGCAGTGGGATATCGGTCCATGACACATGGTTGCTGACCCATAGCATCGGCTGGTCCGGCAGCTCGCCACTGAGGGTAATCCGAAACGGCAGGGCCTTGGTCAGTCGTACCATGAACCAGCGGCTCCAGCGTTGACGACGGGCCATGGAATGGCCGACACGCAGGCGCTCCATCAGGGCGAAAGTACCGGCGATGACCAAGCCCAGAGCGATGACCGCTATTAGGCGGACCACGCGCACCTGAGTGCGCAGCGTACGCATCATACCGCTGCCTTGAAGTGGCGGGCATAGCGCGGGCACAGCTCGTCGCGCTTAAGCAGGATGAACACGTCGGCCACCTGGAAATCCTCGTCCCAGCACGGCTCGCCGCAGATCTTCGCGCCCAGGCGCATGTAGGCTTTGAGCAGTGGTGGCATTTCGCAGATCACGTTGTTCGGCAGATCCAGGCTGGGCAGCGGCTTTTTGGGTTCAGCGCGCACGTATTCGGTGCTCAGGTAGCGTTCTCGCAGACGCTGCATGATCGCATGCGCCTGGATACCACCGTCCTGCATCGGAATACTGGCGCAGCCCATCAGGTAGCTGTAACCACCCTCGTTGAGCACCTCGGCCAGCTCGCTCCACAGCACGGCGATGGTGCCGCCGTTGCGATAGGCCGGGTCGACGCAGGTGCGCCCAAGCTCCAGAACCGGGCCTTGGAGGTGGCCCAGGCCATGCAGGCTGAATTCTTCTTCGCTGTAGAAACGACCCAGGGTGTTGGCCGCCTTGTGATCCAGCAAGCGGGTGGTGGCGACCAGGCGTCCGCTGCGTTGGTCGCGCACGCCGATATGCATGCAGTGGACGTCGTAGTCGTCAGTGTCCAGACCTTGTTCGGCGCCGTTGAGCCTTGCGTTGAGTTCGCCGCTGAAAACGCTGAAGCGCAGGGCCTGAGCCTGCTGCAGGGCGTGAGGCCCGATCAGGCGTTCGGCCAGTAGACGGCGATCAGAGCGGGTGTCTCGAATACTGGCGATCTGAGTCATAAGCGTCTCCGTAAGCCAGCCTTGATCCAGGCCGGTCGACTGATAATCCGATACGTTGCGGTACGACTGCAGGCTAGGGAGGGCCGATGGCATCACCGTTAAGCTTTGGTGATGGTTACGTGACAGGGTGCAAAGCCTCGTGGCGAACGGACCCGGTTGTCTGCGGTCTGACAGCCGGACAAGGTTGCCCATTCGCGCCTCTGGAGTTCCCATGCCCCTTTTCATCCGCCTGTTGCTGGCCTCGCTTGCCGTGCTGTCGCTGCCCGTGCAGGCGAATTGGTATCTGGATAACGAGTCCTCGCGACTGTCGTTCATCTCCACCAAAAACTCCGACACCTCGGAGGTCCATCGCTTTCTCAATCTGCATGGCAACGTTGATCCCAAAGGGTTGGCCGAGCTGCAGGTCGAGCTGGATTCGGTGAGCACCGGCATCCCGCTGCGTGACGAGCGCTTGCGCAGGCAGTTGTTCGATGTCAAGCAATTCCCCGAGGCGCGGATCACGGCGCAACTGGACATGCGCCCGATCAACGCGCTGGCTCCCGGGGCACAGCTTGAACTGCGTCTGCCGCTGAAAGTGCAGATGCACGGCCAGACACAGAGCTACAACGCCCAGCTGCTGGCCACGCGGCTGGATGACCGACGCTTCCAGGTGGTGACCTTGGAGCCGCTGGTGCTGCACGCCGAGGATTTCGGTCTGCTGGCGGGGTTGGAGGGTTTACGCAAAGCGGCTGATCTTTCGGCGATCGGCTTTTCGGTGCCCGTCGGCGCCGTATTGATCTTCACGGCGCGCTGAGATGAGAGGTGCGATCTTTGCGTGGCGTGAAAACAACCATTTCAACCTGCTGATCGACGGCCCGGCATTCTTCCCGCGCATGATCGCCGCCATCGAGGCCGCGCAGCAGCAGGTGGAGCTTGAGCTGTATCTGGTGGAGGCCGGTGTCTGCGCTGAAGCCGTCGTGCAAGCGCTGGTCGATGCGGCCAGGCGCGGGATTATCGTGCGCTGCCTGTTCGATGACTTCGGCTCGCAGGCATTTTCCGACAGCCTGCGCACGCGCCTGACTGACGCGGGGGTGATTCTGCGGTTCTATAACCGCATGCACTGGCGTCGCGGCATCCGCAATTTCTACCGCGATCATCGCAAGCTGCTGTTGGTGGACAAGGCGTTGGCCGTGGTCGGTGGAACGGGCGTAACCGACGAATTCTGGCGACCGGATTTGGACAGCAGCGAATGGCATGAAGTCATGGTGGAAATACGCGGCCCGTTGGTGCTCGACTGGCAGGCATTGTTCGACCGCCAGTTTCACGCCAATCCCAGGGGACGGGCGTGGCGTCCTGCGCAAAATTTCGGTCTGCCACGTCTGCCCAGGGCGCCGGTGAGTGGTCAGGGCCTGGGTCGGGTGGCATACGCCGACGCCCGCCAGCATCGCGACATCCTGCAGTCGCTGGTGCGCTCTCTGAACACCAGCAGCACACGCATCTGGCTGGCGACGCCTTATTTTCTGCCAACCTGGAGAGTCCGTCGTGCCTTGCGACGGGCAGCTTCGCGCGGGGTCGAGGTGCGCCTGTTGCTGACCGGACCACGCACCGATCACCCGTCAGTGCGCTATGCGGGCCATCGCTATTACCCGCGTCTGCTCAAGGCCGGGGTGAAAATTTTCGAATACCAGCCGTGCTTCCTGCATCTGAAAATGGTGCTGGTGGACGATTGGGTCAGCATCGGTTCGTGCAACTTCGATCACTGGAACCTGCGTTTCAATCTGGAAGCGAATCTTGAAGCGATGGACCCGGCGTTGACCCTGGCCGTGAGCGAAAGCTTCAAGCGGGATTTTCTGCTTAGCAGTGAAGTCAGCCTGCAGGACTGGCAGTCACGTCCACTGTGGCGGCGAATCAAGCAACGTCTGTGGGGGTGGGTGGATCGGCTGGTGGTCAATGTGCTGGATCGTCGGGGTTGATCCTGGCGCTGCTGCTGGCAACGCCGAGCACTCCGCCCGCTGCGTTTTCCAGTCCTGATGGCTGCGCGCTGGTCAGCCGCCAGCGAGCAAAGACAATAAAAAACCCGGCACGCAGGCCGGGCTTTTTCGTTACGGGTACGTCAGCGCTTACTGCACTTCCACCGCCAGGCTTTCACTGATCTTCTTCTGCCAGATGGCAGGACCTGTGATGTGGACCGACTCGCCTTTACTGTCGACGGCGACAGTGACCGGCATGTCTTTGACTTCGAACTCGTAGATCGCTTCCATGCCCAATTCAGGGAATGCCAGGACCTGCGATTTCTTGATCGCTTGCGCCACGAGGTAAGCGGCGCCGCCGACGGCCATCAGGTAAACAGCTTTGCTGTCCTTGATCGCCTCGATGGCGGTCGGGCCGCGCTCGGATTTGCCGATCATGCCCAGCAGGCCGGTCTGCTCGAGGATCTGGCGGGTGAACTTGTCCATGCGCGTGGCGGTGGTCGGACCGGCGGGGCCTACCACTTCGTCACCGACCGGATCGACCGGGCCGACGTAATAAATGAAGCGACCCTTGAGATCCACCGGCAGGGTTTCGCCCCTGTTCAGCATCTCGACCATGCGCTTGTGCGCGGCGTCGCGGCCGGTCAGCATCTTGCCGTTGAGCAGGACGGTTTCGCCCGGCTTCCAGCTTTGCACGTCTTCCGGGGTCAGGGTGTCGAGGTTGACACGGCGAGCCGACGGACCTGCTTCCCAGACGATCTCCGGGTAGGCGTCCAGCGGCGGCGCTTCCAGCGAAGCCGGGCCTGTGCCGTCGAGCACGAAATGCGCGTGACGGGTCGCGGCGCAGTTGGGGATCATGCACACCGGCAGCGAGGCGGCGTGGGTCGGGTAATCCATGATCTTCACATCGAGCACAGTGGTCAGGCCGCCCAGGCCCTGAGCACCGATGCCCAACTGGTTGACCTTCTCGAACAGCTCCAGACGCATTTCTTCCAGACGGTTCGACGGGCCACGCGCCTTGAGCTCGTGGATGTCGATGGACTCCATCAGGACTTCCTTGGCCATCACCGCAGCCTTCTCGGCGGTACCACCGATACCGATGCCGAGCATCCCCGGCGGGCACCATCCAGCGCCCATGGTCGGAACGGTTTTCAGCACCCAGTCGACGATCGAGTCGGAAGGGTTGAGCATCGCCATCTTCGATTTGTTTTCCGAGCCGCCGCCTTTGGCCGCGACGTCCACTTCCACGGTGTTGCCCGGGACGATGGAGTAGTGAATGACCGCCGGGGTATTGTCCTTGGTGTTTTTGCGGGCGCCGGCCGGGTCGGCGAGGATCGAGGCGCGCAGGACGTTTTCTGGCAGATTGTAGGCGCGTCGTACACCTTCGTTGATCATGTCGTCCAGGCCCATAGTGGCGCCATCCCAGCGCACGTCCATGCCCACGCGAACGAAAACCGTAACGATGCCGGTGTCCTGGCAGATCGGACGATGGCCGGTGGCGCACATGCGCGAGTTGATGAGGATCTGAGCCATGGAGTCGCGCGCGGCAGGCGATTGTTCGCGCAGGTAGGCCTCGTGCATCGCCTGAATGAAATCGACGGGGTGGTAATAGGAGATGAACTGCAGGGCGTCGGCGACGCTCTGTATCAGGTCATCCTGCTTGATCACGGTCATGGACGTTCTCCTCTATCAGGCGGGAACATTTATAAGGCGACTGCGCGAAACGCATCGGTCTTGCGCGCAAACGGCCATTGGCTCGGCTAGCGCCCGGGCGCAGCGGCAGGAAAAAGGCGCGGCAGTATACCGCGTGGTCGCCGGCGCGACACCCTGCCGCAGGGTAAACATTGGTCTTAAGAGGCAGGGTGCGCCAGTGGTAACTTACCAGCAAGCCAGGCATTGCATTTGCTGCGCTGCAATGTTCCTAAGTCAGCGTGGTTATTGTGCCGTCCGGATGGAAGATTTTTGACGAGGCCTCGCGGTAGGTGGTTTTCCATGCCTTGACCGGGTTGCCCGTCGCTCGCAGACGCTCGAGATAGGGAATGACTTGCAGCGGGGTGTTGGATTTTCCTCCGGCGATTTGCAGATTGGCAAAGCCGCTGACAAAGGTTTTCTTGGTGAAACCCTGAACGGGACGCCCCAATTCCCTGGCGATTTCCAGCGCCGCGCCATTCTTGCCTCCCCAGCAGGACAGCAGCACGAAGGTCTCATCGGCTGGATAATTCAGAGCTTGCAGCCGGGGCGCGATAAAATCCCGGGCAATGTCGGCCGCGCGGGAGACCTTGCCGTCCGGCCCCATCAACAGCGCACGTACCGGATCTCCATGAGTAAGCAGGGCAGCCTGGTTTGTGCCGCGATAGGTTTCGATAAAACCCACATCCACCGCTCTCGACGTACCCTGAAACACCACTTCACTGCGGCCCAGGCGATGTGGCTTGGGGGATGTCCAGCCGCGTTTGTGGTCCAGCGCTCTCTGCTGCGAACCTGCTCGCCTCATCGCGCCCAATTTAAGGCTGACCCCTGCCCCGGCGAAACCCGTCACCAGAGACATCGCGCCCAGGATGCCGGTGGCCGCACTCTCATGTCCGCTCACCTCCAGGGCCAGGCTCGCAACGCCAGTGGCCAGAGACACGATGTCCAGGGTTGCTGCAGCCAGCGTCGCAATTTGTGCGCTCGACAGGGCTGCGGTGGAGCTGAACAATGCGCCTGCGGCGGGCAAGGCAGCCTGCAGCCCGGGAATGAGGGCGATCGCCGACAGCGCAATGCCAATGCCGGCAATGGCATAGTTCACCCAACTGTGCCCATCGGGATCGACCCGGTTGATCGGATCGCCAGCGCAGTACGCGTAAGGGTTCAGGCCACCGCGTCCAAAGGGGCTATCGCTGTCAGGTGCCAGAAAGCACATCAATACCGGGTCATAGGGGCGATGGCCGCCGGGGACGTACCAGCCGGTCAGTGGCTCTCGCCGCTCACCCGTGAAGCCGAAGGGTACGTGCTCGGTCGTCGCAACAGTCGCCCCATGTGCGGTGTAGGCGGGCGTTCGAATGACGCTGTTTGCTTGCAGTCGCACGCTGCCCTGGGCGTCGGTGCCGACGAGGGAAGTCTGGCGCAGACCTTTGGTTACCTGATTCAGGGCAAACAATGCGTCACCGTCTGCAACCCTTTGCAGGCTGTCACTGCCGGTTTGTTCATGAGTCAGCTGGTCGGCACTGTAGAAGCTGCGGCTCAGCGCGCCGTCGATTGTTCTGTCGGTCAGATGACCGCAGGGATCGTAACTGTAGCTGCAGGTGCGGGACTGGTAGGCAACCTCGGTCAGTCTCCCCTGCGTGTCCCAACGCATGGTTCGACCCAGACTGTCGCTGATGACCCGACCACAGGCGTCATACGTCAGGTCAATCGACGACGGCCAGGATGGGTGCGTGTGGGTGATGTTCACGACTTTGGCGGGATCATTTTCAGCGTAGCTGAAAACAGCCTCATCCCGGCTGCCATCGCTGAAGGTGCTGACTACCCGCTTGTAACCATTGAGCGCATTGAACGTGAAGAGCTGCTCGACGATTCTGTTGCCGTAAGGGTCTTGAGGTGCTGACGCTTCGTTCGCGGTGTAACGCACCAAACGCTGGCGAGCATCGTACCCGAAGGTCTCTTCTCCTCGCTGCTCGCCGTCAGTCCAGGTACGTGCAGTGATCTGATCCAGCGCGGAATAATCCAGCGTCTGTGTGAGGGTGAACACGTTAGGGGCGGCGATGCCTTGTTCGTCATCTTCAAGTGGCTGCGTGAGGGTAAACGTGCGGGTGTGCTCACGGCCGAGCGAATCGTAGGTGATCGAGGTCGTCAACGTGCGCCCACTCTCGCCATCGGCGACATCGATGCGGATCGGGCGGGACAGCGGGTCGTAACCGAATCGGGTCTCGACATTGTCGACGCGCGAACTCTTCACACGCCCAGCGGCGTCGAACTCGCGTTCATGGGTTGCACCTTGTGCATCCTTGAAGCCTTGCAGCCAGCCACCAAATGAATAGTGCCATTCGGTGGTATGGGTCGAGTCATCGATGACCCATTCATCCCGCGCTGCCTGGCCTGATTGTGTGTAGGAGAACCGTTGGGTGCCCTGGTCCCCGGTGGCGGTAGAGAGCTGGCCGAGGCCGGGCTGATAGGTCATTCGGGTAGCTTTTTCACCCTCGCCCTGAATGCTCGACAACCGGTGATTCAGGTGCTGTTCATAGCTGAACCTGACCTGCTTGCCATCAGCGAGGGTGTTGGCGGAGGGGGGAAGCTGTCCGTCGATGTAATGAAACCGGGTTGTTCGTCCCCCGGCCTCGACCGAGAGTTGCCGGCCTAAACCGTCGAACGTCTGCCGACCGATGATTAATGGCGTGTTCATGATTCCGATCCTTGGATGTAGGAGGCCAGCGTGTCGCGGCGAATTTCACCGCGTTTGGCTTGGTGCTGGGTCTTTGGATGAGCCGGGGGTCACAGCGCCCGGATTTCGGGAGGCGGCGTCACGGCGATGGATTCTGGATGATGGTCATCGCTGTGTGGCGCATAGGTCCAATTGACCACGGTGTGGTCGGGCAGCTGCTGTTCGATGATCCGTCCGTAGGCATCAAGGCGGTTGACGGTTACCCGGTCGGGGTGGCCGGGCACCTTGATCCGCGTGGCAATGATCCGGTCCAGGCCATCGCGGGTCCACTCGGTGGTGCGGCTGAGGGCGCCTGCCGTTGTGTATAACCGTTCCTGAACCGCGCTGCCGGCGACGTTGTGCCGCGTGATGCGTTTTGGCCCTGCTGCGTCACCGTTGGCCTGCCACTGCTCCACGGTCAAGGAAATCGGCCTGTGCAAGCTATACGTTCGCACGCCATCGGGCGTCGTGACGCAGCGGGCCTGGCCCCACTCGTCGTACTCGGTGGTGGTTGTCAGGGCAAGTTCAGCGGTCTTTGCAGCGCTTTGCGCATCATGCAGCCAGTCGATCGTGGTTTCGCTGATCGTCCTGCCTTGCGCATCGAACACCGTACGGGCTACCTCGCGGAACTGGCCAGGGGCGTGATCGATGTCTTCCAGTTCGACGCGTACGGTCCGGCCCTCTGCGTCGAGCCAGTACCGACGACGCTGCCCGGTAGCATGGGTGTTCTCGATCATGACCGGGGTTTGCCCATCCGCTCTCAACGCCCGCGCCTTGGCGTCACCCAGGTGATACGAGACGGTCTGTCGGGCTTGGTAAGGGCTGTCGTCGCCCGTCACGATCAAGGTGACGCGGCCAAGGGGATCGTATTCATATCGCGACACAACGCCGGCGTAATTGCGACTTCGGGTCGCCTGACCGGTGATCAGGTGGCGCCCGGTGCTTTGCGTCTGGCTGACCTTGCTGGTCGCCTCGAAACCCGTAACCGTGACATGGGTGATCAACTCACCGGCCGTGTACTCATAGCGATACTGGGTCGTGGTGGGCTTGTCGTTAAGGTCGGTGACAGTGCTTTGCGGGCGGGCATAGCTGGCCCTGGCTTCACTGTAAGTCTGCGTGGTGGTTTCCAGCTTGCGCGACCGGGTGTCATCGTGCACGCACTCCTGCTGCACCAGGACGATGGCAGGTTCGCCTTTGATCAACGAATCAAGTGAAGTGTAGGTGTAAGAGGTGGAAATCTCGGACGCGCCGCCATAGGTCCCATCCTCGAGACTGGCCGGCTTCACGGTCCTGGTTTTCAGGTACCTGACCAGGCCCAAGGCGTTGGCTGGGCAGCCTTGGGCGCCTTCAGCCGGATAGTAATGGCTGTGTTCCTCGACACCGGCAGGGGAGCGGGTGAACACGATATTGCCGGATCGATCGTAGCGGTGCACGGTGGATTCGCTGCGCTGCAGCCCTTGCACGCTGTGATCGGTCCAGGTCACTTTCTGTTCGTGAGGTAACTGGCACCAGGCCGGCTGGTCTTCCCAATCGGTATCCGGTTCGATCCCATAGGTGGTTTCGGTGCGCACTTCGCAGTGGCCGCGCTTAATGGATTCGCTGGTGAGCAAGTGGAAACGGTTCC
The DNA here is from genome assembly GCF_002419965.1 of Pseudomonas sp. UBA5706. Lineage (GTDB taxonomy): Bacteria > Pseudomonadota > Gammaproteobacteria > Pseudomonadales > Pseudomonadaceae > Aquipseudomonas. The sequence continues at coordinate 76,541 of NZ_DIHC01000015.1, forward strand.
AGGTCCGCGTGATGGTCGCCAGCGTTGTGCCGAGATGGTCGGTTTGTGTTTCAACGACTTCGTATTCGTAGTCCTGCTCGACCTGATAGAGGTTGTCACGCCCCCGTTGCCAGTCGAACGCCTGATCGCTGCCATAGCCCAGGAAGTTGTGGGCGCCGGACCATTCGTAGGTCCTCGTGAGTTCCGTGCTATCGCCGCTAGCATGTTTCCATTCAATGACGCGGGGCATCACCTCGAAGGGGGCACCCGGAGGGAGCTGGTGGCCATATTCGCCTGTGCCCCAAGTCACCGTATCCGAGGCGCCGAGCACACTGACCAACGCCGTAGGGAGCAGAAGGTGACTGGCTTCGTCCAGTTCATGATGATCGTATCCGATGCTCAACGGCTCCTCGATGCCGGGCAAAAATACGTCGCTGAGCATGGCATTGGTCAGTTGCAGACGCAGTAAGTGGGTCTTGAGTGCTGGTACGACGAAGCGCACTTCGCCTTCGTCGCCTTCCACATTCATTAACAGTCGGGACTCATCACGGATGTTCTCGAGGATAAAATCCCCGTTGGCGAAGGCGGACCATTCCACGAAGAGACGACGACCTTCAGGGCTGCGGATCTCGGTCACCAGGTAGCGGGCACTGTCTTGCTGACGTGTCAGAAGTTCGGTTTGTCCGGCCTTGTGGTCAATCCGCACGACGTCGTCGCTCACGCAAGTGATGATCATCGATTCGAGCTTCGCATCGAGCAGCACGATGTTGCTGCCGACCTCGAACGAGGATCGATCGACGTCCACCGCGAACGACTCCCCGGAAGATAACCGCAACGACGGCGCATCCTGATGCAGATCGAGTTCGCTCAGATCCAGGGACCAGCCCAAACCGAAACCGCGATTACGCGTGGAGGCCAATACGCTGAAGGACAACGTCGGCGACAGGGAAGGGCCAGCGAGGTTATTGGCAGGGATAATCGGAAGCTGAAGCGCGATAGTGAACTGACCCGTGCGCGAATCCACACCTGTCTTGATAAAGTCCATGAAGTTTGTGGCTTGCGAATGAAGGGTTTCTACGGACATGATCGTTTCGCTCTAATAACTTGGTAAAAGTTCAAGATGTGCGTGCTCGCGGCTGTCAGCCAATCCGAAAGCACGCACGGCTCAACGCGTCAGACGATTATTGCTTCATCACAAAGTCGATCAGGTTTCCGTTATCTTCCTGAGTCATTTCGATCATGTGCTCATTGCCGTATTGATCGATCAACCCCCATTGGCTTAGGCTTCTTGAGTCGCCGGACACTGTGACAGGGCCGTGTGTTGCTATGCGAATGAAGACCATGCTTGCGGGGCGCCGTCTCACTGAAAGGATGCTTCTCGGAAGCCTGAACTTTGTCTGGGGGCCCACTGCGTAGGCTATGTGCATGTTGCTGCGCGGTTCGCCGTCAGCGAAATATCCGTAATCCTCTATGACATTCGAATAATAAAGGTACCCCGATCCAGTGCCATAACTAACCGACTGAACCATTTTCAAGTTACGGCCCTTGAAAGACAGTTGATAGACGTCGTAGTCCCAATCCGTCGCGTTGACTACCTGGTGGTGGTTATCTTCCCTCGAAAACTCAATGTCATCGCGTGTCAGGCGCAGAGGGGTCAGCGATTCGACTTCCACGGAAGAGTTGAAGACACTGGTATGACTGACATATAGCGTGTCCCTGTCCTTGTTGATCGCGGCGTAGATTCTATCCAGTGAACCACCGGGGCGGGTCGATGAAACGTAGAATCTGCGGCGTATCGAATACGGTTGAAGCAATGGGGCGGGGGGCGCACCGGTGTCGGCGTAATAGTGGAATCGCGTGTCGCGTTCGGTCGACACGTTGAGCTCGCCGCTCAATTCCTGATAAGCCCCGTTGTCGTCCAAAATGACCAACCGAATGTTGTCCAGTTGCTCTTTAGTGAAAATCGCTCGTGACCTGAACGTAACGCTGACGGAAATCTCCACCTGTTGGCGACCATTGGCATATAGTTTTCTCGAGTTGGAGGTCAGGTTGACATTGAATGCTGTCAGCCATCGTGTATCGTTTGCTATGTTCATTTCTTACCATCCTTGGTCATTTAATTGCGCTACGGTACTCACCCGGCGGGTAATATTGATACCGAGCCATCCAAACGCTCTGAACAGGCTAACCCCGAGCAGATGCGTCACTGGGCAACACGTACGCTCTAGTGTTATTCGAATAACAAAAGCGCACGTTGGCGTAATCCTTTACGGTTAATCATGATGACAAACGTCGATTGGTCATCTAAAGCGCCCTAGGCGGCTCTACATCGGTCCATTCAATATCAGCGTTGGATGAATGTTGAGCGAGCTGCTCGCGAAACCCGCGCTCCAGCGGCCAATCCTGTTTTATCGTTGCGCAGGCTCATGCCTTTCCCGCTGCATAACTGCTAAATGTGGTTAAAGCGTAACCACTGTCTACCCACGATCTGCGGTATATATGTATACCGTCGGCACGAAGTTTTTCACGACATGTCTTCTATCGCGGAGCGGCCTATGGCATGGATTGTCGTGCGACTCAGTGATTCCTGCGTCTGCGTAAAACTCGCGCCGGTTCGTGATGTCGGATGCGTTGGCGAACGGTCCCGTTTCCTCTACATTGGGCACCTTGCCAGATGATTGAAGTGTTTCTCGCCGCGTGGCGACAGGCACGACCGGCCAGCGATGCGACAAAGATCCACCCCGCCGGACAGGACGACCTTGCCCCGATGATGAACCAACCTCATATAGACGGATCTATCCAGCGCCTGCGGTTCAAGCGGTTTGCGCTGGCAGCGGGAACGTACATACTGCTGATCGCCCTTGTATGGGTGGCATATTGCGCCGGCTACTATTACGCGAATTTCTTTGGCCTGTGGCTGACCACCGTACTGGTGCTCCTCTCGCAGGGCGTGCTGAGCCTGGTGTTCTTCGGCGAATACAACAAACGATTCAAGGACCCCAGCCTCACCGAGTTCCAGGTCCTGATGGGGCTGGGTTGGCAAACCTTTGTGCTGGCTCACCTGGATGCCGCCAAGGGCACGTTCATGGTGCTCTACGTACTGGTCTTACTGTTCGGCCTGTTTCATCTTCCGCCCAGAGTGTTCACCCGGTGCGCCATTCTCGCGTTGCTGGGCTTCACCGGGCTGAACGTGTGGGACGTGTTCCATAACCGGCTTGTCGATCCAGGCCTTGCTGCCCTGCAAACCTGTGCCCTTTTTATCGTGCTGGGCTGGCTGTGCCTGTACGCGCGCTTCGTGCAAAGCTCCCGCCAGCGCATGCATCAGCACCGCATTACTTTGCAGGCGCACCAGGAAACCCTGCGCGGGATGATGTTCCAACTCGAAGAACTGGCGTCCACCGATGAGCTGACCAATCTCTACAACCGGCGTCATTTTCTGCGGCGAGCGACGCGCGAGCTGGAAACCATGGACGGTTCCTGCACCGGAGGACTGGCGCTGATCGACATGGACCACTTCAAACGGGTCAACGATCTGTTAGGCCATGCCGCCGGTGACCGAGTGCTGCAGGCGTTTGCCGTGGCGGCGACCGAGTGCCTGCGCGCGGACGATATTCTTGCCCGCTACGGCGGTGAGGAGTTCGTCCTGTTAATCCCCCGTTGCACCCGCGGCCAACTGGTTGACTGCTGCGAGCGCGTGCGGCGTGCCTTTGAGCAGGTTGTGATCCCCGAGCTTCCGGGCCTGGAGCTGAGTCTTTCGGTGGGAATGACCCTGATCGAGCGCGGTGATGACATGGATCGTGCGCTGCAACGTGCTGACCAGGCGCTGTATCGCGCCAAGCATCACGGTCGCAATTGCTGTCACGGCGCTTGGGATTACGCTGATGCCTGAGATCCACGCGGGCGACCGGCACTGGTCGGTCACCGCTGGCTGCAACCTGCTCGATGCCTTGAATAGTGCAGGTGTGTCGGTCCCCTACAGTTGTCGCGCGGGCAGTTGCCACACCTGCCTGGTGCGCTGCCTGCGAGGCGAGCCTCTGGACGCGCTGCCCGAGGCACTGGATGTCGCCCGGCGGGCGCAGGGCTGGCGCCTGGCGTGTCAGTGCCAGGTGGTGGACGATCTGAACGTGGAAGTCTTCGATCCAATGTCCGACGGCCTGCCCGCCCGGATCAGTGATTGCACCTGGCTCAGCCCCTCGGTGCTGCGTCTTCGCCTGGCCCCCGATCGCGCGCTGCGTTATCGCGCCGGGCAGCATGTGGTGCTATGGACGCCGAGCGGTGTGGCGCGCCCGTATTCACTGGCGAGTCTGCCGGGCGAAGACGGGGCGCTGGAGTTTCATATCGACTGTCATAAGCCGGGCGCCTTCGCAGACCTGGCCCGTACGTTCCGTTCCGGTGACCCAATCCGCCTGGGAGAGCTGCGCGGCGGGGCACTGCATTACGATCATGACTGGCAGGATCGACCGCTCTGGCTGCTCGCAGGCGGCACCGGCCTTGGACCTTTGTGGGCCTTGTTACGAGAGGCGTTGCGGCAGGGGCACATGGGGCCGATCCGCGTCCTGCACGTGGCCCGTGAGCCCTACCTGGCTGAAGCACTGCAGACGCTGGCTGCCGAGCATTCACAGCTGGAGGTCGAGTGGGTGAATCCTGAAGACTTTCAAGTCGCGCTGTCCGGTCTGCGTGTTACTTCTCGCCAGACAGTCGCGCTGGTGTGCGGTTCACCGGCCGCCGTTGAGGGTATCTCCAGACGCCTGTTCCTCGCTGGGCTGCCCCGTGGCCAGCTATTTGCAGATGTGTTCCTGGAAAAAACCTGACACCGAGACACGCAATACAAAAAAGCCCCGCACTCTTACGAGCCGGGGCTTTTTCATCGCTGCTGCGTCTTAAACGATCGGGTCGCCGACGTGCAGGATCTTCATGCCGTTGGTGCCACCGATGGTGTGGTAGCTGTCGCCCTTGGTCAGGATGACCCAGTCGCCTTGCTCGACCAGGCCACGCTTGACCAATTCGTCCACAGCCGACTGGCTGACCTGACCCGCTGGCAGCGACGCCGGGTCGAACGGAATGGTGTACACGCCACGAAACATGGCGGCACGCGCCTGGGTACCACGGTGCGGGGAGAATGCGTAGATCGGCACCGAGGAACGGATACGCGACATGATCAGCGGGGTGTAGCCGCTTTCGGTCAGTGCGATGATCGCTTTCACGCCGGGGAAGTGGTTGGCGGTGTACATCGCCGCCAGCGCAATGCTCTCGTCGCAACGAGTAAACGAGTGACCGATGCGATGGCTGGACGTCTTGCCGGTCGGATGACGTTCGGCGCCGACGCAGATGCGCGCCATGGCTTCGACGGCTTCGACAGGGTAGGAACCGGCAGCACTTTCAGCGGACAACATCACGGCGTCGGTGTAGTCCAACACAGCGTTGGCCACGTCGGACACTTCTGCGCGAGTCGGCATCGGGCTGGAAATCATCGATTCCATCATCTGCGTGGCCACGATCACCGCTTTGTTGTGGCGACGGGCGTGCAGGATGATCTTCTTCTGGATGCCTACCAGCTCCGCATCGCCGATTTCCACACCCAAGTCACCACGGGCAACCATGACTGCGTCACTGGCGCGAATCAGGGCGTCCAGGGTTTCATCGTTGGCGACGGCTTCGGCACGTTCGATCTTCGCCACCAGCCAGGCGGTGCTGCCTGCTTCGTCGCGCAGTTGGCGTGCGTATTCCATATCGGCAGCGTCGCGCGGGAAGGAAACGGCCAGGTAGTCCAGGTCCATTTCGGCGGCAAGCTTGATGTCTTGCTTGTCTTTTTCGGTCAACGCCGGCGCAGTCAGGCCGCCACCGCGACGGTTGATGCCTTTGTGGTCCGACAGCGGCCCGCCGATGGTGACGGTACAGTGCAGCGCATCGGCCGTCTGCGTGTCCACACGCATGACCACACGTCCGTCGTCGAGCAGCAGTTCGTCGCCTACGCCGCAATCCTTGACCAGATCGGGATAGTCGATACCGACGATTTCCTGGGTGCCTTCAGTCAGAGGATGGCTGGTGGAGAAGGTGAATTTGTCTCCGACCTTCAGCTCGATCTTCTTGTTGACGAATTTGGCAATACGAATTTTCGGGCCCTGCAGGTCACCCAGCAATGCCACAAAGCGGCCGTTACGGGCAGCGATGTCGCGGATCAGCTTCGCGCGAGCCTTGTGCTCGTCGGGCGTGCCGTGGGAGAAATTAAGGCGGGCAACGTCCAGGCCGGCAAGAATCAATTTCTCGATGACTTCTGGCGAATTACTTGCAGGGCCTAGTGTGGCTACGATTTTGGTGCGGCGAACGGACATGCACAAACTCCTTAAATGAAGCGCAGCGAGAGGCTACTACTGTATTACGCTGTAGTCATTGTTCCTTTGCACTACGTGTTGCCTGCCATGTGGGCAATTGGCCCAGTCCGGGCAGGGGACGGGTTGCAAATCAGCCTTGAAGAAATCCCGCCGCACGCCGATACAATGCAGAGCGAAGGAGACCCTCATGCGAATCGTGATGATATTAGTGGCGCTAGCGGCATTAAGTGGTTGCACCCGGTGGGCCATGAACAGCCACCTGAACAACGCCAACCGCGCATACGCCCAGGGCGATTGCGATGCGGTGATGTACAACCTATCGAAAGTGGATCGCGAAAGCCGCGCGCGCCGCTATGTACAACCTGAAGTGTCAATGTTGCGCGGACAATGTCTGGAACGCCAGAAGCTGTACCTTGATGCCGCGCAGACGTACGAGTTCATCATTAGCCAATACCCCTACAGCGAATACGCATTCAGGGCGCAGGCGCGCCTGGACACGCTCCGTCAATTGGGTCATGGCAACGCCGCGCCGCCTGCCGCACCAAGGCCTGCTCCCTTATAGTCATCCGGCTACCCCCGATTGGATGGACGGTCTTTTTTCGAGTGGTCTTCGCACAAGCTTGAGCTAATCTGCAATCGGTAGGGACCTAAAGATTTCATCACAGGAGTGACGAAGGGCACGCAGGTTCTCGATCGAGATCATCATCATGAGTTGATGGTTATCGCTAAATCGAATAATCGGATACGTGACTTCGGTTATGGCTGGTGAGTCAGATGACGTCCCATTTGTAATGAACGGGTGGGTTTGATCGCGTTCGTCGTCTGTGCCGTTCCATACGCGACCGAATCCCTTTGCATTAGCAAGGCCATGCTCAATGGTCACTCGAGGACCTTTGTCCAATGCTCAACGAAAGACGAATCGAGCGCCATCAGCTCCCCTATTATTTGCAGGTATTCAACCGGTATACCGACAAACCCTTAGGGTGTTTGGGGAACGTTTCCGAACAGGGCCTGATGCTGATCAGCGATCTGCCGATACTGGTCGGCGCTGACTTTCAGCTGCGGTTAAAGGTCCCGGATGAGAAGGGTGAACTCTACAACATCGACATCAATGCCAGTTGCCTGTGGTGTCAGGAAGATGAAACGCCAGCCGTTTACGACTCCGGCTTCAAGCTGCAAGCGGCGCCTCCTGAGTATTTCCACCTGATCCAGGCGCTACAGCGTTATTTCAGCTTTTACTCGTTGGAAGCCTCGGCCTGACGCTGGCACCTTGATCACAAGGTGCCTGCTTTCTTCCAACTCAGGTATCGGCTGACCAGTTGAGGTCCCAGGTCAGCAGGTCGCACATCCAGCACGGGTATGCCGTGGGCAATCAACCGCTCATGCAAGCTTGCGCGCGCGTTGAGAAACGCTACGGTTCCACAATAGTCCAGCGCCTGTTGCCAGGTCTGCACCGGCCCTTGGCGCATCTTGTCCAGCACGTCCTCGCGCAAGCTGGCGACCAGCACTCTATGGCGACGGCTCAGCTGTTTAACGGCGCCGAGCAGGTCTTCATCGTCTTCATCGCGAAGGTTGGTAACCAACACCACCAGGGCCCTGCGCTTCTGCCTGTTCAGTACCTGACGGATCGCTGCACTGTAGTCGGCCGGCCGTTGCGAGCTATTGAGGTCGTACACCCGGTTAAGCAGCACATTAAGCTGGCCGGCGCCTTTGACGGGCGCAAGGTGACGATCCTGTTCGGCAGCAAATGTCGATATCCCGACCGCATCGCCTTGTCGCAGTGCCACGTAACCGAGCAGCAAGCAGGCATTGAGCGCGTGATCAAAGTGGGTCAGCTCACCATCCTGACTGCGCATCCTTCGCCCGCAATCGAGGACGAAGACGATCTGCTGGTCTTGTTCGTCCTGATACTCCCTGGCAATCGGTGTGCGCTGCCGAGCGGTGGCTTTCCAGTCGATCTGTCGCAAGCTGTCGCCTTCGCGGAATTCACGCAGCTGGTTGAATTCCAGACCCAGGCCGCGTCGCGGGTGTTGACGAACGCCGATCTGACGCAGCCAGCTATCAACGACCAGTAATTGCCCGTTGTGCAGTCTGGCGAAGTCCGGGTACACCCTCGCCGAATCAGGTACCTGCAAGTAGCGCCGCGACAGCCATAATCGCAGCGGGCTGCGTATCTGGATTTCGATGCGCTCGAAAATGAAATGCCCGCGGCTGGTGGGACGCAGGCGATAGGTCAGTCGCGCCTTGCGATGGGGTCGCAGGGTCATAGGTTGCGGCAGGTGTTCGATCTCGCAACGATTGCCCGCACCTTGGGGACCGTGGTCGAACAGCGTCAGCGATACGCTGCGCCGGACGTGGTGCTCAAGCTCGATGCGCACCTCGCTCCAGCGTCCCAGTGCCAGACTGCCGGGTACGTGGCGTTGCACGCGAGGCGAGGGCAGGCGCCACAGCCAGAATGCGTCCAGCAGGCTCAAGGCGCCGATCGCGCAGAGCAGCGCCCAGAAGAGGTCGTCGAGTTTGTCGACCGGCCCGCGCTCCAATGCCTGAAGCACCCCCACCAGCAAGGCGACGCCTGCCAGTGCGGCCAGCCACCAGAGCAGCCGCGTCGAAGGCTTGAGCAGTTGCGTCATTGGCGCGGCGCCGGAACCTGATCGAGCAACTGCCTAAGCACCTGGTCAACCGACAGACCTTCGATATCCAGTTCCGGCGAGAGCCTGACCCGATGGCGTAACACCGCCAGTGCGCAACCTTTGATGTCGTCGGGAATCACGAACCCGCCACCGCGCAGCAGCGCCCGGGCACGCCCGCCGCGCACCAGGGCGATCGAGGCACGAGGGCCGGCGCCCAACGTGAGTCCTGGCCAGGTGCGAGTAGCGCGTGCCAGGCGCACGGCGTAATCGAGCACCTGTTCATCCACCGACAGGTCGCTGGCGATGCGCTGCAACGCCTGAACATCCTTGGCTTGCATCAGCGTGCGCAGTGGTTGCACGTCGAGCATATCCGAACGAGTGGAACGGGTGACCTGACGCACCATCTCCAGCTCTTGCTCAGCCTGGGGGTAATCCATGCGCAGTTTGAGCATGAAGCGGTCCAGCTCAGCCTCGGGCAGGGGGTAGGTGCCTTCCTGCTCGATCGGGTTCTGGGTCGCCAGCACCATGAACGGTTGTGGGACTGGCAGGGCGCGGCCTTCGAGTGTGACCTGGCGCTCCTGCATCGCTTCCAGCAAGGCGGCTTGGGTCTTGGCCGGCGCGCGGTTGATCTCGTCGGCCAGCAGCAGATGGGTGAACAGCGGGCCCTTGCGCAACTTGAACTGCTCGCTTTGCAGGTCGTAGACGGCATGACCGGTGACATCGCTCGGCATCAGGTCGGGAGTGAACTGGATGCGCGCGAAATCACCGCCGAAGCACCGAGCCAGGGCGCGCACCAGCAACGTTTTGCCGAGTCCGGGCACCCCTTCAAGCAGCACATGTCCGCCACCGATCAACGCTGTCAACACATCGTCGATTACCGCGTCCTGGCCGATCACTGCCTTTTGCAGCTCGTGACGCACTGCCTGGACAAGATGGATGGCGCGCTGGCGTTGCTGAGCCGGATGGCTGGCGGGCGCTGTTTGGGCTTCGCCGCCTTTGGACTCGGCCTGATCCCCAGGGTCGGGCTGTGCAGGGTGCTGCAGATCATGGTCTGCACGGTTCGGCTGCGGGGGTGGGTGATCGCTCATGCGTTGCGAAGCCTCGCTAGCGGTTAAATTCGTTTTATCATCCATAAGTCAATGGCTTGCCTAATTTAACTGTTTCTTGATTTTGTCAGCGTGCTAAGCGCGCGGTTAGAAAGTTGCGGTGCCGCGAGAAATCCAGCTGTCCAGACACCTTGCCAGGGCCAGTTCGAGCAGCTTGCGGTCGTTCATCCCAGGTATGGGCGATATGATCGTCCAAGCATCTCATGGAGCGGATGATAGGTGGTTTCCCGACAGAGGAAGTGGCCATCAGGGCGAAAGTCGATGGGAAGCTTCATCGCGATACTGCGCTATCAAAGCGTCCAGATCATAGGGCATTCCTGATCGTTTGCAGGTAGGCAACCTGACGGGTGAATTCGGTACTGGAGAGACGCTTTTCAAGACGCGGTCGCAACGCCTGCCCGATGCGGCTGGTCGGTTCGCGGGTGATGCGCGCCAGTATTTGCCACTGTTCGGTGACCGGTAGCGCTTCAAACCCGGGGTGACGCTGTCGGGCTCGCCGCAAAATGTCCCGTTGCAGCAAGCGCAGCAAGGCGTGTTGACCACCGCGGCGGAGCATGAAGTCCGCACTGGCGCGCAGGTGCTCGGCTAGCTGGCGGCGAGCAAGGGACGGTTCCGGTTGCAGCGGCCCGTTTCGCACGCCGTGGTGCCAAAGCCCGGCAGCGATACACAGTGCCAGCGCCAGCAAGGCCTGGGGAAAATACTTCCACAGCAGGCTGAGCAAGTCGTCGTGGTTCGTACGCAGCACAAGCGTCACCGCGCTGTCCTGACTTAGGTACCACAGCAGCCAGGCGTTGTCGTACTTGCCGATAGCGCGGGTTTTCCACAAATCGGCGTCGGTAATCACCGTGATCAGTCCATTTCCATAGACCATCTGCAACATGTGCGTGGCATCGGCGCTGTTGGCCCATGACTGCGCATGATCCTGCGGATCATCCAGGTGAAAGTCCGGGTCGAAGCTTATGTACGCCGGATCGGTCTCGTTCTGCACGTACAGTCGGGTCAGTTCCGGCCAAGGAGGCTGGGGTGCGTCGATATCCGGCGTGCTCAAGGGAATCACTGGCTTGATCTGCGCGCGTTCACGGCGTCGGTCCTGTTCGCGCAAGTCGCCGGTCATGAACTGACGTAGCTGCAACTGATCGAGCAACAGATCGCCGCTGCGTCCTTTGTCCTCATCCCATAATCGTTCGGCGACGAACAGCAGCCGGCCCCCACCATGGGCCCAGTTCAGCAGGCGCTTCACCTCGGCTGGGGTCATCTTTTCTCGGTTATCCAGCAGCATCAGGGTCTGCGCTTGCTGTCGGGTATCGGGCAGCGTGCCGAGTGCTTGAGTGACCTCGACCGATACGCCGCGTTGGCGAAGGAACGTTTCGGCCGCCAGATAGGGATCGGCGCGCACCGCTGGCGAAGGCCCTTGGTCAACCACCTCCTGATAATGCTCCAGGCGCTTGAGCCAGGGTACGCTGGCGCCCCCTATCCCGATGAGTACCAGCGCCACCAGCATGACCCATAGGCGGCGGCTCATGTCGTGCGTCCGTTGGTGAACAGTTGCCGCCAGCGTTCACACAGGGTTTTCTGCACATCGCGAGTAGGCATTTGATGACCGTAAGCCAGGTTCAGCCAGTGGCCGGTGAGTTCCTGGCTGTAGTCGTGCAAAGACGGTTGATCGAGTGCTGCAACGCGCGCCAGTACCTGACCTTCGGTATCGGCGTTTTTCAGCGGCAGTTGGTAATCGGTGAGCAAGCGATTGAGCAAGGCGCGGTACAGCAGGCTTAGCGCCTCTCGTGGCGATTGCGCCCAGAGCGTTTCTGCGGCGCTGGCGACATCGTCCGGCAGGCTCTCGGTATCCACCTGCAGGCCGAACAGTTGCCGGGGAGCAGTCAGCCGGACGCTTGATTCAGGCTTGCCCTGATTGACGAACGTGCCGAACCAGGCCCGGTAGCGCCAAAGGATCCACGCTGCGGCCAGGGCAATGCAGGTCCAGAGCAGCGCTTGGAAAACGGTAGACAACGTATTGCCGGCATAGAGCAAGCCCGTGACCAGTCTGGCGAGCCAGTGAGGTGTATCGCCGGTCCCTGCGCCGTGCTTGCGATCAGGCAGACGCCATCCGGATACCGACTTCGGATTTTTGAACGGCGGACTGTTCAACACTGCCTTGATTGCGTTTTGCGAGGCCTCGCTGGTCAGGGGCTGACTCAGCAGCCTGGGCGTATCGGGAGCTGCGAGTTGATCCTCGGTTTGCGGCAGGTCCAGCGGCGGCAGGGGGCAGCTGTAACTTGGCTCGTCGACGGTGTCCTGCGCCATCGTGCTGGACGGCAGAAAACCAAAGCCAATGCAGGCGGCCAGTAACAGGGCGTAAGCACTGCCGACCACCCGCTGCCGCAAGCGGCGGAACGCCAGCTCGATGTCCCAGCCTTCCAAAGTCGTACGGCGGTTAAGGTACAGCGCGAACCCGCAGGACACGTAGATCGGCCCCCATACGATCAGGATCAGCGCATAGAAAGCGTTGGTCAGATGCTCGAGCCATTTCCAGCCGCCTTCGATCTCCAGCAGGCTGCGCCATGACCAGTCCAGCTCGACCTGCTGTGGAATGAACGCGTAAAACAGCAGCACCAGGCCGATCCAGAAACACATCTCCAATGTGCTCCCCATCGAGGTCAGGCCGCGCGCTACCCATGGGTTCTTTTGACCCAGCAAGGCGATGCGTTGCGCTTGCGGTATGCCGTCCAGGCCTTCCAGTTGCTGAACAGGCAGGTTGAAGCTGCGACTGAGGCTGAACCGGCGCCAGGTCAGGCTGGCGAGCAATTGCGGCCTTAGCGCGCCGGGCCAGGCCTTCAGCGCCTGGCCGAGCGAAGGAGGCGCGCCGAACAGCGCCTTGGACAGAATCAGCAAAGACAGTCTTTCGTAGGCCGGTTTTAGCCACCAGAATACAAGCACGACCACGGAGGGATGATCCCAAAGCGCCGTAGTAAGCAGCGCGAAGATAGGCAGCGTGACGATCGCCCAACTGGTCATCAACAGGCCTCGGTGCTGGCGCGCGAGCAAAACGCCGAGGTCAACCGCCTCCCAGGGATTGCGCGGGCGGATCGCCACGCAGGCTTCAGTCAGGCGCATGGGCGGTGCGTCCGGCGAAGATCAGGTAAGCGGCGACCGATGCCCACAAAGCGGCGCCTACCAGATATTTGGTAGTGGCGTGGGGCCAGGTCATGGATGACCAATAGGCCTCTATAAAGGCCGCGATCAGTAGCAACAGCATCACCCCACCCATCAACCGCACGCTGGTCTTGGCCGCGACCCGCAACGCCTCGCCGCGACGTAGCGAGCCAGGGGCCAGCAATGCCCAGCCAAGCTTCAGGCCGGCGGCCCCAGCCAGGGCAATGGCAGTCAGCTCGAAGGCGCCGTGGCCGACCACGAAAGGCCAGAAGGTTTCGCCAAAGCCAACGTCGCTCAGATGGCCTGCTACCGCGCCGATCATCAGACCGTTGAACAACAGAAAAAACAGGCTGCCCAGCCCCAGCAGCAGCCCGCTGGCGAAGGTCTGAAAGGCGATGCCGACGTTGTGCATGATGTAATAGCCGAACATGAGCCAGTCGGTGCTCGACGCCCGCTCCGCCGCCTGACCGATGCGCCTGGCGGCGGGGTCGTACATGCTTTCCATCTCAGCCACCTGAGCGGGGCTGACAATGCTGTAGATCAGGTCTGGATAGCCGTAGACCAATAGCCCCATGACGATCAGGCTGCCGAAGAACAACGCGCCAGCAAGCGCCACCAGTCGCCATTCGGCGCGCACCAGCCGAGGAAAATCCGCCAGCACGAAGCCCAGCAGCTGCGCTACGAACTGGCTGCGATGGCGATACAGCTGTTGATGACCGCGCATTGCCAGTTGCTGCAGTGGCTCGACCAGATAGCTGCTGTAACCTCGCTCCTGGGCCAACGCCAGGTGCTGACAGATCTGTCGATAGTGCTCGGCAAAACCGGCGCCCGCCTCGGTCTTGCGTCGACTACGCTCCAGTGCCTCCAAGCGCTCGGCGAATCGTTGCCATGACTCTTGATGCCGCTGCTCGAACTGGCTCTGCTTCATATCGTTCGCCGCTTCATGCTGAACCTGCCAGCCCACGGGCGATCCCGTTCAAATGGTCCACTGCGTGTTCGGCGGGCATGTGCGTTGGCATCTGTAGTGGGGCGATGAGGATCCCCGCCAGTTCCTGGGCCCGCGCCGGAGCAAGCGCTTCCTGGCGCTCGGCGAATGACAACACGGCGCGCTGCTCTTCGATTGTCAGCACCAGAGGCGCGACGACGCCAGGCACCTGCGGCAGCACGGGACGCGGCATGGGGGTATCGCGATAGATCACTAGCGTGCCAGCGGCCAGATCTCCCAGGCGCTTGAATAATGGATGCTGTAAACACGCGAACGCGCCCACGGTATAGCCAAAAGGCAGCATGTCGACGAAACGCAGCAGATTGCGCAGCAACGACGCTGACCAGCCCACCGGCGTACCGTCGTCATGGACCACGCGCAACCCCAGGATCTGCTTGCCGGGCGTGCGGCCCTGGTGCAGCACTTCGAACAACACCATGTACCACCAGTTGACGAGAAACAGTGCCAGCACAAAAAGCCCGGTGCCGAACTCGCCCAAGGCCTTGAGCAGGAAAAACAGCGCGATCAGCATGGCGCCGCGAATCAGCAGATCAATGGTAAATGCCAGCGACCGCGATAACAGCCCTGCCGGGCGCAACACCAGATCGATACCTTCCGGGGTTTCCATGCGGATACGGGTGTCCAGCGGGGCAGGCTGCGCAGTGTTCCTTGGCCAAGCTTGCGAGAAGGACATTGTCGGGAGGGGTACGCCAGAAAATAAAGCCTGATGCTAGCCAGCGCAGCAGTGCTAAGCAACCGGATGATGGGCAAGGGTGATGCAGGAAACGTCTTTAAACAGTTTCAGACCAGACCCCGGCGCGCGGGGCGCAGCGCCCCATCTGGTAGACTGCGCCGGTCTTTTGTTCAGGATCAGCCTGTGACTTCCAGCATCTTCTGGTACGACTACGAAACCACCGGGATCAATCCGCGAAACGATCGGCCGCTGCAGGTGGCCGGGATTCGCACCGACGATCAGCTCAACGAGATCGCCGATCCCGTCAATCTGTATTGCCAACCCAGCGATGACATCCTGCCGCATCCCGCGGCGTGTCTGGTGACCGGCATCACCCCTGCGCGGCTGGCGGAAAAAGGCCTGTGCGAAGCAGATTTCATGACCCGCGTGCACTCCGAGCTGTCAACGCCCGGCACCTGTGGCGCTGGCTACAACACGCTGCGATTCGATGACGAAATGACCCGCTACAGCCTTTACCGCAACTTTTTCGACCCCTACGGACGAGAGTGGCAGGGCGGCAACAGTCGCTGGGATCTGATCGATGTCGTACGTACCGCCTACGCGCTGCGCCCTGAAGGCATCGTCTGGCCTGAAGAAGATGGCCGCGTGACGCTCAAGCTCGAACGGCTGACAGCAGCCAATGGCATTGAGCATGGCCAGGCGCACGATGCGCTTTCCGATGTTCGTGCAACCATTGCACTGGGTCGGCTGGTGCGCGATAAACAACCCAAGCTCTACGACTATCTTTTTCAGCTGCGCAATAAACACAAGGTCCAGGAGCAGATTCGTCTACTGCAGCCGCTGGTGCATATATCTGGACGCTTTTCTGCAGCGCGTCGTTATTTGAGTGTGGTATTACCGCTGGCCTGGCATCCGACCAACCGCAATGCGCTGATTGTGTGTGACCTGTTTCATGACCACAGCCCTTTGCTGGACGACGACGCCCAGACGTTACGCCAACGTTTATATACCCGGCGCGAGGATTTGCTGGACGGGCAATTGCCGGTTCCACTCAAACTACTGCACATAAATAAATGTCCGGTAGTCGCGCCGTTGAGCGTGTTGCGCGAGCAAGATCTTCAGCGCCTGCAGTTGGATCTGCCGGTCTACAAAGAGCGCGTGATGCGTATGAATGAAGGGCAGGCGATCTGGCAGCAAAAGTTGAAAGAGGTTTATACCCAGGATGAATTCGCCGCCAGCAAAGACCCTGAACAGCAGTTGTATGATGGATTTATCAACGATCGCGATCGCCGTCTTTGTGAACAGGTGCGAATGGCCGAGCCGCGACAGTTAGCCAGCCAGGTGTGGCCATTCGATGACCCACGTCTTCCTGAACTGTTGTTTCGTTATCGCGCGCGTAACTTTGCCGAAACCCTGAGTGTGACCGAACAACAGCGCTGGTTGAGTTTCTGCCAACAGCGCCTGACAGACCCGCACGCAGGGGCGCCGAACACCCTCAGCGCCTTTACCAAGGCGTTGATAGCGCTGTCGCTGACTGCAACCCCTGAGCAGCTCAAAGTGCTCTCCCAATGGCAGGATTATTCTCTGCAATTGCAGCAACGGCTAGGATTATAAGAGCGATAGTCCAGCATCTGGAATCAATAAAAAACGCCAGCGGTTGCTGGCGTTTTTCTGAGTCGCACATCACTGTACAACGGCTGTAGCAATACCTGAGCTATTAGCCCAGCAGGGTCGCCCAGCTTTCCACGTCGTCACCGCCCCACTTGGCTTTCCACTCTTTCAACGTCTTGTGGTTGCCACCTTTGGTTTCGATGATTTCACCGTTATGCGGGTTCTTGTACTGCTTGACCTTGCGCGCGCGCTTGGTACCGGTAGTTTTGACTGCAGCACCACCGCGTGGAGCCTTCAGTTTGGAATCTGGATCCAGCAGCGCGATGATGTCGCGCAGGGATTTCTGGTATTCACCCATCAGCGTGCGCAGTTTGCCTTCAAACTCAAGTTCCTTTTGCAGTTTGTCGTCTTGTTGCAGGTTTTGCAGACGGGCTTGCAGTTCTTTGATGGCTTCTTCTGTAGCGCGGTATTCGTTGATCAGGGACATGAGGGATACCTGTGTCGTAATGGGCAGGGCGTAGTGCCGCAATAATAGTCAGAGTGTCCGCCCAAGTAAACATTTAAGCAGTGTTTTATGCGTCTCATTTTGAAATAGCGACGGACATGCGCAGTCCCTCAAACAAGTTTCTTATCAGCGGCGCATACAAATATCGCGTCTATTTAGTACGTTTATTGGCGGCCTGTTTCACCAGGCTGAGCAGCGCGGCGCCGTTAGGCGATGCCGTCATCGGAGCGGCATTTTCCCCCGTCCCTGAAATCAGTGTGCGCCGGGTACTGCACAGTTGCCGGGTAATCGCTAGAATAGCCGCCTTTGCGAAGTTCTGGAGTTCCCCCCATGCGCACTTTTCGTCTGGTGATTGCTTGCCCGGACCGTGTCGGCATCGTTGCCAAAGTCAGTAACTTTCTGGCGTCTTACAACGGCTGGATTACCGAAGCGAGTCATCACTCTGACAACCTCAGCGGCTGGTTTTTCATGCGCCATGAAATGCGCGCCGACACCTTGCCTTTTGATCTGGACGGTTTTCGCGCAGCGTTCGCGCCCATTGCCGAAGAGTTCTCGATGGATTGGCGCATAACTGATTCCGATCAAAAGAAGCGCGTCGTGCTCATGGCCAGTCGTGAGTCGCATTGCCTGGCGGATCTATTGCATCGCTGGCACAGCGATGAGCTGGATTGCGAGATCGCCTGCGTGATTTCCAATCACCAGGACCTGCGCAACATGGTCGAGTGGCACAACATTCCTTACTATCATGTTCCGGTGGACCCTTCTAACAAGGAGCCGGCATTTGCCGAGGTGTCGCGTCTGGTCAAACAGCATGAAGCCGACGTCGTGGTGCTGGCGCGCTACATGCAGATTCTGCCGCCGCAGTTGTGCCGCGAATATGCGCATCAGGTCATCAACATCCACCACAGCTTCCTGCCATCTTTCGTTGGCGCCAAGCCGTATCACCAGGCATCGTTGCGCGGTGTCAAACTGATCGGTGCAACGTGTCACTACGTGACCGAAGAGCTGGATGCCGGTCCGATCATCGAGCAGGACGTGGTGCGCGTCAGTCATCGCGACAGCATCGAGAACATGGTGCGCTTCGGCCGTGACGTCGAGAAGATGGTCCTGGCCCGCGGTTTGCGTGCGCACCTGGAAGATCGGGTGCTGGTGCACGATAACAAGACGGTAGTGTTTGACTAAGCGTCGAGCCTGGGCACTGCTCGTAGCAATCCGGCTGGTCGGCGGTAGCGATTTGAAAGAAGCCATCGCCAGCCGGGATGCCCCAGGTCACTGGAAGTAGAACCTGCCTGCAGGCACCGAGGTTTTGATCATGAGCAATCCATTGGACAAGGCCACTTCCAAAGCCCCGCCGACCCTCGGCGAGGGGTGCCTGAGTCGCTACGATCCCGACGCCTTGTCGCCCGACGATGGCACCGAGTTTGAGGGTGCGTCGCAGTTGTGGGAGCAGGTCAAGCCCGTCGATGAAGATGCGTCAAGCGGTCTTGATTCGCAGTAGCTTGATCAGCAGCGGCTTGCCCACCATCAGCAGAAACACCGGGCCGCCGGCCACCAGGTAGAAGTAGTACGTCACGATTCGCCAGATCAGAATCGCCGCAGCTGCGGTCGATTTACCCACCATCGGCGCCAGCAGGGCCGCCGACGTCAGTTCGGCTGCGCCCGCGCCACCGGGCGACAGACTGAACTGTCCGGCGCTCAGCGACAGCATCTGCACCAAAAACGTCCAGGCCCAGTCAATGTCCACGCCCAGCCCCAGCAGCGCCAGGTACAGCACGCTGTAGCGCAGACTCCAATGGACGCAGGTCAGCGCAAACACCTTGAGCAGGGTTCGATGGGGCATTTTCCAGGTTTCAGCCAGGGCATCGCGAAAGTGCAACAGCTTGCGTGCCCAACGGATTTGCGTGCTGTGCTTGCGGTTCAAGCGTTTGAGCAGCCTGCCATTGAACAGGATGATTCGGCGGTGATAGCGCGCGAATCCTGCGCAACTGCATAGCCCGGCGCCGATGAGCAGGGCGCTGGCGATAAGCATCCACTCCAGATTTTCACTGAGTTTATGAAACACTGCATAAATCAGGATGCCGATCAACGCGAGTAAAAAAAACATCAGGTCATTGAGCTGGTCGGTAGCGAAGGCCGCAGTGCTTTTCGCCGGTCCAATGCCGCAACGGGACAACAGAGCCACCAGGGTCAAAGGTGCGCCGCCGCCACCGGGCGTTGCGCTGTAGGCAAACTCGGTCGCCATGACCACTCCCAGACTCTTGCACATGCCTAGCCCGCTGGCGCTTTCCCCCAAGAGCAAGCGCAGGCGCATGGTGTTTGCGCACCAGCCCACCAGCACCATGCCGAACATGGCCAGAAACAGCGGCAGCGGGAAATTGCGCAGGCGATGCAACATATCCATGCCGCCCATGAACAGCGGGATCAACAGGGCGAGCAGCAGCACAATTGCCAGCCATACGAGTCGCTTCACACATCAGCCTTTGTGATCAGCAGGTAGCGACCGGGCGTGCGAGTGGTGCGAATAAGTGTGTAAACGGAGACGATAGGCACCTTGGTTGGGTCCTTCAATTTTTTCGTCCTCGATTGACCACCCTCAACAAGGGATGTTCGATCTCGAACAGTGATCAGCGGGCCAACGTAGCCATGGCATGGGGTAGAGTGAAGGGGCCGACCCGGGTTGGCAATATTCGATGCAGGCAGTGATGGGTTTATCGCCTTGGTCTTCCTGCGAACAACCCATGCGATCTGTAGGTGAACACATGTCGGATTCTCAACAAATTCTTATAGGTGCGGG
The DNA here is from genome assembly GCF_002419965.1 of Pseudomonas sp. UBA5706. Taxonomy (GTDB): domain Bacteria; phylum Pseudomonadota; class Gammaproteobacteria; order Pseudomonadales; family Pseudomonadaceae; genus Aquipseudomonas. The sequence goes on from NZ_DIHC01000015.1 coordinate 96,327, forward strand.
CCTCGAGGGCGAACCGGTTGGTCAGGCATTGCGGATGACCAATCGGCACGGCCTGATTGCAGGCGCGACGGGTACCGGCAAGACCGTGACCCTGCAGCACCTGGCGGAGATGTTCAGTGATGCCGGCGTCGCGGTGTTCGCGGCGGACGTCAAGGGCGATCTCTGCGGTCTCGGCGCGGCCGGCAATCCCCAAGGCAAGATCGCCGAACGCATTGCCGGCATGCCTTGGTTGAATTACAAACCAAAGGCTTATCCGGTCACGTTGTGGGACGTGAATGGGAGGACGGGACATCCGCTGCGCACGACCTTGTCGGAAATGGGGCCGCTGTTGCTGGGAAGTCTGCTTGAGCTGACTGACAGCCAACAGTCGGCGCTGTATGCCGCGTTCAAGGTCGCTGACCGGGAGGGGCTACTGCTGCTGGATATCAAGGACCTCAAGGCGCTGCTCAACTACCTGCGCGAAAACCCGCAGGTGCTGGGCGAGGACAGTGCGCTCATGACCACCGGTTCCAGTCAGGCCCTGCTTCGGCGCCTGGCCGTGCTGGAACAGCAGGGCGCCGAAGCCTTGTTTGGCGAGCCTGCGTTGCAATTGGAGGATATTCTGCAGCCGGCAAATGATGGGCGTGGACGTGTTCATTTGCTCGATGCCAGTCGCTTGGTGCATGAGGCGCCGAAGGTCTATGCGACATTCCTGCTGTGGCTACTGGCGGAGTTGTTCGAACACCTGCCGGAGCGCGGGGACGCCGATAAGCCGCTACTCGCGCTGTTTTTTGACGAGGCGCACCTGCTTTTCTCGGATACGCCCAAGGCGTTGCGCGATCGTCTTGAACAAGTCGTGCGGCTGATCCGTTCAAAGGGTGTGGGCGTGTATTTCGTCACGCAGTCGCCTGGGGACCTGCCAGACAGCATCCTGGCCCAGTTAGGGCTGCGAATTCAGCATGGTTTGCGAGCATTCACCAGCACGGAGCAGAAATCACTGAAAGCTGTGGCGGATGGTTTTAGACCCAATCCCGAATTCGATGCACTGGCTGCATTGACCGGGTTGGGCATCGGCGAGGCGTTAGTCGGCACCTTGCAGGACAAAGGCACGCCTGAGAGGGTCAAGCGGGTGTTGGTGGCGCCTGCGCAGTCGAGGATCGGACCATTGACCGAAGCCGAGCGAGCAACATTGATTGCTCAGTCGCCATTGGCCGGGCGCTATGACAAACCGATTGATCGTGAGTCAGCCTACGAAATGCTCCTCGCGCGCAAGGGCGCAGCCCTTGATGCTGCGCCAGCTGGTGCTGCCGAAGACAGACCGCAGGGCGGTTTCGCGGATATGGCCGGCGGATTGCTGGGCGGCCTTGCCGGGCAGGCGGTCAAAAGTGCGGTGCGTCAGGCGGCAAATCAGCTCGGACGTGAGCTGGTGCGCGGGTTGATGGGATCGTTGTTGGGCAAGAACAAGAAGCGGCGTTGAGGTGCCGCGCCTGCGCTAATAACCAACAGAAAGCCGCTGCCACTACCTCGCGCCGCCGCCACTGGTATTTGGTATGAAAAAAAGCCCATTCAGTGAATGGGCTTTTTCAGGTCAGCGTCGCTGACGCAATCAGGCCAGTGCTTTTGACGCCAGCCAGAACAGAGCTGCCGACAGCGCGACCGTGGCTGGCAGGGTCAGCACCCAGGCCAGCAATATATTACGCACCGTGCCGCCTTGCAGGCCGCTTTTGTTCGCCACCATGGTCCCGGCCACGCCCGAAGACAGAATGTGGGTGGTTGAAACCGGCAGGCTGAACACGTTAGCCAGCGCGATGGCGCTCGCGGTGGTGATTTGTGCGGACATTCCCTGAGCGTAGGTCATGCCTTGCTTGCCGATCTTCTCGCCGATGGTCAGAACCACGCGTTTCCAGCCCACCATGGTACCGACACCCAGTGCCAGCGCCACCGCGAAGATCACCCAGAACGGAGCGTATTCAGTGGTAGTCGTCAGGTCCTTGCGTAGTTTTTCCAGATCGGACTTCTCGCGAACGTCGAGCGCCGGGAGTTTGCCGACCTTGCGCGCCGTGTCGTCCAGGCACAGCAGGTAACGGCGCACTTCAATGCGGTGTTCAGGGGCGAGGCTGCGGTAATCGGTCACACCCTTGAGGTTGTTGAGCAGGGCGTCAATGGTCGGCTCGGTCTGTTCAGGGTCGCAGCGCAAGCGCTCAGGCAGATCACCGGTGGTGGATTTGCCCAGGGCCAGGTATTCGCCCAGCGTGGCGCTGTTGCGCTGATAGAACTGGCTCAGGTGCAAGGTCGCGTCGCGGGTGCGTTCTATCTGATACGTCGTGGTGCTCAGGTCCAGGACGAATTGCGCCGGCACGATGCCGATCAGCACCAGCATGATCAGGCCAATGCCTTTCTGGCCGTCGTTGGAGCCATGCACGAAGCTGACTGCCATGGCCGAGATCACCAGCACCAGACGATTCCAGAACGGCGGGTGCTTCTTGTCTTTCAGGTTGCGGCGCTGCTCAGGGGTATTGTGCATCTTCGACAATGGGCGCCAGGTCTTCAGGGCCCACAAACCGAGTCCTGCGACAACGAAACCCATCAGCGGAGAAAACACCAGCGAGGCGCCGATATCGATCGCTTTCTGCCAGTTGACGCCTTCAGCCAGCGGAATATGGTTGATCACGGAATTGGCCAGACCCACGCCCAGGATCGAGCCGATCAGGGTGTGTGAGCTTGAGGCCGGGATCCCGAAATACCACGTTCCCAGGTTCCAGGTGATCGCGGCCGCCAGCAACGAGAACACCATGGCCAGACCGTGGCCGGTGTTGACGTTGATCAGTAATTCGACCGGCAGCAGGTGAACGATGGCGTAAGCCACCCCGACGCCACCGAGCAGCACCCCGAGGAAATTGAAAATACCCGAGAAGAACACGGCCAAATGTGGCGGCATGGCCTTGGTATAAATGACTGTCGCCACCGCATTGGCGGTGTCATGAAAGCCGTTGATGAACTCGAAGGTGAGGACAAAAGCCAGGGCGAGCAGCAAGCTCACAATCACCCAAGCATCCAGTCCGCTGAATAAATCGATCATGGAAGGTTTTCTGACCCGGTATTAAGGGGGCGGGATTATGACAGAAAAAAAACTAATCGATAGGCAAGCCGCTAATTGGTAGCAACCTGCAACGAAAATTCTGTCGAACTGCCCCGTTGACTTCCTGTCAGGAAGCAAGATGCACAGGCCTTTCACTTCAACGATAGCTTAAACCGATCAAGGCGAATCTGCTGCAGGCCGCGCTACAGACTCCGGGCCCAGAAGCTGATTCAAGGTTCCTCTTTAAGTTCGTCTTCCATTTTCTGCAGTTCTTGCTTGAACGCCTGATCGAGCAGGCTGGCGCGTTTTCGCCAAGGCTTTCGTTCCGGCTCCGGTTGAGCGGCGTAGGTCGTCACTTCGCCGCCGTATACTTCCTTGTAACGTTGTTCCTGGCGCTCTAGTTCGGCGCGCAGTTCATCTTTGGTCACGTTATTACCTAAAGGTGTCAAGTTTGGTTCTGGCGATAACGCAGTGTCTGAAAGTGTCGGGCGTCATTGACTGATCTGCTACGCAAAACGTTTGCGAGGAGTCTTCGACGAACTACTGAACACTCGTGCCACTTGCGGCTACGCGCACCAGAACGACAAAGCTGTCGTAGCAACATTCTATTTTCTGGTTGTCAGGTTGTTGGCGAATTGACCGGGCTTCTGGCCTGCCTGGCGCCGGGTGATGCACTCGGGTAGTGCAAGCGGCGTTTTGGATGGATCCCTGCTCGACCGAGCCGGGACATCACCAACGCCTTGGCGTTATAGCGCGTCAATTGCCCGGTACTATCTCCAAGAAGATGATCAGAGTCAACTGTGAAAGAGAAGCAATTGAATAAGTCAGGAGGAATACTGTTTTCTTGTACGAAGGTTCCGAAGTTTGTACGGGCAAAATTATGTCGATACTTTGTTTATCAAAGGTGCATCCGCAAGGCCAAAATTCTGGCGGCGTATTTTCTGCTCATATCGAGGGGAGCTATACCGATTACGTATCCAGATTCTTACAACAAGCAGAAGAGGGCAAAGATAAAAACGGCCTTGCGGGTAGCAAGGCCGTGCCTGGGACTTCTCAGTGGGTACCTGACCAGTATTTCCAAGAAGCCACATGGTGGCGTGTGAAAGGTATAAGTAACGAGGCGGTGGGTCAATTGCGATTATCGGCCATCGGTTCGATAATCGCCCAAAACGTCCTTGCCGATGTATTTAAAAGAGGCGAGAGTGGCGTTCCATAAGGCCCGCATGGCCACGACGAACGGTGTCACCATGAACGACCAACTGCGCAATTCATTCGCTTCCCTGGCTCCTCCCATCGTGGCCTCCCCAGCCAAGCGGATTCAGGCGCTGACTGGCGACCCGGACTTCATGACATCGCTGGCACGCGGTCTGGCAGTGATCCAGGCCTTTCAGGAGCGCAAGCGTCATCTGACCATCGCGCAAATCAGCCACCGTACCGAGATACCGCGTGCCGCTGTTCGGCGGTGTCTGCATACCTTGATCAAACTCGGTTATGCCACCACAGACGGCCGGACCTATTCATTGCTCCCCAAAGTGCTCACGCTTGGCCACGCGTATCTGTCTTCAACTCCCCTGGCGGTCTCCTCCCAGCCTTACCTGGACCGCATGAGCAATCAGTTGCACGAGGCCTGCAACATGGCCACCCTGGAAGGCGACGACATCCTTTATATCGCTCGCTCAGCCACCACTCAGCGGCTGATTTCCGTGGACCTGGCGGTGGGTGGTCGGCTGCCAGCGTATTGCACGTCGATGGGGCGGATTCTTCTCGCGGCGCTGGACGACGTTTCGTTGCAGGAATACCTGGATCACGTGGACCTGCAGCCCAAGACCAGCCGCACATTGCGCACCGTCGAAGCGCTGCATGAGTGTGTCCAGCAGGTCCGGCAGCAGGGTTGGTGCGTCGTCGATCAGGAGTTGGAGCAGGGGCTTCGCTCGATTGCCGTGCCCGTCTACGACGCATCGGGGCAGGTGTTGGCGGCGTTGAATGTCAGCACCAGCGCAGCGCGTGTGACCCGCAATGAACTTGAACAGAAATTTTTGCCCATCATGCTCGACGCCAGCCGGGATTTAAGTACGCAGCTGTTTACTTGATTTTCCCGCCTAAACTCTTCGTTCGATTATCGAACACATAGTCGATTATCGGATTGTCCCGATCCACGCTCAGGCATAACCTCGTTTTCAATTCGGCGCAGATCTACGTGCCGCTCACTGATCGAGACGTGGAACCTGGAGCACCCCAATGGCTGAAATTCTTACCCTGCACGACGCCGTGAAGCAATGGGTCAACGATGGCGACGTCGTTGCTCTTGAAGGCTTCACCCACCTGATTCCGACAGCGGCTGGTCACGAGATCATCCGACAGAGAAAGAAGGACCTCACGCTTGTGCGCATGACACCGGACCTGGTGTACGACCAACTGATCGGTGCGGGCTGTGCAAAAAAACTGATTTTCTCGTGGGGCGGTAATCCTGGTGTCGGCTCTTTGCATCGCCTGCGTGATGCCGTCGAAAAACAATGGCCCCAGCCGATTGAAATCGAAGAGCACAGCCACGCAGACTTGGCCAACGCTTATGTCGCTGGCGCTTCGGGCCTGCCATTTGCGGTGTTGCGTGCTTACGCCGGTTCCGATTTGCCCAAGGTCAATCCGTTGATCAAATCCGTTACCTGTCCATTCACCGGCGAGGTGTTAGCGGCGGTGCCTGCGGTGCGCCCGGATGTAACGGTGATCCATGCGCAGAAAGCCGACCGCAAGGGCAACGTGCTGCTATGGGGCATTCTCGGGGTGCAGAAAGAGGCAGCGCTGTCTGCCAAACGCTGCATCGTGACCGTTGAAGAAGTCGTCGACGACCTCAGTGCGCCGATGAATGCCTGCGTCCTGCCAACCTGGGCGTTGAGCGCAGTCTGTGTCGTACCGGGGGGCGCGCATCCGTCCTACGCCCATGGCTACTACGAACGTGACAACCGTTTCTATCAGGCGTGGGACCCCATCGGCCGTGATCGTGAGGCGTTTACCGCCTGGATCGATGAATACATCCACGGCACCCGTGATTTCGGTGAGTTCCAGAGCAAGCTGGCCCGCGCTTCGGAGGCAAAATAATGACGTACACCACCAGTGAAATGATGACCGTGGCCGCTGCCCGCCGCTTGAAGAACGGGTCGGTGTGCTTCGTCGGTATCGGCTTGCCGTCCAAGGCCGCGAATCTCGCTCGCCTGACCTCATCACCTGACGTCGTGCTGATCTACGAGTCCGGGCCGATCGGCGCCAAACCGGACGTTCTGCCGTTGTCCATCGGCGACGGCGAACTGGCGGAAACGGCTGACACGGTGGTGTCCACCAGCGAGATCTTTCGTTACTGGCTGCAGGGCGGCCGAGTCGATGTCGGCTTTCTCGGTGCGGCCCAGGTCGACCGCTTCGGCAATATCAACACCACCGTGGTGGGTGATTATCACCACCCCAAGGTGCGCCTGCCGGGTGCAGGAGGGGCGCCAGAGATTGCAGGGTCGGCCAAGCAAGTCCTGATCATTCTGAAACAGTCTTCCCGCGCCTTCGTCAATAAGCTGGATTTCGTCACCTCGGTCGGACACGGCGAAGGTGGAGATTCGCGCAAACGCTTGGGCCTGCCCGGGGCCGGCCCCGTGGGCATCATCACCGACCTGTGCATCATGGAGCCGGAGGCGGGCACTCACGAATTCATCGTGACCGCACTGCACCCAGGCGTCACCCGTGAACATGTGATCGCCGCCACCGGCTGGGCGCTGCGCTTTGCCGATAACGTGGTCGTATCAGAGAAGCCCAGCGACTACGAACTGTCTGCCTTGCGTGATCTGGAAGCGCGTACCGCTGCCGCTCACGGTCAGGCGCCGGGAGAAGCATGATGCGTGACGTATTTATCTGCGACGCGATCCGCACCCCTATTGGTCGTTTCGGCGGCGCGCTGGCGACGGTTCGCGCCGATGATCTGGCGGCACTGCCGATCAAGGCGCTTATGGCGCGCAACCCGTCGGTGAGCTGGCAGGAGGTCGACGAGGTGTTCCTCGGTTGCGCCAACCAGGCCGGGGAAGACAATCGTAATGTGGCGCGCATGGCTGCATTGTTGGCCGGGTTGCCGGAAACCGTGCCGGGGGTGACGTTGAATCGCCTTTGCGCATCAGGGCTTGATGCCGTGGGCACCGCCTTCAGGGCCATTGCTTCGGGTGAGATGGAGTTGGCGATTGCCGGCGGCGTTGAGTCCATGTCCCGCGCGCCCTTCGTCATGGGCAAGGCTGACACGGCGTTCGGGCGCGGTCAGAGGCTTGAAGACACCACGCTGGGCTGGCGCTTCGTCAATCCGCAAATGGAAGACCGGTACGGCGTGGAAACCATGCCGCAAACCGGCGACAACGTCGCTGAAGACTTCAAGGTCTCCCGCGCGGATCAAGACGCCTTCGCCCTGCGCAGTCAGCAGCGCACTGCCGCGGCCCAGGCCAGCGGCTTTTTTGCGCAAGAAATCGTGCCGGTGCGCATCGCTCACAGCAAGGGGGACATCATCGTCGATAAGGACGAGCATCCTCGCGCCGACACGACTCTTGAAGCGCTGAGTAAACTCAAGCCTGTAAATGGCCCTGGCAAAACGGTCACAGCTGGCAATGCGGCGGGTCTGAACGACGGTGCCGTGGCATTGATTCTGGCCTCGGCCGAAGCGGTCGCCCGGCATGGACTGACCCCTCGGGCGCGAGTTCTGGGCATGGCCAGTGCCGGTGTTGAGCCGCGTGTGATGGGCATCGGCCCCGTGCCGGCCGTGCGCAAACTGGTCAAGCGTCTAGGCATGGCGGTATCGGACTTCGATGTCATCGAGCTCAACGAAGCCTTCGCCAGCCAAGGTCTTGCCGTCATGCGCGAGCTGGGTATTGCCGATGACTCACCCAAGGTCAACCCGAACGGCGGCGCTATTTCCCTTGGCCACCCGTTGGGCATGAGTGGGGCGCGGTTGGTGCTGACCGCCCTGCATCACCTGGAAAAAACCGGCGGTAGCAAAGGGTTGGTAAGCATGTGCGTCGGGGTAGGGCAGGGCCTTGCCCTGGCAATGGAACGGTAGACGACATACGCCTGAACCAACCCCCCCGAGTCATCGCTTGCCTTTACACAACGGGCAACTGACGGCTTGGGTGGTTGTGCTTGCGATGGCTCAGTGTTACTGCTTGGTAACTGTTTCAGGTTATGTCGTAGACTTCACCCTTGGTGGCTGGTCTTTATAAAAAATGGGGAAAAATAATGACAACGACTCACTACACCGGAGAAGAAAGAAGCAAGCGGATCTTTGCGATTGTGGGTGCCTCTTCCGGCAACCTCGTGGAATGGTTCGACTTCTACGTCTATGCCTTCTGCGCGATCTACTTCGCACCGGCTTTCTTCCCATCCGATGACCCTACCGTGCAACTGCTCAACACCGCCGGCGTATTCGCTGCGGGCTTTCTCATGCGCCCGATCGGGGGCTGGCTGTTTGGCCGGGTGGCTGACAAGCACGGTCGCAAAAATTCGATGATGATCTCGGTGCTGATGATGTGCGGCGGCTCGCTGGTCATTGCCTGCTTGCCGACTTATGCGGCCATTGGGGCCTGGGCGCCATTCCTGTTGTTGATCGCGCGTCTTTTCCAGGGCCTGTCGGTGGGCGGCGAATACGGCACCACGGCCACTTACATGAGCGAAGTCGCGTTGCGGGGGCAACGTGGTTTCTTTGCGTCCTTTCAGTACGTAACACTGATCGGTGGTCAATTGCTGGCGGTGCTGACCGTGGTCATCCTGCAGCAATTCCTAAATGCCGATGAGCTGAAAGCCTACGGTTGGCGCATCCCGTTCGTGGTGGGCGCCATCGCCGCGGTGATCTCGCTGCTACTGCGTCGCTCGCTCAAGGAAACCACCACTGCCGAGGTCCGTCAGGACAAGGACGCCGGCAGCATGGCCGCGTTGTTTCGTGACCACAAAGGCGCGTTCATCACCGTGCTGGGCTACACCGCCGGTGGCTCGCTGATTTTCTACACCTTCACCACGTACATGCAGAAATACCTGGTGAACACCGTGCACATGGACGCCAAGGTCGCCAGCTACATCATGACCGGGGCACTGTTCCTTTATATGTGCATGCAGCCCATTTTCGGCATGCTGGCAGACAAGATCGGACGCCGCGCCTTGATGCTGTGGTTCGGTGCCCTGGGGACCCTCTGCACCGTGCCATTGCTGATGACCCTTAAAACCACGACCAGCCCGGTCGTTGCCTTTATTCTCATCACCCTGGCGCTGGCAATCGTCAGCTTCTACACCTCGATCAGTGGTTTGGTGAAGGCCGAGATGTTTCCGGTGCATGTCCGTGCACTGGGCGTGGGGCTGGCATATGCCGTGGCCAACGCCATCTTCGGCGGCTCGGCAGAATTCGTCGCCCTGAGTTTCAAGAACATGGGCTCGGAGAACATCTTCTACTGGTACGTGACGGGTATGATGGCCATCGCCTTTCTCTTCAGCCTGCGCCTGCCGAAGAAGCCGGAATACCTGCACGAAGATCATTGATCTGCGCGCGCGCCAGTACCTGGCGCGCATCCTCCATGTTCTTCGATGACCTTCCCGCACATGCTCGATAAAGGAGCTGCCATGCCATTCGTACAACTTGAAGACGGTGAACTGCATTACGAGATCGAGGGCTCTGAAGATAACAAGGTCCTCGTTCTGTCCAATTCCCTGGGTACTGATCTGCATATGTGGGACCCGCAGATCGCTTTGTTGAGCAACTCGTTCCGTGTCGTGCGTTACGACACCCGTGGTCACGGCAAGTCGCTGGTCACTCAGGGCCCTTACACGATTGAGCGGTTGGGGCGTGATGTGTTGGCGTTGCTCGATGCATTAAAGGTTGAGCGGGCGCATTTCTGCGGGCTGTCGATGGGCGGCCTGATCGGCCAGTGGCTGGGCATTCACGCCAGCGAGCGTTTGCATAAGCTGGTGTTGTGCAATACCGCAGCGAAGATTGGCGACGCTGAGATGTGGGGACCGCGGATCGAAGCGGTGGAGCGGGGCGGTGAGCAGGCCATGCGCGAGTTGCAGGCTGGCGCCGTAGGGCGTTGGTTTACGCCAGAGTTTGCTCGGGATCATGCCGATAAGGTCAAGGCGGTTACCGATGTATTGGCCGCGACTTCACCGGTGGGCTATACGGCGTGCTGCGCTGCCGTGCGTGACGCGGATTTCAGCAAGCAGGTGAGTTCGATTGCGGTGAATACCTTGATCATCTGTGGCAGCCGCGACTTGGTTACGACCGTTGAGGATGCCCACTATCTGCAGAATCATATTCATGGTCCGGAGCTTTCTGAGTATTACGCCGCGCATTTGTCCGCCGTTGAATTGGGTGAAACGTTTGCCCTGCGGGTCAGGGAGTTCTTGTTAAGCTGAGATGCTGGATTGCTGAGCGTGGTGGCGTTGAAATGGGGTAACGATCGGTTATGTCGGATGGCGTGGAAGCGCCAACGCAAACAACGGGTAGACAAGTGCCTCAACTGACGCCCCAAAAAAAACCCACCGTATGGTGGGTTTTTTTGCAACGCTAAATCAGAACATCCGCATCGGCGGCACATCCCCTGAAGTCGGCGTTTTCTGACCCTGAGGAGTTTGCTCGTACCAGCCGCCACCCAGCGCCCGATACAGATTCACCTCACTGCTCAACTGCGAAAGACGGTCGTTAATCAACGACTGCTGTGCGCTGAACAACTGACGCTGCGCGTCGAGGAAGGTCAGGTTGCTGTCGATACCGATACGATAGCGACGCTCGGCCAGGCGGTAGTAATCCTGGTTGGCGTTAACGAAATCGTTCTGTGCCTTGAGCTGATCGGTGAAGGTCTTGCGTGAAGCCAGACCGTCGGAGACTTCCTGGAAGCCCGTCTGAATCGCCTTCTCGTAGTTGGCGACGCCGATGTCCTTCTGGATTTTCGAATAGTCCAGGCTCGCACGCAGACTGCCGGCGTTGAAGATTGGCAAGCTGATTTGCGGCTCGAACAACCAGGTGCCTGAACCGCCCTTGAACAGGCCGCTCAAGTCACCACTGGCCGTGCCGGCACTGGCGGTCAGCCTGATGCTCGGGAAGAATGCCGCGCGCGCGGCACCAATGTTGGCATTGGCTGCCTTCAGATTGTGCTCGGCCTGGAGGATATCCGGACGACGTTGCAGCAGCTCGGACGGCAGACCGGCAGGCATCTCGTTGAGCAGGTCAGCGCTCAACGGTTGCGAGGCCGGCAGATTGGCTGGCAGCCCGGTGCCCAACAGCAGGACCAGGTTGTTTTCATCCTGCGCGACCAGACGCTGGTATTGCGCCAGCTTGACGCGGGCGCTTTCTACCGACGTGCGTGACTGCGCCAGATCCAGCGCCGAGGCGACACCGACTTCGTTACTGCGTGAGGTCAGGCGCAAGCTTTCCTCGAAAGCACCGAGGGTGTCCTGAGTCAGCTTGAGCAGCTCCTTGTCCGCCTCCCACGTCAAATAAGCGTTGGCGACGTTGGCCACCAGGCTGATCTGCGTGCTGCGACGGGCCTCTTCGCCGGCGAAGTAGGTTTCCAGCGCTTGCTCGCTCAGGCTGCGCACGCGGCCGAACAGGTCCAGCTCATAGGCGCTGACACCCAGACCCACCGAGTACTGGCTGGTGATGTTTGCCTGACCGGTCTGCGACAGGTCGCCCGGCACCCGTTGACGGGTACCGGTAGCATCGGCAGCAACGGCCGGGAACAGGTCTGCCCGCTGAATACGGTACTGGGCCCGGTACGCATCGATGTTCAGCGCCGCGACCCGCAGGTCGCGGTTATTGCTCAGCGACGTCTGGATCAACTGCTGCAGCGCCGGGTCACGGAAGAACTGACGCCAGCCTTGTTCGACGGCAGCCTGGTTCGGCGCATCGGCCGGCGAATACGCCGGCCCTTGCGGATACTGGGCCGCTACCGGTGCGGCGGGCTGCTTGTAATCAGGGATCAACGAGCAGCCGCTAAGGACGAACGCGGTAACTGCCAGAGAGATCAGGGACTTGCTCATTGGCCAGCCTCATCGTGTGGGATGTGTTTCTGTTTGCTCTTGAACAGCGCGGATATCGAAACGAAGAACAGCGGTACCCAGAAGATTGCCAGGATCACCGCAGTGATCATACCGCCGATCACGCCGGTACCGATCGAATGCTGACTACCTGCACCGGCGCCCGACGAGATGGCCAACGGGACCACACCGAGGATGAACGCCATGGAAGTCATCACGATCGGACGAAGACGCATGCGGCACGCCTCGATCGTCGCCTCGACCAAACCCTTGCCTTGTTCGTGCAGCTCCTTGGCAAACTCGACGATCAGAATGGCGTTTTTCGCCGCCAGGCCCACCGTCACCAAGAGGCCCACCTGGAAGAACACGTCGTTGGACAGACCGCGCAGACTCGTCGCCATCAACGCGCCGATCACACCCAACGGGATGACCAGCAAGACTGCGATTGGAATGGACCAGCTCTCATACAGCGCGGCGAGGCAAAGGAATACTACCAACACCGACAATGCATACAGTGCCGGTGCCTGCGAGCCGGACAAGCGTTCCTCGTACGACAGGCCGGTCCAGGAAATACCGATGCCCGCTGGCAGTTTCTTGGCCAGTTGCTCGATCTCGGCCATGGCCTGACCGGTACTGTAGCCCGGCGCTGGCGTACCCAATACTTCTTCGGCCGGCACACCGTTGTAACGCGAAAGCTTCGGCGAGCCGAACACCCATTCTCCACTGGCGAAGGATGCAAATGGCACCATCTCGCCTGCGGTGTTACGCACGTACCACTTCTTCAGGTCTTCCGGTTGCATCCGCGCATTGGCTTCGCCCTGCACGTAAACCTTCTTGACCCGGCCGCGATCGATGAAGTCGTTGACGTAATTGCCGCCCATCGCGATGGACAGGGTGGTGTTGATGTCCGACAGGCTGACGCCCAATGCTTGCGCACGTTCATCGTCGATGACCAGTTGGTACTGCGGTTCATCGCTCAGGCCGTTAGGGCGCACGCCCGCCAGGATTTTGCTTTGTGCCGCCATGCCAAGCAGCTGGTTACGGGCTTCCATCAGTTTGGCGTGACCCACGCCGCCCTGATCCTGCAGGTAGACGTCGAAGCCGGTGGCGTTACCCAGTTCCAGTACCGCTGGCGGCACGACCGCGAAGGTCATCGCGTCGCGGAAGCCAAAGAAATGCTTCTGGGCGCGACTGGCCAGTCCGAACACGCTATTGGACGAATCGCGATCCTCCCACGGCTTGAGCATGATGAACGCAAGACCGGAACTCTGCCCGCGGCCAGCGAAGTTGAAGCCGTTGACGGTAAATACCGAGTTCACTGCGCTGGATTCCTCCTCCAGCAGGTATTTACGCATGTTGTCGATCACAGTCTGCGTACGTTCGGCCGAGGAGCCGGGAGGGGTTTGAACCTGCGCGAAGATCACGCCCTGGTCTTCTTCAGGCAGGAACGCACTCGGAATCCGGGTGAACATCCAGATCGTGCCGCAGATGATCAGCAGGTAGACCAGATAGGCCGGGATCTTGTGCTTGATCATGTTGCCGACTCCGCGCTCGTAGCTGACTACGCTACGGTCGAAGGTGCGGTTGAACCAGCCAAAGAATCCGCGTTTAGGCTGCCCGTGCTTCTCATCGTCAATAGGCTTGAGCAGGGTAGAGCACAGTGCAGGAGTAAAGATCAGGGCGACCAGTACCGAAAGCGCCATGGCCGAAACGATGGTGATGGAGAACTGCCGGTAGATCACCCCGGTAGAACCGCCGAAGAAGGCCATCGGCAAGAGAACCGCCGACAGCACCAAGGCGATGCCGACCAGCGCTCCCTGGATCTGCTCCATGGACTTGATCGTAGCTTCCCGAGGCGAGAGTTTCTCCTCGGCCATCACCCGCTCGACGTTTTCCACCACTACGATGGCATCGTCCACCAGCAGGCCGATGGCCAGAATCATGCCGAACATGGTCAGCGTGTTGATGGTGAAGCCGGCTGCGGCGAGGATGCCGAACGTGCCCAGCAATACAACCGGTACCGTCATCGTGGTGATGATGGTGGCGCGGAAGTTCTGCAGGAACAGGTACATGACCAGGAACACCAGCACAATCGCTTCGCCCAGGGTATGAACAACACCTGAGATCGACTCTTGAACCACTGGTGTGGTGTCGTACGGGAACACCACTTTCATGCCAGGCGGAAAGAAGGGTTCCAACTGCGAGATGGTGGCGCGGATCGCTTTGGCCGTGTCCAGGGCGTTGGCGCCGGTGGCCAGTTTGATCGCCAGGCCCGAAGCAGGCTTGCCGTTGAACTGGGCGTCAATGCTGTAGTTCTCACCGCCCAGACCGACCTCTGCAACATCCTTGAGCCGGACCTGCGAGCCGTCCTGGTTGACCTTCAGCAAAATATTGCCGAACTGCTCGGCGGTCTGCAGACGGGTCTTGCCGATGATGGTGGCGTTCAACTGCTGGCCCTTGAGCGCGGGCAGGCCGCCGATCTGGCCGGACGAGACTTGAACGTTCTGCGCGGTGATCGCAGATTTGACGTCGACTGGCGTCAGCTGGAAGTTGTTCAGCTTGGCCGGGTCCAGCCAGATACGCATCGCGTACTGAGCACCGAACACCTGAAAGTCACCTACACCTGCCGTACGCGAGATCGGATCCTGCATGTTCGACACGATGTAGTTAGACAAGTCTTCCTTGCCCATGCTGCCATCTTCGGACACCAGGCCGACCACCATCAGGAAGTTCTTCACCGCCTTGGTTACCCGAATACCCTGTTGCTGCACTTCTTGCGGCAGCAGCGGGGTCGCCAGGTTCAGCTTGTTCTGGACCTGAACCTGTGCGATGTCCGGGTTGGTACCCTGGTTGAATGTCGCGGTGATGGTCATGCTGCCGTCGGAGTTACTCTCAGAGGCGACATAACGCAGGTTATCGATACCGTTGAGTTGCTGCTCGATCACCTGAACCACGGTGTCCTGCACGGTCTGCGCGTTCGCACCTGGGTAGGTGACCTGAATCGCGATGGCCGGTGGCGCGATCGCCGGGTATTGGTTGATCGGCAGTTTGAGGATCGAGAGCGTCCCCACCAGCATGATCACGAGGGCGATTACCCACGCGAAAATAGGCCGGTCGATAAAAAATTTCGACATGAATTACTCCCCTTTGCTGCCTGCGGCTTCATCAGTTGCCGGGGCAGGGGCCGGGTTAGCTGCCTTGACGTTGGTCGCTTCGGTGACTTTCACCTCTGCACCTGGTTTCACATACTGCAGGCCTTCGGTGATCACGCGATCGCCAGCACTGAGGCCTTTCTCGACCAGCCAGTCGCTGCCGATAGTGCGATTGGCCACCAGCGTACGGGTCTCGACCTTGTTGTCCTTGTTCACCACGAGCGCGCTAGGGATACCTTTCAGGTCGCGGGTAACACCCTGTTGTGGCACCAGGATCGCATTGGCGGCAACGCCGGTCTGTAGGCGAGCGTGGACGAACATGCCCGGCAGCAGCGTGTGATCAGGGTTCTGGAACACTGCGCGCAGGGTCACCGAGCCTGTGGTCTGATCGACCGACACTTCGGAGAACTCCAGCTTGCCGTCATTCCCGTAGACACTGCCGTCTTCAAGCACCAACTGAACCTTGGCAGCATTCTCGCCGGCCTTCTGCAACTGGCCGCTTTCCAGTTCGCGACGCAACTTAAGCAGGTCTGACGACGACTGGGTCACGTCAACGTAGATTGGGTCGAGTTGCTGGATCGTCGCCATCGCATCGGCCTGGGCGCTGCTGACCAGTGCGCCTTCCGTGACCGAAGAGCGGCCAATACGACCGGAAATCGGTGCATACACCTTGGTGTAGCGCAGGTTGATTTCGGCAGTCTGCACCGCGGCCTGTGCCTCACGGGCGCTGCCCACTGCGGTGTCGTATTCCTGACGGCTGACCGCCTGTTCGTTGATCAGTTGCTTATAGCGCCCTGCCAGCGAGTTGGACGACTGGAAGGTCGCCTTGGCGCTGTCCAGGGTGGCTTGATACAGCGACGGGTCGATCTGATACAGCTGCTGACCAGCTTTGACGTCGGCACCTTCGGTGAACAGACGCTTGAGAATGATGCCGTTGACTTGTGGACGCACTTCGGCGATGCGGAATGCAGTGGTTCGGCCCGGAAGTTCGGAGGTCAAGGTATAGGCCTGGGTTTTCAGAGTAACGACGCCGACCTGAGGGGGCGGTGGTGCAGCGGCCGCTTCTTCCTTTTTACTGCATCCGCTGAGCAGCGATGCCAGGGCGACGGCAGTGACCAGTACGGTAACAGCTGGCTTGAATTGCATGAAGATCCTCGGGTCAGGAGCTGAGCTCATGAGAAGTTGTAAAAGGGCTTAAACGGTTTCCGGCTGGATAAGTAGCAAGCTAATGAATATACTTACGTTCACGGTTGTTTGTAAACACCCACGGCTGCGACACGCGAACGCACCGAGGGCATCGATTGCAGGTCCGGGACAAGGCAATACAAAGGCCGCCCGGCATGCTGTTCAGGGCCAGTCGACTGGCAAGCCTGACGCATTTTCATTGAGGTTTTACTGCCATGGTTCGTCGCACCAAAGAAGAAGCTCAGGAAACACGCAGGCAGATTCTCGAAGCCGCCGAGCAAGCATTCTACGATCGCGGCGTATCGCGCACGACGCTGGCGGACATCGCGGCGCTGGCAGGAGTGACACGCGGAGCCATTTATTGGCACTTCTGCAATAAGGCCGATCTGGTGCAGGCGATGCTCGACAGCCTGCACGAGCCGCTGGAAGAAATGGCTCGCGCCAGTGAAAGCGCCGAGGAAACAGACCCTTTGGGATGGATCCGAAAGCTTCTGATCCATTTGTTTCAGCGAGTTGCCACGGACCCGAAAACCCGCCGCATCAATGAAATTCTTTTCCATAAATTCGAATTCACCGATGAAATGTGTGACATGCGCCGTCAGCGTCAATTCGTCTGGCTCGATGCCAATGAACGCATAGCTCTGGGCCTGAGCAACGCGGTGCGCCAAGGACAACTACCCGCCGATCTCAACCCACGGCGGGGCGCCGTGTGTCTACATGCTTATGTGCATGGCATTCTTGGTCAGTGGCTGCTGGTGCCGGAGAGCTTTCAGCTGTCCAGTGACGCCGGGCGCCTGGTTGATACCGTTCTGGACATGCTGCGCTACAGCCCCGCTTTGCGCGATCCAGCCCCCACGCTGACCGCCGATTGCCATTGATCGTCGGACAATGCCGTATCCAACGTAGGCTATATCTGTTTGCGCTTTAAGCGCGCCACTATAACCGTGCGGCGCTTGGCCTGCATCTATACATTTGTTATTACCGCTTGAACAGGTGGTTTACTTAGCCTTTACTCAAATCCTTTTGCGTTTTCAGGAACGCGGCAGGCTGATGCCCATCCTTCCGTCCATATCTCCCATTTGGCGCCCGAAAACTTCCCCTTTGCTATCTCCCGACTAAGCTTGCTCGCAAACCAACAAGAAGAGGTATGTACGATGCCGGTCGTTTCGAAGTGTGGAACGTGGAAACACCTGCTGTTCGCGGTCCTTGCCTGCGTCTGTGCAGGTCAGGTACTGGGCGCTGACGAGGCTCAAGAAGCAGCAGCTGCCAAAGGTCTCCTGGAAAAGGCCGTCGACCATTACCGGCAAGTGGGCGACAAGGCGCTGGCTGAATTCAGCCGTCAGGGTGAGTTCGTCGATGGCGAGCGCTATGTCTTTGTCACCGACACCCATGGGGTGATGCTCGCCAGTGGCGGACCATCGGCAGCGCTGATAGGGCGCGATATCTCTGCGGTACTTGATCCGACTCTGCAGCAAGCCTTCAAGAGCGCATTGCAGACCCCGGAAACCGCCGGTATTCAACAGGCCGAATACCGCTGGCAGAACTGGCAAGATGGCAAAATCGAGCGCAAGCGCGTGTATTTCCAGCGCGTGGGCGATCGCATCCTCGCCGTGGGCTACTATCTGCCACGAGCAACGCCTGACCAGGCAAGGGCTTTACTGGACAAGGCGGCGAATGCGCTGCAGCAGGACGAGCAGGGCACTCTCGAGGCGATCAACAACCTCAAAGGCGGATTCCTGCAGGATGATCTGTATGTATTCGTCGTCGATATCGGCAGTCAACGCTACGTCGCTCATGGCACTAACCTGCGCATGGTTGACACCGATTTCAGCAAGGTCAAGGACCCCGAAGGCAAACCGGTGGGAATCCCGATGCTGGAGATGGTCAAAAAGCAGCCGCAAGGCGAATATGAATACCGCTGGCGCAACCCGGTGACCGGCAAGGTTGAGCACAAGCACGCGTACATGCGCAAAGTCGGGCATTTTCTAGTGGCAGTGGGGTATTACAGCGGCTGACGCCTTGCCGCCTCGCTGATGTAGACCGGCTTGACCGCGGGGGCGGTCGATGTTTCGTCCCCACCCGCAAGCCGAACGGCTGGAAAGGGTGAGGCCGGTCACCGATCCTTGTCATCGCGCCCACGCAGCAGATGGTTGGGCATCGCCAGCGCCGCAACCAGACCAACCAGCGAAACGGCGGCGCTGGTCATCAATAAGTGCTCGAAGGTTATCGACAACTGGCCACGCAGCAACTCCAGCGCCGGGCCGCTCACCGCGTGCAGGCTGTCCATTAGCAGGTTTCCGGAGCTGCTGCCGGCACTCACCGGGTTGCTATCGGACTGGCCAACTCCTGAACCGGCGAGCATGGCTAGCAGCAGGGCCGACATGCTGGCTACGCCTACCGCTCCGCCGAGCGAGCGGAACAGGTTGGTGGTGCTGGTCGCCACGCCCATGTCTTTCATCTGGACCGAGTTCTGCGTGCCCACCAGTGAAGTCGGGAATTGCAGGCCGCTGGCGATGCCCGTGAGCACCATAAACAGTCCGGTAAGGACCAACGACTGTGGTGGGGTTAAGGCAAGCCCGAGAATGGCCAGTGGCATCAACAGTGCGCCGGCCAGGATGATCGGTTTGTAGCGACCTGTGAGGGAGGTGCGTCGGCCGCCGAAGTACGCGCCTATGGGCATGCCGATCGCTAAAGGCATTAGATGCAGCGCCGCGCTGTCTGCGCCGCCGCCGGTCACGGTCTGGAAGCGCAGTGGCAGCAGCACGATCAGTGAGATCGCCTGAAAGCTGGTGAAGAAAATCGTGCACCAGCACAACACCGCGCTGCGGTTGGCGAACAGGTGCATGGGCAGCAGCGGTTCGCGAGCGCGGCGCTCGTAAAGCACGAAAATCACCAGCGATAGCAACGCCACGCCCAATTGAGCCAGCACGTGTCCGTCCCGCCAGCTGTGGCCCTGACCGACTTCGGTAACGCCCAGCAACAAAGCGGTGAGGCCAACGATCATCAGCAGTGTGCCCAGGTAATCGATGATCGGTTTGCGCTGCGGCACCGGCAGGCCGATCAGCGTTTGGCGGGCGACCCACCAGGCCACCAGGCCCAAGGGCAGGTTGATGATGAAGACCCAGCGCCACGACAGGTACTCGGTCATGAAGCCGCCGAGGACCGGCCCGGCCACGCTGGCGGCTGCATACATGCCGCTGAAATAACCCTGGTAGCGCCCGCGTTCACGCGGGGGCACGATATCGCCGATGATTGCCTGACTGACCGACACCATACCGCCAGCCCCGATGCCCTGAAGCAGTCGCGCCAGCACCAGTTGCTCCATGCTTTGTGCCATGGCGCAGAACAACGAGGCCAAGGTGAACAAGCCCAGTCCGAACAGCATCAGGCGTCGGCGGCCATAGAGATCGCCCAGCTTGCCGTAGATCGGGACGGCGACGGTCAAGGCCACCATGTAAGCAGAAATGATCCATGCCAGCAGGTCGAAATCCTGGAACTGGGCGGAGATAGCAGGCATCGAGACCGCGACGATGGTCTGGTCCAGGGCACTTAGGAACACGGCCATCATCAGCGCAAAAAGAATGCTGCGGATGTCCGGGCGGGGCTGATTAAGGCTGGTCACGAACAAGGACTCGAACTGACAGAATGATCCGACCAGCCGTTGCTGGGGATAAGGTGTGCAGTCTATTCCGTTAGCACGCTAACCGATAGCAAGCTTAATCGATTCACTCCGACCCATTAACAGTCATCGTAACGCGCTGAAACTGGCGCCCGTCGGCAAGCAATGGCCGAAGGTGCAGACCACCGCCATTTGCGGAGACTGGCGAAGTTCTTCGATTCTGTAAGCGCCCATTGCGTAAATGCTAAGAACAGCGAGGACAGCGACTGCATAAACGCATTGTCTTTTTATTGTGGTTTTCATGACACGTACCTCGATCCGGGTAAGAAATGCTTTTTCTGACGGACAGAGTGAGTGTAGGTCGGTATTCCGGTAGCGCCCTATCAATCGAGATTGAATGTTTTTATCGATAAGCGGGATGTGGCGACAATTCACCGATGGTCGAGTCGGCAGCAGCTACAGGTTGCGCGTGGCCGCCTGTGCCAGCAGCCAATCGAGCAGTTCGCGCACCTGTGGCGTCGATGTCGCACGATCTGGATAGACGAAGTAATACGCGGCGCCTGTCTTCACCCTAAGATCGAAGGGCGTAATCAGACGCCCGGCGCTCAGGTCCTCGCCGATCAGCGACCAGTCGCCCATAGCCATGCCAGAGCCTTGGGAGGCAACGGTCATCGCCAGATCCATGGTGTCGAAGTGCTGTCCCTTGCCCATGTTACTCAGCCGCGTGCCGGCCGCTCTGAGCCAGTGAGCCCAATCCTGCTCATCCAGGGTGGGGTGCAGCAGCATGTGCTGCTCCAGATCGCTCGGCCGCTCCAGTGTCTGCGAGCCGCCCAGCAGCGAGGGTGCGCACACGGGTGTCAGCTGTTCATCGAACAGGCGATGAACTTCATGAGAGCCTTCGGGGTGGCCTCCGTAGACGACTGCGGCGTCGAATCGCTCGCGACGAAAATCCACCTCGTGAGCGATGGTGGTGGTCAATTCCACGGGGACGTCGGGGCGTTCTTTCTGCCATTGCAGCAGACGCGGCAGCAGCCAGCGCGTGATACAGGTCGGAGCCTTGAGCTGCAAGGTCTGTTGCCCGGTTTCAAGCTGCTCCACCGCTTCCTCGATCAAGCCAAAGACCTGCTCGATACGCGGAAAGAGTTCGCGCCCTTGAGGCGTCAGGCTCAACCCCCGGGCCTCTCGGTAGAACAGGCGGTGACCCAGATGGCTTTCCAGCCCTGAAATCTGTCGGCTGACCGCGCCTTGGGTAATGTGAAGCGTCTGCGCCGCCCGTGTGAAGTTGCAGCAGCGCGCCGTGATCAGGAAAGTGTGCAGCGCCGACAGAGGGGGCAGACGTTTCATAAAGGGTCGCAGGCATGAGCAGAGGACATGGCTAAGCATGACATTTTTTGCGTTGTCACCGATATCTCCCGACGGTTTCAATGATTGCCATACAGCGCGCCTGGCATAACGGGTGCAGGCGCCTGGCATAACGGGTGCAGGCGCCTGGAAAACCATTTCAAGCGTGAATAAGGTCCAGACATGGCAACGTGCGGCGAAGTATTGGTCAAGTTACTTGAGGGGTATGAGGTCCAGAGGGTGTTCGGCATTCCCGGTGTGCATACGGTTGAACTGTACCGCGGGCTTGCCGGCTCCTCGATCCAGCACGTGACCCCTCGCCACGAACAGGGCGCCGGGTTCATGGCCGATGGCTACGCACGCACCAGCGGCAAGCCTGGAGTGTGCTTCATCATTACCGGCCCCGGCATGACCAACATCACCACTGCGATGGGCCAGGCTTACGCCGACTCGATTCCGATGCTGGTGATTTCCAGCGTTCAGTCGCGCAGCCAGCTGGGCGGCGGTCGCGGCAAGTTGCACGAATTACCGGCGCAAGGGGCATTGGTCGCAGGCGTTGCCGCGTTTTCCCATACCTTGATGTCGGCGGCCGAGCTACCGGCGGTGTTGGCGCGCGCCTTCGCATTGTTCCGGGCCGGCCGTCCGCGCCCGGTACACATCGAAATCCCGCTGGACGTACTGATTGAAAACGCCGACGAACTGCTCGCCAGTGAGCCCGTGTCGGTGACCCGCGCCGGTCCTGCCCCGGCTGCGATCGAACACATGGCCAGCCTGCTCGCCAATGCCAGGCGTCCGTTGATACTTGCCGGAGGCGGCGCCATCGATGCCGCTGCGGCGCTGACGCAACTGGCTGCAAAACTCGACGCGCCGGTCGCGCTGACCATCAACGCCAAAGGCATGCTGCCCTCCAGCCACCCGCTCTTGATCGGCTCGACGCAGTCCCTTGACCCGACGCGGGAGATCATCGAAAGCGCCGATGTCGTCCTGGCGATCGGCACCGAACTGGCGGAAACCGATTACGACATCACCTTCCAGGGCCACTTCAAGATCCCCGGTACGCTGCTGCGCATCGACATCGACCCGGACCAGACGGTGCGCAATTTTCCGCCGAAAGTGGCGCTGGTGTCTGACGCGCAGATGGCGGCGCAAGCCCTGCTGGCCGCATTGAGCGAGCACCCGTTGGCTCAACGTGGGAGCGATTGGGGGCACAAACGCGTTGCTGCGCTGAAAGCCACACTGGATGCCTCATGGGATGAGCCTACACGCGCACAGACGCTTTTCCTGCAGACGGTGTTGGACGTGCTTCCCGAGCTTGTCATCGTCGGCGACTCGACCCAGCCGGTTTACACCGGCAACCTGACGCTGAATAGGGACCAGCCGCGGCGCTGGTTCAACTCTTCCACCGGCTACGGCACTCTTGGGTATGCCTTGCCGGCCGCAGTTGGCGCCTGGCTAGGCAGTCAGGATGCCGGTCAGGGTCTTCCCGTGGCGTGTCTGATCGGTGATGGCGGACTGCAGTTCACCCTCTCGGAACTGGCCAGCGGCGTGGAAGCACGCACGCCGATCGTTGTCCTGCTGTGGAACAACCAAGGATATGAAGAGATAAAAAAATACATGGTCAACCGCGCGATCGAGCCCGTCGGCGTGGACATTCATACCCCGGACTTCATCGGTGTCGCCAAGGCGCTGGGCTGTGCGGCTGAAGCGGTCAGCGGCATCGAGGCATTGAAAACGGCCCTGAATGCGACAAAGGGACGGCAAGGGCCAAGTGTCATTGAAATCGACCAGCGTGGCTGGATGAAAGGGTTGAAAGCATCATGAGTGAAACGACTGGGGTGAGTCCGGTTTTGGCGGGTCTGTACATCGACGGACAATGGCGCGCCGGTGGTGAGCCGTTGACAGTGATCAATCCGTCCACCGAAGAACGGTTGGCGGTCATCACGGGCGGCGATGCTCTCGCAGTGGACCAAGCGGTACACGCTGCGCAGTCTGCGTTTGGTGCCTGGTCGAAAGCCACCGGTGCGGCACGGGCCATAATGCTGCGCAGGATCGCCAACGGGGTGGCGGCGCGTCGCGAACGGCTAATGACGCTGCAGTCGAACAACAATGGCAAACCCGGATTCGAGGCGGCCATCGATGTTGACGATGTGATCGCCACTTTCAACTACTACGCCGATCTGGCTGAAACGTCGGACGGCCAACAAAACCAGGCGGTCGTGGTGCCGAGCGAGGCGTTCAGTGCCCACCTGCGCCGTGAGCCTTGCGGGATTGTCGGGCTGATCGTGCCGTGGAACTTCCCGATGGTCACCACCGCGTGGAAAGTCGCGCCAGCGCTGGCTGCAGGGTGCTGCGTGCTGCTCAAACCCTCGGAAGTCACGCCCTTGGCCGAGCTTGAGTTAGCGCAGGTCATTGCCGACAGCGGCCTGCCAAGGGGCGTTTTCAACGTGGTCTGTGGTACCGGCCTGGCCGTCGGCGCGCCAATGTCGGCGCACCCCGGTATTGCCAAGGTGTCCTTCACCGGCAGCAACGCGGTGGGTGTGCAGGTCATGCAGCGTGCAGCACAAACCGTGAAAGGCGTGAGCCTTGAGCTGGGCGGCAAGTCTTCGTTGCTGGTGATGGCCGATGCCGACCTGGACCTGGCGGTAGAACTGGCCATTGGCGGCGGCTACTTCAACGCCGGGCAGATGTGTTCGGCCACCAGTCGCGTGCTGGTGGCGCAGGAGTTGTTGGAGCGTTTCCTGCAACGCCTTGTGGTCAAGGCGCAGTCGATCAGGGTGGGCGGGCCTTTGCAGGAGGGCGCCGAGATGGGGCCGTTGGTCAATCAGGCGCACTATCAGCGGGTGATCGAGCATATCGAGGCCGGGAAGAGGGCCGGTGCGCGGCTGCTTTGCGGGGGTGTACGCCCGGCGGCGCAGGCTCGTGGCTATTTTCTTGAGCCTGCGGTATTCACTGAAGTGCCTTTGGACAGCGCGCTATGGCAGGAGGAGATCTTCGGCCCGGTGCTATGTGTGCGCGCATTCGGCAGCGAAGCCGAGGCCGTGGCCCTGGCCAACGACACGCGCTTTGGGCTGGTGGCCAGCGTGGTCAGCGGCAGCAGCGAAACGGCCGATCGCGTCGCCAATGGGTTGCAGGCAGGGTTGGTCTGGATCAATGCCCCGCAGGTGATCTTCCCGCAGACCGCCTGGGGTGGCTACAAGCAGAGCAGTCTTGGGCGCGAGCTGGGGCCTTGGGGCATGCAGGCGTTTCAGGAAGTAAAGCATGTGGTGCGCGCGCTTTGATCAGAGCGCTTTGCGCAGGCGCGCCAGGTCACGCAACGGTGGCGCGCCGAACAGGCGACTGTATTCACGGCTGAACTGGGACGGGCTCTCGTAGCCCACCCGGTAACCGGCTGCCGACGCTTCCAGGCCGTCCGCCAGCATCAGGCGACGGGCCTCTTGCAACCGGAGCTGTTTCTGGTATTGCAACGGACTCATGGCGGTCACGGCCTTGAAACGGTGGTGCAAGGTGGACACGCTCAGGTTTGCTTGCCGGGCCAGGTCTTCAATGCGTAACGGTTGCTGGAAGTGCTCGTTCAGCCACTTGATCGCTTGTGTCACACGATGCGTCTGACAGTTGGCGATCGCAATTTCGTATAGCCGATAACCTTCGCTCCCGCGCAGCAGCCGGTAGAGAATTTCACGTGTGATCAGTGGCGCGAGCATGGGGATGTCTTTCGGGCTGTCGAGCAGGCGGATGAGTCGGAGCACCGCATCCAGCAACTGCGATTCGATTCGCTCGACATACATGCCACGACCACTGGGATGCGTAGGCACGCTCATGGGACCGGCTTGTGCGATCAGGGCATTAATGTCGGCTGGGTCGATATCAAGGCGCATGGCCAGGTGTGGATCTTCGGGCGTGGCATAGATGACCTTGCCGCTGATCGGCAGCGCAACCGACACCACCAGATAATTCAGTGGATCGTAGGTGAGCAGCTCGCCGCCCAGCGTCACATCCTTTCGGCCCTGGGCCATGATGCACAGCGCAGGCTGTACCAGGCCCGGCACCGACTGCAGCGGGCGATCATGGCGCACCATGAACAACGATTTGATCCCGGTCTGGAAGGTGCCATCGCTGGGGGCGTGGCGGCGAATCAACGTCGCCAGTTCCGCGCGCTGTTGCTCCATGTGCGCGCTGAGCGCGGGGGGCGGCAGCGTCTCTGGCAAGGCGTCCGGCATGGCGGCAGCCGAGGCGGGTGGCAACATGAGGAACTCCTCTGGCGAGCGTTGGTGCACATGGCTTGAGTGCGACATAGCTTATTTTTGTGCAAGTGCGAGCGTTAGGCGAATCCTATCGAATGATTGCCTGATTCTGCCGCAGGATCACTCCGGCGCCGACCCAGCGTGTCCAGTGAAGGGCCCGATTGCTCGAAAGTCCCGTTTGCGCGATCGAAGGTCCGGCGGGTCCAAGTTGCCGTCGCGCCGTACTCGCGCAGCATCAGGCAATAACCGGGCAGTATCCGGCTATCGGGCGTAACGTCCTGGCCCCTAATCTGCACGCCTGGCCGCAATCTCTTTTCGTGGGCGGCCGATCAAAAGGAGCCCCTATCATGCACAACCCTTGTGTCGTGACCCACCTGGTTTCCCTTCGCGCCAGTGCAGGAAACAGTGCCCTGCTGGGTGCACGCTTGAACACCCTGGTCGAGACGGCTTCCAACGCCCCTGGAAGCCTGAACTTTGCCTTGCACAAGTCCATGACCGAGGAGAGCGTTTGGTTGGTCAGCGGGATGTGGGTGGATGCGTCGGCGATGAATGACTGGTTCACCTCACCGGAGCTTGGAATCTTTGCCGAGTTGGTGGCTGAAAGGTTGGTGAGCAGCCTGGATTTTCGAACATTCGCCAATGTGACCACGGCCCAGGCCCGGACTGCCCAGTAGACGTCGTCTAGCGTGTGCGGCTGACGGGCCAAAAAATCCAGCGCCTGATCGCTTTCTCGGGTTTAAAATCCTCGCCTTTCCCTTCAAGGCAGGACGTTCTCTACATGGCACGCAAAGAATTCCAACACCACGAAGCCGTTTCCGCTGCCGTGCGCGGTGATGAAGGTTATGGCGCGGCAATCGCGGTCAAAGGCCTGGGCGCCACTGGCGCGCCCGCGTTTCATCGAGTGCTGCAGGATCGGACATTCAAGACCGCGATGGCTGCGGATCAAGCCGCTGTGGATGAACTGGAGCGGCTGATGGACGTGACCCCTGAAGGCGAACTGATGTTTGCTCAGGATTGATCAGGCTTTTGGCCGGTACATTTTGAACAGCGATTCGGGGCTCAGCTGGAAATAATCAGCCGGGCCGCCACCACGCAGGATCGGCTCACCGGCTGCGGTGTCGTAGATGCCCTCTTTAAGCAGCCGCTTGGCGATATGAATCGCCACCACTTCTCCCAGAATCAACCAACTCGGTACGACTTCCTTGTCGGCACGCTGCAATTGGACGATCTGGGTCACTTTGCATTCGAATGCCACGGGCGTTTCTTTCACTCTGGGCACCGAGACGATGCGTGAAGGTTCTGCGGTGAGGTTGGCCAGCTCGAACTCATTGACGTCTGGCGCCACTGCGGCGCAGCTCAGGTTCATTTGTTCGGCGAGGGGGCGTGTGGCGAGGTTCCAGACGAACTCGCCAGTCTGCTCGATGTTGTTCAGGCTGTCTTTGCGCCCCACGCTGCAGAAGCCAATGATCGGCGGAATGTAATTGAACGCGTTAAAGAAGCTGTAGGGGGCAAGGTTAAGTTTGCCTTGAGCATCGTGGGATGAAATCCAGCCGATGGGGCGAGGGCCGACGATAGCGTTGAACGGATCGTGGGGCAGGCCGTGGCCTTTGGAGGGTTCGTAGAAATGAATATCGTCTGACATGGCGGCTTCCTGAGCAGTTGAGTCGACAGGGCCAAGGAACACCATGCCTGTCGAAATGCAGCTCGTCATAGTGCTAGGCATTGAATCGGGATGCCAGACCTTGCGCAGTTGTTGCTTTGAAAAGGCAGCTCAGGGGCCTGCGAAGCAGGGGAGGGTCAGCGTTCATGCTTGCAAAATGGCCGCTCCTGGACAAAGGCAAAAAAAAGCCCGACATCAGTCGGGCTACAAAGGGAGTTCAGGAGGTGGAACGTGTAAAGCGGTGATCAGCTAACGCGGTTGTTGCCTACGCGATCAGCACCATCGGCAGCAAGGCGGTTGGCACCGATGTGGTCGGCACCGTCGGCAGCCTGGCGATTGTTGCCTACGCGATCAGCGCCGTCGGCAGCAAGGCGGTTGGCACCGATGTGGTCGGCGCCATCGGAAGCCTGGCGGTAAGTACCGGTGTGCGAGGCGTTAGTGTGAGAAGAACCACCCTCGGCGATTACGGTGCCAGTCAATACCGAGTGAGTATCAGAAACAGGCAGAGCAAATGCGCTCGACGCCAGAATCGACAGACTAAACGCAAATACAAGATTCGAAGTTTTCATGATGGTAGCTCCACAGAAGTTCAATAGTTTTTCGCTTGGCTATGAAGCTAAGTCTACGCGTATAGGGATTAAGGAGAAGTTAACAGCATTACTAACGATCATCGCTAAAAATGATAGTTGCCCGCAGCGCCCGGTTTTAAAGCGCTCCAGCGGTTTTTGTTCTGCAATGGGGCGATTTATGGCAAAACGGACAGATTTTCCCCTTGACAATTTTTATATTTAATGATCGAAGTTTCTGGTTTGCGACCTATGAAGTGCTTAAGAAGGTTGCCTCGTTAGGCATGGCCTGATTCACGACGCCATGGGGCGCGACCGCCAGTGACCTGCGAGCCCACTGCAACCGGGCCTTGTGGCGCTATGTTGAAACTGGAAAAACTAAGCCCGGCATAAGCCGGGCGGGAACAGAGAGCGGTGAGGGTATCAGCTCTGACGATTTGCACCTACGTGATCAGCGCCATCGGCGGCGAGTCGATTTGCACCAACATGGTCCGCACCGTCGGCGGCAACGCGGTTGGCACCAACGTGATCAGAACCATCGGCGGCAACACGGTTGGCGCCTACGTGGTTTGCACCATCACTGGCAAGGCGACCGATGTTGGTGTGCGAAGAACCGTTTTCGGCAACTACGGGTGCATGGGTATAGTGGTGCGTATCCATGACGGGAAGCGCGAAAGCGCTAGTTGCCAGGATAGAGAAAGCAAGGCCGAAAATGAGTTTGTTAGTGTGGATATTGGCTTTCATGACAGTGACTCCAGATCAATTTAATGTGTGGGTGACTCGATATGGAGTTAACTTTACTCGGCGCTTGCTTATTAAAAAGTTAATCGCATTAGTAGCGATCATCGCTGAAATTGATAGTGAGAACAGCCTGCGCTGATTAAGCCACTTAGCTGCCATCCCGGCGAAAAAAGGGCAACCACTCGCATGATTGCCCTTGTTTCCACTGGAGCGCCGGTCCGCAGGCGAATGATCAGTCGGTTTCGATCCGTGAATGCTTGCTCGTGTCCTTCATGAACACATACACCAGCAGTGAACAGGCAATGCAGGCCGTGACGTACCAGTAGTAACCGGTCTCCATGCCAATGCTCTTAAACCACAGCGCAATGTATTCGGCGGTGCCACCGAAGATCGAAACGGTCAGGGCGTAAGGAAGGCCGACGCCCAGGGCGCGGATTTCAGTCGGGAACAGTTCGGCCTTTACCACGGCGTTGATCGAGGTGTAGCCACTGACGATGATGAGCGCGGCCATGATCAGGAAAAACGCGCCCCACCAACTCTGGATGGTGTGCAGCGTGGTCAGGATCGGCACGGTGCACAGCGTACCCAGCACCCCGAAGGCAATCAGGATTGGACGTCGCCCTACCTTGTCCGACAGTGCGCCGACCACGGGCTGCAGCACCATGAACAGGAACAGCGTGGCCGCAGAAATGGTGGTGGAGTCGGTGATGCTCATACCTACGGTGTTCACCAGGTATTTCTGCATGTAGGTGGTGTAGGTGTAGAAGGCCAGGGTGCCGCCCATGGTCAGGCCCACTACCGTCATCAGCTCCTTGGGATGACGCATCAAGGTACGCATCAGGCTTTCTTTGGGCGCTTCCTTCTTTTTGGTGAAGGATTCGGTTTCTTCCATACCTCGACGCAGGAACAGCGCGACCACCGCGCACAGCGCGCCGATGGCGAACGGGATGCGCCAGCCCCATTCATTCAATTGCTCGGTGGTGAGCGTTTGTTGCAGCACGATCAGCACGCCCAGTGCAATGAGCTGGCCGGAAATCAGGGTCACGTACTGAAAGCTGGAGTAAAAGCCGCGACTTTTTTTGGTCGCCATTTCGCTGAGGTAGGTAGCGGAGGTACCGTATTCGCCACCGACCGACAAACCTTGCAGCAGGCGCGCCAGCACCAGCATGATCGGCGCGCCGACACCGATGGTTTCATAGCCCGGAGTCAAAGCGATGATCAGTGAGCCAAAGCACATCAACAGCACGGAGGCCATCAGTGCAGCCTTGCGGCCTTTGCGGTCTGCGTACAAGCCCATCAGCCAGCCGCCGATCGGGCGCATCAGAAAGCCCACAGCGAAGATCGCAGCAGTGTTGAGCAGTTGGGCGGTGGTGTCGCCCTTGGGGAAGAAGACTTTGGCGAAGTAGAGGGAGAAGGCGGCGTAGACGTACCAGTCATACCACTCGACCATGTTGCCGACCGATCCGCTGAAAATGGATTTCAGGCGACTTCCGGTGGTTTTTTCGGCGACGGGCGCGGCAGCCGATCCGTTTGACACAGAGTTGGGGATAGCCATTGGTTTTCCTGCAAGTCGTTGTTGTTAGAGGGACCGATGCGATGCGGTCTGCCGACAGTGATAGCAGGAGCTGTGCCAAGCCTTGAGATGCCCGGTTTAGAGGGGTTTCGCGTTATTGGGTGAGCGAAAAACCGCTTACAAGTCACAGGCCATCAGCGGAAATCCGCCTATTGCACGCGGCTGTAACCGGCCGGCTTGCCAGGCAATAAGGGCCTGCCTGTCCCAACCGCGGGCAAGTCGGGAGGCTACACGTCGTGGTCTGCGAGGAAATCCTCCCGCATCAACCCATGACGCTGCATTTTCTCGTTGAGGGTGCGACGTGGCAGCTGCAGTTCCTCAAGCACTGACTTGATGTCGCCTTTATGCCGACTCAACGCCGAACGCAGGCAATGGGCCTCGAACGCTTCCTGCTGCGCCACCAGCGACTGGCCCGCGGGTGCCTCGACCGAGACAGGATTCACCAGCCCCAGCACCTGACGTTCTGCCGCATTGGCCAGCTCGCGCACGTTGCCCGGCCAGTCCTGGCTCAGCAGTAGGCCCAACTGCCCGCCACTGAGCCTCGGCGCAGCACGGCCCAGGCGCTCTGCAGCCTGGCGCGAGAAGTGCGTAAACAATAACGGGATGTCTTCGCGGCGCTCTCGTAACGGCGCAAGGCGCAATTCGGCGATATTCAGGCGATACGCCAGGTCCTCCCGAAAGCGCCCGGCGCGCGCTTCGTCCAGCAGGTCCGGTTTGGTAGCGGCGATGATCCGTAAGTCGACCTCGATGCTCTGGTTTGACCCCAACCGCTCCAGGCGCCGTTCCTGTATCACGCGCAGCAGCTTCACTTGCTGGGCCAGCGGCATGCTTTCGATCTCGTCGAGAAACAGCGTGCCGCCGTCGGCGAACTCCAGTTTGCCGATGCGTTTGCCCTGCGCGCCAGTGAATGCGCCACTTTCATGACCGAAAAGCTCGGCCTCGAACAATTGTTCGGGAATCGCTGCGCAATTGACTGCCACAAATGGCTTCGTCGCGCGGGGACCGAAGTCATGCAGGCAGCGGGCGACCATTTCCTTACCACTGCCGGTTTCGCCGCGAATCAATACATTGACCGGCAACTGCGCCAGATCCAGCACCTGCCGCCGCAGGGTTTGCATTGCAGGCGACAGGCCCAGCAGCGTGGCGTCGAGACGAGCGCGGGCATCGGTCTGTTGGTGCAGGCGGCGATTCTCCAGAACCAGCGCACGCTTTTCCAGCGCGCGGCGCAGGCTGCCGAGCAGCGTTTCCGGGGTGAAGGGTTTTTCCAGAAAATCGTAGGCACCGTCACGCATGGCTTCGACTGCCATTGGCACATCGCCATGGCCAGTGAGCAGAATGACCGGCAGATCGGCATCGCGGGTGTGCAGCTCGGCGAGCAGCTCCAGGCCGCTCATTCCGGGCATGCGCACATCGGTGAGAACCACCCCTGCAAAATGCGCCGGCAGTGTCGACAGGCAATCCTCGGCGCGGCTGTGCAGTTGCACGACAAAGCCAGACAATGACAGCCACTGCTCCACGGCCTCGCGGATGGGGGCTTCGTCATCGACCACGATCACCGAATTCAACATGGATCAGGCCTCCGTAGCCTGGGGCAGGGAAAAGAAGAACTGTGCGCCGTTGTCGAGATTGTCCGCGCTCAGGCGACCGCCCAGTTCGTGAATGATGGCGTAGGACACTGCCAGGCCCAACCCCAGGCCGTCGCCTACCGGTTTGGTCGTAAAGAACGGATCGAAGACATTTGCCAAATGCGTCTGCGCAATCCCGCCGCCGCTGTCCGTGACCGACAGACGCCAAAGGCCTGCGTGTTCTTCGATGCGGATTTCCAGGCGCTTGAGCGGTTTATCGCTCATGGCATCCAGGGCATTGCGCAGCAGGTTGATCAGCACCTGTTCCAGGCGAATGGCATCACCGCGCACCCATGCCGGTCGGGTCAGGTCGAGTACGCAACTGACCCGCTCTACGCGTAGCCGGGCGTCCAGCAGCAATAACGCCTGATCGACGACACAGGCCAGATCCAGGCGTTCGCGCAGGCCGCTGGGGCTTTTGCGGGCGAAGGTCTTCAGGTGGCCGGTGAGCGCGGCCATGCGGGTCAGTTGCTGGTCGAGCAGGGCCAGGGCCTGGTGCGCATCATCGACTCGGCCGTGATCGAGCAACAGGCGCAGCGTCGCCAGTTGCGTGCGTTGCGCGGTCAGCGGCTGATTGATTTCATGCGCCAGCGCGGCCGACATTTGACCCAGCGCCGCCAGTTTGGTGGATTGCACCAGGCCTTCCTGGGCGGTCTGCAGATCACGAGTGCGCGCTTCCACCAGTTGCTCCAGCTCCTCGCGGCTGCGCTGGCGCAGACGCGCCAGACGCCAGCGTTGATAGAGAAACAGGCCGAGAAACACTAACGTCAGCCAGATGCCTGCCGCGGCCAGGGCGGCATTGCGCAGGTCTTCCCTGGCGGGCTGGGGTTTGCGCAACAAATGTAACGTCCAGTCTTCCGCTGGCAGGGGCAACGACTGCCAGAGGTATTCATCGGTACCGTCGGGCGCATTCACCTGACTCAAATGGCTGTTGTCGTTGAAGGCGCGCAGGGGCTGTTGCGTCAAGGGCGTCAGCGACTGTTTGTCGTATTGGCGGGTGCTGCTCAACTCCGCAAGGTCCTGTTCGCTGAGGGGCCGCAGCGCGCGATATCGCCAGCCTGGTTGATTGGCAATAAACACGATGCCTTTGGCGTCGCTGACCAGCAGCAGGTCGTCCCCTTGCGCCCAGGTATGTTCAAGCTCGGGAAACTCCAGCTTGACCACCATCGCACCCATGAATTGCCCGGCGTCGTCGTGCACAGCATTTGACAGGAAGTAACCGGGAATGCCGCTGGTCACGCCAACGGCATAGAAACGCCCGACGCCATTGGCTTTGGTTTGGGTGAAGTAAGGGCGAAAGCCGTAATTGTGCCCGACATAGCTGCTCGGCAGGCGCCAGTTGCTCGCGCCGATCGCCAGCCCGTTGCGATCAAGCAGCTCCAGGGTCGAGGACTGTGCGGCGCCGTTGATCTGCTCCAGTTTCAGGTTGAGGACCTGCGTGATCTGCGAACTGACCGGACCCTTGAGTGCCTCGCGCAGTTGTGGGTCCAGCGCGAGCACGGCGGGCAGGGCGCGATAGCGCTCAATGAGGGTCTGCAGGGTGTTTGCGTATAGCGACAGTTGGTCCTGCGCCCGCGCAGCATCGTCTTCCAGCGAATGGCGTTGAGCCTGATGGATTGCCAGCATTGCGGCGATGATCGCCCCGGCAAGGATCAGCAGAACATATAAAGGAAGACGGGCAGAGCGGGGCATGCGGTAGGCCTGTGATGTTGCGGCGACGTTATCGGCGCGTTCGCGAGTCACCCAGGACCGGGCGGGTGCTCACAATATTGTTGTTATCCATGAACGGTTGCGTCGCACACGAACTGTAGCAGCCCGGCCGGCTGACGGTGGCGATGTTCATGCCACCGCCACCGCCACCGCATGCCGGACCGCTGCAGCGGTCTTTATAAAAGTGTGAACGTCGTCTCTTTCACGTCCTCGGAATCCAGGCCAATCATCAGCTTGAATTCACCGTCTTCTGCGGCGTACTTGAGCGACGGGTTGAAAAACTTCAAGTCTTCTTCGGTCACGGTAAAGCTCACGGCCTTTTCTTCGCCCGGTTTCAACATGATTTTCTGGAAGTTCTTCAGTTCTTTTACCGGGCGGCTCAGCGAAGCCGCGACGTCACGTAGATACAGCTGAACCACGGTTTCCCCAGCGACGTCGCCGGTGTTCTTGACCTGAACGGTGGCGGTTAGCTTGTCCTTGCGGGTCATCTTGTTGATTGATAGCACGATGTCCGAGACGCTGAATTGCGTGTAGCTCAGGCCATAGCCGAAAGGAAACAAGGGGCTGGTCGGCTCTTCGAAGTAGTTCGAGGTGTAGTTCGAATCGTTAGGACGATACGGGCGGCCGGTATTCAGGTGGTTGTAGTACGCAGGCACCTGACCCACCGAACGTGGAAAGGTCATCGGCAGCTTGCCCGACGGGTTGTAGTCACCGAACAGCACGTCAGCCAGTGCGTTGCCGCCCTCGGTGCCCAGGAACCAGCTTTCAAGCATGGCATCGGCCTGTTTGTTTTCCTCGCCCAGCGCCAGGGGGCGGCCATTCATCAGTACGATGACCAAGGGCTTGCCGGTGGCCTTGAGCGCCTTGATCAAGTCGCGTTGGCGGCCTGGCAGCACCAGATCAACCCGGCTTGCCGCTTCATGGGACATGTTGCGCGATTCACCGACAACCGCAACGACGACGTCCGACTGTTGGGCGACCTTGACCGCTTCGTCGATCATTTCCTGTTCAGGACGACCATCGATGTGCAGTTGGTCATCCATCTTGTCCAGATAAGCGATGGCTTGCTGGTTATCGGTGATGTTGGAGCCAGGGGCGTACAGGATTTTCGCTTTGTCGCCGACCGCGTTCGCCAGCCCGTCGTAGGCGCTGACGGTCTGACGCGCCAGACCAGCCCCGGACCAACTGCCAAGCATGTCCAGAGAGCTCTTCGCCAATGGACCGATCACCGCGATGGTGCCCTGCTTTTTCAGCGGCAGAGTGCCGTTGTCGTTCTTCAGCAGCACCATGCTGCGTCGTGCAACATCCCGGGCCTCGGTACGGTGCAGGCGATTTTCGGCATCGCGGTCGGCAGGATCGTCCACGGCCGCACCGATGCGCAGGTAAGGGTTAGCGAACAGGCCCATGTCCCACTTGGCGCCGAGCACTTCACGTACGGCATTGTCGACTTCCTTGACGGAGACTTCGCCGCTTTTGACCAGCGCGGGGAGTTCTTCGCCGTACGCTTTGTCATTCATGCTCAGGTCGATGCCGGCCTTGATCGCCAGCTTCGCCGCTTCGCGGAAATCCTTGGCGACGCCGTGGTCGATCAACTCCTTTATCGCGCCATGGTCGCTGACCGTGACGCCCTTGAAGCCCCAGTCCTTGCGCAGCACGTCCTGCAGCAGCCAGGCGTTGGAAGTCGAAGGCACGCCGTTGATCGAATTCAGCGCCACCATCACGCCACCGGCGCCGGCATCGACGGCGGCACGGTACGGCGGCAGATAGTCCTGCTGCATGCGTACCGGGCTCATGTCGACGGTGTTGTAGTCCCGGCCGCCTTCGACGGCCCCGTACAGCGCAAAGTGTTTGACCGCAGCCATGATGCTGTTTGGTGCCTGGGTGCTGGTGCCCTGGAACGCGCGCGTCATGGTGGCCGACAGCTGCGAGACCAGATAGGTGTCTTCGCCGAAACCTTCCGAGCTACGTCCCCAGCGGGCGTCACGGGTGATGTCGACCATCGGCGCAAAGGTCATGTCCACACCATCGGCCGCGGCTTCGATCGCCGAGACCCGGCCCGCGCGGGTAACGGCGTCCATGTCCCAGGTCGATGCCAGCCCCAGGCTTATCGGAAAAATGGTGCGTTGGCCGTGGACCACGTCGTAGGCGAAGAACATCGGGATCTTCGTGCGGCTGTGGGCGACAGCGGCGTCCTGCATGGCGCGGTTGTCAGGCAGCAGGACGGAGTTGAAGGTACCGCCGATTCTGCCTGCGGCGATTTCCTTGACGATTTGCGACTTTGGCATTTCCGGCCCGATGCTGATCAGGCGCAGTTGGCCGATCTTTTCATCGAGGGTCATTTGCTCCATCAGGTTGGAGATGAATGCATTCTTGGCGTGCAGCGTGGTGGCATTACTGGCAGGGCTGGTAACGGTTTCAGCCCAGGCGGACTGGCTGGCCAGACCGATGACGAGACTCAGCAAACACAACTTATTCATGAATGATTTTCTCAAGGCGTTGGCCGGCAACTCGCACGAAAATGCCGGGCGGCCTTTGTTTTTGGTGTGGACCTTTGGTTTTTATTGTCATCAGGACGAGGAAGTCGCTGAACTCCCGACGCATCCAGGCATCAGTAGCGCAGCGAGTTTTATCCGATTGCGGCTGGGCAATCCAGAGCCTGGCGACGTAATGGGCCGAGATTATGCCGGGGATCGTCGGATTTGGCTAAAGTCATGTCTGACGAGAAGACCGATAAACAACACAAAGGAGTGCGCAGGCGATGCAAATAGAGCGATACGGGCACATTCGGGGCAGTGGTTACAAGTTGTCACTGACGCTGCTAATGCTGGTAAGCATGTTGCTGTCCGGCTGCGGCATCAACAACATTCCCACCTACGACGAGCAGGTCAAGGCGGCGTGGGCCCAGGTGCAGAACCAGTATCAGCGTCGGGCTGACCTGATTCCCAACCTGGTAGAAACCGTCAAGGGCTACGCCAAGCAGGAGCAGGCAACCCTGACCGCAGTCATTGAGGCGCGGGCCAAGGCAACATCGATCCAGGTCGATGCCAGCACCTTGAACGATGCTGCAAAGCTCAAGCAGTTCCAGGACGCGCAAGGTCAGCTTACTGGCGCCTTGAGCCGTTTGATGGTGGTGTCGGAGCGCTACCCCGACTTGAAGTCCAACCAGAATTTCCTTTCATTGCAGTCGCAGCTCGAGGGCACCGAAAACCGGATTGCGGTCGCTCGGCGTGACTTCATCGCCGCGGTGGAGAAATACAACACCGAGATCCGTACCTTCCCCGGCCGCCTGTGGCATACGGTGATGTACAGCGATCTGCCGATTCGCCCTAACTTCGAAGCCACCGCCCCAGGCGCCGATAAGGCGCCGGAAGTGAAATTCTGATGGCCGGCGCGCGGCGGGGTCTGCTGGTCGCGTTTGTCGCGATGTGGGTGGCTGCGTTTGCGCAAATGGCCTTGGCGCAGCTGGATTTCCCGGCGTTGAATGGACGGGTGGTGGACACCGCCGGCATGCTCGACAACCCGAGCCGGGAGCGTCTGTCGCAGATGCTCCGGGCTCATGAGGAGTTGACCACCGAGCAGGTGGTGGTGGTCACGGTGCCTGATCTGCAAGGCAGCACCATCGAGGACTATGGCTACCAGTTGGGTCGCTTTTGGGCGATCGGTCAGAAGGGCAAGGATAACGGCGCATTGCTGATCGTCGCCAAGGACGAGCGCAAGGTGCGTATCGAAGTCGGTTACGGCCTGGAAGATCGCCTCACTGACGCGCAGTCCTCGGTGATCGTCAACCAGATCATCATTCCGGCCTTCAAACAGGGCGATTTCGCAGGTGGCATCAACAAAGGCACCGAAGCCATCGTGCAAGTGCTCGGCGGTGACCCGTTGGCCGAGCCCGTGGTCGGGGCGTCGGGAGGCGACGATGTAACTGACTGGCGAATGAGCCTGCTGTTTTTTGTGCTATTCGTGATCGCCGCCTACATCAGCGTGCGCCGAGGTGGAGGCATTGGTCCCATGGGGCCTGGCGGTTTCGGGGGCTTCGGAGGCTCAGGTGGTTTTGGCTCTGGCGGTTCCCGTTCGGGCGGCATGAGCGGGGGTGGTGGCAGTTTTGGCGGCGGCGGTGCTTCCGGCGGTTGGTAGTCGATAGCTTAATAAGGATGTAACGCATGGCATTACTCACCGATGACGAACAGCAGCAGGTCGCTCAGGCCATTGAAAACGTCGAGCGCAACACCGACGCCGAGCTTGTGACCGTGCTGGCGGCCAGCGCCGACGATTACACTTACGCGCCGCTGATCTGGGCCGGGCTGGTGGCGCTGTTGCTGCCAGGGCTGATCAATTTCTATCCTGGCTGGCTTAATGCCAACGAACTGCTGCTGACCCAGATCGCGACCTTCATCGTGGTGGCGTTGTTGTGTCGGTTGCCAGGCATCGGCAGCCGTATGGTGCCAGCATCGGTGCGACATTGGCGGGCGGGAAGCCTGGCGCGACGGCAGTTTCTGGAGCAGAACCTGCATTCGACGGTCAATGGCATCGGGGTGTTGATCTTTGTCAGCGAGGCTGAGCGTTACGTCGAAATCATCGTCGACGATGGCATCGCTCGCCGGGTGGACGACATGGTGTGGCGATCAATGGTCGATGTGTTCACCCAACGCGTCAGCGAAGGCAAGATTTTGGAAGGGTTTTTGGGCTGTATCCAGTCTTGCGGCGAAGTATTGAGCGATCAAGTGCCTGTGACCCAGGCGCGCAATGAATTGCCCAATCGTTTGGTGGTGCTGGAATAGAGCAATCCGATCCGCGGCCCAGTGGTGGGCATCATTATGTCCACCACGTTGCCTGAAACCCGCCTAAAATACCGCCTCGCATTTTCTGCTTCCGAGGCTTCACCCGATGTCCGTCACCGCACCCACTGCCCTGTCAGCGCAAGATCACCGCGCCCGGTTCCTGAGCCTGCTCGACACCTGCCTGACGCAGAACTCGCTGATCAAGTTGGTGCTGGCCAAGTACGCTGGCAGCGAAGCGGACCTGCAGCGGGTCATCATCAAGCTCGCGACGATCAAGGGTCAGCCGTGCCTGTCCTTCGTTTACCGTTACAAAACCCGCGACATCACCAAGAATCATCCCGTCGCCCAGGCGCATGAGTTGATCGGCACCTTGCTCCCCGACGCCTTCAAGAATGCCCACCTGCTGTCGCTCACCGACGAGGTGCAACTGGAGTTCAGCAAGAAGGGCAAAAGCACGCTGTTTAGCAATAAACCCCAGCAGAACCGTGAAGCACCGTCGACCGGACATGACCGTGAGAAGAAGCGCTATCTGGAGCTGAGCCGGCCGTTTCTCACTGATCTGGGCGTAACCACCAAGCAGCACGAGTTGATCCCGGCCATGTCGCGCAAGTGGAAGCAGATCAATAAATTCATCGAAGTGTTTTCCCACGCCCTGGCGACGTCGCCGATCAAGCTCGACAAGCCGGTCACGGTGGCTGACTTTGGCTCAGGCAAGGGCTATTTGACTTTCGCCATTCACGACTACCTGCGCAATACCTTGCAGGCCGAAGGCAATGTCACCGGCGTTGAATTGCGCGAGGACATGGTCACCCTTTGCAACAACGCAGCGGGCCGCCTGGAGCATCCGGGGCTGGTGTTCAAATGCGGCGATGTGCGCTCGGTGGCGCCCAGCGAGCTGGACGTGATGATCGCGCTTCACGCCTGTGATATCGCCACCGACTACGCCATCCACACCGGCATTCGCTCCGGTGCGTCGATCATCATGTGTTCGCCCTGCTGCCACAAACAGATTCGTTTGCAGATCCAGAGCCCGACGCTGCTCAAGCCGATGCTGCAATACGGTTTGCACATGGGCCAGCAGGCGGAAATGGTCACCGATGCCCTGCGTGCCCTATTGCTGGAAGCCTGCGGCTACGAGACCAAGGTGTTCGAGTTCATCTCGCTGGAACACACCAACAAGAACAAAATGATTCTGGCAGTGAAGCGAGCAACGCCAGTCGACCCTGCCGAGCTGTTGGCAAGGATTCAGGAGCTCAAAACCTTCTACAACGTCCAGGAGCACTGTCTGGAAACGTTGCTCCGGGCGGATGGTCTTCTCGGCTAAACCCGAGTCGCCGCGCCCGGCGTGGGTGCGAGTACTGCGGTCTTGCGTCCGATGGCCAGCGTCACCACGACGCCTGCGGCAAAGATCCAGGTGATCGGGTCGATGTGCTCGCCAAAGAACACTGCCGAAAAGGCCATGGTGAAGAACAGCTGCACCAGCTGGATCTGACTGACCCGCGCGATGCCGCCCATGGCCAGCCCTGCGTACCAGGCGAAAAAGCCGAGAAACTGCGAAAACAGCGACACGTATCCGAATGCCCACCAGGCGCCCGCCGAGATCGGCCCCTGATGCTCAGAGGCCAGATAAACGACTGGAAGGATCAGCACCGGCACCGAAATCACCAACGCCCAGCAGATCACCTGCCAGCCGCCCATCTGTTTCGCCAGTCTGCCGCCTTCGGCATAGCCCAGCCCACCCACGGCCACGGCGCCGACCATCAACAGATCACCGGCCTGCAAATTGCCGGCGCCGCTGATCAGTGCGTAGCTCAGCACCAAAACGCTGCCCATCGCCGCGCATATCCAGAACGCTCTGGACGGCCGCTCGTGGGACAGCCATGCGGCGTAAATCGCTACGAGCAAAGGTTGCAGGCCGTTGACCAGAGCACCGTGGGACGCAGGCAAGGTTTTCATCGCCCACGCAGAGAGCACCGGAAAACCGACGATCACGCCCAATGCCACCACCATCAGCGCCTTGAATTGCGCGCGGGTCGGCCATTTCTCGCGACGCCACAGTAACAGCGCTGCCGCTGGAATCGCCGCGAACAATGCCCGGCCCAAGCCGTTGAGCAGTGGGTGGATTTCCTGAACGACGATGCGGGTCATGGGCAGGGTCAGACTGAAGATCACGACCCCGAGCAATCCCAGGGCCATGCCAGTGTTTTCGCGGGAGGACATACTGAGTCTTGCCTTGTGGTCATAGGGAGGAGAGGGTGTTCATTCAGCCACAGATTGCTGGACATTCCCCTTAACAGCTGCCGACGGAATCAGCCATACACTTTGTTTTCAGGGGGAAAACTACATTTCTGAAGGCTCATCCGCGGCTGGCCTTTTGGCAATGGATGCTGATGCAGAAATTGAATGCCATCTTCCTGCAACAGTTTGAAGGTCAAATTGCTGCCATCGAATCCAGCCAGGAGAACTGTCGTGTCGGTCATCGAAAAATGGGCGTTGCAGGGTGTCGTGGTGTTCTTCGTCGCCTGGATGGCGATCCTGGTCGGTCAATGGTCAGCGAGCGTCATCAGCGCCACTGGCAACGAGCGGCTGGCCTCTCTGAGCAGCATGCCGCTATCGCCTGATTCGCCCGCAACCAGCGTCAACAAACATGCACATGGCAATACAGTTGCGGCGGGTAGTTTGGCGCAAAGTAACGAGTGAGAGGGCGATATAAGACTGGCAGTTGTAGGCCTTCCAGTTACCGGCCTTGCAGGGCCAGCTGTGCATAGCTGGAGGTGGCCGCATCGACGCTGCATCGGTTGGCACTGGAGCAATCGGGTGAAGTGACGCCGACCCGGGATTCAAGCACTGGATGGCGAAAAACAACCTGTCATTGTCGAGTGCTGCTGCCGAGCTTGGATTCACGCGCCGAACCATTACCGCGGGCAGCAGCGGAGCGGCGCTGGTACCCAAGCACGTTGCGCTGGCATGCAGAGGCGGGGAATACGAGCGCCGCTGAAAACGTGCTCTGTATCCCAACCTTTCTTGTGCTAAACCTCCTTCAACCGCGCCACTGGCACCGACAATTCACGACTTCCCAGCGGATGGGTCGTGGCGTCGAAGAACTTAAGCTCAATGTTTTGCCCCTCGAACAGCGCGCTGTAATGGCGCTTCCTGTGCTGAATGAAGGCTTCGCTACGCGGCAGCACCGAGATCGTCAGGGTTTTGGGCCGGGCCTGAAGCACGGCGTCCAAGATATGCCGGTCCTGTTTACCCAGCCCGTGGCCGAAGACACACAGGGCGCCCTGGTGTTGCGCCAGTTGAGCGTGGCAGAACGACAGGTAGTCCGAGCCGCGGATAATCTTCATCTTGTCCTCGCTGCGTCCTTCGCAGACGAACAGCGGCACATCATCCAGCGCATTGACGGCAAAGCTGCCCAGCAGGGTGCTCTCCGATGACTGCAGCTTGCGCGCCGTGCCGTCGAAATTCTTCACCAGATGCATGCCGCCGTGCAGATACAGAATGCGGGTTGCATGACTGTCGGTCCGGTGCAGATTGAACTCAGCGTCTTCGTCAAACAGGTCGTCGAAAGGCTGGGCGCCGTGCATCACCGCCCAGTAGGCAAGCAGGTCATAGTTGGTCGAGTAGACCGTTGCATATTGACTCAGTGCTTTGCTGATATGGGCAATGCTCGACGCCTCCATCAAGCGCCAGGGAATGTGCGCCGAGCGAATGCCGTGAATCAACGCTTCCTTGATCGCGAAATAGCGATTGCGTGGCGATGACGAGCTGATGGTCAGCGCCGCATTGACGCGCATCGCGATCTTCAGGCCAGTGAGCACCGGTTCGAAGTTTTCGGTTTCCATCGACTTAAACAGCGCAAGCTCGGTTGGGCTTAGCGGCTTGTTGCGAGTGGTTTGCGCCAGTTCGAACAGCGAGTCATAGGCAAAGTTCTTCCAGACAGCGAGACTCGCGCCATTACCCAACAGCAACCCGGAGCATGGGTGAGTTGTCTGCAACTGGTTCCAGTCGGCAAGTTCGGCATCAAAATCGGTGAATTCCATCGTCTCGCTTCGCTTTCAGGTGAGCAGGTACTGACCACGGCCAGAACGGAGTGGACTTATAGGAACACAGGCCTGGCTTGTCAACGACACATGCCTTGATCCACCGTCCGGCAGATGGTTCGAACCCGTGGGACAGCCCCACCTCTGATTTATGAACCCACAACCCGGTTCGCTGAGAGGTGAATATGACAACCGATCCAGTGAATACCCCCGCCGCGCACAGCCCCGGCCCAAAGCCAAACCCTATGGAAACCACGCGCGGCAGCGAAGCAGAGCGCCAGGCCCATGAGTTTGAACGGGTCGAACACACGGCCCACGTTGAAAGCGAAACCCCGCCGCCACAAACCTGGAAACACCCGGATGACGGAAAGAGTCTGTACCCGGCAGACGAAGAGCTGCCTCTGAAACCCTGACTGTTCAATGGATAGTGACCCGACCTTTGTCGGGGACAAGGTCACCAGAGGAAATCCCACACACTCTCTGAAAGAGAGGGGAGGTATCCCATGCACACTGCGACGCTCAGTAAAACCCATCTCAACGGTTATGACGTCATCAACGTCAACAACGGTCCAT
Source organism: Pseudomonas sp. UBA5706 (assembly GCF_002419965.1). Classification (GTDB taxonomy): domain Bacteria; phylum Pseudomonadota; class Gammaproteobacteria; order Pseudomonadales; family Pseudomonadaceae; genus Aquipseudomonas. The sequence continues at coordinate 139,222 of NZ_DIHC01000015.1, forward strand.
GGCGGGTTTGCAACCCGCGGGACCGGCTCGCATCATTTCGTACAAGGGAGGAGGCGATGGCGTTCGCCGCTTCGCTGCCAGCCTATAAAGAACGTGCGCCGATCAAGGGCCAACAGGCTGCCAACTGAGTACCTGACTCAATGGCGCGCCTGCAGCGCCTGACCTTTGCAGCAGCGAAGGCCTGGATTGCATCCGGGCTTTCGCAAGGTCCGAAAGCACGCAGACCCTGAAAATCCTTCTGTGCAACACCCCCCCCAAATTCAGCTGCTCACTGCTGGGCCTTGCGCCTGGAGCCGGTTTTTGCCCCGGGAAATCCATAGGAACTCTGCCCTGCGAAGGCTCTCTATCAATACATTCAGCCCTTTTACGACCTTGAAAAGGATCACCTCAATGAATCTCCAACACACCGCTACGCAGGAAATCATTGCAGTCGACAAGCAAGGTCAGCAAGTGCTGTTCCTGGACCCAGGTGACCTGTCCGTGCGTGCGGCAATCACCGGTTTGCCAACCCGCCCGCACGAACTGCTGGTGCTTGAAAAACAGCGCAAGGCATACGTACCGATTTATGGCGACGGCATCCACGGCGACAACCCCAATCCGAATCACCAGGTCGCGGTGATCGACCTCGACACCCGCACGCTGACTGGATTTATCGACACGCTGCCCTATGTGTCTCCGCACACCGGACGTCTGGGCCGCGATGGCCGCGTCTACCTATGCTGTGAAGACAGCTCGACCATCCTCGTCATCGATCCTGATCAGGATAAGGTGGTCGGCCATATTGAGGTGCCGTCGTCGAATATCCACAGGCTCACTCCGCTCCCGCATGCCGACCAGTTGTGGGCCGAAAGCGAGGAAGATGGCCAGCTCTACGCCATTGATGTGCATAACGGAACCGGCCAGTTGGCGGCCACTTTAACGATGCCCGGCCCTGTGAATGGCATCGACGCTTCGCCGCTGCACCCTTGGGTCATCGCCTCGGCCGCAGACCGCCCGGTGATCTACGCAGTGGACACCGAGCAGCGCCGCGTGCTGCGCACCGTCGAACTTCCCGGACACCGACGCCAGGGGCAGGTTGTGCGCTTCAGCCCCGATGGCCGATTACTGGCGGTGCTCGGCGATTTCGAGCCGGTGGTGAGCTTTTACGATGAAAACCTGAAATGGCTGTTCAACGCCGAACTGGGTGACAAGCCGTTAGACGGTTGCTTCAGCCCCGCCCAGGATTATTTGCTGGTTGCCAACGAAAATGACGCCACCATCAGCGTGATCGACATCCTCAACCGAAAAACTCTTGGCCATGTACCGGTTGGGCAGGGCTGCGAAATCCTGGCGTACTTTCAACGTTGAGCGTGGGTATGGCATTTGCCGGTCATGCGGGTGACCGGCAATAACGCGTGTGAGGAGATGGCCATGGTCCGGTTCAGATTCACAGGACCCTGCCTGGCCGGTCAAAATGCTCTCTTTCAGTCATGGTGTGCCTCGCCGGATGTCCAGCCAGGGAGAAGAACGGACTTGAAAACCATCGTCATCGCACCTCTGCTATGCCTTGCCGGCTGCAGCGCTTATTCGCAGCCCGGCCCTTACCGGCCTGAGCGAATCGGGCCGGACATCAACTGCACATTGGACCCCCCGAACCAGCCGGGATGCCCGTGAGACCCGCGTAAATAGCAGCTGTTTTGGCGCAGCGGCTGTGAGGGGCGTAGGACTGTTCGTGGCTTTAAATAGGATCGGTCTTGATCGTTCTCGACAGTCCGGTTCCGGGTTGTCTGCATAAAAAACCGACGCTAGGCTTCGCACCGTCGCTGATATCAGCGACCGGATTTAGCGATCCGACCCATGCCGCACTGCAGACAACTTGTTTCAAACCTACCATTTGAAGCAGGTTCAATGGCAGCTGTGCGTCGGAGACCTACGGGTCTGCCGGGTGGTATGGCCGGTTCGCTAACCTTCGCACAGCTGCCACCCTAAACTCTTCAGAGACGCAGGATGGTAGCTCCAACGTAAGGAGCTGCACTGATGCAGGCATTGTGTTCCTCAAAAGACCCACAGCCATCGCCTACCCGAGCAAGGGGCAATAAGGCGATGACAGACTGCTTCGAACCGATCATCTTCACCCGCCACCAACGCCAGCTACGCGCCCTCCTGCTGGAGAACCAAGCCTGGTTCTGCCTCCAGGACATCGCCCGCCTCATGGGCAAACCCCTCGACGAACGCGCCACCTGGAAACTCGACGCAGACCAGCGCCGCACAGCCTGGCTCGACGCCAACGGCCAGTGCAGCAAACAGCTGCTCATCAGCGAGTCCGGGCTCTTCACTCTGCTGGTCCACCACTACGTCCCTGAAAATCGAGCGCTGCGACACTGGATCACGCATGTCGTAATACCGACGTTGCACAACACGTCCGAACCCCACCTGCCAAACCTTAGAACGATGAACTGGGCGGGCAGCGCGGTCAGCCTGCTGGAATGGCAAAGTAACTATTGGGTCCGGCTCAACGACATGCCTGAGCTGCTGATGGAGCCTCAAGCTCGTCGGATCGACGGGTTGTATTGCCGATTCGTGATGTTACTAAAGGGAGACTGGCGCGAGCTTTTTGGAACGGGGCGAGGCCGTCATGAGAGAGGTAACTGGAGCGGGTAAAGGGGTTGACCGTTATTGGTTACGGCTTTGCTGAAAGGTGGCCGTCCAGCTAATAAGCCTTCCTATATAAGAGAGGGCGCCCGCTCGACATAAACAGACCTGACTAGGCGATGCGTGTGCAGCGAACGCTTACCCTAATGGGTATGCCTGTGGTGGATATCCGGAAAGTGGGGATGACTATGTCGGATCTGCGCGTGCTCATGAACATGGCTGTGTGCACCTGTCCCGCTCCATTCGAAAGAATGTTCGTGCTGATGATGCTCGTCGTGAACGTGGCGATGGTCATGCTTTAAAGTTACGTGCTGATGCTCATGCGCGTGGCTCTCGGTAAGGTGAAGCCATACTCCCACTCCCATCAAGACGGCGGCTGCCCAAAAAGAAACTGTCACAGCCTCGCCCATCGCTAAGATTGCGATGGCTGCACCCAAGAACGGCGCAGTCGAAAAGTACGCCCCGGTGCGCGCTGAACCAAGGCTACGCAGGGCCAGGACAAAGAGCACCAGACTGACGCCATACCCTAGAAAACCAAGCGTTAGCGTCGGGGCGAGCACTGATAAATCAGACAACCGAGATCCCAGCAACAGGGCTAACGAACAATTCACCAGCCCGGCTACCAAACCTTTGAACCCTGCCAAAAAGAGCGCGTCCGTGGCAGAAACCTTGCGTGTCAGATTGTTATCTATGGCCCAGCACAGACACGCCGCGCAGACCGCTAATGGCCCTAACCAGTCATCAATCTGCATGCTTTCCACAGGCCAGGCTAAAACCACGCCGCCCGCGATAATCGCCACCATGCCGCAGACGATACGCCGATCAGCGTTTTCCTTGAACACAACCCAAGCCAATAACGCAGTCAGCACTGCTTCTAGGTTGAGCATCAAAGACGCCGTTGCGCCGGACGTTCTGGTTAATCCGAACATCAGCGCAACGGGCCCGAGCACTCCCCCGAACGCGATTGCACCGAGCAGCCAAGGCCATTCGGATGGCGCCAGACCGACCTGTTTCCAGCCACGGTCACGAACAAGACGAACGATTGTCAGACCCAGACCGCTGCCAAGGTAGAGAAGGCCTGCTAGTAACACAGGCGAAACGTCGACCCCGAGCAGCTTGGCAAGCGGTGTGCTGGCACCGAATAACGCAGCGGCGGCCAATGCATACAAAATGCTCAGGTTCATCACTGACTCCGATCCAGGTATCGTGAGGGGCCATCATACCCTGAGGCGCACGACCTGCTTTGCTTGCCAAAGTGGATCGGCCGCACGCTTACGTCTTCCGGCATGGGGCTGACAAAGCGCTTCCACGCGCTCGCATTGCATTATTAGGCTCTTTCAGCGGTTATGGACAGACGTGCATTGACTGCACGAGCGCGCGGGTCTGGGAGCTGAGCTGAGCTGAGCTGAGCTGAGCGGTTAAGGAAGTAAAAAGAGGGGGGGGGGCAGCGAGAAACAGCTACCTCTAACAAGAGGTGCCACTTGAAGGCATTGAAAAAACTGGAGCGGGTGAAGGGAATCGAACCCTCGTTATCAGCTTGGGAAGCTGGAGTAATGCCATTATACGACACCCGCTTTTGACGCTTTCAGCGGCTGACTTTGTACCAGAAGCGCACGGCGAATTGAAGCTTTAAATGTGGAGCAAGCCAATCCGTGCGTGATAGGCAGACCCGGATTTCATTTGTCGAATGCCACCGCCGAATGAATCCGCTGCCCAGAATCCCCCAATCATGTTGCAAATGCAGGTTGCGTTTGTACCTGCAGGTGGCTCGTTCGGTCGGGTTCTGGCACTGGGGAGAGGAAGTTTCTTAAGGCGTTGCGGGAGTCCAGGCAGGCGTTCCTGTGTTCCATGTCCAGAAAGTGCCCGGCGCTTTTGATGGTGGTGAAGTGGCAGTCGCGGATGTGGTTGCTGAACAGCCGGGCGTCGTGCGCGGCGGTGTAGTCGTCCCACTCGCCGTTGATGAACAGCACGGGCACGTTGATGCGTTTGGCGGCTTTGAGCTGGTTTTGTGTGTCAGCGTCCAGCACGTGAGTGATGTGGTGGTGCATTTGCGCATATTCGTGGGGCGCCAGGGAGCTGAGGTGTTTGTAATTGAAACGCTTGAACAGCGAAGGCAGGTGTTTACCGAGGGTGGTGTTGACCAGCGTCCCCACTTCGTTGCGATCAAAAGCCCCGAAATGTTGCTGACCGCGGATGAGGTAATCATGCATGTGTTCATTGATGACCGGGGAGAACGAGCTGATCACGGCTTTTTCGATCCGTTTCGGGCGGTGCGCCAGTGCGACCAGGGCAGCGGCGCCACCCCAGGAAAACGACAGCAGGTGTTCGGCGTGGAAGTGGTCGACCAGCTCCAGCAGGATCTGGCCTTCGACGTCCTTGCTCAGCGGTGTTCGATGGGGGTTGTGGGGCTTGGATTTACCCGCATAGGGCTGATCGTAGAGCACCACGTTAAAGCGCGGATGCAGGTTGCGAAGGGTCTGGGCGAAAGATGCAGTGGTGGCCATTGAGCCGTTGACCATAATGATGGTCTTGGCCGCGGCCTCTGCGCGATAGAACTCCGTGTAAACGCGAAATTGACCCTGTATATCAAGCACCGCAATTTCTGGCCTCATACCCATGTCTCCTGACGTTAAACAGGTGTGCGTACTCACGTTGCACATGTTTCGTGACAGGTAGGCAATGCCTTGAAGAGGATTCGTGTCGGTCCCGGACATTCTGGCTGACCGGTATTGTTATGGCGGACGGCTCACCCAGTGTGTGCTTCACGCCCCGAAGAGGTGGTCAGGGATTCGTTGAGTTGCGGTGACTGCTCGGGCTATTGCGGATCGCTGTGTGGATTCAAGCAGGTGACGGGTAAACTCGCAATTGTTGCTGGTGCATCCCGGAACAGATCTGCCGAGCGGTCTGGCGATGTCAGATGAGCCCGATTTCCTCAGGCGTCAGTGGGCGGTACTGACCCGGCTCAAGCGCGGGATCCAGCGCCAACGGGCCCATGTGTTCGCGGTGCAGGCCAAGCACTTTATTGTTGAAGAAACCGAACATGCGTTTGACCTGATGGTAACGGCCTTCGACGATGCTCAGGCGCGCGTGATGGCTGTCGAGCAGGGTCAACTGGGCTGGCAGGGTGGTGAGGTCTTCGAAGGCGAAGTAGAAGCCCTGGGCGAACTTCTCGAGGTAGTGCGCGCCGATTTCCTGCTCGGTTTCGACGTAGTAGACCTTCGCCAGCTTGGTCGTCGGCTGGGTCAAGCGTCGCGACCATTGGCCGTCGTTGGTGATGATCATCAGGCCCGAGGTGTTGAAGTCCAGGCGTCCGGCGATATGCAGTTCGTGCTTATCGGGTTCGTCGAGCAGGTCGAGGACCGTGGGATGTTGCGGGTCGGTGGTGGCGCTGACGCAGCCGGGCGGTTTGTGCAGCATGAGATAACGGGCCGGTTTAGCGGTTTGCAGGGTTTGGTCGTCAAGCGTGATATGACTGAATTCGCGGACGTCATGCAGCGGGTCCTTGATCGTCTGCCCATCAACGCGCACGCGGCCTGCGAGCAGTACGAGACGCACCTCCTTGCGGCTGAAGCGGGGCAGGTTGCTGAGAAAGCGGTCGAGGCGCATGACGGGTCGGCGTGTGAGTGAATAGGCAGCGCAGCGCCAGGTTACGGCGCAGGCGCATGTTGAGTCGGTTCGTCCTTCTCGGCTAACCCCGCACATCGTGGGCACAGACAGGCCTTGTTGCGCAACGCTTCGGGCAACCCGGCGAGTATCGCCGGATCAACGGTTTGACTGAAGCACCAGCACGGCCGGTCGACCGTCCGTGGATCGGCCAGGGTGCAGCGGTTGCCCTGGCCGCAGACAGGGCAGATGTCGAGGTTCGCTGAGGAGGTCATGCCAGTTCTGCCATTTCCATACACACTCGATTGCGGCCGCTCTGCTTGGCGCTGTAAAGCGCCCGGTCGGCGCGAGCGATCATGCTTTGAAGGGTATCGCCGGAGTGCAGCTGAGTCAGCCCCAGGCTGACGGTGACCTGCAAGGCAACACCGGTAAACACGTAGGTGTGTTGCTCGGCCAGCAGGCGAATTTTCTCGGCGACGCGTCGGGCACCGCTGCTATTGGTGTCCTGAAGCACGATGATGAACTCCTCGCCGCCCCACCGGCAAATGATGTCGCTGTCGCGCAGGCACCGCCTGACGTCTTCTGCAAAGCCGGTGAGCACTTCATCGCCCGCGAGATGGCCGTGGGTATCGTTGAGTCGCTTGAAGTGATCCAGGTCCAGGAGTATCGCCGACAACGCCTTGTGGTCGCGACGAGACTCGGCAATGGCATTTATCGCGATCCGGTCAAAGCCGCGGCGGTTAGGCAGGCCAGTCAGGCTGTCGACCATCGCCTGGGTTTCGATGCGCAGCTGGAAGCGACGGACCACCCGATTAAGCAGCACCAATACCAACACCATTACCGCCAGGCAGATCGACAGATTGACGTACAGCGACTGACGAATCTCGCTCAGGGCACCGTCTTCGCGCTTGTCGACGAACAGGTACCAGTTCAATTCCGGGATGTAGCGCACGTTAAGAAAGTGCGCGTCGCTTAACACCTCATATTGATAGCTGCCACTTTGCGGTTTTGGCATTTGCGCCTGCAGGTTCTTCAACTCGGGCAGCTCACGCAACACCTGGCCAATCTTCGCGCCTTGTGGGCCGCCGTTGGCACCGGTCAGTACCAGTCGACCGGATGCGTCGACGAAATACACGCTGCGTTGGTAGCGTTCCTGATAGCGGTCGATCAGTTTGATCACCGCGTCCACGGTCAGCCCGACGCCTGTGGCGCCGATGAAGTTGTCGTTGTAATCGAAGACCTTGTAGTTGATGAAGAACGTCAGGCTGTCTTTGTTCGCCAGGTCAACGTCGACGTTGATTTCGTACGGAGCGGCCATGTCGCGCACGCGGTAATACCAAGTGTCGCGGGCCTCGTCGGGCCGGATGTGCTTCAGCACGCCTTTGGCCTGGTAATAGGTGAGGCTGCGGTCGGAAACGAAAAACGAGGTGTAGGTCTCGTAGTGATTCATTACCTCGTTGAGGTAGCGGGTCATCTGCTGCGGATCGCTCTCGCCAGCCACCACCCAGTCGCGCACGAAGGTGTCGCGGGCCATCATCGAGGAAATCAGCACAGGGCGAACCAGGTCTTTCTGGATCTCCGAATACACCGTATCGGATGTTAGCGGCAGTTCGGTGTTGACGATGCTGTCGCGAATGGCATCGCGCGAGGCGAAGTAGCTGAGCATGGATGTCGCAAGAAAGCCGCTCCCGAGGAGAATCACCAACGTCAACAGCAAGGAGCGTTGTGAGTGGAGCGTGGAACGAGGGGGCATGACCAGTCCGCTTGAATAGATAATCCATTAAGCGGGACATGCTAGCCTGAGGCCACCCGATTGCGCTATCGGCGTCTTCAGTTTGCGGCTGACCGGTCAACACATGACCGCGAGCGTCTGCGCCGAAGGTCTCATTGACAAACGTGCGCCTGATGGGCGCTACCTTGCCTAGCTCCGCTGATCAGCGATGGGGTGTTTGTTGCAGCGAACGACGCCCCTTGAAGGCATCGATGGCGGGGTGTTGTGCTGCGCCGCCGGCGTCAATGCTGAGGTTTACCAATGCCGGTAGCGTCCACCGATCAAGCGTGCCGTCCGGCGGCTTAGGCGTAAGTTAGGGCACTGAGTGGGGATCCTGCAGTCTGATGTCATGTTCTCGGCAGTTGCGGGAACGCCGACCAGCGCCGCTGGTTCGAGCTCTATCGCGGTCCAGGAGGCCGCCATGTATCGACGAAGCTTGCTTTCCGTTCTGATGACGTTGTCCCTAGCGGGTTGCTATGGAGGCTACTACGAGCAAGAGACCTATACGCAGCCTGTTTACAGTGGCGGCTACGTGGATGACGGCTACCGCCCCTACGCCCCGGCGGCGGTCTACGGATCCTCGGTTTATTACTCCTCGCCACGTTATTACTCCTCGCCGGGCTACTACCCGGCGCCGCGTTACTACTCACCGCCCCGGTATTACGCGCCACCGCCTCGTAACTACGGCCCGGGCCCAGGCTACGGCGGCCGCCCCGGTTATGGTGGTGGCCAGTGGAATGGTGGAGGGGGCGGCTACCACAGTGGGGGCGGTTCGGGCTATCGGCCACCTCCCCCAGGCCAAGGGCCTCGTCCCGGCGGCGGAGGCGGGGGCGGCCCTGGTGCCGGCTGGAATGGCAACCATGGAGGTGGGGGTGGTGGTCCGATACCGGGAAGGCCGTCAGGTGGCAACCACCGCGAGGACGGCAACTTCGGTCGGGGCGGTCATGGTGGGCCGGGCGGCGGGAATCGCTAAGGCGCCAGGGTAGACCGGGAGGGAGTAGCCTGCGCCAGGCTCGATAGGAATCTCGTGCTGCCCGCCTTGCAGCTTGAATCTCGAGCCTGGCGCTGTTCATTTCAGTATTCGGATAAATCCGCCAACGGGTGCCGTCCTTCCCACGCCTTCTCGAAGTGCGCATCCACCACAGCGAGTGGGATTGCCGCGATGTCCGGCCAGTGCCAATGCGGGGTGTGATCCTTATCGATGAGCCGCGCCCGCACGCCTTCGCTGAACTCAGGATGCCGGCAGCAGTTTAGGCTCATGCTGTATTCCATCTGCAACGCTTGGGCCAATGACATGCGCCGCGCCCGCGCGAGTTGCTCCCAGACCAACAACGCGGTCATCGGGCAACCTTCAGTCAGGGTTTTTGCCGCCTTGGCCAGCAATGGGTCCTGCGAATGAAGCTGGTGTTTGAGGGCATTCCACGCACAGGCCCCATCTGCAACGTCCAGCAGTTCATCGATCTGCTGCCGACGGGGCAACCATTGGGCTTGAGGCAGGTGCTCAAGCGCTTCCTGTTGCAACGCCTTGAACAGGCTTATGAGCTGAGCGGCGGTCTGTTCCTGCCAGTTGAGTTGCAGCAGACGGTCGATCAGCTCTTCCTGCTGGTCGTCGCGCAGGAATTGATCGGCCAGGCCCAGATCCAGCGCGTCCCGGCCGTTGACGTGCGACCCGGTCAACCCCAGGAACAGCCCCAGTTTGCCCGGCAGGCGCGAAAGAAACCAACTGGCGCCGACGTCCGGGTACAGGCCGATACTGATTTCAGGCATCGCTAGCCGACTGCTCGGTGTGACCACGCGAGTGCTGGCTGCCTGCAATAGCCCCATGCCTCCGCCGAACACGTAACCGTGGCCCCAGCAGATCAGCGGCTTGGGGAATGTGTGCAGGGTGTAGTCCAGGCGGTATTCGGCGGCGAAGAACTGCGCGGCCAGCGGCGGCACCGTCCCAGGCTTGTCTCGCCCGGCTTCTACCAGCGCGCGCACGTCGCCACCTGCGCAGAAGGCTTTCTCGCCATTGCCACGCAGCAGCACGCAAACGACCTGAGGATCACTGGCCCAAGCCTCGAGGCGATCCTGTAGCGCCACGACCATCGGCAGGGATAACGCATTCAAGGATTTTTCCGCGTCCAGCGTGGCAATCCCCAGGCGAGCGCCGTCGGTTCCTGTGAGTTCTTCGAATTGCAGGTTCATCGTTACCTCGCGTAGGACAGGCATGCATCAGGGCTGTGAGTGCCCTGGATGCCGGGAAGTTGCAATCGGCTGTGCCCAGCAGTGTAGGAAACCCATGTGGCGCTGCGCTGGAAATAATCGGCCACAGCCCCTAAAGTCCGCGCATTGTTTTCTCGGATATGACCATGACTGACGACGACCGCATCAAACTTGAGCCCAGTTGGAAACAGGCCCTTCGCGAGGAGTTTGAAAAGCCCTACATGGGTGAACTGCGTGAGTTCCTGCGCCAGCAGCACGCCGCAGGCAAGCAGATCTATCCGCCGGGCCCGCTGATCTTCAATGCGCTGAATTCGACGCCACTGGACAACGTGAAAGTGGTCATCCTCGGCCAGGACCCTTACCACGGCCCGAACCAGGCCCACGGCCTATGCTTTTCGGTGCAGCCAGGCATCCCGGCGCCGCCGTCGCTGGTCAACATTTATAAAGAGCTCAAGCGCGACCTGAATATTGATATCCCGAATCATGGCTACCTGCAGTCGTGGGCCGATCAGGGCGTGCTGATGCTCAACACCACCCTGACCGTCGAACGGGCCAATGCGGCCTCTCACGCAGGTAAGGGTTGGCAGCACTTCACCGACAGGATCATCGAAATCGTCAGCGCGCATCAGCCGCACCTGGTGTTCCTGCTGTGGGGCTCCCACGCCCAGAGCAAGAAAAAGCTGATCGACGCCTCCAAACACCTGATCCTGACCTCCGTGCACCCCTCACCGCTGTCGGCCTATAAAGGCTTTCTGGGTTGCGGGCATTTCAGCCTGGCCAACAAGTATCTGCAGCAAAACGGTTTGACGCCTATTGATTGGCGGTTGCCTGCGCAGGTGTGAAACGCGCCTGGCGACTGCTGCTAAAGATTTGAACTCCCGCAAGGCTGCCGATTCCAGTAGCGAAACAACGGCTCGGCCAGGAACAATACAAACAGCAGCCTCATGACCTGCATCGCCGTGACCAGCGGTACCGACAGTTGCAGCACTTCTGCGGTGAGGCTCATCTCGGCGATGCCGCCGGGCATCATGCCCAGCGTTAGGGAGCGCAGGTCCAGGTGGGTCGCCGCGCTCAGAGCCAATGCGCAGAGCGCGGCGATGCTCATGGTCAACACCGTGCCCAGCAGGGTACGCCCTATAAAGGAAGGCGCGCGGCGGAAGAAGGTGCGGTTGAAATGACACCCCAGCCCGCTGCCGATCAGCCATTGCCCCATCTGGCTGCCGCCGTCAGGCAAACCGATGTGCAAGTCGAAACCGATGCTGACCACGGCGCTGACCAGCAAAGGGCCGAACAGCCAGGGGTTGGGTTGCTTGAGTCGTTGCCAGCCCCACGCGACCCCAGCGCCGAGTGGAAAGAGCAGCATCAACCACGACCCATTGACGACCGCGTCATTCACGGGCGGGCCGCCACTGCCCATCAGATATTTGAAAATCGCCGGAACGCACAGCACCACCGCCAGCACGCGCAGGCTCTGGCCCGCCGCGACGTTGCTGAGAATGGCGCCATTGCGCGCGCCAAGGTTGACCATTTCGCCTGACCCACCCGGCATGCTGGAAAAGAACGCCGTTGCGCGGTCTTCCCCGGTGCGCAGCATCAGCCACACCCCGACCACGCTGGAGACGCTGGTCACCAGTGCACCGAAGAAAATCAGACCGAAATGCGAAAGCACTTGCTCGATGACGATGGGGGTGAAGTGCAGGCCGATCCCGATGCCGACCACCCATTGGCCGCATTTGCGACCGCCGGGGATTTCAGCCAGTTGCCATGGGGTCAGGCAGCGGACCAGGATGATCGCCAGCAACGAGCCGACCATCCAGGGCAGGGGCCAGCCGACCTGGCTGGCGAGGTAACCCCCCGACAGGCCGACCAGCGGTGTTCCCCACCATGTCTTGAAGGGCCGATCAGACATCGGCCAGTGCGCGACGCTGAACCGAACGTTTGCGCCAGATACGAATCAGCGGCAGCACCAACATGCACGCGGTCACCACCCAAACGCCGAGGGTGATCGGGCTGGACCAGAGAATGTCCATCGAGCCGTTGGAAATCGACAGCGCGCGGCGCAGGTTTTGCTCCATCAGTCCGCCAAGGATGAAGCCCAGCAGGATGGGCGACAGCGGAAAGTCCAGCTTGCGCAGGATGTAGCCGAAGATGCCAATGCCCACCATCAGGAACAGGTCGAAGGTGGTGGCGTGAACTGCGTAGACGCCGATCCCGGTGATGATTGCGATCACCGGCACCAGTGCCCAGTTCGGCACGGCCAGAATGCGGGTGAAGATGCGGATCATCGGGATATTGAGGATCACCAGCATGATGTTGGCGATGAACAATGAGGCAATCAGGCCCCAGACGATATCCGGCTGCTGCTGAAATAGCAGCGGGCCGGGGGTGATGTTGTACAGCGACAACGCGCCGATCATCACCGCCGTGGTGCCTGAGCCCGGTACGCCCAGCGTCAGCATTGGCACCAGAGCCCCGCAGGCAGTCGCGCCGATAGCGGTTTCCGGGGCCGCCAGGCCGCGCATGTCGCCCTGTCCGAATTTGCCGCTGGCACCGGCGATACGTTTCTCGGTCATGTAGGTCACGGCGCTGGCCAGCGTCGCACCCGCACCAGGCAACACGCCCATGATGAAACCCATCAGGCCGCAGCGGATGTTGAGCAGGAACACCGAACTGGCTTCCTTGAAGTTGAACATCATGCGCCCGGTGGCCTTGACCGCTTCCTGGCCGCGATGGGTCTTCTCCAGCAACAGCAGGATCTCGCTGATGGAGAACAGGCCCAGTACCAGCACGACGAACTGAATGCCGTCGGCCAGATGAATGTTGTCGCCGGTGAAGCGATACACGCCGCTGTTGGCATCGATACCGATGCTGGACAGGAACAGGCCAATGAGTGCCGCGACGAACGTCTTGAGCGGTCGATCGCCGGCCATGCCGCCCAGGCACACAATCGCGAAAACCATCAGCACGAAATATTCCGCCGGCCCGAAGGCAATCGCCCACTTGGCCAGCAGCGGGGCAAACATCACCATGCCGCAGGTGGCGATGAACGCGCCGATGAACGAGCTCCATGCCGACAGTGACAACGCCACGCCTGCCAAGCCCTGACGGGCCATCGGGTAGCCGTCCAGCGCGGTCATCACGGTGGACGCCTCGCCAGGGATGTTGAGCAGGATCGAGCTGATGCGTCCGCCGTATTCGCAGCCCAGATACACCGCCGCCAACAGGATAAGCGCCGATTCCGGCGGCAGGCCGAGGGCGAACGCGATCGGGATCAGCAGGGCCACGCCGTTGATCGGGCCCAGCCCCGGCAGCAGGCCGACGATGGTGCCGATCAAGGTACCGGAAAGGGCGGTGACCAGGTTGTACGGGGTCAGTGCGACGCCGAAGCCCTGGCCGAGATAGCCGAGAGTGTCCATATCAGTTCTCCAGAACGTCGAGCAGGCCAAGGGGCAGGGGCACATCCATCACTTTGTCGAAGAGCACGTACAGCAGGATGCTCATCACGAGGGTAATGACGATGCTCGGCAGCCACCGGCCGCCATACAGCCGGGCCATGGGGATGCCGATCAGGATGCTGCTGAGCACGAAGCCTAGCGGCTCGAAGAGGCCGGCGAACACCAGCAACAACAGGGTGCAGATGCCAATCTTGATCAGCGTTGGACGGTCCAGCGGCGGTTCGTCTTCGGAATGTTTGATCGGCGTCGGCCGAAACATCATGTACAGCAGAGAAATACCCATGAGCGCCAGCATCAGCAGCGGAAAGGCACGTGGGCCAACAGGTTCGTAGGAAAACGGCGCCTGATAAGGCCACGCCATCAGCGCAAGACCGATGCAGGCCAACAGCAGCACAAAAGCGAAAAGTCGTTGCAAGACCATGGAAAGCTCCTGGGTTACGCCGCGAAGAAGGCGGCGTAAGCCCTAGTCGGTCAGTGAGAGCCAGTCAAACCAGGCATTTACTGAATCAGGCCGAATTCCTTGGCCAGCATCTTGTAATCGGCGACCTGTTTCTTCACGTAGGCGTCCAGCTCCGGGCCGGTCATCGCGAACGGGAACAACTCGCGCTGGTCTCGCAGCTTGGCGAAGTCATCGGACGCCAGCAGCTTGTCGAACGAGGCTTTCCACCAGTTGTAATCGTCGTCGCTGACCTTCGGCCCCAGGTAGAAGCCGCGCACCACCGGCCAGACGATGTCGTAGCCTTGTTCCTTGGCCGTCGGGATGTGTTTCATTTCCGGCTCGTCCAGACGCTCGTCGGAGAACACCGCCAGCAAGCGCATGTCGCCGCTGAGGATGTGTGGCATGGAGTCGGAAATATCGGTAGAGCCCACCTGAATGTGGCCACCGAGCAGGGCCGTAGCGATTTCACCGCCGCCTTCGAGGGCTACGTAACGCAGGTCGCGCGGATTGATACCGGCGGCCTTGGCGATCAGCGCGGTCTGCATCCAGTCCTGGCTGCCGACGGTGCCGCCTGAGCCGATGACGACTTTGCTCGGGTCGGCTTTCAGCGCTTTGACCAGGTCATCGAGGTTCTTGTAGGGCGAGTCGGCCTTGACCGCGATGGCGCCGTAGCTGGTGCCTACTGCGGCCAGCCAACGCACGGCGTTTTCGTCGAAACGACCGAACTTGCCTTGGGCCAGGTTGAGCAGCGAACCGCTGGACCAGGCAACCAGCGTGCCCGCATCGGCAGGACGTTGCGCCACCACTGCGTTGTACGCCACCGCGCCCACGCCGCCCGGCATGTACGTCACACGCATCGGTTTGCTCAGCAGCTTTTCGTTAACCAGCGCGCTTTGCGCCAGTTTGCAGGTCAGGTCGAAGCCACCACCCGGCGAGGCTGGCGCGATGCATTCAGGGCGGTTGGGCTCGGCCCACAATTGAGTGGCTACCAGCATGCAGCTGGCAGCGACGCAGATACGGCGCAACGATAGGTTCATGGTCAGTCTCCGAAGGAGTTGTTGTTCTGGATGCGTTCGGGTTAGCGATCAGACTGTCGTTCCACGGCATTGCGAGCCTGGGGCGATCATGTCAATCACGGGAAAACGGGACGTGACGATGCACAGCGCGGCGTGGCGAAGTGTACTCAAAACAGGACGGGGTTCAGACGGCGCTATGGCCGGGATATGCAGTGATGGCATCACCGGTGACTCCGATATTGTTTTTATTGTTGAAAACGCATCGAGGCGTTTTTCGTCACGACCTTGGACGATACGCATGCGCACAGGGCGCATTTGTAACGAGTCGTGGCAGGATCCTAATCAGCGAAGCTTTCATTAACCTTTCAACGACCTTTCATGAAGCTTTCAGGTGAAGACTTTCGAACGCCGATGCCGGATTTTCGACGGTTTGAGCCTTCACAGCCAACGTTGCGCCTGTAAACTCCGCCTCCACCAAATGCTCCAGTCGGGAGAAGCCGATGCGTGTCCTGCTTGTCGAAGATCACCTGCAGCTGGCTGAAAGTGTCGCGCTTGCGCTCAAGGGCAGCGGGTTGACCGTGGATGTTCTGCATGATGGTGTGGCCGCTGACCTGGCGCTGGGCAGCGAAGAATATGCCGTGGCGATTCTCGATGTCGGTCTGCCGCGGATGGACGGTTTCGATGTGTTGGCCAGGCTGCGCGCTCGGGGCAAGAACACGCCAGTGTTGATGCTCACTGCGCGCAGCGACGTCAAGGATCGCGTGCACGGCCTGAACCTGGGGGCCGACGACTACCTGGCAAAGCCTTTCGAATTGTCCGAGCTGGAGGCGCGGGTCAAGGCGCTGTTGCGTCGCAGTGTGCTGGGCGGCGAACGTCAGCAACGATGCGGGGTGTTGATCTACGATCTGGACACGCGACGCTTCACCCTGGGGGACGAGGCACTGACCCTGACGTCTCGCGAGCAGTCGGTGCTCGAAGCCCTCATCGCCCGCCCGGGCCGGGTGATGAGCAAGGAACAACTGGCCGCGCAGGTTTTCGGTCTGGACGAGGAGGCCAGCGCCGACGCCATCGAAATCTACGTGCATCGCCTGCGCAAAAAGCTCGATGGGCACCCCATCGCCATCGTGACATTCCGGGGGCTGGGTTACCTGCTGGAAAGCCGGGATGCTTAACCCGTTCCCGTCAGCGGAAAACAGCCTGCGCTGGCGGCTGCTGTGGAACCTGGGCTTGCTGCTGGTGGTGTTGATGATCGCCAGCGGCATGAGTGCTTACTGGAACGGTCGGGAAGCCGCAGATATCGCTTACGATCGCACCCTGCTGGCCTCGGCCCGGACCATCGCCGCGGGGCTGTCCGAGCGTGACGGCACGCTTAGCGCCGATGTGCCCTACGTCGCCCTGGATACCTTTGCTTACGACAGCGCCGGACGGATTTACTACCAGGTCAACGATATCCATCAGAAGCTGATCTCCGGCTACGAAAACCTGCCCGCGCCGCCGCTGGGAACCCCGCGCACCGATGACTACCCGGCACTGGCCAAATTCTACAGCGCCCGTTATCAGGGCCAGGATGTGCGCGTGGTGAGTCTGCTCAAAGCCGTCAGTGAGCCGAACATGAACGGCGTTGCCGAAATTCGCGTGGCCGAAACCGAAGAGCAACGGGTGAACATGGCCCGCAGCCTGATGGCCGATACCCTGCTGCGGTTGGGGATGCTTGGCAGTGGTGCATTATTGCTGGTGTGGTTCACCGTCAGCGCCGCGCTGCGCCCGCTGGATCGTCTGCGCACGGCGGTGGAAGAGCGTCAGCCCGATGACCTGCGTTCGTTACCCCTGGTAGAGGTGCAGCACGAGTTGCGTCCTCTGGTGAGTTCGCTGAACCATTTTACGGGACGGTTGCGCATGCAGTTCGAGCGACAGGCCCAGTTCATCGCCGATGCGGCCCACGAACTGCGCACCCCTCTTGCGGCGTTGAAGGCTCGGGTCGAGCTGGGGCTGCGCAGCCAGGACCCGGCCGGATGGCGCAGCACCCTGGAAAGCGCGGCATCGGGCACCGACAAGCTAACCCATCTGGCCAACCAGCTGCTTTCGCTGGCGCGCATCGAAAACGGCGCCCGGGCGATTGCCGAGGGCGGTGCGCAGTCGCTGGATCTGAGTCAGCTGGCCCGGGAGCTGGGCATGGCCATGGCGCCGTTGGCGCATGCGCGGGGCGTTGCGTTGGCGCTGGAAGCGGACGCGCCGGTGTGGATGCGCGGCGAGCCGACACTGCTCAATGAACTGCTCAGCAACCTTGTGGATAATGCCTTGGCGCATACACCGCCGGGCGGCAATGTTGTACTGCGGGTGCACTCACCCTGTGTACTGGAGGTCGAGGATGATGGCCCAGGCATCCCGCTGCATGAGCGCGACCGCGTATTCGAGCGGTTTTACCGGCGCCATCAGCAAGGTGCGGGGGCGGGGCTGGGGTTGGCCATCGTCGGCGAAATCTGCCGTGCGCATCTGGCGCAGATCACTTTGCACGATGGTGCGCAGCGGGGCTTGAAGGTGAGGGTAACGTTTGCAGCGCCGGAGGGCGAGGTGCGGTAGACACACTCCTATCGATCACACAGCACGTCATTGGGTATGAGGCGCTCAGTACAACAGCGTCATCGCATCATTCATCTGCCCGATCAGCTCGCCGCTGGCCATGTTCAATCCCAATTGTGCCGCGGCGGGCATGCCCAGTACGTCGAGGTTTGGGTAAGGCCGGCCCGTGACTTCATGCACGTGCACGGTCGCGACCTGGACCAGATCCACGTAATCGGCTTGCTGGGAAACCCGGCTGAAATCCTGAAACTGACGTGGCACGATTGCCAGGGCGTCCGGGAAATCCCATGAACGCAGCAAGCGTTCGCCAATGATCGGGTGAATGCGCTCGATCACATGATTAAGGCTCACGGCGTCAGCCAGCAATTCGAAGTTGTCCTCGGCGTAGGTCAGGATCGGCAGCACCCCAATGAGATGAATCAACCCCGCCAGCGTTGCCTTGTCAGCCTTGAGGTGGCTGCGTCGGTAGCTCAGTAGGTTGCTCACGCCGGCCACTTGCAGGCTGAGCTTCCAGATATCGCGCATCTTGTTTTCGATCACATAGGATTTGGCGTGGAACATCTGCTCCACCACCAGCCCTATCGCGAGGTTGCAGGTGTAATTCACGCCGAGGCGACGCACCGCGGTCAGGACGTCGCTGACCTCGAAATTAGGTCGCAACAGCGGGCTGTTGACCACCTTGATCAAGCGTGCGGACAGTGCGGTATCACTGCCAATGACCTTGCTCAGCGCAAGGATACTGATTTCAGAGTCTTCGGCAGCCAGACGAATTTTCATCGCTACTTCGGGGAGCGTAGGCAGAAACAGGGCGTCCTTGTCGATCGCCTTGATCAGGTCCCTCTGCACCTCATCAGCCATGCTGCTCATATCGAATCTCTGGATAGTGCATTGCGACACCCCGGCGATACGGGGGCAGGACGCAGACAGCTGCGACTCAACGCTGTGTCTCGAGTTTGGCATCCAAAGTGTAGGGCAGTTCGAGCACTTTCAAGGCCGGGCCATCGGCTGTGCCCAAATGGATGTTGCCGTTCTCGACCGCATCGGCTTGCAGCACTGCCAGTAACTCGATACCGGAGTCGCCACGCGCTGCCACCACGACGTTGCCCACTGCGCTGGCGTGGACCGCAGAGAACAGGGCCGCGCCTGGCTCCGGCACTTCGCTGCCTTCCAGCGACAGGCGATACTGGCGGCGCTTGAGTTTGCCCAGATACTGCATCCGCGCAACGATTTCCTGACCGGTGTAGCAGCCTTTTTTGAAGCTGACGCCACCTACGGCCTGCAAATTGATCATCTGTGGAATGAATTCTTCGCGTGTCTGGGCGAATACCTGACCGATCCCGGCGCGAATCTGCCCCAGCAGCCAGTCGTTCAGTGAGCCCTGAGGCAACTGCGCGGCCAGACGGCTTTGCACATCTGCGGCCTGATCGGCACGAACCCACAGCTCGGCGCGAGCGGGAGAGATGCGGATGGCGATCAGATCGTTGGCGCGCACGACTGCATCGGTATCCTGAGCAAGGTCCAGACCCAGGTTCGCCAGGGCGCTGTCGGCATCGTTCAGTCCAAAGCGGGCCCAGGTAGCGCTTTCGTCGGTCAGTTTGGACTTGGAGAAGACGGCGTACTTTTTCAGGTCCAGCAGCTGCGGCTCGATCAGCTCGTGGGCCATCGCCAGCACCGCGCCGTCACCTTCCAGGAGAATGCGGAAGCTGGACTGCATGCGGCCTTTCTGTGTGCAACGGGCACCGAGCGTGGCTTTGGCCTCGCTCAGATAATCCATATGGCAGGTCAGTTGGCCTTGCAGGAATTTGCTGGCGTCTGCGCCGCGAACGGCGAGCACACCTTCGTGGGAGAGGGGGCAAAAGAAAGCTGAATCGGCCATGAGTCATCGCAGGGGTAAAAGTCTGGGGCACCATCATAGTGCCCAGCCTGGTTTATGGGTATATCCAAGTCTCGATAATGAGCGTGTGCAAAAGCCTGCGACTAAGTGCGGGTTCGCCCGATGACGCTGCCCCTGTATACTCGCCGCCAAATTCGAGGAGCGCTCCATGGTCGAAGAAATTGAACTCAACCGCCTCTTTTGGCACAGCCGTCGCGGCATGCTCGAGCTGGATGTCTTGCTGGTGCCGTTTGTCAAAGAGGTCTACCCCTCGCTCAACGACGTTGACCGCGCGCTCTACGTTCGCCTGCTGACCTGCGAAGACCAGGACATGTTCGTCTGGTTCATGCAGCGCGGAGAATCGGAAGATCCCGAGCTCCAACGCATGGTTCGCATGATTCTGGACCGTGTCCAGCCGAAATGATCGTTTCGAATGCCGCTGGCAGCCCTCCCGAGGCCTGCTGGCGGCATACGTCGGCGCGCAGGCGCTGGCTCTGATATCGCTTGTTCTCCTTGAAATACCCCTATGGGCCAAGTCGGCCGGCGCCTTTGCGTGCCTGCTTCATGGCTTGCGCAATCTGCCGCGCTCGATCCTGTTGAGCGACGATCGGGCTTACACCGGCCTGCGACGAGACGGCCAGGGCTGGGCATTGTGGAACCCACACGAAGGCTGGCAGCCGGTACGACTGAGCCCCGACAGCATCGCCTTACCGCGCGTCGTGGTGCTCAGATTCCGGCCGGCTGGCGGCACTTGGTTTAATCGGTATTGGGCCAGGAGCATTTGCATCCCGAGCGATGCCATGACCCCCGATTTGCACCGGCGTTTGCGGTTGCGTCTGAAATTCAGTCGACGTAGGTGGGCGGCACCAGAATAGTGTCAACGGCCTCAGGCAGCATATCCGGATAATCCAGGGTGTAATGCAGCCCCCGGCTTTCCTTGCGCGCCATGGCCGAGGCGATCATCAGCTCGGCCACCTGGGCCAGGTTGCGCAGCTCGATCAGATCGCGGCTGACCTTGTAGTTGCTGTAGAACTCGTCGATCTCGTCCAGCAACAGCCGTACGCGATGCTGCGCGCGTTGCAGCCGTTTGTTGGTGCGCACGATCCCGACATAATCCCACATGAAGCGCCGCAGTTCGTCCCAGTTATGCGCGATGATCACGTCTTCGTCCGAGTCGGTCACCTGGCTGGCGTCCCAGAACGGCAGGTCTGTGGGTTGAGTGATCTGCGGCAGCTGCGCGACGATATCGGCGGCCGCCGAGCGTGCATAAACGAAGCATTCGAGCAGCGAATTGCTGGCCATGCGGTTCGCGCCATGCAGGCCGGTGAAGCTGGTCTCGCCAATGGCGTACAGCCCCGGCACGTCGCTGCGTCCGTGATGATCGACGACGATGCCGCCACAGGTGTAATGCGCGGCAGGCACTACCGGGATCGGCTGGCGGGTGATGTCGATGCCGAACTCAAGGCAGCGTTCATACACCGTTGGAAAGTGGTGTTTGACGAAATCTTCCGGCTTATGGCTGATGTCCAGATAAACGCAATCGATGCCCAGGCGTTTCATTTCATGATCGATCGCCCGCGCTACGATGTCCCGTGGAGCGAGTTCGGCACGCTCATCGAAGTGCTGCATGAAACGTTCGCCATTAGGCAGCTTCAAGTAAGCGCCTTCACCACGCAGTGCTTCGGTGACCAGAAAGCTCTTGGCCTGCGGGTGATAGAGGCAGGTGGGGTGAAACTGGTTGAATTCCAGATTTGCGACCCGACAGCCCGAGCGCCACGCCATGGCGATGCCGTCGCCGCACGCACCGTCAGGGTTGCTGGTGTAGAGGTACACCTTGGCCGCGCCGCCTGAAGCCAGGATGGTGAAGCGCGCGCTGTGGGTGTCGACTGTACCCGTGGTGCGATCCAGCACGTAGGCGCCGAGGCAGCGCTCGCCGTCAAGGCCCAGCCGGCGTTCGGTGATCAGGTCGACTGCTACCCGTTGTTCGAACAGTTCTATATTGGCCCGAGCCGTGGCCTGGGTGAGCAGCGTGCGGAAAATCGCGGCGCCGGTCGCATCGGCTGCATGGATGATGCGGCGGTGACTGTGACCGCCTTCGCGGGTCAGGTGAAACTCAAAACCGCCGTCTTCGGTGGTCGAGCGGTCATCGCGAGTGAACGGCACGCCCAGGTCAATCAGCCATTTAATCGCTTCCCGGCTGTGCTCGACGGTGAAACGCACCGCTGCTTCATTGCACAGGCCACCACCGGCGTTGAGCGTGTCTTCGACGTGGGATTGAACGGTATCAGCGTCGTCCAGCACCGCTGCAACTCCGCCTTGTGCCCAGAAGGTCGAACCGTTGGACAGGTCGCCCTTGCTCAGAACCGCGATGCGCAAATGACCGGGTAACGTCAGCGCCAGGCTCAATCCGGCCGCGCCGCTGCCGATTACTAAAACGTCGTGCTGGATGTGTCGGCTCATTCTTGTTATCTCGGCTTCCATATGGCCACTAGTATGTAAGGAGTGGTAACGGCACAATGGCCGGGATTTATGGCAATTGTGAATCACAGCGGGAGCGGATTGTGCGCTACCTCGCGACATCGTGCATACCGTTTGGCTGGCCAATTCAGTGTCGAAGAGATGTTGAGTTGGATCCTACAAACCGTGCGGTGTGTGTCTTACGCTCTCCAGCGAAATGTGGGAACTTTTCATAAACCCACACGTTCAATAGAGGGTTGCCGATAAAGGGACAGCGTCGGCGTTATGCGCGGGTTTACCATCCATGCAAGCGCTTTCGACGACAAGATTATTCACGCAGCCGACCTGGTTCGAGCTGCGTTTTTCGTGCGGGCTTACCGATGTTCGCCGGAAACTTGCTTGAAGGGGGGAGAACTTTTGCGAAAAGCCCGAGTCTATGTTTGCAAGCCTGTGAAGCAGCCTCTGCGGCACTCCCTTGAGCTCTATGAGGAGTGTTCATGCTAACCCAGGAAGAGGATCAGCAACTGGTCGAACGCGTACAGCGCGGCGACAAGCGAGCCTTTGATCTGCTAGTGGTGAAATATCAGCACAAGATTCTTGGGTTGATCGTGAGATTTGTCCACGACACCCACGAAGCCCAAGATGTTGCGCAAGAGGCTTTTATCAAGGCTTACCGTGCGCTGGGGAACTTCCGCGGCGACAGTGCGTTTTATACGTGGCTGTACCGCATCGCCATCAACACGGCGAAAAACTATCTGGTGTCGCGAGGTCGGCGGCCGCCGGACAGCGATGTCAGGTCTGAAGACGCGGAGTTCTACGACGGCGATCATGGCCTCAAGGACATCGAGTCGCCGGAACGTGCATTGTTAAGGGATGAGATCGAAGGCACCGTCCATCGGACCATCCAGCTACTGCCGGAAGATTTGCGTACAGCTCTAACTTTGCGTGAGTTTGACGGTCTGAGTTACGAAGACATTGCGAGCGTTATGCAATGTCCGGTTGGTACCGTGCGCTCTCGCATTTTTCGCGCTCGGGAAGCCATCGATAAAGCCTTGCAACCCTTGTTGCAGGAAACCTGAGACAGCGGCGATAGCCATATGAGAGGAACCGCCATGAGTCGTGAAGCCCTGCAGGAATCGCTGTCCGCGGTGATGGATAACGAAGCGGACGAATTGGAATTACGTCGTGTGCTCAGCGCCATCGACGATGCGGATACACGTGCCACATGGTCGCGCTATCAAATCGCGCGTGCTGCAATGCATAAAGAATTGCTGATGCCCCATCTGGATATCTCGGCCGCTGTGGCTGCTGCGATCGCCGATGAAGTCAGTCCGCTAAAGGCCGGTCGTGGTCCTTGGCGCACGCTGGGGCGTCTAGCCGTAGCTGCCTCGGTGACTGTTGCAGTCCTGGCTGGTGTTCGTCTGTATAACCAGGACGAGATCGCCGGTGCCGAGCTGGCTCAGCAAACCGCCCAACCCGCCAACGTGGCAATGCCTCAGGTTAAAGGTCCTGCGGTGCTGGCAGGCTACACCGAAGGCGAGCAAGCACCGGGCCCAATGGCTAGCGGCGTGCTACAGAACCAGGCTGGGTGGCACGATCAGCGTCTGCCAGGTTATCTGCGTCAACACGCTCAGCAAGCCGCGTTGAAAGGGACTGAAAGTGCACTGCCTTATGCCCGCGCTGCCAGCCTGGAAAACCGTTAAGGAGGACCATGCGCGCCATCCCTCTAGTGCCGCTTCTGCTTGGTGGATGGCTGGCTCTCCCAGCTCATGCCGATGATGCGCAAGACCAGTTGAAACGTCTTGCGCAGGCAGAGCAGCAGCAAAGTTTCCAAGGCACGTTCGTATACGAGCGCAATGGAAGTTTTTCTACTCATCGAATCTCGCATCGCGTTATTGATGGCAAGGTTCGTGAGTACTTGCTTCAACTTGATGGCTCCGCTCAGGAAGTGCTGCGTGTCGATGGGGCAACCCAATGCGTCAGTGGCACTCTTGAGGCGGGCGTGTCGAACATCCCCGATTCTCCTACACATGCCTTCGACGCTGCCAGACTCTCTGCCTGGTATGACATGAAGGTTGCGGGCAATTCCCGCGTCGCAGGTCGTCCGGCGACAGTGGTCACCCTCACGCCACGCGATCAGCACCGTTACGGGATTGAGCTGCATCTGGATAAACAAACCGGCCTACCTCTGAAATCGCTGCTGTTGAGCGACAAGGGGCAATTGCTTGAGCGTTTCCAGTTTACGGACCTCAACACTGCCAATCCGCTGACTGATCAGATGCTGCAGCCCAGCGCCGACTGCAAACCGGTGCAGGTGGTCAAAGGCAAGACGGAACCTGCCAAGCAACACGTGGCCTGGCGTTCGGACTGGTTGCCTGCAGGTTTTGAACTTAGCAGTGCGGCCGCTCGCAAGGACCCGGATTCCAAGAGTCTGGTGACCAGCCTCATGTATGACGATGGCCTGGCCCGCTTCTCGGTGTTCATTGAGCCTGTGAGCGGCGCAGCAGTGACCGATATTCGTACTCAGTTAGGTCCAACGGTGGCCGTTTCCCGTCGTCTGACGACTCCGAAGGGCGACGCCATGGTAACTGTCGTTGGGGAAATCCCGATCGGGACTGCCGAGCGTATTGCACTGTCTATGCGCGACGACGCGACGGTACCCGCGGCCGCTGACAAGGCATCTGCGACGACAGGCAGTAAATGATCTGATGCACTGGTGAATGTCCACTGTGAAAAAGGTTTCATGGTGGATATTTCAACCCGCCGGCCTAGTAAATACAGGCTTTGATCGAGACGCTGAAATGTTTGGTCAGCTTTGCAGGTTGCAAATACCCTCTTTTTTTTCTATAGGTCACAGCTTCGTAGCTCTGGCCTTTTGTTGTTTCAGCTTCAAAAAAGCTGAGAAAGCGTAAAACAGGCCCAGAGCGCTGCACTGAGCGACTGCGAGGTGTAGATGCTCTTCGAACCCATGGGTTCGTACCGCTTAACCATGCTCGTTGTGAACGGGAGCCGTATGTCGATACCACGCTTGAAAACTTATCTGTCCTGGATGGCCGCCGTGCTGATGCTCGGTCAAGTCCTGACCACGCAGGCCGAAGCCTTGCCAGACTTTACGTCACTGGTGGAGCAGGCGTCGCCCGCTGTGGTCAACATCAGTACGCGCCAGAAGCTGCCGAATCGCTCGGTAGCTCAAGGGCAGATGCCCGACCTTGAAGGTCTGCCTCCGATGCTGCGCGAATTCCTGGAGCGCAGCATGCCGCCGGGTTCTCGTGCTCCGGGATCGGGTGCGGGCAAGGGGGATCGTCAGCGTGAAGCTCAATCGCTGGGTTCGGGTTTCATCATTTCTGCTGACGGTTTTATCCTGACCAATAATCACGTGATCGACGGCGCGGACGAGATTCTCGTGCGACTTTCCGATCGCAGTGAAATGAAGGCCAAGTTGATCGGCACCGATCCTCGCACTGACGTGGCCGTGCTGAAAATCGACGGCAAGGACCTGCCTACCGTCAAACTCGGCAACTCCGACAAACTTAAAGTCGGTGAGTGGGTGCTGGCCATCGGGTCGCCTTTTGGCTTCGATCACTCGGTGACCAAAGGCATTGTCAGTGCCAAGGGGCGCAGCTTGCCCAACGATACCTATGTACCCTTCATTCAGACCGACGTTGCCATTAATCCGGGCAACTCAGGTGGGCCGTTGTTCAACATGGCCGGCGAAGTCGTGGGTATCAACTCGCAGATCTTCACCCGCTCCGGCGGTTTTATGGGGCTCTCGTTCGCTATCCCGATCGATGTAGCGATGGATGTTGCCAATCAGCTCAAGGCGAATGGCAAGGTCAATCGTGGTTGGCTGGGCGTGGTGATCCAGGAAGTGAACAAGGACCTGGCCGAGTCGTTCGGTCTGGACAAGCCGGCCGGTGCCCTGGTGGCGCAGGTACTGGACGATGGTCCGGCGGCCAAGGGCGGTTTGCAGGTGGGTGATGTGATTCTGAGCGCTAACGGCACGCCTATCATCATGTCCGCTGATCTGCCGCACTTGATCGGCAACCTCAAGGATGGCAGCAAGGCAGAGCTGGAAGTGATCCGCGATGGCAAGCGTCAGAAGTTGACCGTGACGGTTGGCGCGTTGCCCGCTGAAGGCGAGGAAATGGGCGCGGCCGATACCGGTGTCGAGCGCAACATTAATCGACTGGGTGTTTCGGTCGCTGACCTGACCGCCGAGCAGATGAAGTCGCTGGATCTCAAGGGTGGCGTGATTATCAAGGATGTGCAGGAAGGTCCTGCATCATTGATCGGCTTGCAAAGCGGCGATGTCATCACTCACCTGAACAACCAGCCGATCACGTCGGCCAAGATGTTCACGGACGTGGCCAAGGCCTTGCCGAAGGATCGCTCGGTGTCGATGCGGGTTCTGCGTCAGGGACGCGCGACGTTCATTACCTTCAAGCTGGCGGAATAATCAGCCAGACGGGAAAAAGGAGCGGCCAGGCCGCTCCTTTTTTATATCCGCAGGACGGCTGGCGATTCGTGCGCGCGTGCGAACGTGACGCGTCAGCCTTCCTTCAGGTACAATTCCCGGCTATTTTTTGGCGGGCACTCTGCCTGCAACCTTTTTCGAGTGTTGATCCGTGAGTGATTTGAGTCATATCCGCAATTTCTCCATCATCGCCCACATTGACCATGGCAAGTCGACGCTGGCCGACCGTTTCATTCAAATGTGCGGCGGGTTGACCGAACGTGAAATGGAAGCTCAGGTGCTTGACTCCATGGACCTGGAGCGCGAGCGCGGGATCACGATCAAGGCCCACAGCGTCACCCTTTATTACAAGGCGAAGGACGGTATCACCTACCAGCTCAACTTCATCGATACCCCAGGGCATGTTGACTTCACCTATGAGGTCAGCCGTTCGCTGGCCGCCTGTGAAGGTGCATTGCTGGTGGTCGATGCCGGTCAGGGCGTGGAGGCGCAGTCCGTCGCCAACTGCTACACCGCTATTGAGCAGGGGCTGGAAGTCATGCCGGTCCTGAACAAGATGGACTTGCCGCAAGCCGACCCGGATCGCGTCAAGGAGGAGATCGAGAAGATTATCGGTATTGACGCCACCGACGCCGTGGCCTGCAGCGCCAAGAGCGGCATGGGCGTTGATGAGGTGCTGGAGCGTCTCGTTCAGACCATTCCTGCGCCGACCGGCAATATCGAAGACCCGCTGCAAGCGCTCATCATCGATTCCTGGTTCGACAACTACCTGGGCGTTGTTTCCCTGGTGCGCGTACGTCATGGTCGAGTGAAGAAGGGTGACAAGATTCTCGTCAAGTCCACAGGCAAGATCCACCTGGTGGACAGCGTGGGCGTCTTCAACCCCAAGCACAGCGCGACAGCGGATCTGAAAGCGGGCGAAGTGGGCTTTATCATCGCCGGCATCAAGGATATTCACGGTGCGCCGGTCGGTGACACCCTGACCCTGAGCTCGACGCCGGACGTGGAAGTGCTGCCCGGCTTCAAGCGCATTCAGCCGCAGGTCTACGCCGGTCTGTTCCCGGTAAGCTCGGACGACTTCGAGGATTTCCGCGAGGCGTTGCAGAAACTCACCCTTAATGACTCATCGCTGCAGTACACCCCGGAGAGCTCCGATGCATTGGGCTTCGGCTTCCGTTGTGGCTTTCTCGGCATGCTGCACATGGAGATCATTCAGGAGCGCCTCGAGCGCGAGTATGATCTTGACCTGATCACCACTGCGCCAACCGTAATCTTCGAGCTGCTGCTCAAGACCGGTGAAACCATTTACGTCGACAACCCGTCGAAGCTGCCAGACCTCTCGACCATCGAGGACATGCGCGAACCGATCGTTCGGGCAAACATCCTTGTGCCTCAGGAGCACCTGGGCAACGTCATTACACTGTGCATCGAGAAACGCGGTATCCAGCACGACATGCTGTTCCTCGGTACTCAGGTCCAGGTGACCTACGATTTGCCGATGAACGAAGTGGTCCTGGACTTCTTCGATCGTCTGAAGTCCACGAGTCGCGGTTATGCGTCGCTGGACTATCACTTCGACCGTTACCAGTCGGCGAATCTGGTGAAGCTGGACGTGCTGATCAACGGGGACAAGGTCGATGCCCTGGCGCTGATCGTGCACCGAGACAACGCGGCTTATAAAGGCCGCGCGTTGACTGAAAAGATGAAAGAACTGATTCCTCGTCAGATGTTCGACGTGGCAATCCAGGCTGCCATCGGCGGTCAGATTATC
This sequence comes from Pseudomonas sp. UBA5706, assembly GCF_002419965.1. Taxonomy (GTDB): domain Bacteria; phylum Pseudomonadota; class Gammaproteobacteria; order Pseudomonadales; family Pseudomonadaceae; genus Aquipseudomonas. Next base: position 167,497 of record NZ_DIHC01000015.1, read on the forward strand.
GCGCGTACAACCGTCAAGGCCCTTAGAAAGAACGTACTGGCCAAGTGTTACGGTGGCGACGTCAGCCGTAAACGCAAGCTGCTTGAAAAGCAGAAGGCCGGTAAGAAACGCATGAAGCAGGTCGGCAACGTGGAAATTCCACAGGAAGCCTTCCTTGCAGTGCTCAGGTTGGAATAGTCAGGCCCTATGTCACTAAATTTCCCGCTGTTGTTGGTCATTGCCGTATTTGTTTGCGGTCTGCTGGCCCTGTTCGATCTGATCATACTGGCGCCCCGTCGGCGGACCGCGATAGCGAACTATCAGGGCAGCGTGAGCCAGCCGGATGTCGCTGTCGTAGAGCAACTGAACAAGGAGCCGTTGCTGGTTGAGTACGGCAAATCGTTCTTTCCGGTACTGTTCATTGTGCTGGTGCTGCGCTCGTTTCTGGTCGAGCCGTTCCAGATTCCATCGGGTTCCATGAAACCGACGCTGGATGTGGGCGATTTCATCCTGGTCAACAAGTTCTCCTACGGCATTCGCCTGCCGGTGCTGGATTACAAGGTCATCCCGGTGAGCGATCCGCAACGCGGCGATGTGATGGTGTTCCGCTACCCAAGCGATCCCAGCGTCAACTACATCAAGCGCGTCATTGGTCTGCCAGGCGACGTGATTCGCTACACCAACGATAAGCAGCTGTTCGTCAACGGACAATTGGTTGCCAAGCAACTGATCGGTTCTGAGCCAGGTACATTGGGCAGCGCCCAGCTGTACGACGAGAAGCTGGGAGAAGTCGAGCACCAGATTCGCCAGGAAATGAGCCGCTATCGCGCGCCGCCCGATCACGAGTGGACAGTCCCGGCCGCTCATTACTTCATGATGGGTGACAACCGCGACAATTCCAACGACAGCCGTTACTGGGACGACCCCAATATTCCCAAGGACGAGCTGGGCATGGTCCCCGACAGAAACATCGTCGGTAAGGCCTTCGCCGTTTGGATGAGCTGGCCGGAGCCGAAGCTGAGCCATCTGCCCAACTTCTCGCGAGTTGGATTGATCAAGTAACGCCGATGCGGCGCTGTCTGACACAGCGCCGTATGTCATTTCGGCGCACTAAGCTGCAAGCCTGACCTTGCACGCAGCAGGGAACGACTATTCTTGAGGGCACACATGACATCTGCCGGTTCGCAAAAGGGCTTGTCGCTCATTGGATGGCTGGTAGCACTGGCTGTCGTTGCATTTGTGGCGAGTACCGCAGCCAAAGTGGTGCCGCATTACCTCGACTACATGTCGCTGAAGAAGATCATCGAGGCCGCCGGTACCGACCGGACCGCCGATATCAGCAACAGTAGCGAGTTCCATGACTATGTAGCTAAAGGCATGCAGGTCAATAACATCCGGGATGTGGATTTGAACAAGGCGTTAAGTGTGACGACGGAGAACAACAGGTTCCTCGCCCATTTGAAATATGAACAGCGTGAATCCCTGATTCAGAACCTCGATCTGGTGGTCAAGTTCGACCGCGAATTCAGCGTAGGTAAACCGTGAGCGTGTCATTGAGTCGCCTGGAGCGTCAGCTCGGCTATACCTTCAAGGACCAGGAACTGATGGTCCTGGCGTTGACCCACCGCAGTTTCGCCGGGCGCAACAACGAGCGTCTGGAATTCCTCGGTGATGCCATTCTTAATTTCGTCGCCGGTGAGGCGCTGTTCGAACGCTTTCCTCAGGCGCGCGAAGGTCAGTTGTCGCGCTTGCGCGCACGGCTGGTGAAAGGCGAGACCCTGGCCCTGCTGGCCCGTGGTTTCGATCTGGGTGAATACCTGCGCCTGGGCTCTGGCGAGTTGAAGAGCGGCGGTTTCCGTCGCGAGTCGATTCTGGCCGATGCTCTGGAAGCGTTGATCGGGGCGATTTACCTGGATGCCGGCATGGAGGCTGCGCGTGATCGTGTCCTGGCTTGGCTGACCACCGAGTTCGATAGCCTGACGCTGGTCGACACCAACAAGGACCCGAAGACCCGACTGCAGGAATTCCTCCAGTCTCGCGCCTGTGAGTTGCCGCGTTACGAAGTGGTGGACATCCAGGGCGAACCGCATTGCCGAACGTTTTTCGTCGAATGCGAGATCACCTTATTGAACGAGAAAAGCCGGGGACAAGGTGTTAGCCGTCGCATTGCCGAACAGGTAGCCGCGGCCGCAGCCCTCATCGCCCTGGGTGTGGAGAATGGCAATGACTGATTCAACTGCAACACGCTGTGGCTATGTCGCCATCGTTGGCCGGCCAAACGTGGGCAAGTCAACGCTGTTGAACCACATCCTTGGGCAAAAGCTGGCGATTACCTCGCGCAAACCCCAGACCACGCGGCACAACATGCTGGGTATCAAGACCGAGGGCGACGTGCAGGCGATTTATGTTGATACCCCCGGCATGCACAAGAACAGTGACAAAGCACTGAACCGCTACATGAACAAGACTGCTTCAGCGGCATTGAAGGACGTCGATGTGGTGATCTTTGTCGTGGACCGCACCAAGTGGACCGACGAGGACCAGATGGTGCTGGAGCGCGTTCAGTATGTGACCGGCCCCTTGATCGTCGCGCTCAACAAGACCGACCGTATCGAAGACAAGGCTGAGCTGATGCCGCATTTGTCCTGGTTGCAGGAGCAGCTGCCGAACGCGCAGATCATTCCGATTTCCGCGCAGCAGGGCCATAACCTCGAGGCGCTGGAAAAAGTGATCGCCGAGCACCTGCCAGAAAATGACCACTTCTTCCCGGAAGACCAGATCACCGACCGTAGCAGTCGCTTCCTGGCCGCTGAACTGGTGCGTGAGAAGATCATGCGTCAGTTGGGCGCCGAGCTGCCGTACCAGATCACGGTAGAAATCGAAGAATTCAAGCAGCAGGGCAAGACCCTGCACATTCACGCGCTGATCCTGGTCGAGCGTGATGGCCAGAAGAAAATCATCATTGGCGACAAGGGCGAGCGCATCAAGCGTATCGGTTCCGATGCCCGTCGTGACATGGAAGTGCTGTTCGATTCCAAAGTAATGCTCAATCTGTGGGTCAAGGTCAAAGGCGGCTGGTCCGACGATGAGCGTGCCCTGCGCTCGTTGGGTTACGGCGACTTGTAAGACGCAGGGGCCGCGCATCACTCCCATGATGCCGTGCCGACCCCCTGTAGCAGTACGGCGACCGTGCTGTTACAGGGCATAGTCTGGGGCCGTGTTCACGTCACGTCGGTTATCGAGAAACCCATGTCCCCAACCCCTCCACTTGGCCAACTTGCCTATGTCCTGCACTCCCGGGCATACCGCGAGAACAGCGCGCTGGTCGACTTCATTACGCCCCAGGGCCGCTTGCGAGCGGTGCTGCGCAGTGCCCGGGGCAAAGCGGGCTCGCTGGCGCGGCCGTTTGTGCCACTGGAAGTCGAATTTCGCGGCAAGAGCGAGTTGAAGAACGTTGGGCGGATGGAGAGCGCAGGTCTGGCGGCCTGGCTCGAAGGCGAGGCGCTGTTCAGCGGCCTGTACCTCAATGAGTTGTTGATTCGCCTGTTGCCCGCCGAAGATCCGCATCCCGGCGTGTTCGAGCATTACGCCGCGACCTTGATGGCGCTGGCTGAAGGGCGCGCGCTGGAACCGCTGTTGCGTTCTTTCGAGTGGCGTCTGCTGGATGACCTGGGTTACGGTTTTGCCCTCGAAGCAGACGTTAACGGCGACCCCCTGGCCGCAGATGGCATGTATCGCCTGCAAGTAGATGCCGGGCTTGAGCGTGTGTATTTGTTGCAGCCCGGTCTGTTTCAGGGTGCCGAGCTGTTGGCGATGTCTGAGGCGGACTGGAGCGCGCCGGGCGCCTTGTCGGCAGCCAAGCGTCTGATGCGTCAGGCGCTGGCCGTGCATTTGGGCGGCCGTCCGTTGGTGAGTCGGGAATTGTTTCGCAAGCCTTGATGAAGGCCTGGTTGTCAGTCAGCGCAGACGTACACCGTCTGTTCAGATCAAATTTTTCAGGAGAACAACGTGACCCACAGCCCCCGCATTCTGCTCGGTGTGAACATTGACCATGTGGCGACGTTGCGCCAGGCCCGTGGCACCCGTTATCCCGACCCGGTAAAGGCCGCTCTGGATGCTGAAGAAGCCGGTGCCGACGGGATTACCGTGCACCTGCGTGAAGATCGCCGGCACATTCAGGAGCGTGACGTCCTGTTGCTCAAGGATGTGCTGCAAACGCGCATGAACTTCGAAATGGGCGTCACTGAAGAGATGATGACCTTTGCCGAGCGCATTCGTCCGGCGCACATCTGCCTGGTCCCTGAAACCCGACAGGAGCTGACCACCGAAGGCGGCCTCGACGTAGCCGGCCAGCAAGCGCGGATCAAGGCAGCGGTCGAGCGGCTATCGGCTATCGGCAGTGAGGTGTCGCTGTTTATCGATGCCGACGAGCGTCAGATCGAGGCGTCGGCACGCGTGGGTGCTCCTACCATCGAGCTGCACACAGGCCGTTATGCCGATGCCCAAACCCCGACCGACGTGGCGCAAGAACTCAAGCGGATTGCCGATGGTGTGGCGTTCGGTCTGGGCCAGGGCCTGATCGTCAACGCCGGTCATGGCCTGCATTACCATAACGTTGAGGCGGTCGCGGCGATCAAGGGCATCAACGAGCTGAACATCGGCCATGCGCTGGTGGCACATGCCTTGTTTGTGGGGTTCAAGTCGGCCGTTGCGCAAATGAAGGCGTTGATTCTGGCCGCTGCTGCCAACGCCTGAGCGACGTCATTGCTGTGAGGCCATCGCATAAACGCATGGCTTCTTATGCCCTCTATGTCCTTTTAGCCATCCGGCTCGCCGGCGGCGGCCGTGATAAAGACGTCGCCGCAAGCCGGACGGCTGCACGGGTTGCGCGTGTTTAAGGCTTGCGTCCCACAATGACCGCACGCCTTGGCGCAGGCAGGCCTTCCACGGTTTTACTGTGATCACTCGGATCGAGGAAGTCGCTCAGCGACTGATACTTCATCCACTCAGTCCCGCGTTGTTCTTCAACCGTGGTGGTACTGACATCCACGCAGCGCACGTCGACAAACCCGGCGCGGCGCAGCCACCGTTCCAGCGCAGGTACCGACGGCAGGAACCAGACATTGCGCATCTGTGAATAACGATCTTCAGGGACCAGCACCTGATGCACATCGCCCTCGACCACCATCGTCTCCAGGACCAATTCCCCGCCTCTGACCAGACAGTCCTTGAGCGCCAGCAAGTGATCGATGGGTGACTTGCGGTGATACAGCACGCCCATGGAGAACACCGTGTCGAAACCTTCAAGCCGCGCAGGCAGGTCCTCCAGGGCGAACGGCAGATGCCACGCAGGCAGATCAGGCAGATAACGCTGCATCGCCTGGAACTGGCAGAAGAACAGCCAGTTCGGGTCCACGCCGATTACGCTGTCGGCCCCGGCACCGAGCATGCGCCATTGGTAATAACCGTTACCGCATCCCACATCCAGCACCCGCTTGCCCGCCAGGTCCAGATGCGGTGACACCCGCGACCATTTCCAGTCCGAGCGCCATTCGGTGTCGATGTGTACACCAAAGACATCGAAAGGCCCCTTGCGCCAGGGCGACAGGCCCATCAGCGCTGCGCGGGCCTGTTCGCGGGTCGCATCGTCGCAATCGGCATCAACAATGAAGGCTTCCTTGAGTTCGACCCGGCTCGGCGTCAGCCGAGGCAGGGCATCCAGGGCGCCTTGCCAGCGCTCCAGATCGCCATGGCCTTTTTCTATCTTCGCATCGAGTTGGGCCTGTAACGTTTGCGCCCAGGCATAAAGAGGCGTGCCCGCCAGGCGGCGGACCAGAGGAGCGAGATCGATCATGGCAGGGCAATCAAGGAGGCGAAATTAAGGCACTGAAACCAGGGCACGACTTTGGAAAAACCAGCGGCCAACAGACGTGCGCGGTGCTGCTCAAGGCTGTCGGGCTTCATCACGTTTTCGATGGCGCTGCGCTTCTGGGCGATTTCCAGTTCGCTATAGCCATTGGCGCGCTTGAAGGTCACGTGCAGGTCAGTCAGCAATGCGTGCTCTTGAGTGTCGTCGAAACGCAGCTTCTCGGAGAGGATCAACGCGCCCCCCGGCAGCAGCGACTGACGAATACGGCCGAGCAGCGCCAGACGTTGATCAGGGGCGATGAACTGCAGGGTGAAGTTCAGTGCCACCACCGAAGCCGGTTGAAACTCAAGCGCAAGGATATCGCCTTCGATGACCTCCACTGGCAGCAACTCCTGGAACATCGAATCCTGCCCGTTCAGGTACTCTCGGCAGCGTTCGACCATGGCCGTGGAATTGTCGATGGCGATGACCCGGCAATCTTCGGTGCGCACGTGGCGACGCAGCGCCTGGGTGACCGCGCCCAGCGAGCTGCCAAGGTCATACAGGACACTGTGGGGCTGCGCGAATTGTGACGCGAGCACACCAAGGTTCTCGACGATGGTCGGATAGCCCGGCACCGAACGCTTGATCATGTCCGGGAACACCCGCACCACGTCCTCGTTGAAAGCGAAGTCAGGCACCTGTAGCAGGGGCTGGGCGAATAGGCGGTCGGGTTCTTGGCTCACGGTGATTCCGATGGATAGGGCGGGATGGATGTCACGAAAAGTCCGGCATTTTAGCCATTGTGCCGCGATGCCGAAACCTCATCTCATCGTTCGCCTTGCCTGACCTGCGATCCGGGCTGACGACGGTCCCAAACCACTAATGGCGCCAAGATCCGTGTTCCACCTCGACATCCCGTTGCGCTTGAGCCAATGCCTGCGTCAGGCCCTGTCGGTCCAGCGGGACGCAATAAGCGGGTTTGGCCCTTTCAAATCGCCAACTGTCATCCAGGCTGCCAGCGTCTACTGCATCGAAGCCGATCTGGTCGAGCAAGTCCGCTACCCGTTGTGTGGCCGCAGGGTCATCGCTGGCGACGGGCAGTGCGCGGCGATCGTCTGCCCCTCGCGGGCGAGCATCGCTGAGCAGGTCGGCGGCCGGAATCGAGTTGAACGCTTTGACCACTGTCGATTGCGCCAGGTGCTCGGCAAGCAAGCGGCTGGTGGTGGTTTGGCGGCGGTCAAGCGCGGCGATGTGGCCGTCTCGGTCGGGGTAGTAGTTGTTGGCGTCGAGCACGATCTTGCCCTTAAGCAGGTCGGCCGGCAGGCTGCGGTAGTGTTCCAGCGGTATGGCCACCAGCACCATGTCACCGAATTGCGCCGCTTGCTCGAGCGTGCCGATTTGCGAGCCACGGATACCTGCCGCCACGCTGGTCAGCGTCTTTGGCCCTCTGGAGTTGCTGAGCATCGCTTCGTGCCCGGCCTGCAGGAGAAGCTGGGCGACCGCGCGTCCAATGAACCCTGCCCCGATGATTCCAATCTTCATGTCGATTCCTCCTTCAGTGAAGTGAATCGCTATGATGATTGCCAACCACGGATGGATAAATGACCATTCAGGAATTAGTCCAACTACCAGGAGTAGCGAATGATCGACCGGCTGAGTAGCATGAACGCGTTTGTCGTGGCCGCCGATGAGGGCTCATACGCAGCTGCCGCGCGGCGTTTGGAGATATCTGCACAAATGGTCGCAAAGCATGTTGCAGCGCTGGAACAACGGCTCGGCGCACGCCTGCTCAACCGCACGACACGTCGACAAAGCCTGACCGAGGTGGGAAGCGCGTACTACGAGCGCTGCAAACATATTCTGATCGAAGCTGAGGCAGCCGACTCGCTGGCTCAAGTCATGAATACGACGCCACGGGGCAAGCTGCGCATCAGCGCACCGGTAACGTTCGGTTCTTGGGGCCTGATGCCGTTCATTACCGGTTTTCTGCGGCGCTACCCCGAGGTGGAGATCGATCTGCACCTGACCGATCGCTATGTCGATTTGGTCGAGGAGGGTTATGAAGCCGCGTTTCGTCTCGGTCCTGTCGCCACTTCCACCCTGGTGGCAAGGCCGTTGGCGCCATACCGGCTGGTGGTCTGCGCCGCGCCTTCGTATCTTCAGGCACGCGGCGTTCCGCAGGTTCCTGCCGACCTGGCCGATCACGAATGCCTGGGCTACGCCTATTGGTCGCGTCCGCCTGACGCTCACTGGCAGTTTTACGAAAACGCCAGGTTGCTGAGCGTTCAGGTCACTGGCCGTTTGCGGGTCAACGAGAGCAAGGCGCTGCTGTCGGCGGCCATCGATGGATTCGGCGTGCTGCAAGGTCCGGCCGACTTCCTGCAACCCGCTGTAGCGGCGGGCGATCTGGTGCCGTTATTGACCGAATTCGAGATTCCCGGTCGCCAGATGCACTTGTTGTATCCGGCTGACCGCCAGCGAACCGCCAAGCTCAGGAGCTTTATCGATGCGGCGGTGGAATATTTCGCGCCGCTATAGCGGTGGTGCGTCGATCAGTTAACCGTGATCGCGCAATCGAATGTACGCTCGGGTCGCACTTCCGGTGCCCACGGCTGTTGGTAGACCATCATCAAATGGCCGCTGCCTGCATTGGCAGCCTTGTAGCGCCAGACCGACTGGCCTGACGTGCCGACCATGCCGACGTCTTCCGGGGTGTTGAACACTTCCGGGCCGAGCGCGCTGAGGATCGACGGGGCAGGGTTTTGCATTAGCCAGCGATGCCCGGTGGTGGGGTTGCTGGGAAGCATGAGCATCAGGGTCTGGCCGGTCTTGAGAGTGAGCGGGCAGTCTTTCTGATCTTCCAGGGACACGATCTGTTTCGGTTGCTGGGCGCAGGCGGCGAGCAGGGCAAGGCTCAGCGGGACAAGCAGACGGGCAGGGGTCATAGGGGCTCCGGTCGTGGGCAACTTGAGGAGGAGCATATCCTTGAGGTTGGCAAACAGCCACTCGATAATGACGCTCGCCTTACGCCAAGCCAGGAGGTCCAGATGCGAGCTGAACATCTAGGCTGGGCTGATCTATGTATCTTCATGCATGTGGCACGGTGCGAGAACCTTTCCAAAGCAGGCAAACAGCTGAAGATTGATCAGTCTACGGTCTGCAGAAGAATCAACCCGCTAGAGTATTGCCTGGGCCTCAGCCTGTTCGAGCGCGGCAGCTCAGGATTGCAGTTGAACGAGCAGGGAGTGCGATTACTTGCCCAGGTTGAGTTAATGGGCAACGGATTTTCCGGGTTGCTGGAGGAGCTCTCCAGTGGAACCAACGAAGTGTCGGGGCGTGTAAGCGTGGGAACCATGGAAGGCCTTGCCTCCCTCTATCTCACCCGCCAGATCCCGAAATTGCAGGTGTTGCACCCCAACGTGACTCTGGAGCTTGTAACGTCCACGCACCCACTTCAGGTGAGCCGGCGAGAGGCCGATGTTTTTCTGGGTTATTTCGAACCCATAGATCACAGCTTTCATTCTGAGCTGTTGGCTGGTTTCGATCTCGATCTTGACGCCTGTGACGATTACATTGCCGCCAAAGGAATGCCGAACGCTTAGAACCTGGAACAACACGATTTCGTAGGCTACATCGAGGGTTGATTCAGATCGATGCGGTGAGATGGCTGGATGAGCTGATCGAAAAAGGTTTGACCTACGCGACGTTCGACCTGAACGATTGCATCGAGCCCAAGCAGTTTCACGACACACGGGCTACTACAATCGCTTTGATGTGTTTGATCGGACCATCGATCGGTGCCGCATCATTCCGGCTACGTTCAAAGACGCCGACGAAACGAACCGGCCGGAAACTCGAAGCGCTGCCCACGCTGGATTAAGCCTCAGGACGAGGTGCGCAGCGGCGCAGGCGTTGTGTCGAATACGAGCTACCGACTGACACATCCCGTGCGTCAGCAAGCCGGCTTCTCAAGGGGGTATATCCCCTCGTGAAGCCGGCGCGGCGTGGTTAGAACAAGACCTTCACCACATCCGAGAAGCGCTTGGCGAAGTGCACGGTGATGCCTTCTTTCAGATAATCGGGCAATTCTTCGAAGTTGCCACGGTTAGGCTCGGGCAGGATCAGTTCGAAGATTTTCTGCCGACGCGCTGCGATGACTTTCTCCCGTACTCCGCCAATTGGCAGAACATGGCCGGTCAGGGTCAGCTCGCCGGTCATGGCCACACCTTTCTTTGGCGCCTGGTTACGCGCCAGGGAGAGCAGCGCGCTGGCCATTGTCACACCCGCGCTCGGGCCATCCTTGGGGGTCGCGCCTTCAGGCACGTGAAGGTGAACGAACGCCTCATCGAAGAAGCCTTTGTCGCCGCCGAACTTCGCCAGGTTCGAGCTGACGTAGCTGTAGGCGATTTCCGCGGACTCTTTCATCACATCGCCCAACTGGCCCGTGAGCTTGAAGCCTCGGTTGAGCGTATGGATTCGCGTCGCTTCGATCGGCAGGGTGGCACCGCCCATGCTGGTCCAGGCCAGCCCCGTGATCACGCCGATGCCGGACAACACTTGCTCGCTGCGGAAAACCGGCGTGCCCAGTGAGGCTTCCAGATCCTTCGGACCGATCTTGACCACGGTATCGGGGTTATCCAGCAGCTTGACCACGGCCTTGCGTACCAGTTTGCCCAGTTGTTTCTCAAGCTGCCGCACACCGGCTTCGCGGGCATAGCTTTCAATGACTGCACGCAACGCGCTGTCACTGATGCTCAAGCTGTTTTTCGACACGCCGGCCTTTTCCAGCTGCTTGGGCCAAAGGTGACGCTTGGCGATGGCAAGTTTTTCTTCGGTGATGTAGCCGGACAGGCGAATCACTTCCATACGGTCCAGCAACGGGCCGGGAATCGAATCCAGGGTATTGGCGGTGCAGACGAACAGCACTTTGGACAGGTCCAGACGCAAGTCCAGATAGTGGTCGAGGAATTCGACATTCTGTTCCGGGTCCAGGGTTTCCAGCAGCGCAGAGGCCGGGTCGCCCTGATAGCTTTGGCCCATCTTGTCGATTTCATCGAGCATGATGACCGGGTTCATCACTTCCACTTCCTTGAGCGCTTGCACCAGCTTGCCCGGTTGGGCGCCGATGTAGGTGCGGCGGTGGCCCTTGATCTCCGCTTCGTCGCGCATGCCGCCGACGCTGAAGCGATAGAAAGGACGGCCAAGGGACTCGGCGATGGATTTGCCGACGCTGGTTTTACCCACCCCTGGCGGCCCGACCAGCAACACGATGGACCCCGAGATTTCGCCTTTGTAGGCGCCCACCGCGAGAAACTCCAGGATGCGGCTCTTGATGTCGTCGAGCCCGGCGTGGTGCTGGTCGAGCACCTTGCGCGCGTGCTTGAGGTCCAGCTTGTCCTCGCCGAAGACACCCCACGGCACCGAGCTTGCCCAGTCCAGGTAGTTGCGCGTGACAGCGTATTCCGGCGAACCGGTTTCCAGCACCGAGAGTTTATGAAGCTCTTCGTCGATGCGCTTGCGCGCCTGGGGCGGCAGGGTTTTGCCTTCCAGACGTTGTTCGAACTGTTCGATATCGGCGCTGCGGTCGTCCTTGGTCAGCCCCAGCTCCTGCTGAATGACCTTGAGCTGTTCCTTGAGAAAGAACTCGCGCTGGTGCTCTCCGATCTTGCGATTCACCTCCGCCGAGATCTCTTTTTGCAAGCGCGCGACTTCGACTTCCTTGCGCAGCATCGGCAAGACCTTTTCCATGCGCTTGAGCACCGGCACGCAGTCGAGCACTTCCTGCAGCTCGACGCCAGTGGCGGAGGTCAGGGCAGCGGCAAAGTCGGTCAGCGGCGAAGGATCATTGGGGCTGAAGCGATTGAGGTAGTTCTTCAGCTCTTCGCTGTACAGCGGGTTGAGTGGCAGCAGCTCCTTGATCGCGTTGATCAGCGCCATCCCATAGGCCTTGACCTCATCGGTCGGCTCGTTGGGCTGGTGCGGGTATTCGACTTCCACCAGAAACGGCGGGCGATGGTGCTTGAGCCAGGTCTTGATGCGTACGCGGCTCAGGCCCTGAGCAACGAATTGCAGCTTGCCGTTCTCACGACTGGCGTGGTGCACCTTGACCAGCGTGCCGTACTGAGGCAGCGCCTTGGTGTCGAAATGGCGCGGATCGTCGGGCGGCGTGTCCATGAAGAATAGCGCCAGGGAGTGGTGATCGGATTTGCTCACCAGCTCCAGCGTTTCGGCCCAGGGTTCTTCATTGACGATGACCGGCAGCACTTGCGCCGGAAAGAACGGGCGATTGTGAATCGGGATGATGTAGACCTGATCCGGGAGATTCTGGCCAGGCAAGGCAAGGCGTTTGTGGTCTGAACCAATGATTTCGTGTTCGTGATCGCCGTCATCGGACGGATGGGTAGCGTCTGCTTGCTGGTCGCTCATGGGGCACCTGCATAAATGGAGATGAGCCTTAGATGGGGCAGTCGGGCTCAGGTTTCAATAGTTACGGTCGATGGTAATGAATAAGGGTCGCGATCAAACGGTAGGGGCCGGGGGCGTTTTCCTCGGTGGCCGATGACGGGTGGCGTTATGCCTTCTCTATTGCGTGATCTTCGCTCACCGGTCGGTCACGCATCACCGGGATGCTGCAGGCTTGGGCAAGGCCGACGTTTTCGACCTACCGACCCCGCTGCCTGGACCTGCTATGACCCTGTGGTTTCTTCCTCGCTATAGCGGCATCTGCGCTGTTCGCCAGATGGCAAGCGCCGCCACGCTGAGCGCCGAGTTCGTTGACGCCGACGGCAGGCCTCTGAGCGATGCGGTGCTGGCGCTTCAGGGGCCGGCTGGCAAGGCAGATCCTGCACCGAAGGCGGACATGGGCCGGAGCAACCAGGCGTTTTGCACCCCTTGTGCTGGCAGTGCGGACCGGTACGCAGATCACGTTTTCCCACTAGCGACGACGTTCGCCGCCAGGTGTACTCGTTTTCCCCGGCAAAGTGTTTCGAATTGCGTCTTTATGGCGGCACGCCCTCTGATCCCGTGCGGTTCGATAAGCCTGAGGTGGTCGTGCCGGGCTGCAATATTCACGACTGGTTGGCTAGGCTACGTGGACGTGACCAACGATCCCTGGGGCGGTGTCAGCGATGACAAAGGCATCTTGACCGTGGACCAGCAGGCCATTACGTGACAACCGTGTGGCATCCACACGCGCGATCGCCACAAGCGGTTTCGATTTCTTTCGCACGCCCCCTATATTGGAGATGCACATCGCTTTCGATCCTGCCCGCGACCCCCGACATGGAGATGCGCCTCGCATTCGATTCTGCCCGGAGGGCGTAGGAGTCCAGCTTGCTGACGATC
>NZ_DIHC01000007.1:0-233506 GCF_002419965.1 Pseudomonas sp. UBA5706
GGCCGCCGGCCGCGCAAACTTGTGACCATGATTCTGGCCGTGGGTACGCAGACCCACGGCTACTGATTCTGGTCCTGGCCGCCAACCTCTCGCTTTTGACTCTGGCCTTAGGCCGCCAACCTCTATGGCTGTTGATCCTGGCCATAGGTCCGCAAACCTATAGCTTTGATTCTGGCCACAGGCCGGTAAACCTCCATGGCTTCTGATTCTGGCCGCAGGCCGTGGGAGCAAGCTTGCTCGCGATCTGGCGCGAAGCGGCAGCAAAACCTGAGACTTGGTGTATCAGAAAGAAGGCGATTCAAATTCCGCTGCCGCTTCTTTCAGCACAGAGGCGAAATCGCGAATCACCCGACTTGCGTACGCCCATATCACTGCGCAGGCGTGACCTCAGGCGCAGTTGTCGGGGTGGTTTCTGATTCAGCGGCTGGAGTCGGTGCCGGAGCAGAATCTGCAGGGGCAGCAGACTCGGTTTTTACCGGTTCCGGTTCGGCAGGCGCTGGCATTGGCTCACTGCTTTGCTCGGTCGTCGGTGTAGTCGGTGTAGTCGGTGTCGCCAATGGCGCCGCAGCCGGTGTAACAGCAGGCATCTCGGCGGGCTTTTGCTCTGTCGAAGCAGCTGCCTTGGCGGGCGCCGGCTCGGGCATACCTAGATCCGTCTTCGGCTTTTCTTTGATGTGCGCAGCCTTCTTCACCTCGGGCGGCAGGAAATTCTCCACCAGCGCAAAGAAGCGGTCATAGAACTTGGAAGATGCCACCGTTTCACTGGCCACCTTGACCATGGAGTCGTCCGTCGAGCCGATAGGCATCGACACCGAGCCCAGGACACCAACCCCCAGGCTGGCCGAGTTATTCACTTTTTTCAGCGCATAGCGATCCTGCAATGCGTTGGCGAACATGGTGGTTTTGCCATTGGCACTGCCATCAGCAGCGCACACCACGTTAAAGCTGATTTCCATGTGGGTTTCGCCGGTTTGCTGGAAACTCTTGTGACCGGCGATCGACTTCGGATCGCTGCTGGTGATGATGTAGCCTTGACTCAGCAATGCCCGGCGGCCAGCCTCGCAGGTGGCCGCGTCGGAGACAGGGTAGTTACGTGAGAAGGTCCCAGCGTCGTCAAAGTTTTCGTGCTCGTAGACTGTCTGCTTCTTGGACGAGCAGCCTGCGGCAGCCAGCAAGGCGAGCGCCCAGCATGCGGTACGAAAGCTTAGTAATTTAGGCATCAAACATCCCGGGGATAAAGGTCGACAGAACAGTGGACCGAAGAAAACGCCGGTAAGTCTGCTACAAGCCTTAAATAGGATCAACGCAGAGTTTGCAACCACATGGATACATCAGGTTTTTCACGCACATTCGACCGAGCATAGAGCGCGCCTGACGGGCGTTTGCAGCTCGGTCGCTGACCTTGAAGCACGACGCTGTGGCGTCATCGAGTGGCGGCAAGAATCGACTGACGGTCGTCTCCTGCAAGACGGCGTCAGACTCCGCCATGCTCCAGGCGCACCCCGAGGAACTCCAGCGCGCGCCAATAACCCGGATAGGTCTTGCCAACGCAGTCGGGGTCCTGAATACGCACGCCAGAGACCTTCAGACCAGCCAATGCAAAGCACATGGCGATGCGGTGGTCGGAGTGAGTATCGATCAGCGCGTGACTGCTGGTGCCCGCCAGCCCGGGATCGGATGCCACCAGCAGGTCATCGCCCTCTACCGTCGCAAGACCTGCACGCACCTGATTCAAGCCGTCATGGAGCGCCTGAACCCGATCGCACTCCTTGACCCGCAGATTGGCCAGGTCAACGAAGCGCACCGGCGTTTCATTGAAGGCCGACAGCACCGCCAGCGTCGGGATCGCATCCTGCATTTGCGAGCCGTTAATCAGCGCGGGCATGTTCGGAAACTGCGCGATGATTTCCATCGCCCTGGCATCGGGCTGGGTGAAGGTTTCAGACGCGACGCCAAGATCGATCTTGCCAGCGGTAAGCGCCTCTGCAGCCCACAGGTAGGTGGCCGCGGAAGCATCCGGTTCGATGTGATAATCACAGGCGGTGTAGCCCGTCGGGGAAACGCGCCACAACGCTTCGTCGACAATTTCTACCTGGGCGCCAAAGGCACGCATGCAGGCGAGGGTCAAATCAATATAACCACGTGCACCGATTTCCTTGCCCGTGAGCGCGACTTCGATGGGGGCATCACCACAGGCAGCGACCATGAGCAGAGCAGAAACGTACTGGCTGGATAGGCCGCCGTCGATTTCAAAGCGCGCGGCCTTGATCGAGCCGGTGCCCTGAATGATCACTGGCGGGCATCCGCTGGCGCTCTCGGCGCTCAGGCCGCCTTGGCGCAGGGATTCGAGCAGAGGACCGATCGGACGCTTTTGCATGTAGTGGTCGCCGTCCAGGGTGACCGTGCCATTAACCGTAGCGACCGCCGCTGTCAGAAAACGCACGGCGGTCCCGGCGTTGCCCAGGAACAACGGCCCTTCAGGGGCCTGCAGGCTGCCGCTGCTGGTGACCACGAAACTGGTGTCGTCCGGCTCATCGATGATGACGCCCATTTGCCGAAGGGCATTGGACATATGGCGGGTGTCGTCGCTTTTCAAGGCACCACGCAAATGGCTGGTGCCCTTTGCCAGAGCCGCCAGCAGCAACGCACGGTTGGTAATCGACTTGGAGCCCGGTGGCGCGACATGCCCCGTCAACGGTATACCCGGTGGGATCACAGTGATGGTTTGGTTCATGCCCATGGTCCAGCTCTCCAAATTCGAAATCAGCGCCGCTTCAACAAGCCGCCAATCATGGCATTTATCGTCACGATCTGCAGCAGCGCATTGCTTTGCCTCGTGGCAAAGTCAGCGGCTACGAGCGCTTCTGGCGACCGATCCGGTACTGGTTGCCGACCCTAACCAACGATTGCAGGGTATCGACGTCTGGCTGATAACCCAGCACACGCCGTGCCTTGGCGCAATCCACCGTCAACGAACCACACAACTGCGTGTATAGATCGCCTTTGCCGACCCATCTAAGCAGCGCTGCCAACAGCAACGGCGGCACCGGCACCGACCAGCGTCGCTTCTGCATCCCCTGGGCCAGCGCTGCGAGTATCTGATCGGTCGAGACGTCCATGCCGTCGCTGGCTAAAAACAACTGCCCGGCCGCGGCGGGGTGTTGCGCCGCCAACGAAATCAGTGACGCCAGGTTCTCCACCGAGACGATACTGCGGGCATTGCGCACCAGGGCGAAAGGATTGGGAATACCCTTGTCGACCACCTTGAGCAGGGTCCTGAAGTTGCCCGGCGCATCGGCTCCGTAGACAAGCGGCGGGCGGATGATCACCAGCTGCATGCCCGAAATGTGCAGCAGCGCTTTCAGCCCCTCCTCTGCCTCCAGCTTCGACCGCGCGTAAGCGGCGGCCGGTGCAGGCACGGAGTCCTCGGTGAAGCGCTGTTGCGCCGATTCGTTGCCATTGACCCCTATGGAGCTAACAAAGACAAAACGTCTAACGCCAGCTGCCAGCGCCAGACGCGCCAGTTGTAACGTGGCGTCGCGGTTTACCGCTCGGTACAGGTCGGGCGAGTCACCTTGCTTGTTCAGCACATGGGCCCGGCCCGCCAGGTGCACGATGCAATCGATATCGCGCAGGCTCTCGCTGATTGACGGGGCATCGGTGAAGTCTCTCGCCTGATAATCAACCCCGGCAATTGCCCCACCCCCGCTTCTGGAAATGCCCCGAACCTCATGCGCCTGACTGACGAGCCGCTCGCACAGCCGTGTGCCGATGAAGCCAGTGGCTCCCGTGACAAGAATCCGCATGACTCGCTCCCCGTGATTTGGCCAAATGATAAAGCGCACACTGCGCCTGAGGACGGCGGTTTTTCGCAGGCAAAAAAAAACGACCCTAAGGTCGCTTTTTTTGTCGCTTCAAGGAGTTCAAGGGCCTTGAAGCTATGTATGGCGCAGCGGACGGGACTCGAACCCGCGACCCCCGGCGTGACAGGCCGGTATTCTAACCGACTGAACTACCGCTGCGTGTCGCACAGATTTGCACCTGTTTAACTCTTTTGAAACAAACTTCGAATGCCTGTTTCGTATAACACTGATCGATCGCTGGAATGCTTTCAATCTAACATCGGATTGCAAAACCCGATCTGGAAAATATGGCGCAGCGGACGGGACTCGAACCCGCGACCCCCGGCGTGACAGGCCGGTATTCTAACCGACTGAACTACCGCTGCGCAGTGGTGGACTTGCGTCCTGCTGAATCTCAGTAGCCTTCAGCGTGCATTACAACTTGAAGCGCTCAACGATGGTGGGTGATGACGGGATCGAACCGCCGACATTCTGCTTGTAAGGCAGACGCTCTCCCGGCTGAGCTAATCACCCTTTGCTTCGCTGAGGCCGCGAAATTTACGCAGGTGCCGAACCTAAGTCAATAGCCTGCTTGAAGTTTTTTTAAAAAAGCCGTTTTTAGCGGGAAGCTGCAAGCTACAAGGCAGGAACGAAAAAGCGAGCCATAAGGCTCGCTCTGTGTGTCACTTGCTGCTGGCAACTTGACGCTCGCAGCTGGGTTTACTCGACGTAGATCATCCTCTTGCTCATGCCGCCGTCGACCACAAATTCCTGTCCAGTGACGAAGCCGGCGTTCTTCGATAGCAGCCAGGCCACGATAGCGGCAACGTCTTCGACAACCCCTACCCTGCCCGTCGGGTGCTGCGCATGATCGGCGTCGGACAAGGGTTCGGTTCGACGCTGAGAAGGGTCGCGAGCGTCAATCCAGCCGGGGCTCACGGCGTTCACACGCACCTGCGGCCCAAGGCTAATCGCCAGCGCATGAGTCAGCGCCAGAAGCCCGCCCTTGCTGGCGGCATAGGCTTCAGTGTCGGGCTCGGACTGCCGCGCCCGGGTCGAACTCAAATTGACGATGCTGCCGCCGTGCGCACGCAAATAGGGTGCGCAATGCTTGGCCAGCAGCATGGGCCCGCTGAGGTTGACCGCCAGCACACGGTTCCAATGCGCCAGATCGAGGCTCTCCAGCACCGTATGATGAGGATCGGTCACCGCGGCATTGCAGACCAGCGCGTCCAGACGGCCGAACATGCCGAGTACTTCCGCAACGCCGCTGGAAACCTGCCCTTCATTGGACACGTCCATGGCGATGAAAGAAGCGTTTTCCCCCAGCACTCCGGCAACCACTTCACCGCGCTGGCGGTCCACATCGGTCAAAACCACTTGCCAGCCTTCGGTAATCAGCCAGGCAGCGATGCCCAGCCCGATCCCCCGCGCAGCGCCGGTCACCAGCGCAACGCGGCCGTTGTGCACACCGACAGCGTCCATCACCCACTCATTCACAGGCAATGCTCACAATGCGGCCAGGCCACGCGCCAGATCGGCCTTGAGATCGGCAATGTCCTCCAGCCCCACCGCAACCCGGATCAGGCTATCGCGGATACCGGCCGCCTCACGCTCCTGTGGCGAAAGGCGTCCGTGGGACGTAGTGCCCGGATGCGTAATGGTGGTCTTGGTATCACCCAGGTTGGCAGTGATGGAGATCAGTCGAGTGGCATCGATAAAGCGCCATGCGCCATCCTTGCCGCCCTTGACCTCGAAGCTGACCACCGCGCCAAAGGCCTTTTGCTGCCGCTTGGCCAGATCGTGCTGCGGGTGGCTTTGCAAACCGGCGTAATGCACTTTCTCGATGCCATCCTGGTGCTCGAGCCATTGCGCCAGTTCAAGGGCGTTCTGGCAGTGGGCGCGCATGCGGATGTTCAGGGTTTCGAGGCCCTTGAGGAACAGCCAGGCATTGAACGGGCTGAGGCTTGGACCAGCAGTACGCAGAAAGCCGACGACTTCCTTCATCTGCTCGCTGCGACCCACCACCACACCGCCCATGGCGCGACCCTGGCCGTCGATAAACTTGGTCGCTGAATGCACGACCACATCGGCTCCCATGCGCAGCGGTTGCTGCAGCGCCGGGGTACAGAAGCAATTGTCGACCACCAGCATCGCACCCTTGGCGTGAGCGATCTCGGCCAGCGCGGCGATATCGACCAGCTCGGCCAGTGGATTGGAAGGCGACTCGACGAATAGCAGTTTGGTATTGGGCTTGATCGCCGCATCCCAACCCGACAACTCGGCCAGGGCAACGTAGTCGACCTGCACGCCAAATCGCTTGAAGTATTTCTCGAACAGGCTGATGGTCGAGCCGAACACACTTTTTGACACCAGCACGTGATCGCCGGCGCTGCATAGGCTCATCACGGTCGCCAGGATCGCCGACATACCGGTAGACGTCGCTACGGCCTGCTCGCCTCCCTCCAGCGCCGCGATACGCTCTTCGAATGCGTGCACGGTCGGGTTGGTGTAGCGCGAATAGACGTTACCCGGCTGCTCGCCGGCAAACGTGGCAGCCGCATCAGCCGCCGTGCGGAACACGTAACTGGAGGTGAAAAACAGTGGATCGCTGTGTTCGCTCTCCGGCGTACGGTGCTGGCCGGCGCGCACGGCGAGGGTGTCGAAACCCACGCCATCCAGGTCGCTGTCCAGTCGACCGGCATCCCATTGCTGAGTCATGCCGCCTACTCCTTGTCTGAATTAGTTGTTGTACAGATCGATGATCGCACTGACGGCCTGAGTCTTGACCTTGGAGGCATCATTGCGCGCCTGCTCGATCTTGTTCAGGTAATGCTCGTCGATATCACCGGTCACGTACTTGCCGTCGAAGACCGAGCAATCGAAGTTGTCGATCTTGATCTTTTTGCTGCCGCTGACCGCCTCGATCAGGTCGTTCAGATCCTGATAGACCAGCCAGTCGGCACCGATAAGGTCGGCCACGTCCTGAGTGGAGCGGTTGTGAGCGATCAGCTCGTGAGCACTCGGCATGTCGATGCCGTAGACGTTAGGAAAGCGTACGGCCGGAGCCGCGGAACAGAAATATACATTTTTGGCGCCAGCTTCGCGGGCCATCTGGATGATCTGCTTGCAGGTGGTGCCGCGCACGATGGAGTCGTCGACCAGCATTACGTTCTTGCCACGGAACTCAAGCTCGATGGCATTGAGCTTCTGGCGCACGGATTTTTTCCGCGCAGCCTGCCCCGGCATGATGAAAGTACGACCGATGTAGCGGTTCTTGACGAAACCTTCGCGGAACTTGACGCCCAGATGGTTGGCCAGTTCGAGGGCCGCTGTGCGGCTGGTGTCCGGAATTGGAATGACCACGTCGATGTCATGATCAGGACGCTCGCGCAGGATTTTGTCGGCGAGCTTCTCACCCATGCGCAGACGCGCCTTGTACACCGAAATGCCGTCGATGATCGAATCCGGGCGCGCCAGGTAGACGTGTTCGAAGATGCAAGGGGCATACTTCGGGTTGGCGGCGCACTGGCGGGTATGCAGCTTGCCGTCTTCGGTGATGTACACCGCTTCGCCAGGCGCAAGGTCGCGAATCAAGGTGAAACCCAGCACGTCCAGGGAGACGCTTTCGGAGGCAATCATGTACTCGACGCCTTCGTCGGTATGACGCTGCCCGAAGACGATCGGACGAATCGCATCCGGGTCGCGGAAACCGACGATGCCGTAACCGGTGATCATCGCCACCACCGCGTAGCCACCACGGCAACGGTTATGCACGTCGGTGACGGCCGCGAAAATGTCCTCTTCGGTTGGCTGCAGCTTGCCGCGCACCGCCAGTTCGTGGGCGAAGACATTGAGCAACACTTCCGAGTCGGAATTGGTGTTCACATGGCGCAAATCAGATTCGTAGATCTCCTTGGCCAGTTGCTCGACGTTGGTCAGGTTGCCGTTGTGCGCCAGAGTGATGCCGTATGGCGAGTTGACGTAGAACGGCTGGGCCTCGGCGGATGTGGAACTGCCCGCTGTTGGATAACGCACGTGACCAATGCCCATGTGCCCGACCAGACGCTGCATATGGCGCTGATGGAACACATCACGGACCAGACCGTTGTCCTTGCGCAGGAATAGGCGGCCGTCATGGCTGGTTACGATACCGGCAGCGTCCTGGCCGCGGTGCTGGAGGACGGTAAGCGCGTCATACAGCGCCTGATTGACGTTCGACTTGCCGACGATACCGACGATGCCACACATGCGACACAACCCCTACTTAGTGGAACTGGATTTACCGACCCCATCCTGCGGCGTCACCGACGGCAGGAGATGATCCTTGAACGGGATATCAACGGGTACGCTGATCCCGCTGGCGAGCCACTTGCTGGACATCCCGAGAATCAGGTTTTTCGACCAGTCAGCGACCATTACGAACTGCGGCAGCAATCGGGACTGCTGCCACCATTGATCCTGTTGTACCGGGCCCAGGCTCAACAGCCCTACCGCAACGACAACCAGCAGCCCCCCCCGCGCGGCACCGAAGACCATGCCCAGAAAACGATCGGTCCCGGACAGCCCGGTGACGCGAATCAGTTCCCCGATAAGAAAGTTGACCATGGCGCCAACCAACAGCGTGGCGACGAAAAGAATGGTGCAGCCCGCAATCACGCGCGCCGAAGGTGTTTCGATGTAGTTGACCAGGTACTGGGCCAGCGAACCGCCAAACATCCAGGCGACGGCACCTGCGATGATCCACGTCAGCAAGGACAGCGCTTCTTTGACGAAGCCGCGCTTGAGACTGATCAAAGCGGAGATGGCGACGATCGCGACGATCGCCCAGTCAACCGGAGTAAATGACACGTTGCAGCCTACAGACTGTTAAGGCGGCGCATTTTAGCAGAGCGCTGGCCCGGCGGTAAGCAGGGATTGTGCCTGAGCGGCAATTAAGGCGAACGACTGTGAGTGCGGGGATCCAGCAGGTCTTGGCGGGAAAAATGATGTTCGACCCTCTGGCCGCATAGCCTGCAAGCGGTAGCATCATCACAATCGCCACCGCCGGCAGGCCGTGCTGCAGAAATGGAGTCAGCGGCTGCGCACTATTTACGCTCCGGCTGGAAGCGCACGACGATGCCTTTGAGTTTCTGCTGCTTGTCGAGCTGGTCGCGCAGCCGGTCGGCCTCTGCGCGCTCGATCAGCGGACCAACGAACACCCGGTTTACCCCGTCCGAGCTACGGATATAGGCGTTGTAGCCCTGGGTGCGCAGAGTTTTCTGCAAGGCGTCGGCATTTGCTCGGTTCGATAGGCTAGCCAGTTGCACCGCCCAGGTAATCGACAGGCCGTTGGCGTCCACACGGTTCGTATCGGTTGCCAACGCCGGAGGCGTCGAGGCCGTGGTCGGCTTTGCCGGAGCGGGTGCAGGTGCGACAGGCGCGGGTTTGGCGGGTACCTGGGTAGCCCTGGCTTGGGACGCCGGTGCCGCAGGCTTGACAGGTGCGGGGGCGATTGGCATCGACGGCGGCTGCTGGTTGACCGGCTGAGCGGGCTGCGTCAGCTCTTCGTCGGTCGGAACCGGCTCTTGCGGCAGCGGTTGCTGCTCGGGCACCGCCACCGGATCGACCTTGATCTGCGAAACGGCGGGCGCTTGCGGAGCGGCAGGCGCGTCCACCCGTACATGGCGTGCTTCGTCCTGACGCGAAAAGAGCATCGGCAGGAAGATTACCGCAATGGCGACCAGTACCAGGGCACCAACCATGCGCTGCTTGTACGCCTTATCCAGCAAAGCCATGTGTCACTTCCTCCGTGACGCGCCAGCAAGCCATTCCAGGGCCTCGGCTACGCAATAAAAAGATCCGAACAGAACGATTTCGTCGTCGGATGTCGCCTGAGCGCATTGGGCTTCGAGCGCCAGCGCAACACTGGGGTAGGACGTCACGGCTGCACCAAGGTTCTGCAAGCCTTGGGCAATCTCTTTTTCGGAGCGACTGCGCGGGGTCGGCAACGGCGCGACTGCCCAATGGCTGAAGCAATCGCGCAGCTCATTCAAAACGCCTTCCAGATCTTTGTCATTGAGCAGACCGAACACCGCCAGCCGTTGACCGCTGACTGGGCGCTGATGCAGCCGCTGCGCCAAAAACGCCGCCGCGTGGGGGTTGTGACCCACATCCAGCAGGATATGCAGCGGCTTGCCATGCCATTCGAACGTTCGGCGATCCAGCCGTCCGGTCACGCGAGTGTCCAGCAGCGCCTGACGCACCGATGCTTCCCGCCAGGGCAGATCCAGCTGCAGATAGGCCTGAAGAGCCAGCGCCGCATTCTGCATCGGCAAATCCAGCAACGGCAGGTCGCGCAACTCGACACGCGCGCCAGCACAGTCGGTGCCGAACCAGCTCCAGTCGTTGGAACCAATGA
Organism: Pseudomonas sp. UBA5706; assembly: GCF_002419965.1. GTDB lineage: Bacteria > Pseudomonadota > Gammaproteobacteria > Pseudomonadales > Pseudomonadaceae > Aquipseudomonas. Next base: position 10,243 of record NZ_DIHC01000007.1, read on the forward strand.
TCAAGTCGAAGTCAGCGCCGCGCAGCGAGAGAGGACAATTCAACGCACGGGCCTGATCCAGCAACGGCTGCGGCGGGTCGATGTCGCCACATAAGGCCGGCCGACCCTCGCGGAAAATACCGGCCTTCTCGATGGCGACCGATTCGCGGGTATCGCCCAGCCAGTCCGCGTGATCGACTCCGACGCTGGTTACCAGCGCCAGGTCAGCATCGATCAGGTTCACCGCATCCAGACGTCCTCCAAGCCCGACCTCCAGCACCACTGCATCCAGCGCAGCCTGCTCGAACAGCCAGAACGCTGCCAGCGTGCCCATTTCAAAATAGGTCAGGGAAATCTCGCCACGGGCCTTCTCGATGACTTCGAACGCCTTGCACAACTGCTCGTCGGTGGCTTCGACACCCCGTACCTGCACCCGCTCGTTATAACGAACCAGATGCGGTGAGCTGTAGACACCGACCCTGAGGCCATGCGCCTGCAGCAAAGCAGCGATGAACGCACAGGTCGAGCCCTTGCCGTTGGTGCCGGTAACCGTGATCACCCGTGGCGCAGGGCGTCGCAGCCCGATCTGCGACGCAACCTGTCGCGACCGATCCAGGCCCATGTCGATGGCCGAAGGATGCAGTTGCTCCAGGTAGCTGAGCCAATCGCTCAGGGAGCGTGCGGTCATATGTTGGCCGGAGCAGGTGGGACCACGATCGGCTCGACGTTCGGCGCGACGAACTTAGGGGTTGGCTGGCCCATCATCTGTGCCAGCAGGTTACCCAGGCGCTGACGCAGTTGCTGACGATGGATGATCATGTCGATCGCGCCGTGATCCAGCAGGAACTCACTGCGCTGGAAACCTTCCGGCAGCTTTTCGCGGACGGTCTGCTCAATCACGCGCGGACCGGCAAAGCCGATCAGAGCTTTGGGTTCAGCAACGATCACATCGCCCAACATAGCCAGACTGGCCGAAACACCGCCATAAACCGGGTCGGTCAGTACGGAAATGAACGGTAGGCCTTCTTCACGCAGCCGTGCCAGCACCGCCGAGGTCTTGGCCATCTGCATCAGGGAGATCAGCGCTTCCTGCATCCGCGCACCGCCGGAAGCTGCGAAGCAGATCATCGGGCAGCGCTTTTCCAGCGCGTAATTGGCCGCCTGAACGAAGCGCTCGCCGACAATGGCGCCCATGGAACCGCCCATGAACGAGAACTCGAACGCGCTGCACACCACTGGCATGCCAAGCAACGTACCGCTCATGGAAATCAAGGCGTCTTTCTCACCGGTCTGCTTCTGCGACGCCGTCAGGCGATCCTTGTATTTCTTGCTATCGCGAAATTTCAGGCGGTCGACCGGCTCAAGGTCAGCACCGAGTTCCTGCCGGCCTTCTGCGTCCAGGAAGATATTGAGGCGCGCCCGCGCGCCGATGCGCATGTGATGGTTGCACTTGGGACAGACGTCCAGGGTCTTTTCCAGTTCTGGCCGATAAAGGACCGCCTCGCAAGACGGGCACTTGTGCCAGAGGCCTTCAGGTACCGAGCTTTTCTTGACCTCGGAACGCATGATCGAAGGGATCAGTTTGTCTACCAACCAGTTGCTCATGCTGTCTTTCTCCAGTACCGGTGGCCAGAACGCGATGGCGATCAATGCCACGCGCATGCCTTTAAACTAAATTCATGTGCATTGCCGTCAGTCGCCCGCAACGATCGGCGCCTACGCCTGACCTGCTGCCGCGACAGTTGCTCGACACTGCCCTCGACTTTTTGCAGCGAGACGTCCTTGCGTCGTCGCCTGCTAAATTTTGGTGATTCACACACCCGCAAAATGCAGTCGCAGGGTAGTGGACGGCGACCGCCTGCCTGCCGTCACATCGACGGTGCAAGCGGCTGGAAAAACACGCTCAGGCCCCGTGAACCGCGCTCATGAATGCACGAATCTTGTCGTGATCCTTAAGCCCTTTGGACCTTTCCACGCCACCACTGACATCTACGGCGTATGGCCGTACCTGCGCAATCGCCTGGGACACGTTAGCTGAGGTGAGGCCACCGGCCAGAATGATCGGTTTGCTCAGCTGTTTTGGAATCAGGGCCCAGTCGAAAGTTTCACCCGTGCCGCCGGGAGTGCCTGCCACATAGGTATCGAGAAGAATGCCGCAGGCTTTGTCGTAGCGGGCGAAGCTGGCGGCAATGTCGTCACCGGCCCGCACCCGCAGCGCTTTGACCCAGGGACGCTGAAAGCCCTCGCACTGCTGCGGGGTTTCATCGCCGTGAAACTGGATCAGGTCCAGCGGCACGATGTCGAGCAACGCCTTGAGAACTTCCCGCTCGGCGTTAACGAACAGCCCGACAGTGCTCACGAACGGCGGTAACTGGGCAACGATGGCCTGGGCCTGCTCGATGGTGACGGCGCGGGGGCTTTTGGGGTAGAACACGAAGCCTATGGCGTCGGCTCCCGCATCGACAGCGGCCAGCGCATCTTCTATGCAGGTAATCCCGCAGATCTTGCTGCGAACGGCTGACATGTAGTGCATACCTCAAGCCTGGCGAAAGTCACGGATGGTAGCAAATGCTGTTCCGGGCGTCAGCCGCCAAGTTCCGTGAAACCCGTAAGAAAATGCGGTCCGACATAGCGCGCCGGCAACGGGAATTCATCGCGGTACTCAACCTGCACCAGATAAAGGCCGAACGGGTGCGCGGTCACCCCGCCCGTGCGCCGAACCCGGCTCTCCAGCACCTCGCTAGCCCACTCTACAGGCCGCTCCTCTGCCCCAATGGTCATCAGGACCCCGGCGATGTTGCGCACCATGTGGTGCAGGAAGGCATTGGCGCGGATGTCGATGACGATCATTTTGCCGTGGCGGGTAACGCGCAGGTGGTGGATGTGTTTGATCGGTGACTTGGCCTGGCACTGGCCGGCACGAAATGCGCTGAAGTCGTGGGTCCCGACCAGATAGTCCGCCGCCAGTGCCATACGTTCAACATCGAGCGGCCGGTGATTCCAGGTAACTTCCTGCCCAAGATGCGCCGGGCGGATCGGGTCGTTGTAGATCACGTAACGGTAACGCCGGGCGATGGCCTTGAAACGCGCGTGGAAATGCGCGGGCATGACCTTGGCCCAGGTCACGCTGATGTCGTGGGGCAGATTGATATTGGCACCCATGGTCCAGGCTTTCATGGTACGGACAGCCTGGGTATCAAAATGCACGACCTGGCCGCAGGCATGCACGCCCGCGTCGGTACGCCCGGCGCACATCAGCGACACCGGTGAATCGGCAACCCTGGACAAGGCATTTTCCAGGGTTTCCTGAACCGTCAGGACGCCGGTGGACTGGCGCTGCCAGCCGCTGTAACGTGAGCCTTTGTATTCCACGCCCAGTGCGATCCTGGAAAAACCTTCGGCGGCCATTTCGGTCGCCGCTGTCTCTGCCCCGGTGTCTGTAATTGCCAAGTGCTTAAAGCCTGTCGATATGCGCGAGGGCGGCCATTATACGGATGGCGACAAAAGACGCCATTGGCAAAGTCCGACGCCGCTCCGGCAGACCGATTCCGGTAGCAGCCAGGCCGGCTGGAAGCCGCAACCATAAGGGCGCTGCAACATGCCTCACGGTTAAATCGCCAGAAATGAAAACGACCGCCGAAGCGGTCGTTTCAATACGCCATCAAGCTCGGTTCAAACCAGCCTTGACAGCATGTCGCGTGCTTGTGTTTTCTGCCCGTCGTCACCTTCGGCCACGACCTCTCCAAGAATGTCGCGCGCGCCATCGGCGTCGCCCATCTCGATATAAGCCCGAGCCAGATCCAGCTTGGTGGCCGCCTCATCGGTGCCCGACAGAAAGTCGAACTCCGGCTCATCGTCGGCCAGCAGCGCATCGTCTTCGGTAAAGGTGGGCTCATTATCGAACGGTTTGGCGATCGGCGGCTGTTCCAGGCTTTGCGACAGACGTTCAAGCTCGGCATTTACGTCATCGATCTCGGAGGCAAATGCGTCGGAAGCCTGGTCGGTTTCAATCTCATCGGCCAGGGACAGGTCGAAATCGTCCGGCAGTTCCAGATCGTCGTCACGAGTTGGCGTGCCAATGGGCGAAGCCCCAGCCTGCTGGCTTGGTTCGTCTTCCAGTCCCAGCAGATAATCATCTTCAGCCTTCAGGGCTGGCTGATCTTCCGCAAGATTCAGGTCAAAATCCGCGAGGTCGTCCGGCCGGGCATTATTGGCCTCGGTTTGCTCACGCAGAATCGCGTCGAAGTCCAGATCATCGGCTGTTGCCCCACCGAACGGCGCATCCAGATCAAGATCGTCGAGACCGGCATCGTCCCGCGGCGCGCTGTGATCCTTCACCTCAGCCGGCGATGCAGCTTCCAGATCATCAAGACTCAGATCGAAAGCGGTGTCGAAGTCATCAGGTTCTTCGGCTACGGGATCAGCCGCAGGCTTCGGCTCAGGTTCGACAACCGGCTCAGGCTCGGACGTATCGGTCAGCAAATCTTCAACGTACTTCGCATCCATTTGCGCTGCCAAAGCCGCCGCAGCCGCTACACCCGCAGCCGCCGCGGCAGCCGTTGCCATCGCCGGATAACGGGATTTGAGCTGCTCGACTTCAGCGTGGTTCTTTCCCGTGGCCACCAGTTGCCGCTCCTGCGCCACGAAAGCCTCCTGGTTACCTTGCTGAGCATAGATTTCCATGAGCTTGAGGCGCAATTCGCTGCGCTGCGGCTCCAGCTTGACCGCTTCTTCGAGCAACGCTACTGCTTGGTTGATGCGGCCATAAGCAATATGAATTTCAGCCTGCACCAACACGTCAGCCGGACGTTCTCGAGCCGGCTCGATGATCACGGCCGACAGCGGTGCCGGCTTTGCGGCAGGCGGCGGGACCTCCAGGCCCTCGAAACTGCTTTCAGGGAGGTCCATGTCGGAGGTGAAGTCGGACTCTTCCGACAGCGCCCGCGCCATTTGCCGATGCCGTTCAGCCTCCAGAATTGCGTTGCGACGACGCACCAGGAGCAAGCCCAGCAACAACAGGATCAGCAGAGCGCCACCACCGATCAGCCCCAGGAGTGTCGGGTTTGCGAGAATCTTGTCCAGTGTGTTCCGGTCATCCGCCGGGGTGGCGGCATCGGGCTGTATGGCCAGCGGCTGGTCAGGGGTTGCCCCGGTAACCTTGGCACCATCGACCGGCAGCGCGTCCTCCGGAGCGATTTCATCGGGCGGCTTGCCCGCGGCGTCGGGAGCGCCCACGGGCGGTACGATTTGCGCCCCCATGGCCGGGTTCGCTGCATTGTTCGGGTTGGTGACGCTGTTGGGGCTAACGGCACTGTTGGCATCATCGACCGGCGGCGGGACGGCAACTCCGGCGGCCTGCATTTTGGCCAACTGATTGTTCTTTAGCTCGATCAGCCGTTGCAGTTTGTCCAGTTGACTCTGCAGGTCGCCCATGCGGCTTTTCAGCTCGGCATTGTCACGACGGGTGCTGTCCAGACTTTCCTGCGCCACCGCCAGCTTATTGCTGAGTTCGGCATCACCGGCCGCCCCCTTTGCGCCCGGCTGGTTGGCCGACACCAGGCTCAGGTTATCCTTGGCGTCGATCTGGGCGGGCGCAGCGCCCGTGCGATCGCGGCGGGTGGCATCTATCTGACGGGTGCCCGACGGCAGGCGGCGACCTTCACGCCAGGCGCGATTCTGTTCGGCCACCTCGGCCACCGCGCGCGGCTGCGGCGTGGCGCTGGCTTCTTGCGGCGATGGCAGGCGCAACACCTGGCCTTTCTTCAGACGATTGATGTTGCCGCCGATGAACGCATCCGGGTTGAGCGCCTGAATCGCCAGCATGGTCTGCTGGACCGTGCCGCCGTTACGCACGCGCTGGGCAATTTCCCACAGCGTGTCGTTGTTGGCGGTAGTGTATTGGGTGACCTTCGGCTCCTGGGGTACTGCAGGAGCAGGAGCAGTAGGTGGAGTGGCAGGTGCTTCGGCGACAGGTGCCTGGGCAGGTGCCGCAGCGGGCGCCGTGGACGGCAACTGCGCGGTGGCGGCAGCGGCTGCCTGGGGCGACACTTTTGGTGGATCGAGCAACAGACTGTATTCACGCAGCACACGGCCACTTGGCCAGAGCACCTGCACGAGAAATTTTACATAGGGATCACGGATAGGCTTGCTGGAGGTGATGCGCAGAACGCTTTTGCCGCCGGGATTGACCACAGGAGTGAAGGTCAGATCATCCAGAACCGCCGTTCGCCCCACGCCCGCTTGTGCGAACTCGGCGGAGCTGGCCAGGCTAGGAACGACCTGCGCAGCGTTGAGGTCCTGCACCTGCGTGAGTTCGATCTCGGCGAGCAACGGCTGATTCAGGCTCGACTTGACGGTCAAACCACCGAGGCCAAGCGCCTGTGCCATCCCCGATGACAGCGCCGAAGCTGCAGCGATTGCTAAAACCAGTTTCCGAACCTGAACCATAGCCCATCCCTTGTTTAAAATTTCCCCGGCGACCGAGAAGATAAAGCCTGCTAGGGCGTAGGGCGTTTATAAACGCCGCAGCTAGAATGATTCTTTAAATTGTTGGCAAGTATCTTTTACGCAACATCTTTTATCAACAATTCAGCGACCTGCACAGCGTTCAACGCCGCGCCCTTGCGAACGTTGTCTGACGTCACCCAAAAGTTCAGCTCGCAGGCGTCGTCGACACCGGCACGCATCCGTCCTACATAAACAGCGTCCTGCCCTACCGCGTCGCCCACCGGTGTCGGGTAATCGTCGGCTTCCACCCGATCAATACCGTGAGCGGCATCCAGCACAGCTGTGACAGCGGCGAGGTCCACCGGGGCCAGTGTCTGCACCGACACACTTAAGCTATCGCCGAAAAACACCGGCACCTGGATACAGCTCGCGCCGACCTTGATTAAAGGCAGCGACAGCAACTCGCGCAACTCGCTGACCATACGTTTTTCCAGTGGTACATGCCCCTGCGCATCCGGAGTGCCTACTTGAGCGAGCACATTAAACGCCATTTGCCTATCAAAAACGCGTGGTTCCAAAGGACGTACATTGAGCAACTCGGCAGTCTGCCGAGCCAGCTCGGTCACACCTTCGCGACCCAGACTTGAAACCGCCATGCACGCTGTAACGCTGACACGCTGTATGTCCAGCAGTTCACGCAACGGGCCCAAAACCATCGCCAGCGCCGTCGCACCCGGGCTTGGGCAGGCCACTTGATACGGTTTAGGGAGGCTGGTCAGGCGCGCGCCATTGACTTCCGGAACGAGATTGGGCGCCTGTTCGACCGGCAGACCAGCGGACAGATCGATGACCGCGCAGCCGGCGGCGGTCGCGCGCGTCGCGTAGCTGCGCGTGACGGCCGGACCTGCCGCGAAGAAAGCGATTTGCGCCTTGCTGAAGTCAAACGCGTCGACTTCACGCACACGCACGTTCTTGCCGCGATAGGCGACCGAACTGCCAGCGGATTCTGCACTGGCCAGCAGGTGCAGTTCACCGATGGGGAAATCGCGCTCTTCAAGGATCTGGACGATGGTTTCGCCGACAGTACCGGTGGCGCCGATCACGGCGATATCAAAGGACTGGCTCATGCAAAAACCTCAGCAAAATCGGGGGTCGGCACTTTAACCGCGGGATAAGAGCCAGGCAATCAACCTGGCTGAATCAGGCAGGCGAGCGCATTGAATCGAATCAGGGCTCAACGTCTATCGGAAAAAACTCACCGTGGCTCCAGACACCCAGCCAGCGTTGCCCGTCAATTTCGCAGGGGACAGCCATATCAACCAACTGATAGAAGACGTTGCGATGGAGCAGCGCCTCCAGGTTGTTGCGCACATGAACGTACGGGGCAGGTTCCTGGGTAGCGGAATCGATGCTGATCCGCAGAGGATGCTCGGCACTGGCTTCTATCACCTCTTCGACGTTGGTAGTGAAGCGAAGCACCTGGGACTCGCCCTCGCCTTCTGCCTCCAGCAGCACCGCCACAAATGGCGCATCGTCGACCGTGATCCCGACTTTTTCCACCGGGGTGATCAGGAAGTAATCATCGCCCTCCCGACGGATGATGCTGGAGAACAGCCGCACCATCGGTTTGCGACCGATGGGCGTGCCCAGGTAAAACCAGGTGCCATCGCGGGCGATACGCATGTCGATATCGCCGCAGAAATCAGGGTTCCACAGATGCACAGGTGGCAAACCCTTGCCGGTCTTGGGGAGTTGCGCCAACAAGTCATTGGCTTTACCCGGACCACTCATACGCTGCTCCTTAACGGGCCTCAACGCCCAACAAACTGCGAGCGTAATCCTCCATGGGCGGACCTAGCAAATCTTCGGGCCGGGTGTCATGCAGGGTGAGCAGCCCCCCGCGGCTGTGAATGCGCGCGGTGTCGATCAGATAGCGGGTATTGGTTTCGATCAACATCAGTTGAATGACGCCGCTGTCGACACCCAGCCGGTCGACCGCCTCCTGATCGGACCAATCGTCAAAGCTGCCGATGCGGTCGTCCGCCTTGGCAAACCGGGTATAGAGCAGATAATGCGCGCCGGCGGCCCGGGCTTCGGTCATCGCTTCGTCCAGGCCTTCCGGCGAACGGGCACGGCGGACCATCGGAAAGTATTCGATGAAGCCGTTAAAGGCCTCCTCGGCAACGACATTGGGACGTGGATAGGCGCCACCGGGCGGCGCGAAAGCGCCTTGCGCGATAAAGATGAAGGAATCGGGCTGCAGACGGAAATTGTTAATCCGCCGCGTGGAACTGTGATCCAGTAGACCTGCGTCACTGAGCTCGTCATGAGCGCCCTGTGCAAGATCGCTGACGTGCATGCAGCCACTGAGTGCCAACAACGTCAGCAGTAAAACCAGGCTACGCATTATTTCCTCCAAGGTCCGGCGACGGAAAACCGGCGAATGGCGGTGTAATGCAGCTTTTGCGCCATGTCGCACATCTGGAGATAAACACCGATCAGGCCATCATGAGCGGGCGTTATTCGCGCAGGGGGGATGTTAAGGCGTTGGCGAAGCCCGAAAGGCATTCGCCAGGACATGCAAAGGAATCAGTCCGAGGTCTCGGAGGTTTCAGGCTTGAGATCGTGACCCGCTTCAGGATCGCGCTTGCGTTTGTTGCCCATGCGCACGCCAATGTCCATGAGGAACTGAAAGAAGCCCTCCTGATCTTCCAGCACGTTGCTCCAGAATGGCGAGTGGTAGAGCGCCACTGCGCCGTGCACCAACGCCCAAGCGGCGCAGTAATGGAAGTACGGCGGCACATCCTCCAGCTTGCCTTCGCTGATTCGGCCCTTGATCAGCAGGGTCAAGTGTTCGAAGTTCGAGGCGCGGATCTTGTGCAGTTGCTCGACCATCTCAGGGACCTGATTGCCTTTGACCACCTTCTCTTCCAGCCGATCGAACAGGCGATAACGCTGCGGATCACGCATGCGAAATTCAAAGTACGCGCGCGAGAGCGCTTCCTTGTCCTTGTCGACGTCGGCAGAGTGAAGCAGCTCGTTCAAATCCCGCTCGTAATCGAGCATCAGGCGCAGATAGATTTCCGCCTTGGATTTGAAGTGCTTATAGATCGTGCCTTTGCCGATACCCACGGCATCAGCAATCATCTCGACGGTGACACTGTCTTCACCCTGTTCGAGAAACAGCTTTAACGCGGTATCGAGAATTTCCTGCTCACGGCGACGAAACTCACGGACCTTACGAGGTTCTTTGTGCATGGGAAGAGGCTATGGGTTCAAAAGTCGAAGTGACACATTATGCCTAAGTCGCCGACAATTGCACGAATCATCCAACCCTGTTCACGCACAAGACCCAATCAACCCGATTATTCACATTTTCGACCCGGATTAACATTCTGGTACGGCTGTAAACGCGTCGGTCATGTATTGAGGTATCAGCAGAAGGACGGGTATTCCAAAACTGTTTAAAAAACGTACAGCGACTGCTGGACGTCAGGCGAATATGACCAATACTTAACTTCGCTGATACGGCATCTCCCCCAAGTGCCGGCATCGGTAAAGACACCAACGGACAGTGTGTCTTTGTTTTACTCCTAATGGTCTTAACCCGGATTCACCCCCCCAGAACCCGGGTTTTTTTTGCCCGCGATTTCGTTGGCCAAGTGTCAGCTTTTGACCCGGGCGAGCGGAAACAGCCGCTTGAAGTTTTCCGTCGTCTGCTCGGCAAAGCGCTCGTAGCTCTCGCCACGCAGCACCGCCAGGAACTCAGCCACTTCGCGTACGTACTGTGGCAGATTGGGTTTGCCACGATAGGGAATAGGCGCCAGATACGGCGAGTCGGTCTCGACCAGAAGGCGGTCCGCCGGAACCTTGCTTGCGACATCGCGCAGCGCGTCGGCGTTGCGGAAGGTCACGATGCCGGACAGCGAAATATAGAAACCCAGGTCCAGGGCAGCCTTGGCCATCTCCCAATCTTCAGTGAAGCAATGCAGTACCCCCGCCTGCGGCAGCGCCGCTGCGCGCAGCAACTCGAGCGTGTCTGCCTTCGCTCCACGGGTGTGAACGATTACCGGTTTGCCCGTGCTGCTGGCCGCTTGCAGATGCAAACGAAACGATGCTTGCTGCAGCTCAGCCGCCTCCGGCTCGTAGTGGTAATCCAGGCCCGTTTCACCGATCGCGACCACACACGGATGATTCAGCTCGCCAAGCAGCCAGCCTAGCGCAGGCGCTTCACCCGGCTTGAGATCCAGTGGGTGAATGCCAACGGAGCAGTCAACGTCTTCATAGCGGTCGGCCAGCGCTCTCACCGCGTTCGCGTTGTCGGCGCTGACACCGATGCACAAAAAATGACCCACTCCCCGTCCGCGCGCAGCGTCCAGAGCTGCGTCCAGAGAGCCTGCGTGTTCAGTGAGGTCAAGACGATCGAGGTGACAATGGGAATCTACGAGCATGGGAACCGGAGCAACTTACATTGTGTGGGTCGGACGGTCGGACTTCAGAGCACCGGCCAGATAGTTTTCAATCATGTTGCGAGCGGTATTGTCGCCGTCGTTGAACTGCACGCCGACGCCCGCAGCACGGTTACCCTGAGCACCTTTGGGAGTAATCCAGGTGACCTTGCCCGCAACCGGGATCTTTTCGGGCTCATCCATCAGGTTGAGCAGCATGAACACCTCATCGCCGAGCTTGTAGCTTTTGCTGGTCGGGATGAACAGGCCGCCATTCTTGATGAACGGCATGTAGGCAGCATAAAGGACAGACTTGTCCTTGATGGTCAGTGACAGGATGCCGTTACGTGGGCCCGGGCTAAGGGGGACGCTCATCTCAACTTCCTCGTGGATACTGATGTCATGCAGGTGGCCAGTCTAACCCTGTCCGGTCAGCGATGCCCACTGCACCAATAATGCTTCGAGCAACAAAACACGATTCAGGTTCGCCTTGGACAGTACCTTCTGGCGCTGCATGAGCACCCAGTCCTGCATGGCCAACACCTTTCTTTGCGGCGATTTCTGCGCCAGGTACTGCAATACCTTGCGCATGTCAGCCAGCCCCAGTCCGCTTTCATCGTTGGTGAGCTGGTAGCGCAGAATGAGATTGGACCAGTCACAAAACCAATCGAAAAGCAGCAACAGCGCAATGTCTTTCCAGCCCTCGGCCAACTGGGTAGGCGACTGCTGACCCTTAAGCAGCTTCTTGACGCCCTCCACGACCAGCGCTCGCTGCTCACGGACGCCTTGAGCCTGGAGACCGATCGCAGCCAATGGCGATCCGGCCGCCAGAGTCAGAAGCTCGGCGCGCTCATCCTCGGTGCACTCGGGCAGCGCGCCAGCAAGCCAAGCCACACTCATCGCTTCGCTCGGCAGTGGGCAGGCCTGCTGCACGCAACGGCTCTTGATGGTGGGCAGCAGCCGGCTGGGCTGGTGGCTGACCAACAACAGAACAGTGTTACCGGAAGGCTCTTCGAGGCTTTTCAGCAAAGCGTTGGCAGCGTTGATATTCATCGACTCGACAGGCTCGATCAGTACCACCTTGCGCCCCCCCATCTGCGCGGTCTGCACCACGAAACTGACCAGATCGCGAACCTGATCAACCTTGATCGCCTTATCGGCTTCTTCCGGTTCCAATATGTAGTTGTCGGGGTGACTGCCAGCGGTCAATAGCGAGCACGACTTGCACCGCCCGCATGCTTCAAGCCCTTGTGGCTGCTGGCACAGCAGCAGGTACATCAGGCGTTCGGCCAGCGCCCGCTTACCAATCCCCGCAGGCCCATGCAGCAGATAGGCGTGGGCATGCTGAGTGCGACCGGCTAATTGCTGCCAGAGGCTCGCCTGCCAGGGATAAGCCTCAGCCATGCCGGCGGTCCGCCAGCCGTTGCATCAGTTCCGGCACCAACAGGTCGAGGTTCGCTTGCACCTGATCCAGCGGCAAGGCAGCCTCCACAAGACGATAGCGTTCGGGCGTTGCTGCGGCTCGACTCAAATAGGTATTTCGTACTGCGTCGAAGAACATACGGCCTTCCTGCTCGAAGCGATCCAGACGACCACGGGCGCTGGCCCTGGCCAGGCCGATTTCTACGGGCAGGTCGAACACCAGCGTCAGATCCGGGCGCAGGTCTGCCTGGACGAACGACTCGAGCATGGCAATACGTTCGATCGAAAGACCGCGGCCGCCCCCTTGGTAAGCGTATGTGGCGTCAGTAAACCTGTCGCACAAAACCACCGCGCCTCGGGCCAGCGCCGGGCGGATCACCCTCGCCAAGTGCTGGGCACGGGCGGCGAACACCAGCAACAATTCGGTATCGGCGTCCATCGTTTCATCACTGGGTGCCAGCAGCAATTCACGAATGCGCTCGGCCAGAGGCGTGCCACCCGGCTCGCGGGTCATCACCACATCGACGCCATGGCTGCGCAGGCGCTCGGCCAGGTATTCGCGGTTGGTACTTTTACCGGCACCTTCCGGACCTTCCAGGGTAATAAACAAACCAGTCACAGACAGTCCTTCATTAGATTCATTGCGGGCTCGAATCGTCTTTTTCGGCCTTACCGCTGGCCTCGGAGGATGGCTCGACGCCTGCTTTTTCAGGTGCAGGCTTGGCAGCTTCAGGCTTTGCCGCGCCCGATGGCTCAGGCTCCGGCTGCTCACCAGACCTCTTAGGCTCGGAAGCATCCTGCTCTGGCGCTTTCAGCTCCGGCGCTGACTCATCGATCCTCGGCACTGGATCGACTCCCGGCGTCGGCACCGTGACGGGCGCGGGGCTTGAACGATAGTCGGCCCGGCGCGTGAGCTGGAACTGCTTGACCGCCGCATTGTGTGCGTCCAGATCGGCGGAAAACACATGGCTGCCATCGCCACGCGCCACGAAATACAGGCTGTTGCCCGGCATCGGATTCATCGCCGCGTGAATGGCTTCACGCCCGACCATGGCGATCGGGGTAGGCGGCAGCCCGGAGATCACGTAGGTGTTGTAGGGCGTTGCCTCTTTCAGAAAAGCCCGGGTGATCTTGCCGTTGTAACGTTCGCCCAGACCGTAGATGACCGTCGGGTCGGTCTGCAGCAACATGCCTTGCTGCAGGCGTCGTACAAAGACCCCTGCGATCTGCCCGCGCTCCTGCGGCACACCGGTTTCCTTTTCCACCAGCGAAGCCATGATCAGCGCCTGATACGGGTCGACATAGGGTACATCGGCGGCGCGCTTGTTCCATTCATCCTGCAGCACCTCATCCAGCCGGTTGTACGCCTGCTTGAGCAACTCGACGTCGGTCATGCCGCGCACGTAGCGATAGGTATCAGGGAAAAAGCGCCCTTCAGGGAAAACGTTCGGATGACCGATCCTGGCCATTAGCTCGCTATCACTGAGGTTGACAAGGGTCTGTTCCAACTTCGCCTGCTTGCCCAATGCGGCACGAACCTGCCGGAAATTCCAGCCCTCGACCAGCGTCAGGCTGTATTGCACGACCTCGCCTTTCTCCCACAGAGCCAATAAAGATCTGGCATTCATCCCTGGCGTCATGCGGTATTCGCCACTGTGCAGGGACTGGCCGGAAAGGTTGAAGCGCCAATACAGACGCAGCCAGAAGGCATCCTTGATCACACCCTCTAACTGCAGGCGGTTGAGTACGCCGGTAGGCGATGCGCCCGATGGCACGTCGAGCATTTGCTCCTGGTTCAGCTTAAGGGGCTGGCGCAGCGCGTTACTTTGCTGCCAGAAAGCCAGACCCAGTAGCAGTCCTGCCAGAACCACGCCCGTTTCCAGCAAGACAAATAATTTTCGGATCACGAATCAGATATCCAGAAGCTGGCGAACAAGGTTTTGCAGTTTACGGGTGACGGGGCCAACCGGCCAGTTCAGTTGCTCGAGCGCGCGCACCGGCCAGATGCCGTAAACGCTGTTGCAGACGAAGACCTCCTCGGCTCGCTGCAAATCTGACATGCGCAGCTCCAGCGCGCGTACCGGCATGTTCATCTGCTCGGCCATGTCCAGCAGTTCAGCGCGCATGACGCCTTCCACGCCGCAACGGCTCAGGTCCGGGGTCAGCAACATGCCGCCCTTGACCAGAAACAGGTTGCTGTAGACAGCTTCGACCAAGCGACCCGTGGTGTCGCGCATGAGGCCCTCGGCGTATTCAGGATCACTCCACTCACTGCGTGCGACCACCTGCTCCAGTCGATTGAGATGCTTGAGGCCAGCGAGCAGCGGTTGCTCGGCAAGGCGCGTACGACACGGGAAAAGGCGAATGCCCTGTACGGAATTGGCGGGCGGATACGCGGGCAGCGGGCTGGCCTGCAGAATGCGCCGGGCCGGGGCGCCGGGGGTTGGCGCGTAACCACGCTGGCCGTCGCCACGGGTGACAATCAGCTTCATCACCCCTTCGCCCAACTGCGCCGCAAACGCCCGGCACTCGCGTTCGATCAGTGGCAGCTCCAACGCCAGCGCCAGACGGTTGCCGCCTGACGCCAGACGTTGCAGATGACGCTCGAACAACAACGGCACGCCAGTCTTGACCAGAATGGTCTCGAAGAGGCCGTCACCGTAGGCCAGCCCCCGATCTGTCAAGGACAGGGAGTCGGCCGGCGCGCCATCGATCCAGCTCAGGGTCATTCCGCGAACCGGCGGAACACCAGCGAGCCATTGGTGCCGCCAAATCCGAACGAGTTGGACACCACGACATCGATGGGCATGTTGCGCGGCTCGTGGGGCACGAAGTCGAGGTCGCATCCTTCGCTAGGCTCATCGAGGTTGATCGTCGGTGGCGCGACCTGACCGTTGATTGCCAGCACGCTGAAGATCGCTTCAATGGCACCGGCCGCGCCCAGCAGGTGACCGGTCATGGACTTGGTTGAGCTGACCGCCAGTTTATAGGCATGCTCGCCGAACACCGACTTAATCGCGCGGACTTCCGCCAGATCGCCTGCCGGGGTCGAGGTGCCGTGAGCGTTGATGTACTGGACCTCTTCGGGACGCACCTTGGCGTCGCGCAACGCATTGGTGATACAGCGCGCAGCACCGGCGCCGTCCTCCGGTGGAGAGGTCATGTGGAAGGCATCGCCGCTCATGCCGAAACCGATCAGCTCGGCGTAAATGGTCGCACCGCGCGCTCTGGCGTGCTCCAGCTCTTCGAGCACCAGCGCGCCAGCGCCGTCGGACAGCACGAAACCATCACGGCCCTTGTCCCACGGACGGCTGGCACGGGTCGGTTCGTCATTGCGGGTCGACAGCGCGCGGGATGCGCCGAACCCCCCCATGCCCAGACCGCAGGCCGCCATTTCGGCGCCACCGGCGATCATCACATCGGCTTCGTCATAAGCGATGTTGCGTGCGGCCATGCCAATACAGTGCGTACTCGTGGTACAGGCGGTGGTGATCGCATAGTTGGGCCCCTGTGCGCCCAGATGGATCGACAGGAAGCCGGAAATCATGTTGATGATCGAACCCGGCACGAAGAACGGGGAGATCTTGCCTGGCCCCTGCTCGTGCAGCAGTCGGCTGGTGTTTTCGATGTTGGTCAGGCCACCGATACCCGAGCCCATGGCGACGCCGATGCGCTCGCGATTGGCATCCGTGATCTCGATGCCGGCATTGCGTACCGCCTGAAAGCTGGCTGCCAGCCCGTACTGAATGAACAGATCCAGACGCCGCGCCTCTTTGGGCGACAGGTAATCCTCGACCTTGAATCCTTTGACCGAACCGCCAAAGCGAGTCGTGTAAGCCGAAAGGTCCGTGTGTTCGATAAGGCCAATGCCACTCCGGCCAGCCAGAATGCCTTGCCAGGTGCTGGGCACATCATTGCCCAGTGGCGTCAGCATACCCATACCGGTGACCACGACGCGTCTACGCGACACAGGACTCTCCTTTTTTCTATTGACGAAACGCTGCCCTGTTAAAGAAAAAACCGCACGCCTGAGGCAGTGCGGTTTTTCCATGACAGCGAGCAACGATTACAAAAGCTTACGCCTGATGGGCAGTAACGTAATCGATAGCAGCTTGAACGGTGGTGATTTTTTCAGCTTCTTCGTCAGGAATTTCGGTTTCGAATTCCTCTTCTAGAGCCATCACCAGCTCAACGGTGTCAAGGGAGTCGGCACCCAGGTCTTCAACGAAAGAAGCGGTGTTGACCACTTCCTCTTGCTTGACGCCAAGTTGCTCGGCAACGATTTTCTTGACGCGCTCTTCGATGGTGCTCATACCGTGTTTTAACTCCTAGTGGACAAATTCAGGCAGCTGGCCGATGGGTAAGTGTATAGAAGAGGTTTTGCGCATTTCAAGCTAAACGCAATTCCCGCAACGCCCATCACCCTCTGCCCATTAATAGATTTCAGCTTTATAACGGATTTTAGACAGCCCGTATGACATTTTTTCGATACGGGAAGTCACATGTACATGCCGCCGTTGACGGGGATTGTAGCCCCGGTAACGTAGCCTGCACCTTCGGAGGCAAGAAAAGCGACCACGTGCGCGATCTCTTCGGCCTGCCCCAGTCGGCCCAGAGGAATCTGCGCCGTCAGGGAATCACGTTGTGCTTCTGGTAGCTCACGGGTCATATCGGTGTCGATAAAACCGGGCGTTACCGAGTTCACGGTCACTGCCCGCGAACCGACCTCGCGCGCCAGCGCGCGACTGAAACCTTCCAGACCCGCTTTCGCGGCGGCATAGTTTACTTGACCAGCGTTACCCATGGCACCCACTACCGAACCAATGCTGATGATCCGGCCCCAACGCGCCTTGGTCATTCCGCGCAGAACGCCCTTGGTCAAGCGATACAGACTGCTCAGGTTGGTGTTGATCACGTCATGCCACTCGTCATCCTTCATGCGCAGCATCAGGTTGTCACGAGTGATGCCAGCGTTATTGACCAGGATCAACGGCGCGCCAACACGCTCGGTAATCTGCGCCAGCGCGGCGCTGACGGATTCGTCGCTGCCGACATCCAGCGCCAGACCGAAGCCTTCCACACCGTTTTCCTTGAAGTAGGCGGTGATTTTCTCGGCACCGGCCTCGGACGTTGCCGTGCCCACGACGACTGCGCCGTTACGACCCAGTTCCAGAGCGATAGCCCGGCCGATGCCACGGCTCGCGCCGGTGACCAGTGCAACTTTACCCTGACTCATGATGTTCTCCTTATCAGGCCAGCGCCGCACGGGTGGCGGCGAAAGCTTCCGGGGTATTGAGGTTATGAGTGACCACGCCGTCGGCGCAACGCTTGTTCAGACCAGCCAGTACCTTGCCTGGGCCGCACTCGACCAACTGCAAAGCGCTGTTGGCAGCCAGGGTCTGGACCGACTCCACCCAGCGCACCGGCTTGTACAGCTGCTGCAGCAAATCACTTTTAAGGGTGTCCAGGTCCGAGACCACGCTGGCGCTGACGTTCTGCACCAGCGGGATTTGCGGCGTCTGCCAGTCGATGGCGGCAATGGACTCGGCAAAACGTTCGGCAGCCGGTCGCATCAGCTCACAGTGCGAAGGAACACTGACCGGTAGCGGCAGTGCACGCTTGGCGCCCTTGGCCTTGCATACTTCGATTGCACGATCGACCGCAGCCTTGGCACCGGCGATGACTACCTGCCCTGGCGAGTTGAAGTTGACCGCGCTAACCACTTCGTCCTGAGCGGCTTCAGCGCAAGCTGCAATGACGTCAGCATCTTCCAGACCGAGAATCGCTGCCATCGCACCCTGCCCCGCAGGCACGGCTTGCTGCATCAACTGTCCGCGACGCTCCACCAGCCTGACCGCATCAGTCAGCAACAGGCTACCAGCGGCAACCAGTGCGCTGTATTCACCCAGGCTGTGGCCAGCGACAAAGGCCGGACGCGCGCCACCCTCTGCCTGCCAAAGGCGCCACAGGGCGATTGAAGCGGTCAGGATGGCCGGCTGGGTTTTGTCGGTCTGGTTAAGGCTTTCTTCCGGGCCCTGCTGGGTCAGCGCCCATAGGTCATAACCCAAAGCGTCGGAGGCTTCTTTGAATGTGTCCAGGATCGATGGAAACTGCGCGCCCAACTCGGCCAGCATGCCGAGGGACTGCGAGCCTTGGCCCGGAAAGACGAATGCGACGGAAGCAGACATTGACAAGCCCCTGATTATTGTCGTCAAAAAATACGTTCGGCAATGCCGAACGCGAGATAATTCAAAGTGTTGCGGATGGTGGTCAGTAGGATGACCCTGCAGTCACAGGGGTCACATTCTAGCGCAAGACACTCTAAAGCAACGCCTCCAACCGGCCATGAAGGCGCTCTGGCAGATTCTCCTGTATTTCGATGAGAGCACGCTGGATCGCACTCTGGAATCCCTGCGCGCCTGCCGAGCCATGACTCTTGACCACGATACCCTGCAAGCCGAGAAAACTCGCCCCGTTATGCCGC
Organism: Pseudomonas sp. UBA5706; assembly: GCF_002419965.1. Classification (GTDB taxonomy): domain Bacteria; phylum Pseudomonadota; class Gammaproteobacteria; order Pseudomonadales; family Pseudomonadaceae; genus Aquipseudomonas. The sequence continues at coordinate 29,023 of NZ_DIHC01000007.1, forward strand.
GCCGGCGCCAGATCGGCCTTGAGCCGCTTGAGCAGCGGCATCGCCAGCGCACCGACTACCCTGGACAGCATATTCTGCTGGAACAGGAGTTCGATTCGCTCACCGATCATGGTCGCCAGACCTTCGCTTGACTTGAGCAGGATATTGCCCACGAATCCATCGCAGACCACCACATCCGCTTCGCCGCGATACAGCCCATCGCCCTCCACGAAGCCGATGTAATTAAGACCTGGCGCCGCCTGCAGCAAGCTGGAAGCCAGCTTGACCTGCTGATTGCCCTTAATATCTTCGGTGCCGACGTTGAGTAATGCGACCTTTGGCCGCGTCACCCCCAGCGCTTCCGCGGCGACCGAGCCCATCACCGCGAATTGATAGAGGTTCTCCGCGCTGCAATCGACGTTGGCTCCCAAGTCCAACAGTTGGCAATAGCCACGCTGAGTAGGGATAGCGGCCACCATTGCAGGTCGATCAATGCCGGGCAGGGTCTTGAGCACGAAACGCGACAGCGCCATTAACGCGCCGGTATTGCCGGCACTCACACAGGCCTGAGCCTCGCCTTCGGCCAACAGACGCAACGCCACGCGCATGGAAGAGTCTGGCTTGCCACGCAACGCCTGAGCCGGCCGGTCTTCCATGCTGATGACTTCACTGGCATTGGCGACAAGCAGGCGCGACCGATCGACACCGGAATGGCGTTCGATGAGCTCTTCGAGAAGGGAAGCTTGACCGACGAGGGTCAGATGAAGCGAGGGCGTAGCGAGCAGGCAGGCAATGCTGGCCTGAACAATGCTGCGGGGACCGAAGTCCCCGCCCATTGCGTCGATCGCGATGACCGGAGCGGACAAGAAATTACTCGTCAGCGCCCTTGTCGATCACTTTACGGCCACGGTATACGCCTTCTGGCGACACGTGGTGACGCAGGTGAACTTCACCAGTGGTTTTTTCTACAGACAGAGTGCTAGCCTCGAGAGCGTCGTGCGAACGGCGCATGTCACGGGCAGAGCGGGATTTTTTGTTCTGCTGAACAGCCATAATTGATTAACTCCTAAACGTTTGGGTCACGCTTTAACTGCGCCAATACACTGAACGGGTTGGACCGCGTTACCTCGTCCACGCTCGGTTCGGGCTCATCGGCGCCCGCCGGCTGCTGGCATTCTTTCGGATCATGAACAGGCACGATGGGCAAGGCGAGCAGAAGCTCCTCCTCAATCAACGCCTTCAGATCCAATGGATCTTCGCCGAGTTCCAGCACGTCATAGCCTTGCGGCAACGACTGGGTATTTGCACCCTCCTTCACCACGGCGTAACTGCATTCGCTGTGGATCGGCAGGGTGACCAGCTCAAGACAACGCTGGCAAACCATTTTGACTTCGACGTCGATTTCGCTGTGGATAACCACGGCGCGTCGCTCGTCTTTCTCAAAAACGAATTTCGCCTGCACTGTACCGAGATTGTCAGCAAGCGGGTCGCAGAGTCTCTCCAAATCAGCCAGCAGCAGCTCTCCCTGAAGAGTAGTGCCACGATCAGCTAATTTGCGCGGGTCAACGTGAGGTGGAATCGGGTCATTCAACATAGGCGCAGCATTCTAGGGACGACCCCGGCGGCTGTCAAAGGAAATTCAGGGCTGTTCGCAGGCTGACCCGCTGATTACACTCGACTTTCACGTTTCGGAGAACCCCATGCTGCCTTTGCTCCTCGCCTCAAGCTCGCCTTATCGCCGGGAATTGCTCGGTCGACTGCGCCTGCCGTTCGTCTGCGCGTCGCCAGACATTGATGAAAGCCACCGCCTGAACGAGGCAGCCCCGGCCCTGGTGAAGCGTCTTGCCAAGGAAAAAGCCATGGCCTTGGCGGAGCAGTTTCCCAACCACCTGATCATTGGCTCCGACCAGGTTGCGGTGCTGGGTGAACAGATTCTCGGCAAGCCCCATACCTTCGAGCGCGCCTTGCAACAACTCAGCGCCAGCAGCGGCAAGAGCGTAAGTTTTTTGGCGGGCATTGCGCTGTACAACAGCCACACTGGCGATTGCCAGGTCGATTGCGTGCCCTTCACCGTGCACATGCGCACGCTGGATCAGGCGTGCATCCGCCGTTACCTGGATGCCGAACAGCCCTATGATTGCGCTGGCAGCTTCAAGGCCGAAGGGCTGGGGGTTAGCCTGTTTCGCAGCACCGAGGGGCCTGACGCCACTAGCCTGATCGGTCTTCCTTTAATAACACTGGTGGATATGCTGAAGGCAGAAGGTGTGGACGTGCCGTAACTTGCTCATGAGACCATAAAAAAACCCGACCAATGGCCGGGTTTATTATTAAGCGGGAACGTAAATCAGCGTAGAGACGGCCCATTGAAGCCTGCCCACATGGCGATCTGCTCGGCGACACTGGAGCCCAGCTTTTTGGAGAAGCGATCGAACGGCGACTCCTGCACGGTGTAGTCGACCATCTCTTTCTCGCCAATCACGTCGCGAGCTACAGAGCTGGCGCTACCCAATCCATCGACCAGGCCCAGCGCTACTGCCTGCTCGCCGGTCCACACCAGACCGGAAAAAAGCTCCGGATGATCCTTATCCTTCAGACGGTCGCCGCGACCGGCCTTTACACTGGCAATGAATTGCTTGTGGGTCGTGTCCAGCACGTTTTGCCAGAACGCCGTTTCATCAGGCTTCGGAGGCTGGAACGGGTCAAGAAACGCCTTGTGCTCACCCGACGTATAAGTGCGACGATCGACACCCAGCTTCTCCATGGTGCCCACGAAACCGAAACCGGCTGCGGTGACGCCAATGGAGCCCACCAGGCTCGCCTTGTCGGCATAGATCTGATCGGCAGCGCTGGCGATATAGTAAGCACCAGAAGCGCCTAGATCGGTAATGACCGCATACACCTTGATATCCGGTTTCTTCGCGCGCAAACGGCGAATCTCATCGTAAATGTAACCGGACTGAACAGGACTGCCACCCGGGCTATTAATACGCAGGATCACGCCCTTGGTTTTCTCGTCATCGAACGCTGCACGCAAACTGCCGACAATGTTATCGGCGCTCGCCGCCTCGGTGTCCGCAATCATGCCCTTGACTTCGATCAACGCTGTGTGACTGGCCTTGCGCGAAGCGCTTTTGCCGAAGTCCATCAGCGGCGAGAACATCACCAGCGCCGCAAACAAATAGATAAAGGTCAGGGCTTTGAAAAAAATCCCCCAGCGACGGGAGCGACGATGCTCTTGAACATTGGCCAGCAGCGTTTTTTCCAGCAACGTCCAGCTTTTTGCGTTACCTGCGTCCTCGCGCTCCTGCGAAGACGGTGACTTCCATTCATCCGACATAGATCAATTACCCCAACAACGAAGATTCGGCAGTACGCACATCCAGCCATGTACGCAGTTCGGAAAAATGCTCGATCGCCAGCCGCGGCTCGTATTGCAATAGAGAGTCCAGCGCCTGGGCACCGTAACCCACAGCCACCGAATCCATGCCTGCATTGCGCGCCATCAGCAGATCGAACGAGGCATCGCCGATCATCAGCGCCTTTTGCGGCGCAACACCACAGTGCTGCAGGATTTCATTAAGCATCAGCGGGTCTGGCTTGCTGGCGGTTTCATCGGCAGCACGAGTAGCGTCGAAATAATCGATCCAGCCGTGAGCATTAAGCACGCGATCCAGCCCGCGTCGAGCCTTGCCGGTTGCCACCGCCATGCGATAGCCCTGGGCACGAAACGCCTCCAGCGACTCCAACACACCATCGAACAGTGCCGAGGGCTCTGCATCCATGGACATGTAGCTGTCGACATAGTGCTGGCGAAAATCTATCAGGTCATTGCTCGTGATATCCGGGTAGAGCGTACGAATCGCCTCAGGTAGTCCCAGACCGATAATGCCTTTGATAGCAAGATCGTCGCATACGGGGCGCCCGGCAAGCCTGGCGGCCTGGTGCATCGCATCGACGATACGACCAATGGAATCGGACAGCGTGCCATCCCAATCGAATATCAGCAATTGGTAATCAGGGCGCACTCAACAGTCGCTCCACGGTCTTGGCCCACATCTCATCGACGGGCGCTTCCAGTTTCAGCTCGCCACCATCAGGCAGCGGCACGGTCAGGGCATAAGCGTGCAGGAATAGCCGTTTGCCACCCAGGTCGCGAATTTCGCGAGTGAAGTCTTCATCGCCGTATTTGCTGTCACCGGCGATGCTATGGCCAGCGTGCAATGCGTGCACACGAATCTGATGGGTACGCCCGGTGATCGGACGCGCCTCCACCATGGTCGCGAAATCGCCGAAGCGGCGCAGCACCTTGAACAGGGTCAGCGCTTCCTTGCCTTCTTCATTGACTTCGACCATGCGCTCGCCAGAGCGCAGGTTGCTCTTGAGCAGTGGCGCGCGAACCTGCTTCTGCGAGGTCGGCCAGTTGCCACGAACCAGCGCCATGTAACGCTTGTCGACGCCATCGCCGCGCAATTGCTCGTGCAGATGACGCAGCATGCTGCGTTTCTTGGCGATCATCAGCAGACCGGAGGTATCGCGGTCCAGGCGGTGGACCAGCTCCAGCTCTTTTGCGTCCGGACGCAACTGACGAAAGGCTTCGATGACACCGAAACTCAGGCCACTGCCGCCATGAACCGCGATACCCGCGGGTTTGTTGAGCACAATCAGGCCTTTGTCTTCATGCACGATGGCTGCCTCCAGACGCTGCAGCAAGCCTTGGGCGACTGGCACAGGCTCGTCCCGCTCAGGCACCCGGACAGGTGGAACGCGCACGATGTCGCCAGCCTGAAGCTTGTACTCGGGCTTGATCCGCCCTTTGTTCACACGCACCTCGCCTTTGCGCAATATGCGGTAAATCAAGGTCTTGGGAACGCCCTTGAGGTACGTGATCAGAAAATTATCGATGCGTTGACCGGCAAGTTCCGGCGCAACCTCTACCAGCTGAACGCCGGGGGTTGGGGGGGTGATATTCGTCATGGCGCAAATCATAACAATTTTTTATGGATTTGAAGCACTTAATGATTGCTGCTATAGTCGCGAACGCCGCCAAAAGCGGCCTGGGCAGAGGATAAACGGTATGACAGCCGGCCCTGACCAACGCAATTCACGAGGGCGCGAGGCCGTCCTACGAGGCTTTCGGTGACAACGGAAGATCAGTGAGCGTAACGAGCGCAGGTGACATGAGGCCTGAAACAAGCCCGATCGCAGAGTGAATCACTCGCCATCGAGGCCCACGTTCAAGGCCAGTTCACAAAGTGCAGTCGCTGGCGATCGCTCCGGGCGAATGTTTCGGAAACCACGCCTTAATTTGAGCCATGAGGCGCGAACTTCCCACCGAAGCTCGCGTAAATGCAAACCCGCTGCGGATTCAGCGCGCGGCAGCACCCGAATTATCAGGGATACGTGTGGGGTGGAGACGCACAACCGTCGGACTGTGTAGCAAAAGGTTTTATTCAAGACGCTTCATATCGTCCGCTACCGATGGTTGATTCCTCCTCCTGACAAAGCTTTTGCTGACAGGGTGTCATTTGTCACCACAGCAAGCAGGAAACGTCGTCGCGACTACGGCCCCGCTGGCCGGATATCGCTAGACACTGGAGTGTCCAAGCACTCCTGACGCGCCCTGACACCGACCGTGAGAAGTCGTGTGTGCCGAACGCCGTTTCCGGCAGCCCGGAAACCGACGGTACTACATGAAAAGAATGCTGATTAACGCAACTCAACCCGAAGAGTTGCGTGTTGCGCTGGTAGACGGCCAGCGCCTATACGACCTGGACATCGAATCCGGGGCCCGCGAGCAGAAGAAGGCCAACATCTATAAAGGCCGGATTACGCGTATCGAGCCGAGCCTTGAAGCGGCCTTCGTCGACTTCGGCTCCGAGCGCCATGGTTTTCTGCCGCTGAAAGAAATCTCCCGCGAATACTTCAAGAAATCCCCGGAAGGTCGCGTCAATATCAAGGACGTCCTGAGCGAAGGCCAGGAAGTCATCGTCCAGGTCGAGAAAGAAGAGCGTGGCAACAAGGGCGCAGCCCTGACCACCTTCATCAGCCTGGCCGGTCGTTACCTGGTGCTGATGCCGAACAATCCGCGCGCCGGCGGCATCTCCCGGCGCATCGAAGGCGAAGAGCGCAACGAACTGCGTGAAGCGCTCAATGGCCTGATCGCCCCGGCGGACATGGGCCTGATCGTGCGCACTGCCGGCCTTGGCCGCAGCAGCGAAGAAATGCAGTGGGACCTCGATTACCTGCTGCAACTGTGGACCGCCATCAAGGAAGCGTCCCTGGATCGCGCTGCTCCGTTCCTGATCTACCAGGAAAGCAACGTCATCATTCGCGCCATCCGCGACTACCTGCGCCAGGACATCGGCGAAGTGCTGATCGACAGCGTCGAAGCCCAGGAAGAAGCCCTGACCTTCATCCGCCAGGTAATGCCGCAGTACGCCAGCAAGATCAAGCTCTACGAAGACAGCGTTCCGCTGTTCAACCGCTTCCAGATCGAAAGCCAGATCGAAACCGCCTTCCAGCGTGTGGTCGAACTGCCTTCCGGTGGTTCCATCGTCATCGATCCGACCGAAGCCCTGGTGTCCATCGACATCAACTCGGCGCGCGCCACCAAAGGCAGCGACATCGAAGAGACCGCGCTGCAGACCAACCTTGAAGCGGCTGAGGAAATCGCCCGTCAATTGCGTCTGCGTGACATCGGCGGCCTGATCGTCATCGACTTCATCGACATGACTCCTGCCAAGAACCAGCGCGCGGTGGAAGAGAAAGTCCGCGAAAGCCTGGAAGCTGACCGCGCCCGCGTGCAGGTGGGTCGCATTTCACGCTTCGGCCTGCTGGAAATGTCCCGTCAACGCCTGCGCCCCTCCTTGGGCGAGAGCAGCGGCATTGTCTGCCCGCGTTGCAACGGTACCGGGATCATCCGTGACGTCGAGTCGCTGTCGCTGGCGATCCTGCGCCTGATCGAAGAAGAAGCCCTGAAAGACCGCACCGCTGAAGTACGCGCTCAGGTGCCGATCCCGGTCGCCGCATTCCTGCTCAACGAAAAACGCAACTCGATCACCAAGATCGAACTGCGCACTCGTGCACGTATCATCATTCTGCCGAACGATCACCTCGAAACGCCGCATTTCGAAGTGCAGCGTCTGCGCGATGACAGCCCGGAAGCCCACAGCCTGCAGTCCAGCTACGAAATCGCCGCGGCCGCAGCCGAAGTCGAAGAAGTGCAGCCAGCTGCCGCCACCCGCACCCTGGTTCGCCAGGAAGCTGCAGTCAAGACCGCCCCTGCACGCGCCAACGCTCCAGTACCGACCGAAATCGCCGCCGCACCGGTGGCACCGGCGCCTGTGGCCCATGAGCCAAGCCTGTTCAAAGGACTGGTTAAATCCTTGGTCAGCCTGTTCGCGACCAAGGAGGAGCCTATCGCCCCGGCCGTCGTGGTTGAGAAACCGGCCGCCGAGCGCCCTGCCCGCAACGAAGAGCGTCGCAACGGTCGCCAGCAGAGCCGCAGCCGTAACGGTCGCCGCGATGAAGAGCGCAAGCCACGTGAAGAGCGTGCACCGCGTGAAGAACGTGCTGCCCGTGAACCACGTGAAAACCGTGACGAAACGGTTGCGCCGCGCGAAGAGCGTCCGGCACGTGCCGAACGCGCCCCTCGCGCTGGCCGTGAGGATCGCAAGCCTCGCGAAGAACGCGTACGTGAACTGCGCGAACCACTGGACGCGGCTCCGGCTGTCAATGTGCCTCGTGAAGAACGTCCAGAGCGCGCACCGCGTGAAGAACGCCAGCCGCGTCCACCACGTGAAGAACGTCAACCACGTGCCGAACAGGTTGCAGCCATCGCCGATGACGAAACACTGCTGAACAACGAAGAGCAGCAGGATGACAATCAGGAGCATGCCGAAGGTGATCGTCCTCGTCGTCGTTCCCGTGGGCAGCGTCGTCGCAGCAACCGCCGTGAACGCCAGCGTGATGCCAACGGTGACGTCATCGAAGGCGCGGAAGGTGAAGATGCGCAAGAGGCTCTGGAACCGTCGAACGAAGGTGCTAGCAGCGAAGGTAGCAGCGTAGAGATCGCAGCGGGCGTAGCTGTCACTGCTGCTGTCGCGCATACCGCGATCAGCGCCCCTGCAGAAGCTGACGCTAATCGTCAGGCCGAGCGCGCCACCGCATCGATCGATGCCCCTGCACCGGAAGCAGCCCCTGCCGAAACGGCTGAAACGCCAGTGGTACAAACACCGGTCGAGACGCCGGCCGTCGAGAGCCCGGTTGCGGAAGAGCAAGCTGCCACCACCCAACGTTCGGTTATGCCGGAGGTTGAGGTGGCGCAGTTTGACGCTTCTCTGAGCCCGTTCGAGCGTCAGGTGAAAGCTGCAGCCGAAGCTGAGCAAACCGACGTCCCGGCTGCGGAACAGGCGCCTGTTGTCGTTGAGGCTCCAACTGCCACTCACGCTCCTGTAGAAGTACCAGCTCCAGCTGCCGTAGCCGAAGCGCCATTAGCGTCTACAGAAACGCCGAAAGCTGCTGAGCCGGTTGCAGAGCCAGTCGCCGAACATCCGGTGGTGAAAACTCCGGTCGTCGAGGCACCTGCCCAGACTGCCGCGCCGGAAATCGTCGCAGCCCCGGTGGCGCTCGAAGCTGCTGCGGCCCCAGCGCCAGAGACGATTGAAAAGCCTGCCCAGCCAAAAGCCAGCAACGGTCGCGCGCCGAACGACCCTCGTGAGGTTCGCCGCCGTCGACTGGAGGCCGAGCGCTTGCAGAAAGAAGCGCAAGCCAACACCGCCACACCGCCAGAGTTCGACACCCCCGTCGCCACTCACGCCCCGGTCGCCGACGAGTCTGTCGCGCCGGTGCAGCATGCGGTTGCCGAGCACGCTGAAAAAGTCGAAGAGAACCAAGAGCCTAAGCCTCTTTCGTAATCTTCGGTAAATGAAAAGCCCCACCTGTGTGAGCAGGTGGGGCTTTTTTATGCCTGTCAGATGCTGTGCACGACGTCAGTGGCTAAGGCTTGAAATTCAAAGCCGATGGCACGTCCACATCCCACAACACGCCGGGGTCGACAACCATGATTTCTTTCACCGCGGCCCCTTGGAATAGGCGCTTCGCACCCTTCTCTCCCGCCAGGCCCATCAGTGCAGGACCGAATCGGCGACCAAACCCGACGGGATGTCCGAATTGCCCACGATGCACAGGCACGCTGATCGCGTCAGGCTCAATAGAGTCGGCCACGCGTTTGAGTGTATCCACATGAATAAAAGGCATGTCGCCTAGCACGATCAGCCAACCACTCTGGTCGGGCTCCGCCGAAACGGCAGTCGCAATACTGTCGCCCATGCCTGGCGAACCCAGCACCACCACCTTGCAGCCATGACGCAAGCCAAGCTCTGCAACGCTGGAGTAATGAGGACGCGTCAACAGCACGATCTTGTCGACCACCGGATGCACACTAAGCAGAACATGTTCGAGCACCGAGCGCTCGACGCCGTCACGCCCCGTGCATTGCGCCAGGAGCTTGTTGCAATGAGCACCTGCCACGCTTCGATAGCGGCTTCCCTGACCGGCGGCGAGGACAATGGCGCATAGGGTCTGACTCATGCTCTGCCTCTATTCGGGATCGTTCTTACGGCGCAGCGGCAAAGGCGACATTTTACAGCCGCTCAGTAGAGGTTAGGTTCCATTTCCAGCGAGACCCCGAAACGTTCGGAAATATCGACTTGAATCCGTTTTGCCAGGTTGAGCAAGTCACGCCCGGACGCTCCGCCGTAATTGACCAACACCAGCGACTGCTGCGCGTGGACACCGGCATCGCCGTCACGAAAACCCTTCCAGCCGGCCTGCTCGATGAGCCATCCCGCAGCCAGCTTCACCTGGCCGTCGGCTTGCGGATAAGCCACCACGCCGGGATAGGTTTCTCGGATGCGGGCTGCGACGTCGGCTGACACCAAGGGATTTTTGAAAAAACTACCGGCATTGCCCAGCACCGCTGGATCGGGCAGTTTCTCGCCGCGAATGGCGCAGATCGCCCGGCTGACGTGGATCGGCGTCGGCTCCTTGATCCCCTGCTGTTCAAGGCGCTGACGCACCGGACCGTAATCCAGCTTTAGGTGTGCGGTGAAGCTCAAACGAAAGCGCACTCGCAGGATCAGCCAGCGGCCAATCGAATGCTTGAACACGCTGTCGCGATAGCCGAAGGCACAGTCGGCCAGGGAAAACTCCCGCGTTTCACCGGTCTGTCGATCCAGCGCAATCAGGCTGTCGAAGACATCCTTCAACTCGACGCCATAAGCGCCGATATTCTGCATCGGTGCAGCGCCGACGGTACCTGGGATCAGGCTGAGGTTTTCCAGTCCCGACAATCCCCGCGCCAACATGTCCTGTACGAATGGATGCCAAGGCTCGCCGGCCTCCGCTTCGACGACCGCCATGCTGCAGTCTTCGCGGATGATGCGAATGCCACGACTGGCCATGCGTAGCACCAGCGCGTCGATGTCCTGAGTGAGCAGCAGGTTGCTGCCGCCGCCGATCACCAGCACCTCGACCTCGTGCTCCGCCGCATAGGCCAGAGCCTCTCGGACGTCCGCGTCGGTGTGGGCCTCGGCGAACAACCGAGCGCGTACATTCACACCGAAGGTATTGAACGGCTGGAGCGAAACGTGGGGTTGGACCTGCAGGCTCATGGGAGAACCTGCGCGAAAACGATGTGAATCCAGAGAGCCATGGCGTTCAGGCCTCCAGCAAGCGCCGGACGCGCTCCAGGTCTTCAGCGGTGTCGACACCGGCCGGTGGGGCTTCCAGTGCATCGGCGACGTGAATTCGTACGCCATGCCATAGGGCACGCAGCTGTTCGAGGTTCTCGGTGTTTTCCAGTGAGCATGGGCCCCAGCTGACGAAGTCATGCAGGAAACCGGCGCGATAGGCGTAGATGCCGATATGCCGCCGATATGGCACGCCTTCGGGCAACTGATCGCGGCTTTTGGCCAGGGCATCTCGCGCCCACGGCAGCGGTGCGCGGCTGAAGGTCAGGGCCAGACCATTGATGTCCGAGCTGACCTTGACCACGTTGGGGTTGAATAACGCGGTGACGTCGTCGATAGGCTCGGCCAATGTGGACATTCGTGCTTCAGGGTGCAAGGCCAGATTATCGGCCACTTGATCAATCACCGCTGGCGGAATCATCGGCTCGTCGCCTTGCACGTTAACCACGATGGCGTCATGGGCCAACCCTAGCAGCGACGCGACTTCGGCCAGACGATCGGTGCCGGAGTTGTGGTCGTCACGGGTCATCAGCACGTCGGCGCCGAACGCCTGGCAGGCCTTGACGATGCGCTGATCATCAGTGGCCACCACAACGCGCTGGGCACTGCTCTTGCGTGCCTGTTCCCAGACGTGCTGGATCATCGGCTTGCCGGCGATGGTTTCCAGCGGCTTGCCTGGAAAGCGGCTGGAGCCATAGCGTGCAGGGATGACGACGGTGAACGCTGCTGTCATTTGTCCAGACGCTCGTCAGTGGTCAGGGTGCGCGCTTCGCTTTCCAGCATCACTGGAATGCCGTCGCGAATTGGATAAGCCAAGCCTGCGCCTTTGCTGATCAGCTCGGTTTTGTCGGCGCTGAGCTTGAGCGGACCTTTGCAGATCGGGCAAGCGAGAATGTCGAGCAATTTGGTGTCCATAAAAAATCCTGAGCGAGTCATGGCAGAAGCCGGGTTAACTGCGAATCGAACCAACTGACGAACGCCGCGGACGGCACGGCCTCAACGGCCAGGTACCACCAGTCGGGCGCCGCGAAGGAGGTGCATTTTACGGCGTCTTTTTCGGTCATGACCAACGGCAGGGTCGGCGTGAACGCTAACGCCGATGCGCTGAACTGGGCATGATCGGCGAACGCATGGGGAACAGGCCGCCAGTGTAGTCCTTCGAGGGTGTTGAAGAAACGTTGCGGATTACCGATTCCAGCCACTGCATGCAGCGCCTGCCCGGCCGGAAAATAACTCACGGGTTGACGCTCGCCAGTGAGCACGTTCACCAGCGCAGCGGGCTGTAATGTGAAGGCGTAACCATCGTCGCGGTCTTTGCTGGCGCCGTTGTACAGCAGGGCATCTACGCTGCGCAGGCGCTCTACGGGCTCGCGCAACGGCCCGGCAGGCAGGCATCGGCGATTTCCCAGTCCTCGGGCGGCGTCGATCAGCACCAGCTCCAGGTCCCGGGCGAGGCGATAGTGCTGCAGGCCATCGTCAGACAGAATCAGATCCAGTGGCTCTTCGGCCAGCAGCGCGCGCACGGCCTGGGAACGATCAGGATCGATCATCAGCGGCACCCCGGTGCGCTTGACGATCAACAGGGGCTCGTCACCGGCCTGATCGGCGCTTTGCCGTGCCAGCACGCGCCACGGCAGGCTTGGCGGCTCGGCGCCATAGCCGCGACTGACCACGCCGACCCGCAGGCCCTGCTTGCGACAATGTTCGATCATCCACAGGATCAGCGGCGTCTTTCCGGTGCCGCCAACCGTGATGTTGCCGACGACGATGACCGGCACCGGAGCTCGGTAGATAGTGCCCTGCCCGGCAACGAAACGCGCCCGCTTGCCCATGACCACGCGGCGATACAAGGCTTCCGCCGGCCGCAACAGCGTCAGCGCCGGATGGCCGTTGTACCAGGCGTCAAGCAAGCGGTCAGTCAGTGCCATCAGTTAGCCGATGCGGCCTCGACGGTGGTCATGCGCAAATGGGCGAAACCCAGCTTGCCCGCGGCATCCATCGCCGTGATCACGGCCTGGTGCGGGGTCTTGCCGTCGGCGCTGATGGATAATGGCAGGCTGGTGTCGCCAGCCGACTCTTTCTGCAGCGCGTCGATCAGGGTTTGCAGCTTGCTGTCGCCCAGCAGCGTGTTGTTTACCGAGTAGACGCCGTCGGCATCGATGGTGATGTCCAAGTGCTTTTTATCGACATCGTCGGCCGAGGCCCCTGTTACCGCTTGCGGCAGATCCACCCGCAGCTGGGTCTCGCGGGTAAAGGTGGTGGTCACCACGAAGAACAGCAACAGAATGAACACCACGTCGATCAGCGACACCAGATTGATGTCGATGGTCTCCCGTGGTTTGCGACGACGGAATTTCACTTCTTGCGACCCTCGCCCCGGGCGGCGGCCTTGAGGTCAGGCTTGGCGTCGGTCAGGTCGACATCGCGATCGCCCTGCACGACTTCTACAAGCTTGATCGCTTCCTGTTCCATGCCAACCACCAGTTCGTCGACGCGGCTTTGCAGGTAACGATGGAAGAAGATGGTCGGAATGGCGACGGTCAGGCCCGACGCGGTACAGATCAGCGCCTTGGCGATACCGCCAGCCAGCATGCCTGCGTTGCCGGTCATGCCGGTGCTGGTGAACGAGCTGAAGATGTCGATCATGCCCAGCACGGTGCCCAGCAGCCCCAGCAGCGGTGCCATTGCGGCGATGGTGCCGAGCGCAGGCAGGTAGCGTTCCAGTTCGTGGATGACTCGCGCCGCGGCCTCTTCAATGCACTCTTTCATGATTTCGCGACCATGACGGGAGTTGGCCAGGCCTGCAGCAAGGATTTCACCCAACGGCGAATCGGCGCGCAGTTCCTTGAGTTTGTCGCTGCTCAGTTGCTTGTCCTGAATCCAGCGCCACACCTGGCCGAGCAGATGCGGTGGCGTGATGCGGCTGGCGCGCAGGGTCCATAGACGCTCGATTATGATCCCGACGGCGGCGATGGAACTCAAAATGATCGGCAGCATCATCCAGCCACCCGATTTGACCAGCTCCCACACAGCGACCACCCCCCGTAAAAAAGTGGCGCTACTCTAACATACGGTCGGCGCCTCGCATCGCCGACTCGTCAACGCCGATGAATAACCGCCCTTTCATTCGCGCCAGAAGCGGCGCACGGCGCGCTCGCTGCGCACTTCGCCGAACGTCCCTAATTGCAAGGTAATGGCGCCGACTTCGGCACTGTCGTGCACCTCCAGGTCCAGCCAGCGATAACGCGACATGACCAGCGGATGCGGATGGCCGAACGCGTTGTTGCGGCCCCGGGAAATCAGCACCCCACGAGGAGAAACGGCCTGCAGGAATCGCTTCGACGATGAGCTACGGCTACCGTGATGGGGCGACTGCAACCAATGGGCGCGCACGTCGAACCCCTGCTCCAGCATTGCGCGCTCGGCGTGGACGTCGATGTCACCGGTCAACAACAGACGCTCGCCGCCCGCGTCGACACTCAGCACGCATGACGCCTGGTTGCCTGGCGCGGCATCCTCCCAGATCCAGGTGGCGAAGGTCACTTGGTCCCACGTCCAGGTCTCGCCATTTCGACACCGCTGCACCGCCAATGCTGGCGGCATTCGCTCGGTATCACCGCCCAGGACCCGCGTCACCGGTAACGCCTGCCGGATCGCTGACGCCCCTCCGGCATGGTCGGCATCGGCGTGGCTGAGCAGCATGAGGTCCAACTGCCTGACGCCTGCGCGACGAATCGCCGGCAGTACCACGCGCTCGCCAATGTCAAAATCGCCGAAGCGCGGACCGGCGTCATACAGCAGTGTGTGATCGCGGGTACGCAGCAGGATTGCCAGGCCCTGGCCCACGTCCAGTTGCAGCACCTCGACTTCGCCCAAGGGGATATTTTTTTGCGGTGCGAACACGCACAGCAGCAGCATCGGCCAACCCAGCGGGCGCAACGGCACGCCAGTGGGCAGCAATAACATGAGCGTGCCGAGCAGGCTCAGCGGCCAAACCCAGGCCGGCACGGCAGGGCCGGTCCACGCGGGGACGAAGCCCGCCATGACGCTTAGAAAGTGGAACAGACCATGCATCGAACCGCCGGCAAGCCAGAGCAATGTTTCGCCAATGGGAGCCAGTGCCAGCAAAAGCGTGCCGAACAGCGCCAGCGGCAGGATGAAGACGCTGACCCAGGGCACCGCGATCAAATTCACCAGTGGGCCGCTCAGGCTGACGGGCAGGCTCAGTGCCAGCAGTACCGGCAGCAACCCCAGTGCGATCAGCCATTGCGCCCGCGTCCAACTGCGCAGCCAGCTCCAGGCGCCCAGGCGGGCGCTGAAAATCAGCATCAGAATCGCCACCGCGCCGAAGGACAGCCAGAAACCCGGACGCAGGGTAATCAGGGGTTCGGCGACCAGCACCAGATTCAGCGCGATCAACAACGGCATAACCACGCCAAGATGGCGAAAACGTACGCGCCAGAGAAGTACCAGCCCAAGCATCACACAGGCACGCTGCACCGGCACTTCAAACCCGGCGAGAAAGCCGTAAGCCAATGCGCCGCTCAACGCCAGCGCGCACGCACAGGGCAGCCAGGGCAGCCACCGCGGCCAAAGGCCCCAGCGTGCCAATCCCGCGACCAAGCCATAGAGCAGACCGGCGAGCAGACCAATGTGGGTGCCGGAAATCACCAGGAGATGCACGGTCCCGGTGTCCTGTAACACCTGCCAATCAGCAGGACTCAAGCCCGAATCATCACCCAGCACCAGCGCCGTCAGCCCGCCTTCATACCCCTGTGCGTCGACAGCCAATATGCGTTGCCGGATCCGCTCACGCCAAGGCTGTTCGGCCGGTTTGAGCAATTGCCCGTCGACCACCGTACCCGTTGCACCGATACGTTGCGCCAGCAGCCAGGCTTCATAATCGAAGGCGCCGGGATTGACCAAGCCGCCCGGGCGCTTGAGCTTGACCGCCAGGCGCCAGTGCTCGCCACTGCTCAGCGTCGGGCCGCCATACCAGGCAATGCGCATCCGCTGGGGCAAGCGGGTGCGACGCGAGACCGGGTCTTGCAGCTGAAAACGCACCACACCGTTGACGTTTTGAGGCAAGCCCACGACCTTGCCTTCAAGCCAAAGCGTCTTACCGTCGAATCGTTCGGGCAGGCGGTCGTCCAATGCGGACTTGGCCGACACACAGGCCCAGGTCAACCCGAACAGGAACAACGCCAGCGGGTAGCTGCGAAACGGCAGCAGCATCAGCGCGACCACCGGCATCATCAGCATCAACCAGACCGGCGGCAATACCGGCAAAAAGCGCATGGCCAGCATTCCCAGTGCAAGCGCCACCATCCCTGTGCGCATGAGACTTCCCTTATCGACCGATGAAATTCACCCTCATGACTTAGCGCATTGATCGGGGCGCGCATTTATTAATTGTCACAATGTCTGAATTTCCATCCGCGCCTATCCATGCATACTTGCCCGAACTCCCCGCCCAAAGCCCCGGATTTCCTGTATGCCACGTCACCTGATCAAGCGATACATGCCCGATCCGAAGCGCATCAGGGAACATAAATCCTTACGTTTTCTCGGCACACTGCTGCACGACCCCAACCTGTGGCACCTCAATCGTCGTTCGGTGGCCAGGGCCATGGGCATCGGTCTGTTCGCAGCCCTGATGCCGATGCCCTTGCAGATGTTGTTGGCCGCTCTTCTGGCGATCCGGGTGCGCGCCAATATGCCGATTGCCGTGAGCCTATGCTGGCTGACCAACCCGCTAACCATGCCGCCGGTGTTCTATTGCACCTACAAACTCGGCGCGTTGCTGATGGGCGTGCCACCGCGCGCCTTTGCGCAGGAGCTGAATTGGGACTGGATCAGCGGACAGCTGGCGACGCTGTGGCAGCCGCTTCTGCTGGGCTCGGTGGTTGCGGGCGTTGTGCTGGGCCTGGTGGGATATTTTGGAACAATGGCGTACTGGCGCTGGTGGGTGGGGCGGCAGTGGAAAGCGCGCAGGCAAGCTCGCAAGCGCTTGTAAAGGTCGGCTTGCCGACGATGCGTCCTGGTCACCGTCAACAAGCCGGACTGTGCTACAGCTCATGCGGCGCGCCGGACATCGAGCAGGCCGCAGTCGGTGCGTTCGGCTATTGCCGCATGCCGCGCCCGCTGACCAACAACCGTGCGCAGCCCAAATACAGGACGATGGTCGCGATGACCATGAACGCCAAGGCTACGCTGATCTTGATATCCGATACGCCCAGAATGCCGAATCGGAAGGCGTTCACCATGTGCAGCACCGGGTTGGCCAGCGACACGGTCTGCCAGAACGGCGGCAGCAGGTTGATCGAGTAAAACACCCCGCCCAGATAGGTCAGCGGCGTCAACACGAAGGTCGGGATGATCGAGATGTCGTCGAAATTACGTGCAAACACGGCGTTGATGAAGCCCAGCAGCGAGAAGATCGTCGCCGTCAACACCACCACCACAATGGTGACGCCCAAATGATGAACCTGCAGATCAGTGAAAAACATCGACAGGAGGGTAACGATGACCCCTACCATCAAGCCGCGCAGCATGCCGCCCAAGGCGTAACCGATCAAGATCGTGTGCGGGGATACCGGCGAAACCATCAGTTCCTCCACCGAACGTTGGAACTTGGCACCGAAGAAGCTGGACACCACGTTGCCGTAGGAGTTGGTGATGACCGACATCATGATCAGCCCCGGCACGATGTACTGCATGTAGGTGAAACCACCCATGTCGCCAATCTGCCGGCCAATCAGGTTGCCGAAGATCACGAAGTACAGAACCATGGTGATCGCCGGCGGCAGCAGGGTCTGCGGCCAGATCCGCACGAAACGGCGGACTTCACGGTAGACAATGGTATTCAAGGCGACCAGGTTGGGGCGCAGTTCCGAACTCATATCGCCACCTTCGCCAGATTTTTCTCGACCAGGCCCACGAACAACTCCTCAAGCCGATTGGTTTTATTGCGCAGGCTTAGCACCTGAACGTTCTGCAGCGCCAGTTGTGCGAACAGCGCGGTGATGCCAATGGTCTTATCGACCTGCACTTCCAGCGTGTGCTCATCTACCAGCCGTGACGGGTAGCCTGCCAGCTGCGGCGCGCTGTGCATCGGATCTTTCAGGTCCAGCAAGAAGGTCTCGACGTACAGCTTGTTGAGCAGGGTCTTCATGCCGGTGTTTTCGATGATGGTGCCGTGATCGATGATGCCGATATTGCGGCACAGCTGCTCAGCCTCTTCCAGATAGTGCGTGGTGAGGATGATGGTGATGCCCTTCTCGTTCAGCTCGGTGAGAAAGGTCCACATCGAACGGCGCAGTTCGATATCAACGCCTGCGGTCGGTTCGTCGAGGATCAACAGGCGCGGCTCGTGGATGAGTGCGCGGGCGATCATCAAACGCCGCTTCATGCCGCCGGACAACGAACGCGACGGCACATCGCGTTTGTCCCACAACCCCAACTGGGTCAGGTACTGCTCGGCGCGCTCCTTGGCGATCTTTGGCGGGATGCCGTAGTAGCCCGCCTGCGTCACGACGATGTCGAAGGTCTTCTCGAACTGGTTGAAGTTGAATTCCTGGGGCACCACGCCGATCGAGCGCTTGAGCTGCGCAGGATTGCGATCCAGGTCATGACCGAAGATGTTCACCGTGCCCGTGGTTTTGTTGACCAGGGTCGAAATGATCCCGATGGTGGTGGATTTGCCGGCACCGTTGGGGCCGAGCAAAGCGAAGAAATCACCCTCGGCGACGTCCAGATCGATGCCCTTGAGGGCCTGGAAACCGTTGCCGTAGGTCTTGGTTAGCTGCCGGATGGACAAAGCTGAACTCATGACTGAAAACACACCAATAATGAAAGAAGGGAAAAGACAAATACAAAGTCGGGCAGTCGCACTGACCTATCACGCAAACCGCTATTGCCGAAACGATCCGTTGCAAGCGGCGAAGAGGAACAATGTTGCGTGCCAGCGCCGTGCAAGTACAGCGAGTTCTATTGATAGTCGTTATTAATCTAACGCGGTCAGCGCCGTTCTCGTTCGACCGCAGCGTATCGCGAATGTTGAAGGAATATCATGCTGCTTGATTTGCATGCGCTGGCGGCGCTTGCAGGCATATACCTGCGGTCCGCAGTCTAACCCGACAGCAGCGCCCGGGGGTATTCGAGCCACATGTAAAAGCGCATCGGCCAGCGCTCGAACTCCTCCACAGCCACGGGGTCACTATCGATGCGCGGGCCAGAGCGGCTGCTCGCGATGTCGATGGCGTTCAATTTCGCCATCATCCTGGAGGGATTCTTATGCTGGTGTTGTGGATCGTGGTTTTGGTAATCGGCGTGGCCTGGCTGGCCCATCGGCGCGTTGCCGCTTTTCCTGCCTTGGGCATCGTGGCGGTGTACCTGCTGGCGATGGGTACGTTCAGTCATGCCCATGGCTGGATGATCATCCCGTGGCTGCTGTGGCTGTCCGTTGCGCTGCCCCTGGCCTTGCCTGATCTGCGGCGCAAATATTTCAGCACGCCGATGTTCGCCTGGTTTCAGAAAGTGCTGCCGCCGATGTCCGCTACCGAGCGCGATGCCATCGATGCAGGCACGGTGTGGTGGGACGGCGAACTGTTCAGCGGTCGGCCCAATTGGGACACCCTGCTTGCCTACCCGAAGAGCCAACTGACCGAGGAAGAACAAGCCTTTATCGACGGGCCGACCAATGAACTTTGCGCGCTGGTCAGCGACTGGGAAATCGGTCAGGCCATGGACCTTCCACCCCAAGCCTGGGCACACATCAAGGAACACGGCTTTTTCGCCCTGATCATTCCCAAGGAATACGGCGGCAAGGGTTTTTCAGCCTACGCCCACTCCCAGGTGGCGATGAAACTGGCGACCCGCAGCGGCGACCTCGCCTCCACCGTGATGGTGCCCAACTCTCTGGGCCCTGCTGAGCTGTTGCTGCATTACGGCACCGACGCGCAACGCAACCATTACCTGCCGCGCCTGGCACGTGGGGACGATATCCCCTGCTTTGCCCTTACCGGACCACTGGCGGGTTCGGATGCCGGTGCAATGCCTGACACCGGTATTATCTGCAAGGGCCAGTGGCAGGGCGAAGAAGTCATCGGCCTGCGCCTGAATTGGGAAAAGCGCTACATCACCCTTGGCCCGGTCGCGACCCTGCTCGGCCTGGCCTTTAAGGCGTTCGACCCTGAGCATCTGTTAGGCGAGCAGGAAGACCTGGGCATCAGCCTGGCGCTGATCCCGACCGACACGCCCGGCGTGGAAATCGGTCGTCGTCACCTGCCGTTGGGGGCGGCCTTCATGAACGGCCCCAACGCTGGCAAGGACGTGTTCATCCCTCTGGACTACCTGATCGGGGGTCAGGACATGCTGGGCAAGGGCTGGATGATGCTGATGAATTGCCTGTCAGTGGGTCGTTCGATTTCCCTTCCGGCGGTCGGCACCGGCGCCGCCAAATACACCAGTCTGGTGACCGGCCAGTACACCCGGATTCGCGAACAATTCAACGTACCGCTGGCCGCTTTCGAAGGCATTCAGGAGTCCTTGGCACGCATTGGCGGCAACGCTTGGTTGATGGACAGCGCTCGAATGTTGACGGCCAATGCCGTGGACCTGGGCGAGAAACCCTCGGTGTTGTCGGCGATTTTGAAATACCACCTCACCGAACGTGGTCGCGAGTGCATCACCCACGCGATGGATGTGCACGGCGGCAAGGGCATCATCATGGGCCCGAACAATTATCTGGGTCGTTCGTGGCAAGGCGCGCCGATCTTCATTACGGTCGAAGGCGCGAACATTCTGTCGCGCAACCTAATGATCTTCGGTCAAGGCGCCATCCGCTGCCATCCCTTCGTGCTGAAGGAAATGGCCTTGGCGGGACGTGAGGATCATGACCGCGCGGTGGTTGAGTTCGATGACCTGCTGCTGCAACACATCGGCTTTGCGGTGCGCAACGCGGCCAGCACACTGGTTCTCAACCTGGGGCTCGGTCATTTCGAACGCATGCCAGGGGACAGCCTGAGCCAGGGCTATTTCCGCGCGCTCAACCGTCAGGCGGCGGCTTTCGCCATGCTCGCCGACTTGAGCATGATGCTGCTGGGCGGCGAACTGAAACGCCGCGAGCGACTGTCGGCCCGGCTTGGCGATGTGTTGAGCCATCTGTACCTGGCGTCAGCGGCCCTCAAGCGTTTCCATGATCTTGACTATCCCGAAGCACTGATTCCGCTGTTTCGCTGGTCCATGGAGGAGGCGCTCGGCGAGTCGGAGCGCGCATTGGACGAACTGCTCACCAACTTCCCGAACCGGATTTTCGGCACTCTGCTGCGGGTCATCGTGTTCCCGCTGGGCCGTCGGCACAAAGGCCCGTCGGATGCGCTGGATGCCCAGGTTGCGGAAATCATCGGCCACAGCAAGGGCGACCCGGCACTGGAGTCGGTGCTCACGGGCTGCTATCGCCCGACCTCGGCAAGCGATCCGGTGGGCGCGCTGCAGCATGCAGCGGATCTGCTGGGTGATGCCAAGGCCCTGCATACCAAGCTGCATCAGGGCATCAAGAGCGGTCAGGTGAAGGCCACTGGAGGCGAGCACCTGATCGATGCGGCGCTCAATGCAGGCGTGCTTCAGCCGGCCGAGGCCGAGAAATTACGCACCGCCGAAGCGGCGCGACGCAAAGTGATCGATGTCGATGATTTTGATAAACAGGCATTGACCGCCACTGAAGGCAAGATTCGCTGACGGACGACAGCAGCACCTGTGCAACAGTAAGGCCAGTCGGCGACAGTGCCCGCAAGGACGCCACCGCCGGCAAGCCGTGCTGCTACAGGTAAAACGACGCTCGCACCCTCCAATACCGCTCTAGCGTGCACATCCGCCGAAGACTGTCCTACACTCCCTGATAACAACAAGAAAACACCAAGGGGACGCATCATGATCGACCAACGCATGACTCACCGCTGCCTGCTCGCTGAAATTGCCTCGGGGGAAAATCGTTACAGTGGCAAACCTGCCCAGACTCTGCAGACTCTGTTGCTCATCGGTTTCGTCACGCGCCAACCCTGCCCTGACTACAGCTGCGGCCTGGCCTTCACTCAGTTGGCCTTGACCGAGGCCGGGCATCGTTATCTGGCCGGTTTATGGCATTGAGCTGACGCGGCGAGCGCGACGGCCATCACCGCAGTCCTCATTGGGGTATCGGTGCCCTGCTCCGGGATCTATACTCTCGCGCCTGTTTTTGTCTCTAAGGACTTCATCATGGCCGACGCCAATCTCGACCGCACTCTCAACCTGCTAACGCACCTGCGCGGCATTCTGGTCGCGCTGGGTGAAGCCGAACAGGTGCCCGAAGAAAGTCACTCGCTGTTCCTGGAACGTTATGACGAGCTGATCGAGCTGCTGCCACGCGAACCGATCGAAAGCCAGTACCTGGGTCAGGACCTGCTGTGCCAGGTTATCCAGCGCTACCCGCAGATCGCCCATCTAGTGCCGCGCGACCTGCTCTGGTACTTCGGCGGCGACTGCCTGCACTTCATGCCCGACGAAGAAATCGACCTGTACACCGCGCTGGAGGAGCGCCGTTTCGAGGCCCAGGAGAACGAAGAACCGTTCGATTGGGATCAAGAGAAGCAGTTGCTGGCCATGGGGCAGGATGAGCCGCGACATTGATCCAGCGATGCCTGGCTCTGCGCTGAACCTGCACGACGCGCCGGCGGCAGCGATGTTAACGGCGCCACCGCAAGGCGGCACAAGCCAGTAAGCCCAGCAGTGGCTACTTCAACAACACCCCGTGCGCACTCGGGAATACCTCTCTATCCACCAGCCCTGAAACCTGTACCGCCTGCGGGAATATTTTCTTCGCCACGAACAGGTCATCGACCCCTTGCAACGCCGTGACGTCTGACGCCTCGACGGGCTGCAGCGACTCCACCCCCCAACCCTGCAAGCGCTGCGACACCGGCAAGGGCACGGTGTTGGCGCTGGAAAACACTTGGGC
Organism: Pseudomonas sp. UBA5706; assembly: GCF_002419965.1. Lineage (GTDB taxonomy): Bacteria > Pseudomonadota > Gammaproteobacteria > Pseudomonadales > Pseudomonadaceae > Aquipseudomonas. Next base: position 51,748 of record NZ_DIHC01000007.1, read on the forward strand.
GTACTGCTCCGGATTGGCCTTGGCCCAGTCAAACGCCTTGGCCAGACGCTGCAGGACATCGTTGAGGGCCTGACGCTTGAGCGGGTCTGCCAGCGCCTCGTCCGACGCGGTTATAAAGGTCAGCCCCGTATTAATCCCCTCCCCGCTCAACAACAGCCGTGCGCCATTTTCCTCGGCGAACGCCTGATAGATGCCGAAGGTCGCCCAGGCGTCGATTTTGCCTGCGTGGAAGGCCGACAATGCATCGGTCGGCATGACGAAGCCAATATTGACCTCGGATTCCTTGACACCGGCATCTTCCAGCGCGCGAATCAGCAGGTACTGCGAGATGCTGCCCCGAGCCGAAGAAATCGAAACGCTACGGCCTTTGAGATCAGCCACGGTTCTGATGTCCGACTCAGGCGGCACCAGAATCCCGACGCTGCGTCCCTGACCGCGGCGCACGGCGACGATGCGCAGTGGCGTGCCTCCGGTCGCGGCCGCAAGTACCGGTGTATCACCAGCAGGGGCCAGATCCACCGCTCCGGCCCGTAACGCTTCGAATAGCGGCGCCGCGCCCTGGAAGTTGGCCCATTGGACCTGGTAGGGAATACCCTCCAAGGCTTTGGACGCGTCGACCACCGTGCGTAACCCCTTGGCCTGGTCACCGAGGATCAGCGTGACCTTCGACCAATCGACCGCCTCAGCGGCTGACACCTGTTGATTGCCCGTGTTATCGCAGCCGACCAGCGTCAGCGTGGTGAACCACAACAAAGCAGCGACACTCTGACGAGCCAAATTGCGACTGATAGAACCCATGCGCCGACATCCTTGTAGAACCCGTTGGAAAGCAGAAACGAACCCGCTCAAATAGCGCGCCCAAAGATGGGACTCATCCTAAGCGCATAAAAAAGCCTCGTGAAATGCCCAGTGGAAATAAGCTAATACTCAGCTTATTTGATATTTTTATCTTTTTTAATGCGTTGTTTTTATAATTAGCTTAGCGCCAGATCGAATTTCACAGCGCCGCGCCATACCCCTATGTTGCTGACAGGTCTCGGGCGACAGCCCGCGCTTCTTCGGTCCATAAAAGACAAGGTATTGCCCATGAGCGTTGAATTCATCGGTTACATCGCCACCCAGCCTTTCTCGGAAATTCACCCACGCAGTGGTCAGACGGTCCAACCTGAATACGTTGAAAAGGTCGCGCGTGCCCATGAAGAAGCCGGTTTTGATCGCGCGCTGGTGGCTTATCATTCCAACAGTCCGGACAGCGCATTCATTGCCGCCCATGCGGTCAGCGTGACCACGAAATTGAAGTTTCTGATCGCCCACCGTCCGGGTTTCATTTCGCCGACCGTAGCGGCCCGTCAATTCGCCACGCTGGACGTATTCAGTGGCGGGCGTACCGCCGTGCACATCATTACCGGCGGCGACGACCAAGAGCTGCGGGCCGACGGCAGCTTCATCGGCAAGGACGAACGCTATGCCCGTACCGACGAATATTTAAGCGTGGTACGTCAGGAATGGACGGCGCAAAAGCCGTTCGATCATCACGGCACCTATTACCAGGTCCAAGGCGCGCATTCACTGGTCAAATCGCCCCAGCAGCCACACATTCCGCTGTACTTCGGCGGCGCATCACAGGCGGCCATCGAGGTCGCGGGCAAGCACGCCGATGTGTATGCCTTGTGGGGTGAAACCTATGAGCAGGTCAGGGATATCGTCAAACAGGTTCGCGCCGAAGCGGCCAAGCATGGGCGCACGGTACGTTTCAGCCTGTCACTGCGGCCGATTCTGGCCGAGACCGAAGAACTGGCCTGGGCCCGCGCCGAGAACATTCTGGAGCGTGCCAAGGCGCTGGCGCAGGCGTCCGGAATTCCGCGTCGGGAACCCGCCAACGAGGGCTCCAAGCGTTTGCTTGCGGCGGCGGCCCAAGGGACACGTCTGGACAAACGTCTTTGGACAGGCATCGCCGGGCTGCTGGGCGCCAAAGGCAACTCGACCTCGCTGGTAGGCACTGCCGAGCAAGTGGCCGAGGCGTTGCTCGACTATTACGACCTGGGGATTACCACCTTTCTGATTCGGGGTTTCGACCCGTTGGAAGATGCGATCGATTACGGCAAGCAGCTTATCCCCTTGACCCGAGAACGGGTGGCCAGACGCGAGCGGGAAAGAAGTGAGAAAGTGGCCTGAGCAACGCAGCAATGGCAGCTAACGCTTTCGATTCTGGCCAACGGTCGTAGGTGCAAGCTTGCCTGTGACCTGCCGGGAACCGGCAACAAACCAGACACCTTGAATATGTGAGGCAAAAAGCATGCGGGATTTGCTGGTGCGGCGCGGCAGATCACGAGCCAGCGCGCGCCTGCGCCCTCCGGGCAGTAGCCAGATCGTGATCCGCTGAAAACGGTCTCTATTGCTGATACCCGGTGCCCTGCCGGTCCAGCTCGCGGATCAACGCATTCCAGTGCCGGGTCACGCCCGGCCCGGTGCCGCTTTTGAAGACCTTGGCCTGTTCTTCGACTTTGCTCACCACTTCCTGCGGCGGAAAGATCAGTTCGGCGTTGCCTGCCGCTTGCGCGGCGATCTGGATGTTGCAGGCGTATTCCAGGTTGTGCAGCAATTGAAAAGCGTGCTCCACGCTAAGCCCCGCAGTGAGCAGGCCATGGTTGCGCAGGATCATCACATGCTTGTCGCCCAGATCCGCCACCAGCCGCTCGCGCTCACCCAGGTCTTGGGCGATGCCTTCATAACCGTGATAGGCCACGCGCCCTGAAAAACCGAGGGAATGCTGAGAGATCAGGAGCAGGCCGTTCTTCTGCGCCGACACCGCGACGCCATCGCGGGTATGCGTGTGCAGCACGGCTTGCAGGTCGGGTCGCGCTGCGTGAATGGCGCTGTGGATGACGTAGCCTGCATGGTTGATGCCCAGGCCGGTCGGGTCGTCGACGAGGGTGCCGTCGATGTCGACCTTGACCAGGTTGGACGCCGTGATTTCGTCGAACAGCAGCCCGAAGGCGTTGATCAGGAAGTGCTCTTCAGGGCCGGGCACGCGTGCCGAAAAGTGAGTGTAGATGTGGTCGGTCCAGCGCTTGTGCGCAGCGATGCGGTAGGCCGCTGCAAGCTTGACCCGTACCTCCCACTCTTCGGGGCTGACTCGATCACGCACATCGCTGGAACTGGTTTGAACGGGCAAAGCACTGACATGGCTCATGCATGACTCCCTGTGGGTGGTGACTAGACGTGTCAAGGGAGCCTATGCGCGTCGGAAAACGTTTAACAATCACATTTTCTTCTAAGCTAATTATCAATATTTTTCATTTCCACAGGGCCGGTTCACGCCGCCTGCCGCGCCTGCTTCAACGCATTGGCCACCAACGCACCGAAGCAAGCGACAGGAGCCTGGAGGTTGCCGAGAAACCGGGGATAGATCAGCCACAGATCCATCACCGGCTTGAAGTCCTTAAGAGGCACTATCGCCAGCAGTTCGCGGTGCGCGCTGCGCTCGAACAACGGACGCGGCACCAGACCCAGGCCCATGCCGTCAGCCACCAGCCCCAACTGCAGTTCAGTGCCAAAGGTTTCCAGATTAACCTTCATGCCCAGGCCTTGATCGGCCAGCGTACGCTGCAAGCCGGCCCGGAAGCCGCAGCCGTCCGGGTTCAGCACGAAGCCTTGGTCGTAACATTCAGCCAGCTTGATAGTTTTCTTCGGCAACCGGTCTTTTGCACAGACCACCACCAGCTCCATCTTGCCGATGGACTGACCAATGATGCCTTCGGGAAAAATCTTGCCGGCCGGGAATAATGCCGCCGCGGCATCGAGCTCGCCGTTTTCGATCTTGCCGATCAGATGACTGCCCCAGCCCGTGACCACCTGCGCCCGCAGATCTGGAAACTCCCCACGCAAGTGCTTTAGCGCATCGAGGAGCACCACATCACCTATGGTTTGCGGCACTCCCAGGCGCAGCAGGCCGCTGGGCGGGGTATCGCTCGCCACCAGTTCACGTAGCGAGTCCATTTCCCGCAGGATGGCCAAGCACTTCTGATAGACCTGCAGTCCCATCGCTGTGGGCTTGAGCGGCTTGGTATTGCGGTCGAACAATTCGACGCCCAATGCTTGCTCGAAATTCTGCACGCGGCGGGTAATCGCCGGCTGCGTCAGGTCCAGTGACTCGGCCGCGTGGCTGATCGACTGGCAGCGAATCACCGCCACGAAGGCATCGATTTCATCAATTTTCATTCGGTTCGCACATGGAAAAAGAGGGACAAGATAGGCAAAAAGCATAATTCCAAAACCGCTGGCTGGATACCCCGGTCACCTGCCCGAACGTTATGAAATGCGTTTTCGTTATAACCTAATCATCAATAAATAGCATATTAACTGCCGCCACTATGCTTATATTCATTTATCGAATCTGCCTTGGCGTTGATACGGAATGGACATGACCTCACCCCGACACCCTGAAAGACTCCGGGCTTTCATCGGCGCATTGGCCGAATTGATCGACAGCCATCCGCGCGAAGGTGATCTGCTGCATCGCGGGGGCAAATTGCTGGGGCAACTGGTGCGCTACGACGACTGGCTGCCCGAGCAATATGCCATCGCCGACGCTGCCCGATATCAGCAGTTTCTGCTGCACGCCGATTCGCGCCAGCGCTTCTCGATCGTCAGCTTTGTCTGGGGACCGGGGCAACGAACGCCTATTCACGATCATCGCGTCTGGGGACTGATCGGCATGTTGCGCGGCGCCGAGTATTCCCAAGGCTTTGCCCGAAGTGCTGACGGTCGCCTGGAGCCGGAAGGGGCAGCCGTGCGCCTTGAGCCCGGGCACGTCGAAGCGCTGTCACCGAGCAGCAATGACATCCATCAGGTCAGCAACGCCTACGATGACCAGGTATCGATCAGCATTCATGTCTACGGTGCCAATATCGGCGCGGTGGAGCGTGCCGTTTATCAACCCGACGGCAGCGAAAAACGATTCATCTCCGGCTATTCGAACGCCTACCTCCCGAACATCTGGGACCTGTCCAAAGAGAACCAAGCCTAATGACTCAAAGCACACGATCATTCGCCGATATTCGCAACGCGTTGCTGGCCGGTGAGGAAGTGGCTTTGGTGGACGTGCGTGAAGAAGCGCCGTTCGCCGAAGCCCACCCGCTGTTCGCTGCCAATATCCCGCTGTCGAAACTGGAGCTGGAAGTGCTGTCGCGCATCCCCCGCCGCGATACCGCCATCACGCTTTATGACAACGGCGAGGGCCTGGTTCAGCCAGCGCTGGCGCGCCTTGCGGATCTGGGTTACAGCGACGTCAAGGCGCTCGAAGGTGGCTTGCAGGGCTGGCGTGAGGCAGGTGGTGAACTGTTCATCGACGTCAACGTGCCGAGCAAGGCGTTTGGTGAGCTGGTGGAACACCATCGCCATACCCCGTCGCTGGCCGCCGAGGACGTAAAGCAACTGCTCGACAGCAAAGCCGATGTCGTGGTGCTCGACGCCCGGCGCTTCGACGAATACCAGACCATGAGTATTCCCACCGGCGTCAGCGTCCCCGGCGCCGAACTGGTATTGCGTGCCCGTGAGCTGGCGCCCGACCCCAAGACGCGCATCATCGTCAACTGCGCAGGCCGCACGCGCAGCATCATCGGCACGCAGTCATTGGTTAACGCCGGCCTGCCCAACCCGATCTGCGCCTTGCGCAATGGCACCATCGGCTGGTTGCTGGCAGGCCAGACGCTGGACCATGGCCAGGCGCGGCGCTTCCCTGCCGTCAGCGACAAGACGCTGGCGATTGCTCGTGCCGATGCCCGGAACGTGGCTGACAAGGCCGGAGTGAAACGCGGCAAGCGCAACGACCTGCATGCCTGGCAGGCCGAGACGACGCGCACCACATACCTGTTCGATGTGCGTACGCCGGAGGAGTTCGAAGCCGGCCATTTGCCCGGGGCTCGCTCAACACCAGGCGGCCAGTTGGTGCAGGAAACCGATCATTACGCCAGCGTGCGCGGCGCGCGGATTGCCTTGGCCGACGATGATGGGGTGCGGGCCAATATGTCAGCCTCGTGGTTGGCGCAGCTGGGTTGGGAAGTGTTTGTGCTTGACGACCTGCGGCGCCAGGACTTCAGCGAAAAAGGCCCATGGAATGCGCCCACGCCAACGCCGTGGCAAGTGGAGGAAATCAGCGCCGATACGCTGCGTCACTGGCAACAGCACGGCAGTGTGGCGGTTCTGGATTTCACCACCAGCGCCAACTACGTGAAGCAGCATATTCCCGGTGCCTGGTGGACCCTGCGCGCGGACCTGTCCAGCGCCTTGCGCAAAATCCCCGCCGCCGAGCAGTACGTGCTGACGTGTGGTAGCAGCAAGCTGGCGCGGCTGGCAGTGCCGGAAGTGGAGGCGCTGACGGGCAAACCGGTGTTTCTGCTCAAGGACGGCACGGCCAGCTGGATCGACGCCGGGTTGGCGCTGGAAAGCGGCGAAACCCACCTGGCCTCCCCGCGCATCGATCGCTACCGCCGTCCCTATGAAGGCACCGACGCCCCACGCGAAGCGATGCAGGCGTATCTGGACTGGGAGTTTGGGCTGGTGAAACAACTGGCTCGAGACGGCACCCACGGGTTCAACGTGATCTAGCCATTGCAGTACCAACTCATGGCTGCGCGGCGTGCAGACCGTGGCGACTGCAGATACGTCTGCGGCTGCCAGCCGCGTAGCCCTATCACACAAGGCGGCACAGCGGATTAGATGCAATAAATTCATATTATAGATTATTAAAAATTATTTATTAACATAATTAGCATATAACCAAAAGATACTTCTGCTGCGTTCCGTATAGGCTTAAGGTCATAAACCTAGGCCGCCCCCTCGCCAGGTGGAGGCCATGAATCCAATGTCCTAGCCTGGAGACACGCGTCATGTCTGCCCCATTTTTCAAACCGCTTCGCGTCAAGCATCTGCTGCTGGGCGCAGTGCTGGCGTTGTCGTTCGGTCAATACAGCCACGCAGCCCAAACGCTGCAACCACTGCTGGTCGCCAACCAGAAATCGGCGCTTAAGGTCTTGCTTGAGGTCTCCGGCGAATTGAAAGACGCGCCCTACGAGATCAAGTTCTCCGAATTCCCATCCGCCTCCCCACTGGGTGAAGCGTTGAACGCAGGCGCTGTCGATGTCGGCGCGCTAGGGGATGCACCGTATGTGTTTGCCTTGGGCGCTGGCGCTTCGCTTAAGGTGATCAGTATCACTCACATCAGTGGCCGCTATACCACGGCGCTGATCGTGCGCAATGATTCGCCGATCAAGTCGGTGGCCGATCTCAAAGGCAAGCGAATCGTGACAGGCCGTGGCTCGATCGGTCATTACTTGGCCATCCGCGCGCTCAACGAAGCCGGCCTTACCACCGGCGATGTGAAGTTCGTTTATCTACTGCCGAGCGAATCGCGCCTGATCCTCGACAACGGCGACGCGGACGCCTGGGCCACCTGGGCGCCTTACACCACCGTTGCGACCCAAAGCGGCGCACGCATCCTGCCTAACGGGCCGGACCTGCTGACCAACCACTCCTACCTCGCCGCGACCAGCAAGGCGATCGCCGAGAAACGTGCACAACTGGATGACTTCGTCGTACGCCTGGACCGCGCCTATCGCTGGGTCAACGCCCATCCCAAGGAGTATGCCGCTGCCCAGGCCAAGGTCACCGGCCTGCCCCTTGAGGTGCATCTGGAGGTCAACCGTGACACTAAAATGGAGCGCGTGAGCATTGATGACAGCGTGGTGAAAGGTCTGCAGAACACCGCCGATATCTACGAACGCGAAGGCATCCTCAACAAGCATGTCGATGTCTCCCATGGCTTCGATCCGCAGTTCAATGCCATCCGCCTGGCCGCCGAGCAAGCGGCAGTGACGTCCGACTCACAAGCTGCGCGCTAAGCGACCGACCCAGGAGAGCGACCCATGAGCACACCCCGTCAACTCAAACTCGGCGCCATGGTCCACGGCGTCGGCCACGGCTGGGGTGAATGGCGCCACCCGCAGGCGCAGGCCGATGCCAGCACCAACTTTGAATGGTACAAGGAGCAGGCGCGGTTGGCCGAAGCCGCAAAGTTCGACTTCGTGTTCATTGCCGACAGCCTGCACATCCATGAGAAATCCAGCCCGCATTACCTCAACCGTTTCGAACCGCTGACAATACTCTCGGCGCTGGCAGCCACGACCTCGAAGATCGGCTTGGTGGCGACCGTCACGGTCAGCTACACCGAACCCTTTCAGGTCGCACGCCAGCTTTCCTCGCTGGATCACATCAGCGGCGGCCGCGCGGGCTGGAATATCGTCACGTCCTGGCTCAGCGGCACGGCGGAGAATTTCAGCAAAGCAGAACACCCGCCCCATGCCGTGCGCTATCGCATCGCCAAGGAGCACGTGGCGACCGTCAAAGGGTTGTGGGACTCCTGGGAAGACGACGCCTTCACCCGCAACAAGCAGACCGGCGAATTCTTCGATCGCGACAAGCTGCACCCGCTGAACCACAGGGGCGAGTTCTTTCAGGTCAAGGGGCCACTGAATATCGCCCGCTCCCGCCAAGGCCAGCCGGTGCTGTTCCAGGCTGGCACTTCGGAGGATGGACGTAACTTTGCAGCTGAATATTCCGATGCGATTTTCGTCCACGCTGAATCGTTCGAAGAATCCAAAGCCTACTACGCGGACCTCAAGCGTCGGGCCGAGGGCCTGGGTCGCAACCCGGATGAGCTGTCGATCCTGCCAGGCATTCGCCCCATCGTTGGCCGCAATGTCGAGGAAGTGGAGCACCGTTATCAGCAAGCTGTGGCGCTGGTGAGCATCGAGGATGCCATCGTCGCACTGGGTCGCCCGTTCAACGACCATGACTTCTCCCGGTATCCGCTGGACGAGCCGTTTCCAGAGTTGGGCGACCTGGGCGCCAATAGCCAGAAAGGCGGCTCGGACCGCATCAAGCGCCACGCGCGGGACAATGCTTTGACCCTGCGTCAGGTGGCACTGGATTTCTCGCGCCCGCGTCGTGAGTTCGTCGGCACACCCCAGCAGGTGGCCGATCAGATTCAGCATTGGTTCGAGAACGGCGCCAGCGATGGTTTCATCATCAATTCACTGCTGCCCGACGGCCTGAAATACTTCACCGAACTGGTAATACCGGTGCTGCAGCAGCGTGGATTGCAGCGCGCGGGGTATGCCGGCTCGACCTTGCGCGAGCACTTCGGCCTGGCGTATCCGGTCAACCGTTACACCGCCGCCAGAGAGGCTGATGTCGAGGCCTAGCAGCGGCCGACAGTGAAGTCGACGTCGCACAACAACGTGATGCTGCAGGGAGTGGAAAGCGCCGCTGGCGGTGAGCAAGGTGCGCGGATGCCACATCGGAGGTCGACAGGTCGGCTGCTCTGGTGAAAAATGCGCCTTTTGCCGCGGCACGAGACGTTCTCGTGCCGACTGGCTGAACGCGCCATGAGGTCAAAATGCTCACCCAGTCAACCGCTCCCGACCGCTTGCCCGATCACTGCATGGCGGTCCTGTACGGCCTGGTGACGTCGGTTCCCGGCAAGGGCAAGACCTCGCTGCTCAAACTGCTGCACACGATGGGCGTTGGTTACACCAATGAAAAATTGCTGGACACCGACTCCTTGGCTGCGCTTCTGGAGTCGCTGCAGGCAGATGGGTGGATCACGCTGGAAGAACGGCCCGAGGGCACATATTTCTGTGTCGCGCCCCAGCGACGTAACCGGGTGCTGCTGAGCCTGCTGCTGTCGGCGGAGGGTGAGCACTGGCTGCATGAGATCAAGACTGCCCTGCCCCCGCTCAGCGAATGGCAAACCCCGTCCCGGTCGCGAATCTTGCAGGACCTATGGCTTAGTTTACTCAGCGGCGAGCTGGGCGGGCTGGCGCGTGCGCTGCGCATGGCAAGCTCGCTTTTCACCCACTCGCAATCGCCGATCGAACACCCCATGGGCCTGCTGCAGGCCGACCCGGCGGGCCTTGAGGTTTTCGCTCGTCTGGAAGATGACGTGCGCGTGTTGCTGGTGGAGGACCACCTCAATCTGCTCAACATCCTGCTCGGCCCCGCCGGCCACAGTTACCCGCTGGCGCTGCGCGAGATGGAGGCTCGGCCACACCGGGCACTGGCGATGGAGGTATCGCTTCAAGCCTTGTGGCGCGGCGACTGGGGCACCCTTGAGCACATCGAGGTAGAGGAGCTGGGTTTACTGCAACACACCTTCCATTTGCTGCTGCGAGGCCAGGTCAGGGAGACGCTGGTGATGCTGCGCGGCTGGCTCGCCGAGACGCGCAAGCTCACCAAAAAACGCAGAATTGACCTGCCTGCTGTGCTGAACGGTTTTTACTGCCTGGCGCTGATCGCCGAAAACGACCCCAAGCACCGGGCATCGCTCAAGCAAGCCATCGCCTTGGGCGAGAAGGAACGCTACGGCCGTGCCTATGAGGTTTTTGCTTATCTGCTGCAACAGCTGCAAGGTGAGAAGTCTTCGCTCTCGTCCTCCTTTCTACCCGCCACATTAAATGGCCTGGACGGCTTGATGCTGGCCCTGGCCCTGTATTGGTTGGATGCGCCTCAAGTACGCCAGGAAAAATGGCGCACCCTCTTGCAGGATTACCGTGATCAATTGGCTCGGGATCACTACCTCTGGCTGGCGGCAGAGTTCGACGCGTTGCTCGCCGTGCAATTCGGTCAGCCCCGGCAATATGCCGACGTGCATCAGCGCGCTGGACTGCAGCCACTGGTCGCACTTTGTCACCGGCAGGAAGCCTGGGAGCATGCCCTCAACGCGTTAAGCCAACTCAGGCCTGGCAAGGTGCCGACCACCCCCCTGACCGAGGAGAAAAATACCCGACTGGCCTGGACCCTTCTGCTCACCGATTACTGGAAAAAGGTCGAGCCTCGCGAGCAGAAGCGCAATGCAAAGGGCCAGTGGAGCAAGGGACGCACGGTGGCGCTCAAGCGTCTGGTGGAGGACGGCGATTTGATGGATTTCCTCTGCGAGCAGGATCGGCAAACGATCAGCGCCATCCAGGTCAGCTATCACTACAGCAGCCCCGAGTACGAACTGCCCGCCGTCCACGCCCTGCCCCGGCTGGTCGGCCACCCTGCGCTCTACTGGCAGGACGCGCCGGACGTGCGTATCGATCTGCAAGCGGGCCAGGCCGCGCTGCACCTGCAGGCCCACGCTGAGCAGATTCGTGTGCACCTTGAACCTGAAGGCCTGCTCGACGCCGACGAGACCTATGTACACAAGGAGACCCCGACTCGCCTGCTGGTCTACCCGGTCAGCCGGGAGCTGCGCAAGATTGCAGAAATCGTCGGCCACGGCCTGAACGTTCCGACCTCGGCAAAGGCGCAGTTGATCGAGGCCGTCAGCGCCATCGCCCCGCTTTTGCCTATCCACTCGGACATTCCTGAACTCACCGGGCATCTGGACCGCGAGCCCGCCGACACTCGTTTGTATGCGCATTTGCTGCCTCTGGCTGAAGGGGTGCGCCTGCAATTGCTAGTGCGTCCCCTGGCGGATGGCAGCTGGTTCCGCCCGGGACAGGGCGCGGAAAATCTGCTGGGCGAGCGCGACGGCAAAGCATTGCAGGTCTGCCGCGATCTGGCCGCTGAACGACACGCCCTGCAACAGGTATTGCAGAGTTGCCCAGGGCTCGCCTACGCCGACATGGACGGCCAGGAATGGCAGCTGGACCAGCCGCAGCATGCCCTGCAACTGCTCAGTGAATTGCATGCACTGGACGGCGCGCAACTGCACTGCATCTGGCCGGAAGGCGAACGCATGCGGATCAACGCGCGTCCCGGCCTAACCCAGCTCAGGCTCGGGCTTCGCCAGCAAGGCGACTGGTTCGTGCTGCAAGGGAATATCACCCTGGACGACGGCAAGGTCATGCAGCTCAAGGAATTGATGGCGTTGCTTAACGCAAGCCCCGGACGCTTTCTGAGACTCAACGAACGTGATTGGCTGGCGCTGGACGACAGCCTGCGCAAGCGCCTCGATGAACTGGCGCACCTGGCCGACCGAATCAGCGACGAAGGACTGCGCCTGAGCCCGCTCACCTCGCCGCTGCTCGCCAGCCTGGCAGAGGAAGTGGGGCAATTCGACGCCGACGCAAGCTGGCAGGCGCACCTCGACAAGCTACAGTCGTTGCGCCATTACCAACCGCAGGTGCCCGCCACGCTGCAAGCTGAGCTGCGCGATTACCAACACGATGGCTTCGTCTGGCTGTCGCGCCTTGCCCATTGGGGCGTCGGCGCCTGCCTGGCGGACGACATGGGCCTGGGCAAGACCGTACAGACCCTGGCCGTACTGCTGCAACGCGCCAGCCTGGGCCCACAACTGGTCGTGGCGCCGACGTCGGTCACGCTCAATTGGCAAGCCGAAAGCGCGCGCTTTGCTCCGGTTCTGAAGCTGCGGCTCTACCAACAGCAGCGCAGCTTGAGTGAGCTGGGCCCTGGCGATCTGGTCGTGGTCAGCTATGGTCTGCTGCAACTCGACACCGCAGCCTTCACCGAGCAACACTGGACCAGCGTGGTGCTGGACGAAGCGCAAGCGATCAAGAATGCACAGACCAAACGCTCCCAGACCGTCATGGCGCTGCAGGCTGACTTTCGCATGGTCGCCACCGGAACGCCGCTGGAGAATCATCTGGGCGAGTTGTGGAATCTGTTCCGGTTTATCAACCCGGGCCTGCTGGGCAGCCAGGAAGGCTTCGCCGCCCGCTTCGCAACGCCCATCGAGCAAGGCGACGTGGCGGCGCGCCGAGCCCTCAAGGCACTGATCCAGCCGTTTATCCTGCGTCGCCTGAAAAGCCAGGTGCTCGCAGAATTGCCGGCGCGCACCGAGATCACCTACAAGGTGCCGCTGTCGGATGAGGAAGCCCACCAGTACGAAGCCCTGCGCCAGCAGGCAGTAGATACGCTCTCGCGACTCGATCCGCAGCAAGGAAAATCGATGCAGGTGCTGGCGGAGATCACTCGACTGCGACGCTTCTGCTGCCACCCCTCCCTCGTTTTGCCAGGCTCGACGCTGCAGAGCAGCAAGTTGCAGGCGTTCTCGGAAATCGTCGGTGAACTGCTGGAAAACCGGCACAAGGCGCTGGTCTTCAGCCAATTCGTCGACCATTTGAACATCGTCCGCGCCTGGCTCGACCAGCAGGGCATCGCGTATCAATACCTCGACGGCGCGACGCCCGCCAAGGAACGGCTGAACCGGGTCAATGCCTTTCAAGCCGGGGTCGGCGACATCTTCCTGATCAGCCTCAAGGCCGGCGGCAGCGGACTCAACCTGACGGCTGCGGACTATGTGATTCACCTGGACCCCTGGTGGAACCCGGCGGTTGAAGATCAAGCCAGTGACCGTGCGCATCGCATGGGTCAACGACGGCCCGTGACGATCTACCGATTGGTGACTGAAAACAGCATCGAAGAGCAGATCGTCGGCTTGCACGGCCGTAAACGCGACCTGGCCGACAGCCTGCTGGACGGTGGGGAAATCAGCGCGAAACTGGATGCCGATGCACTGCTGGAACTGCTCAAGGGTTAGAGGCCAGCCCAACGCACCCAGCCCCCCCGGACCTTGTGCAAGGCATTTATGCCAGAGCAGGAATCAAAAGGGCACGCCGTCCGACCAGGTCCAAACGTCGGCTTAATGGACATCGCCCGTTAGAGCCCCGATTCCCTCGGAATAAGGGGCTATAAGTCGTCACCGCAGCGATCGCTAATCACCACCGCACGCGCTGGCGCGTTTGACTCTTGGTCAAACAACTCAAGGGGTTACGGGCCGATTTTATCTTGTTGGGCGCCGGGCGCTGGCTGACACTCAGGGGCGGTTCCGGGTTTCAGGCCCGGATCACTGCTCCTTCGCCGAACAGAGATAATTAAAACAATGACCAATATCCAAACTTCGCTGGCAGAGCGTTTGTACCCTGCAAGAGTTGGCAGACTGCCACGCCACCTGGACGATGTTACCCCGCAATGGCTCACAGGACTGTTGGCCAATCGCTACCCGGGCATCGTGGTCCATGACTTCAAGACGGTCGAGGTGCGTAATGGGCATACGACCAAATTGCGCCTTGCCCTGGAACTGAACGATGTCGGCGTCGCTGCTGGGATTGCGCGGCATGTCTGCCTCAAATCCAATTGGTCGGAAGGCTTCGAAAGTGGCGAGATTTGTGAGTTGGAAGCTCGCTTCTATCACTTCGTGCGCGGCCAGCTGCATGTGCCCGTTGCCCAATCGTATTTTTCCGACTGGGACGGCGACGGCGGCGGTCGCGGCGTGGTGATGATGGAAGACCTGGCCTTGGCTCCCGGCGAGTTTGGTCACAGCACCCACCACCTTGGCATCGACGGGGTCGCCGCAGGCCTGGAGTCGCTGGCGACGCTGCATGCGGCGCATTGGAACAGCCCTCAATTGAAAGCGCAGAGCTGGTTGTCTGCATCGATGGCGCACCCGGTGGATTACGACCAGTTTCTGCGCATGTACAACTACATGAGATTGAACCTGCGCAAAGCCGAATATCAGGCGATTTTGCCGCGATGGATGTACGACACACCCGAACTGTTCTCCCACGCATTCGATGAACTGAGCGCCTTCGAGCTGGAGCAAAAGCAACCTATTTGCCTGGTGCACGGCGATTCGCATCAGGGCAACAGCTTTTTGCGGCATAACGGCGAGCGCGTGTGGCTGGACTGGCAGTTAGTGCGCAAAGGTACGCCTTGGCGTGACATCGCTTATTTCATGCTCGGCGCGTTGACCATTGACGAGCGGCGCAGCAGCGCCTGGGATCTGGTCAGGGTCTACCGGGAAAAACTGATCAGCCTCGGCGCTGAAGGTGTCCTGAATCAGGATGCCGCATGGGAACAGTTCCGTCGGTGGCCCCTCTACGGGATGCAAGCGTGGCTGGCCAATGTCGATGAGTGGGGCCAACAGAACGGGGTCGAAATCGTCGACCGTTTCTTTACCGCAGCCGAAGATTTTGAGTCGGTGAAGCTGCTGACCCTGGGCAAAAAGCCGCGGCGCACGCCAAGGCTTGGGGAAGACGCGCGGCAGGTGGTTGCGCATTTGCAGCATTTATTGGAGGACTGAGGCGATGGACACCACCACTCTCGAAGCGAATAAAGCCTTGGTGCGCCGCTATTCACAGGCCGTGATGGACGGCGACATGGACACACTGCTGGCGTTACAACATGCCGACGTCAAATGGTGGGTACTGGGTCGTGGCGATCTCAGCCGCGAGGCCTTCAACAATGCCGTGCGCAATGGGCTGTTAAGCGCGAAGAAACGCGTAGTGGTCATCACCGGGCTGACGGCCGAAGGCGATCGCGTGGCCTATGAGGCGCAGGGTGAGATGACGTTCGAAGACCGGGTGTATCGCAACACCTACCACAACCTGTTGATCATCCGTGACGGGCTGATCGTGGAGGGTCGTGAGTACATGGACACCTTGGCGTCGACCCAGGCGCGCCTGCGCTGAAAACCGCGACGCGCTTGGTGCGCCCTTTAACCCTGACTCAGCCGATAGACACCGCTTGCGCGCCCTCGGTTTGTGGGCGCTGCGGTTGTTTATCCGCCACCCACACCGGATAGCGCCCCATCGCCAATAGCAGCAACGCGCCCATGGCGAACCCGACCATGCAGAACGTCAGCATCGCGTGGTAGGAGCCTGTTCTCTCGAACAAGGCGCCGAACAGCAACGGCGAAATCGTGCTGCCGATGGCGGTAAAGCTCATGTGCAGGGCAAAGATCCGGCTGTAGTCGCGCAAGCCAAAGTAGCGCGCCATCAGATAAGACGCCACGTCCATCTCCGCACCCGCCCCCAGCCCGGCAAACACACATGCCAGAATCAGCAGCGGGATGCGCGCGCCCACGGCGATAAACAGCAGGCAACCGACCGCGGGCAGCATCAATACGAAGAACGCCACGCCCGGCGCCCATAACCGGTCCACCAGATAACCGATGAACAAACGCCCGACGATCAGCGACATGCCGAACGCTCCGAAGACGCTGGCTGCCTCGGCGGCGGACAAGCCGCTGTCGCGCATCAGCGGCACAGCATTGGTGATCATCCCCATCATCCCGAGCACAGCCAGAAAGAACGCGCAGTTAGCGATCCAGAAGCGCGCCGATCGCAGCGCTTCACGCAAGCTCAAACCACTCACCTGTCGCGTTTGCGGCGCGTCGGCCAGTGCACTCGACCGGGCTGTCGGAACCGGGACCGACGCACGCATCCATAGCAGCGACAGGGGCAGCGTGATCAGCAGCGGCAACAGTGCAAGTCCCCAGAACCAGGCGCGCCAGCCCCACTGGCTGATCGCCCAACTCAATAACGAGGGCAAGATCAGCGCAGTCAGCCCGGTACCGCAGAGGATGACCGCCAGCGCCAGCCCTCGATTTTTCTCAAACCAGAGGCACGTCAACTGCGTCCAGGTGACGTGCAGCGTGCCCACGCCAGCGAACGCCAGTAACGCAAACCCCAGGTTCAGTTGCCAAAGATGACCGGTATTGAACGTCATCATGACGTACGCCAGCGCAAGCGCCAGCAGGGAGCCGAGGGTGATTGGCCGCAGGCCGTATCGTTTGTTCAGCCAGCCTGCCAGCTGGAAAGCCAGCACGGAACTGGCGTACTGAAACGCCGCAGCGGACTGAATCTCGCCGCGTGACCAGCCAAACGCTTCTTGCAGCGGCAGCACCAAGGTGCCAAAGGCATAGATCGGCGCAACGCCCACGGAGGTCGCAATGCCGATCAACGAGAGAATCAGCACCCGCCAGCCCTGTGCGAACTCGGTCCAGTCGACCGCAAGCGACACCTTGGGTTTATCAGCGAACGTGGCCATCGAGCGACTCCCTTTCTTGTGATTGCGACGCTGGCTCAGCGGATGCGGCCTTGTCGTGCGACGCCAGATACATGGCCGCCAGATAACCGAAGGTCAGGCTCAAGGTGTTGTTCGCGCCATTGCCCGGTGCACGGCCTCGCCATAATGAGTTCATGTCCAGCCCGACTGCATGCAGGCCCGGTATCGGCCGATCATCGGCGTCGAGCACTCGGGCGTTCTGGTCGATGCGCAGACCGACGGTGGTGGTCGAATCACCGGGAAAAATCTTCACTGCGTAAAACGGCGCGTGACCGAGTACGCCCAGGCAGGGATTGGGGCGATGCGCCGGATCACCGAGCGGCAGATCGCCCTTGTCACGACCGCGATGAAAATCGTCATCCACGCCCGCTAACGCCTGCGCATTAAAGCGGGTCACGCTTGCCTGCAAGTTATCGGGGTTGACACCCATGCGCACCGCGAGGGCTTGCAGCGTCGGCGCGGTCAGGATGTAACCCTCACCTATCAAGCGCTGGAGCCCCCAACCGCCGGGACGCACCAGCCCCAGGCCGTATTTCTTGATGAAGCGGTGATCACAAATCAAGTGCGCGGGCACCGAGCCGGTGCGGTGCATGGGTTCAACCAGATTGGTCGCCGCTTCGTTGCCGAACCGCCGGCCGTGTTGATTGACGGCGATGCATCCCGGCTTGCCCCTATCCAGGTACAGGTGCGGAAACTTGCGCACCTTGCCATTGGCTTGACGTAGCACCGATACCACGACCCACCCGGCATTGCTCAGGTTCTCCCCATCGAAGCGACCTCCGGCCCGTTGAGCGTGCTGCAGGCCGTCGCCGGTATTGCCTTCGGGCACCAGCGAAACGTGATGCTCGGCAAACGGGAAATATTCCCGACGCATCACCTCATTGGCCGAAAACCCGCCTGTGGCCAGCACCACTGCGCGTCGCGCGCGTATCTCGATAGGCCTTCCCTCGCGCAGCGCCACGACACCCTTGATGGCCCCACCTTCATTGATCAACTCCAGCATTGGCGTGTCTTTGCACAACGTCACGCCGGCATCCACTGCTGATTGCAACAGCCTCGCAGCCATCGCATTACCCATGGTCAAGCGCGTGCCACGTGGATGACGTAGCCGGTCGAAAGCAAAGCGCAACGCCAGCCGCGCGATGTGCCTGAAGGATTTGAATGACTGGGTGAAACGGGCGATATGCGGCATGTCGGCAATTGAGAACATCATCCCGCCCGGCGCGTTGAACTCCTTGAGCGGCGGCCTCAAAAGCGCAAACCAATCTCCCAGCTCACGCCCGTCGAACTCGACCGGGCACAGCAATCGCCCCTCGCTCGAAGCCCCTTGCAATTGTGGATGCCAATCGGCAAAGCCGCGCTGCACGGCGAACTGCACCTGCGTATGAGCGTGCAGGTAATCGACCATGCGTGGCGCGGCATCGATAAATGCGCGCAATAAATCCTTGCGCACGGTCGGCCCTACCACCGCCTCGGCATACTGCAACGCTAACTGCGGGTCATCCTCAAGCCCGGCCTCGGCGGCAAGGCGGTTACAGGGCACCCAAATGCCGCCGCCGGAAAGCGCCGTGGTGCCGCCGAAGTACTCGGTTTTTTCCAGCAGCAGCACGCGCAACCCCTGAGTGGCGGCAACCACCGCAGCGGTGAGCCCCGCGCCGCCTGAGCCAATCACCACCACATCGGTTTCAATTGCATTGGGGTCGCTCATGACATCGACTCCTCACCGACGGCACGCAGATTCGCCTCGGCGTAATGCGGCTGGCAGCTGTTTTTCCCGCCATTGATTTCGATGCATTCACCGGTGATGTAACCCGACTCGTCCGAGGCCAGAAACGCCGTCAACGCGGCAATGTCTTCGGGCGTACCCAAGCGCGGGGTGAGCACGTAATGGCTGGCGATCGCCAGGATATCCGGGGCCGTGGCGCGCATCGCCGGCGTGACGATGACCCCCGGCGCGATGGCATTGCAGCGCACACCCTGGCGACCATATTGGGCGGCGATATAACGGGTCATATTGATGATGGCCGCCTTGCTGGTGCCATAGGCGATGCGCACCCTGTCACCGCGCAAGCCCGAGCCGGACGCGGTGTTGATGATCGAACCGCCTCCGGTCTCCATCATGCGCGCGATGGCGAATCGACAACTGAGCATGTAGCCGGTCAGGTTCACGTCGAGCGTTTTCTGCCAGACCTCCAGCGGGATCTCCAGCAGGTTCAGGTCTTGTCCATGTGTGGCAGGGTCGGTGACGGCGGTGTTGTTGTGCAGGATGTCGAGCCTGCCGAAATGCTGCACCGTCCGATCGACCATGGCCTCGATGCTCGCGCCGTCGGCCGCATCGAACCAGACGGCCAGGCCGTTATCGCCCAGCGCGGCCGCCGCCCGTTCGGCGGCCTGCAGATTGATATCGGCGCACACCACCTTCGCACCTTCACTTGCCAGTCGCAGGGCCGTTGCCGAACCAATCCCCCCGCCGCCACCGGTGACGATCGCCACCTTGCCTTCAAGTCGTTTCATCGTAGGTCCTCATGCGTTCCAGTTTCGTCGGTCAGGTGCGGCTCAACGCTGGGTCACCCTGCCAACGATGGCTTCAGGGTTCATCTGCACGTTGGGTGGCGCTTGTGTGACGAAGGTCATGCTGCCGATGAGGAAGTCATTGATGACGCCGTACATGTTCTTGTTGAAGTCGAAAATGGCGTTCTTCGTCGCGTAAGGAATGTCCTTGTCGTAGATTTGCACCCCGGCCATGTACATCGTCCGGTACAGGTGATCCTGCTGATCCCAGGCGTCATACAGCCCGGCGCCGAAGGTGTCTTCGTCGATGTAGTAGCGACGCTTGCTATAGACGTGCCGCATACCCGGCTTGAGGGTCGCCTCCACGACATAAACGCGGTGCAACTCCCAGCGCTCGACTGCGGGGTTGACATGGTTTTTCATGAATTGCTCGGACGGCTTGATCCCGAAGTACCATTTGTAGGCGTTGTAGGGGATGTACATTTCCTGGCGGCCTACCAGTTTGAAATCGAAACGGTCCTGGCTGCCGCAGAACATCTGCAGTTCGTCGAACAGGGTCACGCCGCCCTGGCTTGCCACGGGCGTGTCATAGGCAAACTCCGGTGCCAGCTTGACCCGTCGTTGGCCCGGAGAATAGCTCCAGGCACGGCGTGGTTTCTGGGTCGGGTCGAGGAAATCGGAAATCCCGCTCATCTCACCTGCACGACGCGCAGGCTCCGTATTGACCGTCCATACCCGGGTGTAGATGCCGGGGTCTCGATCACTGAGTTGAGTCTGGTAGTAAGGGGATTCTTCGTAGCCCTCCTGCTGCGCGGCCTTGGTGACGCCACCGTTGGAATCAACGATCCAGCTGGTGTGGCGGTCCGCCATGCCGGTAGGGCCGGTCTTGTAGCGCAGCAACTGGTTCCACATCATTTCATTGCCGGTCCTGGCGATCGGGAACGGCAATCCTCCGCGACATGCCGTATCCACCGACAGACCGCCATTGTTGGTATTGCAGCCGGTGGCGTTGCGCACGGTGGCCTTGAGCACGTCTTGCGGATAGGCCGCTGTGCGATGGCTAGGGTAGACATCCATATACCAGGTGTCCGGGTATTTGCTGAGCAAGAGCTTTTGTCCTGCGCTCAACTTGTCGGCATATTGCCCGACATTCTTCGCGGTAATCCGAAAGAGCGGCTTTTCATCACGGAAGGGATCGGTCCAGAAACTGCCCGGCTTGTAGTCTGCAGGCGAGGTGCGTAGGCCGCCTTCATAGGGCGGAATCGTGCCTTGGGCGTTACCTGCCTTAATGGCGCCAAATTCGGTCAGGGTGGTGCCCAGTTGTTTCGCTTCGTCAGGGGATACGGCGGCAACAGCGAACGTTGACGCACTGCTCAAGGCAATACACAAGGCAAGGGGAAATCTCATAAGACAGGCTCCGTTTATTGGATTTATAAGGAGTTTTATCTGCGCAGGATGCAGTTGCATCGCCAGCTAACTTAGCCAATAAACGTCACCGCGACCGTTCAAGCGTTTTACCAACGGTGAAACGAATACAGCCTGATGGGCCTTCTCTTGACGGCGCTCGGCGGTCATCTTCAGGCTGTCTGCTCAATCAGGAATCATCAGCGATGGACACTCCCTGCAACCGCACTCAATCGAACGCCCGCCCAGTCCAAACGCTGCACCTGTCTGGCACCGACAACTTCCGCAGCCTCAAGGGCATGCCGACCAGCAGTGGGCAATGGATCGCAGAACACGCGCTGTTGCGTTCGGACCAGTTGCATCAGCTGGATGCAGGCGCCTGGCGGACACTGGAGCGCCTCGGCGTAAAAACGGTGTGCGACCTGCGCAGCGCGGGCGAGCGTCAGCGCTATCCCAATCGCCTGCCTGAGCAAGGGCCGCGCCAGTTAGTACTCGAGGTGATCGCCGACGTGCGCGCCGAGCCGGGGTTTGTCGAACGACTGGCGGAAAACCCCAGCGTTGAGAATGCCGAAAACATGATGCTGGATATCTACCGCCGGTTTCCGTCCATGCTCGCGCCGCACCTGCCTGCTTTATTCGGGTTATTCGAGTCAGGCGATGTGCCGGTGTTGATCCATTGCGCGGCGGGCAAGGACCGCACGGGATTCGCCGTGGCCATGCTGCTGCACGCCTTTGGTGTGTCGCAGGCAGACATTATCGATGACTACCGGCTCTCTGGACGGCGCTTCGATGACCTTGATGCGCTGCGTCAGGAGGCTATGGCCCATGGCGTCTTCCGGTTGGCAAAGCAACCGGTCAGCGAGCTCGCCATGGATGCAGTACTGGATGCGCGACCTGCCTACCTGATGGCGGCGTTCGACGCCATCCAGCGCCAGTACGGCTCAGTGAATCGATACCTGCAGGAGCATGCCGGTCTCGATGAAGACGGCCTGAGAAAATTGCGAGCGCGCTGGCTTACGCCGCCGGGCTAGAGATACTGGCCAGAATGAAGTCCGCAGAATAGCGGCGCCAGGTCGCCAAGCCCTCAGCCGACGTGGTGTCCATGCCCGCCAGCGCTGAGGTTGAGTACCCGTTGGTGAACCAGCCGGTGGTCAACAGCGCCGCGGCGGCGAGAAATAATCGGGGCTCGATGCCCGGCTTGAAATCCCCGGATTCGGCTCCACGCTGTAATATCTTGCCCGCCTTGTCGATCATCAAGGGCGTCGATTCCAGAAAACGATTGCGTGGCGTGTCATGTCCGCCGTGATAACGAATACCCTCCTGGGCCAGCTTGCCCAGCAGCGGGTCGTTACAGTACTGATCGAAAAACTGGTTGAGCACCGCGCGCAAGGCCTCTGGAGGGGTGAGGTGGTCAATCTCAAGGCGTGCCAGCTCGGCATGTATGCCCTGCGAGGTTTCGTCGAGTACGGCAACGAACAAGCCTTCCTTGGAGCCGTAATAGTGATAGACCAATTGCTTGGTGACCCCGACTTCCTTGGCGATGTCTTCCACCCTTGCGCCCGCTAACCCTTTGGCAGAGAACTCTTCGCGGGCTGCCGCCAGTACCCGGTTCATGGTGTTGCGCTTGCCCGATTCAACGGTTTTTTTCATTTTATTATTCTCGGTGAACACAGTGACTGCGGTGTTATTAACCGAAAAAACCAAGCGCGTCACTCTGTTTGGGGAGCCCTGCTGATTCAGACACCGGTTCCGGCACAGGCCGCCGTCGACAAGAATACCCCGATAGCCAGGCGATGCTTGAGGCACTTAAAACGTGAGGGAGATAAGAGCACTTGAAAGCGTGGATTTCGAGAGATTTGGCCGAAACAAAAAAAAGGACCCGAAGGTCCTTTTTTCGACGTCCACAGAGTCCAGTTGAACTCCGCAGCGCAATATTTGGAGCGGGAAACGAGACTCGAACTCGCGACCCCGACCTTGGCAAGGTCGTGCTCTACCAACTGAGCTATTCCCGCAATATGGCGTCCCCTAGGGGACTCGAACCCCTGTTACCGCCGTGAAAGGGCGGTGTCCTAGGCCACTAGACGAAGGGGACACTGCCTGAAACACCATGGTGTGTGTTCCAGTTCCAGAAACACATCCAAAGATGCTTCCTGGTTTCACTCAGCCTTACTTCAGGTCAAAGCCCATGAGCAAAGCTGCTTAAAATTGGAGCGGGAAACGAGACTCGAACTCGCGACCCCGACCTTGGCAAGGTCGTGCTCTACCAACTGAGCTATTCCCGCAATGGCGTCCCCTAGGGGACTCGAACCCCTGTTACCGCCGTGAAAGGGCGGTGTCCTAGGCCACTAGACGAAGGGGACACGCTACAACATTCACTCCCTGCCACGCTTCGCTGTGTGCTTTACGCTGCAAGTGGCGCGCATTCTATGGATGGTTTGAAGGGTCGTCAACCCCCCAATGAAAATTTATTCAAATCAATGACTTCGCCCTCTAATTCCGCCATTGATGGCCGATACCGATGCAGGTCAAAGCGCTTCTATATAGAGTGACACGACCAGCGCCCTTTCCGTGCCAGTGCATAGCCACTACACTCGGCGCAAAATTAACTGATCGAGGTTTGTACGGTGACCCCACTTATTATCACCCTGTTGGTTGTAGCAGGCATCGTACTCCTGATCGCAATCGGCTATCTCAATCACGTTGCCGAAGCCAGGAAAGTGGAGCGCGCACGCACGCTGGTCGAGCTCAATGATCGTCTGCGCCGTTGCAGCGAGTTGTCGGAGACCTTCCCTGGCCAGTTGATGACCCCGGCACTCAAGCTGCTGCTGTTGCGCCTGGAGCTGAACGTTATCAAGCGCCTGGTTGCGCTTGAGAGAAGAAACAATCCCGCCGTACAGGAACGCGCAACCGAACTCGAAGCGCTGCTCGCTCAGGGTGACAACATTCAGGTCAACAATCCGCCCAGCCCGATCCAGACCGAAGCCAAGGCCAAGGACGTGCGCTTTCTGCTGGAGGCGATGCATGGCCAGGTGACCCGCGCGGCCCATGACGGTTTTCTGCAGGCTGCCGAAGCCAAGCACTGGGTTCGCGAGATCCGCAATCTGCTGGTGCTGCTGCACATCGAGTTCTTCAACAATCTGGGCCAGCAGGCGCTCAACCAGCAACAGCCCGGTCAGGCACGGCTGGCTTTTGAACGAGGCGTTCAATACCTGAAGAACCAGGCCGAACCTGCGCCGTGGAAGACTCATCTACAAGCCATGGAGCGTCAATTGGCGCGGGCCAATGCCATGGTGCTGGATACCATCGCCCCGACCGAAGACGACAACAACGAACTGACTGAAGGCCTGAAAGTGGTCGAAGCGGACGCCGAATGGAAGAAAAAAGCCATCTACGATTGATGGCTTCTGCACTGCTCCGGTCTGTGCACCTGTAGCGGCACGGCCTGTCGGCAAGTCGGGCCGCTGCAGGTGATCGCGATCAAGCGAGCGCCCACCCTGCGTTATCTCAGCAATCGGTGGCCTTGAGAAAAATCTGCGCCAATGCCTCTATCCCCGCCTGATCCGCTTCGCTGAAACGCGCAAGACTCGGACTGTCCAGGTCCAGCACGCCGATCAAACGACCTTCCTTGACCAATGGGACCACCAGTTCGCTATTGGACGCGCTGTCGCAGGCGATGTGGCCCGGGAACGCGTGCACATCCAAAACGCGCTGGGTTTCGCGGCGCTGGGCCGCCGTGCCGCAAACGCCCTTGCCGAATGGAATGCGCACGCAGGCGATCTGTCCCTGAAACGGCCCCAGCACCAGTTCGTCGTCGCGATTTAGGTAGAACCCGGCCCAGTTGAGGTCATCGAGCTGAGTGTAAAGAAACGCTGAAAACTGCGCTGCGTTGGCGATGAAGTCGCGCTCGTGCGCCAGCAACGACTCAAGCTGTGCGGCCAGCAGGCGATAACCATCAAGGCCCTGACCTGCGGCTTGCAAATCGATCATGGTTGCTGCTCCAGCATTTTCAAACCCACCCAGTAACGAGCGAACTGATACGCACAGCGACCGTTGCGGTTGCCGCGCCCGGTTGCCCAACGCACCGCGAGGATGTCGAAAGCCGGATCACGCTGCCACTGTAAACCTGCCTTGCCGGCCAGCTCACCGACCCAGTGCTCCACGACCTCCAGAAAGTGCTCCTGCGTGAAGGGGTAGAAGGACAGCCACAGACCGAAACGGTCAGACAGGGCGATCTTGTCCTCGACCGCCTCGCTTGGATGGATCTCGCCGTCGTCGCCGCGCTGCCAGTGGGCGTTGTCGCTTTCCTTTTCCGGCACCAGATGACGGCGGTTTGAGGTGGCGTACAACAGCACATTGTCCGGGGCCTGCTCCAGCGAGCCGTCGAGCACGCTTTTGAGCACGCGGTAATCGCCTTCGCCCGAATCGAATGACAGGTCGTCGCAAAACAGCACGAAGCGTTGCGGCAACTTTTGCAATTGCTCGACCACCCGCGGCAGGTCGCCCAGATGATCGCGTTCGATCTCGATCAGCCGAAGCCCGGCCTTGGCGTGCTCAGCCAGCAATGCCCGAACCAAGGACGATTTGCCGGTGCCGCGCGACCCCCAGAGCAAAGCATGATTGGCAGGCAGGCCATCGATGAACTGCTGGGTGTTGCGCCCCAATTGAGCACGCTGTTGATCGACACCGATCAGGTCGGACAGGCGCATGTCCAGGGTCACCTCCAAGGGCATCAAATAACCGACGCGCCCTTCGCGTACCCAGCGTGCGGCCAGCGATTTGTCCCAGTCCACCGGCTCACGCAGGGCGGGCAAAAGGGGCTCAAGTCGCGCCAGTACCGACTCGGCGCGTTCCAGAAATGCGTTCAATCGGGAATCCACGATTTCTCCTTGATTTAACTGGTTAAAGCCGGTGTGCGATCAGCTATGCTTGGCCGGCGATGGACACAAGAAGTGCCAGTGCCCCACGGATCAAGCGCCCTTATGGATATTCGAATCACCCACCGACTGTCGTACAAACAGGCCCGTTTGACCGTGCTGCTCGGTTTCCTGTTAGGGACCCTGTTCAGCCTGGTGCAAATTGCGATCGATTATGCCAGCGAAGACGCCTCGATCGATCGTGAAATTCGCTCTTTGCTGCAAATCAGTCACAACCCGGCCTCCCGGATCGCCTACAACATTGATGCCGAGCTCGCGCAGGAACTGACATCGGGCCTGCTGCACTCCCCCGCCGTGGTCGGCGCGCGAATGGTCGACAACAATAACGTGCTGCTTGCCGCCGTGTCGCGCCCGCGGGTGGAAAGTCCGTACCGCATGCTCAGCGACTCGATGTTCGGCAAAAGCCGTCAGTTCGTGGACGTCCTGCACCTGGACCATATGCCCAATGAAGCCATCGGCATGCTGCAACTGGACGTCGATACCTTTGCCTTCGGCAGCCATTTCCTGCAGCGTGCCCAAATCACCCTGCTCAGCGGCTTTTTCCGCAGCCTGGTATTTGCCGGGATTCTCATGGGCCTGTTTTACCTGACACTGACCAAGCCCCTGACCGACGTGATTCGAGCACTGTCGGCCCGAGATTCGAGCAGCTCTGCGCAGGCGCCGCTGCCCTGCCCGCGCAGGCATGAAAACGATGAGATCGGCGTGCTGGTTCAGGTCGCCAATCAGCAGTTCGATAACGTCGCTTGCGAATTCGGTCGCCGCCGCGATGCTGAAAACCGCCTGACCGAGCACCTCAACGAGCTGGAAAACGTGGTGCACGCCCGGACCCAGGAACTGCAGGCCAGCAATGCCCGGCTCAGCCAGTCCAACGAAGAGCTGCAGATCGCACGCAGCACGGCACTGGATATGGCCCATGCCCG
Source organism: Pseudomonas sp. UBA5706 (assembly GCF_002419965.1). Taxonomy (GTDB): domain Bacteria; phylum Pseudomonadota; class Gammaproteobacteria; order Pseudomonadales; family Pseudomonadaceae; genus Aquipseudomonas. Next base: position 78,371 of record NZ_DIHC01000007.1, read on the forward strand.
ATCAGCGTTTCTGGCGCATATGAGTCACGAGATCCGCACACCGCTCAACGGGCTACTGGGCATGCTCGCGCTGTCGCTGGATGGGCCGCTCAGTGCCGAACAGCGTCAGCAACTGTCCATCGCTCACGACTCGGGCAAGGTGCTGGTCGAACTGCTCAACGATATCCTTGACCTGTCTAAATTCGACGCCGGGCAACTGGAGCTCGAGCGTATCCCGTTCGATCTGGCCACCTTGATCGAGGACACCGCTAACCTGTTGTCGCAGAACGCCGCGCCCAGCGTCGAACTGACCTGCCTGATCGATCCGCGCTTTCCCGCGCTGGTGCTGGGCGACCCGACGCGGGTAAGGCAGATCGTCAGCAACCTGCTGTCCAACGCGCTCAAGTTTACCCGGGCCGGGCGTGTCGACCTTCGGCTAAGCCTGCACGACGACAAGGTGCGCATCGAGGTGTGCGACACCGGCATCGGTATTGCCCAGGATGCCCAGGCGAAAATCTTCCAACCGTTTACCCAAGCCGAAGCGGCCATCACCCGCCAGTACGGCGGCACCGGGTTGGGCCTGACACTGACGCACAACCTGTGCGAGGCGATGAACGGGCAGTTGAACATCGAGTCCACGCCGGGCGTCGGCAGCCGTTTCTACGCAGACCTGCCGCTGCCTGTCCACACGCCGGCTCCGGTCTGGCCGGCGCTCAAGGGTAGCGTAGTGGTAGTCAGTGCCAAGGGCAGCGGGCTGTCGGAGATGCTCAGCCGATTGCTCCCGGAATGGGGCATCGACTGTCGGCATTGTTCAATCAACGACCCGCAGCCGGCTATCCAGCCTGACCTGCTGATCACCGACTGCCCCGAGTGCCTGGCCGGCATCCGTCCTGCTTCGCGCATGCCTATCCTGCTGGTAACGGCCTACGGCAACTTCATGCCTGGCGAACAGGTGCTCGCACTGGCACCGGTGCACCAACAGGCGCGACCGATGTCACGCAGTGTCCTGCATCAGGTGCTCAAGGGTATCCTGAAAATCGACGGCGCTCACGGCAATGCCAGGCTGCCGGGCGTGGAGCCGACGGCCCACCGGGCGAGGATCCTGTTGGTGGAAGACAACCCGGTGAACCAACTGGTGGCCAAAGGCATGCTCAGCAAACTGGGCTGTGAGGTGGTGGTCAGCAGTCACGGTGCCGAGGCGTTGCAGCAGTTGGAACGTAGCCGTTTCGACTTGGTATTGATGGACTGCAACATGCCCGTGATGGACGGGTACGAAGCCACCCGACTGATCCGTCAGAGCGGCAAATGGCCCGACCTGCCGATCATCGCCCTGACGGCCAACGCCATGCCCGAAGAACGCGAACACTGCAAGCAGGCGGGGATGAACGACTATCTGGCCAAACCGTTTCATCGGGAAGAATTGGTCAGCCTGTTGGACCAGTGGACGGCAGCGACAAGCGTCAGGTCCTAGGCTACAAGCGAATTGGCGTCGCAGGCTTGCCGCTGGCGATTGAAATTTGCCGATACCGTTACTTGAGCAACGCTTCGATATCCGACTTCAGGTCCTGCGGCTTGGTCAACGGCGCATAGCGCTTGATCAGCGAGCCATCTTTGCCAATAAGGAATTTGGTGAAGTTCCACTTGATGCGTTCCGATCCCAGCAAGCCGGGGGCCTGTTTCTTCAACTGCACGAACAACGGATGGGCGTCGCTGCCGTTGACATCGATCTTTTTGAACAACGGGAAGCTCACCCCGTAGTTCAACTCACAAAACTCGGAAATCGCGCTCTCGTTGCCCGGTTCCTGCTTGCCAAACTGGTTGCACGGAAAGCCCAACACCACCAAGCCGCGGTCCTTGTAGCTCTGCCACAGCTCTTCGAGACCTTTGTATTGAGGGGTGAAGCCACACCTGCTCGCGGTGTTGACCACCAATACCGCCTTGCCAGCGTAGTCAGCGAGGGTCTTTTGCTCGCCCTTGATGGTTTGCACCGGAATGTTCAGAAGATTTTCGCTCATGGCGATGCCTCGGGAAGGATCAAGTCGGCAAATTAGCGCGCCGTCGACTGGCGCGCCATTCAATTGAACGCGGTGATGGCGACGCATCAGGCCTGGCGAGGCACCAGGTCCAGGCACACGGAGTTGATGCAGTAGCGCAAGCCCGTTGGTGGTGGACCATCCGGGAAGACGTGTCCCAGGTGAGCATCGCACTTGGCGCAGACGACTTCGGTGCGAATCATGCCATGGCTGACGTCGCGCACCTCAACCACCGCACTGCCCTCGATGGGCGCATAGAAGCTTGGCCAGCCGCAACCTGAATCGAACTTGGTGGTGGAATCGAACAGTGCCTCATTGCAGCAGATGCAGTGATACACACCATCGGTTTTGGTGCTGTTGTACTTGCCGGTGAAGGGTCGCTCGGTGGCCTTGAGGCGACAAACGTTGTACTGCTCGGGATCGAGCATCTGCTTCCATTCTTCGAGGGTTTTTTCCAGCTTTTCCACGGGTACACCTCCACAACTGAAAAAGCCCGAACTGTGTCTTTTCCACGGATCGGGTGGCACGTATGATTGCGCCTTCGTTAGACGCCAGTCTGTCACCCGCGTTTCTCGCATACAAACCCATTTTGATGGCGTTGTACTCAGCGGTCCGTCTTTTCAGCACACGGCGGATCGTCCATTTTCGGGATCAATCACCATGCAGTTCAGCAAATCGAACAAGCTCGCCAACGTCTGTTACGACATTCGCGGGCCCGTGCTCAAGCACGCCAAGCGCCTGGAAGAGGAAGGCCATCGCATCCTCAAGCTGAACATCGGCAACCCGGCGCCATTCGGTTTCGAGGCGCCGGACGAAATCCTGCAGGATGTGATCCGCAACCTGCCTACCGCACAGGGCTACAGCGACTCCAAGGGCCTGTTCAGCGCGCGCAAGGCGGTGATGCAGTACTACCAGCAAAAGCAGGTCGAAGGTGTCGGCATCGAAGACATCTATTTGGGCAACGGCGTTTCCGAACTGATCGTGATGTCGATGCAGGCGCTGCTTAACAACGGTGACGAAGTGCTGGTGCCAGCGCCCGACTATCCGCTGTGGACGGCCGCCGTGGCGCTGTCCGGCGGTAGTCCGGTGCACTATCTGTGTGACGAACAGGCCAACTGGTGGCCGGACCTGAACGACATCAAGGCCAGGATCACCCCGAACACCAAGGCCATGGTGATCATCAATCCGAACAACCCGACCGGCGCCGTGTACTCCAAAGAGGTGCTGCTGGGCATGCTGGAAATCGCTCGCCAGCACAACCTGGTGGTTTTCTCCGACGAGATCTACGACAAGATCCTGTACGACGACGCGGTGCACCTCTGCACCGCGTCGCTGGCCCCGGATCTGCTCTGCCTGACCTTCAACGGCCTGTCCAAATCCTACCGCGTGGCAGGCTTCCGCTCTGGCTGGGTGGCCATTTCCGGCCCCAAACACAACGCCCAGAGCTACATCGAAGGCATCGACATCCTGGCCAACATGCGCCTGTGCGCCAACGTACCGAGCCAGCACGCGATTCAGACCGCCCTGGGCGGCTACCAGAGCATCAACGACCTGATCCTGCCGCCGGGCCGTCTGCTGGAACAACGCAACCGCACCTGGGAATTGCTCAACGACATCCCGGGCGTCAGTTGCGTGAAACCGATGGGAGCGCTCTATGCTTTCCCGCGGATCGACCCGAAAATCTGCCCGATTCATAACGACGAGAAATTCGCCCTGGATCTGCTGTTATCCGAAAAGCTGCTGATCGTTCAGGGCACGGCCTTCAACTGGCCGTGGCCGGACCATTTCCGCGTAGTGACCCTACCGCGGGTGGACGATCTGGAGCAGGCGATCGGCCGGATCGGCAATTTCCTGAAGACGTACAGGCAGTAATGCTGCTTGCTGTAGCAGCACGGCTTGCTGGCGGTGGCGTATTAGAAATCGTCACCGCCGGCGAAACGGGCTGCCGCAGCCACTGGGCCATCGTTCGAATCCCCCGTCATCACTCCGCCTCGCCGCCCCGCCCAGCCTGATTAATCACTTCGACCACGCAAAACGACACAGTTTGAAATAGTCGCCCGGTTGAATACCCACCGACATCACCTTATATACCCCGCAACACGTTACACATTCTTCACGAGGAGAACTTCCACACCATGATGCGCATCTTGCTGTTTTTGGCCACTAACCTTGCGGTCGTGCTGATTGCCAGCATCACCTTGAGCCTGTTTGGCTTCAATGGGTTCATGGCGGCCAACGGGGTTGATCTCAACCTCAATCAGCTGCTGATTTTCTGCGCCATATTCGGTTTCGCCGGCTCGCTGTTCTCGCTGTTCATCTCCAAGTGGATGGCAAAGATGAGCACCGGTACCCAGATCATCACTCAACCCCGTACCCGCCATGAGCAGTGGCTGCTGCACACAGTAGAACAACTGTCCCGCGAGGCAGGCATAAAGATGCCGGAAGTCGGGATCTTCCCGGCGTACGAGGCCAACGCATTCGCTACCGGCTGGAACAAGAATGACGCGCTGGTGGCTGTCAGCCAGGGCCTGCTGGAGCGTTTCTCGCCCGATGAGGTGAAAGCGGTTCTGGCCCACGAGATTGGCCACGTTGCCAACGGTGACATGGTTACCCTGGCGCTGGTCCAGGGCGTGGTGAACACCTTCGTCATGTTCTTCGCCCGAATCGTCGGCAACTTCGTCGATAAGGTGATTTTCAAGAACGAAGAAGGCCGGGGCATTGCGTTCTACATTGCGACCATTTTTGCCGAGATCGTGCTGGGCTTTCTCGCGAGCGCCATCGTCATGTGGTTTTCGCGCAAGCGCGAATACCGTGCCGACGACGCCGGTGCTCGTCTGGCTGGAACCGGAGCGATGATCAGTGCCCTGCAACGCCTGCGCTCGGAACAGGGCGTTCCGGTGCAGATGCCCGAAAGCCTGACGGCTTTCGGCATTAATGGCGGTCTGAAGCATGGCCTGGCAGGGCTGTTCATGAGCCATCCGCCGCTGGAAGAACGTATCGAGGCGCTGCGCCGTCGCGGTTGATACTGCAAGGGTGTCAAAAGTAGGGCGACGTCGGTCGCCCTTTTCTTTGTCTGAAAAACCTACGTGGTGACTAATCGATCTTGCTACTGAAAGCGGTCGCCAGGATCAACGTCAACGTCGAAACATACGATAAGCGCCCTCCATCAGGCGTACAGCCCCAGCCTTTTTGAATTTCGCGCTCTGCTCAAGCACGTCCCATTCACCCGCTTTTCTCAGTCGCCACTGCACAGACAACAACTGATGTACCTCATCTTCATCCACTGAAAAAGGGGGCCCGGCGACTTCCGTTTGTTCGTACTCCAATGTAATCAACAGCCCGCAGGCGTCCTCGGCCATCAACTGGTTGAGCTGTTCGACATACTGCCAGCGCATTTCCGGGGGCAATGCGATCAACGCCGCCCGGTCATAGAAAGCGCTGCATTCGCCAATGTCACGGGCCTTGAGCGCGAAGAAATCACCACACCAGATCTCGCAGGCCTCATGGCGGTAGACCTGGAAGCTGCCACGCTCCTCGATAGAGGGCGTCAAGCCACTTTCGCTAAACCACGCAGCGACGGCCTTTTCTGAAAGCTCAACGCCAACCACCTGCAGACCTTGACGCAGAAGCCAGTGCAGGTCGATGGTTTTGCCGCACAAGGGTACGAACACCCGCGCACCCGGTTGCACCTTCAACTCGGGCCACTGCACCACCAGATACGGATTCACCTCTGATTGATTGAAGCCGATCTGATTGATCGCCCATCGCTCGTGCCAAAACTCTGGCTCCATAAAAACTCCTGATATTTCGATTAAAGGGCACGAAAACTTATATTAGATTACGATCAATGATCTGCCTGATCATGACTCGTATCTTAATGCTCAGGACAACCAACATGTTCCCCAGCCTGTTCATATCTCATGGCTCACCGATGCTCGCGCTGGAACCCGGCCCGAGTGGCCCTGCACTGGCACATCTGGCCGCCGAACTGCCTCGACCGAAGGCGATCGTGATCGTTTCGGCGCACTGGGAGAGTAATGAGCTGCTGGTCAACGGCAACCCGCAGCCGGAAACCTGGCACGACTTCGGCGGCTTCCCCGCAGCGCTGTTTGCCGTCCAATACCCTGCGCCGGGCGAACCGGACATGACACGACGTGTGATGGAACTGCTGGCAGTTGCCGAGCTGCCCGCCCGCACGGATAGCCGCCGGCCTTTCGACCACGGGGTTTGGGTGCCACTTTCCTTGATGTACCCCACTGCCGATATTCCAATCGTGCAGATTTCGCTGCCGTCGGGCATGGGGCCTGCCTTGCAGACACGTGTAGGTCATGCACTGCGCAGCTTGCGCGAGGAAGACGTGTTGATCATCGGCTCCGGCAGTATCACCCACAACCTGCGTGAGCTGGACTGGCACGCCGGGCCGGAAAGCGTCGAGCCGTGGGCGCTGGCATTTCGCAACTGGATGGTTGAGAAACTTGCCGCTGACGACGAGCAGGCTCTGCACGACTATCGCCGCCAAGCGCCGCAAGCCGCACGCAATCATCCGTCCGACGAGCATCTGGCGCCGCTGTACTTCGCGCGTGGTGCCGGTGGCACGTTCAGCGTGGCGCACCAGGGTTTCACCATGGGCGCACTGGGGATGGACATTTACCGTTTTGGTTGAGCGGGGATGCGGCTGAGGCTCATAGCCACTCTACCAGCGGCTTGAAGCGCTGCAATATCGGGTTATCGCAGCATCGTTAACCATGCCTCATGCGCACGGCAATGTCCCGACCCTAAGCCGGATGACGCAAGGAGTGCGATATTCAAGAGAGACAAAAAAGATCCGTTCGATGACGACTGACCTTTTTTCAAAAAAAGGCTTCCCAATGGCTCCGGCTCATGGGCGGGGTGGACGAAATCCCGCGAACCCGAGCCGGTGCGTATCACCAAACCCAACGCTTTTCGACCATCATCCTTTTTTTCAACTTACCTGCAATGTGATCGGTTCAAGGGCATGGGTAGCAACTCTCGTCTTGTCAGATCGCTTCAGTTTTTCTCTCTCTTGCAGGCTCGCGCCGACAGGTTTACAAAAGCTCGCTAGGGTCTTAGCTCAATAAACAACCAAATCCCGGCCAAAAAAAATCCCCGAGCCAGTCGGGGATTTTTTTGTTCAGACGATCAACTCAACGCCGATCAGTCTTCGCGGTAGCGACGCAGTTTCAGCTGCTTACCGGCAACGCGGGTGTCTTTCAACTTAGCCAGCAGACGCTCGAGGCCATCTTCCGGCAATTCGACGAGACTGAAGCTATCACGTACCTGGATGCGACCGATGGCCTCACGAGCCAGACCGCCTTCGTTGAGGATCGCGCCCAGCAGGTTCTTGGCAGCGATGCCGTCGCGAGCACCCAGCGCGGTACGGCAGCGAGCGCGACCTTCAGCCAGCGGCATCGGTGCGCGACGCTCACGGTCACCACGATCAGGACGGTCACCCGATGGACGATCGGCACGATCGCCACGTGGTGCGCTGTTCGGTACCAGTGGACGTTCCTTTTCGATGGCCGCCAGGGTCAGTGCCTGACCATTCGTAGCCTTGCGCAGCAGCGCAGCAGCCAATGCACGCGGGGTGCAACCGATGTCGGCAGTCAGACGATCCAGCAGATCACCGTGGCTGGCTTCGGCATCGGCCACCAGCGGCGCGAGGCTATTGGTCAGCTTCTTGATGCGTGCGTCGAGAACGGCTTGCGAGTCCGGCAGGCGAACTTCAGCCACCTTCTGACCGGTCACGCGCTCGATCACCTGCAGCATGCGGCGCTCGCGCGGCGTCACCAGCAGCAGCGCACGACCTTCGCGACCGGCACGACCGGTACGGCCGATACGGTGAACGTAGGATTCAGGGTCGTAAGGCATGTCCACGTTGAACACGTGGGTGATACGCGGAACGTCCAGACCACGGGCAGCGACGTCAGTTGCGACCACGATGTCCAGACGGCCATCCTTGAGCGAGTCGATGACGCGCTCACGCTGGTTTTGTGCGATGTCGCCGTTCAGCGCAGCGGCCTTGTAGCCTTTGGCTTCCAGCGCGCTTGCCAGGTCCAGGGTGGCCTGCTTGGTCCGGACGAACATGATCAGGGCGTCGAAATCTTCGACTTCCAGCAGGCTCAGAACGGCAGAGGTTTTCTGGTCAGCGTGAACCAGCAGGTGAGCCTGCTCGATCGCAGTGACGGTCTGGGTCTTGGTCTGGATCTTGACGTGCTGCGGATCACGCAGATGGCGCTCGGCAATCGCCCGGATCGACTGCGGCAAGGTGGCCGAGAACAAAACGGTCTGACGGGTTGCTGGCAGTGCCTTGAAGATGACTTCAAGGTCGTCCATGAAACCAAGCTTGAGCATTTCGTCGGCTTCGTCGAGAACCAGATGGTTCACGGTCGCCAGGACTTTTTCGTCACGACGCAGGTGGTCGCACAGACGGCCTGGGGTGGCGACGACGATCTGCGCGCCGTTACGGATGGCTTTCAGCTGCGGGCCCATGGGCGCGCCGCCGTAGACAGCCACGACGGTAACGCCTGGCATTTGCTTGGCGTAGGTTTCGAAAGCAGTTGCGACTTGCAACGCCAACTCACGAGTTGGCGCCAGGATCAAGGCTTGCGGCTCGCGTTTGGTTGGGTCGATGCGGTGCAGGATCGGCAGGGCGAACGCGGCGGTTTTACCGGTACCGGTCTGCGCCTGGCCAATCATGTCCTGGCCAGCCATGATGATCGGGATCGACTGCTGCTGAATAGCAGAAGGCTCCTCGTAACCAGTCGCGGCGACGGCTGCAAGAATATTTGGATTAAGATTAAAAGCGGCGAAGCCGCCGGTTTCCTGGGTCATGGGTCTGCCTCTGAGTGCATCCGCAAAGACCCATGCTTCAAAGCTGCGCGTGCCGTGTAAGACCCTAGAGTCACCCTGGCTGCTTTGTCGGCGGGGATTTGCGAAAACGTATTGATGAATGGATCGTCAAGGGTGGTTCGTTTGGGAACCAGCTTGCGAAGAAGGCTTCGCAAACCCATACCGTGACGAGGGCCCTATGAAAGGCCGGCGCGCACTATACCGGAATTGCTGGAAAAAGTGAGGCTTTTTTTCAGTTAAAGAACACCTTACGCCCTTCTGATATCGCCTTTGCGCAAACCTGTGGCGCAGTTTATCGCTCAACAGCCCGGGTTTACCGGCGACAGGAGCTTAAACGATTCACCCGAAGAGTCATCCAGCGTGCCGGTCATTCCACCCCAGGACACGTCAAAAGTGCGGCTCAGGTCGCGGGGCGCAGGGTCTTTATCAGTGGCATCAGCGAGTAACCCAACTGCGGCGCGAGCTGTTCGGCACGCTGGATCAGCGCCTGCATGTCCAGGGTCTGCTCGAGATCGGCGGGCACGATGAGGATCACATTGCCCTCCTTCACCGGCAGCTCCCAATAATGGCGATGATAAAGCCCGCGTAGCAGCGCTGCACCGAGCGGCTTGCCATCGTCCGAGGCCCACTGGTTGATGATCAGCCAGCCGCCCGGGTTCAGGCGCTGCTGGCACCTCTCCAGAAACCCCCACGCCAGATGCCCCACGGCGGGGCCGGTATCGGTATACAGATCGACGAAGATCAGATCGGCGTCTTCGGCCGTCGGCAGCAAGTCCAGCGCATCGCCGATGCGCACGTACAGCCGCGGATCGTCCGTCAGCCCCATGTATTCCATGGCCAGGCGCGGCACGTCGGGGCGAAGTTCGATGGCTTCTACGTCGTCCAGCGGCAGGAACTTGAGGCAGGCCTGGGTCAGCGTGCCTGCGCCAAGCCCCATGAACAGGGCGCTTTCGGGGGCCGCATGGCACAGCGCGCCGATCAGCATGGCGCGGGTATAGTCGTACTCCAGCCACGCCGGGTCGGCCGTGAACGTGCAGCTTTGCTCGATGGCATCGCCGAATTCCAGAAAGCGGTAGTCGTCCACTTCCAGCACGCGGATCATGCCGAAGTCATCGTGAACTTCAGCCAGCACGCGCTCTACACGCTCCTCGGTCATTACGGCTCTCTTGATAAGCAACATTTGGGCGTGCAGATTGTCGGCGATGCAGCCCCGGCAGGTCACGCAAATTATCCGGATGAGCTGCTACCATGACCGCCCGATTGCCCTGACCTAGAGTTCACAATGAGCCAACCCTGGAGCCCCGAAAGCTGGCGCAGCCTGCCTATCCAGCAACAACCCCGGTACCCCGACGCTGAACATGTAAGGCGTGTCGAACAGACCCTGGCCAGCTATCCGCCACTGGTATTTGCCGGCGAGGCCCGCGAGCTGCGTCGCCAGTTCGCCGAGGTCACCCAGGGGCGGGCGTTCCTGTTGCAAGGTGGCGATTGCGCCGAGAGCTTCTTCGAGTTCTCCGCGGCGAAAATCCGCGACACCTTCAAGGTGCTGCTGCAAATGGCGATCGTCATGACCTTCGCGGCGGGCTGCCCGGTGGTCAAGGTCGGGCGCATGGCCGGCCAGTTCGCCAAGCCGCGCTCCGCCGATGACGAAACCGTGGACGGCGTGACCCTGCCGGCGTATCGCGGCGATATCGTCAACGGCATCGGTTTTGACGAGAAAAGCCGCGTGCCAGACCCTGATCGTCTGCTGCAGGCCTATCATCAGTCCACTGCGACCCTGAACCTGCTGCGCGCGTTCGCCCAGGGCGGTTTTGCCGATCTGCATCAAGTGCATAAGTGGAACCTGGATTTCATTGCTGGCTCCGCCCTTTCAGAGAAATACAGTCACCTGGCCGACCGCATCGATGAAACCCTGGCATTCATGCGCGCCTGTGGCATGGACACCTCGCCGCAGCTGCGCGAGACCAGCTTCTTTACCGCCCACGAAGCCCTGCTGCTCAGTTACGAAGAAGCGTTCGTGCGCCGCGACAGCCTGACCAACGACTTCTACGACTGCTCGGCGCACATGCTGTGGATCGGCGACCGCACACGTCAGCTGGACGGCGCCCATGTCGAGTTTCTGCGCGGGGTGAAAAACCCGATCGGCGTGAAGGTCGGCCCAAGCATGAATACCGACGATCTGATTCGGCTGATCGACATCCTCAACCCCGAAAACGACCCGGGGCGCCTGAACCTGATCGCGCGGATGGGTGCCACCAAGGTCGGCGAACACTTGCCGGGCCTGATTCGTGCGGTGGAACGCGAAGGCAAGAAGGTGCTGTGGAGTTCCGACCCGATGCACGGCAACACGATCAAGGCCAGCAGCGGCTACAAGACCCGCGACTTTGCGCAGATTCTGGGCGAGGTCAAGCAGTTCTTCCAGGTGCATCAGGCCGAAGGGACCTATGCGGGCGGTATTCACATCGAGATGACCGGGCAGAACGTCACTGAATGCATCGGTGGCGCGCGTCCAATTACCGAAGACGGCCTGTCGGACCGTTACCACACCCACTGTGATCCACGGATGAACGCCGATCAGTCCCTAGAACTGGCGTTTTTGATTGCGGAGACGTTGAAGCAGGTACGCCGCTGAAACGGCAACAGCCCGGCTTGCCGGCGATGGTTCTGCACAGCGCCACCGCCGGCAGGCCGTGCTGCTCCAGCAGATTCAGTGCAGGACGCGTCATCGCTGCTCAACCTGGACAAACGCCACCCGCAGCCGCGCCGCACTGGCACGCTGACAGTTGATCAGGACGTGCGGCAACCCTAGCCAATCCGCCAACTGGCGCAGGTTGGCGGCCAACGCGTGAATGCCTTCTTCGTCCAACCCGGGTTCTTCTTCATGCACGGCATGCACCGCCAGCCGCCCGGCCGCCCGCTCGGCACGCAGATCAATTCGCGCAGCAATACGCTCGTGGTGCAGAAACGGCAGTACGTAGTAGCCGTAAATCCGTTTGTGGGCCGGGGTGTAGATTTCGAGGCGGTAGTGAAAATCGAACAGGCGTTCCGTGCGCGCCCGCTCCCAGATCAGCGAATCGAAGGGCGACAACAAGGCACTGGTGCTGACCTTCCGCGGGGCGCTTAATGCAGGCAGGGCAAACGCAGGTTGTTTCCAGCCTTGCACTTGAATCCGCTCGATAACGCCCTGCTCCTGCAACTCGGCCAGGCCTGCCCTGGCTGACGTCGGGTCTTGGCGGAAGTAATCGCGAATATCCTTCTCGGTGCCGACACCCAAGGCCTTGACCGCGTGCAGCAGCAGATCGCGCTGGGCATCGGCTTCAGCCAGTTCGGGGTGATTGAGGATGGCAGAGGGCAATACCCGCTCAGGCAAGTCGTACAGGCGCTCGAAGCCTCGGCGCCCGGCGACGGTGACCTCACCGGCTGCAAACAGCCATTCCAGGGCCATCTTTTCCGCACTCCAGTCCCACCAGGGCCCCGCGCGTTCCTGACGGGTGTTGAGCGTGCCCGCACCCAGCGCTCCTTGCTCACGAACGGCCTGCAGCACGCGAGCAATCGTCGACTGCTGCTCGCGACCGAACCGGGCCATCTGCTGATAGATGCCTTGCCCGCAGGATGCCCGCTGCATGCGCCAACGCATCAGCGGATACAACTGAATCGGCAGTAATGACGCCTCATGCCCCCAGTATTCAAAAAGTTTGCGCTGGCGCCCCTGGCTCCACGCCGCCTGGTCCAGCAGTTTTTGCGGGTAGTTGCCCAGGCGTGAATACAGCGGCAGGTAGTGCGAACGCACCAGCGCGTTGACCGAATCTATCTGCACTACCCCGAGGCGCTCGATCAGTTGCGTGACATGGCGGGAGGTAATCGTCGCAGGCGGCTGACGACCATGGAACCCTTGGGCCGAGAGCGCCAGACGACGGGCCTGCTCGATGGGTATTTTTTGTTGGACGGGCAGTTCTGCGGGCATTCAGGCGCTCCTGTTCGAACCGCAAAACTACCTGATCCCACCCCGCTTTTGTAGCGTCACGGCTTGCCAGCAGTAACGATCCAACACACGCTGGCAGCGGCAAGCCGAACTGCAGCGTCGACGGTTTTGACTGAACACCTTCAGGCATTACGCCCAATCTTTAATCCCTGGCACTAGAGCATCAATCTCAATGTTTCATCGGGTCGTCCCAGAAAGGACGCTCGATCTCCTGGGTGACATCGGCGCGGCTCAAGCCAATGTCTTTAAGCGCGTCATCGCTCAGACTGGCAAGCTCGATGCGCTGGTGGTACAGCTTGCACCACCGGGCAATGCGTGAGGCGACCGAATGCCAGGCACGCTCCAGGGGCGAGTTACGGGATAGGGTTTTCAGCACCAGCACATAACCTTTTTGATCTTTCATCATCCGGTCCTCCACGTGGGGATGGCCAGATTCTGTGTCTGGGGATAAGATCAATCAAACGAATGTTTCTTATGCAATGCATCTGGGAGATTGATGCAATGGCTACCTATCCAAGTATCGACAGCGAGCTGTTGCGCACCTTTGTCGCCATCGCCGATCAAGGCGGTTTCACCAAGGCGGGCGAAATCGTCAATCGCACGCAATCTGCCGTCAGCATGCAGATGAAGCGGCTCGAAGACGACGTGGTCAAGCGTCCCCTGTTCCAGAAGGATGGCCGCGTACTGAACCTCACTGCCGAAGGGCAGGTGCTGCTGGGTTACGCGCGGCGCATCCTCAAACTGCACAGCGAGGTGTTCAACACCCTGCGCGAGCCGCACATGGTCGGCACCGTGAAGATCGGTACACCGGACGATTACGTGATGCGCTTTCTGCCGGGCATTCTCTCGCGTTTCGCCCAGGCGTATCCGTTGATCCAGATCGAGGTGCATTGCGAATCATCGGCGCAGTTGCTGCACCGCCAGGATCTGGACCTGAGCATTGTCACTCGCGAGCCCGGCAAGGAAATCGGCCAGATCCTGCGCCAAGAGCGCTTTGTGTGGGCTGAGGCCGCCGGCTTCTGCCCACACGAACAAACGCCGATTCCCCTGGCAATGTTCAACAACGACTGCTTTTGTCGATTGTGGGCCTGCAACGCGCTGGATGCATCGGGACGCGAATACCGCACCGCGTACACCAGCGCCAGCCTGGCGGCGATCATGGCCGTGGTCAGCGCAGGGCTGGCCGTCACCGCGCAACTTGAAAGCCTGATCACCGCGGATTTGCGCATTCTCGGTGAAGCTCAGGGGTTGCCGCCGCTGCCTTCGGCGAGCATCGTGCTGCTGCGCAACCCGAACAATCCGTCGCCGATCACTGAATGCCTGGCCGATCACATCGCCGAAGGCTTCAAACTTTGAGGATAATCAGACCCTGAAGCACAACATGACGGCGCAGAGCACCAGGAATACGCAAAATAGCGAACGCAGCACACGCTCCGGCATGCTATGGGCCAGCGCCACGCCCCAACTGATGCTGGCCAGGCCGCCGATCGCCAGCGGGATGCCCATTCGCCAGTCAACGTGGCCGTGCAATGCGTAGGTGGTCAGAGTGATCACCGTGGCGGGGGCCGCCAGCGCCAAGGCCAGCCCCTGGGCCGCCACTTGGGTCGCGCCGAAGATACCGGTCAGAATCGGCGTAGCGATCACCCCGCCGCCCACGCCGAACATGCCCGCCGTCAATCCGGACCCCAGGCCCAGTACCCACAGCCATTTGCCGTGCCGCAGTTCGGCACCGACATTGCCTCTATGCCAGTACATCTGCACCAGGTTGAACAGCGTCAGCACGATGAGGAATCCCACGAACCCCAGGCGCATGCTCTGAGGATCGATCCGCACCGCCCACAATGAGGTGAGCCAGGAAACGGTGAAGCTTGGCACGATCAGCAGCATGGCGTTGCGCACGGAAATCCGGTTGCGTTGGTTGTAGCGCCATAACGCCAACAGCACATTAGGCAATACCATCAGCAGCGCCGTGCCTTGGGCCAGTTGCTGATCCAGGCCGAACAGCACGCCCAGTGCAGGAATTGCCACCAGCCCGCCGCCTATTCCGAACAACCCGCCCAGGGTGCCCATGGCCGCGCCAAGCAGCAGATACATCACGACATCAACAGTCACACCCGGCCCTCTATTGGATTCTGGGCGCATGCTACGCAGTAAGGCCATGTGAGGAAATCCACAAGCGTGCGATATCGTTAACGAAGCATGATGTGATGATCCACGATTCGTGCATCATTCTCTCCCGGCTACCGGACTGAACGTCATAGGCAAAATCGCACTCACCGATTGCAGAAATTATCTAGTGCGTTAAAGATTGCGACACTAACTTAGCGCTTACTGCACATCGAATGAGGACGTCCCATGAATGCCAACGAAAGTTCCACAACGGCTGGCGCTGGCAGTTGCGAGAATCTACTGCTGGATAACCAGCTGTGTTTTGCGCTGTACTCCACGTCATTGATGATGACCAAGGTGTACAAACCGCTGCTACAGGAACTCAACCTGACCTATCCGCAGTACCTGGCGATGCTGGTGTTGTGGGAAGGCGACGGTCTGACTGTCGGAGAGGTCAGCACCCGTTTGTTAACCGACCCTGGCTCCCTCACGCCGCTGCTTAAGCGCCTGGAAACCGAGGGCCTGATCAGTCGCACCCGTAGCAAGGAAGACGAGCGCGTGGTACTGCTGCATCTGACCAAACAGGGCAAGGTTCTGCACCAAAAGGCCCAGCGCATTCCGCAATGCATCCTGGCGGCGAGCGGCATCACGGTTGAACAGCTAAAAGCGCTGCAAAAAGACCTGCTCGGGCTACGTGGGAGTCTGCACGATAGCCTCTGACGCCTCTTCTCTTCGTCCGGGCCAGCCTTGTTGCTGGCCTTTTTGTTTCGGTGGTCAGACCTTCCTCACTGATTGGAAACGGCCTGCGATCGCTACCGCTGACACGCCAGCCGCTCCAGATAACCACGTGGAAGCGATGCACCCTCAAAGTTTTTAGCCATTAAATTCAACAGGTTGAATTCTCTACCACGCTTGATCGGAAGCAGTTTCAAAAATTCCTTTAAAATTTACCTTGCGCACTAAACATTAGCGCAGTACATTTTATCTCACTTGCTTAGCGCGCAAATATTTAGCGCTGAGCCGAAGTAGATCCAGCCACCATCATCAAGCGAGGAAATATCATGCAAGCTCTCTATACCGCAGTCGCAACCGCAACCGGTGGCCGTGATGGCCGCGCTGTTTCAAGCGACAGTATTCTCGACGTGAAACTGGCGACCCCAAAAGCACTGGGCGGCGCAGGTGGTGAAGCGACCAACCCTGAACAACTGTTCGCGGCGGGCTACTCGGCCTGCTTCATCGGCGCACTGAAATTCGTCGCCAGCCAAAAAAAGCGCAGCATCCCGGCCGACACGTCGGTCACAGCGCATGTCGGCATCGGCCAGATTCCAGGCGGATTCGGTCTGGACATCGACCTGAACATCAACCTGCCGGGTCTTGATCAAGCCGAGGCTCAAGCGCTGGTCGATGCCGCTCATCAGGCCTGCCCTTACTCCAACGCCACCCGCGGCAACGTTGACGTGCGCCTGCACGTAACCGTTTAACGAGGACGGCAAACCCACTGCGCCTAAGGCCAAGGAAGAGAACATGAACACACTCGGCAAGATTCTGGCAGGCTCGCTTCTCGCTCTGTCCATCGGCAACGCTTTCGCAGCAACCGACAGCGGCGTTGAGCACAACACCCAAGCGTTTCTGGATGCCCTGAATTCAGGCTCTGGTAAACCCATCGAGCAACTTTCGCCTACCGATGCACGGGCCGTGCTGGCAGGTGCTCAGGCAGGGGTCAAGTTGACGCTGCCCAAAGCCGAAGTCAGCCAGAAGACCATTTCGGTAGACGGCCAGAGCATCAGCCTGACCATCGTCCGCCCGGCGGGCGTTAAAGGCACCTTGCCGGTGTTCATGTACTTCCATGGCGGCGGCTGGGTGCTGGGCGATTACCCGACCCACGAGCGTCTGGTGCGCGATTTGGTGGAGGGTTCAGGCGCGGTCGCGGTGTTCGTCAACTACACCCCTTCCCCGGAAGCGCATTACCCGACGGCGATCAACCAGGCCTATGCGGCGACCCGATGGGTGGCCGAGCATGGCAAGCAGATCAATGTCGACGGCAAGCGCCTGGCGGTGGTGGGCAACAGCGTCGGCGGCAATATGGCGGCGGTCGTCAGCCTGATGGCCAAAGACAAAGGCACCCCGGCCATTCGCTATCAGGTCCTGCTGTGGCCGGTAACCGATGCCAACTTCGATACCGGCTCGTATGAGCAGTTCGCCGAGGGTCACTTCCTCACCCGCAATATGATGAAGTGGTTCTGGGACAACTACACCACCGATCCGAAGCAACGCGCCGAGATCTACGCTTCGCCGTTGCGCGCCACGATCGATCAATTGAAGGGCCTGCCGCCTGCGTTGGTGCAGACTGCCGGTGCCGATGTCCTGCGCGACGAAGGTGAAGCGTACGCACGCAAACTGGATCAGGCAGGCGTGCCGGTAACTGCGGTTCGCTACAACGGCATGATCCATGACTACGGGCTGTTGAACGTGGTCAGCCAGGTGCCTGAAGTTCGATCGGCGCTGGCGCAGGCTTCTCAGCAACTGCAAGCTCATCTTAAGTAAGCGCTTAGCCCTTTGGCGGTCCGGCTTCGCGGTGGTGACGACCTCAAGATCACCAGCCTCAGCAAGCCGGATTGCCACAGTGATTCGCCAGCTTCATGGGCGGCGTACAGAAATGCCACCCGCAAAAAAGCCCGACTCAATGGTCGGGCTTTTTGTACCTGGCGTTACAGCAGCAGTGCTTATTTAGCACGGCCTTTGTAGGAACCGCCTTCACGAGTGTCGATCTCGATCTTGTCACCGATTTCGATGAAGTCAGCCACCTGCAATTCAGTACCGTTGCTCAGCTTGGCAGGCTTCATGACCTTACCCGACGTGTCGCCACGCGCCGAACCTTCGGTGTAGTCGACGACGCGCACGATGGTTGTCGGCAGCTCTACGGACACCAGACGATCTTCGAAGAACACAGCTTCGCAGACGTCGGTCATGCCTTCTTCAACGAAAGGCAGAACGGCCTCGATGTCTTCAGCGTTCAGCTCGTACATGGTGTAGTCGGTGGTGTCCATGAACGTGTAGGTGTCACCGCTGATGAAAGACAGGGTGGCTTCCTTACGGTCCAGGATCACGTCGTCCAGCTTGTCATCGGCGCTGTAGACGATTTCGGTCTTGTAACCGGTCAGCAGGTTTTTCAGCTTGGTCTTCATGATCGCGCTGTTACGGCCCGACTTGGTGAATTCAGCCTTTTGAACCAGCCAAGGATCGTTTTCCAGCTTGATCACGGTACCGGGTTTCAGCTCTTTACCAGTTTTCATTACGAGTATCCGAATTTGGATTGAAGTACTTACTAAGCCCTGTACGAAAAGCCACTTTTCGTACAGGGCTTACTACAAGGCCGCATATCATATCCAATTCCGATGAAACTGTACCAGCGCAGTCGTCAGATCATCCTGCAAGGCGCGTTCCAGACACCAGCGTTCGGCGTGGCTGGCCAGTTCATCAAGGTGTGACTCCAGCGCGCTCCAGCTTTGCGTCATGTCTTGTCCTGCATTCCAGCTACGCCAGACCTCGGTCAGTGCCTGCCCGGCTGCGTCTGAAAGTCCTGCCAGATACAACTCCAGAAAGGCATCGAGCTTAGCCCAGTGAGCATCGTCATCCTGCTCGTAAATGTGCCAGATCAGCGGACGACCGGCCCATTGCGCGCGCACGAACGAGTCTTCGCCACGAACCACGTTGAAAGCGCAGCACCACAGTAAAAGGTCGTAATCTTCCTGACGCACGAACGGCAGCACCTGAATCGTCAGCGCGCCGCGCACGTGCACCGCCCCGGCCCGTAAACCCTCTACGTCAAGCCAGCGCTCGACATCGCCAATGACACGTCCCTCAGGCACGAGCAGGTGAGTGAGTTCTGCACCCTGCGCCAGATATGCCAGCCACGAGGCCAACCCGGCGTGTTCGTAGGCGAATAAGGAAATCAGGCGTGCGCCAGGTTGTGGATAAATGCTCAGGTCGGCGAGAAACGCCTGTCGTGCAGAAAGGTTGCGCTCAAAGGCGTGGCGTCGGTCGATCAGTCCCGCTTCGCGCAGCAAGCCGCCGGTTGAAGTCCTGAACCCCGGAAAGAAGAAGAACTTTTTAACACCGCTCGATTGCAGCGACGGCAGGCCATGGCACCCGGTGACCCATTCCTCTGCGCTGAGGTATTCCAGGTTCAGCCACAACGGGCGGGGGTTGCGCGCTTGAACGGCTTCTATATACACCGCAGGCAGGTGGCAGGCGAAGGCTTCGACGACCACATCGGCAGGCTTGGCCGGTTGCCAGTCTTCAGGCCAGAAACACACCTGAACGCCGTCATGCCACTGCTGTTCGGCCTGCGCATCGGCGCCGGGGCACAAGCGCGCGAAGGCCGACAGATCGTCGATCCAAAGGCGCACACTTATGCCATGTTCGGCGACCAGTTGTCGGGCCAGGCGAAAGGTCACGCCCACGTCACCGAAGTTATCCACGACGGTGCAGAAAATATCCCAAGAGGCTTTCATCGGGGCTCCCTGAGGATGGTCAAAAAAGCGGATTGTCCGTCATAACGGCGCTGAATCACCAGCCCTGGTCGTGCGACAATCGCAGCCATCGACACTGTGCAAGCCTGGAGTCTGCCATGTACGTCAAACATCGCGAATTGTCCGTCACGCTACGCCCCCTGAAACTGGCGTTGTCCATTGCCGCGGGCATCTGGCTGGGATGCCTGGCTGTGGTACTCACCGGCTGGTTGGTTTACAAGGCGCTGCCGGCCGAACAGACCCAGGCCCTGAATAACGCCGCTGCGCAATTGATCGCCCCGCCGACAGGCAAAGCAAAGCCTGAGAGTGATAACCCGATGTTTGATCAGTACCGGCAGATTCTGCGTGACAGCGAGACCCGTCAGGCTCAGGAAGCCGAACAGGCCGACCGGCAGCGCAGTTTCAACGGGCCCAAATGCCAATTCTGGATGCAGCAGAACCAAACCGCGCCCAGCGAAAAAAGCCGCGCCGCGATCTACCAGTTCTGCGGATGATCAATTTTGCACAGACATGCCGTTCCCATGAATAAGCAACAGGTCCTGCAACGGATCATCGAAAAACTCGACATCGACCTGGACGTCGCCATTCGTGCCGCGCAAACCGCCTATGAGACCGCGACCCACGAAGAAAACATCGCCGAGAACAAGTACGACACGCTGGGCCTGGAAGCTTCCTATCTGGCGGCCGGCCAAGCGCGTCGGGTGGAAGAGATTCGTCAGTCGCTGGCCCTCTATCAGCAACTGCTCCCCAAACCGTTCGATGAGGCGCGCGGCATTCAGTCAGGAGATCTGATCGTCCTTGAGTCGGGCAAGGGCGTGGCGCAGCACCTGTTTCTCGGCCCGGATGCGGCGGGCCTGAAGGTTCATCTCGACGATACTTTGATCACGGTCATCACCCCACGCGCGCCCTTGGGGCAGAACCTGCTTGGCAAGTTCGAAGGCGATCAGCTGCAGATCAGCGTCAACGGCAGCCGACAAACTTTCGCGATCACGCGCGTACTGTGATCCGTTGATCATTTGCAGGGTTGAAGGGCCCGACTTTTTGTGGGTAAGGTGCACGGTCGCATAAAAAAGGTAAACCCGGAATATGGAGCCGGGCACACGGATTTAACCAAGGAGATAATTCATGACGAACGTCATTACCTTCCCTGACGCCCATGAACGTGATCGCCTCAAATCCAGTGACAACAAAGGATTGAGATACCTGAACACGAAAGAGCGACAACTGATCGATTGCCTGCGGCTGACCAGCCACGCAGGCCGCCAGTACGTGTACGACTACGCCAATATCATGCACCGCTCCAAGCCGTTGTATCCCGAGCAGGAGAATTGACCGCTCAACTATCAGTCGTCGCACATTTGCCGCAGCTCAGCACAAAGCCTGCGGACGCGGGCCTATAGTGGGTCGACGTCTTTAATCTGCGAGAACGCCTCATGCCTGCTGTCGCCCCTGAAACCACTGCCACCGACACAACCGCACCCGTCAAGCCTGCGAAAGTCGATCACATGCGCTTTCATAAGCTCCATGCGCATCTGGCGCCCACTTTTGGCAGCGACGCCTTTGCCCTGAAGGCCGAAGCCTTCGCGCGCTTTTTCGGCACACCGACCTTTCTCGGCGCACAAACCCTGCTCGTGCTGCTATGGGTAGGTGCCAACCTGAGCGGGCTGGTGACCTTCGACCTCTACCCTTTCATCCTCCTGAATCTAGCGTTCAGCCTGCAATCGGCCTATGCCGCGCCGCTCATTCTGCTGGCCCAGACCCGTCAGGCCGCGCGGGACAAGGCCACTTCCGATGCCGACGCACAACATCGCGAAGCCTTGGCAGTGGCCAACGAAGAGCGCATGGCAAGTGCCGCGCAAAACACCGCACAGATGCTTGAGCTGCTGGAACAGAACACCCGCCTGACCGAAATGACCAAGGTCCTGACGGAACGCGTCGAAGCGCTGACCGCCGACATGCACAAGCATTTCGTGAAGAAGGACGGGCACTCCTGAACAACGGACGACATCCATTGGTGGAGTCTGGATACGGACGGCGAAGCTCGGGCGTCTGGAGGTTTTTTCGCGAATCAATTCGCTCCTGCAGCGGTATCGCCTGACGATCACTCGTTGACGAATTTGCCACCATGGCCAGACCGGGCCGCGTATCCCCTGACGGCGCAGTTACTTTGTGGGAGCGAATTCACGCGCGATGGCGCCAGCCTTAATCCAACTGAACGAACAATCACTGCAATCGCTCTACCCTCCAGCGCTACTTGGTATTCACGGTCAAAATTCCGATTGGTTCCCATTTTCTTGCGGACCCGAGCGCAATGAGCGGCCGAATATTTTCAACCTGCATACTGGAGTACTTAATGACTGTTCCTGCATTTGGTCTTGGCACCTTCCGTTTGAAGGATCAGGTCGTCATCGACTCGGTCAGCAACGGCCTGGAACTGGGCTACCGAGTCATCGACACCGCGCAGATCTATGGCAACGAAGCCGAGGTCGGCACAGCCATCGAAGACAGCGGCGTGCCGCGCGACCAGCTGTTCATTACCACCAAGATCTGGACCGACAACTTCGCCCCCGACAAGCTGATTCCAAGCCTGAAGGAAAGCCTGTCTAAGCTTAAAACCGACTACGTGGACCTGACGCTGATCCATTGGCCGTCACCGGGCGGCAAGGTGCCGGTGGCGCAATTCATGGGTGCCCTGCTGGAGGCTAAGCAGCAAGGCCTGACGCGCGAAATCGGGGTATCGAACTTCACCATCGCGTTGCTGAAGGAAGCCATTGAGGCGGTGGGCGCCGAAAACATCGCCACCAACCAGATCGAGTTGCATCCCTATCTGCAAAATCGCGTTGTTGCCGATTTCGCCAGCCAGCAAGGGATCAAAATCACCTCGTACATGACCCTGGCGGTGGGCGAGGTGCTCAAAGACCCGGTGATTGAGGCGATTGCCAAGCGCCACAATGCGACCCCGGCGCAGGTCACTCTGGCCTGGGCGATGCAGTTGGGCTACTCGGTGATCCCGTCGTCGACCAAGCGCGCCAATCTGGAAAGCAACCTCAAGGCGGTGGACCTGACGCTCAGCGACGAAGACATGACGCAAATCGCCGCACTCGATCGCGCCCATCGCTTGACCAGCCCGGCCAACCTGGCGCCGCAGTGGGATTGAGCCCCACGCCTGGGCTTTAACTCTGGCCGGACGCCGTGGGCGTTCGGCTTGCCGACGATCTGCCGAGAACCGCCATCTAACCCGAAAACGCGCAGGGTCTGACAGCGCAAGTTGGATGGTGCTGCAACGGTGCCCGGCCGATCGCTGGCAAGGTAGTGGGTTGCCCCGGCAGCCAGGCGCTGCATACAGAGCCAACGGTGATTAGACGCTTAGGCTACGCGCGACGCACCGTAACCATGCACCCGAACTAGAAACAGGCACCCCGGTAACATCCTGCAAAAATTGGTTCACCTCTTCCCCGAACCAATCCTGCGCATCGCCGCGAACCAACCTTCCGAACCTTTGGCAATTGGCCCGCCCTTGGCGCTCGTTGGCCTCACGTCATGATGTTTGCGCGCATGATGGCCGAACCAATTTCAATTGGCATCGCAATTGCAGCCTCTTTGATAACACCCTCGCCGTCCGACGCCTCGAGCGGCCTTCTGCTTTCATCTGTCACGAGAGACCACGATGGAAAGGTTCGAGACTGAAGCGCTCCACGACAATTCGTCGAAAATGGCCCTGGATGCCTTACGTCAGATGGTCGCGCAACAAGCGGCATTTCCCCAGCGGGCATTGCCCACCGAACGTGAACTGGCGGTGGATTTCGGTGTAAGTCGCCGAGCCATTCGCCGGGCTCTGTCGGTGCTTGAGGCCGAAGGGCAGATCTGGCGTCGCCAAGGCAAAGGCACCTTCGTCGGCCCGACACCACCCAGCGCATCGATGAGTTTTGCCAAACTGTCCAGCCGGACCAATTTCAGTGAGGTCATGGAAGCGCGCCTGTATCTGGAACCCGCACTGGCGTCTTTAGCAGCGCTGCGGGCCAACGGTGAGCAAATGGCGATCCTGCGCCGCCTGACCGAACGCACTACTCGCCAGCAGCATGCCACCGAGATCGACGCCGAAGGCATCGAGTTGTGGGACAGCGCGCTGCACCGTGGTATTGCCGAAGCGGCGGGCAACCGGCTGATGCTGGACATCTTCGAAATGCTCGATGCCATTCGCCTCGACCCCACGTGGCGTGACCTGCGTCAGCGCGCGCGCAATGCCGACCGTCTGGACACCTACAGCCACGATCACGACGACATCGTCAGTGCCATTGAAACCCGCGATCCGGTCAAGGCCGCTACTGCCATGCGTGGCCATTTACGCGCCCTGCAGCAGGCACTGGACCACGTCATTCAACAAGACCTCGAGGCCAGCGTATGAGTGACATCCCTCACAATCAGCCCCACGTCGTACTGAGCGTGAGCGACCTGACCGTGCGCTTCAAGGATGCCCCGGCCAACGTGGTCGACGGCGTTTCGTTCTCCATCCAGCCAGGCAAGACACTGGCCATCGTCGGCGAATCCGGCTGCGGCAAGAGCGTGACCTCCATGGCGCTCATGGGCCTGCTACCGGACACCGCCAGGGTCCAGGCCAGCACCTCGAGCCTGCTGGATGAACCGCTGCTGGGCATGTCCGATGAACGCCTGCTCGATGTGCGCGGCAACCGCATGGCAATGATTTTTCAAGAGCCGATGACCTCGCTCAACCCGGTGTTCACCATCGGCGAGCAGATCGCCGAAAGCGTGATCCGTCATCAGGGCCTGTCCGCCAGTGCCGCACGGCAGCGCGCGCTGCAGATGCTGGAAAAGGTCCGCGTGCCCGATGCCCTGCAGCGTCTGGACGCCTACCCCCATGAACTGTCCGGCGGCATGCGCCAACGCGCAATGATCGCCATGGCGCTGGCCAACGACCCAGCATTGATCATCGCCGACGAGCCCACGACGGCGCTGGACGTGACCATCCAGGCGCAGATTCTCTCGCTGGTGGCCAGCCTGCAGGCCGAGACCGGCACCTCGATGATCCTTATTACCCACGACCTGGGTGTGGTGGCGGAAGTCGCCGATGAGGTGATGGTGATGTATGCCGGACGTGTCGTGGAAAGCGGTTCGGTGAAGACCCTGTTCGACGACCCGCAACACCCTTACACCATCGGCCTGATGGGTTCGATGCCGTCGGTGGGGCCGCGGGAAGGCCGTCTGGCGACGATCAATGGCCGTGTGCCGACGCCCGCGGAAATGCCCAGTGGCTGCCGCTTCGCCAGTCGCTGTCCGTTCGTCATTGCAGCCTGTCGCGAAGCCCGCCCGCCGCTGCTGGAAATCTCCGAGGGGCACTTCGCGGCGTGCATTCGTGCGCCACTGGAACAGCATCTGGGAGTCAGCGCATGAACACGCCTGTCAGCACCATCGTCGATGCGGACACCTTGGAAAGTCCGATTCTGCAAAGCATCGCCGTCAGCAAGCATTTCCACAGCGAAGCCGGACTTTTTCAGCGCAAGAAGCCACCGGTGCAGGCCGTCAATGAGGTCTCACTGGCGGTACGGCGCGGCGAGACACTGGCGCTGGTGGGGGAATCAGGTTCCGGTAAATCGACCCTGGGCCGCGTACTGCTGAACCTGCTCAAACCCACCGCCGGTGATGTGATTTACGAAGGCCGCAACCTGGGCAACCTGCCCGCCGACAAGCTGCGTCAGGTTAGGCGTGATCTGCAGATCATCTTTCAGGACCCGTTCGCTTCGCTGAATCCGCGCATGAGCGTGGAGTCGATTATCGGCGAGCCGATCTGGCTGCACCGCGACGATTCGCGCAGCACACGGCAGGACAAGGTCGCCGAGCTGCTGCGCACCGTTGGTCTGGCGCCTGAGCATGGCAGCCGCTTCCCCCATGAATTTTCCGGTGGCCAGCGTCAGCGCATCGGGATCGCCCGCGCCCTGGCCTCCGAACCTCGGCTGATTCTCGGCGACGAGCCGGTCTCGGCGCTGGACGTGTCGGTGCAGGCGCAAGTGGTCAACCTGCTTGAGGACCTTAAGCATCAGTTCGGCCTGACGCTGCTGATCGTGGCCCATGGGCTGGCAGTGATACGTCACATGAGTGATCGGGTGGCGGTGATGTACCTTGGAGAAATCGTCGAGCTGGCGCCGGTCAACGCGCTGTTCGAAACCCCGTTTCATCCTTATACACAAGCGCTGATGGCCGCGGTGCCGGTCAGCCATCCTGACCTGCGACGCCCTCGTCCGCTGCTGGGCGGCGACATGCCGAGCCCAAGCAAGCCGCCGTCAGGCTGCCGTTTTCACACCCGCTGCCCTCACGCCAAGGTGCTATGTCGCGAACTTAAACCCGCCTTCGAGACCGTCGAGCCGGGGCGTCAGGTCGCCTGCCACTACTGGCGCGAAATCGCCAATGCCGGTGCTGGCTCACTAATCGTACCCACGCCCAGCGCCGCCTACAGCCAGCGCCTGAACCTGTTCAAAAGCCATCAAGCCCTTTCTCTGGAGAGTCAGCCATGAAGTTCGCCCCACTGATGACAACCGCGTTGTTGCTGCTCGCTGCGAACTCGGCGTTTGCCGACACCACGCTGCGCATCGGCATTCAGGACGATCCCGACGTGTTGGACCCGCATCGCTCGCGCACCTACTCGGGACGCCTGGTGTACACCGCCCTGTGCGACAAGCTGGTGGACGTCAGCCCCGACCTGACCTACGTGCCGCAACTGGCCACGGCGTGGAACTGGAGCGAGGACGGCAAAACCCTGACCATGACCCTGCGCGAGGGCGTGACCTTCCACGACGGCGATGTCTTTGACGCCGCCGCCGTAAAGTTCAATCTTGACCGCGCCCGCACCCTGCCCGACTCGCTGCGCAAGAGCGAATTGGCGTCGGTGGAAAGCGTTGAGGTCATCGATGCCAAAACCGTGGCGATCAAGGTCAAGCAAGCCGACGCCACGCTGATTTCGCAACTGTCGGACCGTGCCGGAATGATGCTCGCGCCCAAGGCAGCGGCCAGCGACTTCAGCGCCAAACCGGTGTGTTCAGGACCGTACAAATTTGTCCAGCGCGTGCAGCAGGACCGTATCGTTCTGGAACGCTTCGACAATTACTGGAACAAGCAGGCCTACCACTTCGACAAGGTGATTTTCCTGCCGATTCCCGACACTTCGGTGCGCCTGGCCAACCTGCGCTCGGGTGACTTGGACATCATCGAACGAGTGGCGCCCACCGACGTAAAAACCGCCAAGGCCGACAGCCACGTTCAGGTGTTCAGTACACCCGGGCTGGGCTACATGCAACTGATGTACAACGTCGGCAATGGCGACAAGGCCAACAATCCGCTGGGCAAGGACAAGCGCGTACGCAAGGCCTTCGAACTGGCGATCGACCGCGATGCGCTCAATCAGGTGGTGTTCGAAGGGCTGTATGCGCCCAGCGCGCAACCCTTCCCGAAAAACAGCCCGTATTACGACAAAGACCTGCCGGTTCCTGCCCGAGATGTCGAAGCGAGCAAGAAGCTGCTGGCTGAAGCAGGGGTGAAAACCCCTGTCAGCGTCGAGCTGAAAGTCGCCAATAACCCCATCGCGCAGCAGGTCGGCCAGATTCTCCAGGCAATGACCGAGGAAGCGGGCTTCAAGGTCAATCTGATCGCGACTGAATACGCCACGCTGCTCAACGAACAACAGGCCGGCAACTTCCAGATCAGCATGAATGCCTGGTCGGGCCGACCCGACCCGGATGGCGACATTCATCAGTTCGTGACGTGCAAGGGCGGCCAGAACGACGGCCACTTCTGCGATCCGAAACTCGACGGGTTGCTGAACAAGGCGCGTACCGTGAACGATCAAGCGCAGCGTCAGGCCCTGTACTTCGAAGCCTTGCGTGTCCTCGCCGATGACGTGCCGACCAGCTATCTGTATTTCGATCCGCGCATCATCGCCATGCGCAGCAACCTGACGGGCTTCGTGCCTAATCCCGATGGTCTGATCCGTCTGAATAACGTTGCCTTCAAATGATCACCGGCGTTGTGGTTAACCGTTGCGGCCACGAGGAATCGTCATGCTGACTTTCATCCTGCGACGCCTGATCAGTGCGCTCCCGACGCTGATTCTGGTTTCGTTGTTCGTCTTCACCCTGCAGAAGCTGTTGCCGGGCGATCCGGTGCAGGCCATGGCCGGAGAGGAACGTGATCCGGCTGTCATGGAGTACCTGCGCGAGAAGTACCGGCTCAACGATCCTCTGCCGGTGCAGTACGTGCATTGGGTGGGCAATGTGCTGCAAGGCGATTTCGGCACTTCGCTGCGCACCGAGCAACCGGTGACCACGCTGTTGGCGTCGAAGTTGCCGGTAACGATCGAACTGGCTGTGCTGGCGTTGATCATCGCCCTGGTGATCGGTATTCCCACCGGAGTGATTTCGGCGGTGCGCAAGGGCACGGCGACCGATTACGCGGCCAACGTATTCGCGCTGTCGGGCATCTCCATTCCGCACTTCTGGCTGGGCATTCTGCTGATCATGATCTTCGCCGTGAAACTGCAGTGGCTGCCCGCCTCCGGCTTCGTGCCGCTGGGCGAAGACGTCGGGCAGAACCTCAAGACCCTGATCCTCCCGGCTTTCGTGCTGGGCGCAGGGCTGTCCGGGGTGCTGATGCGCCACACGCGCAGCGCCATGCTCGAAGTGCTAAGGGCCGACTACGTGAGGACGGCACGGGCCAAGGGGTTGTTCCCGCGTACGGTGATTCTCAAGCACGCGCTGCGTAACGCACTGATGCCCATCGTCACCCTGACCACCCTGCTGTTCGGTGAGTTGCTCGGCGGTGCGGTGCTCACCGAGCAAGTGTTCAGCATTCCCGGTTTCGGCAAGATGATCGTCGACGCGGTGTTCAACCGCGATTACGCCGTGGTGCAAGGGGTGGTGCTGTGCGTGGCCATTGGTTTCCTGTTGCTGAACCTGCTGGCCGACGTGCTGTATCGCCTGATTAACCCGCGCCTGAGGACTGCCTGATGAGCTCGATTGCCGTCAATCCTGCGTTACCCGTCAAGGACTCATTGAAACCACGTATGCGCTCGCCGTTCGTGAGGAAATTCCTCGCCAACAAGGGCGCGGTGGTCGGTGCAGTGGTGCTGGTCGCGTTCATTCTCGCCGCGCTGCTGGCGCCGTGGATTGCGCCTCACGACCCGCTCAAGGCCAATTTCCTCGCGGTGCGCAAAGCCCCGTCGATGATGTACTGGCTGGGCACCGACGAACTGGGTCGCGACCTGTTTTCCCGCCTGCTCTGGGGCGCGCGCAGCTCGTTGCTGGCCGGTGGCGTGTCCGTTGCCATCGCGATGGTCATCGGCGTACCGCTGGGCCTGTTGGCCGGCTATTTCGGCGGCAAGCTGGACGCTGTGATCTCGCGCATCATGGAGGCGCTGCTGTCGTGCCCGTTTCTTGTGTTGGCCATCGCGCTCGGGGCGTTTCTCGGCCCGAGCCTGACCAACGCGATGATCGCCATCGGCCTGTCGGCGATGCCCATATTCTCCCGGCTGACCCGCGGTCAGGTGCTGGCGATCCGCCACGAGGATTACCTGGAAGGCGCCCGGGCCATCGGCCTGCCGGACCGCTGGATTATCCTGCGTTACGTCTTGCCCAACGTATTATCGCCACTGGTGGTCCAAGCCACGCTGACCATTGCCTCGGCGATTCTGGCCGAAGCCAGCCTCTCGTTCCTGGGCCTGGGCCAACAGCCGCCCTCGCCGTCCTGGGGCTCGATGCTCAACACTGCGAAAAACTTCATGGAGCAGGCGCCCTGGATGTCCATCGCGCCGGGCGTGGCGATCTACATCACGGTGCTGTGCTTCAACCTGCTGGGCGATGGGCTGCGTGATGCCCTCGATCCAAAAAGCTGACGCCGATACTGACTGAAAAAACCGATCTGCTTCTTTTTTAAAATTGATCAACTGCCCAAGAGATAACCTCATGTTCGATGATCTGGATTACAGCCAACCTTACGCCTCCGCCCGCTCGCCGGTGATGGGCAACAACATGGTCGCCTGCTCGCAACCGCTGGCCGCTCAGGCCGGGCTTGACATGCTGCGCCGTGGCGGCAATGCCGTGGATGCCGCGATCGCTGCGGCCATGGTGCTGACCGTGGTTGAGCCGACGGGCTGTGGCATCGGCAGCGATGCCTTCGCCATTGTCTGGGACGGCAAACAGCTGCAAGGCCTGAATGCCTCGGGGCGCTCGCCGCAAGCCTGGACCCCGGAGCATTTCGCCGGGCAGACCGAAATGCCCCAGCGCGGCTGGGGTGCGGTGACCGTTCCCGGCGCTGTGTCGGCCTGGGTCGCACTGTCCGAGCGCTACGGCAAACTGCCGTTCGCCACCCTCGCCGAGCCCGCCATCGGCTACGCTCGTGATGGCTATCAGGTCACGCCGATCATCGCCGAGCTGTGGCGTCGTGGTGCAGCATTGCTGAAGGATCAACCGGGCTTTGCCGAGTGCTTCCTGCAGGGCGGCAAGGCGCCGAAAGCCGGGGAGAAGGTCAAGCTTGCAGATCATGCCAAGACCCTGGAGCTGATCGCCGAGACCAAGGGTGAGTCGTTTTATCGTGGCGAGCTGGCCCAGCAGATCATTGCCCATGCCCATATCAATGGCAGCGTCATGAGCCTGGACGACCTGGCAAATCACAGCGTCGACTGGATCGACACCCTGTCCGTGCCCTACGCCGGGGCCGTGGTTCACGAGCTGCCGCCCAATGGCCAGGGCATTGCCACGCTGGCTGGCCTGACCATGCTTGAAGCACTGGGCGTAGGCGAGCATCCGGTGGACAGCGTCGAGACCGTACACCCGGTGCTGGAAGCCATGAAACTGGCGCTGGCCGACCTCAACCAGCACGTCGCCGATAACGAGCACATGCGCGTGGCTTCCGAGCATCTGCTGGACCCGACCTACCTCAAGGAACGCGCCGCCCTGGTCACCGAACAGGCCGCCGATCCGCTGCACGGCTCGCCCAAGGCAGGCGGCACGGTGTACCTCTCGGCCGCCGACGAGAGCGGCATGATGGTCTCGTTCATCCAGTCCAACTATATGGGCTTCGGCTCCGGGGTGGTGGTGCCGGGCACTGGCATCAGCCTGCAAAACCGCGGCGCAGGCTTCAGCCTCGACCCTGAACACGTCAATACCGTCGCACCGGGCAAGCGCCCTTTCCACACCATCATTCCGGGCTTCGTGATGAACGCCGACGGCACGCCCTTGATGTCATTCGGCTTGATGGGCGGCCCGATGCAGGCTCAGGGTCATCTGCAAATGATGATGCGCATCCTGCGCTACAAACAGAACCCTCAAGCTGCCGCCGACGCTCCGCGCTGGCGCCTGGAAGCGGGTCTGAAAGTTGCGGTGGAGCGCTCGTTCGATCGTCTGGTGATCGAAGAACTGCGCGCCAAAGGGCACGAAGTGGAGATCGAGGACCCCAGCGGCGTGTTCGCTTTCGGCGGCGCGCAGATCATCCAGCGTACGGCTGACGGTTACGTAGGCGGAACCGACCCGCGCAAGGACGGGATCGTCGCGGCTTATTGATCAAAGCGCCCGACGGGTTGCCGCGAGCATGGGAAACCTTCCCGTGCTAGCGCCGGGTGAAGTGAAGTTCGGCTTGCTGCCGGTGGCGTCCTGAAGTCGCTGCCGCTGGCAACCCGGACATAGCCCATCGTTCACCTCGACAACACCGCATAAATCCCCACCCCACTGAGCACCATCACCGTGCCGCCCAATACCACGACCTCACGAAATGGCGCGGGAATGCGCTCCTGTTTCAGGCCCTTGGTGCTTTTTCGATAACGCGCATTGAGGGCGAGCTGGATGAGCAGCCCCGCGATCAGTGACAGACTGACCGGCAGCAGCGCGATGAGACCGTAGTGGGGGATCCAGCGCAGGAAAATCGTGCACACCACCAGCAGTGTCATCAACGTGCGCCGCCAGGCCAGCAGGGTGCGCTCCGGTTGCAGTCCTGGATCGTCATGCGCCAGGGCGCGGATTACGCGATGGCTCATGCCGCGCCGTAAATAAGAAAGACGATCAAACCCGCTGCCACCAGCGCTCCACCCAGCGACAGGATCGGCACCAGCACTGGCAAGGGCAGCGGCTTGCGCAGACGCATCGCTCGCTCGACCTTCAGCCAGCGCAGGCAGGCACTGGCGCTGACCAGCATCGCCAATATCAGCAGCGACAACGCCACGGCACGCCGTAAGCCAGGGCTGAAGACATCGCCCGTGAACGCTTCGACGGCGATGCCGCCGGCCAGAAACGCCAACGCCGTGCGAATCCATGCCAGAAAGGTTCGCTCGTTGGCCAGGGTAAATCGCGGGTCAGGTTCGCAGCCGCCGCCCAGCAGGGATGTGGACAGGCGATCGCGCTCAAAGGAGGTAATGGCCGCAGGGCTGACGTTGCCGGGTTCCGAAGAATTCATGTCGCACCGTGGTCGGGTAGATAACCGTGATCATACCGGTCATAGCCCCGGAAGGCCCGCGTTGGCAGCGACATTGGTATGTCCGTGGGCGCAGCGGATCGGCCCCCGCCCATGATTGGCGACGAGGCTTGCCGACGGTTTCGACGTTAAGCACGCCCGCGCCGCCAAGCCGTACCGATGAAGAAACAGATCAGTGACGGTTAGCCAGCTCCACCCAGACCGCCCCGTTTGGATACTGATACCGGTCCAGCGTTTGGGCCGTCATCTCGATACTGTAGCCCGGCCGTTTGGGCGGCATGTAGCGTCCACGGCGGATCACCACCGGGTCGAGAAAATGCTCATGCAAATGGTCGACGTATTCCAGCACACGGTTTTCCAGCGAACCGGACACCGCAATGTAGTCGAACAGCGAGATGTTCTGCACGTATTCGCACAGGCCCACCCCGCCGCCGTGGGGGCAGACCGGCACGTTGAATTTGGCCGCCATCAGCAACACGATCAGTACCTCGTTCAAGCCCCCCAGGCGCGCGGCGTCGATCTGGCAGAAGTCCAGTGCTCCGGCCTGGAACATCTGCTTGAACATCACCCGGTTGTGGCAGTGCTCGCCGGCTGCGACCCCGATTGGCGCGATGCGCTGGCGAATGGTGGCGTGGCCAAGAATGTCATCCGGGTGGGTCGGCTCCTCGATCCACCAAGGCTCGAATGCCGCCAGCCTGCGCATGTTGCTGATCGACTCATCCACACTCCAGACCTGATTGGCGTCCATCATCAATGTGCGTTCCCAACCCAGCTCATCGCGCAGGATTGCCGCGCGGTGCAGGTCCTCTTCGATGTCCGAACCGATCTTCTGCTTGATATGGGTCCAGCCATCAGCGATGGCTTGGCGGGCCAGGCGGCGCATTTTTTCTTCCGAATAGCCCAGCCAGCCCGGTGCCGTGGTGTAGCCCGGATACCCTTCGGCGAGCATGTGTGCTTCGCGCCTGGCTTTGCCCGGCTCCTGCCGACGCAACAGGGCAATGGCTTCTTGCGGGGTGATGGCGTCGGTGACGTAACTGAAATCCAGGCATTTCACCAGTTGCTCTGGGGTCATGTCGGCCAACAGCTTCCAGACCGGCTTGCCCTGGACTTTGGCCCACAGGTCCCAGACGGCGTTGACCAGGGCGGCGGTCGCCAGATGAATCACGCCCTTTTCCGGCCCCAGCCAGCGCAGTTGGCTGTCGCCAGCAGTAACGTCGTGCCAGAAAGCGCCCATGTCGGCAGTGATCGCTTCCAGGCTCAAGCCCACCACCCGGGGCGCCAGCGACTGGATGGCGGCCACGCATATCTCGTTGCCCCGTCCGATGGTGAACGTCAGGCCGTGACCTTCGAGGCCGTCAGGGGAATCGGTGTGCAGCACGACGTAAGCGGCCGAGTAGTCCGGCGCGCTGTTCATTGCATCGGAGCCGTCGAGGGACAGCGAGGTGGGGAAGCGGATGTCGCGGATGGACACGGAGGTGATCTGCATGGCGCACTCTTGTCATTTTTAAACAGTGGGATTGGCTGTGCTGCTACAGCCAATGGCTCAGGGATCGACTGTAGGACGGTCAGCGATACAGGCATAATCGAAAGATCCTAACGACCAATATTAAATTCGATATGTCAGACCTTCCCGAAACATTCTCCACACTGAAAATTTCCAGCCGCCAGATCGCGCTGCTCAATGCGCTCGGCGAGCTGGGCAATCTGCGCAAGGCTGCGACAGCGATTCACACCAGTCAGCCAGCGGCCAGCCTGCTGTTGCAGCAACTGGAAGCGCGTCTGGGCGTGCAACTGTTCGAACGCCTGCCTCGGGGCATGCAGCCGACGTTGTTTGGCGAAGTGATGATTCGTTACGCCAAGGGCGCGCTGCACGAGTTCGAATACGCCCAAGCACAGATCGCAGAACTGGCGCGCGGGGCGACCGGCATGGTGCGTATCGGCACGGTAATGGGCCCGGTGCCCACCCTGCTGAGCGGTGGCGTTTTAGCGTTCAAGGCGCAGCATCCCAAGGTGCGAGTGTCGATTGAGGTCGGCACCAGCGACACCTTGCTGCCAGCGTTGATTCGCGGAGACTTCGACCTGGTGCTGGGTCGCCTGCCTGATCAACTGGACAGTCAGGGACTGGACATTCAGTTGTTCGAACAGGGCGAGCGTATGCGCATCATTGCTCGCCCCGGCCATCCGCTGACGCAGCAGGCAACCCCGGCATTGGAGGATCTGGCACCGCTGACCTGGATCCTGCACCCGCCGGGCAGCCCGATGCGCCGTCAGGTGGAATATGCCCTGCAGGCCGCCCAGTTGATCCAGCCGCTGGACATCCTCGAAACCAGTTCGATACTGGCGACCACGGCGATGCTGGAGTCCTCCGACATGATCGCTGTGGTGCCCAATGATGTCGCCGAACATTACGCCCGCCACGCAATGGTTGCGGTGCTGCCGGTGGAGTTGCCGTTGGCGATGGCCAACCTGGGGTTGATGACGTCCAGGGCCAGGCCCATGTCGGCGGCCGTTAAGGCCTTGACGGGGTTTCTCAAGCTGCAGATCGGCGAATGAGTTGATAACCGCTTGTTATCAATCAATCGAAACCTTTCATTGGGAAATTATCGGTACGCTTCATAGAGTGATTCACCACCGGGCGCTGCCAGCCGCCCCTGCACAATAAGAATCTGGCTGCCTGTAACAGTGTCGCTCCCACCCTTGGGAGCCGTGTGTCACACACATGCCGACGCAGGTGGCAACCGTTTGAGAGGCCGCATGGAACTCATCGCCAAGACACCGGCGTTCGACAGCAACGCCCTGGTCATACGCCTTAATCCCCTCGACAACGTTCTCGTTGCCCGCCAGGCATTGAGCGCAGGCACGCGGCTGGCGGAGGAAGGCATCAACGTGCTCCAGGACATCCCCTCCGGGCACAAGGTCGCAACCGTGCGCGTCGAACAAGGCCAGCCGCTGCGCCGTTACGGTCAGATCATCGGCTTCGCTTCGCAGCCCATCGAAGCCGGGCAGCATGTGCATGTGCAAAACGTCGAGATGTCGGATTTTTCCCGCGATTACGCCTTTGGCGTTGATGTCCACGAAACGCCGAAGACCGAAGCGTTCTTTCAGGGCATCGTGCGCGCCGACGGCCGGGTCGCCACGCGCAACTACATCGGGATTCTCACCTCGGTGAACTGCTCGGCGACCGTGGCACGGGCAATTTCCGACCACTTCCGTCGCGATATCCATCCCGAAGCGCTGGCCGATTACCCTCATGTCGACGGCGTCGTCGCGTTGACCCACGGCTCAGGCTGCGCCATCGATTCCAAGGGCGAAGCCATCGACCTGCTGCGCCGCACCTTGGCAGGTTACGCGGTGCATCCGAACTTCGCCGCCGTGCTGGTAGTGGGCCTGGGCTGCGAGACCAACCAGATTCAGGAGCTGCTCGACAGCCACGGCCTGAGGGCTGGCAACCATTTGCGCGCTTTTACCATTCAAGGCACCGGCGGCACCTCGAAAACCATTGCCAGCGGCATCGAGCAGGTCAAATCCCTGCTGCCTATGGCCAACCGGATCAAGCGCGAGACCGTCAGCGCCCGGCACCTGATCGTCGGCCTGCAATGCGGCGGCTCCGACGGCTATTCGGGCATTACCGCCAACCCGGCCTTGGGCAACGCGGTGGATCGCCTGGTGGCAGCGGGCGGCACGGCGATCCTGTCGGAAACCCCGGAAATCTATGGCGCCGAACATTTGCTGACCCGGCGCGCGGTCAGTCGCGCGGTGGGCGAGAAACTGGTGCAGCGCATTCACTGGTGGGAAGACTACTGCCGACGGATGAATGCCGAACTGAACAACAACCCGTCGGCGGGCAACAAGGCCGGCGGTCTGACAACGATTCTGGAAAAGTCCCTTGGCGCCGTTGCCAAGGCAGGCTCGACCAACCTGATGGGGGTGTACGAATACGCCGAAGCGGTGCGTGCGCAAGGTTTGGTGTTCATGGACACCCCCGGTTACGACCCGGTGTCCGCCACCGGCCAGGTCGCGGGCGGCGCCAACCTGATCGCCTTTACCACCGGACGTGGCTCAGCCTACGGCTGCGCGCCCACACCGTCGATCAAGCTGGCCACCAATAATCGCGTGTTCGAATTCCAGCAGGAAGACATGGACGTGAACTGCGGCGGCATCGCCGACGGCACCACCACCATCGAGGAGCGCGGCGGCTTTATCTTCCAAATGATGCTGGATATCGCATCAGGTGCGCGCAGCAAGAGCGAGCAACACGGCTACGGACAGAACGAGTTCGTGCCCTGGCAGATCGGCGCCATTACCTGAGCGATCGATCAAGCGTCGTTTCGGAACCTGTGTTTTGCACAAGTGCGGGATCAGAAAATCCTGCCCACTCGTGATCCGGTTCGGCAGTCAGCAACCTTAACAACAATAAAAAAGGTGCCTATGAAATCGCTCAAGACCTACCAAACGATCACGGTCGTCTTTTTGATGCTGTTCGGGATCGTCAACTACCTGGACCGCAGCGCGCTGTCCATCGCCAATACCACCATTCAGCAAGACCTGCAGATCAGCCCTTCGCAAATGGGCATTCTGCTGTCGGCGTTTTCCCTGGCGTACGCTTTTGCCCAATTGCCAATGGGCATGATCATCGACAAGCTTGGCAGCAAGATCGCCTTGGGCGGGGCATTGCTGGTGTGGTCCGTCGCGCAGACCGCATCGGGATTCATTAACGGTTTCAGCAGCTTTTTCGCCTTGCGGGTGTTGCTGGGCATTGGCGAGGCGCCGATGTTCCCGTCAGCGGCGAAAACCCTGAATGAATGGTTCGAAGAACATGAGCGCGGCACGCCCACCGGGATCGTCTGGTCGGCGACCTGTATCGGGCCGTGCCTGGCCCCCCCGCTGCTGACGCTGTTCATGGTCAACTTCAGCTGGCGCGGTATGTTCATCATTACCGGCGTGCTTGGCGTTGTTTTGGCACTGTGCTGGCTGATGTTCTACAAAAGCCGCGCGCAGTATCTCAAAGCGCTTGCGGCCAGAGGCGAACGACCGCCTGGCCAAGCGCCCGTCGTGGACGCCGGCGCCGTGCAACGGCAGGGGTCGTTCTTTGCCGGTTGGCTGGACCTGTTCAAACACCGCAGCACGTGGGGAACCTTTCTGGGTTTCATGGGCGTGATCTATATGCTCTGGCTGCACCTGACGTGGCTGCCGGGCTACTTCCAGCGCGAGCATGGGCTGGACCCCTACTCCACTGCCTGGGTGGTGTCTTTCGCTTATGTATTTGGTGCCGTTGGCACCGTCGCAGCGGGGCGCATTTGCGATCGACTGGTCAAGCGTGGCGTCGGCGTGCTCAACAGTCGCAAATACACCGTGATCGGCGGGCTGGTGTTCGCCGCCGTGTTCACCCTGCCGTTGACCTTCGTCACCAGCCTCGGCGCCTGCATCGCCCTGCTCTGCCTGGCGCTGTTAGGCATCAACCTGTCCAGCGCCACGGCCTGGATGGTGGTCAATACAGTCGTCGACACCAAGCGCGTGGCATCGCTGGGCTCGATTCAGAATTTTGGCGGTTACATCGCAGGCTCCGTCGCGCCGATCGTCACCGGGTTCAGCGTGCAGTATTCCGGGACCTTCGCCACGGCTTTTGCAGTCAGCGCCATCGTTGCGCTGCTCTCGGCGGTGGCTTACCTGGTGCTCCTCAAGGCACCGATTCCCACGCACACTCAAGCGTCGGACAACAGCTGGCAGCCGCAGCGCGATGAGGTGCAAGGACGGCATGTCTGATCATCCGGCCAGCCTCGGCAGCCGCTGCAAGCCTTTAGTTGAACTCAGTCACCCCGGCAGGGCACCTGCGGCTGATCCTCATCGGCCGTACGTTGCCCACGAGCGCACGCGCCTGGCTTTAGCGACGCGATATTTCCCGCCGCCTGCCTGCAGGCTGTGCAAGACTGCGGGTCTGGCACGCAGCCAACGATTTTTCCTTCAAAATCCCCTACTTGTCCTACGCTGTGTGTCAGACGGTCGCTGTTGCGATACCGTGTGCCACGATGCATGGAGCGTTCGTCACATCGGTTTGTCTTAAATCGTGGACTCCAGCGAGGGCAAGGCTTGAGACAAGTAGAAGGGACGGTCTTTGACGCCAGGAACCGGCGTTTAAAACGCATGCCTGTGCTATGGCTGGCGGGATTCTTTACCGTCCTGGTGTGTTTTTCCATCACCAGTATTACCTTGTGGCAGTTGCGCCAGAGCCGCAACCACGAACTGGACATCGCCGAGACGACGGTAGCGAACCTGTCGCGGTCCATGGCGCAGCAGGCGGGCGCCACCTTCGATCAGGCTGACATTCCGGTAGCGGGCATCGTCGAGCGCCTGTCCTACGACGGCTTCGGTGCAGCGACCAGTTCGCGCATGCACGACTTCCTGCGTGTCACGGCTGCCAGCGTCGAGCAGGTTCAGGGGCTGTTCATCTATGACAAGGACGGCAACTGGGCGGCAACGTCAATGAGCTATATGCCGCCCAACAGCAACAACGCAGACCGCGACTACTTCCAGTTCCACAAGACCACCAACAGCATGCTGCCGCACATCGGCCAAGCCATTCGCAGCCGCACCACCGGAGAGTGGATCATCCCGCTATCACGCCGGGTCAACGATTCGGCGGGGCATTTCGCCGGCGTGGTGCTGGCCACCATCGAGCTTGCGTATTTCGACCGCTTCTTCGACCGCTTCTCCATCGGCAAACACGGCGTGTTGACGTTGGCGATGGCTGACGGCACCGTGTTGGCCCGTCGCCCAACCCTGGAAAACATCCGCGGCGTCTCGATCGCTGACGGCCAATTGTTTCGCACCTACATCAAGGAGCGGTTCGAAGGCACGGCGACCGTCCGATCGGTTCTGGACCAGGAAGTCCGTCTCTATGGCTATAAGCGCCTGGAACGTTATCCATTGCTGGTGGCTGCCGGGTTGTCGCAACAAGAGGTGCTCGATGAATGGCGGCAATACGCCTGGCGATCACTGGCGATCATCGTATGCGTGGTGGTCGCCAATCTGTTGTTCGGCGTGTTGCTGTTCCAGCAGATCCGCTTTGGCCTGAACGCCGAATCACAACTGCGCATCGCCAGCCACTCTCTGGAGAAATTGGCATTGCAGGACAGCCTTACCGGGCTTGCCAACCGCCGCCATTTTCAGGAAATCATCGGGCTTGAATTCCTTAACGGCCAGACCAATCTGCATCCGTTGAGCCTGATCATGATCGATATCGACTTCTTCAAAAGCTACAACGACAACTACGGGCATGTGGCCGGCGACAAATGCATTGTTGCCGTGGCCGAATGCATCCGCAGCAACCTTAACCGCACCGGCGATCTGGCGGTGCGGTATGGCGGCGAAGAAATGGTTGTGTTTCTGCCCTACAGCGAAGTACAGGGCGCTTATGTTCTGGCCGAGAAAATCCGCCTGGCGGTGCTTGCACGGGACATCGAACACAAAGGCAATCCGGAGGGCGTCGTCAGCATCAGTCTGGGCGTCTATGGCTGTGCAGCCCACGCATGCCCCACTATGGAATCATTCGTCGAACGCGCGGACATTGCGCTGTACACAGCTAAGCGCGAGGGGCGCAATCGAACGGTGATGGGGTGAGGAAGCTGGACCGGGCACCCGCAGCGCTAGGCAAGGACAATCAAACGCCCTGTGCCACCACGATCTGCGCCACCTTGCCGCGAAACAGATCCAGCCGGTCCGCCGGCGCATCATGCTCGACCACCAGCGCGCCGACCTCCTTACACGCTGCAACCTGATAATGCGCGATGCTCGCCAGTTTTTGGTTGATCACCGCTACCGCCACCTGCCCACCGCCCGCTTGAATTCGGCCACGTCCATGTCGAATGCGGTCACACCCTTGACCGCATCCAGTGCGCAGGCACCGAGAAAACTCAGGTCAAAATTGAAGTGCGCCAGTTGTTGAATGGTCGTGAAGCCGTAAGTGCTCCCGGCCACAGGCCTGAGGCGGCCGCCCAGCAGAATGACCTCGACCTGCGGCAATTTCATCAGTTCGACCGCGAGCAACGGCGCGTTGGTCGTGACTGTCAGCGTCATTTGCGGATCGATAGCCTGCGCGATGGCCAGGTTGGTCGAGCCGCCATCGATGAAGACATGCTGCCCTGCACTGATAAGCCCCGCGGCTGCAACGCCCCGCGAGCGTTTGCGGCCTGGCTCGTGCTCGATGCGTGCCGTGATCGGCCCATCGGAGGCGTGGGAAATGGCGCCGCCATACACCCGCTTGCACATCCCGGCAGACGCCAGCGCACCCAGGTCACGGCGGATCGAATGCTCGGACACGTTGAACTCAGCCGCAAGATCCGCCGCGATTACCCGGCCATGCACGATCAGTCGCTCGGTGATCAGACGCTGGCGCTCGCCGGGAAATGCTTCGGGACTGGCAGACATAAAGGCCTCGAAATCAAGCTGAATCGCTCATAAACGAGCAGGATCAGGGGGGCTGGTTTATGACGATGTCAAACGCGTACTTCTTGGCTGATGCTCGCAGACAAAAGCCAGTTCAGAGTTGCTTTCCAAACAGCGCGTTCTGGTGCACCTCGTTCTGCAGTGCATAAGCCGGCGAGCCGAGGTGCGCGTAGCCCTGCTTCGGATAAAACGCCAAGGCTCGCTGGTTGCCGACCCACACCGTCGCCCACAGCATCGATGCCCGTTGCGCGCGGGCTTGTTGTTCAGCCAACGCCAGCAATCGCCAGCCGATCCCACATCCTGTAAAGCGTTCCTGGACATAAAGCCGTTGCAGTTCTGCTGCCTCAGGGTCCAGAAGCATGGGATGGTCGGCTTGGGTGCTCAGTTGAGCGAAACCCACCAGGTGCCTTTTGGATTCGGCAACGATCAACCATGTATTGCCGCGGCTGATGAGCCTGGAAATGGCATCGGGGGAAAACGACTCCAGCACCTCGCGGGCCAGCACCTCGCGAATGCCTTCGGTGGCGTAGGTATCGAGAAAAACCTGCATGCCCAGCACCGCAATGCGCAGGGCATCGTCGGTGGTAGCCCCGCGCAGGGAGAACGGGAGCGGGTCGCTGGTGCTCATTGCCTTGCATCCTTAAGGAGAGTGAATAGTTGCCGAAGCAGAATACCCGATGCGCATTGACCTGAACCCAGGCTGATTTGTGCACTCCATCTTTCTTTCGACCCTAACGGAGATATCCCACATGAAAATCGATTTGACCGGCAAAACCGCTCTGGTGACGGGCTCGACGCTGGGTATCGGCTACGCCATCGCCAAGGGCTTAGCCGAAGCGGGAGCCGAGGTGGTCGTCAATGGTCGCAAGCAGGAGGCGGTAGACAACGCGGTCACGCGACTTAAAGCCCAGGTGCCAGGCGCA
Organism: Pseudomonas sp. UBA5706; assembly: GCF_002419965.1. Classification (GTDB taxonomy): domain Bacteria; phylum Pseudomonadota; class Gammaproteobacteria; order Pseudomonadales; family Pseudomonadaceae; genus Aquipseudomonas. The sequence continues at coordinate 119,703 of NZ_DIHC01000007.1, forward strand.
CGACTGCGTGGCGTTGCCACTGACGTCGGTACTGCCGAGGGTTGTGGGGAGTTGGTCAAGGCCCTGCCGCAGGTCGATATCCTGATCAATAACGTCGGTATCTATGGCCCGCAGGACTTCTTCGACACCCCGGACGACGTCTGGCAGCGCTTTTTCGACGTCAACGTCATGTCCGGCGTACGTCTTTCCCGTGCCTACGCCGACGACATGGCCAAGCGAGGCTGGGGCCGCATCGTATTCATCTCGTCGGAATCAGCGCTGAACATTCCGGCCGACATGATCCATTACGGGTTCACCAAGACTTCCAACCTGTCGATCTCCCGAGGCTTGGCCAAACGTCTGGCTGGCACTGGGGTCACGGTTAACGCCGTGCTGCCAGGCCCTACCCTGTCTGAAGGCATGACCGACATGTTGAAGGAGCACGTGCAGGAATCCGGCAAGTCCCTGGAGGCATGCGCCGCAGACTTCGTCATGGAAAATCGTCCGAGTTCGATCATTCAGCGCGCGGCGAGCATCGAGGAAGTGGCGAACATGGTGGTTTACGCGTCGTCGAAACAGGCGTCGGCCACCAGTGGTGCCGCGCTGCGGGTGGACGGTGGCGTGGTCGATACCATCGCCTGATGCCTGGCAAAACCCCTTGCCCCATAAAATCGCCGCCGCCGACAGGCTCTATGGGTGCAGGCGTCCGCACCCAGGCAGATGGCGAGGCAGTGAGAAGTCCATGGCGGCGATCGATGCGTGCGCGCAGGATCGCCGCCACGGCCCTTACGACATGAGCGAATACAGCAGTGCTGAAATCGAGATCAGACCGATCGCTACCACGAACACGTTGGACAGCTTGCCAGCGTATTGATGCATCGCCGGTACCTTGCGCACGGCGTACATCGGCATCAGGAACAGCAATGCCGCGATGACCGGCCCACCCAGTGTTTCGATCATGCCGAGGATGCTTGGGTTAAGGGTCGCGACCAGCCAGCAGACCACCAGCATGAAACCTGCCGTCAGGCGATCCAGTGCTCGTGGCGACGGACGACGGCCGCTCTTGATCACCAGTCCTTTAAGGCCCTCACTGGCGCCGATGTAGTGGCCCAGGAACGATTTAGTGATGGCCACGAAAGCAATCAGCGGCGCTGCAAAGGCGATGGTCGGGTTGCTGAAGTGATTGGCCAGATAGGACAGTATCGACAGGTTCTGCGCCTTCGCCTCGGCCAGTTGCTCGGGCGACAGAGTCAGCACGCAACTGAAGACGAAGAACAGCACCATGACCACCATCAGGCCATGGGCGCGAGCCAGGATTTGCGAGCTGCGCTGCTCGGCGTGTTCACCGTACTGGCGCTTCTGATCGACCGCAAAGGCGGAAATGATCGGCGAATGGTTGAACGAAAACACCATTACCGGAATGGCCAGCCACAGGGTGCGCAACAGCGTCGGCGGCGCGGGCAGCGTGGTAGCAGTAGCAAGAATGCCGCCGCTCCAGTGGGGAATCAGGAACACCGCCAAAAACAGCAAGGCGACAATGAACGGGTACACCATCAGGCTCATGGCCTTGACAATGATCCGCTCGCCACAACGCACCACGGCCAGCAGGCCGAGGATCAGCACGAAGGCCAGCACTGCCCGTGGTGGCGGCTGCACGTGCAACTGGTGTTCGAGGAAGCTGCCGACCGTGTTGGTCAGCGCCACGCTGTAGATCAACAGGATCGGGAACACCGCAAAGAAGTACAACAGCGTGATCAGGGCACCGGCCGTCTTGCCGAAATGCTGCTCGACCACCTCGGTAATGTCCGCGCCTTCACGACCGGACAACACGAAGCGGGTCAGGCCGCGGTGTGCGTAGAACGTCATGGGAAACGCCAGCACTGCCAGGATCAGCAACGGCCAGAAGCCGCCGATGCCTGCATTGATCGGCAGGAACAGCGTACCTGCGCCGATGGCGGTGCCAAACAACCCCAGCATCCAGGTGGTGTCCTGGCGTTGCCATTGAGTCGTGCTCCTCGTCGCGTTCGCGGGCGCGCCGTCGAGGGGTTGCTCGACGCTATTAGCCTGATCATTCATCCGGTCGATTCTCCGTTGCCGGTGATAGCTACAAGGTCAAAAGCGCGTCGAAAAACTCGGCAGTCAGCGCCCTTGACCGGTTCTCTACAGGGAAAGGGGCGCGATTGTCAGGGATTGGCGAGCAGAATCAAAGAGTTGTCGGAGAGATGGTCGATTTTCAGCGTTTTCCGATGAGTGATTGCGACAGGATCACGCAGTTGGACTGCATTGTCTGACGTTCCAAATGGCCGCCGCGTGAAAACCGCGCTAGCGCGTGTTTCGGTCACCGAGCCACGCGCAACGGCATGCTCAATTCCACTCTCAATCCATCGCTGCGACTGTCAAACTTCAGCGAGCAGTCACACCGCTGCACGATGGCCTGCACGATTGCCAGGCCCAAGCCCGCGCCAGGGCTTTTGCCATTGCGCCAGAAACGCTGGGTCAATTTGTCCAGATCCGGCTCGGGAATCCCCGGGCCATAATCGCGCACCCGGAAATGCGCCTGCCCATCGAACGTCTCCAGACTCAATTCCACCCGCGCATCGGTCTGGGTGTGACGCAGCGCGTTGTCCAACAGGTTGCGCAACGCCGCAACCGCGAGCGCCGCAGGCATTTCCACCGCTGCTGCGGACAACTGCGCAGGCAGAATCAACTCGATACGCTGGTCGTCGCCACGATTGGCGTCGTGAATCGCCAACCTGGCGACCTTCTCGGCATCGCATTGCACACCGTCGTCGAACGACAGGCTGCCCTCCACCCGCGCCAGCAACAGCAGTTGTTCCAGGGTTCGATGCATGCGATCGGCGCCCTCCTCCGCATGGGCCAGCGCCTTGTCGCGCTTGTCCCCCTCGGTCATGCGCGCCACCTGCAGATGAGTCTTGATGGCTGTCAGTGGGCTGCGCAATTCGTGAGCGGCATCGCCTGTGAGCCTGCGTTCGCGTTCAAGGGTCTGGGCGATGCGCTGGAACAACTGATTCTGGCTTTTGAGCAACGGCTGCAATTCGCTGGGCAGATGAGGCACATCCAGCGGCTCGACCGAATCGGCGCTGTGTCGATTCAATGCATCACGCATGCGGTTAAGCGGCGCCAAGCCTCGGCCAATTCCGAACCACACCAGAATCAGGCTGCCGAACAGGGCGAACAGCACCGGCAGCGACGCAGCGAGCAACACCGAGTGGCCCAACACGTCACGCTCTATCTGCCGGTCTGCGGTACTCACGCGCACATTGCCGTGCATCATGGTGTACACACGCCAGTGTTCGCCGTTGATCATCTGGTCGACGAACCCGCTAGAGTCAGCCTTCAACGGTTCTGCGGGCGAGCTTTCGGTGCGTGCCAGCACCTGGCCGCGCAAGGAACTGAGCTGGCAGGCCATGCCGTTCGGGATGCTCAGCTCGTCGGCGTGCAGGGTGTTGCCGTCGCCGTCGCTGGGCATTTGCATTTGCTCCAGCAGCCCGGCCACCATGCGCGCAGACGCCTCCAGGCGCTGGTCGAGAGATTCCATCATCTGCGTGCGCAGGTCGCGCAGCATCCAGGCGGCGGCGAGCACCCAGATCACGATGAACGCCGAGCCCAGCGTCAGGCTCAGGCGCGCTCTGAGGCTCATCATCGATGTTGCTCCGGGTCACCGGCAGGCCCCAGCCGATAACCGAGGCCACGCACGGTTTCTATGATGCGACCTCCCAGTTTGCGTCGCAGGTGATGGATATGGACATTCAAGGCGTTGCTCTCGACCTCGTCGCCGAAGCCGTAGACGCAGTCCTTGAGCTGCTCGCTGGACAGCACCCGACCGCTGTTGTTGAGCAGTGCCTGCAGCAACGCCTGCTCGCGGCGCGACAGATCCACTGCCTGTCCTGCCAGGCGGGTCTCCCGGCTGCTGGGGTCGTATGTCAGCAGGCCGTGCTCGATCACATTGACGCTGCGCCCGGCCATGCGCCTGACCAGCGTATGCAGCCGCGCACTCAGCTCGCGCAGGTCAAAGGGTTTGAGCAGGTAATCATCGGCGCCCGCTTGCAGCCCATCGACGCGATCAGTGACCGTGTCGCGGGCGGTGAGGATCAGCACCGGAATATGAATGCCTTGCTGACGCAACTGGCGCAGCAGTTTTAGACCGTCTTCATCCGGCAACCCGAGGTCCAGCACCATGACATCGAAATGCGCGGCCGAGAGCATTGCCCGTGCAGCCGACGCGGTGGCCACGCGGTCCACGGTCAGGCCTTGAGCGTCCAGGCCTGCAGCGATCCCGCTGGCAATCAGGTCGTCGTCTTCACAGAGCAATACGTGCATGGCGGCCTCGAAAAAAAGGCGAGTGAAGCAGGTTAGGATTAAGGGTGGATTATGCACGATCCGAACTCGGCGCACGGCTAGGGATCACAGGACTGTCAAGCCTAGGCTCCCACCGTTCGGCAGAAGCAACCGGTTGCGCTCGGTAAGTGTTGCAGGTTAATCGGACCTTAATCACCGAGCCTCACCCTCGCCGCATCAATGAGTGGCTGGGATTGGGCATGCGCAGGTTGTGGGTTCTGATGTTTCTTGTGTTTCCGCTGCTGGCGCAAGCGCTGCCGGGTGGCGATCTGTTCAAAAAGCCGGATTTTCTGCCGGTCGGGCAGGCCTTCATGTTCAGCTCGGAGCGTCTGCAATCCGGCGAGACCCGGCTGTACTGGCAAATCGCTGAGGGTTATTACCTGTATCAGAAACGCCTTAAGTTCGACGGCCTGGGCGACGATCAGCAACCGTCTCTGCCCGCCGGAGAAGCCCACAACGACGAGTATTTCGGCGAACAGCAGGTGTATCGCCAAGGCCTGGAGCTGCTACTTCCCGCGTCGGCCAGCGGACAGGTCACGGTGGGCTGGCAAGGCTGCGCCGACGCGGGCCTGTGCTATCCGCCACAAACCCGAGTTATCGCTGTGGGCGACGGCGTGCAGGTCATCGCCGCCCAAGCGCCCGATCAGGCGCTGGCCAGCACCCTGCAAGTGCGCTCGCCGGGCTGGAGTCTGCTGATCTTCTTCGGGTTGGGCCTGTTGCTGGCCTTCACCCCCTGCTCGCTGCCGATGCTGCCGATTCTCGCTGGGGTCGTGGTGGGCAGTGGCGCACGGCTGCGCCGCAGTTTCGCCTTGGCGGGCGCCTACGTATTGAGCATGGCGCTGGTGTATGCGGGGCTTGGGGTCGTCGCGGCACTGTTGGGCGGCAATCTGCAATCGACCATGCAGCAGCCCTGGTTGCTGGGCAGTTTCGCGGGCCTGTTCGTGATCCTCTCTCTGCCAATGTTCGGTTTCTTCGAGCTGCAATTGCCAGGTTTTCTGCGTGATCGTCTGCACCGTGCCGGTGGTCAGCGCCCGGGCGGCAGCCTGATAGACGCCGGGGTGCTCGGTGCTGCATCGGGACTGATGGTCGGTCCCTGCATGACAGCCCCTCTGGCGGGCGCACTGCTTTACATCGCGCAAACCGGCAACGCCGCGCATGGCGCACTGGCGCTGTTCGTCATGGGCCTGGGCATGGGCTTGCCGCTGTTGCTGCTGGTGACGATCGGCAATCGCTTGCTGCCCAAACCCGGCGCGTGGATGGATCTGGTCAAGGGCATCTTCGGTTTTCTGCTGCTGGGCACCGCGCTGGTCATGGTCCGTCCGTTGCTGCCTGAAAGCCTGTGGCTTGCGCTGCTTGGCGGCTTGCTATTGATCGTCGCCCTCAATGCCGTGATGCACACGCGAGCACTGAAGCGCGCGGCGCCGATCGCCGGGCCCGCGGGCCTGATTCTCGGGTTGTGGGGCGTGATGCTGCTGGTCGGCGCGGCGGGTGGGGCGGCCGATCCCTGGCAGCCGTTGCAGGTCTACCGCGCATCGCACTCCCTAGCCAACAGCGGCAGCCAGGACGCCTTCACCACACTCCAGGCCCCTGCCGCGCTGGACCGGGAATTGGCCGCGGCACGCGCTGCAGGCCAGTGGGTGCTGGTGGACTACTACGCCGATTGGTGCGTCTCCTGCAAAATCATGGAACAGAACGTTTTCGGCAAAACCGAGGTGCTGCAAGCGCTGCGCGGCGTGCGTCTGCTGCGTCTGAACGTAACCGCCGACAATGCCGCCAGTCGCGACCTTCTCAAGCGCTATGAGGTGCCCGGTCCGCCGACGTTGCTGTGGTTCGGCCCTGACGGCGGCGAGCGCCGTGAGCGTCGCATCACCGGCGACCTCAACGACACGCAGTTTCTCGCGCAGTGGCAAGCCACACGGGAGCGCGGCTGATGCTCAGTTTCTCCGTGGGCCCGTTCGCGCTGGCGATCAGTCATGCACTGTTGTTCGCCGCGCTGCTGTTCGCCACGCTGATCGGCTGGCTGACCGGCCGTCGACAAAGGATCAATCCCGAGCGCGCGTTGTTTGGTCTGTTCTTGCTGGGACTGCTGGTCTCCAGGCTGGCATTCGCGATCGCCTACCGGGAGCAATATCAGACCAACCCCACGAGCATCATTGACATCCGCGACGGCGGTTTTCTGGCCTGGCCGGGCGTTGTTGCAGTGGTGCTTGGCGCCGCGCTGTGCGCCTGGAAACGACCGACCTTGCGTGCGCCGCTGGGCGTGGGCGTTGTCGGTGGGCTACTGTTTTGGTGGCTTGCCGGCCTGGCGGTGAGCGCCCGCCATAATGACGCGCACCTGCCAGAGCTGACATTGCTCGACGCCGCAGGCCAGGCCGTGCCGCTGGAAAACTTCCGAGGCAAGAGGCTGGTGGTCAACCTCTGGGCCACTTGGTGCCCGCCCTGTCGCCGCGAGATGCCAATGCTGCAAGCTGCGCAGCAGGCCAATAGCGATGTGGTGTTCATGTTCGTCAATCAGGCAGAAAGTCCTCGTGAGGTAGCGACTTTCTTAGCACGTCAGGGTCTGCATCTGAATAACGTGTTGTTCGACAGCAATGGCGAATTTGCTCGGCAGGTCGGCTCATCCGCGCTGCCGACCACCCTTTTCTACGACTCCGACGGACGCTTGTCGGCAAGTCACCTGGGCGGGCTGTCCGCCGCCAGCCTGAAGCGTTATCTGGATGATCCTGGCCTGGATCGGGTGAGCCCTTCGGCGACGCCTCCACCTTCAAGCCCTTCTTTTACAAGGAACACTCAATGAAATTCATGCGGCCATCCCTCCTGAGCGCCATCTGCCTGTTAAGCGTGCACAGCGCACTGCTGCAGGCTGAAGAATTGCCAGTGCCGATCCAGGCATTGGAGGCCAAGGGTGCCACCATCAAGGGCTCTTTCGACGCCCCAGGCGGGCTGAAGGGCTACGCTGCCGAGTACCAGAAACAGGCAATGGCGTTGTACCTGACCCCCGATGGCAAGCACGTGCTGGCAGGCAATCTGTTCGATGAAAAAGGCGAGGACCTCAGCCAGGCGCCACTGCAAAAGCTGGTCGTTGAGCCCCTGACCCAGCAAATGTGGAGTCAGATGCAGAGCAGCACCTGGATCGCTGACGGGGCCATGACGGCGCCGAAGATCATCTACCTGTTCAGCGACGCCAACTGCCCGTACTGCAACATGTTCTGGGAACAGGCCCGGCCTTGGGTCAAGTCCGGCAAGGTCCAGTTGCGGCACATCATGGTCGGCGTGATTCGTGAAGACAGCGCCGCCAAAGCCGCGACCCTGCTGGCCGACGTCAACCCGGAACTGGCCTTGCAAAAACATGAGCAAGCGGGCAAGAGCAGCACGCTCAAGGCCATGTCCAACATCCCCAAGGATATACAGGCCAAGCTCGACACGAACATGAAATTGATGGACGAGATGGGCCTGTCGGCAACGCCAGCGATTTTTTACAAGGATGAGAACGGCCACGTGCAGCAACAGCAGGGCGCACCGCGGCCGGAGGTCTTGGCGAAGATGATGGGGCCGAAGTAATCCGCAATCAGCGGCCCTCCATGGCAGCGCGGCCGTCGGGGCTCAGCACCCTTCATCGAAACGCCATCGATGGTCCTAACCTGTGACCGTCTGACCAATGGCGACCGCTCTATAAATACGGATACTGCATCGGTATCTCATCCGTGTAAAAATGTCGATCACCATGTCAAGAGCCAAAGTCGGGAGGCTCGTTCAATGCGTTACGCCGAAGATCACAAATCCCAAACTCATCAGCGCATCCTCAACGAAGCTGCCGCACGCTTTCGTCGTGATGGCATCGGCGCGACCGGGTTGCAGCCGCTGATGAAGGCGCTGGGTCTGACCCACGGTGGTTTTTACGCCCATTTCAAGTCCAAGGATGACTTGGTGGAAAAGTCCCTACGCCGCGCCGTTGACCAACTGGACGAGGCCAGGGCGGCAAGGTTGTCTGAGACGGTTTCGGCCGCGACCTTCATCGACATGTACCTGGCAACCGAACACTTCAAAGAGCCGGAAAAAGGCTGCCCGCTGCCGACCATGTCTTCCGAGCTGGGTCAACGCGGTCAGCCCAGCGAAATCACCGACGAGTTGATCAACCGCATGCTTTACACCCTGCAGGCGGGTATGTCGGCGGGGCAAGAAGCCAGCGACAAGAGCGTGATGATCATGTCGGGCCTGGTGGGTGCCATGGTCCTCGCCCGCGGAGCCAAAGATCCGCAACTGGCCGAACGCATTCTGCAAACCACCCGCGATCAGCTCAAGCAGCAAATCGCCGAGGCCTGAGCCGGACAGGCCCCCAGCAGTCAGGCAGGGGCCATCGTCGCGGGTCATGATAGCCAGCGTCGGAACAGTACGCTGGCGTTGACGCCGCCAAAGCCGAAGCCGTTGGACAGCGCATACTCGATGGTCATGGGACGGGCTTTGCCGTGGACAATATCGATGCCTTGCGCTGCTTCGTCCGGGTTTTCCAGATTGAGCGTCACCGGCGCGATCTGGTCATGAATGGCCAACGCCGTGAAAATCGCTTCGATGCCACCAGCGGCGCCTAGAAGGTGCCCGGTCGCCGACTTGGTCGAAGTCACCGCGACGCGATTCCGATCCCCGAAAATGGCTTCGATCGCCGCCATCTCCCCTTTGTCACCCACCTGAGTGGAGGTCGCGTGGGCGTTAACGTGTTGGATATCAGAAGGTTTGATACCCGCCTGGCGAATCGCCGCCTGCATGGCCCGTTGGGCACCGCTGCCGTCTTCCGGGCCAGCGGTGAGGTGATAGGCATCGGCGCTGGTACCGTACCCCACCAGTTCGACGATGGGTTGGGCTCCGCGCGCCAACGCGTGCTCCAGGGTTTCGATCACGATGATGCCCGCGCCCTCGCCCATGACGAATCCGTCGCGATCACGGTCGAACGGCCGGGAAGCGCGCTCCGGGGCCTCGTTGAAGCCGCTGGACAGAGCGCGCGCCGCGGCGAAGCCACCCAGCGCCACCCGGTCAACACAGGCCTCGGCGCCGCCGCAAATGGCCACATCGGCCTCACCGGCACGAATCATTCGCGCTGCATCACCAATTGCCTGCACCCCCGCCGCACACGCGGTGACCGGTGCGCCGAGCGGGCCTTTGAAGCCATGCTGGATGGACACATGCCCTGCCGCCAGGTTGACCAGAAACGAGGGAATGGTGAACGGTGACAGGCGGCGCGGACCGCGCGAATCAGTGGTTCGTACTGCCTCGGCAATGGACACGAAACCGCCGATCCCTGAGCCGATGATGGTTGCGGTACGTTCACGCTGCTCATCGGTCGATGGCCTCCAGCCCGCCTGGGACACGGCCTGTTGAGCCGCCGCCAGGGCGAACAGGATAAAGCGGTCCATCTTTTTTTGCTCTTTGGGTGGCGCCGCGGCATCGGCATCGAATCCTGCTTCGGGATCATCCTCCAGCAACGGCACAATCCCGCCAACCTTGCCCGGCAGATCAGCCACCGTTTCTTCGGGGAGCCTGACGATACCCGAGCGCCCTTCGAGCAAGCGGCGCCAGACTGCTTCGACACCGGTGCCCAACGGCGTAACCAGGCCCATTCCCGTCACTACGATGCGGCATTCGCTCATGCATTCACCTTTTCAACTTTCGAGACGTTTACAGACGCAGGCTCAAGCGTCTGAATGTTGTAGCGCGCCGCGGCGTGCCGCAGGGAAAGGTTCGGCCCTAAGGCCAGGCGTGCGTTGACGAACGCATCCCAGTCTGCAGCGTTGGCCAGCGACGGAATGGTCACACCTTCCTGCTGATCGAAACCGACCAGCGCCGCATCGACCATCTCGTTCACATCCATCACCATCTCCGGCGGTAAGGCGTTAACGTCCATGCCTGCACGTTCCCAGATTTCGGTCCGGGTCGCACCTGGCAGCACGGCCTGGATCTGGATGCCTTTCTCACCGATTTCAGCATTCAGTGACTGGGTCAGGCTCAATACATACGCCTTGCTCGCGGTGTATACCGCGTTGAAACGCTCCGGAATCATCGGCACCACCGAGGCGATGTTCACTATCGCGCCATGACCACGATCAAGAAACCCGGCTGCCGCCGCTGAGGCCAGATGGGTCAGGGCGACGATATTCAGCTGGATCAGGCGATCCACTTCCCCCAGGTCCGCTTCGGCCAGCAAGCTGCTGGAGGCCACGCCCGCGTTGTTCACCAGCAAGGTGATCGAAGCATCGCCACGCAGGCGTCGCTCCACGGCCGCGAGGTCCGCTGGCTGAGTCAGATCGGCCTTCAGCACTTCGACCCTGGCTGAAGTTTTACTGCGCAGTTCGGTGGCAAGCGCTTCCAGCCGAGCATGATCACGAGCCACCAGCAGCAGGTCGAAACCGCGTTTGGCCAAGCGATCCGCATAGGTCGCGCCGATGCCCGAAGAGGCGCCGGTGATCAGGGCTGTTCCCTGAGTGAGGGCGGTGTTCATGAGTCGTTCTCCGTGGACAGTGAAATGGTGGCAAAAGATTACACTCATAATCTAAAAATCATATGTCGACCGACATTTGTAACTCCAAGCGCTTGTCGCGACGGTTGCCGTCACTTTCTCGCGCACGCCGGACAAAAAAAGACCGATCAATGATCGGTCTTTGTGACGCCGTGGTTCGCTCAATCGATTGCGAGTCTGTCGCGGTTCTTGTCCAGTATTGCCTTGCCGATTCCCTTGACCTCGATCAATTCGTCAACCGAACTGAACGCTCCGTTCTCGCCACGATAGGCAACAATCGCCTCCGCTTTCGCCGCACCGATACCCGACAATTCCTTTTGCAGGGTTTCGGCGCTGGCGGTATTCAGATTGACCTTGCTGCCCTGCCCGGCAGGTGCGACGGCGGCTGATGCAGCTGGCGCTTGGGCTGGTGTGGCGGGCGCAGCATTGATCGCGACCGAAGTGCTGGCCAGCAGACCGAAGATCAGGGACGACAGATAGGAAATACGCATGTTTAACGCTCCATGACATCGTGAGTTGGGAAGCAGCATTCCAAAGCTGCTTCCCAAACCTAGACGATGATGACGGAGGGTCAACGCAAGGATAGGTGACTGAATGTGTGCGCTTGGCCAGACCCGTAGATATAGGCGTCCGGCGCTATCATCGGACCCAGGGGACTGCGTAAGCGAAGGTTTCAGCTAAGGTTCGTGGCGGCGTTGCTGGTGAATCCAGTCGACGATATCGCCTTCTGGCGCATAGCCACTGACGGTATCACCCAGTATCTGGCGAACCTTGGCGTAGTCATCTTCTTCCAGCGCCATAAGCAGCAGCGAAAGGCTTTGCTTGAACACGTCCCACGACAGATGGTCTTCCTGAGCACTCATGATCATCGGGTGGCTCGTCACTGCGACGTTGTCGCCGATCAGCAACTCCTCATAGAGCTTCTCGCCGGGTCGCAACCCGGTGAATTCGATGGAAATGTCACCGTGAGGATTCTTCTCGGATCGAATGCTCAGGCCCGACAGATGAACCATCTTCTCGGCCAATTCGATGATTCTTACCGGTTCACCCATGTCGAGCACGAACACATCACCGCCCTGCCCCATGGAACCTGCCTGGATAACCAATTGCGCAGCTTCCGGGATGGTCATGAAATAGCGAGTGATCTTGGGGTGGGTCACGGTCAACGGACCGCCGTTTTTGATCTGCTGGTGGAACAGCGGGATCACTGAACCTGACGACCCCAATACATTGCCGAAGCGGACCATGATGAATCGGGTTTTGTTGACCTGATGCACGTTGGCTCGATCGCCGAACATCACGGGCGCGGTTTCCCGGCTCAAGGCCTGAAGGATCAGTTCGGCCAGGCGCTTGGTACTGCCCATGATATTGGTCGGGCGCACCGCTTTGTCGGTGGAAATCAACACGAAGTTCGACACACCCGCCTGCAACGCCGCCTGCGCCGCATTGAGAGTGCCGATCACGTTGTTGAAAACACCTTCGGCAATGTTGTGTTCCACCATCGGGACATGCTTGTACGCCGCGGCGTGATAAACCGTGTCGACCTGCCAGGTTTTCATGACGTCCAGCAGCTTGGCGTGGTTGCGCACCGAGCCGAGAATCGGCAACACCTTGACCTTCAAGGATTCCCGGGCAATCCGCCGCTCCAGTTCGCACAGGATGGAGTAAAGATTGAACTCGCTGTGATCGAGCAACAACAAGGTGGTCGGCTTGAGCAGGACGATTTGTCGGCACAGCTCCGAACCGATCGAGCCGCCAGCGCCGGTCACCAATACGCATTTGGTTCGGATGCAGTGCTCAAGCAACTCCTCCTGCGCTGGTACCGCGTCGCGACCCAGCAGGTCGGCGATGTCTACTTCCTGGAGGTCATCGACCTTCACCCGACCGGCCGCCAGATCCGAAAAATTCGGCACGCTGCGCACGTGAAGCGGGAAACCCTCAAGGAAGCCGAGAATTTCCCGACGCCGTGCTCTGGCCGAGGATGGTATCGCCAGCAGAATTTCCTGCGCGCCCGTCGCATCGATCATCTGCTGGATGTGCTTGGGTTTGTAGACCTGTAAACCAGAAATGACCCGATTGGAGATCGAATCATCATCATCGATAAAGGCGACAGGTCGCATCGAGCGCCCCATGCGCAGTGCTGCCACCAGTTGGTTGCCCGCTGCCCCTGCTCCGTAGATCGCGACTTTGGGCAGGCCATCGTCACGAGTTGCGAAGGGCACGTGCTGAGCGGCGGAAAACCAGTCGCCGAGGAAGTACTGACGCATGGCCAGCCGTAAACCGCCGATCATTACCAGGCTAAGCCACCAGTAATTGAACATCACCGAGCGCGGCACCACATGCTGATGGTTACTGTAAAGGTAAACCACGACGCCCAGGATAAGCGCAGAGAGGCTCACTGCCTTGATGATCGCTACCAACGCGTCGTTGCCGAAATAGCGCATGACCGCACGGTACATGCCGATACGGATGAACAAAGGGATGGCGATGACGGGAGCGCTGATGAACAACCAGGTATGGGTTTCAAGCGGATTGATGAGGTCGTCGATGCCCAGGCGGACAACGAACGCCATCCACAGTGCGAACCAGACCAGACAAACGTCTGTACCGACCTGAATTATTCGTTTCTGGCGACGCGGCAACGCCAGCAATATAGCGCGCGACTTTTCCATGCATCCCTTGAGCACGAGTTCGATCTCCTATTGACCTGAGACACGGGCTTTTGATCCCGGCTGTAAGCAAGATTTGGTCCCTTTCGACAGCATGAGCATTCAGCTGCGTTCAAGTTCTCCCGCTTTGAAAGCAAACGCCAGGATCACCAACGGGGTGTAGGCGACGATGACGCCGATCGCGCCATCAAGACCGAACTGCGTGACACCAATAGCGACCGGCAATAGCCAAAACAGGTTGATTACACCGACTGCGGACGTCACTGGAAGGTGCTTGCCATATCTTCGCGACGCGAACTGGTAGGCATGGCTTCTATGAGCCTCATAGATCTTGTCTCCTCGGACGAGGCGACGGATGAGGGTAACTGTAGCGTCTACGATGAAAACACCGAGAAGGATAAGCCATACCCACAGTAACTGCGAGGAAATCCACGCAGCCTGCAGCGAGAAAACGCCGAGAATGATGCCTAAAAAACCGCTTCCGGCGTCTCCCATGAAAATTTTGGCAGGCGGAAAGTTCCAGATAAAAAAACCGAGCACTGCAGCTGCCAGCAACAAGGGTTGCCAGATCAGCTCATAATGGCCTCCCAGCCCATAGATCAGCGCCGCACCGACGCAAACACACACCGCTTCAACGCTGGCGAGTCCATCGATACCGTCCATGAAGTTGTACAGGTTCAGCAGCCACACCAGATACACGACCGCCCACACGTGGCCCAGCCAGCCGATGTCCAGGCTAGCGCCAAAGAGCGTGATCGGTGGTAGCCCCTGTAGCCAGAACAATGCCCAGAATGCCGAGCAAAAGTGGCCTAAAAGCCGCCAGCGCGCGGCGACATGACCATGATCATCAACGAACCCCAACGCGGCGATACCCAGTCCCGCGCCACCCAAGGCAACAAATATTGGCAGGGCCACAGCCCCTTGGCCAAACATCAGCATCAGCCCCAGAAGATAGCTCACGACGATCGCTACCCCGCCGCCGCGCGGGGTCGGAACGCAATGGGAGCTTCTGCCGTTGGGAATATCCAGCAGACTCTTGTGCAAGGCGTAACGTCGAAGCCAGAAAGTCAAAGCAAAGGAAAAACCGATTACCGCAACCGCCAACCACCAGTGAGTCATTTTTGTTCCGTCATGAAAATGGTCGGCTGTCGTTCTTCAGCTACCGGAATGTCGCATGAAATGTGTTAAGCCGCAGTCCCGAGCACCTTCGTGCTCAGGACATGCCGCGTCTTGGTTAACCGGCTTTGAGCAATTGCTCGATTTCCTTGACCTTGGCCTCGACCAGGTGTGGGTCGCGACGGCTTTCAACGTTCAGTCGCAGCAAAGGCTCGGTGTTCGAGCCGCGCAGATTGAAACGCCATTCAGGGAATTCAAGGCTGATGCCGTCGGTCTTGTCGATAGTCGAGCAAATCGGCGTGTAGTGCTCCAGTACCTTGCTCAGGACAGCCTTAACGTCGTCGACCTTATAGTTGATTTCGCCGCTGCAAGGGTAGGCAGCCATACGTTCATCAACCAACTGTGAGAAGGACTTGCCGGATACCGACATCAGCGCAGTAACCAGGAGCCATGGAATCATGCCACTGTCGCAGTAAGCGAAATCGCGGAAGTAGTGATGCGCGCTCATTTCGCCGCCGTAGACCGCGTCCTCGTTGCGCATCCGCTCCTTGATAAACGCATGACCAGTCTTGCACAGCACCGGAGTGCCGCCTGCCTGGTTAACCTGATCAATAGTGTTCCAGGTCAGTCGCGGGTCGTGAATGATCTTCGAGCCGGGGTGTTGCTTGAGCAGCATCTCCGCCAGCAGGCCCACCAGGTAATAGCCCTCGACGAAGCGCCCTTTCTCATCGAAGAAGAAGCATCGATCGAAGTCGCCGTCCCACGCCAGGCCCAGGTCGCATTGATGTTTGATCAACGCATCGCGGGTGATGCTACGGTTCTCGGGAAGCAGCGGGTTAGGCACGCCATTGGGGAAATTACCATCCGGTTCGGCGTTAATGATGACCCACTCGAACGGCAGTCGGGACTTGATCGCGTCGAGCGCGGGACTCACAGCACCGTTGCCCGGGTCAGCGAGGATTTTTAGAGGCTTAAGTTGGGCATCTTTGACATAACTCAGCAAGTGCTCGATATAGGCTGATTTGTCTGGCGCTGCCTCAATGCCGCCTGACTGCGAGGCAACGGCGCCGAAGTCGCCGCTATCGACTCGCTGGCGGATGGCGTCCAGCCCCGTGTCGCCACTGATCGGGCGCGATTCGCGCTGGACCAGTTTCATGCCGTTGTAGCCTTTTGGATTATGACTGGCCGTGACCATTACCCCGCCGTCAGCCTTGTAGTGGCTCGTGGCGAAGTACACCTCTTCAGTGCCGCACAGACCAATGTCGATGACATCGGCACCGGCGTCCTGAATACCTTTGATCAATTCTCGTGCAAGCTCCGGGCTTTCAAGACGCATGTCTCTGCCGACCACGATATTTTTTGCACCCAGTTCGACCACCATAGAGCGCCCAATTCGATAAGCGATATCGTTGTTCAGATCATTAGGGACTTGACCACGGATGTCGTAGGCCTTGAAACAGCGGGTCTGGATAACGGGATAGTCGGGATTCATGTGTAAAAAACCTATGCGACGAAAAAACCCGGAGGTTCCTCTGTTCAGTATGAAGCAGCCACCCTTGCGGCTGCACGCTACCCTCGCGCATAACAGCTTGAGGCGAGGGTTAGGCAGTAAAAATCAGGTTTTGTTAATCGCTCAGGTGTAATTATTTAAAAACATTGGAAACACCGTCATGCCCGATGCCAGTCATCAGCTTGAGCTGATGATGCCTGAGCGAAAGTAATTCTATCTAGATAAACGCCCTGTAGATAAACGCCGCAGCTTAACCGTGCTGAATGTAGGGTTCAGCCGATAAGGTTTACGAAATTTATCGGGCGCACTCGCAAGGCGTAACGCGGAGCCGCAATCGAGGGAACTGGCGCACGCAGATTACAAGAACCGGTAAGCCGGCCAGCTAGCTGCGCCTGCTGGAAGGATTCAACGACGCCAAAGATCCCGGCACTCAGGCCAGACGCGATGGCTTTGGCTTCCTGCGAAACCTTGCAATCCAGGCCAGCACAGGGCCTATCAGCATCCCGACCAACAGCGCCAGGATTACCGGCACCGCCACCGAAAGTTCGGGTGCAGACCAGCCAAAAAACACCAACGCCACGGGCTGCTGGTTTTCTAGCGTAAAAACCACCGTCGCTATCACGATCAGCAGGACGATGATAAAAAATATGAGACGTTTAACGTTCCGCATCGAGTACTCCTCTAACGGCTATTGGAACTCCTCCTCCTCCTCTTCGTTCACCCGATCACGCAGCTCTTTGCCGGGTTTGAAGTGGGGGACGAATTTTCCATCAAGACTTACGGACTCCCCGGTTTTGGGATTGCGGCCCAGGCGAGGTTCGCGATAATGCAGGGAGAAACTGCCAAAGCCCCGTATTTCAATACGGTCGCCAGTGGCAAGAGATTGCGACATCTGCTCAAGCATGGTCTTGATGGCCAACTCCACATCCTTGGATGAGAGCAGTCCTTGATGGGTGACAATTCGTTCGATCAACTCCGACTTCGTCATATTTTTCCCTTCTTTTTCAAGCAGCTAGGTAAAGCGCTTCGAAGGTTTTAGCATGACCTGAGATATTTGAACAGCCCATGTTTCCACTTATGTAAAAGGCGTTTTCAGGCGACACACCTTTACCGCATACAGCCCTTGTGATTCGGGCTCTGGAGCCTGCGACCAATTCCAGCCACTGAAGATGCCCAATGCTATACACCAACTCTTCACCCACAAAAAAGGGCGACCGAAGTCGCCCTTTTTTAATAGTCAGACAGAACTTAGTTCTGCTTTTCCATTTGAGCGCGCAACAGATCACCCAGAGTGGTAGGACCAGCAGCAATGTCAGAGGTGGTTGGCTTCTCGCGCAGGCTCTGAATCGCTTCTTTCTCGTCTTCGACGTCCTTGGACTTGATAGACAAGCTGATCACACGGCTCTTACGGTCAACGCTGATGATCTTGGCTTCGATCTCTTCGCCTTCTTTCAGAACGTTACGCGCGTCTTCAACGCGGTCACGGCTGATTTCAGAGGCTTTGAGGGTGGCTTCGATGTCGTCGGCAAGAGTGATGATAGCGCCTTTAGCGTCAACTTCTTTAACGGTACCGCGAACGATAGCGCCTTTGTCATTGACAGTGACGTACTCGGAGAACGGATCGCTTTCCAGCTGCTTGATGCCCAGCGAGATACGCTCACGCTCTGGATCAACAGACAGGATCACGGTGTCGAGCTCGTCGCCCTTCTTGAAACGACGCACGGCTTCTTCGCCCACTTCGTTCCACGAGATGTCCGACAGGTGGACCAGACCGTCGATGCCGCCATCCAGACCAATGAAGATACCGAAATCGGTGATCGACTTGATGGTGCCGGAGATCTTGTCGCCCTTGTTGAACTGGCCAGAGAAGTCTTCCCATGGGTTCGACTTGCACTGTTTGATACCCAGGGAAATACGACGGCGCTCTTCGTCGATGTCCAGAACCATGACTTCCACTTCGTCGCCAACCTGAACGACTTTCGATGGGTGGATGTTCTTGTTGGTCCAGTCCATTTCGGAAACGTGTACCAGGCCTTCCACGCCTTCTTCCAGCTCTGCGAAGCAGCCGTAGTCGGTCAGGTTGGTAACACGCGCGGTTACGCGAGTGCCTTCTGGGTAACGTGCCTTGATAGCAACCCATGGATCTTCACCCAGTTGCTTCAGGCCCAGGGAAACACGATTGCGCTCGCGATCATACTTCAGGACTTTAACATCGATCTCATCGCCAACATTGACGATTTCCGATGGATGCTTGATACGCTTCCAGGCCATGTCGGTGATGTGCAGCAGGCCATCGACGCCACCCAGATCGACGAATGCGCCGTAATCGGTGAGGTTCTTGACGATACCTTTGACTTGCTGACCTTCCTGCAGGGATTCCAGCAGAGCTTCGCGCTCGGCGCTGTTCTCGGCTTCCAGGACGCTGCGACGGGAAACGACAACGTTGTTGCGCTTCTGGTCCAGCTTGATGACCTTGAATTCCAGCTCTTTGCCTTCCAGGTGCGTAGTATCGCGCACTGGACGGACGTCAACCAGAGAACCTGGCAGGAACGCACGGATGCCGTTAACGTCGACAGTGAAGCCGCCTTTAACCTTACCGTTGATAACGCCCTTGACCACTTCTTCAGCTGCGAAAGCCGCTTCCAGAACGATCCAGCACTCTGCACGCTTGGCTTTTTCGCGGGACAGCTTGGTTTCACCAAAGCCGTCTTCTACCGCGTCCAGCGCGACGTGTACTTCGTCGCCGATGTTGATGGTCAGCTCGCCGGCGTCGTTGTGGAACTGCTCCAGCGGGATGAGGCCTTCAGACTTCAAACCAGCGTGAACGGTGACCCAACCGGCCTGGTAATCGATATCAACGATGATAGCGGTGATGATCGAACCGGCCTGCAGGTTTAGGGTCTTTAGGCTTTCTTCGAAAAGTTCAGCAAAGCTTTCGCTCATTTTAATTCCTGTTGATAAAGGCGAAGAATACGCCTATCTGCCACGCTCCAGACAACGTGGGTTTCGTTCATATGAAAGAAAGCCTGCGGGACTATGACTGGTCTCCCACATGGCTTTCTGGTCATCCGGCAAGATCGCGAAGTGCGACCTCACTCAGGATGCATTGCAGTACCTGCTCGACGGACAATTCGGTGGAATCCAGCTGGATAGCGTCATGCGCCGGTTTGAGCGGTGCTACCGCTCGCTGGGTGTCACGCTCGTCGCGGACGCGTATCTCATCTAGCAGACTCGGCAGACTAACATCGTCGCCCTTGGCCTTCAACTGCAAATATCGACGCCGGGCACGCTCCTCGACACTGGCGGTCAGAAAAATCTTCAACGGTGCCGAGGGAAACACCACGGTGCCCATGTCGCGGCCATCGGCAATCAGCCCGGGAAACTCCTGGAATGCGCGCTGGCGCTGCAGCAGCGCCTCACGCACCACTGGCAATGAAGCCACCTGCGACGCACCGCTGCCAATTTGCTCGTTGCGAATCGCCAGCGTCACTTCTTCGCCTTCCAGAATGATGCGCTGACCGTGATCCCCGGTCGCCGCCTCGAATTGCACGTCCAGATGCGCGGCCAGAAGCTTGAGCGCCTCTTCATTGGTCAGGTCGACGCCGTGGTTGCGGGCAGCGAACGCCAATAGACGGTACAGCGCCCCGGAATCCAGCAGACACCAACCCAGACGTTTGGCCAGCATGCCGGCTACCGTCCCCTTCCCTGAACCGCTTGGTCCGTCGATCGTAATGACCGGAGCTTGAACTTTCACGATTGCCCCTCTTGCGCTACACGAATACCCACCTGGCTACACAGCGCCAGGAAATTGGGAAAAGAAGTCGCAACATTGGCGCAGTCCCGGATACGGATCGGGGCCGACGCGCGCAACGACGCGATACTGAAAGCCATGGCGATACGATGATCCCCATGACTGTTGACTTCGCCACCGCCGATATTACCGCCGTCGATAATGAGGCCATCGGCAGTCGGTTCAACCTTGACACCCAGTATGGCCAAACCATCGGCCATGGCCTGCAGGCGATCGGACTCCTTGACACGCAATTCCTGTGCCCCGCGCAGCACGGTACGCCCGTCAGCACACGCGGCAGCCACGAACAATACCGGAAACTCGTCGATGGCCAGCGGCACAAGCGCTTCGGGTATCACGATACCTTTGAGTTTCGCGTGACGAACACGCAGCTCGGCAACTGGCTCGCCCCCCACTTCGCGCAGGTTCTGCACGGAAATGTCTGCCCCCATCAGGCGCAGGATGTCGATGACGCCGGTGCGGGTCGGGTTGACGCCGACATGCTCGAGCACCAGATCGGAGCCCTCTGCAATCGATGCCGCCACCAGGAAAAAGGCTGCCGATGAGATATCGGCCGGCACTTCAATACGGGTAGCGGTCAGCGTTGCACCCGATTTAACCGTGGCCGTTGCACCGTTGCCCGATACCGGATAGCCAAATCCGCGCAACATGCGTTCGGTGTGATCGCGTGTCGGGGCAGGTTCAGTGACAGTTGTCACACCTTCGGCATACAGGCCGGCAAGCAGCAGGCAGGATTTGACCTGGGCGCTGGCCATCGGCATCACATAACCGATGCCATGCAGCGGCTTGCCTGCGCGAATGGTCAGCGGCGGATGACCGTCGGCAGCGGTCTCGACCACAGCACCCATTTGACGCAAGGGCTCGGCTACCCGCGCCATCGGGCGCTTGGACAACGACGCATCACCAGTGAGAACGCTGTCGAAACGCTGCCCTGCCAGCAGACCTGACAACAAGCGCATCGAAGTCGCCGAATTACCCAGGTAGATCGGGCCGGGAGCGGGTTTAAGACCGTAAAGACCGACGCCATGGATGGTCAGGCGACCATGATGCGGACCTTCGATGACCACGCCCATGTCCCGGAACGCTTGCAGCGTAGCCAGCGCGTCCTCACCTTCAAGGAAGCCATCGACCTCGGTCGTGCCTTCGGCGATGGAGCCAAGCATGATCGAGCGATGCGAAATGGACTTGTCGCCCGGCACGCGAATTTGGCCGCGCACGCTGCCACCCGGTTCAGCGCTGAACGCCAGCTCACCGACGGCAACGGGCTCAACGTAGGCACGTCGAGCGAGTATCTTGCCGAAATGCTCGCGGGCCACCCGGGCGCGGGTGAAAACACCAAGAAGCTGGTGACCGTCGCCTGCATCCACTGCATCACGCAATGCGTCGAGATCGTGGCGGAAGGTATCCAGCGTGCGCAGCACGGCCTCGCGATTGGCGAGAAAGATGTCATGCCACATCACTGGATCGCTGCCGGCAATTCGGGTGAAGTCACGAAAACCGCCCGCCGCATAACGGAAGATGTCGAGGTTTTCATTGCGCTTGGCCAGTGAATCCACCAAGCCAAAGGCCAACAGATGCGGCAGATGGCTGGTCGCCGCCAGCACTTCGTCGTGGCGCTCGACCTGCATGTGCTCAACGTCGGCTCCCAGCTCGGACCACATCAGGTCAACCAGGGCCAAAGCCGCGGGATCGGTGCCGGGCAACGGCGTCAGAATCACTTTGTGTCGGCGGAACAACGTCGCGTTGGAGGCCTCGACTCCGCTTTGCTCGGACCCGGCGATCGGGTGGCCCGGCACGAAACGCGCAGGCATCACGCCAAACGCGTCACGCGCTGCGCGCACGACATTGCCCTTGGCGCTGCCTACGTCGGTCAATACAGCATTACCGAGGTCGAGCGTAGCGAGCACGCCCAGCAGTCTTTCCATGGCCAGGATCGGCACCGCCAGTTGAATGACATCGGCGCCGGTGCAGGCAACAGCGAGATCGGCTTCACAGCGGTCCACTACACCCAGCTCGACAGCCAGCCTGCGCGACTGAGGGTCAAGATCGACACCCACTACCTCGCGACACAGACCGCTTTCTTTCAGCCCCTTGGCGAACGAGCCTCCGATCAGGCCGAGACCAACCACCACCAGGCGGCCGATCCTGGGCGCAACGGATCGCACTGCCCTCATATCAGGTATGGCATCAACCACGCGCCAGAACCTTGCTCAAGGCTTCGAGGAAGCGGCTGTTTTCAGCAGGCAGGCCAATACTTACACGCAAGTGATTGGGCATGCCGTAACCGGCAACCGGACGCACAATCACCCCCTCGCTCAACAGTCCCTGGTAAACCGATGCGGCCTCACGGCCGACGTCGACGGCGATGAAGTTGGCTTTGGAAGCAATCCACTGCAGCCCCAACTCACGCAGACCCTGCTCAAGCTGCTGCATACCTGCTTCGTTCAGCTCGCGGCTTTGGGTGACGAACTGCGCATCATCAAGCGCCGCGCAGGCGGCCACCAGGGCCAGGCTGTTAACGTTGAAGGGCTGACGCACGCGGTTCAACACATCGGCCACCACCGCCGAAGACAGCGCGTAGCCCACCCTTAGCGATGCCAGCCCATAGGCCTTGGAGAATGTGCGCGAGACAAGCAGGTTCGGGTATTGGCCGAGGAAATTCAGGCCGTCTGGCAAATCGGCACCTTCGGCGTATTCGATGTAGGCCTCATCGAGGACCACCAGCACGTCTTCCGGCACATCGGCGAGGAACGCGGCCAGCGCCTGCGGGCCGAACCAGGTGCCGGTGGGGTTATTCGGGTTGGCGATGAAGACAACGCGAGTGTTGCTGTCGATCGCGGCAAGCATGGCAGGCAGGTCGTGCCCCCAATCCTTGGCCTTGGCCACGCGCGCGTCGGCGCCCACGGCCTGGGTAACGATCGGATAGATGGCGAATGCGTGTTCGCTGAATACTGCATTCAGGCCAGGAGCGAGATAGGCCCGGGCAACAATCTCAAGAATGTCGTTGGAACCATTGCCCAGTGTCACCTGAGTAGGCTCTACGCCACACCGGCGGGACAGCAACTGCTTGAGCTCAAAGCCATTGCCGTCTGGATAGCGGGTCAGTTCCGCCAACGCGTCACGAATTGCCGCCAGCGCCTTCGGACTCCCGCCCAGCGGGTTTTCGTTGCTGGCCAGCTTGATGATGCGAGCCGGGTCGATATCCAGCTCACGCGCCAACTCGTCCACCGGCTTGCCGGGAACGTAAGGCGATAGTTTTTGCACGCCGGCCTGGGCCAGCGCGAGGAAGTCGCCGCTCATGTACCGCTTTACCTCTTCTAGGACAACTGCAGGCTTAGACGCTGCAGCCGTCCGGCTTGCTGGCGGCGACGTACTTGACATCGCTGCCGCGGACAAGCCGGACTGCTACAGGATCTGCGATGTAATCGACACCGCTAGAGAACTGCTTTCGGATAGGAACCCAGCACCTTGAGCGCCACGGCCTCCTGACTGATCCGCTCCAGCACCGCCTTGATCAACGGATCCCGGTGATGGCCGACGAAATCGATAAAGAACACGTAGGTCCATTTACCACTGCGCGAAGGGCGCGTTTCGATGCGGGTCAGGTCGATACCGTTCTCGTGGAAAGGCCCCAGCAATTCGTGCAATGCGCCAGGCTTGTTGCTCATCGACACGATGATCGAGGTCTTGTCATCGCCGGTCGGCGGCACTTCCTGGTTACCGATCATCAAAAAGCGTGTCGAGTTGTCTGGACGATCCTCGATCTTCTCGGCAATACGCAGCAGGCCATACAGGCCCGCCGCCATGTCACCGGCGATGGCGGCAGAGCTCCACTCGCCCTTCACACGCTTGGCGGCTTCGGCGTTGCTGGACACCGCCACGCGTTCGACGTTGGGGTAATGAGCGTCCAGCCATTTGCGGCACTGGGCCAGCGACTGGGCGTGGGAGTAAATGCGGCTGATGCTGTCAGTTTTGGTATTTTCGCCCACCAGCAAATGGTGGTGAATACGCAGTTCGACCTCGCCGCAGATGACCATGTCATGCTCGAGGAAGCTGTCCAGGGTGTGGTTGACCGCACCCTCGGTGGAGTTTTCTACTGGAACCACGCCGAAGTTGACCGCGCCGGCGGCCACTTCGCGGAACACTTCGTCGATGGCAGCCATCGGCTTGCTGATCACTGCATGGCCGAAATGCTTGAGCGCTGCCGCCTGGGTGAAGGTGCCTTCAGGGCCGAGGTAGGCGACCTTGAGCGGCTGTTCCAGCGCCAGGCACGACGACATGATTTCGCGGAACAAACGCGCCATTTCCTCGTTGCTCAGCGGGCCTCGATTGCGCTCCATGACGCGCTTGAGCACGGCGGCTTCGCGCTCAGGACGATAGAACACCGGTTCCTCGCCCTCCGCAAGACTGGCCATTTTTACCCGCGCCACTTCCTGCGCGCAGCGTGCCCGTTCGCTGATCAGTTCCAGGACCTTTTCGTCCAGGCTGTCGATGCGTACGCGCAGCGCCTTGAGCTCTTGTTCAGACATTAGCCATGTTCCTTCTCAAATTCGGCCATGTAGGCCACCAGCGCTTCAACTGCTTCCAAACCCAGAGCGTTGTAGATCGAAGCACGCATGCCGCCGACCGACCGATGGCCTTTAAGGTTGAGCAAACCACGCTCATCGGCACCGGCCAGGAAAGTCTTGTCAAGACGCTCGTCAGCCAGCCGGAACGGCACGTTCATCCACGAGCGGGCGTTGTGGCTGATCGGGTTGGAATAAAACTCGCTGTTGTCGATAAAGCCATAGAGGCGCTCTTTCTTGGCGCGGTTGCGTTGTTCCATGGCCTCGACGCCGCCTTGTTCCCTGAGCCACTCGAAGACCAGACCCGACAAATACCAGGAGTATGTGGCTGGCGTGTTGTACATCGAGTCGTTATCGGCCGAGACCTTATAGTCAAGCATGGTAGGACAACTGCTGCGCGCACGACCGAGCAGGTCTTCACGCACAATCACGACCACCAGCCCGCTAGGGCCGATGTTCTTCTGTGCGCCAGCGTAGATCAGACCAAACTGCGAGACATCGATTGGGCGCGACAGAATGTCCGAAGACATGTCGACCACCAACGGTACGTCACCGGTCTGCGGTACCCAGTCGAACTGCAAGCCGCCAATGGTTTCGTTGGAGGCGTAGTGGACGTAAGCCGCGTTTTGGGTCAGCTTCCATTCGTTCTGCCCCGGGATCGCCAGGTAGTCGAAAGGCTTGGCACTGGCCGCGACGTTGACATTGCCGAAACGGCGGGCTTCTTCAATGGCCTTTTTCGACCAGATGCCGGTTTCGACGTAATCGGCCGTGCCATTTTCCGGCAGCAGGTTCAGCGGAATTTCCGCAAACTGCTGGCTAGCACCACCTTGCAGAAAAAGAATTTTGTAGTGGGACGGAACGGACAGCAGCTCGCGCAGATCTTGCTCCGCCTTCCTGGCGATGGCCGTGTAATCGTCGCTGCGATGACTCATCTCCATCACTGACAAGCCTTTGCCGTGCCAGTCGAGCATCTCGGCCTGGGCGCGTTGCAAAACAGCATCAGGAAGCGCGGCAGGACCGGCGCAGAAGTTAAAGGCTCGCTTGCTCATATCCACCCTCGTCAACTCGTTGAATTCGAAACGGCTGCAGCCGACAGGCCCTTCGGCGCGGCTGCAGTTCTGGCCAAAGCCAAGAGGGCCCGTGAAGGGCCCTCAAAAACAACGTTTATCAGTCTTGCGGTTCTTCTTCGTCAGCGCCGGCATCGGCTTGCAGTTCGTTGGCCGATTCGTCGGAGTCGGAGAGGTTTGCAACCTCACCTTCCAGTTCTTCGCCATCGAGCACTACGCCTTCCAGCTCTTCGCCTTCGACTTCCGACGGCTCCTGAACCCGCTCCAGACCGACCAGCTTCTCGTCCTTGGCCAGCTTGATCAAGGTGACGCCCTGCGTGTTGCGGCCCAGACTGGATACTTCGCTGACGCGGGTACGCACCAGCGTGCCCTGGTCGGAAATAAGCATGATCTCCTCGCCGTCCTGCACCTGAACCGCGCCGACCAGACGGCCGTTACGCTCGTTGCTGACCATGGCGATGACGCCCTGACCGCCGCGCTTGTATTCAGGGAACTCGGTGATCGCGGTACGCTTGCCATAACCACGCTCGGAAGCAGTGAGGATCTGGCTGCCTTCTTCCGGAATCAGCATCGAAATCAGCTTCTGTCCCTCGGCCAGGCGCATGCCTCGCACACCACGGGCAGTACGACCCATGGCACGGACGTCGGATTCCTTGAAGCGGGTGACCTTGCCGCCGTCGGAGAACAGCATGATTTCCTGCTCGCCATCGGTAATGGCTGCGGAGATCAGGATGTCGCCTTCGTCCAGTTCCAGCGCGATCAGACCGACGCTGCGTTGACGGCTGAAGGCTACCAGCGGGGTCTTCTTGACGGTGCCATTGGCAGTGGACATGAAGATGAACGGGGCCTTCTTCTTGTCGGCAGCCTTGATCCGCGCTTTGCGCTCTTCTTCGGTCTCGTTGCTGTTCTCGATGTCTTCGACATCGACTTCCACGCCTTCAACCTCTTCTTCGTCAGCCCGCTTGCGCATGGCTTCCAGATCGACCGGCAGCATCGTGGTGATGTATTCGCCTTCACTCAGCGGCAACAGGTTGACCAGCGGACGACCACGGGCGGCGCGGGACGCTTCCGGAATTTCGTAGGTCTTGAGCCAGTAAACCTTGCCCTTGCTGGAGAACATCAGCAGCGTGGTGTGGCTGTTGGCGACCAGCAGATGAGCGATGTAGTCCTCATCCTTGACGCCGGTGGCCGACTTGCCTTTACCGCCGCGACGTTGAGCCTGGTACACGGCCAGCGGTTGAGTCTTGGCATACCCACCGTGGGAGATGGTCACGACACGCTCTTCTTCCGGGATCATGTCACCCAGGGTCAGATCCAGACGCGCATCGAGGATTTCGGTACGCCGCACGTCACCGTATTCGGCGCGAATCAGTTCCAGTTCTTCGCGAATGACTTCCATCAAGCGCGTTGAACTGTTGAGAATGCGGATCAGCTCGCCGATCTGGGTCAGGATTTCCTGATACTCGGTCAGCAGTTTTTCGTGTTCCAGACCGGTCAGGCGGTGCAGACGCAGTTCCAGGATCGCTTGAGCCTGTTCCGGCGACAGGAAATACTTGCCGTCACGCAGGCCATATTGCGGATCGAGGTTTTCCGGACGGGACGATTCGGCGCCTGCGCGCTCGACCATCTCCACGACGGCGCTCGACTCCCACGGCGTGTTGATCAGACCTTCCTTGGCCTCTGCCGGGGTCGGCGAAGCCTTGATCAGTTCGATCACCGGGTCGATGTTCGACAAGGCAACGGCCTGACCTTCGAGGATGTGACCGCGCTCACGGGCCTTGCGCAGTTCGAAGACGGTACGACGGGTAACCACTTCGCGGCGGTGGCGAATGAAAGCTTCCAGCAGATCCTTGAGGTTGAGGATCCGTGGGCGACCGTCGATCAGCGCAACGATGTTGATGCCGAACACGCTCTGCAACTGAGTCTGGGCGTAGAGGTTGTTAAGGATGACCTCGGGCACCTCGCCACGACGCAGTTCGATGACCACGCGCATGCCGTCCTTGTCGGACTCGTCACGCAATTCGGTGATGCCTTCGAGCTTTTTCTCTTTCACCAGCTCGGCGATCTTTTCGATCAGCCGCGCCTTGTTCAGTTGATACGGCAGCTCGGTAATTACGATCTGCTGGCGACCGCCGACCTTGTCAATGTCTTCGACCATGGAACGGGCGCGCATGTAAATGCGGCCACGACCGGTCTTGTAGGCTTCGACGATACCGGCACGGCCGTTGATGATGCCCGCTGTCGGGAAATCAGGGCCGGGAATGTATTGCATCAACTCGTCGACGGTCAGGTCGCCGTTGTCGATCAGGGCCAGGCAACCGTCGATGATTTCACCGAGGTTATGCGGCGGAATGTTGGTCGCCATCCCCACGGCGATACCACTGGAACCGTTGACCAGCAGGTTGGGGATACGCGTCGGCATGACTGCCGGGATCTGCTCGGTGCCGTCGTAGTTGGGCACCCAATCGACGGTTTCCTTGTGCAGGTCCGCCAGCAACTCGTGGGCCAGCTTGGTCATGCGCACTTCGGTGTATCGCATGGCGGCTGCGTTATCGCCGTCTACGGAACCGAAGTTGCCCTGGCCATCTACCAGCAGGTAGCGCAGGGAGAAGGGTTGAGCCATACGCACGATGGTGTCGTAGACAGCTGTGTCGCCATGCGGGTGGTACTTACCGATGACGTCACCGACCACACGAGCGGATTTCTTGTACGGCTTGTTCCAGTCGTTACCCAGTTCGCTCATTGCAAACAGTACACGCCGGTGCACGGGCTTCAAGCCGTCACGTGCATCGGGCAGAGCTCGTCCGACGATGACGCTCATCGCGTAGTCGAGGTAGGACTGCTTCAGCTCGTCTTCGATATTGACCGGGAGGATTTCTTTGGCCAGTTCGCCCATGAGAAGCCTGATTCCTTTTTCTGGTGAAACCTCGCGCATCCATCCGGGATGAGCGAAGCTCGCCGCCGCCGGCGATTGCCTGGCAGCGACTTACGACAAATCAGCGATTTAAGCCAGGGATTTGCGCAGTAAAGAAGGCTGCATTGCGCCCCCTTGGAAACCGCCGGATGTTACCACAATCGCGGTCAGGCACGAAGCATTTGAGAGCGCTGAAAACGAGCCATTTCGCCACTAGCGGCCTGTAGTGCGCCTACAGGGCCCCGTAGCGCTCACCCCGCCGGATGGTAGCGCCTGTTGCACAGAGCTCAATGCAAGCGTTTACGGCACATCAGCTGGGCCATTTTTGCCGTGTCGGGGCGTTCGACGATGCCTTTCTCGGTCACGATGACATCGATCAGGTCAGCCGGCGTCACATCGAATACCGGATTAAAAGCGCTGACACCCGCGCCCAGCCTGCGGCCTGCCACTTCCAGCAATTCGCTATCCTGGCGCTCTTCAATGGGAATCTCCTCGCCGCTGGCCAGGTTCATGTCGATCGTCGAACTGGGCGCCACCACCATGAACCGAACGCCATGATGCATGGCCGCAACAGCCAGTTGGTAGGTGCCGATCTTGTTCGCCACATCTCCATTGGCGGTGATGCGGTCCGCGCCGACGATGACCCAGGTGATGCCCTTGGTCTTCATCAGGTGCGCGGCCGCCGAGTCCGCCGTGACCGTCACCGGAATGCCTTCGCTGGCCAGTTCCCAGGCCGTCAGACGCGAGCCTTGCAGCCAGGGTCGGGTTTCGTCGGCATATACGCGCTCGATCATGCCGTCTATATAAGCTGCGCGAACCACCCCCAGTGCCGTACCGAAGCCGCCGGTGGCAAGGGCACCGGCGTTGCAGTGAGTGAGCACCGTTTGCAGGTTGCCCTGATGTTTGCGGATCGAATCCACTCCCAGTTGCGCCATGGTCAGGTTGGCTTCGCGGTCGCTGAGATGGATCGCCACTGCCTCGGCCTCCATCGCTGCGCGAGGGTCTTCATGGTCCTTGAGCCGATACAGGCGCCCGCGCATGCGGTTCAGCGCCCAGAACAGATTGACGGCTGTGGGCCGTGTGTTGACCAGCAGATCGAAATCTTCCTCCAGCGCCATCTGCCAATCGCCACCCAGGGCGTAACGTTCAAAGACCGCCAGCACCAAGCCATACGCCGCAGCAATGCCGATGGCCGGCGCGCCACGCACGGTCATGGTTCGGATAGCCTCGGCCACGCCTTCGGCACTGTCGAAGGCCTGCCAGGTCTGCTCGAATGGCAGGACGCGCTGATCCAGCAGATACAGCGTGCCGTCCTGCCAATCGATGGCCTTTACCTTCTCTGCCGCCAGTAGTCGATCACGCATTGCACACCCCACATGATGAAATTTCGAAGATCGGGGCGCTCGGTACGTTCCAATCGTTTGTAGTGATCGAACCTTAGCGTTCACGAGCATGCTCGCTCCCACAATTGATATCGGCGCAAGCAGTCAAATGGCCAGCAGCTGAAAAAGCCGCCGATTATAGCGAGCCGCCCGCCGAGGCGCTCGGGTATACTTCGCCCTCCCGTAAAAGCCCCTGGATGCCCGTCCTCATGCCCCACTCCGCTGCCCCGCTCGACCTTCTGCTGCTGCCGGACTGGCTGGTGCCGGTCGAACCCGCCGGGGTAGTACTGCAGCAACACGGCATCGGGATTCGGGACGGGGTGATCGCGTACATTGGCCCCAAGGCAGAGGCTCTGCGGAAAAATGCTCTGCAGGTCCGAGAACTGCCAGGCATGCTGCTCAGTCCGGGCCTGATCAACGCCCACGGGCATGCGGCGATGACGCTGTTCCGCGGCCTGGCCGATGATCTGCCGTTGATGACCTGGCTTGAGGACCATATCTGGCCCGCCGAGAGCAAATGGGTCGATGAGGACTTCGTGCGCGACGGCACCGATATTGCCATCGCAGAGCAACTCAAGGGCGGCATCACCTGTTTCTCTGATATGTATTTCTTTCCGAAAATCGCCTGCGAACGCGTGCACAACAGCGGCATTCGCGCACAAATCACCGTGCCAGTGCTGGACTTCCCGATACCCGGGGCGCGTAACGCCGACGAATCCCTGCACATCGGCGTCGAATTGTTCAACGACCTGGCTCATCACGACCGGATCACAATTGCCATGGGACCACACGCGCCCTACACCGTCAGCGACGAAAATCTGGAAAAGATCCGGGTCATCGCCGACGAGCTGGACGCGGCGATTCACATGCATGTCCATGAAACTGCATTTGAAGTGAGTGAAGCGGTCCAGCAGCGTCAGGAACGCCCGCTCGCGCGGCTGCACCGGCTGGGCCTGCTGGGTCCGCGCTTTCAGGCCGTGCACATGACCCAGATCAGCGATGATGACCTGGCGATGCTGGTAGAAACCAACTCAAGCGTCATTCATTGCCCGGAATCGAACCTGAAGCTGGCCAGTGGTTTTTGCCCGGTCGAACGGCTTTGGCAAGCAGGAGTCAATGTCGCGATAGGCACCGACGGAGCGGCCAGCAACAACGATCTGGACTTGCTCGGCGAAACACGCACTGCTGCGTTACTGGCAAAGGCCGTGGCTGGCTCGGCGACCGCACTGGACGCACACCGCGCGCTGCGCATGGCAACGCTCAACGGCGCACGAGCCTTGGGCATCGAGCACCTCACCGGTTCGCTGGAAATCGGCAAGGCAGCAGACATGGTCGCATTCGACCTGTCGGGACTGGCGCAACAGCCCATTTACGATTCGGTTTCGCAGCTTATCTACGCCAGCGGCCGTGACTGCGTGCAGCACGTCTGGGTCGCAGGTAAACAACTGCTGCAGGACAAGCGCCTGACGCGAATGGATGAAGAAGCGTTAATCAGGACCGCCAAAGCCTGGGGCAATCGCATCGCCGCCAAGGCCTGACGGACCAGCCTGAGTCGAGAGCGTCGTACACCAGCGCCACGTTTTTGCACGATCACGGCCAGACGCCGCGATCTGGCACCGAATTTCAAGTTTTAGAGGAATCACAGATGAGCAACGTCGACAACGCCGAAATCGCCAAATTCGAGGCCCTGGCCCATCGCTGGTGGGATCGCAATAGCGAATTCAAACCGCTGCACGATATCAATCCGCTGCGGGTGAACTGGATTGACGAGCGCGTCAGTCTGGCGGGCAAGAAGGTGCTCGACGTTGGTTGCGGGGGCGGCATTCTCAGCGAGGCGATGGCCCTGCGCGGCGCCACCGTGACCGGGATCGACATGGGTGAAGCACCCTTGGCCGTGGCGCAACTGCATCAGCTGGAGTCGGGAGTCAGCGTCGAATATCGCCAGATCACGGCCGAAGCCCTGGCCGAAGAGATGCCCGAGCAGTTCGATGTCGTGACCTGCCTGGAAATGCTTGAGCACGTACCCGATCCGTCGTCCGTGATTCGCGCCTGCTACGCGATGGTCAAGCCGGGTGGCCAGGTTTTTTTCTCTACCATTAACCGCAATCCGAAGGCTTATCTGTTCGCGATCATCGGTGCCGAATACATCATGAACCTGCTGCCGCGCGGGACCCATGACTTCAAGAAGTTCATTCGTCCGTCCGAGCTTGGCGCCTGGAGCCGCAGCGCGGGGCTGCAGGTCAAGGACATTATCGGCCTGACCTACAACCCGCTGACCAAACACTACAAGCTGGCCTCCGATGTCGACGTCAACTACATGATCCAGACGCTCAAGGGGGCCTGAATCATGCGCTTGAAAGCAGTTCTATTCGACATGGACGGCACGCTGCTCGATACCGCACCGGACTTCATCGCCATCTGTCAGGCGATGCTGATCGAACGCGGCTTTGCACCGGTCGCCGACAAACTGATCCGTGATGAAATCTCCGGCGGCGCCAAGGCCATGGTCTCGGCAGCGTTCGCGATGTCGCCGAACGAGCCGCAATTCGAGACATTGCGCCTGGAGTTTCTGGAGCGTTACCAGAAAGACTGCGCCGTCCATAGCAGGCTGTTCGAGGGCATGGAGCAGCTGTTGACGGACATCGAAAAGGCGAAGCTCATCTGGGGCGTGGTCACTAACAAGCCGGTGCGTTTCGCGCAGCCGATCATGGAACAGTTGGGCCTGGCCGAACGCTCGGCACTCCTGATCTGCCCGGATCATGTGAGCAAAAGCAAACCTGACCCCGAACCGCTGCTGCTTGCCTGCAAGATGCTCGATCTGGACCCGGCCAGCGTGCTGTTCGTGGGTGATGATCTGCGCGATATCGAGTCGGGCCGCGGTGCAGGCACCAGGACTGCCGCCGTGCGCTACGGCTACATTCACCCTCACGACAACCCCGATCACTGGGGCGCGGACGTAGTCGTGGATCATCCGCTGGATCTACGGCGGGTGCTGGATAACGCGCTGTGCAGTTGCTGAGCGTTGCACGCCCCCGTCGGCAGTAAAGCTTGCCAGTTTTGAAATCGCCGCCACCAGCACGCCGGACTGCTATATAGGTCTGGGCGTGTCACCTGCCGAACATCTAACATCGCAAGGACAAGAGAGCCCCATGTTCAATTACTCTGCCCACCCCGAGCTACTCAAAGACCGTGTCATTCTGGTCACCGGCGCAGGACGCGGCATTGGGGCTGCCGCTGCCCGTACTTATGCTGCACATGGCGCAACGGTAGTGCTGCTGGGTAAGACCGAGTCCAACCTGGCCCTCATTTACGACGAGATCAATGCCGCAGGTCATCCGCAACCGGTGGTCATACCCTTTGACCTGGAAACCGCCTTGCCCCCTCAGTACGCCTCATTGGCGGCAATGATCGAGGCCCAATTCGGACACCTTGATGGCCTGCTGCACAACGCGTCGATCATCGGTCCGCGCACGCCGATCGAAGCGATATCCGGTGAGCATTTCATGCAGGTGATGCACGTCAACGTCAACGCGACGTTCATGCTCACGACGACCTTGCTGCCGCTGCTCAAACAGTCCGCGGATGCCTCGGTGGTGTTCACGTCCAGCAGCGTCGGGCGCAAGGGTCGAGCTTGCTGGGGGGCTTATGCGGTTTCCAAATTCGCCACCGAGGGGCTGATGCAGACCCTGGCCGATGAGCTGGGAAGTGGTGCGAACGTGCGCGCCAACAGCATTAACCCCGGCGGCACCCGAACCGAAATGCGCGCCCAGGCATACCCGGCGGAAAATCCGCTGAACAACCCGACGCCTGAAGAAATCATGCCCATTTACCTGTACCTGATGGGCCCGGACAGCGCAGGCACCAATGGCCAGGCGCTTGATGCGCAGAAGAAGTGATGGGTGCCGTTGCACTGTGCAGCACCGGATCGATCAGGTGTGCAGGTTCGGCGGGGAAGAGTGTCTGGTCGTGTTGAGCAACGCAGACCGGGAGTCAGTCGACGGGCAGGCGAAAGCCCGCTGCACGCGAGACTGAAATCGGTTTGCGGACCTGTGGATAGCCGCTCAAATTGACCATCAGCCAAGGCTGCTCAGCGCTACTGCCGGGGGAATCCCCCGACAGTCTTGTACGTCGTGCCGGCTGATCGCCTCAGGCGTGAGCCGCGTAACGCTGCTCGCGCGATGGGCCATTCGCTTCCTGCGGCTGCTCCAGCGCCATGCACCGTTCCAGGAACAGGTACATATAGTCGTAGCTTTTACAGACAGCCGCTTTCAGGTCTGTCTGCAATTGCTTGCTAGGGTTGTTCCCGGCCAGTGTGCAAATGATTTCAAGGGCTTCCCAAGGGTGGGAATCATCGTATTGCGCGTGCATCTTCAGCCATTTCATGGCGCGCTTGCGCGTCTCCGGCGGGAACAAATCTGCGTATGTTTCTTGCGAACATACGACAGCAGACCATTCGCCGGTCGCCCCTTCAATGGCATAGTTGGTCGCTGCGATCGCCACCACCAGCGGCTCGGACGACGAGCTCTGCCAGCACCAATGATGCAGTGCGTGCAATTCCGGGGGGACCTGCTGCGCTTGCAGATCTTCCAGCGTAACCCCGTGGGCCGCGCTCCAGTTGACCCAATAATCGGCATGATTGAGTTCGACCCGAATATTGCGCATCAGCCAGCGCCGCGCCATGTCTTCACCCGGATGACGGGCAAAGCGGGTTTTGGTCAGGTTATGCGCCATATACACCGCAAACTGTTCAACGACAGGCCATCCGCCAATCAGATACTGGCGCATGGTCCTGGCACTGAGCTGGCCGTCGCGCATACGTTGATAAAGTTCATGCCCTACCACGCGAGCCTTGGCTTGACTGCAATCTTCGATCAATTGCTGGGCCCAAGCGGGGTAACTGCTGGCATCCATCAGCGGACCGGTTCTAGTGAACATATCGATCACCGTGTAGCTCCTTATGTTGTGTTGCATCGGGTTGTTCAGCGAAAAGTCCCGGGTGCGCTGAACAACATTGGGGTCTGCCTCGCGGGGCGTGCGTGCAGGCATTCACAGGTGAATAATTGCGGTCGCTCGATGATATACCCCTGAGCGTAGTCCACACCGATTTCCATTAGCGCCTGCTCTATATGGGCGTTTTCGACGAACTCGGCGATCGTCTTTTTGCCCATGACATGCCCGATATGGTTGATTACTTCTACCATCGCCCGGTTGACCGGATCGTCGAGCATATCTTTTACGAAGCTGCCATCTATCTTGAGGAAATCCACAGGCAAATGTTTCAAGTATGCGAAAGACGACATGCCTGCACAGAAGTCATCCAGCGAAAAACGGCACCCCAGACTTTTGAGCTCGTTAATGAACCGAATTGCACTGCCTAAATTGGCGATCGCACTGGTTTCGGTGATCTCGAAACAGATAAGTTCAGGGGGAATTGCATAGATCTGGAACTGCTGTCGCAAGTACTCCAGGAAGGCGTCATCGCCGATGCTGGTGCCAGACAGGTTGATGGCGCACACCGCCATCGGACCATGATTGGCGTGTAGGCATTCGGCAATGACCTTGAACACACTCTGCACCACCCACCGATCCAGGGTCGTCATCATCCCGTAACGCTCGGCGGCAGGAATGAAGCTGTCTGGCAGGATCATGCGACCGGACTCGTCACGCAGACGCAGGAGGATCTCGACGTGACCGCCCCCTACGCCGGCATCCCGATTGAGCGGTGCGATTTCCTGGGAATACAGCGAGAAACGGTTGTCTTCAAGTGCCATGTGCAAGCGTTGAATCCAGGCCATTTCGCCGAAGCGGGTGGACAATTCCGAGTCATCGTCATGATAAACCTGCACGCGGTTGCGGCCCTTTTCCTTGGCCATATAGCAGGCCATGTCCGCCGAACGCAAGGACGCCTCCAAGGTCGTCGGCGTGTTGGAAATGTGCACCAGGCCAATACTGACGGTGGTCACGAACGGTCGGCTTTTCCAGACGAAATGCAGGCTCTCGACCGTCATCCGCAAACCTTCGGCAATCGCCTCAGCCGTTTCTGCAGAGCAGTGTTCCAGGAGAATCCCGAATTCATCGCCGCCCAGGCGCGCCAGGGTGTCGCCCTCGCGAATGCCTTGCTGCAGCAGCGCGCAGATGTGTCTGAGCAACTCGTCGCCGGCCGCGTGACCGCTGGTGTCGTTCACCAGCTTGAACTGGTCCAGATCCAGAAACATGACCGAATGACGTCCAGCCTGATGCACCAGGCCGCTGAGCGCCAGTTCCAGCCGATATTCGAACTCGCGACGGTTGGCCAGGCCGGTCAGGGCGTCATGGGTCGCCTGCCAGGAAAGATTGGCGATGTATTGGCGCTCTTGGGTCATGTCATGCAGCACCAGCACCGCGCCGCTGACCTCACCCTCGGTGCGGATCGGCGAGCCCACCAGCGCCACCGACACCGTACTGCCATCCAGTCGTTGAATCAGCTTGGCGTTTTCGCTGCCCCCGGCCAGCTTGCCGCTGAGGATGCGCTCGATCAGCGTCGAGCTGTCTTTCTGGTCGTTTTCATCGAGCAGGTTGAACAGCGCGGCGAGCGGCAAACCTGCGGCCTGTCCGGCTTTCCAGTGGGTCAATTGCTCAGCTGCAGGGTTCATGTAGGCGATCGAGCCGTCCACATCGGTAGTGATAACCCCGTCGCCTATAGATTCCAGGGTGATCTGCGCCCGTTCCTTCTCGGTTTGCAGCGCCAGCGCAAAAGCGTGCCGCTGTTCGAGTAATTTATGAGTGCGCAACAGCGCCAGCAGTATCAGCAACATGGCCGTGATCAGATTCACCACAACCAGAATGCGCAGGATCACCCGAGAGCCGGCCCCGAGCGCATCACTGAACGCCATGGCCGCGGGGGTGACGCCTTCATTGATGGAGGTAATGCGCTGCCGCCAGGCCAGGACGTCAGCATGGGTGGCGCTGCCTTCGGTGATGCGCACATGCATCTGCCGGGCAACGTCGTCCAGTTCCACGAGATAGTCATCACCGATCTTCCACAAGTCGATGGCTCTTTTCAGGTAGCTGAAATGACGAAAATTCAAATACAGCCAGATGATGCCCTGGGCATCGGCCGCATCGTTCCCACCTTGCAAAATGGCTGCTTTGGCACGAGCGATATCCGGTTTGGGTTGATCCATCGCCAAGCGCAGATCATGTCCGCCTTGAGGGATGGCGATAGCGTGCTGGTACTTCTGGTAATTGATCTCGTCGCGGCTGTTGGCGTAGAGGTTGAGGTAGTAGATGGCGTCCTTCTGGCCCTTGGACCAAAGGCTCTCCCCGCCGACGTAGCTGCGCACCGCAGACATCATGGAAAGGCTGACGCAGCCAACCAGCGCCTGTAATAACAATACAGCGATAAATGGCCAGACGATGCCCACCAACCTGGGCTTCTCGAGGATCCGCTTTTGCTTCATGGTGTCCCTTTTATCAGCACTGCCAGATACTTACTCCCGGTTTCAGGCAATTTTCCTGAACAAGGAACTCGGCTAATTCCACGATGCAGCGGGGTGCTTCTCTTACTTTCGTGCCGCTCACAGAATGACACACTCCGGAGCGGAGACGTAAATATGACGCTTTTAACACATTTGCTGAACACGGGAGTGAGCATAGCCTAAGAATTGACGTGTTCCACTGGCGATACGCCATTTGAGACTTGGTGTGCAAAAAACCGACAAGCTGTATCAGATCTGTTGCAGGTGGCCATAAAGACGGGCGTAAAGGCCGCCATCGGCAATGAGCTGCTGATGATCACCGTCTTCGGCGATGCTGCCACCATCGAAGACCAGAACGCGATCAGCTTGCTTCACTGCAGACAGCCGATGGGCAATGATCAACGTGGTTCGACCACTGAGAAAACGATTTAACGCTTGATGCAAGTTGTATTCGGTGGCCGCATCCAGAGCCGAGGTGGCCTCGTCGAGAATCACCACCTTGGGATCGGCCAGCACCATTCGCGCAATTGCCAGCCGCTGACGCTGGCCGCCGGACAACCGCACACCGGAACGTCCGACGACGCTGTCCAGCCCCTGCGGCAAGGCGCGAATCGTTGCGTCCAGCTGGGCGATCTGCAATGCCTGCCAGCAGGCTGCATCGGTTCGCTCGCGGCCCATGGAAAGGTTGGCGCGGACGGTGTCGTTGAATAGCGCGGGATGCTGCAGCACTACGGCGACGTGTTCGCGCACGGTCTGCAGGCCAATTTCTTCCAGGCTCGCTCCGCCGAAGCGAATGCTTCCGGCCCTGGCGCTGTAAAGGCCAAGTAACAGCTGCACCAGCGTGCTCTTGCCACCGCCGCTGGCGCCGACGATCGCCACCTTCTCGCCCGGAGTGATGGACAGGTCAAGGTGATCGAGCACCAACTCCTCGTTGTAACCAAAGCACAGGCCACGCACCTCAATACTGACGGTTTCCCGACCCACGAACGGATTGGCACCGCCCGGGTACTGCGGCTCGTCGGTGCGGGCAAGCAACTCGTTAATCCGGGTCAGGGCACCGCCCGCTGCATAGAACGCATATTGCAGGTTCAGCAATTGCTCAACCGGGCCGATCATGAACCAGAGGTAGCTGAATACCGCGAGCATATGGCCGATGGACAGGTCGGAAAACAACACCGTCAACATCGCAGCGGCGCGAAAGATATCGATGCCGAACTGGAACAGCAGCCCACTGGCGCGCCCCGAGGCATCGCTTTTCCACTGTGAGGAAACGGCATAATCCCGCACTTCCCTGGCCCGACCGCCGAGCAGCCCGAGAAAGTAACCCTGACGGTTACCGGCACGGATTTCCTGGATCGCATCCAGGGTTTCAGTCAGCGCCTGAGTGAATCGCGAGGTGCTGTCGTTTTCCAGTTTCTTAAGGTGCTTGACGCGCTTGCCCAGCTTGACCGTGGCATAGATCACCAGCGGGTTGAACAGCAGGATCAGCAATGCCAGTTGCCAGTGCATCCACACCAGAATCGCCGCCGTGCCGGTCAGCGTCAGCATCGCTACCAGAAACTTGCTCAGGGTTTCGCCAACGAACTTGTCCAGCGTGTCCAGATCGGTGACCAAATGCGCGGTAACCGTACCGCTGCCAAGGCTTTCGTATTCACCCAGGGAAATCCGCTTGAGCCGTTCGATCAGCCGTATGCGGATGCGATAGACGATGTCCTTTGCCTGTCTCGCGAACAGACGCGCCTGTACTACGTTGAACACTAACGCACCCAGCCGCAGACACAAGGTAGCCACCAGCATCAGCCCGATATAGCCCACTGGCTTATGCAGGTTGTCGGGTAGAAGGTTGTTCATGAACAGCAACGCCGAGTTGCCTTTGCCCAGCAACACCTCGTCAACCAACAACGGCAGCAGTAACGGGATGGGCACCGAGCACATCACCGCCAGCACAGCGACGCTGTTGGCAATCCATAGGGATTTTCGGTGGCGCAGGGCAAGTTTGCGAATCTGCGCCCAGTCCAGGCGATCGACCTTGGCCAGTGGATAGTCGGCGGGCACTTTGCCTGAGTCTTCTCTATCGACGCGATCAGGCACTGGCTGCGCGCTCCAGCCAACGGCCGAGCAACGGTGCCAGTTCTTCCAGAGGCTGATAGCCATTGGTCAATAACGCCAACTGACCCTTGCGCTCGGCGAGCAGCGT
Organism: Pseudomonas sp. UBA5706; assembly: GCF_002419965.1. GTDB lineage: Bacteria > Pseudomonadota > Gammaproteobacteria > Pseudomonadales > Pseudomonadaceae > Aquipseudomonas. The sequence continues at coordinate 159,237 of NZ_DIHC01000007.1, forward strand.
GGGAAAGCCGGCGATACCCAGGTCCTGAACCCAGGAAAAGTCCGAGGCGGTGGCGGCGTGCTGCTCAGCACTGTCGAAGGCTTCAGCGAACTCGATACGCGGCAAGCCGGCGTTCTCGGCCAGCTCGGCCAACACCGCGGCGCTGGTGGTATCGCGACCCTGCAGGTAGAAAGCCTGCTGAATTTCCTTGACCAGTTTCCAGGCAATGTCCGGCGCCAGACTGCGCGCAGCGACGATGGCGCGGCAGGCGGGCTCGGTGTCGTAGACGAACCCGTCAGGCAGGGCGCCTTCAAATCTGAACGACTGCCCCGTGGTGCCCTGCACCGCATGCCAGTGTTCGAGGATATAGCGCCTGGTGGTCGGCTCCAGTGCAGCACCGCTGCCGGTACGCAGCCCGCCCACCACCAGATGCAACGGCAGGCCCGCCACCCTCGCCTGCTCGACCAGTGCGTCGGCCACCGAAGCAAAGCCCCAGCACCATGAACACATCGGGTCCATCACATAGAGCAAGCGAGCGTCCATGATTCAAGCCTCAGAGGTCTGGGTTTCTTCAGCCTGTCGCCTGTCGGATTGGCCATCGAGCAAGCGATAGTTACGACCAATCGGATGGGGTTGATTGCGCGCCTTGGCCAGTTCGATCTGCTTCTGCCGATCGATAGCACTGCGGCGGGTCTTCTCGCTTAGCGAATCCCAGCAGTGCGGGCAGCTGACGCCTGGCGAGTAGTGCTCGCTTGCACGATCTTCAGCGCTGATCGGAGTGCGGCAGGCGTGACATTGATCGTAGTCGCCTTCGCTCAGGTCATGGCGCACGGTCACGCGATTGTCGAATACGAAGCAGTCCCCGCGCCACTGGCTTTCTGCCTGAGGCACTTCTTCCAGATACTTGAGAATGCCACCCTTGAGGTGGTAAACCTCTTTGAAACCTTCGCCAAGCATGTAGCTGGAGGCCTTTTCACAGCGAATGCCACCGGTGCAGAACATCGCGACCTTCTTGTGCCTGGCCGGATCGAAGTTAGCCTTGATGTATTCGGGAAACTCGCGAAAGCTCGTGGTCTTGGGGTCGATAGCGCCTTCGAAGGTACCGATGGAAACTTCGTAATCGTTACGGGTATCGATCAGCAGCACTTCCGGATCGGCGATCAACGCGTTCCAGTCCTGAGGCTCGACATAGGTACCGACGGCCTTGTTCGGGTCAACGCCTTCAACGCCCAGGGTCACGATCTCTTTCTTGAGCTTGACCTTGGTGCGATAGAACGGCTGCTCGTCGCAGTACGACTCCTTGTGATCGATGTCGTCCATGCGTGGGTCGTTCTTGAGCCACGCCATGAGTCCATCGATACCTTCGCGGCTGCCGGACACAGTGCCGTTGATACCTTCTTCGGCGATCAGCAGCGTGCCTTTGATACCGTTGTCGACCATAGCGTTGAGCAACGGCTCTCGCAGTTCGATGTAGTCTGAAAGGGTGACGAATTTGTACAGCGCCGCGACGACGATGGGGGCGGTTTGGGTCATGTTGCGTCTCCAGGTGGTGACCCTCGCAAAGGGCCTACCGGATGAATGATTCAGGTCAAAGCGTGCCAGCCCGGCAACGCGGCGCGGATTCTAGCAAATATCGGCGGCTGGCAGACAGAGGGGGTGATCGGCGGAAATTTGATCCAGGTCAAATGGGGCAACCAACAGACCCTAATGTCGAGGCATCAAGCTGCGGGCGCGAATTCATTCGCGATTGGTCCGTAAGAACCGAGCCGGTTCTAAGCCCTGAAGTAGCGTCGCGAATAATGCGCCCCCACAGGGGAACGTATCCATTCAGCAAACGAGGCGGACCAGAGCGTCGCTCCTAATCAGTCATGCCCCCCGGCACAGGTCGGCGAATCAGGGGCAGCGCCCAGTTTCGACCACTCTTGCGGGGTATAGGTATGCAGCGCCAAGGCATGAAACTCACCCATCAGGCCACCCAGCAGGCCATAGACCTTCTGGTGACGCTTGACGGCGTTGAGGCCAGCGAACTGGTCGCTGACCACCACGGCCTTGTAGTGAGTGTCGGTGCCGCGACTGTGCATGTGGCTTTCGTTGAGCACTTGCAGGTACTCGGGCTGAAAGACCGTCAACGCGGATTCGATTCGCTGTTGCATGCTCATGTCTGGCTTCACCTATGGCTTACGGCTTCTTGGCAGGCGCTGGCGGGGCAACCTTGGCGCCAGCCGGAGCGAGTTCGCTGGTCATGGAGGCTAGCAGCTTGTTGACCACTGGCACTGCAGCTTGCAGTTTGTCCTGAGTCATCTGGAACGACTGCTGGCTGATCTGCGGCATCTTCGCCTGGACTTTCTTGCCCAGCGGAGACTGGTAGAAGGCCACCAGGTCTTTGAGCTCTTGCTCGCTGAAGTTATCGGTGTACAGCTTGACCATGTCCGGTTGCAGCTTGTCCCAGCCAATGACCTTGTCCAGAGCGGCGTTGGCCTGCGCCTGGTATTTTTCCAGCACGGCGTTTTTGGACTCTGGCGCTTTGGTTTCGGCGAAACGCTGGGCGAACATTTGCTGCGCTTGCATGTAAATCGGCGCACCCAACTGATCGGCGTGAGCCAGTTTGAGGAAGGCTACAGCGCTGGCATCGTGGCTGGCGGTGGCGGCGAGGGCCTGGCCGCTGGCACACACCAGAGCGACCGCAGCACAGATGGCACGAAGACGGGTCATCGAGTTTCCTTATCTAGCAGGCGAGGCTGAACCCCAAGGCCGCACATTCTGCGCCCCTTTTCGTCCTGCGCTCAACCCCCGGCGCTACCGACGGTCAAATCGCCGTCAGACGACCAGCCCCTTCCATAAAGGTTGCACACGCAGACCCGGCTTTTCGTCGCACGTTTAGCGCGCATCTTCGTGCCGCACAGCCATTATCGGGAACCGAAACTGCGTGCCGGGTACTAAACTGCGCCATTCGACCCTTAAGGAGTGATTCCAGTGAGCCGTACCGAAACCGACAGTATAGGTCCGATCGAAGTCCCTGAAGACGCTTACTGGGGGGCACAAACTCAACGTTCGCTGATCAACTTTGACATCGGACAGGAGCGCATGCCGCTGCCGGTGCTGCATGCGTTGGCCCTGATCAAAAAGGCGGCCGCGAGGGTCAATGACCGCAACGGCGATTTGCCCGCCGATATCGCCCGACTCATCGAACAGTCCGCAAACGAAGTGCTCAGTGGCAAACTGGATGAGCAGTTCCCGCTCGTGGTCTGGCAAACGGGTAGCGGGACGCAAAGCAACATGAACGTCAACGAAGTGATCGCCGGACGCGGTAATGAACTGGCCGGCAAGGGACGCGGTGGTAAATCGCCGGTCCACCCCAATGATCACGTCAACCGCTCGCAAAGCTCCAACGACTGCTTCCCCACCGCCATGCACATCGCCGCTGCTCAGGCCGTCAAGGAACAACTGCTGCCCGCCATCGCCGAACTGTCCGCAGGCCTCGCCGAACAGTCGTCGCGCCACATGAAGCTGGTCAAGACCGGCCGTACGCACATGATGGACGCCACGCCGATCACCTTTGGCCAGGAGCTGTCGGCTTACGTCGCGCAACTGGATTATGCCGAAAAGAGCATTCGTGCGGCCCTCCCCGCCGTCTGCGAGCTGGCTCAGGGCGGCACGGCGGTCGGCACCGGGCTGAACTCACCCCATGGTTTCGCCGAAGCCGTGGCCGCCGAACTGGCAGCTTTATCCGGCCTGCCGTTCGTGACTGCGCCGAATAAATTCGCGGCGCTGGCCGGGCATGAGCCGCTGACGGCGCTTTCAGGCGCACTGAAGACATTGGCAGTGGCCCTGATGAAAATCGCCAACGATCTGCGCCTTCTGGGTTCGGGTCCGCGTGCAGGTCTGGCGGAGGTCAAGCTGCCGGCCAACGAACCGGGCAGTTCGATCATGCCCGGCAAGGTCAACCCGACGCAGTGCGAAGCATTGTCCATGCTGGCCTGTCAGGTCATGGGAAACGACACGACCATTTCTTTCGCCGCGAGCCAGGGCCATTTGCAACTGAACGTGTTCAAGCCGGTGATCATTCACAATCTGCTGCAGTCGATTCGTCTGCTGGGCGACGGCTGTCGCAATTTTAACGAGCACTGCATTGCGGGTATGGAACCGGACGCCGAGAAAATGGCCGAGCACCTGGAACGCGGCCTGATGCTGGTCACTGCACTCAACCCGCACATCGGCTATGACAAATCGGCGCAGATTGCCAAAAAGGCTTACAGCGAAGGCCTGAGCCTGCGCGAAGCGGCCTTGCAGCTGGGCTTGCTGACCGACGCCGAGTTCGATGCCTGGGTTCGTCCCGAGAAAATGCTGGGGGCCGGCAGCAATGGCTGAGCCGATCAGCGGCGCCACCCCATTGGAAGGGTATGGCAAACGCATTCTGATGGTCATCGGTTCGCCGAAGTCCATCAGCCTCTGCCACGCGCTGGGTGAAGCCTATGCCCAGGGCGCGCGCAGTCAGGGCCATGTGGTGCGAGTGCTGAAACTTAGTGAACTGGAATTTGACCCGGTGCTGCGCGGCGGCTACGAATCAGGCCACATGCTTGAGCACGATCTGCTGGAGGCCCAGCGGGAAATCCACTGGGCCCAGCATCTGGTGTTCGTTTACCCAGTGTGGTGGGGCGGTTTGCCGAGCCTGCTCAGCGGTTTCTTCGATCGCGTGTTCATGCCGGGTTTCGCCTTCAAGGCCCACGGGCGCCATCATCCTTCCAACGAACTGCTCAAAGGCAGGACCGCGGAATTGCTGGTGACGCTGGACACGCCTTCGCGCTATTTCCGCTGGGTGTTCAAGGCGCCGGCCCATCGACAAATGAAAAGAACGATCCTGGATTTCTGTGGCATCAAGACCAAGCGCCTGACTGAGTTTTCCCCGGTGCGCACCTCGACCGAAGAACAGCGTCAGCAGTGGATTCATCAGGCCGAGGCGTTGGGAAAGAAGTGACTGGATAGCGGCAGTCTGATTGCCTGGCTGGCTGGGCTCTACTTGAGTCTGGCTTCTGCAGGCTACGCAGAATCAGCCCCTGCATCGGGCACAGAAGCCCCGACAGCTTACTCCATAGGCCGGACTAGCCCGATTACCGGTCGCTCACTCGTTGGAGTAAAGTATCGAACGCCCAGCCAACTTTTCCGTCTCACGCTGTGAAATCGTTTTCTGGCTGCTGTTCCAACGGGTTTAGCTGTCCTGAATCGTTCCCTCTAAACTCTCGCAACCGGAGAAGGCAATGTTAAGCAAGCGTGAGCAAGACCGTCATACCGCCGTGCATTTTCGTAGCGACCGCGTCTCCCGTATCAATGGCCTGTACTTTTTCAGCACCCGCGAAAATACCCTGGAAGGACCCTTCTACACCAAGGAAGATGCTGCACGAGAGACCGACGCGTATATCCGGCGCATGCAGCCAGGCAAGGTTTTTTCGGACGAACCACCGACGTCGCTGAACGGCTGAGGCCGGCTATGAGTTTCATGAATGGTTGCGGCGAAACGTTTCCTCCCCCATCGCCGTAATCTGCCCCTCGATCAAGGCATCGAAGGGCCGTAGCAACGCCTCAAAGCAACGATCCGGCTCAAGTGTCTGCAACGCATGGGTGATCGCCTCCAGCGTCGATAAAGCACCCGGTCCCGGTGCCTTGCGCAGTCGATAGCGGGATGTTGGCGCGTTTTCCAAAGTGACTTTAGGCAACGCTGCCAGCCGTGGATTGAGGTGCAGCAACTTACGCGCCTTGCGCCAGGTGCCGTCCGGGACTACCAGCAACGTCGGCGTGTCATCCTTACGTTGCGGACCGAGCGCGGTCGCCTCCTCCCCCGGGAACAATAACCTTGCCTGGTAACCGGGCACGTCCAGCCAGTGCGCCAGATCCTCGAACACCTCACCCACCACCCGTTGCGCGTTGCTCAGTCCCAGCGCGGCCAGTCGGGCGGTGTTCAGCGCGTGATTGGCCTCGCTGGGATGCTGCAGAATCAGGACGCGGGTGCGGCTGTCGAGCCGAGGAATCAGGTTGCACAGGCAGTGGTCTTGCGGTCGATGACACTGTTCGCAGCGGGCACGCGCCATGGCCAGCCCTCCTAGAGCGGGTTGAGTTGAGCTTTAAGCAAGTCACGGAAGGTCTGAATCAGCGGTTCACGGCTGCGACCGCGCCGCAGAATCATCGAGAACGGCGCCTGGTAGCCGAACGTGGCAGGCAACAGCACCCGCAGATGCCCAGAGTCCACCCAGGATTGCGCGTAGTGCTCAGGCAAATACCCGATATAGGCCCCTGAAAGCACCAGAATCAATTGCGCCTCCATACTCTCCACAGTTGCCGCACTGTGCTTGAACCCGTGCCGCGCCAGTTCCGCCTGACTCCAGTAACCCCGACCGACCATGCGTTGCTGGGTGATCACCGGAGCAGGGATACGGCGCTCGACGAACAGCGGATGGCGATTGCTGCAGTACAACCAGTGCTGCTCGCGATACAACGGCTGATACAGCAGCCCGTTCATGCGGGTGGAGAACGAGCCAATGGCCAGGTCCAGGCGGTTGTCCAGCACGCCGAGCTGCAGTTCGTAAGGACTCATGACCGAAAGATGCAGATGCACCGCCGGGTGTTCTTCGCTGTAGGCGCCGATCACTTCGGCGAACGGCAGCGCGCGGTCGCTCACGGTCGAATCCAGCACTCCGAGGTTCAACGTGCCGCGTAACTCGCCCTTCAGCGCGGCGGCGTACAGCTCAAAGCCCTCCAGCTCGCCGAGCAGGCGCAAGGTTTCCTGATGAAACAGCTCGCCCTTGCTAGTCAGGCTGAAGCCGCCACGGCCTCGGTGGCATAACACGATGCCCAATGCCGACTCCAGCTGACTCATGTAGGTACTGATCGCCGAGGTCGACAGGTTCAGCTCCTGCTGGGCGCTGGCGAAGCCCTGATGACGAACCACGCAGACGAAGATACGTAACAGTTTCAGATCAGGTAATGCGTTGGCCATGAAGACACCGGTAAGAATCATACGATCGAGTCGGATTGCTGCCGTCTGCTGGTGCTGCCAGAGATCGGCCGCGCACCGTCATCAACGTTCCAGGAGCGCGAAACCCTGGCGCACGTCCGCAATGCGCGGCAGCTTAACCTGATTTTTGCGTTACTTCAGAAATCTCTGAACTAAGTATTTTGCTCCAGCGATTGTTCGCAGCCCGTGCGGTTTGCAGAATCCGCCCACGACTACAACTATTAATAACCACCGATGAGGCAATCCCGTGGACAAGATTTTCCACCAACCATTGGGCGGTAACGAAATGCCGCGCTTCGCCGGCATCGCAACCATGATGCGTCTGCCGCACCTGCAATCGGCCGCGGGACTTGATGCGGCCTTTATTGGCGTGCCGCTGGACATCGGCACATCGCTGCGGGCCGGGACCCGTTTCGGACCGCGTGAAATCCGCGCCGAATCGGTGATGATTCGCCCCTACAACATGGCCACCGGTGCTGCGCCATTCGACTCGCTGTCGGTTGCCGACATCGGCGACGTAGCCATCAACACTTTCAACCTGCTGGACGCGGTGCGCATCATCGAGCAGGCGTACGACGGCTTCCTCGAACATGGCATCATCCCGCTGACCTTGGGGGGTGACCACACCATCACCCTGCCGATCCTGCGCGCCATCCACAAGAAACACGGCAAGGTGGGTTTGGTGCACATCGACGCCCACGCTGACGTCAACGATCACATGTTCGGGGAGAAAATCGCCCATGGCACCACCTTCCGCCGAGCGGTGGAAGAAGGCCTGCTGGATTGTGATCGCGTGGTGCAGATCGGTTTGCGTGCCCAGGGCTACACCGCCGAGGACTTCAACTGGAGCCGCAAACAGGGCTTTCGTGTGGTGCAGGCCGAAGAGTGCTGGCACAAGTCGCTGGCCCCGCTTATGGCTGAAGTACGCGAGAAAGTTGGCGGTGGCCCGGTCTATCTGAGCTTCGATATCGACGGCATCGATCCGGCCTGGGCACCTGGCACGGGAACCCCGGAAATCGGTGGGCTGACGACCATCCAAGCCATCGAAATCATTCGTGGCTGTCAAGGCCTGGACCTGATCGGCTGCGACCTGGTAGAGGTTTCGCCGCCCTACGACACCACCGGCAATACCTCGCTGCTAGGCGCCAACCTGCTCTACGAAATGCTTTGCGTGCTGCCAGGGGTCGCCCACCGCTAAAACGCGACGGCCGCACACATTGAAGCAGCACGGTTTGCCTGAGGTCTCGACCCCGCAGACGTCATTGCTGGCAAGCCGAACTGCTTGAGGGCCGCGCGCAGCCACGCAATCTCGACCACAGCTATTGCTCAAATACCCATAAGCCTTCACTGCTGAGTGCCTGCGTCACGTCAGCCGGATGATGCGCGACCCACTATAAAAACAATGATCGGAGACATTTGCATGGCTTTAGATATTTTCGTTGTGCTGATCTACGCAGCCGGCATGCTGGTGCTGGGCTGGTACGGCATGCGCAAGGCCAAGACCCACGAGGATTACCTGGTCGCCGGGCGCAACCTGGGCCCCAGCCTTTACATGGGCACCATGGCCGCCACCGTGCTGGGCGGCGCCTCCACTGTCGGTACCGTGCGCCTGGGTTATGTTCACGGTATTTCCGGCTTCTGGCTCTGTGCCGCGCTGGGCGCGGGAATCATTGCGCTGAACCTGTTTCTGGCCAAGCCACTGCTTAAGCTGCGCATCTTCACCGTCACCCAAATCCTCGAAAAACGCTATAACTCGATGGCCCGCCAGGCCAGTGCGGTGATCATGCTTGCCTATGCGCTAATGATCGGCGTGACCTCGATCCTGGCCATCGGCACTGTGATGCAGGTGCTCTTCGACCTGCCATTCTGGGTGTCGGTGTTGCTGGGCGGAGGCGTGGTCGTGGTGTACTCCACCATCGGCGGCATGTGGTCGCTGACTCTCACCGACATCGTGCAGTTTGTGATCAAGACTGTCGGCCTGATGTTCATCCTGCTGCCGATCTGCCTGTATCGCGTGGGTGGCTGGGATCAACTCGTTGCCAAGCTGCCAGCCTCAAGCTTCAACTGGACGACCATCGGCTGGGACACCATCATCACCTACTTCCTGATCTACTTTTTCGGCATTCTCATCGGCCAGGACATCTGGCAGCGCGTGTTCACCGCGCGCACTGAAAAAGTTGCGCAGTACGCAGGATCCATCGCGGGCGTCTACTGCATCATCTACGGCTTGGCATGCGCGCTGATTGGCATGGCCGCACATGTGTTGCTGCCGGATCTGTCTAACGTCAACACCGCTTTCGCCGCCATCGTCAAGGCTTCACTGCCGGACGGGATACGCGGCCTGGTGATCGCCGCCGCCCTGGCCGCGATGATGTCGACCGCCAGCGCCGGATTGCTCGCTGCCTCGACCACCCTCACCGAAGACCTGCTGCCAAAACTGCGCGGCGGCAAGCAGTCGAGCCTGGGCATCAACCGTCTGTTTACGGCCCTGACCGGCATCATCGTACTGGCCATCGCTTTGGTGGTGAACGATGTGATCAGCGCCCTGACCCTGGCGTATAACCTGCTGGTGGGCGGGATGTTGATTCCGTTGATCGGCGCCATCTACTGGAAGCGCGCTACCACGGCTGGCGCCATTACCAGCATGGGCCTGGGCTTCGCCACAGCGCTACTGTTCATGTTTAAGGATGGCCTGGATGCCAACACGCCAATCTACTACAGCCTGTCGATCGGTCTGGTGAGCTTCGTGCTGGTCAGCCTGTTCTCGCCACGCCCCGCTGTTGTAGCCAGCGTCGCCTGAGTGAATTCGAGCGAGCCGAACCCTTGTGAACCGAATCGCGGGGCGCCTTAGGGCGCCCCTTTAATGTGTACGGTTACAAAATTTCATCTTGGAGCATGGAGTCTTCCACCCCCAACCTAGACTAGCCTTAACGAAACAACACCGTGGCAAAGGGCCTGAACGGGGATGCCGGGTGCGAATCCGCACCAGGGTGTCAGACCGCAACCCTCTGTATATGAAGTCGGGGTGAGTTTCGAACGCATCATAAGCAGAGGCTTTTCATGGACCGCAACGAAATCCAGCAGCACGTGATCGACGAACTGGGAAAGATCCTGGTCGATAAGTCGGTGATTCAAGAACAGGACGATGTGATGGTCCGCGAGCTCTTTCTCGACAGCGATGACTTCGCTGTTTTCTTTGCCGATTTGCAGAGCGACTTCGACATCGCCCTGCCCAACCGGATCAAGACCGATCTTTCCCATATGCCGGACAACCCGGACTACAGCCAGCTAACGCTAGGGGGTCTGGTCGATTTGATTCTGGTGCAAATGAAAACCAGGAAACATCACTAAACGCGGATGTGTTGGGTTTTCACAAAGAATGAGGATGCAGATGAAGTGGCACCCTGCTCGACCGCAGGGTTCTCAAACGGGGTGGGTGTCCCCAGTGAAGCGGGCTATCGGGCGATAGCCCCGCTATTTATCGAGTCCAGAACGAGCGCTTGTCTCACCGGCGTGGGCGACGCTCGTCATCATTGGTGCGCACCGGAATTGGCTGCAGCTTCGGAGGTTCGATCAAGCCTAGCGCAACACCTACATCGTGAAGCCATTCTTGCCATTTGCTATTCATATAACGCCCCCTTCAGGGAAATGCCGGCAGCCAACTTCTGATCCGCTTAACGCAATCATAGTGCTGAATTGCACTTTACGCCTGCTACGCGAAGTCGCAGCAGGAAATTTGCCTATTCTTTACGTTGTGACAGACCACTGCGGCAAATGCCAGACTCCGGGCGACCAACGGCATGCCGTCACCTGCTCTCCCTGTTAGGTCACCACTGCTGGCAGCGCAGCACTCTCATGGGCCTGGCGGCGGCGGGCGAACATGAAGAACAGCGCCCCACCCAGAAAGCAGCCAGTGAACCAGGCAAAATTGGCCATCGGCTGCAACGCTGGAACGAAGGTGATCGCAATACCTACCAGCGTCGCGAGAACCAGCGCCCTAACGGCCGTGTAATTAACCCCGCCAGCGTACCAATAGCGGCCACTCGGACCATCGTTGAACAGGGAGTCAACGTCGATCTGTTGCTTCTTGATCACGTAGTAATCCACCAGCAGGATGCCGAATAGCGGGCCGATAAATGCCGCCAGGACATCGAGGGTGTAATGGATGACTGCCGGGTTATTGAACAGGTTCCAAGGCGTGATGAAGATCGAGGCCACTGCCGCGATCATTCCGCCCATGCGCCAACTGATCCTGCTCGGCGCGACGTTGGCAAAGTCGAACGCTGGGGAGACGAAGTTCGCGACGATATTGATACCGATGGTTGCGGTCACGAAGGCGAATGCGCCCAGCAGGACCGCCACGCTGTTGTCGATACGCGCGACTGTAGCGATCGGGTCATGCAGCATTTCGCCAAACACCGGCAAGGTGCCGGAAACGATAACCACGGTCACCAGCGAGAACGCCAGGAAGTTGATCGGCAACCCCCAGAAGTTGCCCCGTCGCACCTCGGACATGCTTCGGCAGTAGCGACTGAAGTCACCGAAATTCAGGGTGGGACCCGAGAAATAGGAAACCACCAGCGCGGTCGCCATGATCACCTGTGAAAACGCTTCCCATCCGGTCAGCGATTTCTCGGACAAGGTAAAGCTGATATTGGCCCATCCTGCTTTCCAGACAATCCAGCCCGCCAGCAGGAACATCACCGCGTAGACCACCGGCCCGGCCCAATCGATGAACCGCCGAATCGAATCCATCCCGGTCCAGAACACAGCTGCCTGCACCAGCCAGAGGACCAGGAATCCGAACCAGCCAAGGTATGACAAGCCTGCAAAATGTGGATCGGCGTACACCGACATTTGTGGGAAGAATCGCAGCACCACGATGATCAGCGCACTGGAAGCCAGGTAGGTCTGCACGCCATACCAGGCGACCGCAATCAGCCCGCGGATCACTGCTGGAATGTTCGCACCGAAGACGCCGAACGCGAGTCGGCAGATCACCGGGTAAGGTACTGCCGCCTGCTGACTGGGCTTGGCCAGCAGATTGGCAATTACCTGGACGATGCAGATGCCCATCAATAGCGCGATCAACACTTGCCAACTTGCCAGCCCTAATGCAAACAGGCTGGCCGCGAAAACATACCCGCCGACGCTGTGTACGTCGCTCATCCAGAACGCAAAAATGTTGTACCACGTCCACGTCTGCGGCACGGGTCCCAGGTCCTTGTTATATAGACGAGGGCTGTACCCTTTGGGCATTGGCTCGGTCATCGTGTGTCTCCCTGAGAGGACGTACAGGCTCCCGAATGGTCAGGTTCAGCGTACTGTGTACGGGAGCGGGCTTGGTTTGTATACGAACCAAGAAGCAGAATGCGTGCCAGCTGCTTTGTAAGGAATATGGAATGGCGCAGAATAGCGGTTTTAGAAGAGGTCCCAGCTCGGAATAAAGTGCTGCAATACCAACGGAAACGAAGCAATAACCGCCCGATGACAGTGCAGCCTTGCTTGATGGCGGTGCATTTTCGCGAGGAACTTTAAACAGCCAATATTCTTGTATACACGAACCCGATTTGTTTTTGATGGAGATGATGCTCTGCAGCAGTCCGATTTTTGGCCACGGCACCTTGGACGCCACTGGCAGCCCGCACTGCCAGAGATCAGCGCCTGGTTACTTAGTCTGGCAGCTGCACCAATCCCTCTTCGTCGGTCATCGCTCGCTCCAGCAAATCGGGCGGCAGGTGCTTGCTCGCCCGAGCGCCGAGCAGCTTAAGTTGTTCACTGCGGCTAACCAGATTCCCACGGCCTTCCACCAGTTTGTTACGCGCCGCACCATAGGCCTTGTCGAGTTGCTGCAAGCGGTTACCGACCTCATCCAGATCCTGAATGAACAACACAAACTTGTCATACAGCCAGCCTGCGCGCTCGGCAATCTCACGGGCGTTCTGGCTTTGCCGCTCCTGTTTCCACAGGCTGTCGATCACACGTAGCGTCGCGAGCAACGTGGTCGGGCTGACGATCACGATATTGCGGTCGAACGCGTCCTGAAACATATTCGGTTCCGCCTGCAACGCCGCCGAAAAAGCCGCCTCGATGGGCACGAACAGCAGCACGAAATCCAGGCTGTGCAAGCCCTCAAGCCGCTTGTAGTCCTTGCCGGACAGGCCTTTGACATGATTACGCAGCGACACCACGTGCTGTTTGAGAGCAACCTGCGCGATCACATCGTCGTCGGCCGACACGTATTGCTGATACGCCGTGAGGCTGACTTTGGCGTCAACCACCACTTGCTTGTCGCCAGGCAACATGATCAGCACGTCAGGCTGGAAGCGTTCGCCGTCAGGGCCTTTCAAGCTGACCTGGGTCTGGTATTCGCGCCCTTTCTCAAGGCCGGCATGCTCCAGTACCCGCTCGAGAATCAACTCGCCCCAATTGCCCTGGGTTTTCTGCCCCTTGAGCGCCCGAGTCAGGTTGGTGGCCTCGTCGCTCAGGCGCTGATTGAGCAACTGCAGCCGCTCCAGTTCCTTACCCAGCGAGAAACGCTCGCGGGCCTCCTGCTGATAGCTTTCTTCGACGCGCTTTTCGAATGACTGAATGCGTTCTTTCAACGGGTTGAGCAACTGGCCAAGTTGCTGTTGGCTGGTCTCGGCGAAGCGCTGCTCGCGCTCGTCGAAGATCTTCCCGGCCAGTTCGGCAAATTGCGCCCTGAGTTCATCGCGCGACCCTTGCAAGTCACTCAGGCGTTGCTGATGGCTTTCCTGCTGCTCACGCAGCTCAGCGTTCAGAGAAGCACACTGCGCGTCCAGGTGGCGTAGCTCTGACTCTTTAAGGGCTCGCTCCTGAGCCAAGTGCTCCTGTTGCTGGCGAGCGCCTTCATGCTGTTGACGCAAAAGGTCGACTTCCTTTCGCAGTGCCGCAAGATCCGCCTGCTTGACCGCGTTGGCCTGGCTCAAATCGCTGATTTCATCCCGGCAGGCATCGAGCTGTGCATTCAAACCGTCCTGGGCCATCTGCGCATTGCTCAAGCGTTCGTCAAGCAGTGCAGCGTCCGCCTCGCGCCGGGCAACCCGACGCTGCAGTTGCCACGCTAATACCAGCAACGGTAATGCCGCCGCCCCCACTCCCAGCAGCAGGCTGGTGAGGTCAAAAGCCATAAAATTTCCCCACTTACGATCAATGCTCACGGCATTATGCGCAGAACCCATGCTGACGTCAGATTCGGTTTGAGAATCAAATAAAAAAGAAGACCACTCGGCAGCGGCCTCGCAAAGGCGCGCAATAGAGCGAGTACCCGGGACAATCCACAGAACCTGTGGATAACTCAGTGGACAACGTCCTTTGAACCCCCGCAAACGTAGATAGAATGGGGCCTGCGCTTAAACTGACGATTTTTTCACCAACGAAAAAAAGCGATGCTTTTCATTGACTTAATAAATCGCTGCTTGAAATCAACCTGTTAGGAGCGAATATGACAGTGAGATGGCAGGTAAGCGCTTTAATGTGCACAAGTCCATTTCCATTCGCTATAAGCACTTGCCAAAACCACAACAGGCATTCATCTGCAGTCGATCACTGCACATTCAAATCACTACTTGCATGCACTCCCCGGATCAGTTAGCATCGCCGCCGTTAGTACCAAGCTGAAAGTCAATTCTGATCGAACAAATTCCTCAATCCCTGACTGCCTACAAGCGCAAGGACTGAAAAAAGGAATCGATCACCTCGATGGTTTCCAGACATGACCTCGCACGACCTGCCGAAAGATCGGAGGGTGCAGCAGTCATCATGGCCTGCTCAAACCAGCCTGCAAATTGATCAGGATCTTCACCCCGAGCACCGAACCTTTGCTCCTGTTGTGTTGCCTGCCCTCCTAAGTACCTACCGGTCAGCCCAGCGCCACACGATAACCGCGCTTCAACTGGCTGCTTTTGTTCCAGACAGGTTCTACGCCCTGCCCTGACTCGCATTCGAGCATCGGCCCGCGTTAACTGGAACGTTTTTATTTTGCACGCCTCTATTGCGTGTCGATTCAGGAAACACCATGACCATGACTACACATACCCAGACCCAGGATGCAATCCGCACCCTTACCAACGCCTTCGCTCCAATGAACTGCCTGATCATGGCAGCCCGCAAAGGCTGCTTCAGCTTTACCATCGTCAACGAACACGGCATCGCCCGTCACAGTGAGCGCCTGTATCCCGATCAGTACTCCAGCGCCGTACCGCTGCAGGCTGTGATCGACCGCACACGGCAGGCACTAATCGCCTGAGACCGTTCGTCGGTTAATCGAAAGCGTGCCAAAGCCCTGCTCTCAAAAAGCGGGGCTTTTTTTGTGCCTGTTTTTCATATGAAAAAGCATTGAGCCTGCTATCTCCATGCGTGTTCGCGAGCGGGGAAGACAAGAAATATCCTAAAAACAGCCTTTTACACTGTGAATATGAGACTACGCTTGAACTCAAGCGGTCCGAGCCGCTTCCGGTGGACCCGGATTCAGCTGCTGCCAAGCGCCAGGGTCCTCCGGCTCATATAATCCTGCGAGGGCGTTATGGGCATCGCTGCCAGTGAGCTGCGCCGTTATGTGATCCGTCCCACGCTGAGCTATCTGGGCTGTCAGCACTCGGGAGCGGATTCTTTTTTGCTTGCCGTGGCCGCCAGCCAGTCAGCGCTGGGCGCCGAGCTAGATAGCCAACGCGGACACGGCCTTTATGGTATTTCCGACTCGCTGCATTATCGGCTGTGGGACAGTTATCTGGCCAAGGATCCTGATCTTGCAAGCCTGGTCAGAGGGCTCGCGAGCCAGCATGCTTTCCTTACCGGGCCGGACCTGGAGCTCACCGTTAACCTGCGTTACGCCACGGCGATTGCCTGGATGATGGTCCAAGCCAGCCGTTTAACGCTGCCCGCGGAGGATGACGTGCAGGGGATGGCGCGAATCTGGCGCAGGATATTTCAGCCCCGTGGGCAGCTGCAGGATTTCGTCAGCGCGTGGCAAACCTCGGTTCGCCCCCTGTATCAAGCCGAATCAACCATTTTGTGACCCATCAGTTTCACTGAAGATCGCCGCACGTTTGCCTGGATTGTCCTACAACATCTGCTCTAAATCGCTTGATCCAGGCTATGGCGCGTGATGAAAAATATTGGTAATTTCCGCGCGGTGATCAACAAGGAGTTCTAACAATGAAAAAAACAATGATCAAATCCAGCCTCAGCATCGCCATCACGCTTGCCTCCACCCAAATCTTCGCATCGGGTTTTGCCCTCAATGAGCAAAGTATCAGCGGCATGGGAACCGGTTTTGCGGGCCGCTCCTCGTCCGTCGATGATGCCAGCATCGTTTATGGCAACCCGGCCGGCATGTCGCGCCTCAAGCGCCAACAAGTCACCGTTGGTGTGGCGGCAATCGACGCTTCGACTGACATCAAGGACACCAGCGGCAGAAGCGTCGGCACCAACAAAGGCGATATGGTTCCGTTCACCGCCGTGCCGATGGGTTTCTACGTCAAGCCTATCGACGACCAATGGGCATTCGGCCTGGGTGTCTACGCGCCGTTCGGTTTGGTGACCGATTATGAAAGCAGTTTCCAGGGCCGCAATTTCGGCAGCAAGAGCCTGGTCAAGGTCGTCACTTTCCAGCCAACGGTGAGTTATGCGTTCAATGACAAAGTGTCGATTGGTTTCGGTCCGACCATCAACCGCATTTCCGGCGTACTGGAATCGGCACTGAACGTCAGCGCCCAAACGCTGCCGCTCACAGGCCGTACATCAGGGGACGGGCGCGTTCAGGTCAAAGGCGACGACGTAGGTTATGGCTTCAACGCCGGTATCCTGGTTCAAGCGACCGACACCACCAGTGTGGGCCTGACTTATCACTCCAAGGTCACTTATAAGCTCGAGGGCCATACTGAAGTCACGCCAGGTGCAGGTGTTCCGGCTCCGATCCTGGGCGCGGGTCGTTATGATGGCAAGCTTAGCCTTGACACCCCTGAATCCGTTGACTTCTCGGTCACCCAGAAGATGACCGATGACTGGAAGCTGTACGCAGGTGCAACCTGGACTCGCTGGAGCCGCTTGCAAGACATCACTGTCAAGAACTCGGGCGTGACCCGCGCGGGTGGCGGAGCAGCCCCGGCACTGCTGACCAACATCAGCGAAGAACAGAACTGGCATGACGTCTGGGCTTATGCAATCGGTACGTCGTACCAGGTGAACAAGCAATGGGTACTGCGTACCGGCCTGTCGTTCGATCAGTCGCCAACCAACAATGAAAACCGCTCGCCGCGCATCCCGACGGGCGACCGCACCATCTTCAGCCTGGGCGCCGGCTATAGCCCGACTGACGACATCACCATTGACGTGGCGTACTCCTACCTGAAGGAAGAAGACATCAAGGTTCGCGACTCGAACGCCTTGGGCCAGTCCTACAACGCGAAGTATGAAAACAGTGCCAACGGTTTCGGCTTGGGCCTGACTTACCGCTTCTGATGTTGTTGGCAGGACAGGCAGAACACCTGTCCGTCATACAGAAAACCCCGCAGTCGGCGACGGCTGCGGGGTTTTTCGTTTTTCCAGTCGACCGGCCAAGAGCAGAAGACTAACAAAGCGCGTGAATGCTCAAGCCCCACAGGGTGTTCGCGCACCGGCCCGTACAGGCCATCTGCGTTACAGAAGCAAAAGCGCTCATGTTCAAATCAGGGCCAATGTGACCACCACCACCATTTCCAGCAACTCCAGCATCGCCCCAGCGGTGTCGCCGGTGCTCCCGCGTAAACGCTGCATCATCAAACGGCGAAGCCAGAAAAATCCCGCGACAGCGACCAGCAATGCCGATACCCCCGCCCAGCCCGACAGCAGCACGCAACCAACCGCCGTCACGCCCAGCACCTGCACGCCCGGTGTACGCGGCAGATGGTCGGCAAGAGACTGTCCCAAGCCACCAGCACGCACGTAAGGCGTATTGAGGAACAACCCCAGCATTGCCGCGCGACCGATGACGGGCGCCAGCAGCAGAGCGCCACTGTGATGCCCATCGAGCAGTGCCACGATTGCCGTGAATTTCAGCAACAGGACGATCACCACGGTCACGACGGCAATCGGTCCGCTGCGCGGGTCCTTCATGATGGTCAGGGTGCGCTCGCGGTCACCGAACCCGCCAAGCCAGGCATCGGCACTGTCGGCCAGGCCATCCAAATGCAGTCCGCCGCTGAGCAGCACCCAGGCCGCCAGCAACAGCGCGGCATGCAGTAACTGCGGTGCACCGGCGAGCACGAGGTCCAGCGCCATCAAGATCGAACCGAACAGCACGCCCACCAACGGATAAAACAGCAGCGAGCGTCCTAGTGCATCGGGTGCGGGGATTCCCGGCAACCGAACCGGCAGGCTGCTGAGAAATTGCAGGGCGATCCAGAATGGCAGCATTTATACCTCCGTCAGTGCGCATCCGGCATTGACATCAAGCCCGAACAAGCCGCCATGACCGACCACCACCTGCAGCAGTTGCTCGCGGGGTAAACCGCGAGCCTGAGCAAGCAGCAGGCGCATGACACCACCATGACTGATCAGCAGAATTCGCTCGCCATCGTGGGCCTGATGCAGGCGCAGGACAGCGCCGCGCACACGCTCGGAAAACGCCAGCACCGGCTCTCCGTTAGGCGGCGTGAAGGAGTAGGGATTGTCCCAGAACAACCCCAGCCCTTCAGGGTCGGCCTCCATCAGTTGCGCAGTGCCGACGCCCTCCCAATCGCCGAAATGCAGCTCCTGCAAATCGGGCTC
The DNA here is from genome assembly GCF_002419965.1 of Pseudomonas sp. UBA5706. Classification (GTDB taxonomy): domain Bacteria; phylum Pseudomonadota; class Gammaproteobacteria; order Pseudomonadales; family Pseudomonadaceae; genus Aquipseudomonas. The sequence continues at coordinate 177,991 of NZ_DIHC01000007.1, forward strand.
AAGGCTCATCGGCAGCGACAACTGCGACGACAGTTCCCCGGCAAAACGCGCACAACGCTGCAACGGCGAGCTGACAATGCGATCCCAGCCAAAAGGACTGGCCACCGCTTCACGCATCTGCTGCCAACCGAGAGGGGTCAAGGCGTCGTCCAGGCTGCCGCGCAAACCGCCACCGCGCTCGGTTTCGCCATGGCGCAGCAGGTCCAGGCGCAAGGTCATGCCGGGCGATCGGCAACCGCCGCCTCGGCGAAGGTCGCCATGCCGTTGTGCAACTCACAGGCCAGACGTAAAAGCGGCACCGCCAGCGCAGCACCACTGCCTTCCCCTAGCCGCAGCCCTAACTCCAGCAACGGTTCGGCCTCCAGCGTTTCCAGGACGTGACGATGACCGGGCTCGGCACCTCGATGGCCGAAGAACAGCCATGGGCGACAAGAAGGGTTAAGCCGCACAGCGACCAGCGCGGCAACCGTGCAGATAAAGCCGTCGACCAAGGCTGCGATGCCCTCTTGGGCGCAGGCCAGATAAGCGCCCACCAGCGCGGCCACTTCAAACCCGCCCAACGCCCTCAGGCTGCCCAACGCCTCACCGGCTTGAGCCGCATGCAGTTGCAGCGCCTGCTCGATGACCCGCGCCTTGTGGTTGATGCCCTGCGCATCCAGCCCCGTACCCGGACCGACCAGCAACGACGCTGGGCAGTTCAGCAATGAACAGGCGACCGCGCTGGCTACGGTCGTGTTACCGATGCCCATTTCGCCGCCGACGAACAGCTCGGTGCCTGCCGCCTTAGCCCGCAAGACGCTGTCGCGACCGCCCGCCAGAGCGTCCTCCAGTTGCGCCTGGGTCATGGCCGGCGCTTGGGCGAAATTGGTGGTACCGGCTCCGAGATTCAGGTGCCGCACTCCCGGAAGGTTCAGCGGCGAAACGGTGCCAAGGTCGACCACGTCCAGCTGGGCCGAAAGCTGTTTGGCCAACACGCTGATGGCCGCCCCACCCATAATGAAGTTGTGCAGCATCTGCCCGGTGACTTCCTGGGGGTACGCCGAAACACCTTCAGCAACCACCCCATGATCGCCGGCGAACATCGCGATCCAGACGTTATCGACCTTGGGTTTGACCCGACCTTGCAGACCGGCCAACTGTACCGCGACGGCTTCCAACTGGCCCAACGATCCGGTGGGCTTGGTCAATTGCTGCTGCCGGGCCAACGCTTGCTCGCGGGTGTTCTGATTGATTTCACGTGCAGCGCCGAGCCACCAGGCGTGGGTCATAGGGGGGATCCTTTGAGAGTCATGGGCAGGCCGGCGACGGTGAGCACAACGCGCTGGCACCGTTGGGCAAGGGCCTGATGCAACCAGCCGGCCTCATCGACGTAACGACGGGTCAGCTCGCCGAGGGGCACTACACCCAACCCGGTTTCGTTGCTGACGAAAATGATTTGGCCGGGCAACTGCGCCAGGCCATCGAGTAACGCATCACGCTCCTGCGCCAGCCGCTGCGGATCGTCCAGCATCAACAGGTTGGTCAACCAAAGGGTCAGGCAGTCCACCAGCAGGCAGCGGTCGGGCCCTGCGTTTTCCTTTAATACACGGGCTAGCGCGAGGGGTTCCTCGACCAGCCCCCACGTGTCCGGACGACGCTGACGATGCAGCGCCACCCGTTGGCTCATCTCACCATCGAGAGGCTGACTGGTGGCGACATAAATGACATCCAGCGCGCTTTCGACAGCCAGCGTTTCCGCCAGCCGGCTCTTGCCAGAGCGCGCACCCCCGAGGATCAATTGCTGCATCACGCAGGCTCCAGTCCGCAAAGTTCACGCAATAACCGGCCGTCCAGGTGCTGCTCTACCAGATCAGCCAACCGTTCGATATCGCGCTCGCGCAAGGCGTGATAGTCGACCTGCTGCACATCCTGCAACCCAGCCCATCGCAGCAAAGCGCCGCTGGACGCCGGGCGCTCGAACAACCCATGCAGATAAGTACCCAGCACTTGACCATCGGCACTTTGCGCACCATCACACCGACCGTCGCTGAGCTGCACGAGCGGGTGTTCCAGTGCTGGCCCCGTGGTGACGCCTGCGTGAATCTCGTAGCCCATGACGTCAGCCTCTTCCAGTGTCAATCGGCCGCGCACATTACGCAGCTGTTTCTCTTGGGCAAGCACCGTACTAATTGCCAACAGCCCCAGCCCGGGACTCGAACCGGCAGCGCCCTCAAGGCCTAGCGGGTCGTGCAGCTCGTTTCCCAGCATTTGCAGCCCGCCACAGATGCCCAGCACCTTGCCACCGTAACGCAAGTGTCGACTGATGGCAGTGTCCCAACCGTGGTTGCGCAGAAAGGTCAGATCACTGCGCACGCTTTTCGAACCCGGCAAGATAATCAGGTCGGCGGACGGGATCGGCTGGCCCGGCCCGATGAATTGCAGATTGACCTGCGGATGCAGGCGCAGCGGGTCGAAGTCGGTGTGGTTACTGATGCGCGGCAGCACCGGCACCACTACATTGAGAACCTGCGCGGCCTTGTCGGTTTGGCGCTGATCGAGGCCGTCTTCAGCCTCCAGGTGCAGGTCCGTCACGTAGGGCAAAACGCCCACCACCGGTTTGCCGGTGCGCTGTTCCAGCCAGTCCAAACCCGGCTGCAGCAACGCGATGTCACCGCGAAAACGGTTAATGATGAACCCCTTCACCCGTGCCTGTTCGCTGGGCGAAAGCAAGTCCAGGGTGCCAACCAAATGCGCGAAAACGCCACCCCGATTGATATCCGCCACCAGCAATACCGGGCAATCCACCGCCTCGGCAAAGCCCATATTCGCGATGTCGCCCGCGCGCAGATTGATTTCCGCCGGCGATCCCGCGCCCTCCACCATCACCACCGGCCAGCCCGCGCTGAGCCGTCGATGGGAGGCAAGCACCGCCTGCATGGCGATGGCCTTGTAGTCATGATAAGCGACGGCATTCATGGTGGTCACCGCGCGACCATGGATGATCACCTGCGCGCCGGTATCGCTGTTGGGTTTGAGCAGCACCGGATTCATGTCGGAGTGCGGCTCTAGGCCGCAGGCCTGGGCCTGCACGGCTTGGGCGCGACCGATCTCGCCACCGTCGGCGGTCACCGCACTGTTGAGCGCCATGTTCTGCGGCTTGAACGGCACCGTGCGCACGCCCTGGCGCGTCAGCCAGCGACACAGCGCGGTCACCAGCGTGCTTTTACCCGCGTCCGAGGTGGTGCCTTGGACCATCAGGGTTTTACCGGTGCGAGGAGTGTTCATGTACGCTCCTGGGAAAATTCGCTCAGCGCCCGCTCCAAGCGTTGCCAGTCGGCCTCGTCGCGCGGCAGGCCCAAGCGCAGGCTGTTGTTGTGCGCCGCGTTATTCACAAAGATGCGTAGCAGGATGCCGCGCCGAGCGCAGAACTCGTGCAGTTCGACCGCTCGGGAGGTGACCAGCCATTGGAATAGCGCGCAGCCGCCTTGGGGGGCGAAGCCATAGCGGGTCAGCAACGCCACCAGACGCTCGCTGGCCGCTTGCGTGCGCACACGCTGCTCATGGTGGCCTTGTGCATCGTCAAGGCACGCCTGACCGAGAATGCGTGTGGGACCGCTGACTGACCAGGGGCCGATCTGTCGAGCCAGCACCTTGAGAAAACGCGACTCGGCCAGTACGAACCCCAGCCGCACCCCCGCCAGGCCGAAGAACTTGCCGAACGAACGCAACACGATCAGGCCAGGACGCTGGGTTTCGGCGGCGAGGCTCAGGTGCGGGGTGTTGTCCATGAATGCCTCATCCACCACCAGCCAACCGCCGCGCTGGGCCAGTCGTGTATGCCATTCCAGCAGGCGTTCGGGGGTCAGGCTAAGCCCGGTGGGATTGTTCGGGTTGACCACCACCAGCACGTCGAGGGTATCGATAAAACGCTCGACTTCATGCTCCAGCACTTCACGGACCAGAAAGCCATTACTGCGCCAGGCTTCGGCGTGCTCGGCGTAGCATGGCGACAACACGCCAACCTTGCCCGCCTGACGCAACCGCGGCAACGCCTGGATCGCCGCCTGGGAACCGGCCACCGCAAGCAGATGGGCTGCCCCGTAATACAGCCGGGCCGCGCTTTCCAGCCCGTCATCGGTTTCCGGCAGGCGCGCCCACGCCGACTCAGGAATCGGCGGAATCGGCCACGACCAGGGCGAGATGCCGCTGGACAGGTCGAGCCACTGTGCCGGCTCGATGCCATATTTGGCCGCCACTTCGCGCAGCCGACCGCCGTGTTCAAGCATAGAATTCAGTTCCCAGGCACAGGATCAGCAGCCAAAGCCATACGCCGCGCTGCACCAGCTGCCATCCACGATCGATGGAATCGGCGTCGGCAGGTGCGCCTTCGCCCAGTAGTGGACGTTGATGCAGTTCGCCGTGATAAATCGCCGCGCCGCCCAACTCAACGCCCAAGGCGCCCGCGCCGGCAGCCATCACCGGCCCTGCGTTCGGGCTGTCCCACTTCGGCGCCTGTGTGTGCCAGCAGCGCAAGGCCAGTCTGGTTTTGCCCAGCAGCGCGTAAGTCAATGCGACTAGACGTGCGGGAATGTAGTTCAGCAGATCGTCGATTTTCGCCGCTGCCCAGCCGAAACGCTCGAAGCGCTCGTTACGATAGCCCCACATGGCGTCCAGCGTATTGCTCAGGCGATACAGCACCACACCCGGCGCACCCAGCACGACAAACCAGAAGATCGCGGCAAAGACCGCATCGCTGCCATTCTCCAGCACCGATTCGGTGGCGGCGCGAGCGACGTCCGTAGCATCCAGCTCCGAGGTCTGGCGACTGACCAGGTAACCGACCCGACGGCGGGCCTCTTCCAGATTTTCGCTGCGCAAGGCCTGCGTCACCGGCTCGACATGCTCCCCCAGGCTGCGCAGGCCCAGCGCGCAATAGAGCGCGGCCACTTCCACCAGCCAGCCGACGTAAGGCAGCCAGCTGAAGAACGTCACCAGCAGGGTCAGCGGAATGACCGCAATAAACCAGGCCGTGACGCCGTGGCTGCGCCAGCCGCGACCGCCGCCGTTGAAACGCTGCTCAATGCGCTCGGCATATCGGCCAAACGCCACCAATGGGTGGTTTCGTTTTGGCTCGCCGAGCAGCGCGTCGAGCGCAACCCCGGCGACGCTCAATAACGCCACACTCATGAACTCACTCCCCATGTGTTCTCAAAGACCAGTTCGTGCAAGGGACGCGCCTGCGCCCAGCCTTCCAGTACCAGCATCGGCGCCGGATAGAACGCCTTGACCGGTCCCAGGCAGAGGATTGCCAAGGGTTTCGAGCCAGTGGGCATTTGCAGCAGATCGGCCAGCGCCCGAGGCTCGAACAACGACACCCAGCCCATCCCCAGCCCCTCGGCGCGAGCGGCCAGCCATAGGTTCTGGATGGCGCAGGACAAGGACGCCATGTCCATTTCCGGCAAGGTCCGACGACCGAAGATGTGTTTCTCTCGGTCGTCCATCAATGCCGCGACCAGCACCTCGGCACAATCGTTAATGCCTTCGACCTTGAGCGTCATGAAGTCGTCGGCACGCTCGCCCAGCGCTTCGGCGGTGCGGATTCGCTCCTCTTCCACCAGCACCTGAATCTGCCCGCGCAATGGCCGGTCAGTAATGCGAATGAAGCGCCACGGCTGCATCAGGCCGACGCTGGGCGCCTGATGCGCGGCTTCCAGCAAGCGTGCGAGCACCTCGGGCACCACCGAGCCGCCGCAGAAGTGCCGCATGTCCCGGCGCTCGGCGATGGCCCGGTAAACCGCAGCGCGCTCGTCCTCGCTGAAGGAGTGGTCAGTCATGTGCTGGCCGTCCGAATGCGCGTTCTGCATCTGCCTGGCCTACGGTAGCGGCTTGGAGACGCCAGCGCTGGCACGCCATGCAGCTACCAATCATCCCCCATGCAACTGTATTCATGGCAAAAACAGCGCCGCCGTCGCTTGGGGATTGGAAGGGAAATAAAAGTGCACGTAGGACGCAGTCAGGCGACGGTCGCGATACACCGCTTCGGCGCCGCGTCCACCGTTCGGGCTGACGCCGCGGGCAATGGGCGTCAGTTCAGTGCTGGTCAGCGAGTGATGATAGGTATGGCCGCGCAACGAGCCCTCCGGCAACTCCACCGTTTGCAAAGCCAGGGCCGCCAGACGCTTCTGCATTACCGCTTCACCCGTCAGCAGGCCCGCCAGTTTGGCGCGCTGGCCGTCGACATCGGTCAGGGCGTCAAGCAGATAGAGCATCCCGCCGCACTCGGCCAGCAGCGGCTTGCCTGCCGCGTGGTGGGCGCGGATCGCCTGTAGCATGGCGCTGTTCTGGCCCAGCGCCACGTGGTGCAGTTCGGGATAGCCGCCAGGTAGATAAAGGCTATGTGCGTCAGGCAATTGCTGGTCGCGGATAGGCGAGAAAAACACCAGCTCGGCGCCCATGTCCCGCAACAAGTCCAGGCTGGCGCCGTAGGTGAAAGCGAACGCTTCGTCGCGAGCGACGGCAATGCGCACGCCTTCGAGCAAAGGCTCCACCGGTACGCTGTCTGGTGCTTCGAAGCAAACCACAGGCGGCAACGTTGCATCGCAAGTGCTGGCCAGTGACGCTGCGGCGGCGTCGAGACGAGCGTCCAGATCATTCAGCTCACTGGCCTGCACCAGCCCCAAATGGCGACTTGGCAACTCGATCCCGGTTTCCCGAGACAACGCGCCGTACCAGCGCAAGCCTTCGGTCAGGCTGCCTTGGAGCAACTGCGCATGGCGCACCGTGCCGACCCGGTTGGCCAGCACCCCGGCAAAGGGCAGATCAGGCTGATAACGCGCCAGGCCCAACGCCAGGGCACCGAAGGTCTGGGCCATGGCGGTGCCGTCGATCACGCCCAGTACCGGCACGCCAAAACGCCGCGCCAGATCGGCACTCGACGGCGTACCGTCGAACAGCCCCATGACGCCTTCGATCAGGATCAGGTCGGCATCGATCGCAGCTTCCCACAGCAGGCGACGGCTCTCGTTTTCGCCAACCATCCACATGTCTAACTGATAGACAGGGTGGCCGCTGGCACGCTCTAGAATCATCGGGTCAAGGAAGTCCGGCCCGCATTTGAAGACACGCACCTTGCGCCCCTGATTGCGATGCAGACGGGCCAGCGCCGCCGTGACCGTAGTCTTGCCCTGGCCGGAAGCAGGCGCGGCGATCAATACCGCCGGGCAGTGTCGGGGCTGGTTCATGAACGGTCACTCACAATTCGATGCCCTTTTGCGCCTTGATCCCGGCCTGAAACGCGTGCTTGACCACGCCGATCTCGGAAACGGTATCGGACAGGTCGATCAGTTCCTGCTTCGCGCCACGCCCGGTGATGACCACGTGTTGCATCGGCGGGCGAGCCTGCAGGTCGCTGAGCACTTGCTCAAGGTCGAGGTAGCCGTGCTTGAGGGCAATGTTGAGTTCGTCGAGGATCACCAGACCGATCTCGGGATCGCGCAGCAACGCCTGGGCCACCGTCCAGGCAGCTTCGGCGGCCGCGATGTCGCGCTGCCGGTCCTGGGTTTCCCAGGTGAAACCCTCGCCCATGACGTGATAATGCACCTGCTGCGGAAAACGGCGGAAGAACAGCTCCTCCCCCGTGGCGTTGCGACCCTTGATGAATTGCACCACGCCGCACTGCATACCGTGGCCCATGGCTCGCGCGAGCATGCCGAACGCCGAGCTGCTTTTGCCCTTGCCGTTGCCGGTCAAGACCAGCAGCAGCCCACATTCGTTGGGCGCGCTGGCGATGCGTTCGTCCATCACTGCCTTCTTGCGCAGCATGCGCGCCAGGTGGCGTTCGTCACGTTCGGGGGATTCGCTCATCGGGCTCTCCGCTTGAGGGCAGGTCTGGCAAACGGAAGGCAAAGACTGACAGCAGGCGCCGGGAGCCATGGCCCGAGCCCGCGCAGAGCATCGCCCTCCGTGATGCTGTTGAATGGATCAGGCCGGTCTCCGGACTCATGAGCTGCTACTCAAGCCGCGCGCCTTCCCATGTCCGAGGAACACAGTGGCATCGTGCGGGGCCTTGACTCATTTACCGTTGCGGAGGCAGTGCCGGAATTGCTCGCAAATGCGCGCGCACCGGCTTCCCTGTTTCACCCTTGGAGCGACCGGGGTCGCGGGCACCTGAAACAAGGGGCGAAGGTTAGTGGGTTGCCCCAACAGCGTCAATCGAAGCAGCCATCGTTCTGCTATTGAACCGACACCTTCGAGCGCCCTCTACTCTTAAACATGCGACGCATGACTGCCAGGAAGGGAGTTAGGACATGCTCAAGCTAAAACCCCAGGTCGCAGCACTGGTATTGCTCGCCGGCGGGCTCGCAGCGTGTGGCGAAACATCAAGCCTGCAGGTCTCGGATGGCATGGGCCCCTCGCCCCGACTGCCGGAACCCAACAAGACCCTGGTTCCCACCGTCAATATCGCCCCGGCAGTCGGCTGGCCAGCAGGGGCCAGACCCACCGCAGCGCCTGGCACGCAAGTCGCCGCCTTCGCCGAAGACCTCGACCACCCGCGCTGGCTCTATGTGTTGCCCAATGGCGATGTACTGGTGGCCGATGACGTCAGCAACACGATCTGGCGGGTGACGGCGACGCGGACAGTGCAGGCAACCCGCCAATGAGCAACGCAGCCAGGCTGGGTGTTCGCTGGCAAACAGCGAACACCCAAACTGTGTCGCAATCTGGTCGGTTACTGCTTCGCCAGATTCGACGGTTGAATCACGCGTTTGGCGTTGAGCCACGCTTTTTGCCAGTACGGCTTATCCAGGCTGTCGAGTTTCACCGTGCCGCCCGTCGCCGGAGCATGCACGAAGCGCCCTTCGCCGACATAGATCCCGGCATGACTCACATTCGAACCGCCACCGGTGGCGAAGAACACCAAATCGCCAGTTTGCAGCTGGTTTCGATCAATATCCGGGCCTCGCAGGCGAATCATGTCGCGGGTCGAACGAGGCAAGACAATTCCCGCCGCGCCCTGATACACGTAACCGATCAGGCCACTGCAGTCGAAACCCGAATCCGGCGTGTTGCCACCCCAGCGATAAGGGGTGCCCACCAGCCCGATCGCACGCAACAGCACGTCGTCAGCCAGCGGAGAGGTAAATTGAGAGGGAGCAGCGACCACAGGCCGATAGAAGACCTTGGGTGGGGCGGGCGGTGGAGTGCTTGAACAAGCCGCCAGCAACATAGCCAATGATATAACAGCCAGGCGAACCGAGATCGACATAACCACAACAACCTTCCTAGGATGCGGCTTACTCTGCCGGAAGCCGGAAAAACGCGCAATCAGGCGTCCCCGATTGCGCGCTCAAGACAGGGAAATATTGCCGTCCAGGAACGGCCGCGTCGCCGAGAAGGCAACGCCTCCCTTACTACTACCGGTGTTGGCGCTTGATTGTAGTCGAAGTCATAGCAGTCGTTGTTTCCGGAACCTGGGAAGGTGCCATGGCCAACGCACGCTTGGCTTCAATGAAGGTCCGGGCCCAGTATGCATCGTCAAGGCTGTCGACACGCACACCACCGCTGCGGCGGCTGCTGGAGTGGATGAACTGATCATCGCCCAGATAGATACCCGCATGGCTGACACGACCACGGCCCGCGGTGCTGAAGAACAGCAGGTCGCCTGGCTTGAGGTCATTGCGTTTGATCAGCGGGGCATCAATGTTGATCATCTCGCGTGACGAGCGTGGCAGGCTCATCCCGGCTTCTTCACGGAACAGGTAGCCGATAAAGCCACTGCAATCGAAACCGGAAGTGGTCGAGGTGCCGCCGAACCGGTAACGGGTGCCGATCAGCGATTTACCACGTTCCAGGATGCTGTCAGCCAACACTGGAAGACGGTACGGCTTGGCGTCTGCAAACTGAGCCAGTTCGTCTTCGGTGGCGATTTCGTCGTCCAGAACGGAAGCCGAATAAACCGCTCGCTTGGCGGTCTGAGCGGTGACAGAGTCCTTGAATTGCGGATTCTGCGACAGCTGTTGCGACGCTGGCATCTGGGCCGCGCAGCCGAACAGCAGCGTTACGAGTGCGAGAGGCACGAGGGGTGCGAAGCGATTTAGCATGGGCACGACCGTGGCGAAGGTGTTAAGAAGCCGCGACTATGCCCTCTATCGTCATCATTTGCAAATTCAATCGAATCAAATGTGACTTAGCAGGTCCTCCATCACATCTAAGGCTCTACACCTCAGAAATGCGTCCATGTGAATGGAGTGATCTGTCAACGTGGGATTTATCTCGGCAGTAAAGCCTCCCATCACCCGCGTGCGCAGCATTGGCTCGTGGATATAAGGGAAACTGGCGGTAGTCCCGATACTGAGTACTGCATCAAAACCCTTCGCCATCTGCGCATCCAGCACATTCAATGCCATTTCCGGCAACATCTCCTGAAACAAGACGACCGGCGGTCTGAGCACCCCGTGGCAGTGCGCGCACAAAGGCGGCAAGGGACGCTGCAGGTACTCGCTCAACCTAGGATCCTCCATGCCGCAGGATTGGCAATAAAGCGGTGCCAACTGGCCATGAATTTCGATCAGGCGCTCAGGTGGGCTGCCCGCAGCGCGATGATAGCCGTCGACATTCTGCGTCAACACCCAGCATCCGGGCTTGCGCCGCTGAAGCTGAGCGATAGCGTAGTGCGCTGCGTTGGGCTGACCGGCCAGGCACGCGCTGCTTAATTGGGCAATGTATTTCCAGCACAGCGCAGGGTCTCGCCGCAGCATCGGCCCGGACAGGGCCATCTCGATCGGTAGCCCGTCGTCGGTGTGTCCGTTGTACAGGCCGCCAACGCCGCGATAGGTGGGCAGCCCCGAATCCGCCGAAAGCCCGGCACCTGTGATAATCAGAATGCGCGTGGCGTGGCGCAAGGCGGCGGCGGTCTGCAGCACCAATGCAGGTTCGACCCCATTGTCCCTCACCAGCCCAGCGTCTCTTTAAGGAAAGGAATCGTCAGCTTGCGCTGGGCCTGCAGCGAGGCTTGGTCGAGTTCTTCAAGCAGGTCGAACAATGCACTCATACTGCGCTTGCCGCGGGTCAGGATGAAATGGCCGACGTCATCCGTCAGGTGCAGACCCCGGCGCGAGGCGCGCAATTGCAAAGCACGGAGTTTTTCTTCGTCGGACAGCAGGCGCATCTGGAACACCAGCGCCATGGTCAGTCGCGATTTGAGGTCCGCCAGTTTGACCGGCAACTCCCGAGGAGAACACGACGCCGCGATCAGCAAGCGACGGCCGCTGTCACGCAGGCGATTGAACAGGTGAAACAACGCCTCTTCCCATTCCGGCTTGCCGACGACCGCTTGTAGATCGTCCAGACATACCAGTTCGTATTGCTCCAGATGATCGAACAACTCGACGCCTTCATCGATGACATCAGCCATGGGCAGGTAAACAGCAGGCTCGCCCATCTGCTCGAAGCGCAGGCAGGCAGCTTGCAAAAGATGGGTGCGCCCTACGCCGTGCTTGCCCCAGAGATAAATGAGGCTTTCAGTCCAGCCGGCGTCGGCTTCGCACAGGCGCTCGACATAGCCGAGTGCAGCGGCATTGGCGCCTGGATAGTAATTAATGAAGGTGGCGTCGTCACGCAGACGCACACTCAGGGGCAGCTGAACTGGTTTCATGCTGGCTGAACGGTTCAATGACGAACCGCCAAGGGCCTCTGTGTAAAGTGCCCAAAGTCTATACCCGCAAGGCGGACCGCACAATGTGTCAGAGGGCCTGCAAAATCAACGGCTTGCGTCTGGCACGTGCCAGGCCCCGGATCGTGGACGATCGGCAGGCATAAAAAAGGCGTTTGAGCCTGGTGTGCTCAAACGCCTGGACCTGGGCAGCGGCATGCCTTGCCAACGGCTGCAGCGGGGTCGGCGGCGACCCCGCCGCCCGGTCCGCCGCGCACGGCCCCGGCGAATCCGTCAGCGGCATCCGCTACAGGTCTGGATCTTCCAACCCACCGTAGATATCCGATTCCTTGTACAAATCATTAACGTGGCGCACCAGCACCATGATGACCGCGGCTACCGGCAGCGCTAACAGGATCCCGGTGAAGCCGAACAGCTCGCCGCCCGCCAGGATCGCGAAGATGACTGCCACCGGATGCAGACCGATGCGATCGCCCACCAGCAATGGCGTCAGCACCATGCCTTCCAGCGCCTGCCCGACCAGGAACACCGCGACGATTCCCAACATCGGATACAGGTCGCCGCCGAACTGGAAGAAGCCCGCCAGAATCGCCGAGCCGATACCGATCACGAAGCCCATATAAGGCACGATGGCCGCCAGACCCGCGATAACACCGATCAGCAGCCCCAGCTCGAGGCCGACCAGCATCAAGCCCGCGGCGTAAATCACCCCCAGCGCCACCATCACCAGTAACTGACCGCGGATGAAAGCGCCCAGCACTTCATGGCACTCATGGGCCAGCGCGACGATTTTCTTTTCGCGGTGACGCGGCAGCAGGCTACGCACCTTGGCCATCATCACGTCCCAGTCGCGCAGCAGGTAGAAACAGACCACCGGGATCAACACCAGATTGGTAAGCCAGCCGATCAAGGCAAGGGTCGAAGTGGTCGCCTGCGCCAGAATAATGCCGACGATATCGCCGGTCTGCCCCATATGTTCGGAGATCGCGGCCTTGACCTTGTCGAATTTCCAGAAGCCATCCGACAGTCCCAGCTTGGCCTGGGTCCACGGCAACGCGGTATGCTGCAGCCAATCGAGAATTTGCGGTGCGAGTTCGTACAGTCGGTACAGCTGTTTGACCAGCATCGGCACCAGCACCAGCATCAACCCGAGGAAAATCAGGGTGAAAATCACGAATACCGTGACCACACTCAAGGTGCGCGACATCTTGAGCTTTTCCAGCCGATCCGCCAGCGGATCGCCCATATACGCCAACAGCAACGCCACCAGAAACGGCGTGAGGATGGCGTGCAACAGCCAGACGAACAGGCACAGCAGGAGGATCCCGCCAAGCCAGAACCAACGACGCGTATCAGTCATTACTGCCCCTTGAACCGTATATGGAATGCTTTACGCAACGCCGTTATGAACCCGATTACCAACGAAAGTGCAGCGTCTGTGCTGCAACGGGTGCAGGGACAGTACCAGGCACGGCGCCCGCCGCAGGCGCTTGTCCGGCATCGACCGGCGCTGCGGCGTCTTCACCGGCTGGCACTTCCTGTAACCTGGCCAGCGACAACTGCGAACGCAGTTGGTCGGTACTACCGCTGACCTCGAACACCACGCGATCACCATCGACCGACTTGAGGCGACCTCCGAAGGGTTCCAACAGGCGCCCCAATTGGGCATAGCGCTCCAGATTCATGCCTTGCACTTGGAACGCCATGCTCGACGATGCACCAGGCTTAACCACGAAACGCGGGGCAAGGCGCTGGCTCACCGACAGCAGCACGGCATCGGCCAGTTCAGCGGAGCTGGCGCCGGTCGCAGTACCCTGCTCCATCTTGTCTCCCAGCCACAAGTGCCATTTGCCCTGCCAATGGCCGCCATTTTCCTGAGCGTGTACAGCGAGAATGGCGTCCGAACCATAGCGCTCGGAGGCCTGCTTGAGCGGCGCGACGTCGCTGCCGTCCAGCGTCTTGGCATTACCGATGCCCTGCTCGCCCAGGTCCGCCAGCGGTAGACGCAGTGGCAAGCCACGGTGCTGTGCCGCTCGGCGCAGAGGCTCGGCGCTCGACTGACCGTCACCCACCAGATTGGCGCCATCGGTTGCATCATTCAGCCACCAGGTCATGATTACCGGGCGGTTCGAGCCCCACAACGACAAGCCGGCCTGACGCAGCGCGCGCTCGGTGCTCGCCGGGTCGAAATCCACCTGCAGCGACTCGGGCGGACCGGCGTCATAACCGTACTGACTGATGATTTGCTGCGGGTCCTTACGCACCTCCGCAAGGCCCGGACCTTGGGCGGCCTTCGGGTCGCCGGTCAGACGAATGACCATGGTTTCCAGCGCGGCCTGGGTGGCACGGGCTTTCTCGTCCGCGGTCTGCCCGCTGACTGGCTCGCGCACCTGATAGAGATTGTTCACCGTCTCGGCCAAGGCCGGGAGGCTCATGAGGGACAGACAACCTGCGAGCAGGCAGTTTTTGAGGCGCATAAAAATTCCCACGAAACAAAAAACGCAGCGTGTTGATGGCTGCATGAAAATGACCGGTCCGACTCAGACCGCAACTCGGCCCGAATCGCTCACTCGGCAGAGGAAGTTACACCTTTTATCAGCCCCGACGAACGGAACGGTGCCGTGGGACCAGGTTATTTTTTCTTCATCATGCTTCTGCCCGTCGGCCCAAGGATGGCCGCTTGGGCCCAACCCTGATAAAATCGCGCGCCTTCGCAGACCGGCGATGACACGGCCACGCGCCGTCCCTAATCGGTCGTTATCCCGAATCCCCCCTAAAGGCCTGGATCATGAGCAAGCAACCCTCCCTGAGCTACAAAGACGCCGGTGTAGACATCGACGCCGGTGAAGCATTGGTCGAACGCATCAAGAGCGTCGCCAAGCGCACCAAACGCCCGGAAGTGATGGGGGGCCTGGGAGGCTTCGGCGCGCTGTGCGAAATTCCGGCTGGCTACAAGCAGCCTGTGCTGGTTTCCGGCACTGACGGGGTCGGCACCAAGCTGCGCCTGGCATTGAACCTGAACAAGCACGACAGTATCGGCATCGACCTGGTTGCCATGTGCGTCAACGATCTAGTGGTCTGCGGTGCCGAACCGCTGTTTTTCCTGGACTACTACGCCACCGGCAAGCTGAACGTCGATACCGCTGCCCAGGTCGTGACCGGCATCGGCGCGGGTTGCGAGCTGGCCGGCTGCTCGCTGGTGGGCGGCGAAACCGCTGAAATGCCAGGCATGTATGAAGGCGAAGACTACGACCTGGCCGGCTTCTGCGTTGGCGTAGTGGAAAAGGCCGAGATCATCGACGGCTCGACAGTGGCCGCTGGCGATGCGCTGATCGCCCTGCCGTCTTCCGGTCCACACTCCAACGGCTACTCGCTGATCCGCAAGATCATCGAAGTCTCCGGTGCCGACATCCAAACCATCCAGCTGGACGGCAAGCCGCTGACCGATCTGTTGATGGCGCCAACCCGCATCTACGTCAAGCAACTGCTCAAGCTGATCAAGGACACCGGCGCGGTCAAGGCCATGGCCCACATCACCGGCGGCGGCCTGCTGGACAACATCCCTCGCGTACTGCCTGAAGGCGCTCAAGCGGTGGTCGACGTGGCGAGCTGGACCCGTCCTGCGGTGTTCGATTGGCTGCAAGCGCAGGGCAATGTCGACGAACACGAAATGCACCGCGTTCTGAACTGCGGTGTCGGCATGGTCATCTGCGTCGCCCAGGAGCACGTCGAAGCTTCGCTAAAAGCCCTGCGTGATGCAGGCGAGCAGCCTTGGGTCATCGGCCAGATCGGTACCGCTGCAGAAGGCGCTGCACAAGTCGAGCTGAAGAACGTCAAGGCACACTGATGCATGCGGTCTTGAAGCCTGACACGCGGCAACCTTGCGATGTCGTGGTGCTGCTGTCAGGCACCGGCGGTAATCTGCAGGCAATGATCGACAGCTTGCAGGACGGTACAAGTCCGGTACGCATTCGCGCGGTTATCTCCAACCGCGCCGACGCCTACGGACTCGAGCGCGCGAGGAGCGCAGGCATCGAAACCGGCGTTCTCGATCACCAGGCCTATGACGGTCGCGAGGCCTTCGATAAGGCGCTGATCGAACTCATCGACGCGTTCGCACCCACGCTGGTGGTACTCGCCGGTTTCATGCGCATTCTCACGCCTGGCTTCGTGCGTCATTACCACGGTCGCCTGTTGAACATTCACCCTTCCCTGCTTCCCCTGTATAAAGGCTTGCACACGCATCAACGTGTGCTGGAGGCCGGCGATGCAGAACACGGCTGTAGCGTGCACTTCGTCACCGAGGAACTCGATGGGGGGCCTCTGGTCGTACAGGCAGTTGTGTCGGTAGAGTTGCACGACACGCCTGAGACATTGGCACGCAGGGTTCACGCCCAGGAGCACCTGATTTACCCGCTGGCAATCCGCTGGTTCGCCGAAGGCCGTCTGGTCCTGGGCGAACAGGGCGCATTACTGAACGGCCAGCCACTGGGCCCCCGCGGCCAAGTGATTCCGGCCATTTAATTTAATAGACAGGAGATATTATGCGTCGCGCTTTGCTCTTCGCTTTCGCTCTGTTCGCACTTCCTGCGGTCAATGCGGCAGACCTTCAACCTTTCTCCGCCAGCTACACCGCTGATTATAAACAGCTGCCTGTGGGCGGTAGCGCCACGCGCAGCCTGGAAAAGAACGCCAACGGCACCTGGGCCCTGAGCTTCAAGGCATCGATGATGATCGCCAGCCTGACCGAAGTCAGCACGCTGAAGGTCGATAAGGATCAACTACTGCCGCAGACCTATCACTTCGAGCGTGGTGGCCTGGGCAAGACCAAGACGGTGGATCTGGTGTTCGACTGGTCTACCAAATTCATTACCGGCACCGACCGTAACGATGCGGTGAAAATCCCGCTAAACACGGGGGTTCTGGACAAATCCACCTACCAGTTGGCACTGCAGCATGATGTCGCTGCTGGCAAAAAGAGCATGACCTATCAGGTCGTCGACGGCGACGAGGTCGATACCTACGACTTCCGCGTACTGGGCACCGAAAAGGTTGCCACCAAGGTGGGTTCGATCGACGCAGTCAAGGTGGAGCGGGTGCGTGATCCGACCCAGAACAAGCGTATTACCGTGATGTGGTTCGCCAAGGACTACGACTACCTGCTGGTGCGCTTGCAGCAGGTCGAAACTGACGGCAAGGAATACAACATCATGCTGCAGGATGGCACGGTGGATGGTAAGTCGGTCAAGGGCAGTTGATTCGGGCTTTACCTTCATTAAGAACCCCGTCGATTGGCGGGGTTTTTTGTGGGCAGCAGGAAAGCGTAGAGATCGGTGCTTTAGTTGACGTCCGCCCGTGAGTGGCTGTGGCCGTGATATCAAGAAACCTTGCGGACGAGATCGGTGGCACGACGGTAGTGAATACGGGTGTCAGGACCCGCCCCACGGGAGGGCGCGCAGTGTTCATCCCCCGCTTCCACATGAGGCTAATGTCTCAACATGAAAATTTCTTCACACCCTTCAAACGAGTGCGACAAAACGACGCATAGCGAGCAAAAACAGTCAGTTAGCCACTGTTGCTTAATTGGTAAATGACTCTTTCCCAAATCGATCATTTACTTAGCCTGCTAACAAATTTTATAAAGAAGCCACTGCGACGTCCTGCCGCAGATCTCAAAGAGTCAGGAGTTTTCACTATGACGGTTACTGTTACTGAACGCGACGACGCCCACATCTCCCACGAAGCCATCGCCGATGGCATCCAAATCTGGGATGTCCGCCAGCAGGATCAACTGGTCGGGATGTTTCATCATGAATCGGACGCACAGCGTTACGCAGCAGAGCTTGCGGAACTGGAAGCCAGGAAGGCCGCGAGCAACTCGTAATCACGAATCGCGATAAAACAAAACCCGCCAAGGCGGGTTTTGTTTTTTGCGGGGTTTACCACATCAAATCATCAGGAATCTTGTAGGCCGCATACGGATCATCGCCATCGGGCTCTTCGGTCGGTTCACTGAGCATCACGATCCGCCGCGGATCGCGCTCTTGAACCTTCAGCGCTGCCTCTCGCGGGATCACCTCGTACGTACCACCGTGGTGCACGATCGCCAACGAACCGTTACTCAGCTTACTGCGCATCAGCGAGTTCACCGACAGCCGCTTGACCTTCTTGTCATCGACGAAGTTGTAATAATCCTCGGTGGTCAGCTTCGGCAAGCGCGTCGCTTCGATCAATTGTTTGACCTGCGCGGTTCGGGCTTTCTGCTCGGCCTTTTCCTGTTGCTGGCGATTCAACTCCTGGTCGCGCCTGGCCTTTTCCACCATGGCTTCCTGGGCGGCACGCTGGGCGGCATCGTCGGCAGTCGCCTGGCCTTTATGCACCAGGCGTTGTTCTTTCTGCTTGGTCTTGGCGACCTGCTTGGCCTGCTTCTCGTTGACCAGACCTGCCTTGAGCAACTGGTCACGAAGGGAAATACCCGCCATCTGTCTTCTCTCTCTAAATAGTCGACTCAACCGCAGTTGGGCGCATGTTTTTCCTGACGCTTGGCTTCGCCCCAGAGCGCATCCATCTCTTGAAGGCTGCAATCTTCGATGGGGCGGCCGGTATCGCGCAAGACCTGTTCGATAAAACGAAAGCGCCGCTCGAACTTACCGTTAGCGGCGCGCAGGGCATTTTCCGGATCCACCTTCAAATGGCGGGCCAGATTAACCACTACGAACAACAGGTCACCGATCTCTTCGTGAATGCCCGCGCTGTCGTTGTCGGCCATCGCTTCAAGGACTTCGCCCAGCTCTTCACGCACCTTATCAATGACCGGCAGCGCTTCTGGCCAGTCGAAACCC
The DNA here is from genome assembly GCF_002419965.1 of Pseudomonas sp. UBA5706. Taxonomy (GTDB): domain Bacteria; phylum Pseudomonadota; class Gammaproteobacteria; order Pseudomonadales; family Pseudomonadaceae; genus Aquipseudomonas. The sequence continues at coordinate 196,483 of NZ_DIHC01000007.1, forward strand.
ACCTGCGCCGCGCGCTTCTGCAACTTGGCCGCGCGGGACAATGCTGGCAGTACATTTGGCACATCATCGAGCAGGGACAGTTGCTCCGGGACATGCGCCCTCTCGGCGCGCTCCTGGGCCTTTATCTCCTCCCAACGATGTTTAACCTGATCCTCCGAGAGGCGCGGCGTTTCCAGCGGCGCGTACAGATCACCCGTAGGAAACACATGAGGATGGCGACGAATCAGTTTGCGCGTGATGCCATCGACCACGCCATCGAACTCGAATCGCCCTTCTTCCCGCGCCAGTTGGCAGTAATAGACCACCTGAAACAGCAGATCGCCCAGCTCGCCGCGCAGGTCATCGAAATCCCCACGCTCGATAGCATCGGCGACTTCATAGGCTTCTTCAAGGGTATGCGGCACGATGGTGGCGTAGTTCTGCTTCACGTCCCACGGACAGCCGTACTGCGGATCGCGCAGACGGGCCATGAGGTTGAGCAGATCTTCTAGCTTGTACATTCGCGAATCTCTTCTCTCACAGCCATAAGCCGCAAGCCCCAAGTTGCAAGCAGTCCCTAGGCAACTTGCAGCTTGGCGCTTGAAGCTCCTGGCTGTTTTATGGCGTCCGGTTACGCCGGGTTTCGATGATGTTCGGCAACTGGGAAATCCGTCCCAGCAGACGCCCCAGCGCATCCAGCCCCGGAATCTCGATGGTCAGCGACATCAATGCCGTGTTGTCTTCCTTGTTGGAGCGGGTGTTGACCGCCAGCACGTTGATGCGCTCGTTGAGCAGCACTTGAGACACGTCGCGCAGCAGGCCGGAACGGTCGTAGGCGCGGATGATGATGTCCACCGGATAGGTGAGCACCGGCACCGGCCCCCAACTGACCTGGATGATGCGCTCGGGTTCGCGTCCGCCCAGCTGCAATACAGACGCACAGTCCTGGCGGTGGATGCTCACGCCGCGACCCTGGGTGATGTAGCCGACGATGGCATCGCCCGGCAACGGCTGGCAGCAACCCGCCATCTGCGTCATCAGGTTGCCGACGCCCTGGATCTGAATGTCGCCACGCTTGCCCGGTTTATAACCCGTCGCCTTGCGCGGAATCAGCTCCAGCTGTTCGTTGCCGCGCTCCGGTTCGACCAGTTGCTGTGCCAGATTGACCAGTTGCGCCAAGCGCAGATCGCCAGCGCCAAGGGCGGCGAACATGTCTTCGGCGATCTTCATGTTGGCCTTTTCCGCCAACTTGTCAAAATCCACCTGCGGCAACGCCAGACGCGCCAGTTCGCGCTCAAGCAGCACCTTGCCGGCTGCGACGTTCTGATCGCGGGCCTGCAGCTTGAACCAGTGAACGATCTTCGCCCGCGCCCGCGAGGTGGTGATGTAGCCCAGGTTCGAGTTCAGCCAGTCGCGGCTCGGCGTGCCGTGCTTGCTGGTGATGATCTCGACCTGCTCACCGGTCTGCAGGCTGTAGTTGAGCGGCACGATGCGCCCGTTGATCTTGGCGCCACGGCAGTTATGACCGATCTCAGTGTGCACGCGATAGGCGAAGTCCAGCGGTGTGGCGCCTTTGGGCAGGTCGATGGCATGACCATCGGGAGTAAACACATAGACCCGATCCGGTTCGATATCGACCCGCAGCTGCTCGGCCAGACCACCAATGTCGCCAAGCTCTTCGTGCCACTCCAGCACCTGACGCAGCCAGGAGATTTTCTCCTCGTAGTGGTTGGAACCGGATTTGACGTCGGTGCCCTTGTAACGCCAATGCGCGCAGACGCCAAGCTCGGCCTCTTCATGCATGGCGTGGGTGCGGATCTGCACCTCCAGCACCTTGCCTTCCGGACCGATCACTGCGGTGTGCAACGAGCGATAGCCGTTTTCCTTGGGGTTGGCGATGTAGTCGTCGAACTCCTTGGGAATGTGCCGCCAGAGGGTGTGGACGATGCCCAATGCGGTGTAGCAGTCGCGCATTTCCGGCACCAGCACGCGAACGGCACGAACGTCGTAAATCTGGCTGAACTCAAGACCCTTGCGCTGCATTTTGCGCCAGATCGAATAGATGTGTTTGGCACGACCGCTGATATCGGCCGTGACTCCTGTGGCCAGCAGTTCGTTTTCCAGCTGCGACATAACATCGGTGATGAAGCGTTCGCGATCGAGGCGACGCTCATGCAGCAACTTGGCGATCTGCTTGTATTGCTCAGGCTCCAGATAGCGGAAGGACAGGTCCTCCAGCTCCCACTTGATGTGGCCGATACCAAGACGATGGGCCAGCGGTGCATAGATGTCGAAGACCTCCCGGGCGACCCGGTTGCGCTTTTCGTCATCGGTATTCTTCACCGCGCGGATGGCGCATGTGCGCTCGGCGAGCTTGATCAGCGCGACGCGCACGTCATCGACCATGGCCACCAGCATCTTGCGCAGGTTTTCCACCTGAGCCTGAGTGCCGAGCACCAGCGACTGCCGCGGGCTGAGGCTGGCACTGATTGCCGCCATGCGCAGCACGCCGTCGATCAGCTTGGTGACGGTTGGGCCAAAACGCTGGCCGACGTCGGACAGAGGAATCTTGCCTTCACGCACCGCGCGGTAAAGCACGGCGGCGATCAGTGAATCCTGGTCGAGTTTGAGGTCGGCCAGGATTTCAGCGATTTCCAGGCCCGTCTGGAAACTCGACGTGCCTTCCGCCCAGAGATTCTTGGCGGCGTTGTCCTGTTGCTCGGCTTGCCGGGCGAATTCACAGGCTTCTTTCAACGCCTGTCGATCCACTGCGAGGTCGACGCTGACCACATGATCAAGCCATGCGTCGAGGTTGATACTGCCGTCTGTGTTTATCGGCTGGTGTGCTCTCACCTGTACCATGTTGCTTACCTTCCCTACGGCGCGATGAAATGCGCCATCAGTCGCCGGCCTTCTTCAGCGCATGCTCCTTGCGGGCCTTGCAAGGTCTCGCATGCGCGGGCCAGTCGGATTAGACGAGACTCCGTGTGAAGCACCGATTCAACTCCTTGAACTCTGTTGCCTCACTTACTCGCTTCAAATAACGCCATCGCCTCGACATGCGCTGTCTGCGGAAACATATCGAGAATTCCGGCACGTTTTAAACAGTAGCCCTGCCTGATCAATTCGGCTGTGTCGCGGGCCAGCGTTGCCGGGTTGCACGACACATACACCAATCGTTCGGCGCCCAGTTTCCTGAGTTTGCCGACCACCTCGAACGCCCCGTCACGCGGAGGATCGAGCAGTACCGCGGAAAAACCTTCCGCCACCCAGGACGCCTTGTCCAGCGGCTGCGACAGATCCGCCCGATGAAACTGCACATTATGCAAACCATTACTCATTGCGTTGGCGGTCGCGCGCCGGACCATGATCTCGACGCCCTCCACTGCCACCACCTCGCGGGCGATTTGTGCCAGCGGTAAAGCGAAGTTACCAAGCCCGCAGAACAAGTCCAGCACTCGTTCATCGGGACGGGGCGCAAGCCACGAAAGTGCCTGTTCGACCATCGCCGTATTGACCTGTGCGTTGACCTGCACGAAGTCGCCGGGACGATACGCCAGCTCCAGATTCCAGGGCTCCAGGCCGTAACCCAGTTGCGCCGAAGCGTCCGTCGCCTGCGGCTCACCCTCACCCTGCAGCCAAAGCTGAGCGTCATGGATGATGCAGAAGGCTTCAAGGATGGCGAGATCGCGGTCGGCCAGCGGCGCGGTGTGGCGTAGCAGAACCGCATTGGCCGAACCGCTGAACAACTCGACGTGCCCCAGCGCCTGCGGCTTGCTAAGACCGGCGAGCATGGCGGGCAACGCGGTCATGATCGGCTGCAGGGCCTGTACCAGCACCGGGCATTCTTCAATGGCGACGATGTCCTGACTCGACGCCGCCCGAAAGCCCACATCCAGCCGTTTGCCTTTGGCATCCCAGCGTACGGCGATGCGCGCCCGTCGGCGGTACGCGTATTCGTCACCGGTCAGAGGGGCAGCCCACTCTTCGGGTTCGACTCCGGCGACGCGACTCAACTGCTCGGCGAGCATGCGCTGTTTCAGGGCAAGCTGCTCCTGGCGAGGCATCTGCTGCACGCTGCAACCGCCGCAACGGCCGAAATGCTTGCAAGGGGCGGGGCGGCGCAGGGCGCTGGCCTGAAATACTCGCTCGGTGCGCGCCTCGACCACCTTGCCGTGGGCACCCAACACCCGCGCTTCGACGTCTTCGCCCGCCAGACTGCCGCTGACAAACCAGGTGCGGCCGTCCACGAAGCCAATGCCACGACCGTCGTTGGCCAGCCGCTCGATATTCAAACGTTGCTTTTTACCGGTGGGGACCTGCGTTGTCCGGGTGCCGCCGCTGGGCTGGAAACGCAGGCCTGTTTCACGCTTGGCCATCAGTTGGGCGCATCGTAGACACCCGTCGACAGGTAACGGTCGCCACGGTCACAGATGATCGCAACCATGACCGCATTCTCCACCTCCTGGGACAGTCGTAACATGCCGGCCACGGCGCCGCCCGAGGACACGCCACAGAAGATGCCTTCCTCGCGAGCCAGACGACGCATCACGTCCTCGGCTTCGTCCTGGGCCATGTCCATGATGCGGTCAACGCGGTCCGCCTGATAGATTTTCGGCAGGTATTCATGGGGCCAGCGCCGGATACCCGGAATTGCCGAGCCGTCCATGGGCTGCAGGCCGACGATGCGAATCTCTGGATTCTGCTCCTTGAGAAAGCGTGAGGTGCCCATGATGGTGCCGGTGGTGCCCATGGAACTGACGAAATGGGTGATGGTGCCGGCGGTCTGCCGCCAGATTTCCGGGCCGGTGCCGACGTAATGCGCTTGGGGGTTATCGCCGTTGGCGAACTGATCCAGCACCTTGCCACGACCTTCGGCCTGCATGCGTTCGGCCAAGTCACGCGCACCTTCCATGCCTTCCTCTTTGCTGACCAGAATCAGCTCGGCGCCATAGGCGGTCATCGCGGCCTTGCGTTCTGCACTGGAGTTGTCGGGCATGATAAGAATCATTCGATAACCCTTGATTGCCGCAGCCATGGCCAGGGCAATGCCGGTGTTGCCGGACGTCGCTTCGATCAGGGTGTCGCCCTGGTGGATCTGGCCGCGCAGTTCGGCACGGGTAATCATCGACAGCGCCGGTCGGTCTTTCACTGAGCCGGCCGGATTGTTGCCTTCAAGCTTGAGCAGCAGCGTATTGCTGGTATTCCCCGCCATGCGTTGCAGACGCACCAGCGGGGTGTTGCCGACGCAATCGGCGATGGTTTGATACTGCAGGGTCATGGCGTGTTCGCGATCCGGACGTGCGGGGGTCGCCTATCATACCGGCAATCGCCCCAAGCCCATATCACGCAAAGTGAGGTGCATAGGGCAAAAAGGAATAAGAGGGCTCTTTTCTGCTTGATCACTGTGGTGATGCGACTTGCTGGCAGGAGTGGGCGATCGGTCGCGATGCCGATTGCAAACAGTTCGCTAACGCCGGGAAGCACTGATACGGGCAAGGGTCTCATCCGCCGACACCCGCTTCGGCATCCCTGGCAGGCAACCGCATGATCATCCGCAACCCTTGATGGGTGTTCTCGGCCCACATGTCGCCGCCCTGCAAGCGCAGGGAGTTGCGGGCAATGCTCAGGCCCAGACCGAAGCCGCCGTCACCGGGCCGCGCTCCGTCGAGACGGATGAAAGGGGCGAAGATGTGTTCCAGATCACTGTCATCGACGCCGCCACCCTGATCCTCCAGCCACAGCAACCAGTCGGCGCCATCGCGCCGACCGTCCAGGCGCAATACGCCGTTGGGTGGAGAATGACGAATCGCATTACGCAGAATATTTTCCAGCGCCTGGGCCAGGGTATTCAGATGGCCACGCACCCAGCAACCGCTGTCCAGATCACAAACGAATTGGCGGGTCGGCCAGCAGCTCTCGAAACTGGCGTTGTCCACCAGCATGTCCCACAACGCCAGCACCTGAATGTCTTCATCGGGCAGCTTTTCCCGCTCGGCGTCGAGCCACGCCAGGTGCAGGGTGTCATCAACCAGCCGGCGCATGCCCTCCACTTCCCGGCTCAAGCGCTCGCGCAACTGCGGCAGGTTCTGTTCGCTGTCACACGCTACGCGCAGGCGGCTCAAGGGCGTGCGCAGCTCGTGGGACAGATCGCGCAGCAACTGCTGCTGGATCTGCACCGTCGATTGCAGGCGTGCGGCCATGTGGTCGAATGCGCGATTGAGCTCGCCCAGCTCATCCTGGCGCGAGGTCATCTGCGGGGACAGCCGACTGGACAGACGATCGGCGCGCCAGGCGTTGGCCTGCTCGCGCAACTGGTTGAGCGGACGAATCAGCAGCCGATACAACCCTACGCAGAGCAACAGGGTGAACAGCGCCGGTATCAGGACATTAGTCAGCATTTGCCAGATGAAGGCGTGCTGTCCCGGCTTGAAGCGTTCAGGCAGTTCGATGATCAGGCTGCCGGCACTCGGTTGGCCGGGGAAAGGGATCTTCAACCACGGCGCGGTCTTTTGCCGTCTGCTCATGGGCCAATCTACGCCGCGCATGAACGTCAGCCGCTGCATCTGCCGGGCATCCAGCGGCACGCTGCCCAGGGATTGCAGGTCGCTGCCGATGACGCCCACCCAGCCGCTTTCATGCTGGCGCACGTCAAACAGCCATGCATCGACGCCCTTCTCGCTCCCGACATTCCAGGCCTGCCCGGCCTCGGCGGCGTAGCGGTTGAGCACGCGCCGTGCCTCAGGTGACAGAAAGGCATTCTGCGTTTCGAGGTAGCGCCCCCAGTACCAACTGAGCCAAATCATCAGCAGGCAAAAACCCACCAGCAGGACGGCCAGTTTCCAGAACAGCGAGTGCCTGCCCGGCAAGCGGGAACGTGACTCATGCACTCGATCAGGCATCCGCTTGCGCTGCCGTCAGCGCATAACCCTTGCCCCACACCGTGCGCAATTCATGTGCTTCATAGCCGATGGCCTTGAGTTTGCGGCGAATCTGGCTGACGTGCATGTCCAGGCTACGGTCGTGCCGGGAATAACCACGTTGCAAGACATGCTGATACAGGAACGGTTTGCTCAGGACATCCTCCAGGTTGCGCCAAAGGGTCTCCAGCAGGCGGTACTCGCTGCGGGTCAGCTGCGCGGCCCCGCCAGCAAAGCTGACATCACACAGGACCTCGTCGAACGTTAGTTTGTCAGCGCCCGGATCGTCGGTGTTGCGGGCAATCGGCACTTGTGCGCTGCCGTTGAATCGCCGCTCCAGCTCCACCCGCCGCAGAATGGCTTCGATACGCACCCGCAGCTCATCGACACTAAAGGGCTTGGGCAGGTAGTCATCGGCACCGTTGCGAAAACCGGTGATGCGATCGGCCTCGGCACCCAGCGCCGACATCAGGATGACCGGTATCGAGTGTCGGCGACGCAGGTGGGTAAGGACGTCCAGCCCGTTCATGCCAGGTAGCAGTATGTCCATGAGCACTACGTCGAAGGACTGTTGCTGGGCACGGGCAAGGCCTTCTGCGCCGTTCTGGCACCAGGTGACGTGAAAGCCGCAACGATCCAGCTGATCATGGACAAACGCACCCAACACGGGATCGTCCTCGATCGCGAGTATGCTTGGACGGTGGATGATGGCGGGATTCATTGGCGTCTGCGATTGATTCTCAAGGCGGCGATTATTCAAGATTGCCGGCTCGGGGGCAATGACGATGATCCGACTGAGGTGCAGGTATCTTCGCTGACTGCCATTTAGCCGGGATGACACCTGCGCAAGTGGCTACACTGCGCACATTAATCAACGGCTGTTGCGCAAATAACGAGGCAACCCTGGCGCAGGCCTTGCTGCACTTATGCAGCTATGTTGAAGAGTCGGGCCTGTGACGAGATTGCTGGAGAGAAAAGTGTGCTGACCAAACTGGGCATCAAAGGCCGCGTATTGCTGCTGACCCTGCTGCCGACCTGCCTGATGGCCGGGTTACTGGGCGGCTATTTCACTTGGATGCAGCTCTCGGAGCTACAAACCCAGCTGCTCAAGCGCGGTGAAATGATCGCCAACGAACTGGCGCCCTTATCCGCGGCGGCGCTGGCCAATCGCGACAAGGCCATGCTAGAGCGCATCGGCGGCCAGGTGCTGGAGCAGGCCGACGTACGCGCGGTGTCGTTTCTTGACAACGACCGTGTGCTGTTGGCCCACGCCGGTCCGACCATGATCAATCAGGCACCGGTCGGTAACAGCACGCACATGTTGCAGCGTTCCGATAACGACGCTACGCGCTACCTGATGCCGGTCTTCGGGCGCAATCGGCACCTGACCGGCGCGGTCGTTCCCGAAGAAGCCGACCGCCTGCTCGGTTGGGTCGATCTGGAACTGTCCCACAGCGGCACCCTGCTGCGCGGCTACCGTAGCCTGTTCGCCAGCATGCTGCTGATCATTGCCGGGCTGGGCCTGACCGCCATGCTCGCACTGCGCATGAGCCGTACCATCAACGGGCCGATCACCCAGATCAAACACGTGGTTGCGCAGCTAAAGGATGGCAACCTGGAGGCGCGCCTGCCGCCGATGGGCAGCAACGAGCTGGACGAACTCGGCTCGGGCATCAACCGCATGGCCGCGACCCTGCAGAACGCCCAGGAAGAACTGCAGCACAGCATCGAGCAGGCGACCGAAGACGTTAGGCAGAATCTGGAAACCATCGAGATTCAGAACATCGAGCTGGATCTGGCGCGCAAGGAAGCGCTGGAAGCCAGCCGCATCAAGTCCGAGTTTCTGGCCAACATGAGCCACGAAATCCGCACGCCGCTCAACGGAATCCTTGGCTTCACCCATTTGCTGCAAAAAAGCGAGCTGACACCCCGCCAGTACGATTATCTGGGCACCATCGAAAAGTCAGCCGATAACCTGTTGAGCATCATCAACGAAATTCTCGACTTTTCGAAAATCGAGGCTGGCAAACTGGTGCTGGACGCCATCCCGTTCAACCTGCGCGACCTGCTGCAGGACACCCTGACCATCCTCGCTCCCGCCGCCCACGCCAAGCAACTGGAGCTGGTGAGTCTGGTTTACCGCGACACACCGCTGTCACTGGTGGGCGACCCGCTGCGGCTCAAGCAAATCCTCACCAATCTGGTGAGCAACGCCATCAAGTTCACCCGCGAGGGCACCATCGTTGCCCGGGCCATGCTCGAAGACGAACAGGACGACAAGGTTCAGTTACGCATCAGCGTGCAGGACACCGGCATCGGGCTGTCGAGCCAGGACGTGCGCGCACTGTTCCAGGCGTTCAGCCAGGCGGACAACTCGCTGTCGCGGCATTCCGGCGGCACGGGCCTGGGCCTGGTGATTTCCAAGCGCCTGATCGAACAGATGGGCGGCGAAATCGGTGTGCAAAGCACACCCGGTGAAGGTTCGGAATTCTGGGTCAGCCTGGCCCTGCCCAAGACCCGCGACGACCTGGAGGATCTGCCGGCGCCGCCGTTGATGGGCCGCCGGGTGGCGGTGCTGGAGCATCACGACCTGGCGCGTCAGGCACTGGAACATCAGCTGGAAGACTGCGGCCTGCAGCCAATGGTGTTCAACAATCTGGAAAACCTCATCAACGGTGTGACCGTGGTCCACCAGACGCCCCATGCCATCGACATGGCGGTGCTTGGAGTGACCGCCCACCAATTGCCTCCCGAGCGTCTGCGTCAGCAGATCTGGGACCTGGAAAACCTCGATTGCAAGGTGCTGGTCCTGTGCCCGACCACCGAGCAGGCGCTGTACCAGGCCTCGGTGCCGGATGCCTACAGTCAGTTGCAGGCAAAACCTGCGTGTACTCGCAAACTGCGGCGCGCGCTGTCCGAGCTGATCAGCCCCAAACAGCTGCGCAACGAAGCCCCGGAGCCTGTTTCCAGCCGCCCTCCGCGCCTTCTGTGCGTGGACGACAACCCCGCCAACCTGTTGCTGGTGCAGACGCTGCTCGAAGACATGGGCGCCCAGGTACTGGCGGTGGACAGCGGTTATGCGGCGGTCCAGGCCGTGCAGGACGAGACATTCGACCTGGTGCTGATGGACGTACAGATGCCCGGCATGGACGGGCGTCAGGCCACCGAAGCGATTCGCAGCTGGGAAATCGAGCGCCACGCCACGTCGCTGCCGATCGTCGCCCTCACTGCCCACGCAATGGCCAACGAAAAACGCGCATTGCTGCAAAGCGGCATGGACGACTACCTGACCAAGCCGATCAGCGAACGGCAATTGGCCCAGGTGGTATTGAAATGGACCGGTCTGGCCCTGCGCAATCAGGCCCCTGAGCGGCATCACGAAATCAGCCACGGCGGCGTCAACCTGCAGGTGCTCGACCATGATGAAGGTTTACGCCTGGCTGCGGGCAAGGCCGACCTGGCCGCCGACATGCTGGCCATGCTCCTGGCTTCGCTGGACACCGACCGCGATGCGATCCGTACGGCCCGCGAAGTTCACGATCATGTCGCGTTGATCGAGCGCGTTCACCGCCTGCACGGCGCTACCCGTTACTGCGGAGTGCCGCAGTTGCGCGCAGCCTGCCAGCGCAGCGAAACCCTGCTCAAACAGGACTCCCCGGAAAGCGAGAAGGCGCTGGACGATCTGGAGAAGGCGATCACCCGGCTGGAGATCGAGGCGCGGGTGACCGCTTGACCCGGGTCAATGGCCTCTTGAGTTGCGCTGTGCAAAATCCTGCATAGCGGTCCGGCTTGTCGGCGGTGACGAACCTGACATCGCAACCGTCGGCAAGCCTGGCGACTACACCGCCGGACCTACCCAAGATGACTGCCCATCACCAAAAACGGTGGGGCCTGAGGTTTATAAAGGAAAAACCATGCGTACCCTCCTCTTCAGCAGCCAGATCTACGACCGCGACAGTTTCACCGCTGCGCATAGCCACCCTGGCATCGACCTGCATTTCCAACCCGCGCGATTGACTCTCGATACGGTGGTGCTGGCCGACGGCTGTGCGGTGGTGTGCGCCTTCATCAATGACGATCTCAGCGCGCCGATCCTTGAACGTCTGGCTGCGGGCGGCACCCAGCTGATTGCCCTGCGCTCGGCGGGGTTTAATCACGTTGACCTGCCTGCGGCCAAGCGCTTGGGTATCAGCGTGGTCCGGGTGCCGGCCTATTCACCCCATGCCGTGGCCGAACACGCCGTGGCGTTGATCCTGTCACTCAATCGGCACCTGCACCGGGCCTGCAACCGCACGCGCGACGGCGATTTCACCTTGCACGGCCTGACCGGGTTTGACCTGGTGGGCAAGACGGTAGGAGTGGTGGGTACCGGGCAGATTGGTGCCACCTTCGCGCGAATCATGGCCGGTTTCGGCTGCCAGCTGATCGCGTATGACCCTTACCCAAATCCGCAGGTGCAAGCCCTCGGCGCGCGCTATCTGCCGCTGGAGCAACTGCTGGCCGAAGCGCAGATTATCAGCCTGCATTGCCCGCTGAATGAGTCTACCCGTCATCTGATCAACCAGGGCTCGCTGTCACGCATGCAACGCGGCGCGATGCTGATCAACACCGGGCGCGGCGCGCTGGTCGACACCCCCGCCCTGATCGATGCACTCAAGAGCGGTCAGCTGGGTTACCTGGGCCTGGATGTGTATGAAGAGGAGGCGCAACTGTTCTTCGAAGACCGCTCGGATCTGCCGCTGCAGGACGACGTGCTGGCACGGCTGCTGACCTTTCCGAATGTGGTCATCACGGCGCATCAGGCGTTCCTGACCCGCGAAGCACTGGGGGCCATTGCCCAGACCACGCTGGATAACATCGCAAGCTGGGCGGCGGGATCACCGCAAAACCTGATTTAGACAAGCGTCTCTCCCAATCCCGCAGGCCATTCATGGTCCAGCTGCCGTGACCTGCCCGACTGCCCCGGCAGCGGGAATCCGCCTTGTAAAGTGTTAGCATGCGCGCAAATTTGGAGACCCCCATGGCCGAACACGATTTTCGCTACAGCATGCTTTCCCCGCAGCACACCCTGATCGAATGCCGCAGCCTAGCGGTCGGGCGCTACCAAGTGACCGGCAACGGTGGTTCGATCAAGCCCAACGATGTGCTGCTCGTCACTGTCAAAGGCAGCAAGGAACTGCACATGCGCCTGAACGTGGAGAAGGTTCGGCATTTGATCAACCCGCCCGGCCAGTGGGTGGCGGTGGCTAACGGCCCGGCCTTCACCGAACTTGCGATCCACCAGTGGAAGGTCAACTGCAACGTGTGTGGCAAGGAGAGGGACATCGAGTTCATGGTAGACGCCAAGGATGGCAACAAAGCCCTCAAGCCTGCCGCCAGCGCGCGAATTGCCGAACTGGGATGGAAGACCGTCGGCGAGACCCACCTGTGCCCGGCCTGTGCCAGGAACGCGGCATGAAACCCCTGCTGCTGACGCTGTTGGCCGCCACCTTGTTAAGTGGTTGTGCGACCGACAGCCAAGCGCTCAAGCGTGATCACGGCTATGTGCTGGAATGGATCGGCGAACGTCCGCTGATCGATAGCAGCCATCTGACCATGACCCTGGATCACGAAGGACGCGCCTTCGGCAATGCTGGCTGCAATCATTGGTTCGCAACGTACCGGTGGGAGGGTAATGCCTTGCGCTTCGGCCCGGTGGGCAGTACGCGCAAACTGTGTGCGCCCGCGCTGATGGAACAGGAACAGCGCTTTTTGCAAGCCATGGGCAAGGTCCGGCACTGGGACCTGTCCGAGGTCGAACAGCTGCAGTTATGGCCGGCAGATGGGTTGCCCCTGAGGTTTTGGCTGGAGGAAGGCTGAGTCGCCGGAGCGCGCTTGCGGTGACGAACACGTGATAGACAGATTGCGTTCGCGGGCAAGCGCGCGCCTGCACAACAGCTCCCAGCGTCAGCCTTTGCCCTTCAACTCCGCCAGCTTTTGCGCCACACCGGCCGCAGTCTGCTCGCCCATCAGTTGCTCGCGCACCTTGCCCTTGTCGTCGATGATGTAGGTCACCGGCAGGGCTTCGCTTTTGGGCAGGTCGTATTGATCGGCCGGGTCTTGGGCCAGCACGGTGAACTTGATCCCCAGCGCATTGCTGGCGGCTTTCAGGTCTTCACCCTGCAGATTGTCGAAGTTGACCCCGAATACGCTGACTTTCTGCCCGCTCATCTGTGCGGACAACCTGTTCAACTCCGGGATTTCCGTACGGCACGGGCCACACCACTCGGCCCAGTAGTTGAGCACCAGCCAATGCTTGTCGACCCTCTCGCTGGCGACTTTCTGACCATTCTGGTCAGGCCCCAGATCGACCCCGCACCCGCTGAGCAACACACTCCCGATAAGCGCTACCACCGCTGCCAGACGCCTTGCCATGATGCTGGTTCCTTTGATTGAAAACGCGATGCGGACCTGATCTTGGTCTTTATCGAGACGCCTGTAGAATACCCGCCACTTCACGAAAGATGCGACCGCAAATGACCGATCTGACGCTTTATCACAATCCGCGCTGCTCCAAGTCCCGTGGCGCACTGGAATTGCTCGAAGCACGCGGCCTGAACCCGACCATCGTCCGCTACCTGGAAACCCCGCCCGATGCCGCGCAGTTGCGCGACCTGCTCGGCAAGCTCGGCATCGGCGCGCGTCAACTGCTGCGCACCGGCGAAGACGAGTACAAGGCCCTGAACCTGGCCGATGCCCGTCTGGGCGACGACCAATTGATCGCCGCCATGGCTGCACACCCGAAACTGATCGAACGCCCCATCCTGATCGTGGGTGATAAAGCCACGATCGGTCGTCCACCGGAAAAGATTCTGGAGATCCTGCCGTGAGCGGACCGTACATTCTGGTTCTGTTTTACAGCCGTAACGGTGCAACCGCTGAAATGGCCCGGCAGATCGCCCGCGGCATCGAAATGGGCGGCATGGAAGCGAGGTTGCGCACGGTGCCGGCGATTTCCAGCGAATGCGAAGCCGTCGCGCCGAGCATTCCGCAGAGCGGCTCGCTCTACGCCACCCTCGACGATCTAAAGAACTGCGCGGGCCTGGCGCTCGGCAGCCCGACGCGCTTCGGCAACATGGCGGCGCCGCTTAAATATTTTCTGGATGGCACCAGCAACCTGTGGCTGACCGGCGCGCTGGTGGGTAAGCCTGCGGGCGTATTTACCTCCACCGCCAGCCTGCATGGCGGCCAGGAAACCACGCTGCTGTCGATGCTGCTGCCCTTGCTGCACCACGGCATGCTGATCACCGGCCTGCCCTACAGCGAAGCGGCGCTGGTCGAGACCAGCGGCGGGGGCACGCCTTACGGCGCCAGCCACCACGCAGGGGCCGATGGCAAGCGCCCGCTGGATCCACACGAAACCACGCTGTGTCGCGCCCTGGGCCAACGCCTGGCGAAAACCGCGCTGTTGCTTGAACCTGCGCGTGGCTGAGAAGCCCAAGGGATGGACGGGCCTGTCGCGGGATGTGCCGCAGCTGATCAAACGCCCATGCGGCACATGACGATCCTGACCGCCAGCACACCTTGGCCTGCACATCGCACAGCGCATATGAATTTTTCTCTGGAGAGGGCATGCAAGACTACAAATGGCTCAATGAATACTGCCTCAACCGCTTTGGTTCCGCCGCCGCGCTCGAAGCGCGTTTGCCCACTCCCGCCACGCCTAAAAAACTCAAGGCCCTAAGCGACGACCGTTACCTGTCGACCATGGCCCTGCGGGTCTTTCGCGCAGGTCTGAAGCACAGTCTGGTGGACGCCAAATGGCCAGCCTTCGAGCAGGTGTTCTTTGGCTTCGATCCGGAAAAGGTGGTGCTGATGGGCGCCGATCATCTGGAGCGGCTGATGCAGGATGCGCGGATCATTCGCCATCTGGGCAAACTCAAAAGCGTGCCGCGCAACGCGCAACTGATTCTGGACATTGCCCAGGAACACGGAAGCTTCGGTAATTTCATCGCCGATTGGCCCGTCACCGATATCGTCGGTCTGTGGCGCTATCTGTTCAAACACGGCAACCAGATGGGCGGCCTGTCGGCACCGCGCTTCTTGCGCATGGTGGGCAAGGACACCTTCATTCCCAGCAACGATGTGGTCGCTGCGCTCAATGCCCAAAACATCGTCGACAGAGTTCCCAGCAGCCAGCGCGATCAAGCGGCAGTGCAGGCGGCGTTCAATCAGTGGCATGCCGAAAGTGGCCGCCCGCTGTGCCAGCTGTCGATGATGCTGTCATTGACGGTCAACCACTGATCTTTTTCCTCGGCCTGAGAAGCGACATCAGGTGTAACGAATCGGAGGTCGTATACAATCTCCACCACTTGCCCATTGCCTGAGTCGCTCGCGTGCCTTTCCTTCTTCCCGACGCACCCAACCTCGGTGTCGCGCCCTCTGCGTCCGAGGTCATCGCCAAACACCTGCGGGAGTCGATCATTTCGGGCCAGTTCGCCGAAGACGAGCCGATCCGTCAGGACGACATCGCCCGCGTGTTCAATGTCAGCAAGATTCCCGTCAGAGAGGCGCTCAAACGGCTTGAGGCAGAGGGGCTGGTGCAGTTCCAGCGTAACAAGGGCGCGGTGGTGACGCGCATTTCCGAGCCTGAGCTGGCGCAGATTTTCGAGGTGCGGGTGCTGCTGGAGGTGCAGGCGATTCGCCTCGCCGTCCCAAGGCTGACCCAGGCGCAGATCGATCAGGCCAGCGCCATCTGCGACGAGTTCATCGACGATGACGATATCGGGCGCTGGGCCGAGCTGAACTGGGCGTTTCACACGTGCCTGTATGAAGCGGCGCAACGGCCGTTCCTGCTGAACATGATTCGCTCGATTCACGACAAGGTGGAACGCTACCTGCGCGTGCAAATGAGCTTCGAGGAAGGCAAGGAGCGCGCCGACCAGGAGCACCGCGATATCCTCAAGGCCTGTGCCGATCGTGACGTGGAAAAAGCCGCCGAACTGATCGAGCATCACATCATCGGCGTCTGCCGCGCACTCTATGCGCACCTGCCCAACGCGGCCATCAGCGAAATCTGACCCTGCGACTGTGCCGATTTCGTCATTTCCCCAGGTGAAATCGGTCAAGACCCTGCCGAGTATTGCCGCCAATCTGATAGCACTCGGCTGCTCGGTAACACCGTTGTATCCCCTGTAGCAGCCTGGCTTGCCGGCAGCCGCGATCTTGCCTACGCCGCCGGCCAGGCGTGGCGCTGCCGGTACGGCGTCCAGATAACGATGGCCTACCACTTGGGGTGACTACATGAAGCGCATCCAGATCCTCGACTCTCACACCGGCGGTGAACCCACGCGACTGGTGCTCGACGGGTTTCCCGACCTCGGCGACGGCAGCATGGCCGAACGTCGCCAGTTGCTGGCCGATGAATTCGATGACTGGCGTGCGGCGACCGTGCTGGAGCCCCGTGGCAGCGACGTGCTGGTGGGCGCACTGCTTTGCCGGCCTGTCGATCCAGGGGCCTGTGCCGGGGTGATCTTTTTCAACAACACGGGCTATTTGGGCATGTGCGGCCACGGCACCATCGGCCTTATCGTGTCGTTGGCACATCTGGGCAAGATCGGCCCGGGCGTGCACCGCATCGAAACCCCGGTGGGCACGGTCCAGGCGACACTGCACGAAGACTGGTCGGTAAGCGTCAACAACGTGCCGTCCTATCGCTATCGCAAGCAGTTCATCGTCGATGTACCGGGGCTCGGCAACGTGACCGGCGATATCGCCTGGGGCGGCAATTGGTTCTTCCTGATTGCCGATCACGGCCTGAATGTCACTGGCGATAACCTCGATGCCCTCACCGATTACACCTGGAAGGTGCGACAGGCACTGGAAAGCCAGGGCGTTCGCGGCGACGACGGCGGCGTCATTGATCACATCGAACTGTTCGCTGACGACGACCGGGCCGACAGCCGTAACTTCGTACTGTGTCCCGGCAAAGCTTACGACCGCTCCCCCTGTGGCACCGGCACCAGCGCCAAACTGGCGTGCCTGGCGGCCGACGGCAAACTTGAACCCGGCACCCTCTGGAACCAAGCCAGCGTCATCGGCAGCCAGTTCGAAGGCAGTTTCCAATGGCAGCACGGCGAGCGGCGGATGGGCGACCGCATCGTGCCGACCATCCGCGGACGCGCCTATATCAGTGCCGAAGCCTCCTTGCTGCTGGACGATGAAGACCCGTTCGCCTGGGGCATTCGCTCGTGATCCACGGCCATGCGGCCGATGTGATCATCGTCGGCGGCGGGATTATCGGCGCTGCTTGCGCGCACGAATTGGCCGGCCATGGCCTCGATATTTTGGTGCTCGATTGCCAGCGCCCAGCCGCTACGGCGGCGGGCATGGGCCACTTGGTGGTGCTGGATCACAGTCCGGCTGAACTGGCGCTGGGCGCGTATTCGGTGTGTCTGTGGCGCGAACTGGCGTCGCAGATGCCCGACAATTGCGCAATGCGCAATAACGGCACGCTCTGGCTGGCCTGCAACGCAGAGGAAATGGCCGAGGCCGAGCGCAAGCAGACGGCGTTGAGCGAGTTCGGGCTGAGCTGCGAATTGATCACTGGCGAGGCGCTGGCACTCGCTGAACCCTGCTTGCGTGCTGGCCTGTTCGGTGCGCTGAAGGTCAATGGCGACGGCATTCTCTATGCGCCCAACGCGGCGCGGTGGTTGTTGCAGCGTCAACCCGAACGCGTGCGCCAGCAGCGAGCTCAGGTCGTCGAACTCCAGGGCAATCGTGTGCGGCTGGCCAGTGGCGAATGGTTGACGGCCACGGCGGTGGTGCTTGCCAGTGGCATTTACGCGCGGGAGTTGTGCGCGGACTTGCCGCTGCAAGCCAAGAAAGGCCATTTGCTGATCACCGACCGCTACCCGGCGCAGATCACCCATACGCTGGTCGAACTGGGCTACGTCACCAGCGCCCACCAGGGCATTGGCCCATCGGTGGCGTTCAACGTGCAGCAACGTCCGACCGGGCAGTTATTCGTGGGCTCGTCCCGGCAGTTCGATAACCATGACCCGACCATCGACGCCAGCATGCTGGGGCGGATGCTGCGCCGCGCGATGGCATTCCTGCCTGATCTGGGCGGCATGAACGGCATCCGCAGCTGGACCGGCTTTCGCTCCGCGACCCCTGACGGCCAGCCGTTGATTGGCCAGCATCCCACCACACCCGGCCTGTGGCTGGCGGTCGGTCATGAGGGCCTGGGTGTGACCACGGCCACCGGCACCGCGAAGCTGCTCGCTGCGCAGTTGGTACGCACCGCGACGCCCAGCGCATTGCAAGCGCACCTGAACGCCTACCTGCCGCAACGTTTTTTTGGAGCCTGAACCCATGCCTGAATTGAGCATCGACGGTCAGCCGTTTCGCTTCGCCCAAGGCACCACGGTCGCCGCAGCCTTGATGTCCAGCGGCGACCGTTGCAGCCGCACATCGGTCAGCGGCCAGCGTCGAGCGCCGCTGTGCGGCATGGGCATTTGTCAGGAATGCCGCGTGAACATCGACGGCTCGCGTCGGCTGGCATGCCAGACCCTCTGTCGTGATGGCATGCACGTGCAGACCCAACCATGACGCAGCATGTCGATCTATTGATCATCGGCGCCGGCCCTGCTGGCATGGCGGCAGCGCTGGTGGCTGCACCCACCGGCATCAGCATTGCCCTGCTTGACGACAACCCGCTGCCCGGCGGGCAAATCTGGCGCGATGGCCCACAGGCGCAGCTGCCGGGCGTGGCCAGCCAGGTGCGTGCTCAGCTTCAGCGTTACACCAATATCCGACTGCACAGCGCCTGCAAGGTGGTTGCCATCGCCGGGCATAGGTGCCTGTTACTGGAAGACGCTGACACCGGTTGGGTTCTGGCGTACGACACCCTCATCGTGTGCACCGGGGCGCGTGAACTGCTGCTGCCCTTCCCTGGCTGGACCTTGCCAGGCATCACCGGCGCGGGTGCGTTGCAGGCGCTGATCAAAGCGGGTTTGCCGGTGGCGGGAGAGCGCATCGTTATCGCGGGCAGCGGTCCTCTGTTGCTGGCGGCAGCCGCCACGGCCCGGAAGAATGGCGCCCATGTGGTGCGCATCGCCGAGCAGGCATCGCTGACGGCTGTAGGCGGCTTTACCGCGCGATTGTGGCAGTGGCCGAGCAAGATGCTTCAGGCGGTTGGGTTGGCCCATGGCACTTACCGGACATCGGCACATGTGCTGGATGCATCGGGGTCGGCTCGACTGGAAACGGTGCGGCTGCGGATCGGCAGTCGCACCGAGAAAATGGTCTGTGATCGGCTCGCCTGCGGTTTCGGTCTGGTGCCCAATGTGGAGATCGCTACAGCGCTGGGTTGCCGCGTCGAGCACGGCGCGATCATCGTCGACCCATGGCAAGCCACCAGCCTCGCCGACCACTACGCAGCAGGCGAATGCAGTGGTTTTGGAGGCAGCGAGCTGGCGCTGGTCGAGGGCAGAATCGCCGGGCTGGTGGCGGTCGGGCAATGGGACCAGGCGCGCAAACTGTGGCCCGAACGCAAACATTGGCAACGCTTTGCCCACTGCTTGAATCGGGCCTTCGCTCTCGGTTCGGCCCTCAAAAATCTGGCGAAGCCAGACACCCTGGTCTGCCGTTGCGAGGACGTGCCCTACGCCGATCTTGCCAACCACAGCAACTGGAACGCCGCCAAGCTCAACACCCGCTGTGGCATGGGCGCGTGTCAGGGGCGCATCTGCGCAACTGCCGCGCAAACGTTGTTCGGTTGGGAGGCACCACAGCTGCGCCCACCGTTCAGCCCTGCGCGGATTGCCACGCTGGCGTGCCTTGAGGAAAGTAACTCCGCGGTTTGACGCGACGGTCGCGTAGCGTTCGACCTGGCGTTGATTCTGTTCGGATGGCGTGGGCGCCGGCTTGCAAGTAATCGGTCGGCTCCGCCATACCGCAGTTGCAAGGTTGACAACCCCGTCGTGGCACAGGCAAGACGCCACGCAATGCGTGCAGCCGACGCCGTGCGCAAGCGCTTTCTCCACTAGGCGTTGCACGGCGAATACCGCATCATCGACCGGTCCTTGGAATGCAGTCACCTGCCCTGTGAACATGATCGAGCTGATCCCCGCCGCCCCCCTGCACAGTCTCGAACAACTGCTCGGCAACCTTGAGCGGGTGGCGCCGCTGCTGGATGCTATCCCCGGTGTAGTGTTTTTCATCAAGGATGCTCACGCGCGTTATGCGCTGGTCAATCGCACGCTGGTGCAACGCTGTGGCTTCACGCAGAAGCATCAATTGGTCGGACGCACCGCCGAGGAAGTCTTTCCGGTGCGCTTCGGGCCGTTGTACACCGCGCAGGACCGACGGGTATTGGCCGATGGCCGGCAGCTCAGCGATCAACTGGAACTGCATCTTTATTACGGCAATCAACCAATCTGGTGCCTGACTCACAAGATTGCCCTGCGCGACGGCCAGGGCACGATCATCGGCCTGGCCGGCATCTCGCGGGACCTGCAAGTCCTGCAATCGCATCCGGCCTATCAGAAGCTGGCCGAGGTCGATGCCTACATCCGCGAGCACTTTGCCCGTCCCATCACGCTTCAAGAGTTGACCGCCATCGCCGGGCTGTCCATCGCTCAGCTCGAACGCCACTGCAAACGTATCTTCCAGCTGACCCCACGGCAGATGATTCACAAAGCGCGGCTGGGCGAGGCATCACGGTTGCTGCGCGAGGACCTGTCGATCACCGACGTGGCGTTGCGTTGCGGGTACACCGACCACAGCGCGTTCAGCCGCCAGTTTCGCTCGCTGACCGGGGTCTCGCCGAGCGTATATCGTCAGTCGCAGCATGGCCTGTGAGTCTGTCCGAAGGACACAGGAACTGGCTTGCCTGCGATCTGCTGCGACGCAGGAGTACAAGCTCGCCAAGCTGTCTACTGACACGGCCGTTGCTCAGGGTTGCTAGCGCTTGGCGCCCGTTGCCTTGATCGGGGCACGCACGCAGAACGGCTAGGGGCTTGCGCCCAAAATCAAAACCGGCGCGCCCGAGCGTGCATCTATGAAGCAGCCCATGCAGTTTTGCTCCTTTATGTAACACCGCGTCCTGCACAAAATTCCGACCATGCCCATAACACACCGAGATAAAGCCCTTCAGCTCAATGGGCAAAACAGGCACGGCCCGTGCATATAAAATATCGTATACGAAATTACTTATCCGGCCGTTCCCATACCTGCATCCAACGAGGCTTCTATGAAAAAGCATGCTGTTGCAGTAGCCCTCCTCGCCGTTATGAGTTCCTCTTTTCTCAACGTGGCCTTTGCCGACAAGCTCGACGACATCATCGACTCTGGCAAACTGCGCTGCGCTGTCACCCTGGACTTCCCGCCCATGGGCTCCCGGGATGACAAGAACAACCCGGTCGGGTTCGACGTGGATTACTGCAACGATCTGGCGAAGGTGCTGGGTGTGACTGCCGAAGTGATCGAGACGCCATTCCCGGACCGGATCCCGGCGCTGGTGTCAGGGCGCGCCGACGTGATCGTGGCCTCGACCTCCGACACGCTGGAACGGGCCAAGACCGTTGCCTTGACCATCCCCTACTTCGCCTTTCAGATGGTGGTGCTGACCCGCGACAACGCCAACATCAGCAAATATGAAGACCTCAAGGGCAAGAACGTGGGTAACACCAGCGGCACCTATGAAGCCATCGCCCTGGAAAAAGACCAGAAGGCCTGGGGTTCCGGTAGCTTCCGCGCCTATCAAACGCAAAACGACACCATCCTGGCCGTCGCTCAAGGCCATATCGACGCTACCGTGGTTACCAACACCGTGGCCGCAGCGACTCTCAAATCCGGCAAGTACAAGGGCCTGAAAGTGGCGGGCAATGCCCCGTACGTCATCGATTACGTGTCACTGGCGGCCAAACGCAACGAATACGGCCTGATCCATTACCTGAACCTGTTCGTCAACCAGCAAGTCCGCACCGGCCGCTATGACGAACTCTGGAAGAAATGGGTGGGCGATGAGATCAAGCCGGCCAACCTGACCGTGCCCGGGGTTTACTACTGAGCCGAACCCCCATCCCGGGTCGTTCCCATGCTTGGCGTGGGAACGCATTCTGTGGCGCTCTGCGTCAGAAGCGGCCAACCACGCCGAGCGTGGAGCGATCAAAACGCTTGTAGAAATCCACGATGTTTCAATCCTGGAGCCCACGATGTCTGAAGTTTCATTGAACGGACGCTCTCTGGTCGCAGGCCGAGCCCAGGGCGAGTTGTTGTACGCCGATGTCGCCTTAAGCTTTTGGGGCGGGGTCGAGCCGTTCACAGGTGAGGTGATCGATCGTCATCATCCCCTCAGTGGCCAGTTCATCACCGGCAAAGTGCTGGCCATCCCGAGCGGTCGTGGCTCGTGCACCGGCAGCAGCGTGCTGCTGGAGTTGATGCTCAACGGGCACGCACCGGCAGCCCTACTGTTCGAACGGGTCGAAGACATCCTCACCCTTGGAGTGCTGGTGGCCGAGCAGATGTTTGGGTATTCGATCCCAGTGGTCAGTCTGGGCGAAAGAGGTTTCGCTGCGCTGCGCGAAGTGAAATTCCTGCGCATCGAAGAGGGCCACATCACAGCCTACGACCGCGCGCCGCCTGCCCTCCCCGATGCGAACGCGCCATCTCATACCAGCCACCTGCGCCACCCCATCGTCCTGACCGAAATGGATCAGGGTTTTATCGATGGCGCCTATGGCAAGGCCGCGCAAGTGGCGATGGAGATCATCCTGCGCATGGCCGAACTGCACGGCGCCACCGAGTTGCTGGACATCACCCAGGCGCACATCGACGGCTGCATTTATACCGGCCCCGCCAGCCTGCGCTTCGCCAGACAATTGCTGGCCTGGGGCGCTCAGGTGCGTGTGCCGACCACCCTTAATTCGATCTCGGTGGACAAGCGGCGCTGGCGGGAACTGGGCGTCGATCCTGCGCTGGGCGAGCCTTCCAGCCAGTTGGGCGATGCCTATCTGGACATGGGCGCGCGAATCAGCTTCACCTGCGCGCCTTACCTGCTCGACAGCGCGCCGGAACTGGGCGAGCAGATCGCCTGGGCCGAATCCAACGCCGTGGTTTACGCCAACAGCGTGATCGGCGCGCGCACCTTGAAATACCCCGACTATCTGGACATCTGCATCGCCCTGACTGGCCGGGCCCCAAAGATCGGTTGCCACCTGACCGAACAGCGGCAGGCAACCTTGCGCATCGATGTGCCTGAACTGGGCGAGCTGGACGACAGCTTCTACCCGCTGCTCGGGTACCACATCGGCCTGCTCTGCGGCGCCGATATTCCCGTGGTCTGCGGCCTGGAACACAAGGCGCCGACCCTTGATGACCTGAAAGCGTTCAGCGCCGCGTTCGCTACGACCTCCGCTGCGCCGATGTTTCACATGGCGGAGGTGACGCCTGAAGCCACCCGCGCCGAACTGGCCCTTAACGGACATGCGCCAGGCAAGACGCTGAGCGTCAGCGGTCTCGACCTACTACATAGCTGGCGCGAACTGAACAGCGCGCAAAGCCCGGAAGTCGACGTGGTGTCCCTGGGCAATCCGCATTTTTCCGTGAGCGAATGCGCCACCCTCGCGCGGCTCTGCCGGGGGCTGCGCAAACGCGACGGCCTGGCGATCGTCATCACGTGCGGCCGCGCCACCCTGGAGCAAGCACGACAGGCAGGACACCTCGCCATCCTGGAGACATTCGGTGTGCTGTTCGTCACTGACACCTGCTGGTGCATGCTCGGCGAACCTGTGATCCCCCCGGGCGCGCGCCACCTGATGACCAACTCCGGCAAATACGCGCATTACGCGCCCGGCCTGGTGGGCCGTCGCGTACATTTCGCCAGCCTGGCTGAATGCGTCGACAGCGCATGTACGGGCCGGGCCAGCGGACGCCTGCCGGTGTGGCTGCAGGCCGCGCAACGAGCGGAGGCGCGCACCCATGTTTGATTACAACTTTCACTGGCGAGCCGCGTTCAAGGCATTACCCGACATGCTCGACGGCGCAATCGTCACCTTTGAAACTGCGGCCCTGTCGATGATCCTCGGAGTCACCATTGCGCTATTTCTGGTGTTCATGCGCCAGGGCAAGAACCGCCTGTTGCGTGGATTCGCGGTGACCTGGATTTCCATCGCGCGCAACACGCCCTCGCTGTTTCAGGTGTACATCCTTTACTTCGGGCTGGGCTCTTTCGGGCTGCACGTCAGTTCGTGGGCGGCGCTGCTGGCCGGGATCACCCTCAACAATGCGGGTTACCTGGCGGAAAACTTCCGTGGCGGGCTCAAGGCCGTTCCGGACACCCAACTGCGCGCCGCCCGCTCGCTGGGCATGAGCGCGCCTCAGGCCTACCGCCTGATCGTCATTCCGCAGCTGATGCGCATCGTCTTCTACCCGCTGACCAACCAGATGGTCTGGGCGGTTTTGATGACGTCCATGGGCGTGGTCGTCGGTTTGAACAACGACCTGACCGGCGTCACCCAGGACTACAACGTCAAAACCTTCCGCACCTTCGAGTTCTTCGCCATGGCGGCGGTGCTCTATTACCTGATCGCCAAGCTGATCGTGGCCGTGGCGCGGCTGCTGTCCTGGCGCCTGTTCCGGTATTGAGGGATCACCATGTTCGATAGCAGTTTCAGCTGGAACGACCTGCAATTCATGCTGCAAGGGGCCTGGATCACGATTTTGCTGACGATCATTTCGATGCTCATCGGCACCCTGGCCGGGGTGGTATGCGGCATGGCCCGCGCCCTGCTGCCACGCAGTACGATCCCGCTGGCGTGGGTGCTGGATGTGTTCCGCAGTGTGCCGTTGCTGATCCAGTTCGTGCTGTTCAACGCGCTCAAAAGCATCGCCGGGGTGAACTGCAGCGCGTTCGCCGTGGCCTGCGTGGTACTGGGGCTGTACGTCACCGCGTACTGCACCGAAATCGTTCGCAGTGGCGTGCTATCGGTGCCCTTGAGCCTGCGCCGCGCCAGCCGCTCGCTGGGCCTGAGCTACTGGCAGGACCTGCGCCGGATCGTCATGCCGATGGCCACCCGGGTGGCATTTGCGGGGTGGGTCAACCTGCTGCTGTCGGTGATGAAAGACACGGCGCTGGTGATGTGGATCGGCATCGTCGAACTGCTGCGCGCCTCGCAAACCATCGTTACCCGGATTCAAGAACCGCTGCTGGTGCTGTGCATCGCAGGCCTCATTTACTACGTCATGAGTCTGGTGATCGCCCGTCTGGGTGCCCGACTGGAAACAAGGTGGCAGGAAAATGATTGAGATCGACAACGTACACAAATCATTCGGCGAGCTTGAAGTCATCAAGGGCGTGAGCCTGCAGGTGCAAAAAGGCGAGGTGGTGTCGATCATCGGCGGCTCGGGCTCGGGCAAATCGACGCTGCTGATGTGCATCAACGGCCTGGAGTCGATCAAGAGCGGCAGCATTCGCGTGGACGGGACCCAGGTGCACGCCAAGGGCACGGACATCAACAAGCTGCGGCAGAAGATCGGCATCGTCTTCCAGCAGTGGAATGCCTTCCCGCACCTGACCGTACTGGAAAACGTGATGCTAGCGCCGCGCACCGTGCTCGGCAAAAGCCAGGCCGAAGCCGAAGCGCTGGCGGTCAGGCAACTGACCCATGTGGGCCTGGGCGACAAGCTCAAGGTATTCCCCGGCAAGCTGTCCGGGGGCCAGCAACAGCGCATGGCGATTGCCAGGGCGCTTGCGATGTCGCCGGATTACATGCTGTTCGATGAGGCGACATCGGCCCTCGACCCGCAACTGGTGGGCGAAGTGCTGGACACCATGCGCATGCTGGCTGAGGACGGCATGACCATGATTCTGGTGACCCACGAAATCCGCTTCGCCCGTGATGTGTCCGACCGCGTGGCGTTTTTTTGCAACGGCCTGGTGCACGAAATCGGCACGCCGGATCAGGTCATCGGTCATCCGCAGCGTCCCGAAACCGCTGCCTTCTTGCGCTCGATCAATTAAGGCAATTTGAAAGGCGCTGTAGCCGTGGTGGGGCTTGAGCAGCACGGCTTGCCGGCGTCGGCGGGCCGGACTGCCGCAGGGTCCGCTGTTCAATCAGTCATATCTTTAACCGGAGGCTTTGCGTCATGCGCTCATCGAAAGTGATTCATGTGGTCAGTTGCCATGCCGAAGGGGAAGTCGGCGACGTGATCGTCGGCGGGGTCGCGCCGCCGCCAGGCAATACGATCTGGGAGCAGTCGCGCTGGATCGAGAAAGACAACGTGCTGCGCAATTTCATGCTCAACGAGCCCCGCGGCGGGGTGTTCCGGCACGTCAACCTGCTGGTGCCGCCCAAGCACCCTAAGGCGCACATGGGCTGGATCATCATGGAACCTGCCGACGTACCGCCCATGTCCGGCTCCAATTCGCTGTGCGTGGCAACCGTGCTGCTGGACAGCGGCATCGTACCGATGACCGAGCCGCAGACCCGCTTGATACTGGAAGCCCCGGGCGGCCTGATCGAAGCCATCGCGCAATGCCGTGACGGCAAGGTGCAGAGCGTCGAGGTGCACAACCACCCCTCGTTCGCCGATCAACTGGACGTGTGGATCGAGGTGCCGGGGCTGGGCTCGATTCAGGTCGACACGGCCTATGGCGGCGACAGCTTTGCCATCGTCGATTCGGTGAAACTGGGTTTCTCGCTGACTGCTGACGAGGCGAAGGATTTGGTAGAGACCGGCCTGAAAATCACCCAGGCCGCCAACGAACAACTGGGCTTCAACCATCCGACCAATAAGGACTGGAATCACATTTCCTTCTGCCAGATCGCCGCGCCGGTCAACTACGACGGCGGCGTGGCCAATGCCGCCAACGCGGTGGTGATCCGCCCCGGCAAAATCGATCGTTCGCCTTGCGGAACGGGCTGTTCGGCACGTCTGGCGGTGCTGAACGCCAAGGGCGTATTGAAGGTAGGGGACCGGTTTATCGGTCGTTCGATCATCGGCTCGGAATTTCACTGCAAGATCCAGAGCGAAACCGAGATTGCCGGGCGCAAGGCCATCGTGCCGAGCCTGTCAGGCCGGGCGTGGATTACCGGTACTCATCAACACTTGCTCGACCCCGGCGATCCATGGCCAGAGGGGTACAAGCTGAGCGATACCTGGCCAGTCGGGCTGAAGTTGTGAAGTTCGTTTCTGTCCCACGGGCGAAGGAGTCCAGCGTGGCACAAGCGCACGAGATGCCGTTAGCCGGCAGTACATCCTGTAAACGCGGCGTGTATCACACGGTCAGGGCCTATGGTTGACGGCCGACTCGCGCCAGATCGCTGGCGAGCCGAGCGCCTAAGGTCTGCGGCCTAGATCAAAAGCACGTCAGCATTGCGGAACCATTTACAGGGCAACACAAGGGTTTAAGCGGGCGTAATCCGCCCAAATCAAAACGTATACGAAATACTTTCACATCCAAAGGAGCATCCCATGAGCACTTCCGTTTCGTGGAGCGGCGTTTTCCCCGCCGTCACCACTCAGTTCAACGAAGACTTTTCCCTCAATCTGGAGGCCACGCACAAGGTCATCGCCAATCTGGTGCGCGATGGCGTTTCGGGGCTGGTGATTTGCGGCACGGTGGGTGAGAACACGTCGCTAAGTGTGTCGGAAAAAATCAGTCTGGTTGAAGCGGCCAAGGATGCATCCGCCGGTCGCGTGCCAGTGATTTCCGGGATCGCCGAATTCACCAGCGCCAACGCTAGCGCGGTCGCCAAGGACGTACAGAAAGCGGGTGCCGACGGGATCATGCTGATGCCAGCACTGGTGTACTCCTCCAAACCGTTCGAAACCGCTGCTCACTTTCGCACCGTGGCAGCGGCCACGGACCTGCCGATGATGGTGTACAACAACCCGCCGATCTACAGGAACGACGTCACCCCGGACATCCTGATTTCCCTGGCCGACTGCGACACCATTGTCTGTTTCAAGGATTCGTCGGGGAACACCAACCGTTTTATCGACGTACGCAATGAGGTCGGCGAGCGCTTCGTGCTGTTCGCAGGGCTGGATGACGTTTTGCTGGAAAGCGTGGCCGTGGGCGCAGTGGGCTGGGTGTCGGGCATGTCCAACGCCTTCCCGAAAGAGGGCGAAACCCTGTTCCGCCTGGCCAAGACGGGGCGATTCGCCGAAGCGATGGCGCTCTATGAGTGGTTCATGCCGCTGCTGCATCTGGACGCACGCCCGGACCTGGTGCAGTGCATCAAGCTGTGTGAAGCGATCATGCAACGTGGCAGCGCCCTGACCCGCCCACCGCGCCTGGCCCTGCCGGACAGTGACCGAGCCTATGTCGAAGGCCTGATGCAAACGGCATTGGCGAACAAGCCTGTCCTGCCGGATGTGGGGCTTTAAGCCCGATCGCAATCCGCCAAAGGAGCGCGCCTGCCCACGATTTGCGGTCTGTCAGATACACAACCGATGACTGACAGAACCGATTCGCGGGCAAGCGCGCGCCGACAGAAACGCTTTACGGCGTTAGAGGTTCACCACATTCACGAACCGCGATGCGGCGGTCTCGTCGATGCGCAGGTTGGTGAAGTCGAACAGATTGCGATCCGCCAGCTGCGACGGCACCACGTTCTGCAGGCTGCGGAAGATCATTTCCGAACGGCCCGGGGTCTTGCGATCCCACTCCTGAAGCATGTCCTTGACCACCTGACGTTGCAGGTTCTCCTGAGAACCGCACAGGTTGCAGGGGATGATCGGGAATTGCTTCATGTCCGAATAGGCCTGGATGTCCTTCTCGGCGCAGTACGCCAGCGGGCGGATGACCACATTGCGACCATCGTCGGCGCGCAGTTTCGGCGGCATGGCCTTAAGATTGCCGTTGAAGAACATGTTCAGGAAAAACGTCTCGACGATGTCGTCGCGGTGATGACCGAGGGCCATCTTTGTTGCGCCGATTTCGTCGGCGAAGGTGTACAGCGTGCCGCGACGCAGGCGAGAACACAGCGAGCAGGTGGTCTTGCCTTCCGGGATCAGCTCCTTGACCACCGAGTAGGTGTCTTTCTCGACGATGTGGTACTCGATTCCCAGTTCCTTCAGGTAGGCAGGCAGCACGTGCTCCGGGAAGCCGGGTTGCTTCTGGTCCATGTTCACAGCGACGATGTCGAACTTGATCGGCGCGACCTTCTGCAAGTGCAACAGCACGTCCAGCATGGTGTAGCTGTCCTTGCCGCCGGACAGGCAGACCATGACCTTGTCGCCCTCTTCAATCATGTTGAAATCGGCCACCGCTTCGCCAGCAAGCCGACGCAGACGCTTCTGCAGTTTGTTCTGATTGACTGAAAGGGTGCCCATGGCGCTGTAGTCCGCTCGCTGTGACGTAAGGAAAGGGGCGGTATTTTACGCATAAAGCCTGAGGCGGGTAATGCCTGTTGGTCCTGAAGATGCGCAGTAATGGCGACAGATCCTGTAGCCCCGCGGCTTGCCGGCGGTGACGTCCTGGAGATCGCCCTCAATGGCGAGCTGCGCCCCTGGGCGTGGGCTGCACCGGGAAGACCAGTGTCGTCGGCCCCTTCACGACCATTCGGCGCCTCGGGTTTCCGGCGCGTGATTGCTTTGCGGCATACTCGCCTGCTCTGGAGACCGATGAAGCATGCTCGAGCAACTCAATACCCGCGTCGAATCCTGTTATCAACAAGCCGAAGACTTTTTCAAACGCCCTTTCAAGCGTCCGCTGGTTAGCCTCAAGCTGCGCGGCCAGAAGGCCGGGGTCGCGCATCTGCACGAAAACCTGCTGCGCTTCAATCCCCAGCTGTATCGCGAGAACAGCGAGGACTTCCTGCGCCAGACGGTGCCCCATGAAGTTGCGCACCTGGTGGCCCACCAGCTGTTTGGCGACACCATCACGCCCCACGGCGAGGAATGGCAGCTAATCATGCGCGGGGTGTACGAACTGCCGCCCAATCGCTGCCACACCTACGAAATCCAGCGACGCAGCGTGACCCGTTATATCTACCGCTGCCCCTGCCCGGAGAGCGACTTCCCGTTCTCCCTGCAACGGCACAAGCTGGTGCGCAAGGGACGCCGGTATCTGTGTCGCCGGTGTCGGGAAATACTGGTGTTCAGTGGTGAGACCCGGGTGGAATGACGCGATGACAATGCCGACATCGCCCCGGTAGCCGCCAGCCATGCCGGCAAAGCGACCCCGGCTTGGCGGGACAGCGCTTTCAGATAACGAATGTCTCCCCTCCAACAAAAAACCCGCCCGGGGTTCCCACGGGCGGGTTTTTTATTTCAGCAGGGTACTCATCGATCAGGAACGGCCTACCGGCGCCGTGCCTTCGGCCACACCCAGATCGTCTTCCGGGCGGGTTTCTTCAATGGCGCGACCACCAGAGGCCAGTTCAGCCTGCATCTGAGGCACGTCCAGCTCTTTTACCCACTTGGCCACGACCAGGGTCGCCACCGCGTTACCCACCAGGTTGGTCAGGGCGCGGGCCTCGGACATGAAGCGATCGATGCCCAGGATCAGCGCCAGACCGGCCACCGGCAGATGACCTACCGCCGAGAGGGTGGCCGCCAGCACGATGAAGCCCGAGCCGGTCACGCCTGCAGCGCCTTTGGAGGACAGCAACAGCACGGCCAGCAGGGTGATTTGATGGGTGATGTCCATGTGGGTGTCAGTCGCCTGCGCGATGAACACGGCCGCCATGGTCAGGTAGATCGAGGTGCCGTCGAGGTTGAACGAGTAGCCGGTCGGGATTACCAGACCCACGACGGATTTCTTCGCGCCCAGACGTTCCATCTTCACCAGCATGCGTGGCAGCGCCGATTCAGACGAGGAAGTACCCAGCACAATCAGCAGTTCTTCGCGGATGTACTTGATCAGTTTCAGGATGCTGAAGCCGTGCGCCCGAGCGATGGAGCCCAGCACCACCAGCACGAACAGCAGGCAGGTAATGTAGAAGCACAGCATCAACTGGCCCAGCTGAACCAGCGAGCTCACACCGTAAGCACCGATGGTGAAGGCCATTGCACCCAGCGCACCCAGCGGCGCCAGCTTCATGATCATGTTGATGATGTTGAACATCACATGCGCAAAGCGATCAATGAAGTCCAGCACCGGCTTGCCGTAGGCACCCAGGCGATGCAGGGCAAAACCGAAGATCACCGAGAACATCAGGACCTGCAGGATATCGCCGTTGGCAAACGCGCCGACGATGGTGCCAGGGATCACGTTGAGCAGGAAGTTGACAACGGTCTGGTCCTTGCTCGCGGTCACGTAGGTTGCGATTTTCGAGGCGTCCAGCGTTGCCGGGTCGATGTGCATGCCAGCGCCAGGCTGCACGACGTTGACCACGATCAGGCCGATGAACAGGGAAATGGTCGACACGATTTCGAAATAGAGCAGTGCGTAGCCACCAGTTTTGCCCACGGATTTCATGCTCTGCATACCGGCGATGCCGCTGACGACGGTGCAGAAGATGATGGGGGCGATGACCATTTTGATCAGCTTGATGAACGCGTCACCAAAGGGTTTGAGCTGAACGGCGGTTTCGGGATACCAGTGACCGAGGGCAATACCGATAATGATTGCGACGATCACCTGGGCGTACAGGGATTTGTAGATTGGCTGACGAGTCGTCATTGCAGTTTCCTCAAGAGCCTCGGCCTGAATCATTCCTGATACACCGATGCCTAAAGTGCGAACCCACCTGCTCGGGGGGATTTGTTGTTGTCGAGTTGCGCGCGGCAAAGCTCTGCGCCCTGTCTCGCAAGCGCCGTGCCATCTTCTATGAATAATCCAAAAGGCCCGAACGGCATGGACTGCCTGGTTAAAAACAGTCAAAAAAGTTTGCGAGCGATGGCGGATTTCCGCCCATTATCGAAGAAATCGGCGACGGGGTGGCGGGTATCCGCCGCCATAGCGCCTCTTGTCACTTCCTGGGATCACCGTTAGAGGAAGTCGGCATGTTGGAGAAGGCAGTGTGTCAGGTGACTTAAACGCAACTTCACTGACCGCTTTCGCTGCCGTCGTAACCTCCGACGTCTCCCACGGGTTCGTCCGGCTCGGGAGATGGCGGCCAGCTAGCCTATATGGAAAATCGGATGCTGAATGCTGCACCGCCCAGGTCCGAATCGCCCAGCGTCAGTTGCGCGCCGTAGCTTTCGATGATGTCCTTGACCACTGCCAGGCCAATGCCCTGCCCCGGATTCTGCCGATCCAGCCGCTCGCCGCGCTCGAGAATCCGGGCGCGCTGGTGGAGGGGCACGCCCGGGCCGTCGTCTTCGATAAGCAGTTCATCGCCCATCACTGAAGGTCGCCAGGTCACGCGCACTACGCCTAGGCACAATCGATAGGCGTTCTCCAGCAGGTTGCCGAGCATTTCCAGCAACGCGCCCTCTTCCATCTGCACCTGACAGTCGTCCGGCAGGTCCAGCGAGACCCCGACCCGCTTGTCGCGATAGACCTTCTCCAAGGTGTTGCAGAGACTTTCGACCACCGGCTTCAAGGCCACGTGGTAGCGCACCAGCCCGCTCTTGCGCAGGCTGGCGCGCTGCAATTGGTAGCCGATCTGCTGGCTCATGCGTTCGATCTGCGATTGCAGGATCCGCGCCTGCTCCAGATCCTCGGGGCGCTTGGCGATGTTTTCGCTGACACCCTGCAACACCGCCAAGGGGGTTTTCAGGCTATGGGCCAGATCACCCAGTGAATCGCGATAGCGCGCTCGCTGCTCGCGCTCGCTGCGCAGCAGGCGGTTGAGCGAGTCGGTCAGGCGCAGCAACTCGCTGGGGTGTTCTTCGCTGAGGCTTTCCCGCGAGCCGGTTTCCACCTGGTCCAGCTCCTGGCTCATGCCTTTGAGCGATCGCAGGCTCCAGGTCAAACCCACCCACAACAGAATCAGCAACACCAGTAACGCGCCGCCGAAGCCTAGATACAGTTTGCGCCGAAGCCCGGCGATGGTTTCCTGATACTCGCGCACCGGCTGCACGGCAACGATGCTGTACGCCGCGTTACGCCCGCCCAGCAGTTTGATTTCGACGTCGTAAACGAAAAATTCCTCGCCATTGGGCTGGCGAATCTTGGCGAACTCGGTGCCCAGCCCGTCATAGCGAGGCTGGTAGTCGATCGCTTCGTCCTCGGTGGCCCGGGAACGCCACACCAGCTTGCCGGCGCGGTTATAGATATAGCCCAGCAAACGACTGTCCGGCAGGTTGAACTGCTCGCCGGGAAGCAGCGTCGGCATCAGCAGCCGGTCATCCTCGACCCGTGCCGCGGAAATCAGCGTGGTGACGTCCGAGGCCAAGCGTTTTTCGATCGCGTTTTCCAGCGCCAGGCTGAAAGCGCTCTGCAATGCAGGCAGCATCAACAGCATGAAGATGACCGCCAAGGTTGCAGCGGCCAGCATCAGCCGAACGCGCAGCGATCGAATCATCGACAGCGCTCGGTGAACAGGTAACCCAGACCGCGCACGGTATCGATCGGCTTGAACCCCGCCGGCCCTTCGAGCTTGCGACGAAGGCGGCCGACCAGCACTTCGATCACGTTCGGATCGCGGTCGTCATCATCCGGGTACAGCTGCTCCATCAGGCGCTCCTTGGCCACCACTTGCTGATGGTGGCGCATGAGGTACTCCAGGATCCGGTATTCGTAAGCAGTCAGCGCCAGCGGTTGTTCGTCCAGCGAAGCCTGCTTGCGGTTGATGTCCAGGGTCAGCGGCCCGGCAACGATCATCGACTGGGTGAACCCACTGGAGCGACGCAACAGGGCGTTCATCCGCGCTTCCAGCTCTTCGAACTGAAACGGCTTGACCACGTAGTCGTCGGCGCCAGCGGCAAGGCCTTCGACCTTGTCCTGCCAGTTGCCACGCGCGGTAAGAATAAGAATCGGGAATGGCTTGCTCTGCGCGCGTAGCTGACGAATCAGCTCCAGACCGCTGATACCCGGCAAGCCCAGGTCGATCACCGCCAGATCATGATTAAACTGTCCGACCTGATACAGCGCCTCCTCGGCATTGCCCACCGCTTCGACCACGTGACCGCTTTCGGTCAGGCGCGTCTGCAGGTGATGACGCAACAGCGCCTCATCTTCGACAACCAGCAGTTTCATGCAGTATTCCTCTACCCGCTGTGACGCGGGACAGCCCCGATACAAAACCTGCCGGACGCACGCTATGCGTGGGCCCGGCAGTTTTCAAGCCATAGATTGATCAGAAATTGTAGTTCGCGGCCAGATACGTCTGAGCGCTGCTGTTAAGTTTCAGCGAGCCCGCCTTGGGCTGCCCGTGCGGCGAGACCTCGGTACTGGCGTTGCTGCGCAGGTAACGATAACCCAACTCCACCGAAACGTTTTGTGCAACCTGTTGTAGCACACCTGCCTGCAGGCCTGCGGCGTAGCCCATCCCCGTGTCACGGCTGCTGCCACGCGACTCCTGGGTCAACTTGGTGAAGCCCAGCGTGCCGCCGCCGAACAGCTGGGTGGAAGGGCCGACCGGCATGAATGCGTCGTAGCTGCCAAGCAGATTTTCCTGGCGCAGTTTCAAGCCATTGTGGCTGCCAGACACATTGTCGTAGCTGGCGTAGTAACGATTATCTTGATTTTGCTGGCCCAGCCGCACGCCCCACGTGCCGTCCTTGCCGATGATCCCGTCGGCATTAGGGGTGTTCAGGTTGCGGTTGAGGTTGTTGGATTTGGAAATCTTGTCGCTGGTGCTGCCGTAGGTCACACCCCCGAAGGTGATGCTCTCCTCGGAGGCCTGTGCCACTGCACTGCCGCCGATGAAAGCCAGGGCGAGCATGAACTGATTGAACTTGAGCATGGATATCTCCTTATAGCGTCACGCGCTTGCTGTGGTTACGCCAGCCAAGGTAAGGGTTGATCACTGAACTCCCACTGAACACCCCCTGAACTTGGGCTGAACGGCTGCCGATGGATAAATTCGGCGTTTCACCAGTCCACTCTTCAAGCGATGTCGAATTCCGCTCCATAGCGAAGGAGAAAAACATGCGTTTACTGATAGCTCTAACCCTTATGTGCCTTGCGGGGCTCGCGCAAGCGGAAATCAAGACCCGCACCCTCGACTATCAGAGTGCCGACGGCACCAAACTGGTCGGCTACTACGCTTACGACGACGCGATCAAGGGTCCGCGACCAGGCATCGTGGTAGTACATGAGTGGTGGGGCCTGAACGAGTACGCCAAGCGGCGCGCTCGTGACCTGGCCGTGCTCGGCTACAGCGCGATGGCTATCGACATGTACGGCGAAGGCAAGAATACCGAGCACCCCAAAGATGCGATGGCGTTCATGCAAGCGGCGACGGCAGACGCAACGGCCTCGGCCAATCGCTTCGATGCCGGGCTTGAGCAACTCAAGCAGCAGCCTGAAACCAATCCGCAGAAGATCGCCGCCATCGGCTATTGCTTCGGCGGCGCCGTGGTACTGGATGCCGCACGCCGGGGCGAGCCATTGGCCGCAGTCGTCAGTTTCCATGGCGCACTGACCACCAAAACCCCAGCGAAGGAAGGCGTGACCAAGACTCCGATACTGGTCGAACACGGCAATGCCGACACCATGGTTACCCCGCAGAACGTCGCGGATTTCAAGAAGGAAATGGAAGCGGCCAAGGCCGACTACAAGTTCGTCGGCATCGACGGTGCCAAGCATGGTTTTACCAACCCCGACGCCGACAAGCTGAGCCACGGCGATCACGGTGGCCCCGATATCGGCTACAACGAAACGGCCGACATGAGCTCATGGGCTGACATGAAAGCCTTCCTTAAAGAACAGTTCGCGAAAAATTCGACGTTGTGATTGCATTTGGCACCGCCTCGGCAGCGAACGCCGATGCTGCTGTCATCCGGCTGGGCAGCGAGGACGATCTTGAATTCGTCAGCGCTGCCAAGACGGACTGCTACACGCATGCGGGCCAGGACGCGTGTCCAAGTACAAACTGCAAGTTTGCTGGCGTATCCTGACCCCATTCCGACAAAATGCCGCTTATGACTCAATCGCCCATCCTCCCCCCTTGCTGCCCGACCCTCACCACCCAATGGCCGTTGCCCCAGGCGCTGCCCCATGCGGTGTTGGTCACCACCCGATTCGACCCACAGAAGTTCACCGACGGTGACTTTCAGCGCTGCTTGATCGAGCCTCCCGCAAGCGTCCAGCGTTCCGTCGCCAAGCGTCAGGCCGAATTCCTCGCCGGTCGGCTTTGCGCCCGCGAAGCGATGCGCCAGCTCGATGGTCGACAGCACGTACCGTTGATCGGTGAAGACCGTGCGCCGGTGTGGCCGCAGGAGGTGTGCGGTTCGATCACTCATAGCTGCGGCCGCGCTGCGGCCATCGTCGCCAGCGCGCAGCATTGGCGCGCGTTGGGGATGGACGTCGAAACGCTGATGAACGAAGACAGGGCGCTGAAGCTGGCAAAAGAAATCCTCACGGCCGATGAAATGCAGCGCATGGCCGCAGGGTCAGGCCACCTGTTGGCGCTGTGCGTGACCTTGACCTTTTCGCTTAAGGAGGCCCTGTTCAAAGCGCTCTACCCGCTGGTCCTCACGCGTTTCTATTTCGAAGACGCCGAGATGCTGGAGTGGTCGGAAGAAACCGGCCGCGCACGGTTGCGCTTGAAGATCGATCTATCGGAGGAGTGGCACAGCGGTAAGGAGCTGGAGGCGCAGTTCAGCGTCGGGGATGGGCATTTGTTGAGTCTGGTGGCGGTTTCGGCCTGATATCTCGGTATCCGCTTTTGATTCTGCCCGAAGGGCGCAGGAGTCCAGCTTGCTGACGATCTGCTGCGAAGCGGCAGCAAACCCGTTACACGCGGTCTGTCTGTTGCAACGAGGTGCCCGGTTTACTGCCGGTTCCCGGCAGATCGCAGGCAAGCCAGCTCCTACGCCCTGCGGGCAGAATCAGGAGCGGCTCTGATCCAGATCCAAAAACCGCATCAAGCGCCATTCGCCATTCGCCATTCGCCATCGCCATCGCCATCGCCATCGCCATCGCCATCGCCATCGCCAACAGTAATGGCAACTGCAACTGCTCATAGCGTCCACCTCTTCAATACGCTCCTGATTCTTCCCGGAATACGTAAAAGTCCCGCTTATCAACGCTACCCGCTTTTGATTCTGCCCGCAGGGCGTAGGAGTCCAGCTTG
>NZ_DIHC01000007.1:233588-241052 GCF_002419965.1 Pseudomonas sp. UBA5706
GCTGACGATCTGCTGCGAAGCGGCAGCAAACCCGTTGCACGCGGTCTGTCTGTTTCAACGAGGTGCCCGATTTAATGCGAACCTCCGGCAGGTCCGCAGGCAAGCCATCCCCCAGGCCCTGCGGGTAGAACCAAGCGCAGCCACGGTCCAGCCCCAAAAAGCCGAATCAGGCGCTATCCGTCAACGGACAATACTCACATCTCCCCGCCCATTCCACCTGATAGCTCAGGCAACACCTGCGCCGCTGCCTGATGGGCGATCCATCCGGTCCTTCCATATAAAGGATGGTATTGAACAGCGCATTGCGCCGCCCATCCGGGCGTAGCCTTTCATGCAGCAGGCCATAGCCCTTCTGGGCCGACGCGTAACCGATCTCGGCCAGTTGCCGCAGGCACGTCTCCAGATAATCTCCGGCGGTGCTCCACAATACGCCCGGCATGACGCCGCCGTAGGCACTTAAGCGCCCGATCACCTGCTGCAGGTTTTCCAGCAACGGCGCGAAGCGCTCGAAAGGGTTATCCGACGGCGACGCGACAGGAACTGCTTGCTCAAGCCTCAGCCCGTCGAGAAAACCACGCTCGTGCAGGGCGAACCCCACCTGACTCAACTGCAGGGGCCAACTGACGCCGTGCACCAGTCCCGCCACCACCACCGGGGGAATCAGTTGCATCGCGTAGAACTTGAACCACTGCGAAACCAGCACCGGCCGCTTGTCCTGCACCAATTCCGGGCCATAGACCTGCATTAACAGCTGATCCAGCGTCTGTTCCTGCAGCAGTTCAGGCAAGGGCCTCACCGGGCGGGCGCTGTCCCGTATCAGCATCCTGAAAAACACGGCCAGAGGCCCATCAAACAACATAGTGTTCACGCATTACCTCGCCGACCTGATTTGGTCAGGCTGAAACCCACCGCCCGACATGACACACGACATGCAAAACCACCCTACCCGGCCCCTGGCCACTCGCCCATTTTGTGATAGGGTGCGCGCCCGCAAAAACCGGGTCACTGTTTTCTCACCCTCAAAAAACAGTGACCGACGGCCCATCCCAGTCGGTATGCGGCCTACACGGGATTTCGATGATTCGCACACAAATTACACACAGCTTTATCCACAGGTCATGCGTTGCAATTGGTGTCCGAAACGCATTATCTTGTACCCCTTCGCTGATCGACCCCCTACATGTAGGGTTTCATTCGAAAAAACCAAACACAAGTCGACGAGAGATTTCAAGCCTTTTTCTCGCGCCCAGCGGGTTGAATTATCCCCGGTTTTACCGCCTGACCGCTCACACGCGAAGGGCAGACGCCCACGCGTCATGATCTGCGCGCAACGGTACATCGGTTGCAACGCGCAAGCGGCAAAATGGCAGTACGCATTCAGAATCGGATATTAACGGGCGACGGGCTCAAGACCCGCGCCCTTTTGGACTTCAAAGCCAGGGACGGTGCTCGTCAAGCCTTTCCCGCCGTTTGAAGTCATTAGACTGGCACCTGTCAGTCAACTGTCTCAAGACGGAACGGTGGGTGCGTTTTGCGCCCGAACAAACTTAGAGAACGTGGAGACACCCATGCAAACAGACACAACTCGCGAGAATCCGCAGGTCCCCGCGCCGCAGACAGGTACCAACCAGCAGGACCTGTCCGCGACCGCACCGGGCCAGCTGCGCGTGATCAAGCGCAACGGCACTGTCGTTCCCTACACCGATGACAAGATCACCGTCGCCATCACCAAGGCTTTCCTCGCAGTTGAAGGCGGTACCGCCGCCGCGTCGTCGCGTATCCACGACACCGTTGCCCGCCTGACCGAACAGGTCACCGCCACCTTCAAGCGTCGCATGCCATCCGGCGGCACCATCCACATCGAAGAAATCCAGGATCAGGTAGAACTGGCGCTGATGCGCGCCGGCGAGCAAAAAGTGGCTCGCGACTACGTGATCTACCGTAACGACCGCTCCAAAGAGCGTGCCGGTCGCGGTGGCGAAGCCCCGGTTCAGGCTCACCCCTCGATCCGTATCACCACCAAGGACGGCAGCCTGACGCCGCTGGACATGGGCCGCCTCAACACCATCATCACCGAAGCGTGTGAAGGTCTGGCCGAGGTTGACGCCAACCTGATCCAGAACGAAACCCTGAAAAACCTCTACGACGGCGTTGCCCTGACCGACGTCAACACCGCGCTGGTCATGACCGCGCGTACCTTGGTCGAGCGTGAGCCGAACTACTCCTTCGTAACCGCACGCCTGCTGATGGACACCCTGCGTGCCGAAGGCCTGGGCTTTTTGGGCGTTGCCGAAAGCGCTACCCACCACGAAATGGTCGACCTGTACGCCAAGGCGCTGCCGGCTTACGTCGCCAAAGGTATCGAGTTCGAACTGCTGAACCCTGTGCTGGCCGAATTCGACCTGGAAAAACTGGGCAAGGCGATCAACCACGAACGCGACCAGCAGTTCACCTACCTGGGCCTGCAGACCCTGTACGACCGTTACTTCATCCACAAGGATGGCGTGCGTTTCGAACTGCCGCAGATCTTCTTCATGCGTGTGGCCATGGGCCTGGCAATCGAAGAGAAAGCCCGTGAAGACCGCGCCATCGAGTTCTACAACCTGTTGTCGTCCTTCGACTACATGGCCTCGACCCCAACGCTGTTCAACGCCGGTACCCTGCGTCCACAGCTGTCGAGCTGCTATCTGACCACTGTTCCAGATGACCTGTCGGGCATTTACCACGCCATCCACGACAACGCCATGCTGTCCAAATTCGCAGGCGGTCTGGGCAACGACTGGACACCGGTCCGCGCGCTGGGCTCGTACATCAAGGGCACCAACGGCAAATCCCAAGGCGTCGTGCCTTTCCTGAAAGTGGTCAACGACACTGCTGTGGCAGTCAACCAGGGCGGCAAGCGCAAGGGCGCTGTGTGTGCCTACCTGGAAACCTGGCACATGGACATCGAAGAGTTCATCGAGCTGCGCAAGAACACCGGTGATGATCGTCGTCGCACCCACGACATGAACACCGCCAACTGGATCCCTGACCTGTTCATGAAGCGTGTCTTCGACGACGGCAAATGGACCCTGTTCTCGCCATCCGAAGTCCCGGACCTGCACGACCTGACCGGTAAAGCCTTCGAAGAGCGCTACGAGTATTACGAAGCGCTGACCGAGTACCCAGGCAAGGTCAAGCTGTTCAAGACCATCCAGGCCAAAGACCTGTGGCGCAAAATGCTGTCCATGCTCTTCGAAACCGGCCACCCGTGGCTGACCTTCAAAGACCCGTGCAACCTGCGCAGCCCGCAGCAGCACGTGGGCGTGGTCCACAGCTCGAACCTGTGCACCGAGATCACCCTGAACACCAACAAGGACGAGATCGCGGTCTGCAACCTGGGCTCGATCAACCTGCCGAACCACATCGTTAACGGCAAGCTGGACACCGACAAGCTCAAGCGCACCATCGACGTCGCCGTGCGCATGCTCGATAACGTCATCGACATCAACTACTACTCGGTGCCGCAGGCTCGCAACTCCAACTTGCGCCACCGCCCGGTCGGTCTGGGCATCATGGGCTTCCAGGACGCGCTGTACCTGCAGCACATCGCCTACGGTTCCGACGCTGCCGTCGAATTCGCCGACCGCTCGATGGAAGCCGTCAGCTACTACGCCATCCAGGCGTCCTGCGACCTGGCTGACGAGCGCGGTGCCTACGAGACGTTCCAGGGCTCGCTGTGGTCCAAGGGCATCCTGCCGCTGGACTCGCAACAGATCCTGATCGAAGCCCGCGGCCAGAAGTACATCGATGTCGACCTGAACGAAACCCTGGACTGGGCGCCAGTGCGTGCTCGCGTTCAGAAAGGCATTCGTAACTCGAACATCATGGCCATCGCACCGACCGCAACCATCGCCAACATCACCGGCGTATCGCAGTCGATCGAACCGACCTACCAGAACCTGTACGTGAAATCGAACCTCTCGGGCGAATTCACCGTGATCAACCCGTACCTGGTTCGCGACCTCAAGGCTCGTGATCTGTGGGACTCGGTCATGATCAACGACCTCAAGTACTACGACGGTTCGGTGCAACAGATCGAGCGTATCCCGCAGGAACTCAAAGACCTGTACGCGACGGCTTTCGAAGTGGACACCAAGTGGATCGTTGACGCCGCCAGCCGTCGTCAGAAGTGGATCGACCAGGCGCAATCGCTGAACCTGTACATCGCTGGTGCATCGGGCAAGAAGCTTGACGTGACCTACCGCATGGCCTGGTACCGTGGGCTGAAAACCACCTACTACCTCCGTGCCCTGGCCGCGACCAGCACCGAGAAGTC
The DNA here is from genome assembly GCF_002419965.1 of Pseudomonas sp. UBA5706. Classification (GTDB taxonomy): domain Bacteria; phylum Pseudomonadota; class Gammaproteobacteria; order Pseudomonadales; family Pseudomonadaceae; genus Aquipseudomonas. Next base: position 237,907 of record NZ_DIHC01000007.1, read on the forward strand.
GACCATCAACACCGGCAAGCTCAACGCCGTTTCCAGTGGCGGCCACGGCCCGGACGACTCGGCGATCACCGCCCCACGTCCAGCCGAAGCAGCACCCGGCCCAGCGCCAGTGCCAAAGGCCTGCGCGATTGATGAGCCGGATTGTGAGGCTTGTCAGTAAGTAATGCTGGCGTCACATTAATGTGACACCTCGAACAAAGGCTCGCTGCCCTCTGGGTAGCGGGCCTTTTTCGGCTGCGCTTACCGCTTCACCCGCCGGGGATCCCCCAATGTCTGTTCTCTCTCTGGATGACAAAAAAGCCTACTGCGCCAAAACTCGCCGCTCCACCTACGCAGCCAGCCTGCGCCTCGAAGGCTTGGAGAGCACGCCGTTGGACGCCGAACGCCGCCTCCCGTCTCGGGAATAACTGCTGAACACCTACCGCCAAAAACAGGCCTGATGGTCGATAAATACGGTGTCGGGCAAGACCCTTACTGCCCGCGCGGCAGCCACGTGCTGCGCAACCGACTGCACCTCACCGACAACACTACCCTTGCCCACGCCGAACGTGACCTTTGCGAAGTGGCCGCCCAAGCCATCGACTTCACTCCCCCGCCTTACGAGCTTGCCTACCTGCGAACCCTCCATCGCCAGCTATTCGCCGCTCTCTACGATTGGGCGGGCGAACTGCACACCGTCAATATCTCCAACGACCAGACTCACTCTGCATCACCAGTCGCATCGAGCCTGAAGCCAACAAGCTGTTCAGCCCGCTCGCGCAAGCCAAGGGGTTTGAAGGTCTCGACCGAGCCGGCCTGATCAACGCCTGCGCCGAACTGTTCGCCGCACGCAACGCATCCTGTTTGAACACATCATCGTCAACGCGGGGTATGAGATCAGTTGGTGGCAGGTCGAGCCCGGCGAATGGCTGCAGACCAATATCGATGCCGTGGGCTGTAATTATGGAGGGATGGTGAGGGTGTTCGAGCGTTGTGTTGGGCAGGCAATTGCAATTGATTGCACAGGCTGAATAACCGACGTGCGCTATAGGAGGTACTGCGCGACCACCGCTTGTCAGGTAGCCACCTTGCGATGCTTTACCACGCTTGGGCCCGGCCGTTCTCGTCAGCATCAAGTAACGCAAGGCTCTGCGTCTGTCAGCGCACTGCTCAACTGCTTTCCAAGGCTTGAGTCAAGTCAATACCAGCGTCACATGTAGAAATACACAGTGTGCTAAACACCCATATCCTGTGTATTCTGTCGCCACTCAACACTACATAGGCGATTACACGTCCTATCCTCGCTGTTGAATAAAGGCACATCCGGCCATCGTTCCCGAGTATCCAACGGTGGCTAAAATGATGGATAGATTGGTCGCAAGGACACACGCGCGGAGCAAATTTCCGTATACTTGCGCCCCTCAATCAAGGACCACGAAATGACAACCTGCGCAGCCAAAGCCGGATTCACCTACTCGGCCCCAACGCCTCCGCGGTGTCAGCATTCGGCTCCTCTCGCGTGTAGTGGCCCTCGACCATAAACGCGGCCCTCATATACCCCGAATAAGCACCTTTAACAGAGAGCCTGCTCTCGACCGCCGTATTGCCTGCATGTCAGCGACATCAGCAACCTAATTATCAAATCCATAGGCCGCTCAACAGGCGGTCCTCACGCAGGAGCCTCATCACCATGCTGAGCTGGGACGAATTCGACAAAGAAGACGCCGCCGAACCCGCCAAAGGCGCCAACGCCGGCCACGCTTCTGAAGCAGCCATGGACAAACTCGACAGCGCTGGCGGTGCCGCGGCCCTGGAAGCGCGCAACATCACCGACAAAGACTCCGCCGCCCTGATCCGCGCCAAAAAAGCGCTGGACGCGCTGGACGTTGCCGAAGGCCTGGCCGAACTCGAAGGCGCCGCCGCCCGTGTGGCCGTCGATGAAAAGCGCATGATCAACTGTCGCGCCGACCTCAACCAACTCGTCCCCTTCAAATACGACTGGGCCTGGCAGAAATACCTCGACGGCTGCGCAAACCACTGGATGCCGCAAGAAGTCAACATGACCGCCGACATCGCCCTGTGGAAAGACCCACAAGGCCTGACCGACGACGAACGCCGCATCGTCATGCGCAACCTGGGCTTCTTCTCCACCGCCGACTCCCTGGTCGCCAACAACCTGGTACTGGCCGTCTACCGCCTGATCACCAACCCCGAATGCCGCCAATACATCCTGCGCCAGGCTTTCGAAGAAGCGATCCACACCCACGCTTATCAATACTGCATCGAATCGCTGGCCATGGATGAAGGCGAAATTTTCAACATGTACCACGAGATCCCATCGGTCGCGAAAAAAGCCGCTTGGGGCCTCAAATACACCCGCTCCATCTCCGATCCGAAGTTCGAAACCGGCACTGTCGAAACCGACAAGGAACTGCTGCGCAACCTGATCGCCTACTACTGCGTCCTGGAAGGCATCTTCTTCTACTGCGGCTTCACCCAGATCCTCTCCATGGGCCGCCGCAATAAAATGACCGGCGTCGCCGAGCAGTTCCAATACATCCTGCGCGACGAATCCATGCACCTGAACTTCGGCATCGACGTGATCAACCAGATCAAAATCGAAAACCCACACCTGTGGGACGCCGAAATGAAGGAAGAAGCCTCGCAAATGATCCTGCAAGGCACCCAGCTTGAGATCGAATACGCCCGCGACACCATGCCTCGCGGCGTACTGGGCATGAACGCCGCGATGATGGAGGACTACCTCAAGTTCATCGCTAACCGTCGTTTGAGCCAGATTGGTTTGAAAGAAGAGTATCCAGGCACCACCAACCCGTTTCCATGGATGAGCGAGATCATGGACTTGAAGAAGGAGAAGAACTTCTTTGAGACTAGGGTGATTGAGTACCAGACGGGTGGGGCGTTGAGCTGGGATTGATAGCACGCTGATAACGCTAGAAGCGAAAAGCTGCCAGTGATGGTGGCCTTTTTTATTGCGGTCGATTCCTAGCATTTAAACACCCTCGCGATCGCATTTGATTATCGAGGGCAGCCGGGATTGCTTGAGATCAGCGCTGGTATTAGTTGCTGCAGAGCGTCAAAGGCTGCGTTCCCACGTGGAGCGTATGAACGATCACGGCCATGTCTCTGATCGTTCCCACGCTCCG
>NZ_DIHC01000008.1 GCF_002419965.1 Pseudomonas sp. UBA5706
TCACCCGCTTGAACTCGACGACCCATACCCACGGGTTTGAGTGCCAAGATTCTTCCCCGTTGATGGACTGCCAAAGTCCGGCGAATGTCTCGTATGGATGGTCTGTGAAGAACCTTCCGTCCTCGATGTGGTAACCGTCACCGCCAAATGCCTGAACGCCTTCCGATAGGCATTGTGCTGGCGAGATGTCCTGCAGTCGCTCGACGCGTACGTCAGTGATCTCCAACAGAATGCGGCTTGCGACACGAGGCATGTGAATGCTCGGCCTCCAAGCGGAGCGATCGTCACCGCCGCCGTCATCGTCACCGGCCCATGCTGCTTCGCCATCGGCGCGGTAGATGACGTGACCGGAGTAATAGCCGCGGCCAAAAGGCATTTCCCGGATTGGGGTGGCTTGACGATCAGGCGTCCAATCGACCATGTTGCCCTGCTCATCGAAGTCGTGACTGATGACGCCCCATGTCTCGCGCATCCAAAGCCGCTCGCCGGGTCTGCCATATGGGCAGCATCCGGACCTGGCAAGCTCTGCAGCGCAAGAGGCTGCATCGACACCGCTGACACCGAAACCCCAACGAGCGTGCCGCTGAGCGATCGCAAACCAAGTGCCGTCCTCTTCAAGGTTGGGCTGTTGCCAAGGCTTGACCAGACGCCGAGTTACCGTCTTCCGGCCTTCCAGGATGGCGCGTACCATCGGCGCCGAGAATAGGATCGGACGTTCTTGAATGCTGATCATTGGTCACCTTCTCGAAATAGAAAACCACCGGCTCCGCCGTCTCGACGATCAGGCCGTAAGCCTTCGCGAGTCGATAAGTTGGCTGGTATAGGTTCAAGCTGTTGACATGGCGGGCTATCCACAACCGCCAACCTTCAAGGCTCTGGCCGCCCTTACTGATGTTGCAGGGTACGCAGGCGGGCATCATGTTGCCGATGTGGTCATTTTCGGGCTTGAGCGGCTTTCCGGAATCGAGCCGCCATGTGCCGTTGGGGTTCTGTTTCGATATCAGCTCACGCGTGACTGGTTCCAGGTGATCGGCATGCCAGCGCGCTCCCAGTTCAATACCGCAATACGCGCAGCGACCGCCATACTTCACGCGGACCTGCTCGCGCTCAAGTTTCTTCAGGCGCACAGTTGCTCCTCGCCGCATACGCAGCAAGCAATAGGGGTTGGTTAGGTTCGCCGTCGATTTGATCGGGTTGAATTATTTGATCAGCGATAGCTCGTAGATAGATGGAATCGATAACCGATTGCTTACAGCAGAAAGGTTTCCTCCGCATGCAGAACGCCGAAGATTTTCGTTTTACCGCCCACCAGCTTCTCCTTGCCCTGGACGCATCCACGATCAATATGATGAAGATGGTCATGGCCTCCTCTATGGGCAACGCTGCGTGGAAGAAAGCGGTGACCATGCAAGAGGCGTCATTTACAGCACTTCATATGCATTTAGCCCACCCTAATGCCGCAGCTTTAATGCAACAGGGATTCGGCCGGTAACAGAAGCTTCTTCGCCAAAACCGCTTCACTTTGTTATGCCGTGTTACGCATGCATAATCTCTCCGCACTTTATGGGGAGAAGACATGCGGGTACGCGGGCAAAAATACTGGGAATGGAGTAAACCGGAACTGCATTTCCGGGATTATGACGAAAGGCTGCGCGACGGAACTTCCATCAACATTCAAGTGCGTCACTCTCCAAATGAGGGCGTCCAGCTTTTCGTTGGTGTTTACGGTGCGAAGGGCATCATGTTGTTCGAAGAGGTCTACGATTCGCCGCCCGGCGAAACGATGACTCAAGCTATCGAATGGGGAGTCGATCAAGCTCACAAGTTCATAGACAAAAATAAACCCAAGAGCCGCGCCTCGTCGGCAAAGCCTGAACCACTTCCGAGGAAGGGGTCAGGTGGTAGCAATAAATTACGTCTTCAGAACAGTTAAGATTTTCTGAAGGCTATTTCAAGGTGCGGTTTCGGTGACGATCTTGGTGGCCAGACCGGTTACCGCCTGACTATAGATGTGCTTGATCTTGTCCCACGAAATCAGCTGGTCGGACGCGAACTCCCCCTCACCATCGCAGACTGCGCAGCCTTCAGCCGGTTCTGCCAGATCGCGACACTCAGGACATTCCTGTGCGAAGGTTACTTTGAACTCTCCTAGCAGCAGTGCCTTGGCACCGTTTTCTGCTGTGAGTCGGCGCGGCATGATGCAATACCCTTCTGGGATTAGATTGGCCAATTGGGCTTGCAGGTCATCAACTCGCTGATCAGCGATGTTCAGGCGCTGTTGCAGGGCGGCCTCTCGATTGGCCGCAAGCGCCAGCGCCTGGTTTAAGTCCCCCGCATGCACCCAGAATCCCGGGCGGCCCGCTTCCGGAACGTCCGCTGCCGAGTATCGTTTGATGGTCGGGTTCATAACCCCTCCTGCGGCGTAACGATGCCGCTTGCTTGAATGACGGCCATTTTCAGATGTCCGGCCAGTTCGATTTCCACGTTGGCGCCGCGCGAGATTTGCCAGCCAGGCAGGTATGCCACGGTGTCACATGTGAGCATCTGGTGGATCGCGTCACGCATGCACATGTGCCAGGGCGCATCGGCGGGTAGCGGGTACTCGGCAGGATTCTCGACGGTGTAGCCGAGGGCGCGGAGGCGGGCGGCCTCTGCATTGAATGCCGGGTAGTTGTAATCGGGCAGGCCCGTCATGGGCCCGCTGAGGTAGATGCGTTGCATGGGGATGTCCGGTCAGATTTGTTCGAGGATTCGCAGGCCGAGCCAGCGGACGACGGGGACGGCCTTGCTATTGCCGATGGCCTTGTAGCGCGGGCCATCCGGGCAGTCGGCGGCACGCTTGCCGCGCCAAGGGATGAGCGTGTAGCCGTCGGGAAAGCCTTGGAGGCGCTCGCACTCCACGGGCGTGAGGCGTCTGACAGAGCTCGCTGCTGCGACTACATTTGGCCCCAGCGCAGAATCAGTGTTGTCGACTTGCTTGCCGTAATTGCTGGTCAGCGTTTGAGCCACCTCACGGCAATTCACGATCGGCTGTCCACGCCCAGTACCATCTTCACTGCCGTCAAACCCTTCGGCTTTCAGCGTATGGGTAATTTCACCGGTGATGCAGGCTGCGACCTGGCCGCCGGCATGGGCATGGCTTGCACTGTGATTCATTGCGCGAAGTGTTGGCGACAGCGCTCCGGCGTCGGCACCGTGATCCTTGCAGCTGAAGGCGAGAACGGCGTTCTCCTGTCCACTATTCCTGCCCAGGGCAAAGGCCTTGTCCGAAACGCATGGGTCTTGCGTGCCGTGGACTACTAGCAATCCAGATTCGGCGTCTTGTTGAGTCGCACTGCCGGCCGCCTTGCCACTGGACTGAAGTGTTCCTGCGACGAGATGATTTGCCATCCCGTGATCAACATCGGCACCACCATCGGTGCTGCGCAGCGTGCCAGCGACATAGCATTGCTGTTTTGCCCCTGCTTCAGCCGCAAGAGCCCCGACTATCTTTCCGTCACCACCCATTAGCCTCACTTCGTCACGACTGTTCTGAACAAAGGCCACTTGGTCAAAGGCTGGCTGAACAAAAAACGTCTCGCTCTCCGTGTCCATCCTGGTGCCTTTTGCGGTAAGCGTCGCTGATCTTTCGACCGATCCGCCCAGGCTGTGCCCGCCGAATGCAGGGATGCCGCCGAACATGGTCACCGCCGGCCCTTCGTCACCCTCGCAGTTCATGCAGCCGTAGTGACCAAGCTCTTCGGGGAAGACGTGTCCGCATCCGCACTGGAGCGCAGGGCCGAATGGAGCTGTTCCGGTAACGTCTTGCCCCTCACCGCGGCGCGGCGCAGTATCCCGGCGCACGCCTTCGCGCTCAAAAAGTACCGCGACGGGATCGAACCCTCTTCGAGCACTTGCGACAACGAACACACGGCGCCGTCGTTGGGCCAAGCCGAAATATTGGGCGTCCAGGATCCGCCACGCGACTGTTCTTTTGGGTCCATACACACAACCAGCGTCTGTCCAGCGCTTCCCTGAAGGCTGCAGTTCGCAGTCTTCCCCAGCAAGCGCGCCAAGAAAGCATCCGAAGGCGTTTTGCTTGTCGGAAAGGACGCCGGGGACGTTTTCCCAGACGACGACACACTCGTCATCGTCGCGGGCTGTTCGAACATGGTCAACTGCATCTGCGAGCTCCACATATTTGATGGTGAGGGCGCCGCGCGGATCCAGCATGCCTTGGCGCATACCGGCCACGCTGAACGCTTGGCAGGGCGTGCCGCCGACGAGCACCGCTGGCGCCTTGATCTTGCCGGCCAGTACCAGGGCCCCGAGCTTGGTCATGTCGCCGTGGTTCTGCACTTGCGGGTAGTGGTACGCCAGCACCGCTGAAGGGAAGGGCTCGATCTCGGCGAACCAGGCTGGTGTCATGCCCAGAGGCTCCCAGGCAGCCGAAGCCGCCTCGATCCCCGAACAAACGGAGCCGTAGTCGATTTGCATTGCGGGATCCTCGCCAGTGGCGTGATTCAGGGAAGTGGGTTATTAGTCATCGCTCAATTTGATAGGAGAGCAGGCGATGATCGTTGGGGATAAGTTTATCTTTGAAGTGGGTGATCCAGTGGTAGACCAGTACGCCCCGGAGCGGCGAGTTGGGATCGTCGTTGCCATTGAGGGAGACGATGCTAACCGAACGCTGGTTGTTGAAGCCGAGGGCAATCCAGACGAAACATGGAGGATCCGTGACGCTAACGCAGTGCTTCCTTAAAGAGCTATTTCGGTCTGAGTTTCTCGCAGCCAGAGCGGAGCGCTGTTGTGAGCCTCGATCCGATCGGCGATGACGTTGGCTCGCTGGCCGGCGGTGGGCGGCGCGCACATCCCGAAGCGGCTGATGCTTCCGCCGTTTACTGCGGCATTCGTCGAGTCGGCCGAGGCAAAGGGCAGGCGCTGGAAGATCGCAGGGTCAAGCATTCGTAGCCCGTGCAGCCGACAGGATGGTCGCCCCTTATCGTCACAAATGGCGTCCATAGCGGCGCTCATCCGCTTCCACCAAGGCCCGGTACCCGGTGTTGCCCACTGCCCTGAACTGCCAATGGCAACCGTCCGCCAGCACCTCGCCAGCCCCTCCAGCCGTTCAAGTGATTCGTGCAGGTGCCATACGGGCACGCCCCGCAACTCTTCCGGCCACTGCCGAACGAGACTGTCGTTGGCGTCTTCGTCACCGTCGATCACGTCAGGAATGAGCGCCCAAGTGAAGCCGGGGTGTCGATGCCAGTCTTCGACCCATCGCGTGTAACCGTCGACGTCTACCTGGCCGCCTTTCTTCCACACGGTGAACGCTCCATTGTCGAAAACAAATGACTTGCACACATCGGCCACAATCCCGAGATCGTCTTTGCGGGGGAAGGGCACTAGTGCGTGTCGGCCCGTGAGGAACTTAGCTGCATCCTCGCGCTTACCGCCGACTGGAGTGCCGTGATAGTGAATCATGATGATGTGTTTCCTACGCCCGCATTACGGGCACTGGCCGAGAGCTCGCCGAGACCGCCGAAAGGATCGATTGCTGTGGTCATAAATGCCTCCTGTGAGTAGTATTCGTTAGGAGAAAGGAGCGAAAGTTATGAGTATTTGTTTGGCGCTTACGGACCCGGATTGGTCCGTTACGAAAGATGTATTTTCAATTATTGGTACGCTAGTCAGCGCGGGTGGCGTGATTGCTGCTTTCTGGATCGGGAGTCAAGGTCTCGCAACATGGCGTCGGCAGATACAGGGGGTTAATAGTCACGATCTAGCAAAAAGAATCTTGCTCGAAATATATAATATTCGGCAATTGATGAGAGCTGGTCGTAATAGAAGTCATACTATGGCCGAAACAGAGGGAATGCCGACGCCGTCCCCCGGCTTAGATACCCGTACTAGAGCCATCAAAAGCCGTGAATACGCATTTGGCGTGAGAACGAGAAAAATCAACGCCGCAGTTATGAGTTTGAGCGTGTCGGCGTTGGAGGCAGAAGCACTCTGGGGGAGCGCCATATATCCCCATCTGAAGAAGATTGATCAGCTTGCTAAAGAGATATGCAACTATCTTGGTGTGTATATTTTTATTAAAGATCCAGATTTGGAGGGCGATGACCTAGAAGATGCGAAGGAATATTTCGACGGCCTTCGATCCATATTTGTCAGTTTTCAGAAAGACAGTTCAGATCCTTTCACAGTGGAGTTCGATGAATGCTTCAAGCAGGCTGAGCTTTACCTTAAGTCACAAATGCTCGTCAGCTAAGTGCTCACCAATGCGTGCAGTCGTAGCGGGGTGCGCGAAGCATTTCTCAGAACACTGAAGACCGTTGGGCGATGAACTTGGAGCGCACGGTTTCTCCGGGGCAATATGTCCCTCTACACCATAGCCCCGTAGGTCGAAAAATGGGGTCTTCCCACAGTGGTGAGCTGGCTTATCCGGCAGCGTCCGCATCATATCGATGCAGTCGCCGACCAGAATCTGGTGCTGCTGGATCATGGTTCGATTCCATGCGATGGGAAATATGGCCTACGCTTACCGCTCCAGCAGGAGTGCGGCCATGAGCGAAGACAGCGAGAAGGTTTTGCGGATGGCCCTCAAAGCGGTGCTAGGTGCAGCTCGGGATATGCGTATGGATCTAGACGAGCTCACCGAGTCGGCTATTCGGCTCATGGTCTGCGAAAAGCGGTATGACTCAAATGACGTTACTGAAGCTGCCGTTGCTATCGAGATGGCCGTTGAGACGTTGCAACTCTGGTAAGCGAGGCTTTGATTAGCGCGATAATGGCCTACGCTTATCTCTCCACTTGGAGGGATAGGTCATGAGCGAAGACAGGGAAAGGGTTTTGCGGATGGCGCTGAAGGCGGTGCTGGTTGCGGCGCAGGAATGCTGCGTTGATATCGACGAGCTCACTGAGTTGGCGATTCAGTCGATGTACGGCGAGCAGCTCTACAACCCAGCGGATGTGGCTGAGGCGACTGGCGCGGTCGAAGCAGCGGCTGATGCGCTGCCGGTGATCCACTGATCAGGCCGGGATGACCGCGATGCAGGTGCTGACCAAGCTGCCCGACGCCTTAAATGAGGCGTCGGGCAGGTTCACGATGTTGCCGCTTCGGTCCGATACAAGGCCTCGGAAGTCACGGGATAAAGCGTCCTCACGAAACATGACGCCGGTCGGCATCACTGCTACGAGCAGGCCGCGTGGTTTGAGAAACTTGAGTGCGTGCAAAACGTGGTGGATGTCGCTTCGCTTTTTGTCGAACGGCGGGTTCATCACTACTCGGTCGTATTTCTGAGCAGGCTCTACCAATAGGAAATCGTCCACGACCACTGACTGGTACACCTTCGCGTCGATCAGATGCTTGGCGTTCTCCGGCAGGATCTCAATGCAGTCGACGTCAATGCCCTCGAGTATCAAGGCCTCGGCAATAGCGCCACGCCCGGCCGACGGCTCAAGAGCAAACATGCCTACCCCGACTTGAGCGAGGTCCAGGAGCTTCTTCACTACTGCGGGAGGGCTCGGGAAATAGCCAAAGTCCTGCGGCACGGTGACCTCGCCCGTCATGATGATGTTCTCGATCGCCTCCGCCGCATCACCATTGAACAAATGGGCCTTGGCTTTCGTGTTCCATTTGCCGCCCGCAGCTTTCAGTGTTTTGTCCAGGCGGGCATACAGGCTCTTTTCAAGCTGTCCTCCAGTGATGAACAGTTTGTTGCCTTCGGTGCGCGAGGCGCTGAGCAGCGCCATGACGTCAGTTGCGACCTTCATGCGTTTTCTCCGTGCAGAAAAATGCCTCCGAAAGCTCGGTGGCGAATAGATTGGTGGTGGGCTATACGAAGTGACCGGCATGGGGCCGGATTGGGAGAGGGTATGGCGACGGAAATCGAAGAAACCAGGCAGCAGGCGCTTATTTCACTGCTGAAAACTGCATCTGAGCAAGGCATCGATGTTACAGAGCTTGTGCGAGCCACCGAACGGCAAATCTCAAAGAACATCGATGAACCGCACGGTTTTCAAATCATCAAGCAAATCAGGGTCGCTCATGCCTATGCCGCAGGGAAGACTACTGCCCGCCCTGCGTCAGATTGGAGTGCTTAGTTAGGGTTGAAAGCGCCCAGCGATAGTTTTGCTGCGGTGCCGATTTTCTGTTCCAGCACCGCTTTGAACTCTTCCGCGATTGACTCGCGCTGCACTTCCTCACCTACCCAGCGTAGCTTCAGAACTGGGACTGCTCCGCTGGTGATCACCGAAATGCGAAGGGTAATCACCTGTTCGGTGAGACCGTCGAACGGGATCGTGTGGAACTGCAGCGCAGCGGGAAGTGTTTCTTTGCTGCGTGCTTCGATCTGATCCATGGCGCTGCGGCTGGCGCTGGTATCGCCAACGGTCGTTTCCGATTCGCTGGTGGCCTTGACGGTGATTGTGCGCACGGCGGCAATGGCCTTGGCCACCGGGATCGGCTGGCCTTCATCGTCCACCGGCGTTAGGTACTGGTGCCAGTCCTCGATCCAATCGCTGAGGTCTTTCTGCGCAAGGCGTTCACCAGCGATCCGCTGCACCGCCGTGTAGCCTGCGGTTGGCTTCAGCTTCAATACTGCGCGGTCGTCAGCGTGGCCCGGTACCGCGGTTGTCCCGAGGTTGAATAGCAAAACACAGCTCATGTCCTCCTGATTGATGAAGCCGCGTGCGCCATCTCCAGCACGGTCGGTGACATACAGGCCGAAGTCCGCCAGCGAGTGAGTGGAGAAGGTGCCACGGAAGCGGCTGCGCAGGGCCTGGTATTTTTCCAGATCCAGCACTTTTGCGCCTTCAGGCAATACTGCAGTCGGCATGAACGTCGGCAGTGCCTTGCCGGTGGCTTCCAGCGCGGTATCGGTGATGAGTTGAATCGCTTCTTTACTCAGGGACATGTTTCAGGTCTCTCGTGGGGAAGGGAGTAATCAGGTGCGGGGTTTGATCGGCGCTTCGTCACGGCTGAAGAGCTGGTCGTGCTTCTCTTGGAACAGAGTGACCTTGCCGCCTGTACCGACGTGCATCGGCGTGTCGAGGCTGGTGTTCTCGCTGCGGGTGCCGCGCTTGGTCGGTACCTTGTAGTCGAGCTTGTGTTTGATCTTTACCTGGTGCGACTCGCCGATTTGGCTGAAGTCCAGGGTGATGACGATCTTTCCTGCTTTACCATGATCGACAACGCCAGCAGCGAGTTAAGAAAGGGCATGGCCGATCTGGCTCGCGAACGCGCCGCCATTCAACTCTTCGAGGAATTCAGCGGTATCGGTGGGTGTGGACATGCGTGTTTCTCCGGTAGGGCTTTGAGCCCGCTGGGTGGGAGGTGGTGTTGAATTTGTCGACGCCGCTGTTTGGCGCACTGGTGTGGACGCCGCATCAGGCGGGTTCAGTCAGGCTGATGTCGTTCTCTTTCGCGATGCGTCGGATGGTGCGGCTGTCCAGGCCAATGGCGGTGGCAATTGCCGATGCTGTCATGCCCTTAGCTGCCAGTTCGCGAACTCGATGGACATGCTTGTCGCGCTTTGTCTTGAGGTTCTTCGGATGGTTGCCGACCGCGGTAAGCGGAATCTCGCCGCTTTTGCCTGCGGGAACCAATTCGATGCGGTGGCCGGTCGCCAGGTAGTGATCAATCTGTGCCGCCAGTTGTGCGATGGCCTGCTTGTGCTGATCTGGAACGCTCTCGCCAATCATTGCAGCACCGCCTGTGACAGCGTGACTTTCACACTATCGGCGCGAGCCTCAAGGATTTGGGCGAAGTTGACTGCCTCTTTCCAGGTGAAGCGAAAGCCGCGCACTTTGCCGGTTGCGATCTCGACGATGTGGTAAGCGCTGGTGCCAACGCTCTTCACCTGATAGCGAATCTTCTGTATTGGTGGCTCTTTACCGATCATGGCGTAGAACTCCGCAGTGGCGAACTGAGTACGTGCGCGCATGGCGGTCAGGCCATCCACGCGCTGTTGAAGTTGTGGGTGCATGTCCTTTCCTCGATGGTTGCGTGTACTCGGCAGAATTCTGACCGCCTGCCTATTGCTGGTGGGCGCAGGGGAGAGTGCTGGCGGGTAAACGCCGGATAAAGAAAAGCCCTGTCGACGCAGGGCTCTTCGTGTTGCTGGTTCACAACGCCTCCGTACGTGAACCACTTCGCCAGGCGTTGCATGAGGCAAGGCCGGCAGACTGTCATTTACATGGCTGCAAATCCTCCGCTGTTCGCCCACTGGGAAGGCAGTGGCCACCTATTGAATGGGTGCAGGCGGCGGGCGTCGATCTCCCGCTTTTTAAAAGCGACTTCGCATGTGCTGGGGCACGATTCACGACACCTATTACCGTTGCAGTGTGCTGCGAGCGCTGAGCGCTACTCCATCAGGTTATCTGGACCATATAGAGGGTCTCGGCGCCACATGACTGCGCTTCCTCAAACGTATGATCGTTTCCTGTATGATTCGCCCCGGCTTACTCCACAGCACTAATGAAGCGTAGATAGCTGTGGTGGCAATGACCGGGTCCTAAAAGAGTGGCAAAAGCTGAACCCTAGGGACGAAACAATAGATTTGCAAAAAGGAGAAATGAAATGAGAAGTCTGGTTTTCGCACTCATGACCTGCGCCGCCTTGGTGGGTTGCAGTGACAAGGGAAAGGATTTTGTTGGGGTCTGGAAATATTCCGATGAGTTGTCCGAAACACTTACTATTACCAAGGCTGATGATGGCTATCGCGCTCTTGCACACATTGATAAAGACGAAAATGGCTACATGGACGTGAAAGTCTTTTTGTATCCTGAGTCCGACAAGCTTCTTGTGACGAAAGAGAAGAAAATAGCCTTGGAACTGGGCGATGACGGCAAGATCACCAGCCATCTGCGCCACGGGACCGAAATATTCGTTAAAACTAAGTAATTCCCCCTATAGAAGGCGCTACGGCGCCTTTTTTGCCTGCTTTTTCCCAAGCTCAAACATCTAGGAAGTAGAAGAGCTGGATGCGCTAGGCAAGCGTTGATTGACTCTCTGCCAAGGCCGTTGTGATGCAGGTGGGCAGTTATATGCGGTAGTGTCGTCCGCATCGGAGAGTGATCGAAACACCAGGGCGCAATGCCTGCTTATTTCCCGCCGCGTTTTTGGTATTGGCCGTCTCGCTTGTACCGGCTCAGGACATTTACGGGGCTTTGCGATCCTAGCGCTGCAGCCCGCTTTGGCACGCTTCGATCACCCTCCGATGCGGCCTGGTGCGGGGAGTACCAGGGAATCGGGCAGTTTTCGTCAAGCTGACGCTGGTTGTTCTATCGCCACTCGGCTTCGATCTCGGCGTGCCTGGCTTGCAGCCGCGCTATCAGATCCAGCCGTTCCTGAGCATTTAGGTGCCGGGCGGCGAGGAACAGTCCTTCAGCGAGATCGCCATCGAACTTCATGGCGCCGGCCGCGTGTTTCACCTCGATCGTGACGTGCTTGGGTGTTGCGTCCATCGATGAGCCTTACCGGCTAAACCGGAACCACATCACCATGCCCAGGCATAGCCCGGTGACAACGCCGATCAGATACCGGCCGCTTTGGCCAGCGCCTCCAGCAGCAGATCCTGACGGTTCTGCTTGTCCAGATACTGGCGAATGGCACGAACGAAAATCGTGTTCATGGACGTGTCGGCCGCGTCGGCAGCCGCTTCGACTTCATCGCGTAGCCCGTCCGGGAGGCGAACAACGAATTTTGGAAGGCGTGATTCTTGGGCGTTCGACATGGTCGTTCCTCGGGTGTGGTGATTTCCCGATGCAGCCTGTGGCCAAGCTGCATTGGGAAATATTAACGGCCGGCGGCCAGCTCACCACGGCGCAGGTGACGCGTTCCCGTATAAGCTGAGAGTTCCACCACTCAGCTAGGAATCGAGATGCAGATAAAAGCGACGTGCGCAGCTTGTGGAAGTGAACAGCTGCTAATCCCAAGCGATGACGAACAGGATCAGATGATCCGTTGTGGCGCCTGCAATGCGGATGTAGGTGACAAGAAGGCCGTTAGCGAAGCCCTAAGGAAGCGGGCTAAACAGGAGGCTGAAAAAGCGATCGCAGACCTGAAGAAGAGCTTCAGCAAAGCAGGGATCAAATAGGAGCCTCCCGACCGGCGCCTTCGGGAATATTCCGCAGGCGCTCTACTATCGCCTCACATACGTCAACGACTATGATTTGAGCCAGCCCTTTTATTGCCGGGTCATTGGCTTGGGGCAAGTCAACAGTTATTGCCATGAGCGAAGTCGACTTACCTTCGTTTGCGTCCACATTCTGGGCGCCGCGCTCAATTGCCTCTTTCAGGATGTCTATCTCCGCACTTCGGACCGCAGAATCGGATTGGTTGTGAGCCCGTTGCGCGTTCTCTAGCTGTAGTTCCAGGCTGTCCACAAGTTTTCGCGCCTCCTCTCTGATGCGACAGGCTTTTGCCAAGTTGCCTAACAGTTCGTTCGCGTCTGCCATCGTTATTCCTCCGTTTGATTTCCCGTCTGGCCCTGTCTCCAAGGCCAGCCAGTGAAACCTTGTCGCGCTACACCGCCGATGGCTTCGCGCTGCGGCTTGTTCGGCCTTGAGCTTCCCTGTTCACGGCGCCTATATCGGCTTCGGCATCGTGGTCATGGGGTCAGGTATTCGCTACACGACTGCCAACTGCAGCTCGGCGGCCTACTGGGTAGGGCAGTTCGTCGTGGGTTGCCGGTCCGTTTACCGACTGGTCTTACTGGGGCATTGGCTGGGTCCTCCTATGGTGTTTGTTCCGCTCCATGCGTTTTGCCGGATTCATATCTCTGCCCAGGTCACACATTTCGTGATCGGTGTTCTTCCCAGGTGGCTGCATGGTTTGGCGTACTCGCGATGTGGCGAGTACGGCAGCTATCCAGAGGCTGCGTGGGCGACGGTTTAGCTTTTTCCGACCCGGTGGGTACGTCGCAGTGGTCACGTCTGGTTTTTAAAGAGCGGCGGGGCGCCGCCCCTTCGCCGTTTTGCCGCTGGCGATGGAGGAAATATAGGCTAGCCTTTATTTGCAGTCAACAGGTATGCCTTTATTTTTTAATCTGTACAGAAAAAAGCCCGCACAGGGCGGGCAAATAGGAATTCGATATCAGTCTTCTTTGGGAACGGTCCAGAAGAGCTGCACGTTACCGTCGTCGCGGTGGGCGACAGTCACGTTGTCGTTCTCGGCAATCTCGTCCAGCAATTGGTCCCAATCTTCGGGCCTGTCAGTAGGTAATCGCTCCAGCAGCGCCGATTTTTCTTTCTGCGCCCTGGGGGAGTTGATGATTGCCTGCACGCGCATGCCGAGCATGCCATAGGTGGTCTGAGCTGCCGGGGGAATCGAGTTTGCCTTAGCCATTGTGTACCTCCGATTACTGTATGGATATACACTATTTTATCGTAGGAAGAATCGCAACACGGAAGGAGTACAAATGTGCTCTTTTGGCGGACGGGCGCAAAAAAGCCCGCGCTGGGCGGGCTGCTAGCGATCACTGTCTTGTAGAAATTGGCAACGTCAGCTGAACGCCTGCTCGTCGATGCTCTATCACCTGAATAACCTCCTGCTCGGCTTTCAGCTGCTCACCTACCATGCTTTTCTTTTCTCGAAGCATAACCTTCAGCAAGTCACCTTTCCCGAATCTGGTTTCGCCCAATTCAACTTCCCGCAGAAAGTTTTCGTCTGAAATAGTGGCGTAGAACGTCGATGACCCGTCGAAAAATCGCCATTTGTTATCGCCTCGAAAAGCCACATTCACAAGCTGTAGGCTCGCGATCCGGTCATTCTCTTCGAGGCGCTCCTCTTCCTGTTCCGGTGCGATGAAATTATCAGCCTCTGTTTCAGATACCGCAGCGAAATCGCCTTGTGGCTCGCGTACTGCAAAATAATCCACGCCTGGGCGTTGAAGAGGCTTATGGACCACATCCTGGAACGCTTTTCGCAATCTCCAGTTCCTGAATAGAGACAGAACCTTCTCTTCGGTTTCGAAATGGTCCGTATCGCAAAATACGCGTACCACGCCATCGCTCATTATTTCGACGTTGGTGATCTTGCGGTTGCGCACCCATTTAATAAGCTGGAACACCCCTTTCGTGGTCGTGCCAGTCAAACCTAGGATGGTGACTAAATTAAGCGCTGCGGTAACAGGGTTACCTGCGAAGAGGTCTTGTGCTTGCTGGATGAGGCTCTGGGTAACGCCAAGATCGATGGCAAAGCATCCAGTCTTGAATGACCCTTTCACGCTGACAGATACCTTAGACCTGCCCTCGTTAAGGGTCGCATTGGCCTCCTCGAATAAATCTCCGAGAGCGAGCAACGCTGGGGCGAGATCGCGCACTTCCATCTCATGAGATTGAAGTGCGGGTCCGTCATAAACAATTTGTAAGGAGGTTTTGCTCATGTCTTCCATTGTTGCTTCCATGCCAGACTCTGTCTATTTGCGTAGCTGTCAATAAGATAGCCGGACGTCGCGAACACCCTAAATCCGGCCTAGCACCTTGCTGGGGCCAAGGATGGCGCCGACGTAATGAATCGTCTGTATCTGAGTCCAAGGGATCGTTACGCGCTCGTATGCTGCGTTGATCGACATCAGGCTCACGCCCTCATCGTTCTGAAACAGCAACTCCTTGACCATACTCTGATCGTCAACGGTGGTGACCATCACGTACTCGCCAGGAACCAGCCGGTGATTTGGCTCACACACGGCGACCCAGCCACTGCGGATCGCTGGCGCCATCGAATCACCGCGGAGCAGCAGGGCGTAGGCGTCGGTATCGCGCGACCAAGTCTCAACCCAACCTCCTGCATCCTCTAAGCCTACCCAGTGCCCGTCCGGCCCCATCTGCGCAGTGCCCATGATGTCGATCCTTCGAGCGTCTGTGGTTATAGGCGGGCCAGGCTCGACGTTGGATTTATCACCGGCCAGCATCGACCCCGTACCTTCGGACAGCCAGACGGGGCTGACTTGAAGGATGGTCGCAAGCTTCACAAGGTATCCACTCGTTCTGGTCAGCCCGCGCTCAATTTCCGAGACTGATGCCTGCTTTATACCCGCGCGCTCTGCAAGCTCCGACTGGGTCAAGTTGCCGTGTTTGCGGGCCTGCTTCAAACGATCTTTAAGTTCCATGCTCGTGACAATAAAGGCCAACCTTTCGCCTTGCAAAAAGGTGTTCCTTTCACCTAGCATACAGGCATCCCTTTATTTGGGCGGAGAGTCATGAAAAATCCATTTGAAAAGCTCGTTGAGCACTTTGGTTCGCAGAACGCCACTGCAGCCGCTCTCGGCGTGAAGCAAGGGACTGTCAGTGGTTGGGTTCGCGGTGTTCACGGGATGGCGGCCGAGGTGGCAATGCGTGCGGAAATCGCTACGAAGGGCGAGATCAAAGCGCGAGACCTCCGACCCTCAATCCCGGGGCATGCCGCGTAGGTCATTACCCGCTAAGCAACATTTTGCAATGCGTGATGGCACGCAGCCACATAAAAAAATTCGAGGTTTTAGGAATGCAGGATTTTCTGAGGGCGTGTGACGCTACTGTTGAAGAGGCCAACACGAAGAATCTCGCGACTCTGATGAACATGCCTCCAGTGAGCCTGCTTCAGCGCGCGAACGCGAATTACGACGGCGCCTGGTTCAACGTCAAGCATCTATACGCATTGCTGCTGCACTCCGAGGACATGCGCCCGTTGGCTGCGCTGGCCGGCGAATTCGGCTACGCAATCGTGAAGACGGCAGAGCCCGTGGCTATCGATATCCATGAGGCACTGGGCAGGGCTGCGCTTGAGTTTGCCGAGGTGACCGTAGAGACGCACACAGCTATGGCTGATGGCCGGGTTGACCAGGTAGAGCGGCAGCGAATTCTGCGTGAGATCGACCACGCCGAGTACGCGCTGGCGCAGCTGAAAGCTTCAGTGAAGGTGGCCTGAGATGAGCTTCAACGACCTGAATTCAAAGCTCACTCCACGCCAGATGGAGATCGCAATCGAGGCGATAGGACGACGCGCGACAGGCACGCCCACTGAGGTGGCGCTACAGATTCTTCAAGGGATCGCAGTGCTGGATGGCGGTGGCGCGCCAGCTGTGGCATGGCCCGAAGATTACAGCTCGCTCGACAAGGCGAAATGGCATGCCGAGCAGGCAAAGCGGTGCCAGGAAACACATGAATGGATCGAGAATCTTAATCGGGAACGTGATGCCCGTTTAAGTGAACACCCTCCATCTCCCAAGCATCCAGATCAGCCTGAACAGGCTCAATCGCCCGCTCCGGTAAGGCAAGTTCGCGAAGCTCATCATGGAGCACCAGCTGAAGCTGCTCATGAGTCAGGGAAAAAGCCTGATCAGGGAGCCAGTGATGCTTCTGAATAACGTAAAGCTGCGCAGGCCTGATCCCCTCAAGCGGCTCCCATCGAGTTGCGCGGTCCTGCTTTTGCTCCTCGCAGAAGCAGAACAACAGGTATCCCGGCAAAGCTTTGAGAAGGGCTTTTGCCCGAGCTTCCTGGCTCGCTCGATCTCTGGACTGACCCTCAGCACTCAAGGCCTTATTGATTCTATCGGACCATTCTTTCGCGTAATTCGCATAGCTCATATGTCCGGCCTCCGTGGCCTTTTCGTGTGGAAGCCAAAAGCTACCACGGATGCGCCGGACACCTACAACGCCTAAATCGCAGGCACAAAAAAGCCGGTGGCTAGACCGGCTTCTTCAACAACACTTGTGAGGCCGATTATGCACACCACGACCACCCAGAGCAATACCCCCCTTGATTCGTCAGTTTTGGTAGGGGTAAAAAATATGCCGCGTCAGGTTATGTCGTCACGCGAGATCGCTGACCTGGTCGGCTCTCGGCACGACAGTGTGAAGCGAACGATTGAACGCCTTGTCGAACGCAAAACCGTACGTATTCCACCAGCGGTGGAATACCTCGACGGTTTGGGTCGCCCCGCTACGCAATACCAGATTTGCAAGCGCGACAGCTTTGTCATCGTCGCGCAGCTCAGCCCCGAGTTCACGGCAGCGCTGGTTGACCGCTGGACCGAGCTTGAATCCCAGCAGATGCCATCGCTGCCCAATTTCTCAAACCCGGCAGCGGCTGCGCGCGCATGGGCTGAACAGTTTGAACTGCAACAGGCTGCCGCTCAGGAACTGCGCATTGCAGCCCCCAAGGTGGCTTTCGTTGACCAGTACGTCGAGGCCGGTGGCTCCATGAGCTTTCGTCAGGTGGCGAAATTGCTGAACGCCAAGGAGCGGAACTTCCGGCAAATGCTGCTCGACCGGGGCGTCATGTACTACCTGGGCGGCGTGCTTACCCCTACCAGCCAGCATCAAGCGGCCAAACGATTCGAACTCAAAACCGGCACCAGTGAAACCAACGGCCACGCATTCGCTCAAGCGCGGTTCACCGCCAAGGGCGTGCAGTGGATCGCAAGCGTTTGGGCCGCGTATCAGCTGGAGCAAAGTAATTGAGCACCATTATCATGAGCGCCTGCTGGCCGCTGCAAGGCATGAGCGGGCCGCAGAAGGCTGTCCTGATCTCGTTGGCCGACAACGCTAACGACGAGGGCGTGTGCTGGCCGTCCGTGGCTCGTATTGCCCAGCGCACGTGCCTGGGCGAGCGCACCGTTCAGGCGGCAATCAAATGGCTTACCCAAGTCGGTCTGCTGGCAATCCGTGAGCGTATGGGTCGCTCGACAATGTACACCCTGACCCCCGCAGCTTACGCACCCCCGCAGGAGGTGCACCCCGCAGCAGCCGCACCACCACCTCCGCAGCAGCCGCACCCCACCCCCGCAGCAGCCGCACCCAGAACCGTAATAGAACCATCAAGTGAACCGTCACAGGATGGCAATCGCGTTCCGCGATCACCGTCATGCCCGGTGCAGGACATCGTTGATCTGTTCAACAAACTCCTGTCACCAGCGTTGCCGCAAGTGGTTCTGGTCTCAGAAGACCGCAAGAAGAGAATCCGCGCTCGCTGGAACGAGAGCCAGGTGCACCAGAGCCTGGATTTCTGGACGGAATACTTCGCCACCGTCGCTCAGTCGGAATTTCTCATGGGCCGATCTGCTGGTAAAAACGGCTCAACGCCGTTCCGGGCGTCTTTCGACTGGCTGATTGCCCCGAGCAACTTCGTGAAGGTGGTGGAGGGCAACTACAGTGCGTGAACTCTACAACGTCGAGGCCGAGCACGGCCTGCTGGGCGCCATGCTCCAGCGTCCGGAGCTGATCGATACGCTTAGCGACGACCTGTCCGCCGAGTCGTTCTACTTCCCGGAAAACTCCGAAATCTATCGTGGCATCCTAGCTGTGCGTGCTGCAGGCAAATCAGTGGATTTCCTGACGGTTGCCGATCACATCAACACTCTGCCTGACGGCAGCAGTGCTTTGGCCTACTGCGCCGAGATCGTCCACAACACGCCCAGCGTAGCCAGCGCCGGTACCTACGCTCGAATCGTGCGTGAACGCGCAATCGACCGGGCACTGTATGACCTCGGCACCCAAGCCATGGATATTGCGCAAGGGGATGAAGACACCCAGGCGAAGATTGCGGCCATTCAGGCAGCTGCGTTGTCCATCGACACCGGTGCTGACAGTGATGATGTCGTGAAAGCCGGTGACGTGTTGGTCGATCAGCTTGAAGTCTGGCAAGACCGTCATGACCGTCACGTCAGCGGCCAGACCCTTATGGGGCTTTCCACCGGCCTGAAGGATCTGGACGAAAAGCTGGGAGGTCTTCTGCCAGAACAGCTGATTATCGTTGCGGGACGCCCTGCGATGGGCAAAACGACTCTGGCAATGGGCTTTGCCAACCATGCCGCGATTCATCAGGGAAAGTCCGCCCTGGTGTTCAGCCTTGAAATGAGCAAGGGCCAGCTCGTTGACCGGTCGATTGCTTCCGAAGGGCGCATCCCACTAAGCGCGATCAAAAACGGCACTGCGTGCCAGACGCATGAGCATCAGCTGGCAGCGGCGGCCCGGTCAGTGCAGGTTTCGAAGTTGTTCTTCTCCGACAAGGCCGGGGCCAACATCGGGCGCATCCGATCCATGGCGCGACGCCACAAGATGCGCTACGGGCTGGACTTGCTGGTGATCGACTACCTGCAACTGATGGACGGTGACGGCGGCAATCGCACGGAGCAAATCAGCAGCATCAGCCGTGGCGCCAAGCTGCTGGCCCGTGAGCTGGGCATTCCCGTGGTTCTGCTCAGCCAGTTGTCCCGCCAATGTGAACAGCGTCCGAACAAGCGCCCGATTCCATCGGACCTGCGTGAGTCGGGCGCGATCGAGCAGGATGCCGATGTAATCCTCTTCGTTTATCGCGACGAGGTTTACAGCGAGCACAGCGACGCCAAAGGCGTAGCCGAGATCATCGTGGGCAAAGGGCGAGATATTGAAACCGGCACCGTCCGCGCCGCTTTCTTGGGGCAGTACAACCGGTTTGAAAGCCTCTCCGCTGGCTGGAAGCCAGAGGCGGTCGAGAAGCCCGCCAAGGTCGCGTCGTTGGCTGGCCGCTACGCCAAGGAGCGCTTCTGATGCACCTCTCTGAATTCCGCATCCAGCAGCTGCTGGCTGGGCAGTCTTCAACCGCACAGAAGATTTATCAGCACGTACGTATTCAGGAGCCA
>NZ_DIHC01000011.1:0-383 GCF_002419965.1 Pseudomonas sp. UBA5706
GGTTGAACCAGACAAACCCCATGCGCAGGATTTGCTGCCAGTGCCCGGCAGATCGTCGGCAAGCCGGAGTCCTACGGCCTGCGGCCAGAACCAAGCGCCCAGAACACGGAACGTCCAATGTTGATCGTTCCCACGCCCGCGTAGGAATGCTTCCCCTGACCAGGCGTCGTTACCACGCAGAGCGTGGGAACGATCAGGAACCCGTCCAGTGATGAAGGTATCAAGGTATGAAGATCGCGGCCTCTGCTTCTGGCCGCAGACCGTAGGAGCGTGGCTTGCCCGCGATCTACCGCGCAGCGGTAGTAAAACCAGCCGCCTTGGTTGAATCAGACAGACCCCATGCTCAGGATTTGCTGCCGGTGCCCGGCAGATCGCGGGCAAGC